>JBAZUJ010000001.1:0-821058 GCA_041661485.1 Chitinophagaceae bacterium
GTACACAAGATGCGATCATCCCTTATGTTGCAGCCGAATACTGGGATATCCGCTTTGGCTGTTCTTATGACTACAACACTTCGGCACTGAATGCAGCAACGAAAGGACAGGGTGGCATCGAAGCCTCCATCGTATACCTGCTGCGCATTCCACCCAACAAAAAAATACAATACCTCTGCCCGAATAACCCTAAGTTTTAATAGGGGAGACGAAAGATGCAGGACACAAGATGTCAGACATCAAACAAAATATAAATAGCAAAGCAGCTCAGCCGATTGGTTGAGCTGCTTTGTTAGATTAAATTATAGTTGCGCAACTGCAAGTAATTGCTGAATAAAATTCTCCCAACTGTATTTATCTTTTTCGCGCTTAATGTTTTCTTCCAGATGAGGAATGCTGCCAGGTTTATAAAATGCAATAATGGCATCTGCAATTGATTTTGGATTTGGTTCAGCAACATATCCGACTTTTCCATCCGGTACATTTTCGGCAAGGCCACCTACATTTGTTACAATCATTGGTTTCTCGAAATGGTACGCAATTTGTGTAATCCCGCTTTGGGTGGCAGTTTTGTAAGGTTGAACAACAAGATCTGCAGCGCAGAAATAATATTTTACTTCATCATTTGGGATGAAGGTTGTGAATAATTTTACGGAGGAGTGTAGTTGAAATTTTTCGATTAATTGGGTATACACCTCTTCATCACCATAAAACTCGCCGGCAACAATCAGTTTAATATTTTCAGCTTTAATTCTGTCATCATTCATAGCTTCCAATAACCAATCCAAGCCTTTGTATTTTCTGATAAAGCCAAAAAAGAGCAAATGTCTTTCTGAAGGATTCAGACCAAGTTTTTCAAGTGCTTCACGTTTATTACCTGATGCTCCATAGTTGTCGTATAAAGGATGCGGTGTATAGACGGAAGGTTTATTGCTAAAGGATTTCAGGTCATGTAGTACCTCTTTGCTCATTGCTACAAAAGCATCAATGGGTTTCAAAAAATATTTTGTGAAGACTTCATCACCAAATCGTTTTTCGTGCGGAATAACATTGTCCGTTATACTCACTATTTTAGTATGCTTGTTTTTTCGGACGATGCGCAAAATTGTACCCAGGCAAGGACCCATGAAAGGAAGCCAGAAGCGGACAATGATTAAGTCAGCCCGTTCGGCTTTTATTTTATTCCCCTGGATGATCCAGTTTAGTGGATTAATAGAATTGATAACACTTTTAATATTCAATCCTGCGGGGGCAGGTTCGTCTGTGAATTGAGATTTTCCCGGGAAAAGAAATGATGGGTATTGGAGGGAGAAAGAATAAATAATTACTTCATGCCCCTGCTCTTGCAATACAGATGCCATTCGCTCATTGAACGTTGCAATGCCGCCGCCACGCAGTGGATGTGCCGAGCCGAGAATAATTATTTTCATCTTTTCAAGTATAATTTATGCGAAATCTTTTTGTGCCTGATTATAATCTTCGGGTACACCAATATCTATAAAGTAAGTGTCAGCAATAAAACCATAAAATTTTTGCTCGACGACATATTGCTCCAGATATTCTTTTTCAAAAGAATATTTTACGGGAAATTGTTTTGCAAGAAATGTATCCCGGTTAAGGATATAAATTCCGCCATTAATCAGGCCTTCTTCAGTAAATGTTTTCTCTTCAAAAGATTGTACACATCCGTTTTTATCAATTTTTACCACACCATATCGCTCAAAATTATTCAATTGTTTTAGTGCTAAGCTTGCGGCTGCATTTTTATTTTGATGGAAATTCAACATTGTTTTTAAATCAACACGAAACATGGTATCACCATTAAGCACAAAAACATTTTTAGATGTCGATTGTTTCATTGCCAGACTTATTCCTCCACCGGTCCCCAGGGGTTCTGTTTCTATAACTATTTCAATTTCGAATTCCCAATCTGTGGCGATCAGCCAATTCTCCACCATTTCGTGTTTATAGCCCAAAGAAAGAATGACACGATGACAATTTTGTGATTCAAGGTATTGGAATAAATGAAACAAAAATGGTTGGCCGGCAACTATAGCCATACATTTCGGCATAGCACCGATAACGCCTTGCAGCCTGGTTCCTAATCCTCCTGCCAAAACAATGCACTCCACTTTATCTGATTTTATATTGTGAAATTAAACCTGCCAGCTGGACAATCCTTTTTCTGTGAATTGGTATTCACGAAAATCGCCACCATAATTTGCCAATGCTTTTTTTACCGCATACCGTGTATTGTCAGGGCAATAAAACATCATAAAGCCACCACCACCTGCTCCGGTAATTTTTCCACCGGTTGCTCCGGCTTTCAAAGCAACTTCATAAAGCTCGTCCATCGAAGTGTTTGAAATGCCTTGTGCCATTTGCTTTTTATACCGAAAACCGAAATCCAGTATTGGTCCGATTTCATCCACATTCCCTTTTAGTAAAGCTTCTTTCATCATGCGTGCCTGCTCTTTCAGTTGATGCATAGCTTCGATTGATTGCTGATTTTTATCCACAACATTTTTGCTTTGCGCTTCAATAATTGTCGAAGACAAGCGGCTTGTTGCAGTAAAATAAAGTAGAAGGTTATTTTCTATTTCGTGTAAATACTGCGGTTTAATATTGAGCGGATTCACTATAACCTTATCATTGGCGTAGAATTCCATAAAATTTACACCACCAAATGTTGCAGTATATTGATCCTGTTTTCCGCCTGCCATTTTTAATTCTTCGCGTTCAATAACATAGGCCATGTGTGCAATGTCATACTCACCCAATGGCAATGAAAGCCATTCAGCAAAAGCTCCCAGAATAGCTACCATCAAGGTTGAAGAGGTGCCAAGGCCAGATCCGGCAGGCGCATCAACATAGGTTGTAAGCCTGAAGCCAGAACCAACCTTTCCAAAATTCTTTACAATATGATTATAAATTCCTTTTGCTAAATCAAGTGTCCCATCTATTGGTAAAGTATCGGATAATTGATGTTCGATTTTCTCGTTGCGGTCAATGGCATCAATAATGATGGTTGGTGTTGAAAGCAATTCAATCGTCGCAAATGCATAGAGAGAAATGGTTGCATTCAACACAGCTCCTCCATATTCATCGCAATACGGACTGACATCCGTACCACCACCGGCCAAACCAATTCTTAAGGGAGCTTTACTACGGTAAATCATTTTTTACTTGGAATTAAAGTGCACCAAAATATTGCTCAATCTGATGTTTGCATTTCTCTGTAGCACTTTGCTCCTTGTTGGCATACCAATCTGCAGTCCAGCGAATAGCTGTTTCTGCATTTAATTTTGGTTCCCAACCCAGCATAGATTTTGCTTTATTGCTATCTAGCATCAGCAAATTTGCTTCGTGAACGTTGCTGGAATTTTCCGTCTTTTGATAAGCGTCTTCTTTTCCGAAGGAAGCCAAAAAAATACGCGTTAAGTCTTCAACGGTTTTCTCATCTTCAATCTCAGGTCCGAAATTAAAGGGTGTGCTATATTTAATCGGATCTTCAGTCATTTTTGCTGCGAGCAAAAGGTAGGCACCAATTGGTTCCAGCACATGTTGCCAGGGGCGCACAGAGCCCGGATTTCTCAGGTTTACTTTGTCGCCAAACTCAAGGGCACGTACAATATCCGGCACGATTCGATCAACAGAACGATCGCCACCGCCAATCACATTTCCTGCTCTTACCGAAGCAATAGCTTTCTGGTGTTTGTCGTAATTTTTTGGATTGAAAAACGATTGTGTGTAGGAGGCTATTACTATTTCTGCTGCGGCTTTACTTGCAGAATAAGGATCGTATCCGCCGAGTTTATCATTTTCATTGAAGGCTTGTCCTCGTTCCGGATTTTCATAAACCTTATCGGTTGTAATCATTACTCCGATACAGGGTTGCTGGAGAAAACGCATTGCTTCCAATACGTGAGCCGTTCCCATCGCGTTAATTGCAAAAGTATCTACAGGCGCATCGTAGCTGGTTCGTACAAGGGCTTGTGCAGCCAGGTGAAAAACAAAATGAGGCTCGAAACGTACGAGTTCTCCTTGTAGTTTGCTCAGGTCTCGTACATCTGCAATTACAGATGTGTAACAGATAGCATCACCGTTGATTTCATTATACAAATCATTGGCGTTTTCAGGTGCAAGTGAATAACCTTTTACATCTGCGCCAAGCCAGTTTAATATTTGCAGCATCCAGGCGCCTTTAAAGCCGGTGTGCCCTGTCAGGAAAACGCGTTTGCCTTCAAAAGTTTTTTTCAATAAATTAATCATCTCACAAAATAGTTTTTACCAGTTTTTCCAGGCAGGATTATTTAACCACATTTCTTCCAGTTCTTCGCGCTCACGGATGGTGTCCATGCACTTCCAGAAATCGTGATGACGGAATGCAGCGATTTGTCCGTCTCTTGCAAGGTCATTCATTGGCTGGCGCTCCCACATAATATCATCTGCATCATTATGAAGATATTTTGCAATCTCCGGTTCAATAATAAAATAACCACCATTGATCCAGGTTCCGCTATCGGCAGGTTTTTCTTCAAAACCATTGATTGTACCGTTTTCTTCCATATTGATCACCCCAAAACGACTATTGGCCTGTATGGCCGTCATAGTGCAAATTTTGCCTGTCGATTCGTGATATTCTACCAGTTTGTTCATGTCCACATTGCACAATCCATCTCCATAAGTGAGCATAAATCTTTCGTTGCCAATGTAAGGAAGTACACGTCTTAAACGCCCTGCAGTCATAGTATCCAGGCCGGTTTCAATCAGGGAAACTTTAAACGGTTCAGCGAAGTTGTTATGGACTTCGATGGAGTTGTTGGCCATATCAACAGTTACATCTGCATTGTGCATAAAGTAGTTGATAAAATATTCCTTGATCACCCAGCCTTTGTAGCCGAGACAAATAATAAATTCAGTGTGTCCAAAAGCGGCATACGTTTTCATAATATGCCACAGGATTGGTTTTCCACCGATTTCTATCATCGGTTTGGGGCGAAGTACGGATTCTTCAGAAATTCTGGTACCACGGCCTCCTGCAAATAATACAACTTTCATTGTGAGGTGTTTTTTTTATAATTTAATGATGACTTATTGGGTTTCTATTTAAATCCAAGATCGCTCTCCAGAGATTTTGGTAAAGTGGGTAAGAGATTGCGGGGCAAAAGGAACGAAGTCAGTTCTGCCATTTCTTTAAAGATATAATGACTGTCAGCTGCTGACTTCAGATATTCTGCACCGGTACTTCCGCCAGTTCCTACCCGTTTTCCAATGGTGCGCTGAACCATATGGATATGTCTGTGGCGCCACATCGACAACATTTCGTCTACTTCCAGCAAATAGCTGATCAGTTCGTAAGGTAAATGTAGCATTGGATGATCACGGTATAACATTATGAACAAAGCACTTCTGTTTGCTGCTCTGCTAAAGCTCCTTCCTTCAGGATACTCTTCAGTATTACCGAATAGTTTTTCATAGGTAGCAATATTCCCTTGCTCATACTCCGAAAGGCTTTCTTTGTATGCTTTCGAGTAGATATCCCAGAATGATTCGGCACCTTTTTCTTCCCAATATTGATGATTGTCTGCAAATGGCATACGTTCCAGCCAACGGTTCAGTAAAACGATTAACGATTCGTCAGCTTCAGCTTTCTTCACGCGTTCAATATCATCACTGTTGAGCTGGGATAAATAATAGCCTTTGCCGAACCTGTTGTCGTAAGCCAATCCAAGTTTGGCTTCGATAATTTTGAACTGAATACTTTGGAAACCTGAAGCAGGCCTAAGCAAATCCCTGAAATCAAGAAAATCCAATGGGGTCATTGTCTCGATTATGGTCATTTGCTGTACGCAAAGCTCGAGGATTTTACAAACTCTTTCGATGCGGTGAACTGCATTATAAATGTCCGGAGAGTTATTCGAAATTTCTTTTTGTTTAAAAATATCGCAAACAATATCCAGTTCGTGTAAAACCAGTTTGAACCAAAGCTCATAAGCCTGATGAATGATGATAAACAACATCTCATCATCAGCTTTTATCCCTTCTTTTCCACTTTCCGGAAGCTGGGCATTCAATATTTTATTCAGTTGAAGGTATTCGCTGTAATAAACAGGCGGGCGTTGAGATGCTGACATATTGTTTGGTTGTATTGAATCGCAGCAAATGTAGACTTCTCTTAAATTTTTTCAGCAGTAAGCCTACATCGCTTTGTTGTAATTTATTTAAAATACTGAATTAAAATCAGAATAATTTTCTCAACACATTCTGAATAACGTGAGGTTTCCCTAAGGTATAAAAGTGAAGGATTGGGACATTATTTTTCAACAAGTCCTGGCATTGGTGCAACAACCATTCTTCGCCAATTTGTTCGCAGGCCGCATCCGTTTTGGCCGATAGCATTTCTTTGGTCAGTTCAATAGGAATATCAACATTAAAAACACTGGGTAAAACAGATAATTGCCGCTTGGTTGTGATTGGTTTTAATCCCGGAATGATGGGGACATTAATATTGTGCTCCTTGCATTTTTGGAGATAATTATAGTAGTGTGCATTGTCGAAAAACATCTGTGTGGTCACATATTCTGCGCCCAGGTCAATTTTTCTTTTCAGGAAATAAATATCGGTATCAAGATTTGGGGCTTCAATGTGTTTTTCCGGATATCCTGCAACACCAATGCAAAAGTCACTTTTGAGGCCATCAATAATATCAGACTCCTGGTATTGGCCTTTATTAAGTTCCATTATTTGTCCTACCAGATCCTCTGCGTAACGGTGACCTTGCGGATGGGCGGTAAAAAACTTTTCATTCGCTGCAGCATCACCACGTAGAGCCAATACATTATTTACACCCAGGTAATGCAAATCAATCAACGCATTTTCCGTTTCTTCTTTGCTAAAGCCACCACAAATCATATGAGGGACCGCATCAACATTATACCGGTTAATAATGGCGGCACATATGCCTACCGTTCCCGGACGTTTACGGATTTCTACCCTTTCAAAATTTCCATCACTGCGTTTTTTAAACATTTGCTCTGCACGATGGTAGGTTACATTGATAAAGGAAGGTTTAAATTCTACAAACGAATCCAATACCTTAAATATAGAATCAATCCCCTTTCCTTTTGCAGGAGGAAGGATTTCAAGAGAAATGATAGGTTTTGTGGCCTGACTGATGTGTTCGGTTACTTTCATTGATATAAAACTGATAAAAACAGCGCGTAAAAATAATCGTAAATAGTCAATAAGTGTCATTGCGCCAGTTTATTCTTGAAAATAAAACGGCAAATTCATTTACTTTTGCCATCCATTTTCAAGCATTCTATTGTGCGTTCAACACCAATCATATCCGTTTTAGTTGCCTTGCTCCTGTTAACTGGAGTCTATTTCGGGCTGAATACTATTCCGCCAAAACCAAAAAAACCGGCCGGAAAACCAGAAATGGGTGGCGGGCAAATGGGACACCAGCATGCTGAACTGAATGTCGATTCCTTCATTGTCGCAAATAAAAAGAAGCTGCCTCAACATGCACTTGGTGAAATACAAGCCGTTGAAACACAATTAAGAGGAGCAAAAGATTCTGCGCAGATGGCAGGTATTTTCCAGCAATATGGTCAAATCTGGCAGGAGCACAAGCAAATGCAACTGGCAGCACATTATTATTCTTTGGCTGCAAAATTGGAAAATTCGGAAAAAAAGCTCACCTTCGCCGCCCAATTGTTTTTAGACCTTGCACGGAACGAACATTCTGAAGGTCTGCAACACTGGGAAGCAGAGAGTGCTGCGGATTGTTTCGAGAGAAGTTTAGCACTGAACCCAAACAATGACACAGTAAGATTAGGATTGGCAGAATGTTATTTCGGAAGCGGAGAAGCGATGAAAGGTGTGGCGGTGATTAAAGAAATAACAAAGAAAGACCCCGAAAACAAAGCAGCAAATTTACTGCTCGGACAGCAAGGGTTGATCTCACAACAATACCCAAAAGCACAACAACGCTTTGAAACGGTATTAAAAAATGATCCCAAAAATCTGGAAGCAATGCTGGGACTGGCAGAAGCTTTCAAAGGACAGGGAGAAAACCAAAAAGCTATTGCGCTTTTACTGGAATGCAAAAAACAAATCAATAACCCGGCATTTGCCAAGGATATTGACGATTACATAAAGAGTATTAAATAACAAATTAAATCATTCAGATTATGCCTTGTGGTAAAAAAAGAAAACGTCATAAAATAGCAACTCACAAACGCAAAAAACGTTTAAGAAAAAACCGTCATAAGAAAAAATAAATAGAGTTTAAACAACTCTTTTTCGCCGGAGGCCTGCTCAGGCTTTTCTATAAAAAAATCTTGTTTCGATCAATAATGACAGTCCCTTGCGTTCTGTATGTCCAATAAAGGCATACGGAACGTGGGGCGACGCATTTATGTACGTTCAATTTTGAAAGGGCGAATCAGCGTTTCATTTATTAACAAAGACGGTAGCTATGAATAAAGAACTTATTATCAATGCTTCGGGAGATGTGGTAGAAATTGCCCTCCTCGAAGACAAGAGATTGGTGGAGCTACACTACGAACAAGGACAGGACGATTTTGCGGTCGGGGATTTGTATTTGGGTAAAATCAAAAAACTGATGCCGGGGCTCAATGCCGCTTTTGTGGATGTTGGGTACGAAAAAGATGCATTTCTGCATTATACCGACCTCAGTCCGCATTTCAATTCGCTGGTTAAATTCTCCAAACAATCTATAGATGGCAATAAGAGCTGGGGCGACGATTTTAGTAAATTTAAAAACGAGCCTGTCATCCTTAAAGCCGGAAAAATTACCGACGTCATCAATCAGAAGCCGGAAGTAATTGTTCAAATCCTGAAAGAACCTATCTCTGCAAAAGGTCCGCGCCTGAGTTGCGAAATCTCTTTGCCGGGAAGATTTCTTGTATTGACTCCTTTCAACGATTCTGTTTCCGTATCCCGGAAAATCCACTCTGCCGAAGAACGCAAACGCCTTCAGAAAATAGTAGAAGCGGTAAAGCCCCGTAACTATGGAATGATTGTACGTACTGCTGCAGAAGGTAAGGGTACTGAAGAACTGCACGCAGATGTAGCGGAACTGGTGAAAATGTGGGATACCATCCAGGTCAATCTTAAAGGAGCAAAAGCGCCTCAAAAGATCCTTGGGGAACAAACAAAAACAACTTCTATACTGCGCGACCTGCTCAACGAAAGTTTTCAGCGTGTAGTGTCCAACGACAAACGTATAGCCGACGATGCCCGCGAGTACATTACACGGGTAGCACCTGAGAAAGCAGAAATCGTATCCTACCACAACGGAGGCGTAAACATTTTTGAGCAATATGGTGTCAGCAAGCAGGTAAAAGCCTCCTTTGGCCAGACCGTGAGCATGGGCAGCGGTTCTTACCTGATCATTCAGCATACAGAGGCGCTCCACGTGATAGACGTGAACAGCGGTACCCGTAGCGCTGATGCCGGGCAGGAGCAGAATGCAATGGCCACCAACCTGGAAGCCGTAGCCGAAATAGCCCGCCAGATGCGACTGCGCGACCTTGGAGGTATTGTGATCGTCGATTTCATTGATATGAAATTGCCCGAAAATAAGCGCCAGGTGCTCGAAGCAATGGAGGAGGCGATGACACCCGATCGTGCACGTCATACCATATTGCCTATCTCCAAGTTTGGATTGATGCAGATTACCCGTCAGCGCCTGCGCCCGGAGCTCAACATCAATACATCTGAAGAGTGCCCTACCTGCAAAGGAACCGGAAAAATAGGACCAACTATGTTGCTGAGCGACAATATCGAACGCGACCTGAGCTACCTGGTAGACCAGGGCCACCGCGAACTGATGCTGAAAGTGCATCCGATTGTAGAAGCTTACCTGACCAAAGGTTTCTTCTGGAGTTCGCTGCGACACAAATGGAGCAAAAAATACAAAACCAAATTTGAAGTTGTTGCCGACCACAGCTTCCCGATTACCCAGTACAAATATTTTGATGCCCGCACTAACGACAGCATCAATCTTTAATTACTGAACAAACTTATTTTTGATATCCGAAACGCCCCTTAGCTGATAAGGGGCGTTTTTATTATGAGGTCAATTTTAAAATTGACCTCCAGACAAAAAATGAATAAAAACCTGAAATAGGAATCATTTAACCCTCTTGTCCTAAGCGCTTCAACAACAAATTACTTACCTTTGCAATCTATGGTAGCTACAACTAAAATTTCAGATAAAACCCAACATTTCCTTCATCTTGAAGATGAGCATGGCGCGCACAATTATCATCCTTTGCCGGTTGTTTTGAGCAAAGGTGCCGGTGCCAAAGTGTGGGACGTGGACGGGAAACAATATTTTGATTTTTTATCGGGCTACTCAGCAGTTAATCAGGGGCATTGCCATCCGCGCATTATCAATACTCTGGTAACACAGGCACAGAAACTTACCCTTACTTCCCGTGCATTCTACAACAATGTACTGGGCGAATATGAACAATATATTACCGGATTGTTTGGCTACGATAAGGTTTTGCCGATGAACACCGGTGTGGAAGCGGTGGAAACAGCGCTGAAACTTGCGCGTCGCTGGGGTTATGAAGTAAAAGGAATTCCGGAAGGTGCAGCTAAAATTCTGGTTTGCGAAAACAATTTTCATGGCCGTACGCTAAATGTTATTTCTTTCAGTAACGACGTAGATGCAAGAACCAATTATGGTCCTTTTATGCCCGGCTACGAAACAGTAACCTATAACAATATAGAAGCCTTAGTGAAAGCACTAAAAGATCCTAATGTTGCAGGTTTTTTAATTGAACCAATCCAGGGCGAAGCTGGTGTGGTGGTTCCGGATGAAGGATACCTGAGCAGGGCAGCAGCGCTTTGCAAAGAAGCCAATGTTTTATTTATAGCAGACGAGATTCAAACAGGCCTTGGCCGTACTGGCAAAATGCTGGCCTGCGAGCATGAAGAGGTAAGGGCTGATATTGTTATTTTAGGAAAAGCGTTGAGTGGCGGAACCTTACCAGTATCAGCTGTTTTGGCAGACAATGAAATCATGTTGCTGATCAAGCCCGGCCAGCACGGAAGCACTTATGGCGGTAATCCGTTGGCATGTGCTGTGGCTATCGAAGCGCTGAAAGTGTTGCAGGAAGAAGATATGTGTAACAATGCCATCGTGCAGGGAGATTATTTCCGTGCCCAATTAAATGCCTTGAACAGTCCTTATGTAAAACTGGTGCGTGGCAAAGGATTATTTACTGCCGTAGTGATAGACAATGAAAACCTGGGTAAAGATGGCGCAATGGAACTATGTCTGAAGATGATGGAAAATGGTCTGCTGGCCAAACCAACGCACGGCGATAAAATCCGTTTTGCTCCTCCATTATGTATCACCCGCAGTCAGATTGATGAATGTGTTGCAATAATTAAAACAAGTCTATCTCAACTATAGTTTATAAAAATTTTTTTAAGGTCGCCGTCGGGAAATTATTTCGGCGGCTATTTTTTTAATAAATTGTTATATCAAACAACTGCATCCCTTATCTTACCGTATGTAATACCAAAAACCAATCTGATGCTGTATTTAATAATGGGAATTATCGTTTTTGCCGGAATAATTGTTATATCTATTTGCCGCGTAGGCACCTAGACTCTTTCGTGATTTTCCTTTTCTATTTGGTATTTTTGAACAATAAAATGTTCACAGTATGCAATGGATTATGCTCATCATCGCCGGTTTTTTTGAAGTTGGATTTGCTGCCTGCCTGGGCAAGGCAAAAGACGCCAGCGGCAATGCTTATTATATGTGGTTTGCAGGATTTTTGCTCTGCCTTGCTGTCAGTATGTATTTACTTGTCCAGGCAACCAAGGTTTTGCCCATAGGCACTGCATATGCAGTGTGGACAGGCATTGGGGCTGTTGGTAGTGTATTGATTGGGATCCTGTTTTTTAAAGAACCCGCTGATTTCTGGCGCTTATTTTTTGTAATTACCTTGATAGGCTCTATTGTAGGGTTGAAATATGTTTCGGCGCATTAAACTATTAAAACACAATCCCCAATTTCAGATAAGAACCAAACGGTTTAAATGAATCATACGAACTCAGGTAATTGGTAAACTGGTACGTGAAACCACAATGAAATGACAACCCGTAAGGTTTGGGTATTTTTCCGTGTACAAAACCAATTTCAGCCTGAAGGCCCATTTGAATCTTGTTTTGTATGGGCGCAGTTTCCTTGTATTTCTTATAATCCATTTTGTTACGGTCTTCTGCCTTTACAATAAAATCAGCGTAAGGACCAATGCCGGCAAAATACCTGAATCTGTCTGTACTATCTGAAATATCAAAGTTTAAAAGAATAGGCATCCTTATAGCGTCGATGTAAAGCATATTCTGGCTGAAGTTTGCAGGAGTTTGCTCGAATCGATAGATATTTACCTGAAGTTTTTGTGAACCTGCCATCCATAATATAGCTGCTGCCATTCCATTCTATTGCCGGAGTTCTGCTCAGGAGTTTATTTATTTTAAAGTAGTGGGCATACGAAATTGCCCCATAAAAGGGAGCCAATACATCAATTGCTGTGGTCATCCCGGCAGGTCTGTTGACACCGAATGAGCAGCCGATAATATTTTGAGCAGATGCAGAAAAGTAATTTAGGGAAAGGAGGATAACAAAACATTGAAAGATGTTTTTCATGTTGGATGTTAGTTTAAATAGTGAAACCTGTTTTCAATATTTATTTCCATAAACGAACAGCAACATTAAATATTTTGCAAACAAAAAGAATTAATCCTCACCATGAAAATATTTCCAGACGATAAAAGCCTTTGATGCACCGATTACCCTTGTCATTTCGCGCTCGGTTAGGGTACTTATTTTTTTTACCGATTTGAATTCCTGTAATAATTCGGTGGCTGTTTTTTCGCCGATTCCGGGTATTTCTTCCAGCTCATTTTTGATTGTTCCTTTGCTTCGCAATTGCCTGTGGAAGGTAATCCCAAATCGATGCACTTCATCCCTGATGCGACGCACCAGCAAATGTGCCTGACTGTCGTAGGGTAATTGCAAAGGTGTCTTATCGCCCGGAAAGAAAATTGATTCTTCTCTTTTTGCCAGACCCACAACTGTCATTTTGCCCAGGAGGTCAAGTTGCTGAATACTCTTCAACGCCGCTCCCAGCTGACCTTTTCCGCCATCAATAATGACAAGCTGCGGTAAAGATCTTCCTTCATCGAATAATCTTTTATAACGGCGGTATACAATTTCAGTCATCGATGCAAAGTCATCAATTCCTTCTACAGTCTTTATTTTGTAATGGCGGTAGTCTTTGTTGCTGGATACTCCGTTGCGAAAACAAACCATCGCTGCAACAGGATAGGAGCCTTGAAAATTTGAGTTGTCAAAACATTCGATGTGGACAGGTAGATTTGGTAAATGCAATGCTTCCTGCAGTTCTCTCAGCGTTTGCATATTCTGGTCATCGGTAGCATTGGTCAGCATCAGCGAGCTTTTGCGCTTCAATTCATCTTTAAAGATCTGCGCATTTTTCATGCTCATATCCAGCAGGTTTTTCTTGTCGCCAAGCTTCGGAACGGTCAGCGTCATTTCAGATGAAGGTAAATCGATAGGCATAGAAGAAACTACTTCGGTTGCTATACTGTTGAATCGTTCGCGGAGATGAGCGTAGGCGAGCGATAAAATATCGGATTCTTCCTCATCTTCTATTTTCTTTTCTACTTCAGTTGTATTGGCATAAATGATGGTGCCGTTTTGAAGCATCATAAAATTGACATACGCCGATTTTTCATCACTCAGAATAGTAACCACATCAATGTTATTCAGACGCGGATTGACAACAGTAGATTTTTGCTGATAACGTTGCAGCGCCGTCATTTTCTGTTTTACAATTTCGGCTTTCTCAAACTCCATGCTGCCCGCCAGTTCCTGCATTTCGGCTTTCAGGCTTTTTAATACAACGCTGATATTGCCTTTGAGAATATGCCGGATATACTGCAATTTCTCATCGTAATCCTCCGCACTCTGGTAGTCTTCGCAAGGGCCTTTGCAATTGCCAAGATGATATTCCAGGCAAACTTTGAATTTTCCTTTTTCGATATTTTGCTGGCTTAAATTGAGTGTACAATTGCGCAGGGGAATATTTTGTTTGATAAGGTCGAGAAGTTCCCGCGCTGCAAGAACACTTGTGAAAGGACCGATGTATTCAGACCCGTCACGTACCACAGTTCTTGTGAGGAACACCCTTGGGAAACGTTCATTTTTAATGACGATGTACGGGTAGGTTTTATCGTCTTTCAGCTCGATATTATATTTGGGCTGATAATGTTTGATCAGTGAATTTTCGAGCAGGAAAGCATCGTGTTCACTATCTGTTACCGTAAATTCGATATGCTGTATCTGCGAAACCAGTTTAACCGTTTTGCGGTTATCTAGTGTCTTATTGAAATAGGATCCCACCCGTTTGCGAAGGTCTTTTGCTTTGCCAACATAAATGAGTGTTTTGAAACTGTCAAAATATTTGTAAACGCCCGGCAGATGGGGCAGAGAGGGAGCAACCACACTGAATTCTTCTTTCGTCATTTTCTCCTTTCAAATTATTTACTACATAAATTTATACTCAATCACCAGGTCTTTTTGTCCCCCAATTAACGGGTCATTGTGCTCTTGTATTTGCAGCACATGCATGGGAGAATACAATAATTTTTTTGTTTGTGTATTCCAAAAGCTTTGTTTTTGGGTTTCAATATAAATGTTGCGGATTTTATTGGTAAAAACGTCCGCAGCTATTTGTAGTTTTTGGGTAAACAAAGCCGGATCTTTGGCAACGTAAGAAAAGGTCCGTGTTTGTGTGGTCTCCTCTTCGAACATGGTAAATTCATACTTGTCCAGAAATTTAGGATCGCTGATGTCTGTTTCAAAAAATGTTTTAAAAATGGGGCTCCAACGCATTGTCAATCCTGAAAGCAGGGTAGTATCAGTTTTGTCATTTAAGGTCACGATTTGGGTAAGCATTACCGGTTGTCCGTGGAAGGTTTTCCATTGGTCTTTTACAAAACCTTTGATAGAGAAGTAGGTTGGAGTACCAGGGTCGACAACAGGTTTAATTTCTTCTTTCTTTTTACAGGAGAAAAGAGAAAGCGCCATAACAAACACTGCTACATAATTAAACAAACGAAACATAGATAAATACTGTTTTTAAACTATCTGGAATTGCTTTTTGCCGCAATTCTGGCAAAAATATAAAATAACAAAACGCCAAGCAGTGCTCCCAAAGCATCTGCAAGAATATCTTTTATGTCTTTTGCGCGTCCTAAAAAACGCAGCAAACCCTGCAATTCTTCTACCAGCCAGCCAAATATAATACCGGCAAAAGCTATGGTCAGAAGCTGCCTGATTGCTAACGTGGGTTTTGCCAGCAACCACAAAAAGGTGAATCCGCCAAACAGCACAAAATGAACCCATTTGTCTGCCATAGGAATATTGACATTGGGGATTTCATTTCCCGGAATAAAGCATGCAATAAAAATGAGCAAAGTCCACACAATAGCGGCGGACTTTGCTCTTTTTTTATGTATAGATTGGGCAGTAAATAATTGCCTGATCATTAATTATTCTCCTACTAAATCTTTGTAAGCGGCTGCGTCAAGCAAGTGTGCAATATCATCCTGGTTAGCAATCGTCATTTTTACCATCCATCCTTGTCCATAAGGATCCTGGTTTACAAATTCAGGATTACCGTCCAAAGCAGGATTCACTTCTGTAACCGTACCTGCAAGTGGCAAAAATAAATCTGAAACTGTTTTTACTGCTTCTACCGTACCAAATATATCATTGGTTTGCAAGGGTTTGCCTTGAGAATCGATATCGACAAATACGATATCACCCAACTCGCGTTGTGCAAATTCTGTAATGCCAACTGTGGCTACATCTCCTTCAATCTTGATCCACTCGTGGTCTTTAGTGTACTTTAATGCTTCTGGGAATTGCATAGTAAATTATAATTTGAACCGTAAAAGTAGTAGATTTTAGGTTAAAATCATAACCTTAATAACTTATTTTACGTCCTTCGCCAGTAAGACAGCAACCTCATGAGGGCTATTAAACATTGCTGAGCCGGTACCACCTATACCGCCTGTTACACCGCTTTTGGTTTTGTTTTTATAAAATTCAAAATAGAACTCTCCTGATGAAACTATTTTGCCGGAAGCATCCTTTGCCTGTATCTGGTGTCGGCCCGACATAAATTCAAGTTTTAGTGTCGTGATTTTCATGGTGGAATCAATACTGGCTAATTTTTCTATTCCTGTTCCATAATAAGGCAGATATCCTTTTTCTACTCCATCTACAAAGAGTTTATAATGAACATCATCCGAAGGTAAATCTGTGGTATAAAAATACCCGGTCAGCTTGGTTGGAATTTCTTTCTGGCACGAGGCGAAAGAAAAGGAAATGGCGATGGCCAAAAGGCATTTGAGGGCGGTTTTCATAAGTATTATTTTTTGATTTCTACAGAAACGGTAGTTGGATGCTTTTATTGTAGGTAAAATTATCAATAAAGAATAGATTTTATCTAAATATTTGAAAGTCATACTTATTGCAATGGAATTCCATTTGGTTAAAACATATAATAAACTATTCATCGAAAACACTAAATTTGCTACCCTTTTAAAACGGAATCCTTTGCAATTAAAATCGCTCGAAATAAAAGGCTTCAAATCCTTTGCCGACAAAACTGTAATTACGCTCGATCATCCCATTACCGGAATTGTAGGTCCGAATGGCTGTGGCAAGTCCAATATTGTGGATGCTATCCGCTGGGTAATTGGTGAACATAAGATCAAATCACTGCGCTCCGACAACCTTGAGGACCTTGTCTTTAATGGTTCGCGTACGCGTGCTGCATCCGGTATGGCCGAAGTATCGCTCACATTTGAGAATACCCGGAACCTGTTGCCGACAGAGTTCACCACGGTAACCATTACCCGTAAATTTTATAAAAACGGGGAGAGCGAATATCGCCTGAATGATGTGGCCTGCCGCTTGAAAGACATACATAACCTGTTCCTTGATACCGGTGTCAGCAATGACTCTTATGCGATTATTGAGCTGGGAATGGTGGATGATATCATCAAAGATAAAGAAGGAAGCCGTCGCAGAATGCTGGAGCAGGCGGCGGGTATTTCTATTTATAAAACAAGAAAGAAAGAAGCGAAACAAAAACTGGAAGGAACCGAGCAGGACCTTGCCCGTATTGAAGATTTGCTGTTTGAAATAGGTAATAACCTCCGCACGCTGGAAAGTCAGGCGAAAAAAGCCGAACGCTATTTCCAGATTAAGGACGAATATAAATTGGTGAGCATTGAGCTGGCCAAGGCTTCGCTCGAAGATTTTAACGACCGCTACAAAGACCTGAACGAGCAACATAATAGTGAGCAGGACCGCAAGGCGCATCTGGATGCCGAAGTGGCAACCGGCGAAGCTGCAATAGAAGGCGATAAAGTAAAACTGATTGAGCGCGAAACGGAACTGAGCAGAATGCAACGCCAGTTCAATGAACTGCAAAACAGGATTGTACAACTTGATAATGAAAAGAAATTAGCTTCTCAACGCCTCGAATATTTGCGTGAGCGCGAAAGAAACCTGAGCAACTTTCTGGGTAATGCCGATGCGCAGTGGACAGAGTTGCAAGCGGCTATTGCGCAGGCAGAAGAACTGATTGAAAAAGAAAAAACTTCGCTTGAAGATGCGCGCGACCAACTGGAATCGCTACGTGATTTGGTGGCAGATAAGCAAATCATTTTTGAAGAGAAAAGAGGCATTGTAGAAGGATTACGTAAAGAAATGCTGGAAGATCAGCGCCGCCAGTTTGATGCCGAAAAGAAAGTGGCGATTGCCGACTCTTCGGTGATGAATATTCAGCGCAGCATCCTGCATACGCAGGATGAGATTGCACAACGCAACAGTCAGGTTGCTCAAATCAATACAGAAAAAATTGCTGCGGAAGCAGAACAAAATGACAAGCAGGAATCACTGGTGGCCATGCAAACACGCCACGAAGAAGTGAAAACAAAAATACTGGAAACGCAAGGTCAGGTGGAAGAATTGCGCACCAAACTGATTGATGAAAACAGAAGTCTCGACTCGCGAAAAAACGAACACGACCTGCTGAAATCCCTGGTGGAAAGCCTGGAAGGGTATCCGGACAGTATCAAATTTCTAAGCAAGAATAAAGAATGGAACAATAAAGCGCCTTTGCTATCCGATGTTTTTGTGGTGCAAAATGAATACCGCACTGCTATCGAAAATGTGCTGGACAATTATCTGAACTATTACCTGGTGGATAATATTGAAGAAGCTGCCAAAGCAATCCACTTGCTGGAGTCAAATAAAAAAGGGAAAGCCAACTTCTTTGTGCTCGACCGTTTTGCCGATGGTATCAGGGAAATTCCACTGGTGGATATTGAAGGATTTATACCGGCCTTGAATGTGCTGAATGTGGATGGGCAATATTTGCCACTGGCGAAACACTTGCTGGGACACGTTTATATCGCAGATACTGAGTCAGCAATGCTGAATGCAATCTTACCTGAAGGTATCGTGCTGGTGGAAAGAACAGGTAAAACCTTGCGCGGACAATACACCCTGAGCGGTGGTTCTATCGGTTCGTTTGAAGGCAATAAAATCGGCCGTTCTAAAAACCTGGAACGACTGGGCAAAGAAATTGAAACGCTGACCAAATCAACAACTGCGCTGCGTGAAAAAATCAGCGAGACGCAAACCCTGATTACCGGTTACAACCAGGAGCTGAACGACAAAGCGATTGAACAAACAAAGCAGGAACTGAATAAACTGGGTAATCATATTGTAAGTCTGACAAACAGGATGGAGCATCTGGAACACACCAATGCAGCCAGTACCAAACGCCTGGAAGACCTGCAGGAACAACTGGATGATACGCAGGATAACATCAGCAACACCCGTGGTGAGCTGGATGAAATCATTGCTGCGTTCAAAGCTTTACAGGAGCGCATCAGTTCTGCTGAAGCCGACTTTAAGGCGGTGGAGCTGGACTATAATATGGCCACCCAACAGTACAACCAGCACAATATTGAATTCCTGAAACAACAGGCAAAAGCCGAAACCCTGAAGCAGGATCTGGCTTACAGAAATACCAAACTTGCCGAATTAAAAACGCAAATAGAAACAAATAAAGTACAACTGCAGGAAACTTCGCAGCAGATATCAGAAGCATCGGGCAAGCTCAATTTTGGCGACACCGAGTTGTATGATATGATGCGCAAGAAAGAAGCGGATGAAAAAATACTGGCCGAAACAGACCGTTTGTTTTATGAGCTGCGCAACACCGTAAATGCGGAAGAAGGAAAACTGAACCAGAAGCGCCGTGAGAAGGAAAATGCGGATACGATACTGACCGGAATTAAGGATAAGCTCAATGAAATGAAATTGCAGCTTGCCGGGATGAAAGAGCGTCTTAGCGTGGAGTTTAAAGTAGATCTTGAGGAAATACTGGACCAGGACCGTACCGGCGAACAGAGTGTGGAAGAACTGAATGCAGAAGCGGAAAAAATGAAACGTCGCCTCGAAAATATTGGCGAGGTAAACCCGACAGCGATAGAAGCCTATACAGAAATGAAAGTGCGCCACGACTTTATTGTAGAGCAAAAAATGGACCTGGTAAACGCGAAAGATTCTTTACTGGCCACCATTGAAGAAGTGGAAATGACCGCCAATGCCAAATTCAAAGAGACTTTTGATAAAGTGCGCGAGAACTTCCAGGTGGTATTTAAAGCATTGTTTACCGAAGAAGATACGGCCGACCTGCGCCTCACTGATCCGGATAATGTGGCCGACAGTGGCATTGAGATTTATGCACAACCAAAAGGAAAGCGCCCGAGTACTTTGACGCAATTATCAGGTGGTGAAAAAACGCTGACTTCAACGGCCTTCCTGTTTGCCATCTACCTCATTAAGCCAGCACCATTCTGTATCCTCGATGAGGTTGATGCACCGCTGGATGACGCCAACGTTGGCAAGTTCACGCAGATGATCCGCAAGTTCTCCGACAACTCACAGTTCATTATCGTTACCCACAACAAACAGACGATGGCTGCTGTGGATGTGATTTATGGTGTGACAATGCAAGAGCTTGGTGTGAGTAAACTGGTGCCGGTGGATTTCAGGAGTTTGAATTAGGCGAGGCGAAATCTTTAATTGAATATATTTAAATGTTACTCTGATTATGAGATGCCTGCTTATTTGTATTATAATGATTTCATCAAAATTTTGTTTTTCGCAAAAACAAAGCAAATCCGACAGTCTTATGGAGGCTGTCAGCTATCATCTTTACACTTTTCAGTGGGATTCTTCCATTCTTGCTTCTAATGAATTGATACATCTTGATAGCAACAGCGGAATAGGTTTTTTGTCAAGGGCTACAGCCTATTTTCGCCTAAAAAACACTTATAAAGCAAATGGAGAAAACGACAAATACTTAGCCGCTGTTAAGTCTGCAAAGACCGATTATGAAAAAGCTATAAAGTTTATGCCTCTTCAGATGGAAGAAAGAAATGATGCTTTATATCTGTGCAAACAGAATATAGATTCCTGCCAAATTATTCTAAAGCTATTTTCAAATTAATTTTCATCTCCCGCTGTTCGGGATGTTAGCGCAGCGCATCCCGAATCACAAATAAAGAGGATTTGAAATCCGAATCGACGAAACCAGCTCCGCTCTCCGTAGAATCTCTACAAACGTCTCTATCAAAAATTTGCAACTTTAGCCACACCGGAAGCAAAAAGTCTGTCCGAATCAGGATTTTATGGATTATCGGATAAACTGGATCAATAAAGAAACCTTCCAAACTGGAAGGTTTCTATTATACACCACTTTCCAGACCTAAAACCTATCGCCGATACGCTAAGGACCTAACGCCGATACGCTAAAGACCTAACGCCGATACGTTGTGGAACGTATCGGCGATACGCTGAGAACCTAAGGCCGATACGTTGGTGGACGTATCTCCGCTCTCCGTAGAATCTCTACAAACGTCCTCGCTCTCCGAAGAATGACCACATGAGGCTCTCCAAAGTTTGCAACTTTGGAGCCACGCAAAATCATAACACCACACGCGTCATTGCGAGGCACGAAGCAATCCCCGCTATTCGGGATGTTCTGCAGCGCATCCCGTACAGATAAAGCGGACCTGCCTACCGCAGGCAGGTCCGCAATCAGCACCACAAAACCCACCCCTAACCCCTCTGAGGAGGGGAATTGCGCATGTTGAGTTGTTGTTGTTTTCCTGCAAAAATTATTTAGTACAAAAGACAAGGAAAGTAAATGTGTACAGCAGAAAAAGCACTTGTAAAATGTTTGTGTTAACCCCACCGCACTTATCCGCACGCTGGTTTCCCCAGCGCTCACTAAAGAATGACCACATGAGCCTCTGCAAAGTTTGCAACGTTGGAGCCACGCTAAAAATTGTCACTCTCATCTACACGCTGGTTTCCCCAGCGCTCACTAAAGAATGACCACATGAGCCTCTGCAAAGTTTGCAACGTTGGAGCCACGCTAAAAATTGTCACTCTCATCTACACGCTGGTTTCCCCTCTCTGGAGGGGTTAGGGGTGGGTTCACTAATAAACCTAGGCTTCAGAATAAAATTTACTTTTTAATCGTGAAGAGAAAAATCATTTCATACAACCCGCTGTTCCTGATGTTCTGCAGCGCATCCCAAACCATAGACAGAGCGGATTTGCATCCACAACATCTCTGAACCTATCCTGTGGAAAATGCTTAGCTCAAGCGTAACGGGCTTTTCTGAAAATTACCAGACCGAATAAGGCACCAATAATCAAGTTTAGATACTTTACAATCAAAATCGAACGAAAATTTTGTTAAGTATTAAAACTTTGTATCTTGTTCGAAATCTTATTCCTATGAAAAAAAATTATCTGAGTTTATTGTTGATTTTTTTAATTGGCGCAGCCTGCAATAAAGGCACTGTTGATCTTTCAACGAAAGAAAATATACTGACCGGATATACGGTTGAAGGCATTTATGATTTAACGCTCATTTCAAAATCTTCAAATAATCTAGGGCAGGAAAAGCTGAGGCTCAATATTACCCGGGATAGTGGTATACAGGAAAAACTCACGCTTAGTGTTGAGGGCGTTCCTCAAAACATCTTCACGACAATTACTCCTAATAAAGGTGTCGCACCTTATGAAACAGAAATTATTTTCAAGTTAACCGGCACGCCAAAACCAGGCAAATACCCAGTAAAGTTGATTTTGACCGGAGAAAGTGGAAGGACGAAGATCAGTATAATTAATTTGACCATTCCTATCGTTGATCTTGCCCTGAAGCTGAATCAGCCCGGCGATTTTTTTATTTACAATAATGGACCTACTCTTTATGTTAATGCAGTGTCTGTATTTACGTTTGGTATTCAAGAGCCGATCCAGCTTTCATTTTCTAATTTGCCTGCCGGTGCAGAAGCTGTTTTTTCAGCAAATAACAGGGCTGATATATTTTCGGATATTTCCTTTAATGCAGTCAATGTGCCCAATGGCGTTTACCCGGTTACTCTGCAGGCAAAAACTAATTCGGGCATTGTGGAGTCTTATGCCACAAACCTTGTTGTCAATGATAAATGCGCGCCATCAATTGTCGGCGAAAAATTTTCTAAGATGTTGCGGTACGAATCCGGCGTATTGGTTGATAGTATATGGATGGATATCAGGATATTTCAAAGTGAAAGCCAGGCCAACCTGATTGAGTTTAATGGATATAACTATTCGCCAAATAGTTATAACATCTTCTCGTTTCAGTTAAACTGTAATGATCAGACAATTATTGCGGCAAAGCAAAATGCACAAATCTCAATGGTTAATTATGAAGGCGTTGAGGGAAAAGGTTATTTCAATCCTGCCACTAAAGAAATTGTGATTGATTTCGTTTTGGCTAACGGTAAAAAAACCAAAATCGTTATTGCTAAGTAAGATCGATGCCTTCTTACCTTGCACAATTAAAGTATTGAACATTTTTATAAAATCACAGGCCAGGATTTCTTTCTTTGCCTGTGATTTTATAGCTTTTAAAAATTGAAATTCAAACCTGCGGTCAGCAACGATTTTTCCTGTTTGAAATTGCTGTTGCTAAGGTTAGCGCTACCCAGCAGCTGAATCTGCAGTTTTACTTTTTCCAAACCTCCGCGAATGGTCAGTGCCGGTTCCAGTAAAAGGTGGGATGTATTGCTTTTCAGATACATGACCTGATCTTCTGATTGGAACATAAAGCTTCCATCAATATTTCCGTAGCTGAGATTCATAAAGCGTGCAGAGCCCGATACAGAAAAATATTTGCTGTGATAACTGATAGAGGGCTGTATACCAAAGCGCAGAAGACTGGCAGAAATTTTACCTGTCGTTCCGGGATATTCTGTTACCGTGGTGGGAAAATGATTTTCCATGCGGCCGATGGCTGCAATTCCGTAAATATCGAACAGAAAATCCGGGCTTAAATTCTTGTAATAACCCGCACCCAGCTCTATAAAATTACCGGAGCCGCCATTCCCGTTATTCTCATCCTGGGGAAACAAAAAACCACCGTTTGCCTGCAGGGCTACTGAATTACTGATACCATAGGCTGCCTGAAATTCTGCCTGGTTGGAGTTGCCGGCTGCAGTGAGGTTGGTTTGCCCTTTAGCCTTTATTATCGGTACATTTTGCGTAGTGGGTACATAATATTTAGGGCTGCAGGACGATATAACTATCATCAATAAAAGCGGAGCGGTAATGAAGTGAATGTGCTTTTTCATAAACGGATTGTTTTAGCATGAAATGATATTTCCAATACTTCTATCCAAATATAAGCCAGCATTCAGGGTCTATTTCAAAGGCGTAAGCACTTTAAGATAGCCTTAGTAAAGGCTTTGCAATAGTCATTTACCCTTTACCATTCAGAATCGCGACTATACCTTCTCTCACCAATATTTTATAGCCAATCCGCTCATCTGAAATACCAGGACTGAGCAGGTAATTAAATTCGAAATTGCCCTCAGCACCCAGCGTTGTATGAAAACAATAAAAGCTCAATCCTTGCTGATGTTCAAAAAATCTTGCCACTTCGTGCAGATGGGTAGATAATATGAGGATGTGCTGCGGGTGTTTCAACAAGCCTTCTACAATGGCTTTGGTACATTCGTAGGCATCATGCACGTTGGTTCCTTTAAATAATTCATCCATCAGTACAAGCTGCGAGCCGCTTTGGGCAACCGCTTCGGCAGTTTGTTTCATATTCAGCACTTCAGCCAGGAAGAAACTTTCACCTTTTAATAAATCATCCTCCACGTGCATATTGGTAATCACTCCTTCGAGAAAACTGATACGCATCGCATCGGCAGGAACGCCCATCCCCAGGTGTGCCAATATTGCTGACACACCCAAAGCCCGCATAAGGGTAGTTTTTCCTGACATATTTGCACCGGTCAGTATCATGAAATTTTTACCCGGACTGAAATTTAAATCGTATTTGACTGCATGGTCGAGCAAAGGATGGTACAAACCCTTAGCTTCCAGGCGCACTTCATGTTGAGCTAATATTTCAGGAAAATTCCAATGATGTTCCATGCTTGCTTTAGCCAGGCTGAACAGGGCATCGAGGCGTGCATACTGTTCGATAAGATGCTGAATATTAGCCTTCATTTCCCTGCGGGCATGGAAGCTCAACTGTGCCACTTCCTTAAAAGGAGTATTCGTGTTGATAGTGATTAAATCCTTTGTGAGCCTGTGTTCCATCTTTTCTTTCATTTCATGGAAAGTGTTTTTCAACAGAGATGGTAAAGCCGGTTCTGTATCTGCCAGCTTTACAAATTCGCTGCAACCTTTTAGAAAATCAGACAAATGAGAAATGGAAAACTGGGTAAAATGGTATTCGTTCCGGTTGAATAATTTTTGAAAAACCTTGCCGTTCAAAAAGCTGAACCCTCCCGGATTACCGGAATAAGAGTCTGCCGATTCATAAAATTTTTCCAGCATCACAATCGTACCGTTGGTGATGAGCTGTGGCCATTTCTCCGCATTTTTAGTCCAGAACCGGATAGCATCCTGCTGTTCCTGTAAAGCTTCGAAGCTTTGAGGCGCTTTAATCAATTGCCTTTGCAGAACAGCCCGGCCAACGAACGTATTGCAACGGTCGATCAGATTAATAATATTTCCACCTGTTTCATTACCTGAAAAAGAGAGGTCTTTTAATGTCCGTTTGCTGTTATGCATATTTTTTTAATGACTCTGCCATGCAATCATACGACAATAGTCGTATTCCGCCATTGGCCTTATTGAAAAATTAAGATGAAACAGCACGCAGTTTCCATAAAAAATAAAAAAAAGCTTTTTAATATTTTTAACAATTAAGGTATTTTTAGTATTTTCACTTTTTAGATTTGTTTTTTTTAATTATTTAACATCATTTTAAAATGAAAAAAACGCTCCTATATTTTCTTTTTGCAATTTCCATTAATGTGCAGGCCCAAAGCCTCGTTGTTGCAACTAATACGAATGAAGTAAACAAAATTCAGCAATTGGCTTCGGATAAGGAAATCATCTATTCAAT
Organism: Chitinophagaceae bacterium; assembly: GCA_041661485.1. GTDB lineage: Bacteria > Bacteroidota > Bacteroidia > Chitinophagales > Chitinophagaceae > Rurimicrobium. Next base: position 25,662 of record JBAZUJ010000001.1, read on the forward strand.
ACAAACTTTCAAAACCAAATCCGCGACATGGGGTTATGATATTATAGCCAACGGGAAAGTTTATTTTCATCAGTCTGAAATGCCCGGGAAAGATAATGGGCTGGGTTTTGCATCAGAAGCCGGCGCACTTAAAGTTGGAAGAAGAATTGTTGAGTTGTTAAGAAGTCCGGTGAGTGTGCCTTCTCTCACAGCAGGAGAATTGCAAAAAATGGGCATCCGTTAATCGTCATTTACTCATTCAACTAAAAATCATTACTAATGTCGAAATACTGCTTGGCAAAATTATTGTTGGTTGGCTGTTTGTTGATTGCTTTTTCTTCGAAGGCTCAACTGCCCGTCTGTAATATAATTTATGGTAAAACATACAGCATGACCGCCCAGGATTCAATTTATAATTATAACCCTGGTCTGCCGGTTTCGTCCACCAATCCTGTTGCAAATACCATCAAAATACCTGATGGCACTTACGGATTGACCGTTTCACCGGTTTTGGGCAGTAGTGTTACCACGCTTACTTTCTATAGCATCGACTCCGCGTCTCACAATTATATTTATTACAATTCTTCTACCTCAGCCTGGGTTAATACCGGCCATTCCACAGGCTCAGTACCTGCGGTAAATATTGCAGCAGGTGGTGGTTATATCTACAGCCTTGTAGGTGCAACCGGCGACGTTTATAAATATGACGGAACGGGCAGTGGAACACTATTGACAACGGTTTCAGGATTTACCGGCGCAGCGGGTGCTGCACCTTATGATTTGCTGGCAGATTGCGAAGGGAACTGGTATGTTTTCAATCAGTCAGGAACGTCACCATTTTTCAGACAATATAGTTCTTCGGGTACTTTAGTTAAATCATGGGTCTACTATAATCCGCTTGGATTGACTGTTTCTGCAGGAGCCGGATTTGCTATTTTCGGTGATAAACTTTTCACAGATGACAGGGTTAGTGATGGTATTGCCAGTTATCAGCTGGGCTTTGATACATTGACTTTATTGAGTATTACTTCGGTTGGAAAAAAATTGAATGATGACCTGGGAAGCTGTGCCGGAGCGATTCTTACCAAACCTGAAATATTAATTACCGAATCTGCCAATAATGTTTGTTTAGGGTCTTCGGTTACTTTTACTTCCAAAACATTGGGTGGTGGGAGCTCTCCAACCTACAAATGGTTTGTGAATGGAATTTCTGCGGGCAGCACAGGGGATTCATATACTTATGTCCCGGCTAATGGAGATAAAGTCTCTTGTATTATGACCAGCAGCTCGCCCTGCGCGGTGGTACCTGATGATACCAGCAATATTGTAACCATGATCGTTGTTACTACTGTACCTGCTCCGGGAGTTGTTTCTCCCGTAAATTATTGCCTGAGCAGCACTGCCGCGCCGCTTACTGCGAGCGGAACTTCTTTAAAATGGTATACGGCTGCAACCGGCGGAACCGGTAGTACCACAGCTCCTACACCAAGTACTGCTATAGCCGGTTCCACTACCTATTATGTAACACAAAGTTTGTCCAGTTGCGAAAGTATCCGTGTTCCTATTGTTGTGAATGTTAATCCTGGCGACACGCCCGCTAAAGTAATTACACCGGTTAATTATTGTCTTGGTGGTACAGCTACGGCTTTGACAGCAACCGGTACAGCCTTGAAATGGTTTACAACAGCAAGTGGTGGAACCGGAACTTCAACCGCACCCATTCCTTCGACAACAACAGTGGGCAGTACAACATATTATGTGACCCAGACCTTATCAGGTTGTGAAAGTTATCGGGTTGGATTAACCGTAATAGTCAATCCATTGCCGGCTGCACCTGCGGTAATAAGTCCTGTAAATTATTGTCAGAGTGCTACTGCAGCAGCATTAACAGCAAGCGGCACTACGTTGAAATGGTATACTGCTGCCACAGGAGGAACCGGCTCATCAACCGCTCCCGTACCTGCAACAGGCACAGTAGCAGTGTTGAACTATTATGTGAGTCAGACCAACGTTTTGGGATGCGAAAGTCCAAGAGCCAATATTGTCGTTAATGTAACAACCACACCTGCTGCACCTGCTGCTCTCAATCCTGTTGAATTATGTTTGGGAGTTCCTGCTACGGCACTTACCGCTATAGGTTCTTCTCTCAAATGGTACACAGTTGCTACAGGTGGCACAGGAAGTACTACTGCGCCAACACCCTCTACAGCTACATTAGGGAGTACTAATCATTATGTAAGTCAAACCTGCCCGCTTACCAGCGTGGAAGGGCCCCGGACAACAATTGCTGTAAACGTAAACCCTTTACCGTTGATTGCAATTGGGTCAACCGGCACTACCGGATTGTATATCTGCAGAAGCTCGACCCTAACCCTGAAAGCCAATGCACCTACAGCAATTGCCTGGCAATGGGATAAAGCTCCGACACCGATTGCCGGTGCTACCACAGATTCTCTGATTGTTGCCTTGGCAGGAAATATAGGGGTAACAGTAACTGATGCCAAAGGTTGTAAAGCCAGACAACAGGTTCTGGTAAGGCAGGATTCAACCTCTGCTTCTATTTTATCTCCGGTGGCGGCAAGTATTTGCCAGGAAGGTTCAGTGTTGCTTACAGCCAGTCCTGGTTTTATTCTGCACAAATTTCAATGGATGAAAGATGGCTTGCTGATTTTGCCCTCCACACCAACGATTAATTTGAGAAATGTAAATACAACAGGTAATTACCAGGTGAGGGTAACTAATTTGGTTGGTTGTATTGATACCACCAATATTTGTGTGGTTACTTATTATCCAACACCACTAAAACCTACCATTATCAATGCTGACCCGGTATTGGAAGTCCCAAATATTTACCGTTATTACCAATGGTTTAAGAATAATAAGTTCATTGTAGGTGCTAATGCCCATACTTATACGATGACAAGTATTGGAAAATACCACGTTAAGGTAACAGATGAAAATGGTTGCCTCAATTATTCTGACACAGTCAACCTTACAAACACCACTGGTATTCAAAAGGCAGGAATCGGAGGGCAAATCAAAATTTACCCGAACCCGGCCAGCAATCAGGTACACATCGAAGCTCCATTTAAAGTCAATGTAAGGGTGATGGATGTGGTTGGTAGAATTGTCTTTAATGAAAAGGCTGTTAATACTGTGGAACTGAGCAATTTTGCAGACGGAACTTATTTATTCTGCCTTACAGATGAGAATGATAAACTCATTACGGTTGAAAAAATTACCAAATCATCTAACAGTCAATGATTTTTTAAAGAATAAAGCATATCTTAAAAGTGCTGTCCCGGTGGGGTAGCACTTTTTTTATTCCCTGGTACACAATGCGATATCCTGTCCTACAAATCCCTGATTCCTAAATCAGAAATTCTTACTTTTACGCACGAAATTTATCTTACTAAACTATAATCAATGGCACATCAATTACTACAAGGAAAAAAAGGAATCATATTTGGCGCACTCGACGAGCGTTCTATTGCCTGGAAAGTGGCGCTTAATGCCGTTGCGGAAGGCGCACAAATTGTATTGAGTAATGCTCCTATCGCATTGCGTATGGGAAAAATAAATGAGCTGGCTGCACAATGTAATAATGCCCCGGTTATCCCTGCAGATGCGACATCTATTCCCGATCTTGAGAACCTGATGAATAAAGGAATGGAACACGTTGGTGGTAAATTCGATTTCGTTTTGCATTCTATCGGTATGTCTCCGAATGTGCGTAAAGCCATTCCTTACGATGATACCAATTACGACAACTTCCTGAAGACACTTGATATTTCTGCGCTTTCATTCCATAAAGTGTTGCAAACTGCCAAAAAACTGGACGCCATTAATGAATGGGGTTCTGTAGTGGCACTTTCTTATATAGCAGCTCAGCGTACTTTCCCTGGCTATAACGATATGGCCGATGCAAAATCAGTTTTGGAAAGCATCGCACGCAGTTTTGGGTACCAATATGGTTTTGCCAAAAAAGTACGTGTGAATACGATTTCGCAATCACCAACCGTAACAACAGCGGGTAGCGGCGTTTCGGGCTTCAATGCATTTATTGATTATGCTGAGAAATTATCTCCTTTGGGTAATGCAGATGCAGACCAATGCGCTCAGTATTGCATTTCTTTATTCAGTGATTATACCAGGATGGTAACTATGCAGAATCTGTTTCACGACGGAGGATTTTCCAATACAGGTGTCAGTCACTTGCTGATAGAAGATTTGAACCGATTGAACGGACAATAGTTTTAGACGGCTGAAAACAATATTTGAACCCTGTTAGCGTTTGTAATTTTATGATTTCAAGAAAATTATCCCTTGCAATATTGCTTGTGCTTTTGTGCGCTGGTGCAAAAGCACAAGTGACCGGGGCTCAGTTTGCTTTCGAATATTTACGTCTTCCCAATTCTCCCCATATTTCTGCATTGGGAGGAATCAATGTTGCACATCCCGCTGAAGATATTTCTTTTGCTATGCAAAACCCTTCCTTGATGAGGCCTGCATTGCACAACCAACTTTCTTTAAATTACAACAACTTTTACTCCGGTATCAGCAATGCCAACCTGAGTTATGGATATTATCTGCCCAAATTAAATACAGCTTTTGCCTTGGGTATTCAATATTTGAATTATGGTTCTTTTGCTCAAACAGACATTACCGGTGTTCAGAACGGAACCTTTAAAGCGGCTGATTTTACCGTTTCTTTAGCCGCTTCCAAGCAGTATAAAGAACGTTGGCGTTATGGCGCGACGCTTAAAGTGGCGCAGAGCAAACTGGCAGATGTAAGTGCGACAGCCGTATTGGCGGATGTTGGGATAGCTTATGAAGACACTGCAAATTTCCTGACATTCAGTGCGGTTGCGAAAAATGTGGGCTTTATGGCCAAACAATACACAGCTGGAAAAGGTAACAGCGAGCCTTTACCTTTCGATTTACAATTGGGTATTTCTAAACGTTTCAAACATTTGCCTTTACGATTATATACTACTGTTCACCATCTTTATGAGTGGGACGTGCGTTACAACAACCCCGAAGACAAAAAAAGCACCAGTGTTTTTGGATCAGCTGACACTACTGTGAGCAAAAACTTTACTGATAATCTGTTTAGGCATTTCATATTTGGTGCTGAGATTACCATTGCGAAAAGAATTGCAGCAACAGTAGCCTACAATCATATGCGTCGTGCAGAAATGGCTCTTGATACAAAAAAGGGTAGTGCCGGTTTTTCATTCGGGGCCAGTATTTACCTGAATAAATTTCAAATTCACTACGCCCGCTCCTTTTACAGCATTGCGGGTGCCTACAACGAATTTGGCCTCAATCTTTCCCTGAATAAATTTGTTGGTGGCAACAGCATATGGAAAGCAGATTATCCTAATTGGGAGTAATAGTATATTTCCTTTTCACTATGAAAAGATTTCTAATTTTACTTAGTCTTGAGACTATTATAATCTGGCTGTTTATTTTTCAACTGCATCCGGATCCCAGTATTTCCATTTCTATTTTAATTTACGCTCCTGCTGTATTTTTAATCAATATACTGACTGCTATTCTATTGTTATTATGGAAGCATGAAACGGCTAAATTATTTTTCCTGAACGCGTTAATAGCTCCTTTCGTTTTATATTTTATATTCAATTATGAAGTTGAAAGGGGTTTGTCTTTAGTGTATAAGACTTATAATTTTGAATCTCGAAACCGAAAGTTTGAATTGTGCCTTGATTTAACCAAAGGAAAACTTATTGACAGTAACGATTACAGCATTAATGAAAGATTGCCTCGAGGCTCTTCTGTAGGTTCATTTTCGGGTAAATATTTTCTTAAAGGAGACTCCATTTTTTTGAACAATGAAATTCATTTGATGGTTGTATATGACAATTCGTTATATCAATTTCCGCTCGAGGATTACATTCGTTTAAAGAATAATTGAATGTAAAGACCAGTATTATATTCAATTTTCTGCATAGAACCTTCCTCTTCTACGGAATTGAGCAATTTCCAAATTGCCTGATTAACCAATTGTCTTATCTTTGCGCCATGCAAATTCTTGACGGCCTGGCAGTCTCCGCACATATAAAGGAACAAATTAAAACAGAGGTAACAGCGATCAAAAGTAAAGGAGGGAAAACACCTCATCTTGCTGCTATATTGGTGGGTAACAACCCTGCCAGCGAAGCCTATGTAGGCAGCAAAGTGCGCACATGCGAAGAGCTTGGTTTTGGTTCTACCTTGTTGCGGTTTGGTATGGAAATGAGCGAAGAAGACTTGCTTGCAGAGGTAAAAAAATTAAACGAAGACAAAGATATTGATGGCATATTGGTACAATTGCCACTACCGAAACATATTTCTGAAAATGCGGTAATCAATGCTATTCATCCTGATAAAGATGTAGATGGTTTTCATCCTATTTCGCAGGGAAAAATGTTGCTCGGACAGGATACTTTCCTGCCGGCTACGCCTTATGGAATTTTATTGATGCTGGAATATTATAACATTGATATCAACGGAAAGCACTGTGTGGTGATTGGCCGGAGCAATATTGTAGGCTCACCGATGAGCGTATTGCTGGCGCGCAACACCAACCCCGGGAACGCCACAGTAACACTCACACATAGCCGCACCAAAGACCTTAAATCGATAACCTTGCAGGCAGATGTGATTGTTGCAGCTATTGGCAAGCCCAGATTTTTGACCGCTGATATGGTAAAAGACGGCGCCATCATCATTGATGTGGGCATTAATCGTATCGATGATGCCACACGCAAAAGTGGCTCACGCCTGGTGGGTGATGTGGACTTTGACGCTGTTGCTCCGAAATGCAGTTATATCACACCTGTGCCCAAAGGTGTAGGGCCGATGACCATCTGCGGATTGATGAAAAACACCCTTAAAGCATCTCAGATTTCCCGCTAATATTTAATTTATATTTTGGTTCAAAACACAACAGATACAACACGCCAATACCCTGTAATGGAGCACTTCTATACCCTGCAGGGCGAAGGAGCTTATGCAGGTCATGCTGCCTATTTCATCCGCCTGGGCGGATGTGATGTGGGCTGTGTATGGTGTGATGTGAAAGAGAGTTGGGATGCAGATGCGCACCCGAAAATGACGCTGGCAGAAATAGTAGCTGTTGCAGAAAAATATCCCGGACGTATAGCTGTGATTACCGGTGGCGAGCCATCGATGCACGAGTTGCAACCGCTGACTGATGCACTGCAGGAAGCCGGTTTTCGCACACACATCGAAACGTCTGCTTCCAGTCCGCTTACAGGTGAGTGGGATTGGGTAACGCTTTCGCCGAAAAAATTTAAAGCGCCGCTGGAAGAAAATCTGCATCTCGCGCACGAGTTGAAAATTATCGTGTTCAATAAATCGGACTTTAAATGGGCGGAAGAATATGCATCAAAAGTTCCGGCTGATTGTAAGCTTTACCTGCAAACCGAATGGGACAAACGCGATGAGATGACACCGCTGATTATCGAATTTATCCAGCAAAACCCACGTTGGCAGTTGTCTATGCAAACACACAAATACCTTAATATTCCCTAGTTTTTATGACTACACTCCAAGCTATTATTCTCGGTATCATTGAAGGATTGACTGAGTTTTTGCCGGTATCGTCCACAGGACATATGATTATTGGCAGTTCGCTGATGGGCATCCAATCTGATGATTTTGTAAAACTGTTTACAGTAGCGATACAGTTGGGAACGATACTTTCCGTTGTCGTGTTGTACTTTAAACGTTTCTTTAAAAGCATCAATTTTTACCTGAAATTAATTACTGCGTTTATCCCTGCAGCCATTTTTGGTGTATTGCTTTCGGACAAAATAGACGAACTGCTGGAAAGCCCGCAGACCGTGGCAATTGCTTTGGTGTTGGGTGGAATAGTTTTGTTGTTTGTAGATAAAATATGGAAGAACAATACCAATGATGATTCGGATAATATTAAGTATCCATCGGCATTTACAATTGGCTTGTTTCAATGTCTGGCGATGATTCCCGGTGTGTCGCGCTCGGCAGCAACTATCATCGGAGGGATGCAGCAAAGGCTAACCCGCAAAGCGGCTGCAGAGTTTTCCTTCTTCCTTGCGGTGCCTACAATGTTTGCCGCTACTGCAAAAAAATTATTGGATTTTTACAAAGATGGTCACACTGTTTCTTCTCAGGAGTGGAGCTTACTGGCGATTGGAAATGTGGTTGGTTTTGTAGTAGCCATTATTGCTATCAAATCATTTATTTCTTTCGTGACCAAATATGGATTTAAAGCTTTTGGGATATACAGGATCATTGTTGGTTGTATCATTCTTGCCTTGTTATGGAGTGGCCATAGTTTGCAGATTATTTAATTTATCTTTTTGTATTTTTGAAGAAACATACCTAATGAAAAAGACTTTCTTTATTGCCTTTTCTCTTATTTTATTAAGCAGCGGTATCGTATTGGCTCAAACCCATACTAAAACAATGTCTTCAAGCCATACAAAAGATATGTTGAGTTTTGGTGGGAATCTGAACGGAAGTACTGTCTCCATAATGCAGCTTATTGATTATCCGGTTTTGTTGCTTTCTGATAAAGAGGAAATAGTACTGAATTATGAGATTAAGGTTACAACGGAAGAAAATCAAAGTGAGAAAGCATTAAAAATAAGCGGCGCCAAACTGGCCTCTGATGCAATAGATTATTTGAGAGAGTTAGCTGGTGAAAAGGGTAAAATTGTTATTCAAAATGTGACCACTCAGAAAGGTACGGTTACTTTCGAAACCCCATACAGCATTGAGTTAAATTTCAATCAATAAAATTATTTACCAAAAGTCATAACTCAGGCCCAGCTTCAGATAGCTGGGCCTGTAGTTTGTAGGAGCCTGATCATTTTTGCCGGTTATAATGATGTAAACAGGAATATTTTCTGTAAATGAATTCAAAAGGTTTTGCCTGTAAAGACAATAGAATTTTACCCGGGGTGCACGGGGAAAATGATATTGAATCCCAAGACAAACTGCCGGTAATATTTTAGCTAGGTTAGCATCTACTTTTTTTTGAAGACTATCCAGTTCCGGTGATTCCTGAATAAAACCGATGCTGTTTGCACCCGTCCAGGCATACGCCACATTGCTTTCCAACGCATATTCAGCACCAATCCCTGCCAATATTTTAAGCGATTCATTTCTTGTAGGAAATGTAACTAATCCTGTAAAGGAAAGATTATGGTGGGTCATATCGATGTATGCCTTACTGGCCGGAGTGCTTTCTTTTACCAGTTTATACCGGGCCTGGTCTATATGTAAGCCTAAGCTTAAAATCAGTCCTATTTTGTTGTATTGTTCATCTTCTATCCTCATTAAAACAGACGGTTGAATGGATGCAAAAACATTATAGTATTTAATAGGGTAGAGTTTGGCACCAATCTCGGTATTGACGCCAAGATGGATTTTGCTTTGCCCATAGGTAACCATCGTTTTTTGTGCAGCAAAAAGCAAAAGAATTGTAGTAATAAATTTTTGGTGGAAATTCATAGTATAAAGTTAGTTCCGGATAAACGTAATAATCGTTTTGATTCGTATCTTCTTTAAAAAATCCGCACCTTTGCGGCACAAATTAATGACTATGGCTTTTTCGAAAATTGACATCCACACGCACATTATGCCTGAGCATATCCCGAATTACTTTCAAAAATTCGGGTATGGTGAATTTATTCACCTGGAGCATCATTGTCCCGGTTGCGCGCGGATGATCAAAGGAGATAAAGTGTTCAGAGAGGTCGAACAAAATTGTTGGGATCCGGCGGTGAGGATGAAAGAGATGGATATGACAGAAGTCGGCGTGCAGGTACTTTCCACTATTCCTGTACTGTTTAATTATTGGGCAAAACCGGAACATGGTTATGAAACATCGCGTTTTTTTAATGATCATATTGCTCAATCCTGTGCTTATCATCCGGATCGTTTTATTGGTATTGGTACTGTTCCGTTGCAGGATATTGATCTGTCTATTAAGGAAATGGAACGATGTGTAAAGGAACTGAAAATGCCTGGTCTTGAAATTGGTTCAAATATCAACGGGAAAAACCTTAGTGATAATCATTTTGACCCATTCTGGCAAGCCGCAGAAGAGCTGGATTGTTGCATTTTCATACATCCCTGGGAAATGATGGGTGAAAAAGATATGGCTAAGTATTGGTTGCCCTGGTTGGTGGGTATGCCGGCAGAAACTGCGCGTGCCATCGCTTCTATGATATTTGGTGGAGTGCTGGAGCGTTTCCCGAAATTACGGGTTGCCTTTGCGCATGGCGGTGGAAGTTTTCCTTTTACCATTGGCAGAATTGAACATGGATTTAATGTTCGTCCTGATTTGTGCGCTGTTGACAATGCTGTAAACCCACGGGAATATTTGGGTAAATTCTGGATTGATGCTTTAGTGCATGATCCGAAAGCGCTGAATTTTGTGGTGGATATTTTAGGGGAAGATAAAATCTGTATGGGAAGTGATTATCCTTTCCCGCTGGGAGAGCATCATCCCGGCAAACTAATAGAAGAAATGGATTTTACAATTGAGTTGAAAAATAAATTGCTTAACAAAAATGCTATGACTTGGTTGTATGGGAAATAAGGTGTTGCGTTAAAAGCTTTTGATATTTTTTATTGCCCACATTAAAAGTGTATTTTTTTCTTTCGGCAGATTCAGCTTTTTCAGAATGTTGCTGCGGTGAGCTTCAATTGTTTTTTCTGAAACAAAAAGTTCAGTCGCTATCTTTTTGCTGGTTTGCTGGTTCGCAATAAGATTTAAAATTTTTAATTCGACTGCACTGAGTTTTGTTAATTCATGTGTATTTTCTACATGGTTATTATTATAGTCCATTTTCAATCCTGCATTTAAACTGGAAGAGAAAAAGTAGCCGTTGCTGCTTACTCTTTCAAGGCATTCTTTTAATTCCTGAAAATCGAAGGTTTTAAGAATATAGCCATTTGCTCCCAATTCCTTTGCTTTGTTGAACATCGAAATTTCTGTATGACTGGTGCAGAAAACGATTTTCGTACGGCTTCTTGATTTTTTTATATTCTCGAGAATTTCGAATCCTGACATACCAGGCAGATTAATGTCAAGCAGAGCTATATCAGGTTGTCTTAAATGGATTTGATTACAAGCATTTATACCATTATTATTAGTTGAAATCACGGAGTGACCGAATTCTTCTACAATTTTTTTTAAACCCCAAAGTGTGACAGGATGGTCTTCTGCAAGGAGTAGTGTGGCCATTAATGCTCTGCGCAGTTTTTAATATTATAGATAATTGTCATTAGTAAGATGTGTTGCAAAGTAATCAATTTCAGTTTTAAAAGAATAATAAATTTTTTTATAATTTTTGCAATAAATACTTTAATAATTACAATAGTATTTATTTTATAACGTAATGATACTGATAATCTGATATTAATAGCTATGGTTTGTAATAAAATATAGGTATTAGGGTAAACCCTTAATACTTTAGTAAAGATTAAAAGCAATATTTGTAGTAGAAAGTTATATAAAATAGAAACTAATGAAAATAAAATTACTTACATTATTACTGCTGAGTTTGGGCTATATTACTAATGCACAAACTTATTCTTCTTCTGGTGTCGTAACAATAGCTGATGGAACTGGAGCTTGCGGGGCGACCGGCGCTCCCGCCCTTTCTACCCTGACAGTTAGTGCTACAGGAACGATATCTACGCCAGATGACGTAACAATAAATGTAAATATAAATCATGATTATGTAGGTGACTTAGCTGTTGCACTAGTGGCACCAGACTTGTCAACGTGTATTTTACTGAATCACATTGGGGCGACTACTTGTGATGGGTTTAGCGGCGCATTGGATGGAGCAAATACATTAAGTTTCAATTCTTCTTACACAACACCAGTACCTACGACTACAAATCCGGTTCCGGCAGGAAATTATGCTCCTACTGCAAGTGTAGCCTTTCCCGCTGTAGGAGACCTAGGTACCTTTTTATTGGGTAAATCCGTTAATGGTAACTGGTCATTAAGAGTTGTAGATCATTTCGGAAGTTTTACCGGAAGTATTATCTCATGGAATATGGTGCTTGGGGCTACTGCTTTACCATTGGATTTACTGAGTTTTACCGGTAGAATCAATAGTAATAATGGTTATAATGAGTTTGAGTGGAAAACGGGTGTAGAGAAACTAACACATTCTTTTGAACTTGAGCGCAGTAATAATGGAAGTAATTTCATAAAAGCGGGTACAATTATGGCAGTGGGTACAGGAAATAACACGTATACCTACAAGGATATTTATACCACAAGCGGGAATGTTTATTATCGTCTTAAAATGATAGATATTGATGGAACATCCGGTTTTAGTAATACTATCCGGTTGAATAACAGTGAAATAAGCAGCAAAATAGCAAGAATTTTCCCTAACCCTGCAAAAGCAAATCTTGAATTAATTATCGAAAATGATATTGATTTACTGGGTACGCAAGCGCAACTGATAGATATGACTGGCAGAACAGTTCTGGTTATCGAAATCAAAGAACCAAATCAGCAACTTGACATAAAGAATCTTACGCCAGGACTTTATTCCATCAGGCTTGCAAACGGTGAAATTATTAAATTTAAAAAGGTAGACTAACGTCTATTCCATGCTTATAAAATCTATTTAATGGACTATCTGCTTTCTGATCTGTTGAAGTTGCCATTAACGGACCGTTTGGTTATAATTGAAAAAACGCTGGAATCTTTGCCATCCAACCTTTCGGAACCTGGTAATGGCAAAAATGCTGTTTCATCAGGTCGTATTGAATCGCCGGAATGGCACTAATTTTATCAGGAAAAATTAGTATCTCACTTCAGCCGGCAGAAACTGCCGGGCATCTCCATGATTGCGGATTACATCGCGTACTAAAGTGGATGAAATAGTAGCGTGTAAGGCCGATGAGGTTAAAAATATAGTTTCCAGCTCCGGTGCAAGGCTGTGGTTCATATCAGCGATAGCACGTTCATATTCGAAATCGCTTACATAACGAATGCCACGTAAAATATAACGGGCATTCAGTTTCCGGCAAAAATCTATTGTCAGACCTTCATAAGATCGAACCTCCACCTTTGGTTCATTAATAAACACGTTTCTGATCCACTCTTTCCTTTGTTCCAGTGGAAACATAGCCTGTTTGGAAGAGTTCGTTCCTATGCCAATAACTAATTTATCGAAAAGTCCCACCGCACGTTCTATAATATTGACATGACCAAGGGTTAGCGGGTCAAAAGAGCCGGGAAACAGGCAAATGCGGTTTGACATCGGTGATGGTTTTTTTAGGATTGCAGAAAAAAAGTAAAAACTGTGGTACCGTAATTTTTTATCCTGTGGAAATTGGGATGTGTTTGATAATCATTCCTGGGGGTATGTTCCAGCACAAAGATTCCTTCCGGTTTCAGCAGATTGTGTTCAAAAACATACTTTGGTAAATCGTCAATATTCAGCAAAGCATATGGTGGTCCGGCGAAAATAAAATCATATTGTTCTTTGCACATCGCCATAAACTTGAAAACATCCATTTTTACAGGTCTGGCCTGTTCAATTTTTAGCGTTTCCAGGTTTTTTTTGATAAAAGAGAACATTTGTTCGTCTTTTTCAACAATAGTCTGTTCAGATGCACCACGCGAAGCTAATTCGTAAGTGATAGCGCCCGTTCCACCAAATAAATCCAATGTTTTTAATCCTTCAAAATCCAGCATGTTTTGAAGAATATTAAACAAACCTTCTTTTGCGATGTCGGTTGTAGGTCTTGTATAAGGCATTTTGCTCGGTGGGGATATTTTTCTGCCCCCATGTTCTCCGCCAATTATTCGCATGAGTACAGTTGTTGGAATAAGTGTATAGTTGCAGACCACTCAGGAGATATCAGATCTGAAATGCCTGTTTTTTTGCTTTGCAGTGATGGCATATAGTGATATAACTTCTTCAGTGTACTATGATGTTCTATGCTGGTAGAGCTTACGCTGAGTGGGTAGCTTAATAGGTCTACTCCAAAATGATTACAAGCTGAAGATAGCTTGTAGGCAATGTCTTCGGGGGATTCGTATTCGAAAGTCTGTTGCCAGTGCAGTTTCTTATGGTGGTGCAAAGTGGCAATAGCAAAACAATCAGAAATAGTACATTGAAGCAGATTTTCGACCGCAATACTATTCTTGAAATGAATCATGTTCAGCGGTAAAATCTTTAAGTCATTTGTATATTTCGAGAAAATTTCTTCAATACATTTCGGGAAAGAATAGCTGATATGAAGTTCGCTTTTCTCAAATGGATAAACTGCCATTTTTTCATCGGCTTCACAATGAAAGATTGACTTTAGCCAGTGACTTGCATTGGCCTCATCACTATATAGTTCATCGGGGATAATGATGTTTTTGGTAGAAACAACAAAAACGCTTTTAATCAGTTCAGGCGCTGCTAACAATGGGTCGTTCAAAAGTTCATATTCAATGAAAGATGAATTCCAGTGTTTTGCATCCAGTTGACTGCTGTTTACTACCAATACCTCTCCGGAAGGATGAAAACCAGCGGAGATAAAGCTTCTTGGAGTGACGATACAAATAACTTTGTGTACCTGGCTGAGCAAATCGTCACCTTTGTGAGCAGTGTATTGCCTTCTTAAAATATGATTGTTTATATCAGAGGACATACTTCGGAATAATTAAAATAAATTTGCACCATTAAAAGCAAAAATGCTTTCTTTTCTTTCTCTTCTTTCTCTTCTTCGATGTAACCGAACAGCAAAGATAATGATTGAAAGCCTAAGCAGCAATCCTTAAAAAATATACTTCTAAATGAAGTTTTCATAAATAATTGATGAAAAATCCTACGTTACAAGAGCTTAAAGAAGGTACGGTTATTTTGGTGGATAAACCCTACCACTGGACTTCATTCGATGTGGTACACAAGTTAAGAAAACCTATTCAGGCCAAAATTGGGCACGCCGGAACACTGGATCCGTTGGCAACCGGCTTGCTCATTTGTTGTACCGGAGCTTTTACCAAGAAAATCACCGAGTACCAGATGTTGCCAAAAGAGTACACCGGCATTATACATCTGGGAGCAACCACTCCCACATACGATTTAGAGAGTCAGCCTGAAGATTTTAAGCCAATTGAGCATCTTTCCGAAGCTGATTTGCTGGAGGCGACCAAGGCTTTTATTGGTGATATTTTTCAGATGCCGCCTGCACATTCCGCTATTAAAAAAGATGGCAAACGGGCTTACGAATTGGCTCGTGCCGGTAAAGAGGTAAATCTTGCCGCCAGACCTGTTACAATTGGCGAATTTGAATTGACTAAAATTGAACTACCCGAAGTGCATTTCAGGGTGACTTGCAGTACCGGCACTTATATTCGTTCACTGGCGCAGGATTATGGCCAGGCTTTGGGTTGCGGAGGATATTTACAGGCTTTGCGCCGCACAAAAATTGGCAATTATAAAGCCGAGGATGCTATCAGTCCGGAAGAATGGATGGAGTATCTGAAGCAGCAGGCAGTATGATTTTACAATATTAAAAAAACCGGAACAGCATACATTGTTCCGGTTTTTTAATTAGGCTACCTCTCTTATTTTTTAATTAATTTTCTGCTCGCAATTTTCCCGTTTTCATTTATTATATTAATCATGAAAATGCCGCTACTCAAGTGTTCTGTTGGCAAGGTTAAATATTGTGTATTAGTAATTGTTCCAAAGTCTTTTTGAGCTACAATACGACCACTGATATCAGTAATATTCATAGATAGGTCAATTGGATTACTGGTGACTACTTCAATATTGACAATATTTTCCGCCGGGTTGGGATATAGATTTCCGATAGCAAATCCTGCAGGTACTTTATCCTTAATTGATGCTGGTGTATTATCATACCAAAATTCATAAGGACCATCTGCACCTGGCATTGGCCTTGTTATGGTTTTTCCGTTTACAGAAGTTGCAGAAATATAATATTCAAAAACTTCTGAAACGGCAGTACTGCTCGCAGGAATATTACTTAACCAATGATTGCCGCTGGCAGATGTCATTGGTATACTTGTCCATGCAGAACTGCCTTTGAGCCGCCAATAAAGTGTAGCTGATGCAATGCCACTGTGGTTTGTTATAATGGCATCGATCGGATAACTTGATTGGTAATCCTCTTTAAGGCGGTAAGCATAATGGAAAAACCGAATTGGATTCGGTGCCGCCATTTCTTTGGTAATGCAGTGGATTGAGCCACCTGAACCGTCCAGATATCGCATATCAATCGGTATAATTTTATAACCCGGATAGGCTTTTTTAATAGAATCGATTGCAGCAGCATCACCGGCAGCATTCCCGCTCAAAGCATCGCTGAATATAGGTTGAATAATTGTTTTGTTGATGATCAAATGGTTGGAATAAGTACGTGTGTAAAATTCATAATTTCCTGCTGTTGTATACCATGAGCCATCATCACGTGTAGGGAAGGGAATATTGAAAAAGTGATGAGGTTTGCTATGAAATGAATTTCTTTTTCTGAGTGTGTCAATATTTCTGTTGGTAATGGCATAGTCCGTGAAACCCGGAACCGTGGCCATATCGATTGGCATTTTTGTTTGCACAAAAGTATTTTCATCAGTCATATCCAGATACAGATCGATGTGGCCGGTACCGCCATCATGTGGTAATGCTTTAAGAACGTCCAATCTGTTTAGTGCAAGATTACTGATTAATGAATCCTTAGTGCGTGCTGTTGTATAACCATTATAAGAAGTGTTCTGCCCATACACTGCATCCGAAGTGTATGAATTTTGAGCACCATCGGTAAGTATATTACCCCCTTCTTGAAATACGTTTGAAAATGCAACAGGAATACCTAATTCAGCACCCCATAGTTTGGGAAGTTCATTGTCAAAATCTCTGCCGGGATAATAACGAAAATCTACCCATCCGATTTTGTCATCTGTGTCGTAATAGTAATTAACCGGACCAAAATCTCTCGCCCAGATATCGTCTCCTTCATACACAAGAAAACGATAGTTTGTTAATGGCGTCCCTTTTTTAACCATAAATTCTTTTACAGCCGCAGTGTCCGCTCCATCCCAAACGTTGATATATAGTTTAACACCTGCTTTTTGGATTCCGTCTGCCAGTTGGGTGTAAAGTTTGCTGGCTGGAGATATTGAAACAGTATCAATAACAGGAACTCCTGAATAGGTGTATGGCCAACTGATGAAAACCCCTTGTACTTCCTCAAATTCGCCTGGGAATCGGGCGTCAGGGGGTAAGATTGAACCACCACCTGTTGTTTTCATAGTCTTTCCTGATTTTTTTTCAGGTAAAATGGTACCGGTAAAATCTGGTTTTCGTTTATGCTCTTTCAGGAATTTCTCTTTCATTTCCTGAGGTGTTAATTTTCTTAGCGCTTCGTACGCAGCTTGCTTTTGAGCCAATGTTGGCTTTATGTGTTTTTGTGCTGTTGCATTTAGGTTCACCAAGCACATGCTGCCCGAAAGAACGGCAATGATTTTTCTTTTCATGGAATATTACAATGAAATCTAAAGTTAGGATAATAAAATTATTTATCGAACTGGCAGGAAGTTTTGTGCAATCATACATCTCAGGCTCCCACCGCCAATTGTCTCAATTGTGGGAATGCGAACCGGCAATAAAGTGCAGTATTGTTCAAGACGGATTTTCTGTTCCGGTATTAATGAATTGTAAGCAGTTTGTGATAGCGCAAGAATATTCTTCTGATCTGATGATAACGAAATGGCATTCCCTGCAAAGCTGTTCATTTGGTCAAAACGGATTTCAATGATTTCTTTACCGGATTTTTCAATTGAATCTTTTATGTTGCTGCGTTCTTTTTCATCGGCAATACATTCCAGGCAAATGATGGCAAAATCCTCACCAATACTCATTAAAACATTTGTATGATAAATTTCAATGCCTGATTGGTTGACAGCACGAAAAGTAATTGATTTGTAATTAATAGCAGAACAAATTTCCTCCAGTAATTCTTTATTTGTTCTTGGTGAAATACAGGCATAAGCAAATCTGTTGGTATGGTCGAACACTATGCTGCCAGTCCCTTCCACAAATTGATGTTTGTTTTCGTAGTTTGAAAAATCGAGAATTTTAGAAACGAAATAGTTCTGCCTAAGTGTATCAACAATGTCAGACCTTCTTTCCTTACGCCGGTTTTCAGTAAGCATTGGATATAATATAATTGTACCGTTTTCGTGGGTGCTGATCCAGTTATTAGGAAACACAGCATCAGGTCTTATACTATCATCTGTATCTTCAATAACCCAAACATTGATTCCTGCAGACCGTAATTTTTCAACAGCTGAGTCAAATTCTTGCTTTGCTTTTTGCTGTACATTACTGATATGTGCACCGTCCTGTTGAAAGGTATTCGATAAGGCAGTTTGCTCATTGAACCCAAAATTTGCAGGCCTGACCATGAAAATATTGCCGGTATTTTGTTGCGTCATTTTATTAATTATTGATAAAAATAAACAGGCGCTATAGTAAATAATACCTGTTCTCTATAATATAATTGCTCACTTCATCCGGCGTAAGATACCTAATGGATTTACCGGTTTTAATTTGCCCTCTCAGATAAGTTGAAGAAATGTCAAGCATTGGTGCCACAACTATTTGCAACTCTGCTCCATACTTTTCCTTGATTTCAAATCCTGGTCGCTGGTAAATGATAATCGGGTAATGTTTAAGTAATTGTTCAAAATTTTTCCAGCGATGAATGTTCTGAAAACTGTCGCTGCCCATTATAACACTAAACGTATTTTTGGGAAATTGTTCCTGCAAATAAGTCAGCGTGTCAATCGTATAAGAAGGTTTGGGTAATCGAAATTCGATATCACTTGTCCCAAGCTTTGGATTGTCTTTTATTGCAAGTTTTACCAGGTGCAGACGGTCATATTCATTCAGCAGCGACCTGGTCTCTTTTAATGGATTTTGCGGTGAAACAACAAACCATACTTTGTCTACCGCACAATGTTCTGCAATATGATTGGCAATAATAAGATGCCCGTTGTGTACAGGGTTGAAGCTTCCGAAATAGAGTCCGATTCGCACAGAAAATGATGAATTGGTTTTAGTATTGTTTACATAAAGTCATAAGCACGTCGTGCAATATTCAGGCGGATACCACTGTAAATACTCAGTGATTTTTGCTCAGGATAATAGTTGCCGTCGTATTTGTAGGTGCGGTAAATAAAGCCCAGGTCGAAGAATAAGCGTTCAGCTATTTTATAACTTCCGTTAAAGCTCGCCAGCATACATTGAGAACTCAAACCGTTAATCATTTTTACGCCATACTGATTTGCAACGGTATTATAGCTTCTGAAGATATCGTTACCGTAATTTAATCCACCGGTATCAACGCCTTTTTCATAATACATCAGTTTGCCGGTGAGTATCAATTTTTTAATTGGGCTATAAGTTGCAATGCCTATTATTTCTACAAAACCTGAACCCAATGGATGTGCGATGGGCTGATTATAATGTGAGTAATTGGTAATACTATCGGAGTGAGAATAGGCATATGGGCGAACTCTGTTCATCTCAAACTGCAGGTCAAGATTTTTAATGGTAAAGGCATCGAAGTATTTAGCGCCAATCTGGATGCCATATTTATTACCCCACCATTTATTGCTGCTGAATAATTCTTTCGAACGGAATTCATCCAGGAAAATTTGTCCGTAAATCTGAACATTTTTAACCGGAATTGCTTTCGCACTAAATCCGAGGTTTACATTATCCGGGCTGCCATAGCCACGTTCGATAGCACGGAAGAAAATAATAGGGTTTAAATAGCCGAAAGAGAAATGGTCGCCACGCTGGAAAATTACGTTTTCAAACAGGCCGACATTCAGCCATTTTGTAGCATTGATACTCAGAAAGTGCGTAGTAGAATATTTAACGGGTAATTGCCTGTCTGCTCCGCGTTCGTAAGCCGGGATGATTTCAGAATAAATATTCTGGTAATTCAATTTCCAGATTTTTGTATTGATTTTTACAAAGGAACTGCTGCCCGAAAAGTCGCTCAGGAAAAGGCTTCTGATACCGTCGCCAATAAAGTTTTTGTCATATCCGGCAGTGATGTTTACATAGTTTTTTACCACTGCAAAATCTATATAGCCACGGGCCTGCATATAATCATAAGTCTTCGATCCTGTTCCATTCTGGTAATAATCAGCACCTGGAACAGCCTGGTTTTTTACAATCCAGTTAGCAACATATGAGTTGGGTTGTTCCTGATTATCTGCAATATAAGTGTAGAATCCAACCTTGTTAGCTATTCTTCCACGTAGTTCAATACCACGGCTGCTGGCCAATAAATTCTGGCTTGTAGAAACACCGCCAACAGTCACCTGCTCGCGCATGTATTGAGCGCTGATGACCGGATTGACCGCCAGAAAAAAATCTTTGTTATTGACTTCGAAAAAATTTGCTTGTGCTTTATAGAATGTTTTCAGCCATGGTTTTTTGGTTTTGATCGCACCTTCTTCATTTGGGGTCCATTCAGCATTTATAGAAAGAGCAGATCGGCTGTTGTAGGAATCAATCTGGTCAAATTCGTGTGGTACGGTTGTACTTTTAAGGTTTTCTCCATCCAATGTATAGTGCTTTTCCACCATTCTTATTGGAGATGTATTCGACAGAAAATCGACTAAATCTTTGCGGCTTACCGGTTTGCCTGTCAGGAAAAGCCTGTCAGAGAGTTTCCCGGATTTTGTTTCCAGTCTGTCCAGCAGATAATATTCATTTTCGCCAAGTTGCAGATTAGTGTTTTGAGCAAAAAGCGGATTGGTCAAGCCCAAAGCCAATGATAAAACAACGAGTATTTTTTTAGCCATTTCTGTTTGTTTTAGTTTCTTATGCTAATTTGCCCAAAAGTACAGTTAAATCTTACAATTTTATAATAGTAAACATATGGTCACAATCATAAAGCAAGCGACAATAGTTAATGAAGGGAAACAATTTGTAGGCGATGTGTTGTTGCGCGACGGAAGAATAGAGAAAATTGGTAATCAGCTGGAAGTGCCTGCCAATGCCCGGGAAATCAATGCTGAAGGTTTGCATCTTTTACCGGGTGCAATTGACGATCAGGTGCATTTTCGCGAACCTGGATTAACCCACAAGGCTAATATTCACTCAGAAGCAAGAGCGGCTGTTGCAGGTGGTGTTACTTCTTTTATGGAAATGCCAAACACGATTCCTGCTGCGCTGACACAGGAGTTGCTCGAAGAAAAGTACGCAATCGGAGCGAATAGTTCTGTGGCGAATTACTCCTTTTTTATGGGAGTGAGTAATGACAATGTTGAAGAGGTTTTGAAAACCAATAGAAAGAAAAATGAGGTTGCCGGTATCAAGATTTTTATGGGTTCCAGCACGGGAAATATGTTGGTGGATAATTATGTGGTGTTGAATAAAATATTCGGACAGGCAGAAATGCTGATTGCAACGCATTGTGAAGATGAACGCATAATTGCCGCCAATAAATTGTTGTACCCTGATGCGAATGATGCCTCATTTCATCCGCTGATACGCAATGCAGAGGCCTGTTTCGAGAGTTCCTTTTCTGCTGTACAACTCGCAAAACAGAATGATACGCGCCTGCATATTTTACATATCAGTACCGCGAAAGAATTGCAATTGTTCAGTAATATGATGCCACTGGCAGAGAAGCGGATTACGAATGAAGTGTGTGTGCACCACTTGCATTTTACGGCTGATGATTATGCTCGTTTGGGTAATCTGATCAAATGCAACCCTGCCATTAAAGCACCGGAAAATAAAGAAGCATTGTGGAAAGCTTTATTGGATGATACACTTGACATCATTGCTACGGATCATGCGCCACATACCTGGGATGAAAAACAACAAGTTTATTCACAAGCACCTGCAGGCTTGCCACTTGTGCAACACTCGGTTTTGCTGATGCTGCATTATGTACAGCAAGGAAAAATATCGATTGAAAAAGTTGTTGAGAAAATGGCTCATGCGCCGGCCATTTGTTTCCAGATAAAAGATCGTGGATATATCCGCGAAGGCTATTATGCTGACCTTGTTCTTGTGGATTTGAAAAAGGAATTCACTGTGAGCAAAGAGAATATTTTGTATCGATGCGGCTGGAGTCCTATGGAAGGAATGACCCTTCCGGCAAGCATTACACACACTTTTGTTAATGGAAATATTGTTTACGAGAATGGTGAAGTAATTGAAAATAATAAAGGAATGCGGTTGGAATTTCAAAGAGATTAAAGACACAAAAAAGCCGGACTATTTCAGTTCGGCTTTTTTCTTTTCCAATAGCATTAATTCGTCACGCCATTTGGCAGCTTCCATAAAGTCGAGATTTTTGGCAGCAGCTTCCATTGTTTTCTTTGCTTTTGCAATGGCTTTGGTCAGTGAGGCAGCACTGTTATAACTTACTTCATCTTCTGCAGCGATACTTGGTGCATTATCTATCACGGCGTACGGGCTCTTTTCGTCGTAGCCTTTTATGTCCAGTACCGAGGTTTGTTTGAAAATCAACTCGGTTGATTTATTGACAGTTGTTGGCGTAATGCCGTGTTTCTGATTGTAGAGCATTTGCTTTTCACGACGACGCAGCGTTTCGTCCATTGTACGTTGCATCGATTCCGTAATTTTATCGGCATAGAATATAACCAGGCCTTCCGAGTTTCTTGCTGCACGTCCTGCCATCTGTGTAAGCGAACGTTCATTTCGCAGAAAGCCTTCTTTGTCCGCATCAAGAATAGCCATCAAAGTAACTTCCGGTAAATCAAGCCCTTCTCTCAAAAGATTCACCCCTACAAGTACATCAATTGTGCCAAGGCGCAGCTGACGCAATATTTCCACTCTTTCCAGCGTATCTACTTCGGAGTGAATGTAGCGTGATTTGACACTGATGCGGGTGAGATATTTATCGAGTTCTTCGGCCATCCTTTTGGTCAATGTTGTTACCAACACACGATCCCCTTTCTTTACTCTTTTGTCTATTTCGTCCAGCAGGTCATCTATCTGATTGATGCTTGGGCGAACTTCAATCGGAGGGTCTAAAAGCCCCGTCGGGCGCACCACTTGTTCAACAATGAGACCATCTGTTTTTTGCAATTCGTAACTTGCAGGTGTGGCACTTACAAAAACAACCTGGTTCAATTGTTGTTCAAATTCATTGAAGTTTAGTGGACGGTTATCCAATGCCGAGGGCAATCGAAACCCAAAATCCACCAGGTTCATTTTGCGTGAACGGTCACCACCATACATCCCGCTAATTTGCGGAATTGTCTGGTGGCTTTCGTCTATCATCATGATAAAATCTTTCGGAAAATAATCAAGCAGACAGAATGGGCGTACACCCGGGCGCCGACGATCCAGAAAGCGCGAATAGTTCTCAATTCCTTTGCAGAAGCCAAGTTCCTGAATCATTTCCAGGTCATAATTCACCCTTTCTTTGATGCGTTGTGCTTCTATATTTTTACCGATCCTTGTAAAATAATCCACCTGTGCGTTCATTTCATCCTGTATTTCATGGATGATGTCCGCCATTAAATGTTTCGGTGCGATGTAAAGGTTTGCAGGGAATATAGCTGCGTGATCCAGCGACATAATCCGCTTTCCTGTCTCTACTTCAAAACTTTCTATTTCCTCAATTTCATCACCAAAAAAGGTAATGCGGTAGCCATAATCAAGGTAAGGCAGATTGATGTCGACCGTATCTCCGTTTACTCTGAAGGTTCCTCTTGTAAATTCTCCCTGGCTGCGCATGTATTGCGCATGCACCAGTCCGTGTAAAAATGTATTTCTGCCAAAGCTTTCGCCTTGCTGAATGCGGATAATGCTATTCTCATATTCCATTGGGTTACCCATACCATAGATACAGGAAACGGAAGCAACAATAACAATATCACGGCGACCGCTGAGCAGGCTGGAAGTGGCACGTAGCCTTAATTTTTCCAGTTCTTCATTGATGGCAAGGTCTTTTTCGATATAAACATTCTTTGTAGGTATGTACGCCTCCGGCTGATAATAATCGTAGTAAGAAACAAAGTACTCCACCGCGTTCTCCGGAAAAAACTGACGGAATTCTCCATACAATTGGGCTACCAGTGTTTTGTTATGCGTAAGGATCAGCGTAGGTTTCTGCACGGCCTGAATAACATTGGCCATTGTAAAAGTTTTACCGGAACCGGTAACCCCCAATAAAGTCTGAAACTGCTCACCCTCATTGATTCCTTCCACCAGCTGTTTGATGGCTGTTGGTTGATCTCCCGCAGGCTGGTAATCACTGTGTATTTTAAATTGCATCTTTCGTTTTCGGCTTATATGTGTGCTGTACAAAACTATCTTTTTTTGAGCATAAAGTTTTGCGGTGCGCTCAGGTTTCACTTACTATTGGGCTTTGGGTCTCCGGCTGTCACTGCTAGTCCTCGTCCCGTCCTCAAAAGACGTAATAACCAACTCGTTTTATACGTTGGTGTTACATCCGATTTACGTGGTAGAATTCACCAACACAGCTGTAAAATTTTCCTCAAAGCTTTACAGCTAAATATAATTGCAGCAAATTGGTTTATTATTCTTTTTACGAAAGAATTGAACTGGCGATTGCTGAAGAGAAGAGAATCAAAGGCGGTAACCGCAAATCTAAAATTGATTTGATCAATACAATGAATCCCGAATGGAAAGATTTTTGGACAGAAGTAAAAGAATTGGATTAATGAAAGATTGCTTCGTGCCTCGCAATGACGTAAGCGTGTTAAGAGGTGAACAATATTTTATCTGGCGTAGGATTCCGCGCCTGAGAATGTTATTGTAGCTACTATATGAAGCACCCGGCCGCAATGGGTGATTTACAATTTCTTTACAATAGTGAACACACCATTTTCTCCCTGCTGCACTGGTTGAAGATTAAAACTTACCGGAACCGGGTAGAAATATTTACGACAGCATTTATCCCCTCCTTCTATTTTAATGAGCTGTAAAGTATCTTTATCCTTAGCATCAAATACAAGGAAGACGGTGGTGAACAGCCGGTCGTCATATTCTATGGCCAAAAAACTATCATTTGCCGGAGGGTCGTAGGCGTTTGGTCCTATCTGGCAACTATGCTTAACGGTATCTGTGCCCGATAAAGAATAAGCCTGAATAGAATCACCATTGTATTTTTTGGAGGCTCCGGATAACAGGTTTTTTCCGTCTTGATCTAATATTTTGAACGTGGAAAAATTTCTAGGTCCCAAATCGCATTTTTGAGAAGCAAAACAGCAGGATCCTAAAGTAGCGATCAGGATCAGCAACAAGAGCAGGGGTATATCATTTTTCATACGGGTAAAATCATTTAAGATGCTGATATGATTACAGTTCAAAGCTTAAATGTATGTAGATACAATTATCCTTTCACATTATTTAATTACATCGGCCTGCACCACGTCGGCATAACGAAGAGGGTAGTGAGCAAAAAGGAGAAAGCACCCGCGCGCGTCATTGCGAAGCATAACCTGTCCCGCCTTAGCGGGAATGCAATCTATAACCACACCTGTGTGCGCCCCAAAAAGGAAAAGGATGCATGGGCATCCTTCAGTGGCGGGTACTTAGTTTTTGTCATGCTGAGCCTGACGAAGTATAAGACAAAAACTAAGTACCCGCCGGAAGCATTAGAAGGCTATAGACAGGAATAAAAATTTAGCAATTGCGGGCGAGCGATAGTAGCGGATACCCCGCTGAAGCCTTTGAGGCAGCGCCTGGCGGCGGCGTAGCAGCGGATAGCGCGGTGCCTTTTCGGCACGCCTCATTATTTTTTCAAATTACCCAATCCACCCCTTCTGCACCAACAATTCCGCAATCTGAATCGCGTTTGTAGCAGCACCTTTACGCAGGTTGTCCGCTACTATCCAGCAATTAAGCGTATTTGGCTGGCTTTCGTCGCGGCGGATGCGGCCAACAAAAACTTCATCTTTATTGGTGGCATAAAGCGGCATCGGATATTCTTTTTGAGCAGGATTATCGGTTACAATAATGCTAGGTGCATTGCTCAGAATACTGTTCACTTCAGCCAGGTTAAAATCATTATTAAATTCAATATTCACGCTCTCACTGTGGCCGCCCATTACAGGTACGCGCACGCAAGTTGCAGTCACTTTAATATTGTCGTCACCCATTATTTTGCAGGTTTCCAGCACCATTTTCATTTCTTCTTTGGTGTAGCCATTATCCTGGAAAACATCAATCTGTGGAATCAGATTAAAGTCAATCGGATGAGGATAAACTGAAGTCACTTTTTCGCCGGCGCGCTGTTGCAGCAACTCATCCACAGCTTTTTGGCCTGTGCCTGTTACAGACTGGTAAGTACTGACAACAACACGTTTGATGTTGTATTTTTCGTGTAAAGGTTTCAGCACAACAACCATTTGTATGGTAGAACAATTCGGGTTGGCAATGATCAGATCTTCTTTATTCAATGCGTCACCATTTACTTCCGGAACAACTAATTTTTTAGTTGGGTCCATTCTCCAGGCAGATGAATTATCAATGACATAACAACCCACTCCGGCAAACAAAGGCGCCAATTCCAACGATGGCCCTCCGCCGGCTGAAAATAAGGCCAGTTCAGGTTTTTGCGCAATAGCATCTGCCGCCAGCATGACCGGAAACTGCTTACCCTTAAAAGAAACCATCTTTCCCAGTGAGCGCTCTGAGGCTACAGGCAATAATTCTGTGATCGGAAAATTTCGTTCTTCTAAAAGGCGAAGCATAGTACTTCCTACTAAGCCGGTAGCGCCTATCAATGCTACTTTCATTAAATTTTTTTGAGGTTTAAATAATAAGAATCGCGAAAATAAGAACATTTAGAGTGTATTATTTTTTACAAGTGATAATTTCTTTGTAAGATTTACTGATGGTTTTGTTAGTAAAATATTACTTATAAAATTTCCCTATGCAAATAAACTGGTGTTATTATTAGAGTTTCAGATGGGTATTATTTAGAATAAAAACCTATTCGAAAAATATAAATTGTATTATTAAAATATGTATTATAGTATAAAAATTTAATTTGCGTATAGTGCTTAATTTTAATGATAATTTATAATTTTAATGCAGACTAAATTTTTTAACATGAAGAAGATTTTATTTGCAATTTGCTTTTTTATCGTTTCAGATTCGCATGCTCAAGTGCATTTGTCAGGTTCTGTTTATTCTCAAAATTTTGATGCATTATCTTCCGGATTGCCGGTAGGTTGGGGTGTAGACACCAATGCAAAAACAGCTTCTCCCGGCGGTTCCGCGCTGGCAGGATTTGTAGCTGTTCCCGGTACCGGAACAAGATGGGGCAATACTTCCGGCGGATTTAAAAATGTTGCTTCAGCTAACGGTTTTGCCAATTTCGCTGCCGGAACAAGTGCCCTGCAATTGGCCGCAACTGACAGGGCTTTGGGTGTAAAACAAACCGGAACATTTGGTGACGCAGGAGCCGCTTTTACCTTTAAGATTGATCATACTTTCAGGCTTAGTGATTTTGAACTGGATTTTAAACTTCAATCTCTTGATTCATCGAATGGAAGTAAAGTGACCACATGGCTCGTTCAGTATGCTGTGGGGGCTATCCCCGGATCTTTTACCACCATAAGTTCTGGTGTAATGACCACAGGGGGAAATACTTTTAGTAATACCCTTTATAATATTGCCTTTGGTAGTGCGATAAATGATAAACGCGATATCGTTTGGATTCGCATCGTAACACTTTCAACATCCATCGGGACAGGCTCAAGGGCCACCACTGCTATAGATGATGTGGAACTGCGTTGGACTGGTGTTGCAGATACGGGATTCCGCCCGATTGTTCAAAACCTGTTTCCTTCAAATGGATCAACCAATGTGGCTTTAGGAACCATATTGGCAATAGATTTTTCAAAGTATATCTCTTTGGGAACCGACGGAAATGTTTATATCAAAAATGAAACAGATAATACAACTCAGCTTATCAAAACCGGTTCAACATTTTTAAAGGTTAAAGACAAACAACTCTTGATTTCAGGGGTCAAATTCGATGTAGGCAAAACTTATCATGTCACATTTGATTCTTCCATTGTAGATACAGCGTTGGCTGCTGCTTATGCTATTGAAGATACCACCGAATGGCGTTTTTCGACTGAATCCGCTTTGCCGCATTTTATGGCGGAATACTTTGATACATCATGTTTAAAAGCGGCCTCTTTACCGTTTTCATGGTCAAAATACAGCAGTGGCGGAATGGAAATGTGGAATTGCTTTGAACATAATACCGGAAACAGTTCTGTCAGGATGTATGGAAATGATGGTGCAGCAAATACTGCAAATGAAGATTGGCTGATTTCGCCAAAGATTGATATGAGTTCCCCGGATGCGATGGCTGTTTCTTTTCATTTATATAAATCTTTTAGTGGTAATGAATTACAGGTCATGATTTCTCACGATTATGCCGGTTCAGGTTCTCCTGATTCTGCTTCCTGGACTGCCATCAGCTTGCCGATGAGTGCTGCTGATGTGGACAAATGGATGCATTTTACCTTCCCGGTTACAGCATTTAAAAGCCAAGCTTTTTATGTGGGTTTTAAATACAATTCAAAGGTTTCTGCTGCCTATGATATTCGTGTAGATTCATTTATGACGATGATTAAAACGGGGATTCAGAGGGTATATCCTTTTAGCGAAGAGCTGAAAGTTCTTGGCCAATCATCTTCCAATGATATTAAATTGTCGGTTTCATCGCTTTCTGCAGGAAATTTTGACCTGGAATTATATAACACACTAGGACAAAAAATGTATGCCAGGCAAATTGAATTACATTCAGGATCACAGGAAATTCATATCACAGATATTGATTTCAAGGCAGGCATGTATATTGTAAAGCTATTTGCCACAAATGTTCAGTTTTTGCAAAAATGTATTGTAAGATAAATCCTATTTTTGCACAGCAATAACAGCAATTATTATGGCGGAATATAGTGTGGGCGATGCCTTAAAACGACTGATTGCTCAATCGGGATGGGGAGACAGGGTAAACGAATACCGTATAAAAGAAGATTGGGAAAAAATTGTTGGTGTTACAATTGCACGTTACACCCATAATATTCAGCTCCGCAACAGGGTATTGATTGTGAGTACAGATGTCGCCCCTCTAAAACAGGAAATTGTTTTGGGTAAAGACAATTTGATTACCAAAATTAACCTCCACTTTGCCGAAACGATGGTTTTGGATATTAAAGTTCGTTAACGGAGGATGTCAGACATTAGATTTCAGACTAAAGCTTGAAAATAAAATTGAAATCAGAACGGACTAATGTTCATTAATGAGTGAATAATCTTTATAAGTGATTGATTTACAATAGACAATTTTTTAATAAAATCGTATAAAAAATTGTTCATTTGAATTTATGGCCTACCTTTGCAGTCCGAAATTTAAAAATTTAAACACAAATACAATGTCTCATTTCAGTAAAGAAGAAAAATTAAGCATCTTCAAAGAATTTGGTGGTGATGAAAAAAACACCGGTTCTATCGAAGCGCAAATTGCAATGCTTACACAACGTATCAACCACATTTCTCAGCATATCAAAGGTGGTAACAAAAAAGACTTCTCTTCAAACCGTGGTTTGATGAAAATGGTAGGTCAGCGTAAGCGCAAATTGCTTTACCTGAGCCGCACAAACCTGACAAGCTATCGCGCATTGCTCGAGAAACTTGGATTGCGTAAGTAATCATTTAATAACACTGCTATTCCCGACAGAGATGTTGGGAATAGCTTTTTTATGCCCGTAATGTTTTACTTTTGAAAGATATTTTTTAAAATAAGCTTAGATAAAACCTTACTGAGGCAATTTGAATTTAGTAAATGCTTGTTCTGCTATAATAAGAAATTACCCGTTTGCTACCATATATATGCGGCGTAGCAAGCGTTTCGCTGACAAAGCCCGCATTTTTGATGACATATTTTAAAACAAAACAAGCAATCTTTATGACGCTGAATCCAACTTCCGTATCATTCAAACTGAATGATGGCCGCGAAGTAACAATCGAAACGGGCAAACTTGCCCGCCAAGCCGATGGAGCCGTAACTGTACGCCTCGGCAATGCTATCCTCCTCGCTACTGTGGTAGCCAACAAAGAGCCTAAACCAGGCCAATCATTCTTCCCGCTTACTGTAGATTACCAGGAGAAATTTGCTTCGGCAGGTCGTATTCCGGGTTCTTTCTTCAAAAGAGAAGGCCGTTTGAATGACTATGAAATCCTGATTTCCCGTTTGATAGACCGCGCTTTGCGCCCTTTATTTCCCGAAGATTATTATTGCGATGTACAGGTATTGGTGTCTTTGATTTCTTCGGATATTGAAGTAATGCCGGATGCTTTGGCATGTCTTGCAGCTTCTGCAGCATTAGCAGTTTCTGATGTACCGGTTCAGGAAATTATCTCTGAAGTACGTGTTGCACGTATCAATGGCGAATTCCAGATTAACCCGACACGCAGTGCGCTGGCAACAGCTGATATGAACTTTATCATTGCAGCTACCGAAAAAAATATAATGATGGTAGAAGGCGAGGCAAAAGAATGCCAGGAAGCCGACGTAGTGAAAGCAATTGAAATTGCGCACGAAGCCATTAAAGTGCAGGTAAAAGCACAACAAGAACTGAGAGATAAACTGGGACTGACCACAAAACGTGAAGTTGTTCCGGTTGAAATCAACGAAGAACTAAAAGCACGTGTAGAAGCATTTGCTGCTGCCCGTATGCTGGAAATCAGTAAAAGCGGTGTAGCAAAACACGATCGCAGCCTGGGTTACAAAGCACTGTCTGAAGACCTGAAAGCTCACCTGAGCGAAGGTCTTGAAGCTGACGGCGATTTGCCCGGCGACGTTTGGGGTGCTGCAAAACGTTATTTTGACGATTTGCAATACTATACTGTCCGCAATATGATCCTGGACGAAGGTGTTCGCCTGGATGGTCGTAAAACGGACGAAGTGCGTGATTTGTTTATGGAAATTGATGCATTGCCTTCACCGCACGGTTCTGCATTATTTACCCGTGGCGAAACACAATCTTTGACCACTGTAACATTAGGTGCAAAAGACAGTGAATTGCTGATTGAAACGGCTGCAACTTCTGAATACCAAAAATTCATTTTACACTATAATTTCCCTCCATTCTCTACCGGCGAAGCAAAACCAATGCGTGGCGTTGGCCGCAGAGAAGTTGGTCACGGGGCTTTGGCAAAACGCTCTTTGGAGCAAATGATGCCGGGCCTGGAATATCCTTACACCGTGCGCGTTGTCTCTGATATTCTTGAGTCAAATGGTTCGTCTTCAATGGCGACAGTTTGTGCCGGTTCTCTGGCTTTGATGGATGCAGGTGTTCCTTTACCAAAACACGTAAGTGGTGTGGCAATGGGATTGATCAGCCGTTCATCTGATAAAAAATGGGCTGTATTAACCGATATCCTTGGTGATGAAGATCATCTGGGTGATATGGACTTTAAAGTTACCGGAACACGCGAAGGTATCTGCGGTATCCAGATGGATATTAAAGTGGATGGTCTTGGTATGGATGTTATGACTTCAGCATTGGAGCAAGCCCGTAAAGGCCGTTTGCATATCCTTGAAGCAATGTACGCTTGTACACCGGCTTACCGTAACGAATTGAAACCACATACTCCTCGTATCGAGCAATTGATTATTGATACTGAATACATTGGTGCAATCATTGGTCCGGGTGGTAAAATCATCCAGGAAATCCAGCGCGAAACCGGAACGACTATTTCTATTGAAGAAAAAGAGCAAAAAGGTTACGTAAAGGTTTTTGCAGTCAATAAAGAAAGTATAGACAAAGCAATGAACTGGATTAAAGGTATTGTGAGTGTACCGGATGTTGGCGCAGAATACGATGCAACAGTTAAGAGCATTATGCCTTACGGTGCCTTCGTAGAATTTATGCCCGGCAAACAAGGTTTGTTGCATATTTCTGAAGTAAGCTGGAGCAGATTGGATAATCTTGAAGGTGTCTTGAAAGAAGGTGATGCTATCAAAGTAAAATTGCTGGATGTAGACCCTAAAACGGGTAAATACCGCCTGAGCCGTAAAGTGCTGATGGAAAAACCCGAAGGTTATGTAGAGCCTGTAGAAGGTGAGCGCCGCGAACGCCGTGATCGTCCTGAAAGAGGTAATGACCGTGGTGGAGACCGCAGAAGCGGTGGTGGCAATCGTGATAACCGCGAACGTCGTGAGCCACGCGAACCTCGTGCTGATCGTCCGGAAAGAGCGCCACGCGAAGAATCTGCAAACAACGAAACGAACAATGAGAACAGCAGTGATGCTGATATGAAATTGTAAGTTTCTGAATTTCAAAATTAGTCGAAACCGCCACCCTCGGGTGGCGGTTTTCTTTTATAAAATCATAGTGATTTTGTTAGAATTCCTGATATATTCTGTTTAACTTTGCACACAAAATTGAGATTGCAAATACTAATTTAACAAATCGTTAAATAAATTATAAATAGAACACAAGCATGGCAAAAGTTGCATTGATTACAGGCGTTACAGGTCAGGACGGAGCTTATTTAGCTGAATTACTTTTAGGAAAAGGTTACATCGTTCATGGCATAAAACGCCGTAGTTCACTGTTTAATACAGATAGAATAGATCATCTTTACGAAGATCCTCATATAAATAACCGCCATTTTATATTGCATTATGGAGATTTGTCAGACAGTTCCAATCTGATTCGTATTATTCAGGAAGTGCAGCCCGACGAAATTTATAATCTGGGTGCCATGAGCCACGTAAAAGTAAGTTTTGATGCTCCTGAGTACACAGCAAACGCTGATGGAATTGGTACATTAAGAATCCTGGAAGCCATTCGCTTACTGGGATTAACCAAAAAAACTAAAGTATACCAGGCATCCACATCTGAGCTTTACGGCTTGGTGCAGGAAGTTCCGCAGAGTGAAAGAACGCCTTTTTATCCGCGCTCGCCTTATGCAGTTGCCAAAATGTATGCATACTGGATTACCGTAAATTATCGCGAAGCCTACGGAATGTTTGCGTGTAATGGTATTCTTTTCAATCACGAAAGCCCGCTTCGCGGAGAAACATTTGTAACCCGCAAAATTACCCGGGCCGTGGCACAAATGGCTCTGGGATTGCAGGATAAACTATATATCGGAAATCTTGATGCAAAACGTGACTGGGGTCATGCCCGCGATTACGTAGAGGCAATGTGGCTGATGCTGCAACAGGAAACACCGGAAGATTTTGTTATTGCAACCGGAATTACGACAACTGTTCGTGATTTTATCAGAATGGCTTTTGCGGAATTGGGTGTCGAAATTGAATTCAGAGGGGAAGGTGTAGACGAAAGAGGTTTTGTACTTTCTTCCACCGGAGAATACAATTTTGAAACAGGGAAAGAAATTATCGCCGTTGATCCGGCTTATTTCCGCCCTACAGAAGTTGAATTATTAATTGGTGATCCATCCAAAGCCCAGCAAAAATTGGGCTGGAAAGCGAAATGCACTTTGCCTGAACTGGTGAAAGAAATGGTACATTCCGATCTTAACGCTTTCCGTAAGGAGAAGATGTTGAAAGAAGCCGGTTTTACTGTTTTAAGACAGTTTGAATAAAGTGTGAAATCACCAATTGAATAATTTACGAAATAGTTAATAATGCAATCAACAGATAAAATCTATATAGCGGGTCACAGAGGAATGGTAGGAAGCGCTATTCATCGCAGACTGGCCGGCTTAGGTTTTCAAAATATCATTTATCGCAGCTCTTCAGAATTGGATTTAAGAAATCAGCATGAAGTTGCTTCATTTTTTGAGGCAGAAAAGCCTGATTTCGTTTTTCTGGCTGCTGCGAAAGTCGGTGGGATATTGGCAAACAATACTTTCAGAGCAGATTTCCTGTACGAAAACCTGATGATTCAAAACAATGTTATTCATCAGGCATACAAAAATGGTGTAAAGAAATTAATGTTTTTGGGTTCGTCCTGTATTTACCCAAAACTGGCACCACAACCCTTAAAAGAAGATTATCTGCTGACGGGCTTGCTGGAACCAACCAATGAGCCCTATGCCATTGCAAAAATTGCAGGGATCAAAATGTGCGATGCTTACAGAAGTCAGTACGGATGTAATTTCATCTCGGTAATGCCTACTAATTTGTATGGCCCAAACGATAATTATGATTTAAATAATTCCCACGTATTGCCGGCAATGCTGCGCAAATTTCATGAAGCAAAAGTAAATAATGACTCCACTGTAAGTTTATGGGGAAGCGGAAGTCCTCTGCGCGAATTTCTTCATGCAGACGATATGGCCGACGCTTGTGTTTATTTAATGAATACCTATAACGAGGCGGGTATTGTGAACATAGGAGTAGGAAAAGATATTACCATCAAAGATCTTGCTGAACTGATAAAGCATATTGTTGGTTTTGAAGGAGAGATTGTTTGGGATAGTACAAAACCCGATGGCACACCCCGAAAGTTAATGGATGTCAGTAAATTAAATTCCCTTGGATGGGAAGCAAAAATTGATCTGCAGAATGGCATTCAAACCGTGTACCAGGAAAAATTCCTGGTGACTACAAAGGCATAGAATTTCAGAATCCTACTAACGTGAGTGAAGAACAGAAATGGTTTGTAATTGTCACCAGACCAAGGGCAGAAAAGAAGGTAAGTGAAGGTCTTTCGAAAACAGGTATCATTCATTTGCTGTTGATGCAAAAGCAACTCAGGCAATGGAAGGACAGGAAAAAATGGGTCGAGATGCCGCTTTTCAATTCCTACATTTTTGTTCTGATAAATCCTCTTCACAGGAATGAGGTGTTTGATGTTCCTGGCGTAATAAAATTTGTTTCGATAGGAGGAAAGCCTTCTACGATAAGCGAAGTTGAAATTGACCGGATAAAACGGGTAGCTGCTTTTGAAAAGGAAATCACTATTGTAAGGAATGTTTTGAATATTGGGGATAGGGTGGAGGTGATTGAGGGGCCGCTAAAAGGAATAAAAGGAAAATTGGTTGAGAAAGAAAACAATGCTTATCTCAATATTATTATAGAAAATTTGGGTTACACTGCTTCATTTAAAATAGACCGCAGTATTGTGAGGAGGATAGCAAATTAGCCGTTTGCAGAGAGTAAGTAAATACCTGGTTCGATAAAAGTAAAATTTTGATGGGACTCAGGAATGGCGAAGCCATGTTTAAAAAGCCATAATCAGAATGAGTGATATTGCTATTAAAGTCGAAAATTTAGGCAAGCTTTACCGTCTTGGGGAAGTGGGTACCGGCACTATCAGCCACGATCTCAATCGTTGGATAGCTAAAGTTCGTGGTAAGGAAGATCCGTTTGCCAAAATTGGTGAAAGCAATGACCGCACCCAAAAAGGGGAGAGCGACTATGTCTGGGCTTTGAAGGACATTTCATTTGATGTTAAAAAAGGTGAGGTTTTAGGTATAATCGGAAAAAATGGCGCTGGCAAATCCACCTTGCTGAAGGTGCTGTCTAAAGTAACCAAACCTACAGAAGGGAATATTAAAGTAAAAGGACGCATTGCATCTTTGCTGGAAGTAGGTACCGGCTTTCATCCGGAACTTACCGGCCGTGAAAACATTTTCCTGAATGGTGCCATTATGGGAATGACCAAAGTGGACATCAGGAAACGTTTTGATGAGATTGTACAGTTTGCCGGCATTGAACGATATGTTGATACGCCCGTAAAAAGATATTCTTCCGGTATGTATGTGCGCCTTGCCTTTGCAGTTGCGGCGCATCTGGAACCGGATATCCTGATTGTGGATGAAGTGTTGGCCGTTGGGGATGCTGAGTTTCAGCGCAAGTGTATTGGCAAAATGAAGGATGTGAGTGCACAGGATGGCAGAACAGTTCTGTTTGTGAGCCATAATCTTTCCCAGGTGCAGAGTTTATGTACACACGGTATTTTGATGCAACGGGGAACACTCTCTTTCGAAGGTGATATTAATAAGGTGTTGTATAAATATGTACACGGAGATAAGGAAGGGCGCACAATTGATCTTTCCGTATACCCGCGTGCCGGACATACGATTCCGGGCTTCCGGTATCAAAGTCTATCTCTCATTGCTCCCGAGGAGAATATTTATGAAGGAGATAAGATTGTTTTCAAAATAAAGTATACAGCAGAGGCTAATTTTCAGGAAGCATTGATGGGCATTACCATTTCGGATGCTTATCAGACGCTGATAGAATGCAGGTCAACAGCAACGTACCCGGATTTTCAACTGACTCATACCAATAATGGCGAAGCAATAGTGGAACTGGATGTCAATCTCAGCGCCGGAAACTATACTGTAAACCTTGGGGCACGGGCATTAACAGGTTTGCTGGAATATATTCCGTCTATTATGAGCCTGGAAATCTTACCAAATCCAAACGATACCGAAGACTGGAAGAAACCAAGTGCCGGAGTGTTGATGGCAAATTCCCAATGGGAAATAAAAAATTAAATACAGTATAAATGGGTCTGCTAAGATTTTTTCTCGCTTTGTCTGTTGTTATTTTTCATACCGGCGATTTTTTCGGTATAAAATTTGTTGGCGGTCAAGTAGCTGTTCAGGGTTTTTATCTTATTTCCGGCTTTTATATGGCGATGATTTTAAATGAAAAATATCCTTCTGGTTTGAAAGGTTATTATTTGTTTTTGTCCAATCGCTTCCTCAAGATCTTTCCTATTTATTGGGCAGTAGCAATTGTGACGCTTTTGTTTTGTGTTGGATTAATGTTTGCTTTTCCACACGCACCCAATCATCTTTATCTTTATTCTGAATACGGAACGGTACTTTCAGCAAAATCCTGGCTGACCATTGTGTTTACTAACATTGCCTTGTTCGGGCAGGATGTTCTTTTCTTTACCAACCTGAATACAAGCACAGGAAATTTGTTCTTTTCTGATCAGCTTTGGCAAACAACACCGCATGTTTTCGACTTTATGATGGTGCCACAAGCATGGTCTGTCAGCTGCGAATTGATGTTTTATATCATTGCGCCTTTTACAGTTCGGAAACCAGTGTTTTCCTTTTTAATTCTCGGAGCAAGTTTTGTTTTGCGCTATTTATTTATCAGCAAAGGTTTGTCTGCAGATCCCTGGTCTTATCGGTTTTTACCTTTTGAGTTGCAGTTTTTCTTTATGGGTGCTATTGCTTATTTTCTGCTTAGTAAAATTAAGAATACAAGTTGGTTCCAGAATAAAACAATAGGAATGTCATTGATGTCGGCTATTATTTTGTTCACCATTTTCTATGGCAATATGCCGGATACTTTATATGTCCTGCCTTCAAAATTTTTGATGTTCAACAACGGTTTTTTCATCTTCACCTTTAAGTTCTGGATTTACATCTCCTTACTTTTTGTTGCAACGCCTTTTATTTTTTACACCACCAAAAGCAATAAATGGGATCGTTTCATCGGTGAATTTTCCTACCCGATTTATATTGCCCACATGCTGGTCATTTTTATTTACGAGGCATTTCAATGGAATGATCAGACCAGTACAGTCCGTACCATTGTTGTGTGCCTTACCACTATCCTGATAGCACATTTCCTCAACAGGAAAATTTTGGCACCCATAGAATTAATCAGGCAAAAAAGAGTAAAATGAAAATTTTAATAACAGGCGGAGCGGGTTTTGCGGGATCTGCAATTGCGCTTAAACTTAAAACGCAGTATCCTTCTTACAGCATTACTGCTTTTGATAATTTAAAGCGCAGAGGTTCTGAACTGAATTTACCCCGATTAAAAGCAGGTAGTATTGACTTTCAACACGGAGATATCCGTTGCAAAGAGGATTTGTTTTTTGATCAGGAATTCGATTTGATTATTGATGCTTCGGCAGAACCATCCGTTTTGGCAGGTATCACAAGCCCTGTGGAGCAGGTGGTGAATAATAATCTGATGGGAACCATCAATTGTCTTGAACTCGCTAAAAAACACAAAGCTGCATTTCTGTTTCTTTCCACCAGCAGGGTTTATCCTATTGCTAAACTGGAAGAAGTAAAATTTGAAGAATCGGATACCCGGTTCAACTGGATTGACGAACAGGTTCTGCCCGGTGTTTCTTCCAAAGGAGTGAGTGAATATTTTCCGCTTTCCGGCAGCAGGTCTTTTTATGGAACAACCAAACTTGCTTCTGAATTACTCATACAAGAGTATTGTGAACTTGCCGGAGTAAAAGCAGTGATCAACAGATGCGGTGTTTTGACTGGTCCCTGGCAAATGGGAAAGGTAGACCAAGGTGTTATCGTATTATGGATTGCCCGCCATATTTTTCAGGGCAAGCTCGGATATTTTGGCTACGGCGGAACCGGAAAGCAAGTAAGAGATATTTTGCACATTGACGATTTGTATCGTTTGGTGGATTGGCAAATTCATAACATTGATAAAATAAACGGTGAAATATTTAATGTAGGCGGAGGTGCGGATTGCAGCGTTTCTTTGCAGGAATTGACTCGCTTGTGCGAAAAGGCAACCGGCAATAAAATTCAGATTGATACCGTTACAGAAAATCGTGTGGCTGATATCAGAATATACCTGACAGACAATACATATGTAACCCAAAAAACGGGTTGGGAACCACAAATAAATCCTGAGCAGATTGTGAAGGATATTACAGAATGGATTATTGAAAACCGTAGCATTCTGGAGCCCATTTTAAAATAGAATGAAGAATATTGTACTGATCGATAATACCCTTACCGGTCATCATTTGTCATTTTTAAAAAGTTTTTGCTCCATTCTTTTGCAGCAAGGTAACAACGTCATCGTGTTGGTGCCAGGCGCCGATGTATTGGCTAAAGCAATGATTGCTGAACCGGGCTATAGCCGGGATAAATTTCATGCAATTGACTATGCTGAAAAAACATTTAATCAGTATAAAGGAAAATTCGGTGATACACGAAACACACTTGCACGTTGGAAGTATGATGCGAGCCTGGTAAAAGGAGTTGAACAAAGTCTCAAATTAAAGGTGGATCTGGTGTTTTATGCATGGCTTGATTATCAGCTGGCCAGATTTATTCCGGCATTTATGCTGGATTGGATCTTTCCTTACAAATGGTCCGGGCTCTATTTTCATCCTTATCATTTGAGGCGCGAACCGCATACTTTACAAT
Organism: Chitinophagaceae bacterium; assembly: GCA_041661485.1. Classification (GTDB taxonomy): domain Bacteria; phylum Bacteroidota; class Bacteroidia; order Chitinophagales; family Chitinophagaceae; genus Rurimicrobium. Next base: position 64,856 of record JBAZUJ010000001.1, read on the forward strand.
TAAAGGCAAGCTGGCGCGATCTGGATAGTATATTCCTGAGCAAAAATTGTGTCGGAGTAACGATTCACGACAGCGCGATTCAATCCGGATTTCAAAACAGGATAGGGAAAGCGGTTATTCATTTTCCGGAAACAGCTGATGATACAGCCCCTGATTTGAGTTATCCATTATATCAAGAAATTAAGGAAAAGGCAAAGAACCGGATTGTTGTGGGGATGATTGGATGCGAAAAGCATAAAGGTACACTCACAATGATGAGGATGGTGAAGCTGGCTGACAAAGAGAAGTTTTTCTTTTTGTTCTTAGGCATGTTACCCAAACAGACATACGCTGAAACTGAATGGAAGGAAGTGGAAGCATTTATTGCGGAGCAAAGAGAGAATTGTTTTTTCAGTTTTCAATCCATTCCGGAAGGAAGTGCCTATAATGCTGTTTTTTGTGCAATGCATATCCCTTTCCTGGTATACGATAATTTTGTGAGTTCAAGTAACAGGCTTACAAAAGCAGCCATTTTCGAACGGCTTGTTTTGGCATCTGATAATTATTGTGTGGGAGACGATGTAAAGAAATATAGACTTGGCGCTGCTGTTTCTCCCTGCAATGAAAATGAGGCATTAAAAGGGCTTAATGAACTCGCTCATCAAATTGAGCATAATGATTATCCCACCGAAGAGTGGAAAATCTATAAAGAGATAAATAGTGTAGCTTTGCTCGCACAACGTTTCAAAGAAGTATTAAATAATATCTGATAAAATATGAATATTGCTCTCATCACTGGTTCAGCCGGATTAATTGGCTCAGAATCTGTTGAATTCTTTTCTCCAAAATTTGATTTGATTATTGGAATTGATAATAATATGCGTCAATATTTCTTTGGTGCAGATGCTTCTACAGAATGGAATCGTGATCGTATTCAAAATGAAATTCCAAACTATAAGCATTATCAGGCAGACATCAGGGATTATGCAGTATTAGAAAAAATCTTTGCTGAGTATGGAAATGATATAAAACTTATCGTTCATACCGCAGCACAACCAAGTCACGATTGGGCCGCTAAGGAACCATTGACTGATTTCAGTGTCAATGCAACCGGTACAATGAATATGCTGGAACTTACGCGATTGTATTGTGAAAAGGCAGTGTTTATTTTTACCTCAACTAACAAAGTATACGGCGATACACCAAACTATTTGCCATTGGTAGAGTTAGAGCATCGCTGGGAAATTGATACCAAACATCCTTACTTTAAAAATGGTATTGATGAAAGTATGAGCATTGATAATACCAAGCATTCTTTGTTCGGTGCATCAAAAGTTGCAGCCGATATTCTGGCTCAGGAGTATGGAAAATATTTTGGAATGAATGTTGGGATTTTCCGGGGCGGTTGCCTTACGGGTTCAAAACATTCCGGAACACAATTGCACGGTTTTTTATCCTACCTGATGAAATGTGCAGTAACCGGTGATCATTATACCATATTTGGCTATAAAGGAAAGCAGGTACGCGACAATATTCACAGCTATGATCTGGTAAACATGTTCTGGTATTTTTATCAGAATCCACGGCAGGGTGAGGTGTATAATGCAGGTGGTGGAAGACACTCCAATTGTTCGATGAACGAAGCGATTCAATTGTGTGAAGAAATCAGCGGCAATAAAATGAGCTTCAGTTATTCTGAAACGAACAGAATCGGTGACCATATCTGGTGGATCAGCGATGTGTCCAAATTCAAAAGCCATTATCCGGGCTGGGATTGGAAATATGACCTGAAAGCAACTTTAATTCAAATGCATGAGAACATGCAAAACAGAAACCTGATTGCACAATAAATTTCATGTTGAATACTCCAGTTCTATTAATTGTTTTTAACCGGCCTTCAACCACCCAACGGGTTTTTGATGCCATTCGTGTTGCAAAACCTAAACAATTATTTGTTGCCGCAGATGGTGCCAGAAAAACAAAAGATGGCGAAGAGGAACGTTGTGCGGAAGTGAGAAAAATCACAACGCAGGTAGATTGGGATTGTGAGGTTAAGACCTTGTTCAGCGAAGAAAATCAAGGATGTGGTTTAGGCCCTTTTAATGCAATAACCTGGTTTTTTCAGCATGTAGAGCAAGGTATTATTTTGGAAGATGATTGTTTGCCGGATCCAAGTTTTTTCCCTTTTTGCGAACAATTATTACATCAGTATAAAGACGACTTAAGAATAAATTCCATTGCTGGTACAAACGTTTTGGGAACCTGGGAGAAAAATGAGGCTTCTTATTTTTTCTCTGTTTATTCCGCTATCTGGGGATGGGCCACATGGAAGCGCGCCTGGGCGAAGTATGATTTTTTTGTATCTGCATGGTCAGATGAATATATCCGTGAAGAATTTTTGAGCCATTTTTTAAATAAAAATGAACAGGATACTTACCGGAAACTTCTGACACAGACTCACAATAAGGAAATCGTGAGCTGGTGGGACTATCAATTGGTTTTTGCGCGGATAATTTCTAACTCATTCGGTATTGTACCACATATGAATCTGGTGTCAAATATTGGATTCGGTCCTGATGCTACCCATACTTTCGACGCAGAGTCGGCAAGTGGAAATTTAAAAAGAAATCAAATTAAATTCCCGCTTAAAGATCCGATTGCTATAATTAATGACACTGAATACGATAAAATAATTTCAGAAACGAGTTATAGGGAATATATAAAACCCTCAATGGTAAATAGGGTAAAAGGAAGACTTAAACGCATAATTACTAAGAGAAAATAGAAGAGTAATATTAGTCGGATAGCAATATCCTGCAAAAAATATAAAGATAAAAGTTAATGAGAACAAAGCGCATCAATATTTCCAGCCCGGAACTAGATAATACAGAGCAAAAATGGTGGGATGATAACGCACAGGTGATTGAAAAAATCTGGGCGCAAAACATACATTTTCAAAATGTAATCCGTTTGCCTTATCTCTCCAAAATGAAAGCGTTTTTTCTGGCAGGCAATTCTAAACGCCCGGTAAAAATCCTTGAAATAGGTTGTGGCAGCGGCTGGGTTTGCCGGCTTGTTGCTGATAAAGATTTTCATGTTATAGGTACCGACTTTTCTCAGGGTCAGCTGGCTATTGCCCATCAGAATGCAAAAGCTTTTGACAAAGAGGCTTATTGTACTTATGAACAGGCCGATGCATCAACTTTCCAAAAAAAGGATATTGATGGTGTCGTTATTCATGCATTATTGCATCATCTTTCCACAGAAGAATTGACCAATTTTTTTGAACAATTTGCACAGTTGCCAAGCGGCACAAAAATATTTATGTACGAACCTGTTTTCTTCAACAGGCAGGCAGGTGAAAAATCATTGCGTGACAAGATTATCAATAAACTGATTTACAAACTGAGAAATTACAGTCTTGCACGTGCAAGAAAAATTGGAAGCACCGATCCGGAGCTTGCGAAAGTAATGACCAGGATAGATAAGGATGCTGCAGAAAATGGCTGGTATATTTCACCTAAGGAGGTTCCGTTCTATGAAGGTGAACTGGAACGATTTGTAGAACCATTGTGCACTTTACAAAAGAAGTACATTGTCAACAAAACTGAACTGGATATTGCACAGGAATTGACTTTGAACAGCATTGACAAACCGGATGGTTTCTTTGCAAATACACTTATTCCATTGGCAATAAAACTGGACGAACTTTCCTTCTCCGGAAAATTCACGCATTATATGGAGGAGCATCAGCATTTGTTTGTTTGCTTCGAATGGGTAAAAAAATAATACAGGCAGTTTTCAAATTATAGAATAAAAATGATCGGAAGAATAAAAAATGCATTCGCTCAGCTGGTAGATAAATATACCTTCCAGAAGATGAGGAACGAATTGACGCAAACCCGCATCAATAATGGAAAATTGCTGGGAAATATCAACCTGATTTATAAAAAGGATGAGATTCTGAAAGACATCAAAAAATCTGAATTCCAGGTTTTTTCCCAATGGGGAGATGATGGCATTATCAATTTCCTGATCAACTATCTGGATATTGACAATAAGCGTTTCGTAGAATTCGGTGTTGAAAATTATACTGAATGTAATACCCGCTTTTTACTGATTAACGATAACTGGACCGGCTTGATTATGGATGGTTCGGAAAAGCACATGAATGCAGTCAGAAGTGAAGATCTTTACTGGAGGCACGACCTGACAGCCCTGGATACGTTTGTTACGGCTGAGAATATTAATGCCCTGGTAAAGGATAATGGATTTGGCGGAGAAATCGGATTGTTTCATATTGATATTGATGGTAACGATTACTGGATCTGGAATGCACTTCAAAAGGATATCAATCCAATCATTATGATTGTTGAATACAACAGCATATTTGGTTTTGATAAACCCTGGACTGTTCAATACGATCCTTCATTCGTACGCAGTAATGCTCATTATTCTAATTTGCTTTACGGTACATCGCTGCTTTCCATTTGCGATCTTGCTGAAACGAAAGGTTACTCTTTTATAGGATGTAACGCAAATGGCAACAATGCCTATTTTGTAAGAAAAGACAAAATGAAAGACCTTGAAGCGAAAACACCGGAACAAGGTTATGTGCAATCTAAATTTTCAGAAAGCAGAAACCAGGATGGTCAGTTAACATTCCTGAAGGGCGAGGCAAGATTAAAATCTTTAAAAGGTCAAACAGTATTTAATACAAGAACCGGCCAAATCGAATCAATTTAAGATGAATATCCTGGTAATTGGGTCTGGTGGTTTTATAGGTAAACATCTTTGTACTTTTTTAAAAGACAAAAAGGGTTATGCTTTGTTTTATTGTGATATCAATAATAACGGAGGCAATGAACCTTTCCTTAAAATTGATTCAAAGGAACCTGATTTTGATAAAATATTCGGACAGCAGGAATTTGATTTATGTATTAATTGCTCAGGCGCGGCCAGTGTTCCGCTTTCTATGAGCGAACCTTTGCTGGATTATTACCTGAATGTTGTCAATGTATTTCGCATTTTAGATGCAATAAGAAAATACAAACCTTCGACAAAGTTTATAAATCTTTCGAGTGCTGCAGTTTACGGTAATCCTTTATCCTTACCGGTATCAGAAACAATGCTTCCGGCACCGGTTTCTCCATATGGGGTGCATAAGCTGCAGGCAGAACAAATTTGCAACTCGTTCTCTACATTCTTTAATGTACCTACCTGTAGCTTAAGAATTTTTTCTGCCTATGGGCCGGGTTTGCAAAAACAACTGTTTTGGGACCTGTACCAGAAATCGAAAACGTCTGAATCAATAGAACTGTTTGGTACCGGTGAAGAAACAAGGGATTTTATTTTTATTGATGACCTGATAAAAGCGATTTTTATCGTTGTGGAAAATGCAGCTTTCGAAGGCGAATGTATCAATGTTGCGAATGGTAAACAGTGGAAGATTAAAGATGTAGTCAACCATTTCTATACTCATTTGGGTTGGAAGGGTGACGTGAAATTTAAAGGTACAACGAGAACCGGCGACCCTGATTTTTGGGAAGCGGATATTAATTTGCTGGCTTCAATGGGTTTCAAACCTGAGTTTGATATCCCGGCGGGACTGGATCAATACGCAAAATGGGTAAAGAGCTTAGGGTAGGTATATTATACGAGAACAATGAACATTGGATTGGTGGAACCTATTATATCCAGAATCTGATTGCGGCATTAAATAAACTGAAGGAGAACGAAAAACCTACTGTCGTTGTTTTTGCAAAAACAGCACAGGAGTTTGCACAGATTGAACAAACCGGATATCCTCATCTCGAGTTTAAATTATTGACTTATCAATCAGGAAGGCTTTCTTTAGCGAAAAGAATTTTGAACAAATTGAATTTTACTTTGTTTAATAAGGATTTATTCCCGCAGCCTGTCGCGTTTGATTTTCATCAGGTAAATGTAATGTTCCCAACCCCTGTTGGAATGATTGCTCCGGGAATGAAAAAAATTTATTGGATTCCTGATTTTCAGGAATTGTATTATCCCGAATTCTTTTCGAAATCAGAACTGAGCAACCGGATGCAAAATCATTCATTTATTGCTTCTTCAAAAGATACTGTTGTTTTTAGCAGCAATAATGCGCTGAATGATTTCAAAAAATTATTTCCCTCTCATCATTGCGAAACGGCTGTAGTACAGTTTGCGGTTACTCATCCTGATTTGAATGAATTGTCAATATCCGGTTTAAAGGAAAAGTTTGGAATCGGTAATCAATATATTATCGCCCCAAATCAATTTTGGGTGCATAAAAATCAAAGTCTGATCGTTGAAGCCGCCCGGATTTTAATGGAAAAAGGGCAATTGGATTTTCAGATTGTTTTTACCGGAAAAGAGCACGATCCAAGAAATCCTGAATATGCTTCAGATTTAAAAAAACGTGTGAAAGAACTCGGCCTTTCCAACCAGGTTTTGTTTTTAGGATTCATCGACAGGAATGAGCAATTATGTCTTGTGAAAAATGCAGAGGCAGTCATTCAACCTTCGCTGTTTGAAGGATGGAGCACAGTCGTAGAGGATGCAAAAGCCTTGAACAAGTATGTATTGGCTTCTGATTTAACTGTACATCGTGAACAATTACCATGCAATGCATCATTTTTTGAGATTGATAATTCGAAATTGTTAGCAGACCTTATGTATGCAAAACAATTTTCAGTTGATCCATTGGAATACAATAAAAACATAGCGCATTATGCTAATCAGTTTAAAAAATTAATAAATTAAATTGATAAAATATTTCGCTCCTTTTTAATGAAAAACTTCCTTACACTAAGAATTAACTATAATAGTAAAGAATATATTCCCCATCTGGATGGTATAAGAGGAATAGCAATCCTTTTGGTTTTATTTGCACATTTTTGCAGGTTTCAACCCTTTACCAAGTTAGCAGAAGGAGGTTGGATAGGTGTAGATTTGTTCTTTGTTCTTTCCGGATTTTTAATCACAGGAATTTTACTGGAATCAAAAGAGAAGGCAAACTTTTTTAAAAATTTTTATGCCAGGAGAACACTCAGGATTTTTCCGGTTTATTATCTTTTATTAGTTGTATTGCTTCTTATTATCCCATTTACAGGCATTAAGCTTCCTGAAGGGTATGATTATTTTTTGAAAGTCAAACTTTTTTATTTTCTATATTTTCAAAACAATTTGCCAACATTTGATGGATGGCCGCCAAACGAAATGTTGTCTCATTTATGGTCTCTGGCTATTGAGGAGCAATTTTACTTGATTTGGCCACTTGTTATTTATTTCTGTAATAAAAAGCAAATTATTTTTTTTAGTGTCATTGTGATCCTGGCAAGTATTTTATTAAGGTATTCTAATCCCGAGGTGACATTTGCCTATTTCTCGAGTTTAACAAGATTTGATGGCTTGATACTCGGCGGTATTGTGGCCATTATGATTCGTTTTCATAAAAAAGTTCTTGAACAATTTGCTCCATTGGTTTTTATAGCCGTAATTATTGGTTTGGGATATGCTTTATGGAACACCCAATGGAAATTCTCAAATAGTAATTATTATTTTATCCGCTGGGGCTATACAGCAATTTCAATATTTTGGTGTTGTATTCTTGTTTTTAGTTTTTCTGCGGGGCGTTTTTCCAGACTGGTAAATTTGTTATACAACAACAGATTTATTAAATACTGCGGGAAAATAAGCTATGGTCTTTACCTTTTTCATATGGTTATCTATGGTTTTTTTGCAGGAACGCTTGTTAGTTTTTTTCGTTCTTTCAAAATAGAGAACCTCGACGAGCACGGCTTACTTGTTTCTATATGTATTTTAGTAATGACATTTATGGTAAGCATGTTTAGTTTTAAATTTTTTGAATCTCCAATATTAAAGCTGAAAGCTCGTTTCCATTAAAATATTTTAATAGTGCACTATCCAAAAATTACTATAATTACACCTTCTTATAATCAAGGTCAATATCTGGAGCAGACAATAACTTCTGTTTTGGATCAGAATTATCCTAATCTTGAATATATTATCATTGATGGTGGAAGTTCGGACAATAGTGTGGATATTATTAAAAAGTATGAAAAATACCTTACCTATTGGGTAAGTGAGAAAGACTCGGGTCAGAGTGATGCTATAAACAAAGGATATGCACGTGCAACGGGAGAAATAATTAATTGGTTAAACAGCGACGATTATTACGAACCGGGATCATTATTTAAAGTTGCCCAACACTTTTCAAATCCGGAAACATTGGTTTTTTGTGGTAAAAGCAGGGTTTTTAGTGAGACTGCTTTTCATTTTTCTACTGGTACAGATATTTATCCAAATGATCTCTTAAAAACCATTGGATGGGCAAGAATTGATCAACCAGAAACCTTTTTCAGAAAAAGTGCATGGGATAAAATTGGTGGAATTGATGGTCAGTTTCATTACCTGATGGATCGGGAGTTTTGGATAAGATTTTTGCTGATGTATGGTATTGGTGGTGTGGTAAAGACAGATGAATTACTCGTCCATTTCAGATTACATGGTCAATCCAAAACTGTAAGCCAGCAGTCTGGTTTTGCAAAGGAGCAAAGCAATTACTTCTATTCTTTAGCGGTCAGGAATGGTTTGACCCAAGAGGAAAAAGTATTATCGGATTGGGAAAGCTGTCAAACTTTTGAATTAAAAAAAATAGATACCGCTACCTCGGTAAAGGCTGTCTTACACAATCATTTTTGGTACCTTGCCGCCGAGGCCTATGCACATAGTGACTGGAAGAAATTCAACTATTTTATCGGGCATATAGATCCAAAGTATTTATCTGTGTCAGAACGCAAAGCCTTGAAAAGCTTGAAAATGCGTAAAAGAGTGGTCCCGGTGATTTTCAGGAAAATTTGGCACAGATTGAAAAACTAAATTGATTTGGTGAATGAATTGATTTTTATTGTAGACAGTGAACAGAATGGACATCAAGAATGAATATTAGCGTTGTTATTCCAACCTACAATGGTGGACACAAAATATTAAACTTACTTAAAAGCCTTGAAAATCAAACAAAACTTCCTAATGAGGTTATTGTGGTTATCGATGGTTCGACGGATAATACTGTCGAAGTACTAAAAAATTCATCTTTTACTCTGCCCGGATTTCAGGTTCATTACCAGGAAAATGGTGGGAGGGCAAAGGTTAGAAATAGTGGAGCCAGACTTGCGGGAGGAGATTTACTTATTTTTTTTGATGATGATATGGAGCTGCCGGAAAATTGTATCCAGGCACACTATGCGCATCATATTCAGTACAAAAAGGGATTAATGTGTGGAGCTCTTCATTCGCCCCACAAAAACTCAGCAAATGATTTTTTAAGATTCCAGTCGTGGTTGAGCGATAAATGGCAGGAAAGCTATTTTAAAAATAAGGAAAAAGTTGTTTTAGTAACGAATCCATATTTTACAGCGGCAGATTTTTCCATTTTAAAAAATGATTTTGCATCATTTGGTTATTTTGATGAACGATTAAATGACTTGGAAGATTATGATTTGGCTATACGCTTATTAAGTGACAATTATCCTATTTATATTAACAGCGATGCCTGGGCTTATCACGTAGATACCGGATCCCAAAATGTCAGAAACTATATTAAACGCTTACGTCAATATTACGAAGCACAAAAACTATTGATCAGCATAAAGCCTGAGATATATGCAGATCCCGATAAAAATGAGCGTTATGTAGCTAAGCCGACTGGTTTGAAAGCTGCATTTTTTAACTTCTTAGCTACTAATTTTTGGATTGATGCTGTGGACAAAAACCGTATAACCTGGCTGCCGCAAAAAATAAGATATAAGATTTACGATTTCATAATTACTGCCAATAGTACAATGTTCCCTCAAAAGGTCAAATTAAAATAAAATTATGGATAATTATCATTTGAAAATTTCTGCTAAAACGAAAATATTTAATGCGTTAAGGCAGGTGTTTACAATTTCTGTTCTGGAAAAAGCACTGATTGCTTCAATAAAGGGAAAACCATCTTCATTCTTAAGGAAATTAATCCCACCGGATTATTTGTATAAAAATGGTACATATCGTGTTGTTCAAAGAAATGGAATAAATTATAAGCTTGATATAAGTAATGTCGTGGATCATTTTATTTATTTTGAGATTGATGATCCTGGATTTTTATCGATTAAAGACACAGTAAAAGGGGCTAAAGTTATTTTAGATATTGGTGCCAATATCGGATCTACTGCTTTGTACTTTGCCAGTCTGAATACAAATGCTAAAATCCTGGCATTTGAACCACATCCTGATACTTTTAAAAGAGCAACAGAAAATATTAAATTAAATGATTTTAAAAATATAGACCTGATTAATCTTGGTCTTGGCGAAGAAAAGGCGCAACTGCGCTTATATCAGGTGAATGAACATAATCCCGGGATGAACAGAATTATTGCTGAGGACCGTGATTTGCCATATAAGATTATTGAGGTTGATATTTTAGATAAAATACTTGACGAAAGAAATATTTCAAAGGTAGATTTTATAAAATTGGATGTTGAAGGATTTGAGTATTCTGTATTAGCCGGGGCAGCTAATACCTTAAAATCCCATCCGGTATTATTTATTGAACTGGATGATAATAACCTGAAAGAAAATAACAGGAGTGCAAAAGAACTTATCGACCTGCTTTCTTCTGCCGGATATAAACAATTTTTAAGGGCTGATAATATGTCTGAGATAGATAAGAAGCAGAATTTTGATAATTGTCATTATGATATAATAGTGAAATAAAGAAGTTGATAAAAGTTACCTACATCATATCTGATATTAATAAGGCATCTGCTTTTGAATGGATTGCATTACATCTTGACAGGAAAAAAATAGAATTATCTTTTATTCTTTTAAATCCGGATGAATCCTATCTCGAAAATTTTTTGCTGGAAAATTCCGTTAACGTAACAAGGATTATCTGCAGAAGCAAAAAAGATTGGCCTAAAGCATGGTTTCAGCTTTATTTGTTATTAAAAAAAAGAAAACCAGAAGTTATCCACTGCCATCTGATTCAGGCAAATATATTGGGCCTTACAGCAGGCTGGTATGCTTCCATCCCCAGCCGGATATACACCAGGCATCATTCTTCCATTCATCATTTTTATTATAAAAAGGGTATTTTTTGGGATAGATTATCTAATTATTTTTCTACAAAAATAATTGCCATCTCACCTATGGTAAAGGATATTTTGAAGGACTGGGAGAAAGTTAAGGAGTCTAAAATCCGGTTTATTCCCCACGGTTTTTTATTGGAAAAGTTTCTTACAGTAGAGGAGGATAGGATAAAGACTATTGAAAGTAAATATCAACTGGAAAATTCCTCGCCCGTTGTTGGAGTAATTTCCCGGTTTACAGAATGGAAAGGCGTTCAATATATAATTCCTGCATTTAAAAATCTATTGAACGACTATCCAAACGCGGTTCTTACGCTTTATAATGCTTCCGGAGAATTTGAAGACTCAATTAAAGAATTATTAAAGTCTGTCCCGGCTTCGCAATATCGCTTAATCAAATTTGAAAATGATATTGAAGCGGCCTTACATTCGATGGATATATTCATTCATACTCCCATTGATTTTCATTTTGAAGCATTCGGGCAGATTTATATAGAAGCATTAGCGGCAAAAGTTCCATCAATATTTACCCTTTCCGGTATAGCTGCCGAGTTTATTGAAGATGGCAAAAATGCCTTGGTGGTTCCTTTCAAAAACTCAGACGCAATCTACCAGGCGATGCTAAAAATACTTAAGGAGGACGATCTAAAACAAAGATTGCGAACAAATGGTTATGCATCAGTCGTTGAGAAATTTTCTTTGAAAAAAATGCTTCAGGAACTTGAAAACCTTTACCTCAATTAAAATAGTTTTGCACACGAACCTTTACTATTAAAAGGATCAATTCATTGAAAACATAATTTTATAATGAAATCTACCACATTTTTTTCTGTTGTGATTCCGACTTATAACAGAGCAAAATTTATATCAAAAACTATTAACTCTCTTTTAAGTCAGTCCTATTCGAATTTCGAATTGCTTATAGTGGATGATGGCAGCACTGACAATACGGAGGAGGTAGTAAAAGAAATCAAAGATGAGCGGATTCAATATTATAAAATTCAAAACGGAGAACGTGGTGCTGCAAGGAATTATGGTGCATCCGTGGCGAAAGGCGACTATATTAATTTTTTTGATAGTGATGATATTGCTTTGCCAAACCATTTAGAGGTTGCTGCAAATTTACTGAAGGAAGAGCACAATGATGTGGCTTGGTTTCATCTTGGATATGCCTGGGCGGATGCAGATGGGGAAGTCTTCAGAGATGTAAATAATTTTACAGGACAAACCTTAAATGCCATAATGCATAGAGGGAATTCATTAAGTTGTAATGGAGTATTTATAAGAAAAGACATCATAGAAGCTCATCAATTTAATGAAGACAGAAATTTATCGGCTTCCGAAGATTATGAACTTTGGTGCCGCCTTACAGCCAGATTTCCGTTGTATTATTCAAATATCATTACTTCTTTAATTATTGACCACGATAGCAGAAGCGTCAGGAAAATAAATTTGAAGCCTCTTCTTGTCCGCTTAGAATTATTGATTCATTATTTGAAAAATGATAAGGAAGTAATAGCCTATTTCGGTAAGAACTTTAAAAGAATTGAAATGGAGGCAAACTCCTATATTGCACTGCATTTAGCAAACGAACCTAAACATAAATTACATAGTATTTTATTTTTGTTTAAATCAATCCTTAACAAGACGGAAATTTTAAGAAATAAAAGATTCTACGCAACAATTAAAAATATAATTACGAAATGGTGAAAATTTTAATTACGGGTGGTGCAGGCTTTATCCCCAGTAGTTTTGCAGATAAGTTGTTAAGTATTGGCGGCTATCAGGTTGTTTTGGTTGACAATTTTCTGACGGGGAAAGTCAGTAATATCCCTCAGCATGAAAATTGTAAATTTATCAAATGTGATGTCAATCAATACAATGATATTGCTGCAATAATGACAGCTCATAATTTCGATTATGTATTCCATTATGCAGCCGTAGTAGGTGTATTAAGGACATTGGATAATCCCGTGATGGTGCTCAGAGATATTGATGGAATTAGAAATATCCTTGATTTATGTAAGAATACCGGTGTAAAAAGAATTTTTTATTCCTCCTCTTCTGAGGTTTATGGTGAGCCGGTTATTTTGCCTCAGCACGAGTATACTACTCCTTTGAATTCAAGACTGCCCTATGCTGTCGTAAAGAATATTGGAGAAGCTTATTGCCGTTCGTATCATCAGGAGTTTGGATTAGATTTTACAATATTCCGCTTTTTTAATACTTATGGGCCTAAACAAAGTTCTGACTTTGTAATGTCCAAATTTCTTCAGGCAGCACTTAATAATGAAGATATTACCCTGTATGGAGATGGAAGCCAATCCAGAACCTTTTGTTATGTTGATGATAATGTGGATGCTTGCCTGAAAACATTATTTGATGAGTCGTATAAAAATGATGTTTACAATATCGGATCTGATATTGTAATTACAATAAAAGAACTTGCGGAAACAATCATTGAACTGACAGGTTCATCCTCTAAACTAATTCATTTGCCACCCTTAAGAGATGGAGATATGACTCGCCGTCAGCCGGATAATAGCAGAATGAGGGAATTGCTTGGCCGCGATTTATTGCCTTATAAAGAAGGAATCAGGAAGATTATCCAGTTATGGAAAAGGGATATCTAAATGTCTATAAAATTTCGATCAGACCAAAAAATATATCTGAAGTTAAAAAAAATTGATGAACAAGGAAATTCCTAGTATAAGTGGTTTAAGAGCGGTTTCTATATTTATTGTTTTATTGTCACACTGGACAAGATCTACAAATATTCCATCACAATTAAAATTTATTCTTGAATATCTTGACGGAAGTATCGGGGTACGCTTTTTCTTTGTAATTAGTGGATTCCTGATTACCTATTTATTAATTAATGAACAAAACAAAAACGGAAGAATTGATATAAAGAAATTTTATTTAAGAAGGACTTTGAGAATTTTTCCGGTTTTTTATGCCTTTTTAGTAGTAATTATTCTACTGAAATACTTTGATATTGTAAATGTAGATGCTTTAAGTATTGTTGGTGGGTTCCTTTATATTGAAAACTTTAAAATAACGCCATTTAATTGGCTCACAGGTCATTCATGGTCATTAGCGGTAGAAGAACAATTTTACTTGCTTTGGCCAGCCATTTTTATATTATTCCGTTATAAGTTTTCCAATCAATTTTTGATTTTTGTCCTTATTTTAGGCGCAGTAATGCGAGGTTTCTATTATAAATACACCGAAGCATCGAAAATCTTTTTAGCTCCGTTTTTTATGAATGCCGACCTGCTTTATCTTGGTTGCTTTTTAGGTTTTTTATTCTACTATAAAAAAAAGGAAGTTGAGAATTTCATTGCAAAAATTTCGACAATACATATATTCGTTTTAGTTGCATTTGTAATTATTTTTACCAAACTTGAATACCATCCGGTTTATGATAAATTTTTTATTCCTTTCACGGGTACCATTGTAGCCTGCAGTTCGGGAATTATTTTATTGTATTCAATTTTAAATCCTGCTACGCTTTTCTTTCGATTTTTGAATAATTCTTCAATAGTTTTCATTGGTAAATTGTCTTATAGTTTGTATGTATGGCAACAACTTTTTATTGGAAGCGAACATTGCTTAATTGATAAAAGATTTTCTTTTTTGCAATTGTTTCCTCAAAACATGTTGTGCGTTTTTATAATGGCATTGCTTTCCTATTACATAATTGAGATTCCATTTCTGAATCTTAAAAAGAAACTTTCTAATTAAAAATTTTAAAATGATTATATATTCTGACCCACACAATTCTAATGAACTTCAATTAACCGAAGATGGCTTGACAATTGAGGGAAAAGTTGTTTATCCCAAAATTAATGGAGCAATCCGCACGGTTAGTGATGATAATTACACCGATAATTTTGGTTTTCAGTGGAATAAATTTCGTACGACTCAAATAGACAGAGATGTAAAAAGTGCTGCGCAATCCAAAGAACGTTTCTTCGCTGTAACGGACTGGGATAAAGAAAACCTTGAAGGGGAAAATATATTGGAAGTCGGCAGTGGCGCAGGTCGCTTCTCACAAATTGTGCTGGATTACACCAAAGCAAACTTGTTTAGTGTGGACTATTCAAATGCCGTGGAAGCCAATTTTAAAAATAATGGCCATCATGGAGATCGTTTCAAATTGTTTCAGGCCAGCGTGTATGAAATGCCGTTTAAGAAGGCCCAGTTTGATAAGGTTTTCTGCTTTGGTGTATTGCAACATACACCTGATGTAAAACAATCTGTTGCAAGTCTTGCTGAGATGGTTAAAAAAGGAGGAGAACTCGCAGTTGATTTTTATCCTGTAACCGGCTGGTGGACCAAAATCCATGCAAAGTATATCTTCAGGCCGATTACAAAAAAAATGGATAATGAAAAGCTATTGCGCAAAATTGAAAAGAATGTTGATTGGATGATTACTGCATCACAGTTTTTTAATAAAATTGGCTTGGGCAAAATTACCAATCGTTTTATCCCGATTTGCGATATTAAATCAACATTGCCTCAGGGGCTCACCAAACAACAATTGCGTGAATGGTGTATTCTGGATACATTCGATATGTTCTCTCCCGAATACGATCAACCACAAACACTTAAAACGGTCAAGGCCTGGTTCGAGGAATTTGGTTTTAAAAATATATTTGCTGAGTTCATTACATATGGCGGCACTAACAGGATTGCGGTGGTTAAGGGTATTAAAAACTAATCGATAGATAATAATTAAGACTAAATAATTTTTTAGAATGTGCGGAATATTCGGTGCCTTTGGTCAGCAAGGTTTTGATAACCAAAAAATGAAAGCTGCGACCGATGCGTTGAGCCACCGTGGTCCAGATGCCGGTGGATATTACACCAGTTCCACCGGCAAGCTTTTTTTTGGTCATCGTCGGTTAAGCATAATAGATCTTTCCGAAGCCGCAAATCAGCCAATGCACAGTGCATGCGGGCGATATTCAATTATCTTCAACGGAGAGGTTTATAATTTTGCTGAAATTGCTGCTGAAATTTTAAAGCAAAACCCTGCAATTCATTTTGAAACCAGTTCTGACACGGAGGTTATTTTACATTCCTATATTTTGTGGGGTGTGGATTGCGTACAGAAATGGAATGGGATGTTTGCTGTCGCCATTTACGACCATCAGACAGAAGATTTGTTTTTAGTTCGGGATCGTTTTGGCGTAAAGCCAATCGTGTATTTTTATCAGGATAATAATTTCTATTTTGCTTCCGAGCTAAAAGCTTTGCGTCCACTGATGCGCAAGCCGGAGCTGAGTATGGATGCTTTACATAATTACCTTCACTTTGATTATATCCCCAAGCCGCTTACCATTTACAAGGATGTTTTTAAATTTCCGAATGGTCATTATGCCATCGTAAATAGAGACGGAATAAAGTTTCACGAGTACTATCGGATTATTGATAAATTCGGGGCAAAGCATCACCAGCTTACAGAAGCTGAAGCGCTTGAAGGGTTTTCGGATTTACTGGCAGACGCTACGAAACTGAGAATGATAAGCGATGTTCCTGTCGGTGCTTTTTTGAGCGGCGGTACAGACTCTTCTCTGGTCGTTGCCAATTTTCAAAAACAAAGCGATACGCCAATCAACAGTTTCACTATTGGTTTTGATGTGGCAAAATATGATGAAACAAAATACGCACGTCAGGTTGCAGATATTCTTAAAACAAATCATCATGAATATACAGTTGATGAAGCTTTTGCAAAAGAGTATTTGCCCAATGTCTGGAAGTATTATGATGAACCATTTGTAGGTCCTTCCACCTTACCCAGCCTCATTGTTTGCAATAAGGCCAGGCAAGCTGTAACTGTTGCCCTTAGTGGTGATGGTGGTGATGAATTATTCATGGGTTACAACACTTATGTGTGGTACAACCGATTGAAGAAAGTAGAAAAAGCCGGTGGCTCGTTTGCAAGAAATGCCGTGAAACTGGGATTGTCTTTGACCGGCAAAACACGCAGGGCTTCACGCCTTTTTGCACATGAAGGAATGGATAAGATGATGCTGCATATGTGGTCCGAAGAGCAGGGGATGTTTAGCGAAAAGGAAATTAATAATCTCATCGGAAAAGGTGATTATAATTTCACTCCAACAACTACCTGGCAGGAAATAGACGCGCTGGAAATAGACGATAAAGAAAAAATTTCCCTCTTCGATATTTCGCATTACCTGGCGGACAATCTGCTTTATAAAATGGATATTGCCTCTATGGCCAGCAGCCTCGAAGTGCGTTTGCCTTACCTCGATTATCGTTTTGTAGAATATGCACTCAATTTGCCGGTATCTTTAAAAATCAAGCAAAATGAGCAAAAATATCTGATGAAAAAATCTTTGGAGCAATACATTCCAAAGGAATTGATTTACCGTCAGAAATGGGGCTTCCCGGCACCGGTCGGTAATTGGATGCTGGGCTCGCATGCTTTTTTAATCGACCAGTATCTGAACCAAAAATACATTGAATCGCAAGGCATTTTTCAGTATGCGCCAATTAAAAAACTGGTAGACGATTTCCGTTCGGGTAAATTTTTCCATTTCAAGCGGGTTTGGGCTTTGGTAGTCTTTCAATTATGGTATGAAGAACATTTTTTGAAAAACTAAAACACCGGATAAAACAGTATGCAGATAAAAGTTTTTCTTTTTCACAGAGTTGCTCCCCTTCGTGATGCAATGTGGGATCCGATGGATCCTGTTCTTTTTGAAAGAGTAATTAAATCGCTTAATAAAAGTCATCATTGCATCAGGTTTGAAGATTTTTTCAGAGACAGAAAAAATTTCGAAAATGCCTCCAAACCTTTGTGCGCAATGGTTTTCGATGACGGGTATAAAGATTTTATTGAGTACGCACTTCCTGTTTTAAGCAAATACAATGTTCCCTCTTCAATGTATGTTGTGAGTTCCTGCGTTGAGTCTCAATTGCCGCCCTGGACTTATCAACTTGATTATTGCTTTAATCATTCGGGTAAATTAAGCTTCGATCTGGAAACAAGTTTGCTACCAGAGAACCTGAAAAACACAAACTGGAATTCTGCGCAGGAAAGAATAAATTTTGGAAAGACATTGAAACCTTTTCTGAAGAAAATCCCTGATCAGAATCGTCGTCACATCACTGCTCAAATTATAGCCTCGGCAGATGATGTGAAAATTCCTGACAATTTGCTGATGACCTGGAAAGAGATAAATCAGATTATTGCTGAAGGTGTTGAAGTTGGCTCCCATACTCACACTCATCCATTATTGGCTAAGATTGAATCTGAAGCTATAATTAAGGAAGAATTGAATG
The DNA here is from genome assembly GCA_041661485.1 of Chitinophagaceae bacterium. Taxonomy (GTDB): domain Bacteria; phylum Bacteroidota; class Bacteroidia; order Chitinophagales; family Chitinophagaceae; genus Rurimicrobium. The sequence continues at coordinate 83,308 of JBAZUJ010000001.1, forward strand.
AGTCTTTTAGGCTAATCAAGCAAAATTGTAACATCGAACCTTACACAATTTCTTATCCGATAGGCAGCTACAATGCAAGCGTAATGAAGTTGTCTCAGGAAGCCGGTTACAAGATTGGCCTGGCTGTTGATCAGAAATTTTATAGCACCGAAAGTGATGATATTTTTTCTATTCCACGTGTAGAGTTGTACAATGAAAACTGGATCAAGACTTCGCTGAGAATGTCCGGAGTTTATACAAGCATCAAAAAGCTGATATCGTGAAGATTGTATTTTTAGTAGGTGCTCAGACAAATCAAACTGCCCTTGTAGCAAAGGTTTCAGCGTTGGTATTACCATCACATATTATTGTGGAAAAAAGAAAGGGGATGGCAAAAAGCTTTATTGACACCTTGTTGCAAAAATCGAAAGCACTGCTTACCTATCCTTTACATCATGCCTGGGCCAACCTGATGAAATTTTACGGCCATTATCATTTTCCTGTTGGTGTTCCTCAAACAACGGTTGAAAATATTAATCATGCTGAAGTGCTGAAAATTATTGATAAAATCCGACCTGACTTCATTTTAGTTTCCGGAACAAGGTTGATAAAAAATGAGTTGATTGAATCGGTTTCTCCTTACTGCAAAATAATCAATCTGCACACAGGGCTTTCTCCATATATTAAAGGTGGACCCAACTGTACAAATTGGTGCCTGGCTACAAATCAGGTGGAATATATCGGTAATACGATGATGTGGTTGAATAAAGGAATTGATTCCGGTAATATTATTACTACCGCACTTGTTCCGCTGGCGGGTATTAAGAGTCTTTCTTCCTTACATATCAAAGTGATGGAACATGCACATGGTTTGTATTGTGATGTCATCAGGAAGGCTTTAAAGCAAGAGGCTCTGCCGGATGTCAGGCAAAGTGAAATTAGTCAGGGGCATACGTATTACTCAAAAGAATGGACTTTGAAAATGCAATGGAAAGCGATTGCTAATTTTTATAGTTTATTTATTAATAATAAGAAAGGCGTTCATTCCGATCCGAACATCACATTGGTTGATTTGTAAATAATTATGATTGGTATTTAACTCTTTGGTATTTACACCTCAGTTGATATTTGCATTTTAAATTGAAATTCACATCGTATTTATAGATTTTAAAAGATAAGTTTGCAAGGAAACCAGTATTTAAAATAACCAATGAGTACCAATGCCAATATTCTTTACATATCCTATGATGGGATGACAGACCCCCTCGGGCAAAGTCAGGTGCTACCGTATTTAGCAGGATTATCTGCTATGGGTTACAAAATCACGCTGCTCAGTTGCGAAAAAACTGAACGTTGGCATCACAAAGAAACAGTTCAGGCGATTTGCTCAAAACATCATATCAATTGGCAGCCGATAATGTATACACGGAAACCGCCGATTATTTCTACCATCAGGGATGTGCGAAAAATGAAAAAAATAGCACAGTCTTTACATCAAAAAATTTCTTTTGATCTCGTTCACTGCCGAAGCTATGTGTCTGGTTTGATAGGTCAATGGATGCAGCGAAAGTTTGGCCTGCCGTTTATCTTTGATATGCGCGGTTTTTGGGCCAACGAAAGAGTAGATGGAGGTTTATGGAATCTTGGAAATCCTTTATACAAAAGGGTCTTTAACTATTTTAAAAATAAAGAAAAGCATTTTTTAAATCAATCGGCCGCAGTTGTTTCCCTTACCTACGCGGCGAAAGATGAGATAGAAAGCTGGGGAATCCCGCATTCGCCGATTACAGTTATTCCATGTTGTGTGGATACAAAATTATTTAACCCGGAAACCTTAAAACCTGAGCAGGTAGCTGCTCTGAGGCGTAAAGCCGATTTGCCCTCTAACAAAATGGTGGTCGGATATGTAGGTTCTTTAGGTACCTGGTATTTATTGAATGAAATGCTTGCATTCTTCAAATTCTGGTTGAAAGATCATCCTGATTCCATTTTGTTTTTTGTGACAAACGAACCTAAGCAAATGATTCAGGATGCAGCCAAAAAGCATCGTATCAGTTTTGATAATATTCGGTTAATCGCCGGGAACAGAAATGAAATGCCCTATTATATTTCTTTAATGGATTTCGGTTTGTTTTTTATTAAAAATGCTTATTCCAAAAAAGCTTCATCACCTGTAAAACAGGGAGAGTTGATGGCAATGGGGGTTCCGGTAATTTGCAATTCAGGGGTAGGTGATTCTGACTTTATTATCAATAAATACCGTTCAGGAGAATTGGTGCATAGCTTTGATGAAACAGGTTTTTCAGCTTCAATAGCCAATTTGAAATCAGATCTTAACCATCCTGTCGAAATAAGAAATGGCGCCAAAGATTATTTTGATCTGCAAAAAGGGATTGATAGTTATGCTGCTTTGTATGAGTCGGTCATTACTCCTGCAGTCAATAAAGTTAAATGAGTAAAACAAGTTAAATTAGCTCAGTAATTGTCTTCTTTACCCAATTACCTTCTTTGCCTCATTAACCTTTTACTACAACACTCCAGGCTTGTGCTTTTTCTGTAAACATAGCTTTAGTCTGCGTCCAGGTATCCTTAAAAAAATCGGAAAACCGATATTGGTTCAGATGATGTTCGCTCGCCCAGATACTATGGGTAAAAAAGATATTCGGATGATTGATATCTTGCCAGAGTTCTAAAAATTCACATCCTTCAAAACTCTTTATTGTTGCTTTTCTTTCCTCAAAAAATTGCTGAAACACAGTGATATATTGAGGGTCAAACGTCATTTGTACAATCCGTTTTATCATTCAAAGAATATTTTTACTGAAGAATAAAATTGTTGATGTTCCGAATAAGTGGCAAAGCCCAGCAGTTTAGCTGCAGGACTGTTATTGATGGCAATTTCCAGATAGCCTGACTTATTAAATCTGCAAATCACTTCTCCTTCATTTACCATTCCCGGATGATGACTAAGCGAGGTAATATTCCCTGAACCTGCCAGGTCAATCCTGAAGTTCCGGTTGTTTCTCAGGGTTTCAAAATAGTCCTTTTGCATATTTACCACCACATTCCCATTATAGGCAATGTGCAAAATCTGACAATCCACCCAATTGTCTGCCACCACAGGTGCAGGCATTTTCTTTTGTTTGATAGGATCTAAAGCAAAAGAAGGGAAACCAAGTTCTTCAGGTTTTTTTGTGGCCAGTTCATTTGCAATTGTTGCGCATTTTATTTGCCAGTCACGGAATGTTTGTTCAGGATTTTCCCATTCATAACACTGCCATAGCCCAAGATTTTCTATTCCCAGCGCGAGTGGTAAAATCCCGTTGTTGGGTGCCAGAAAATAATGCCCGTTCTTTTCGCAAAGAACCAATGAAGGTGTTTTGGAATGATAAACGCCCACATGCACGATATGGCAGGTTCCCTCCGGAAATTCCTGGTAAGAAGAAGCCAACAGGTAGGCCGCTTCGGTCAGATACTTGCCTGAAGCAAGATGCGTTATTTCCAACACTTTCGCGCCAGGGTTGCGCAAGGCAATGATACTTGTGGCAATAGCCGCAGAAGCATCTCTTTGTCCAAAATCTGAAAGTAGGGTGATGAAGCGCATGGAGTAATTTGCAAAGGTAAAAGGAATTACCAAATTGTCTCCATCTCTTTGGCTTTAAAACAACATTTAGTTACGTTTTTTATCAGCACATCATTTTACCTTTGCAACATGAAAACCTTAAGAGAACATACATTGCCTGAATTGGAAGAGTTAATGCTAAGTTGGGGCGAACCCAAATTTCGGGCAAAACAGGTGTATGAGTGGATCTGGGATAAGTATACCAACGACATAGCAGAGATGAGTAATCTGTCTAAAGCTTTAAGGGAAAAGCTTTCGGCTCATTTCTCCTTAAATACCGTGAGTATAGATGAAGTACAGACCAGCAGCGACGGTACCATTAAAAGCCGTTTTAAGTTACATGATAAACACTTTATTGAAGGAGTGCTCATCCCCACCGAAAAGCGCACCACCGCTTGTGTTTCCAGTCAGGTTGGCTGCTCACTCACCTGCAAGTTTTGTGCAACCGGTTATATGAAACGCCTTCGAAATCTGGAAGCTCAGGAAATTGTAGACGAAGTGATGCTGATAAATGAACAGTCCCAGAAAACTTATGGTAAAAAATTAACGAATATTGTTTTTATGGGCATGGGCGAGCCTTTGCTGAACTATAAAAATGTAATGAAGGCAATTGAGCAAATTACAAGCCCTGAAGGGATGGCCATGAGTCCGCGTCGAATTACATTATCTACTGCCGGAGTGGCTAAAATGATAAAGCAACTGGGAGACGACCAAACGAAAGTAAAGCTGGCATTAAGTCTTCACGCAGCAAATGACATCAAGCGCAATGAAATTATGCCTATCAATGAAACCAACAATCTGGCAGCAATCATTGAAGCACTTAATTATTTCTATAAATGCACCAAAACACAGGTGACCTTTGAATATATCCTTTTCAAAGGATTTAATGACAGCAAAAAGGATGCAGACGATTTGATTAAAATTTACCGTCAGGTTCCTTGTGATCTGGTAAATGTGATTGAATATAATCCGATTGATAATGCGGATTTTGAAAAACCGGACGAGCAGGTAACTGACGAGTTTATGGCATACTTAACTACTCATAAAGTCAATACCCGCCTGCGTCACAGTCGTGGCAAAGATATTGATGCCGCCTGTGGTCAATTGGCAAATGTTAATCTGCGAAAGCTGGATGAACAATTAGGAGGAAAGGCTGAAGCTTAATGCGAAGGCCTGATATCAATCACTTTCATTTGAAGTTTGGTTACGCCGTTGAATTCATTTTCATCAAGGGTGTACACTATATCAAAAGCTCCGGGACTGGTATAGCGGAACTTTTCAGCCATCTTAAAGCCAATTCCATCTATTACAATTCCACGGCCGTTGGTTACTACAAACTTAATGTGCTGTTCTTTTACAATGCGTGAATTCCCCTGGTAATCCAGCACATTCCTTGTGCAAAAAACCGGTCGCATATTATTTGGTCCGAATGGCTCAAATTGTTTAATGATATTGTAAAAGGCAGGCTTTATATCTTCAAGCTCTATTTCTGCGTCAATTTCTATTTCCGGTGTCAGCATATGCGGAGCAATCGTTTCTGATACTACCTGCTCAAAACGATCTACAAAAAGCTGGAAATTTTCAGGTTTCATTGTAATGCCCGCTGCATAAAAGTGGCCGCCATAGTTTTCCAGTAAATCCCTGCATTCGTGAATGGCTTCATATACATTAAAGCCCATTACCGACCTGGCAGAACCGGACACTTTTCCATTGCTGTGCGCCAACACGATGGTAGGGCGATAACAATAGTCAATCAGGCGGCTGGCCACAATTCCAACCACGCCTTTATGCCAGTGTTCTTTGTAAAGAACGGTGGACTTTTTACTCCCCAGCAAAGCATCATTTTCCAGAATATTCAATGCTTCTTCTGTAATATTTTTATCCACTTCCTTTCTATCGGTATTGTCCGACATCAATTCGGCAGCAAGTGCGATAATATTTTCAGGGTCTTTTTCAATAAATAAATCCACTGCTTTTTTGGCGTCATCCATTCTGCCTGCAGCATTTATTTTGGGGCCAATCGCAAAAACTAAATCCGATAAAGTAATGTTCTTAATTAATCCTGAAATATTCTTGAGGGTCTTTATAGACAATGAAGGATTTTCATTGGCCATTTTGATGCCATAATAGGCCAGAATACGGTTTTCCCCATCTACCGGTACAATATCTGCTGCAATACTGGTTGCAACAAGATCAAGGTATATGGTTGTTGTTTCGGGTGATAGTTTCCATTCCTCCGCCAGAGCGCAAATCAGTTTGTATCCAATACCGCAACCGCTGAGTTCTTTAAACGGATAATTGCAGTCACTTTGTTTTGGGTTTAATATGGCGAAAGCAGGAGGAAGAATAGCATCCGGAGTGTGATGGTCGCAAACTATGACATCAATTCCGTTTTCTTTGGCGTATCCTATCAGTTCCGCTGATTTGATACCGCAGTCCAAGGTGATCATCAAGGTATATCCATTGGCAATTGCAAAGTCTATTCCTTGTTTGGATACGCCATAGCCTTCGCGGTAACGATGAGGAATATAAAATGATAGCTGCCCTTTGTAGCGTTCGCGTAAGAAGGAATACATTACTGCAACAGAAGTGGTGCCGTCTACATCATAATCGCCATAAACCATTATTCGCTCGTTCCACTCGATGGCGTCGCTGATTCTGGTCACGGCCTCCCGCATTCCCTTCATCAGAAACGGGTCGTGAAGAAAGCTCATTTCAGGGCGAAAGAATTTTTTGGCAGACTCATAGTCCTGAATGCCGCGCAAAGCCAAAAGCCTGCACAATGCGGGATGAATTTTTAATCCATCCCGTAATGTTTCAATGGTAGTTTTATCAGCCGGTTTTAATGCCCAGCGCTTATTTATTTGTTGTAGTGCCAAAATCTAATTGTTGTACCGACGCGTAATATTCTTTAATCCAAACACCCAATTGATTTCGGAAATTTTCTGTATTAATCAGCTGGTCAAAATTACCAACATTCATCACCTTTGCCAGTAGTTCATCCTGCGCTTTGATACAATGCATAACGGTATCGTAAGGTGTGTGACTGAAAGATACCATTTCATATACAGAAATGAATTCTTCAGGAAATAATTTTCCCAGTTCTTTTTCTATTTTTTTTCTTTCGAGGAATGAAGGGTCAGCAACTTTGTCGCGCATTTCCACGAAGTTCATTAGTGCCAGTTCACCTACAGCATCGCCGTTTGGCTTGCGCTTACGCTCATATTCGCTCAATATTTTTTCCCAGTTTTCACCATATTTTTCAAGTAATCCACTTAGAATGGTACAGTCTTCAAATCCTGCATTCATGCCCTGTCCGTAAAAAGGTACAATAGCGTGGGCTGCATCTCCGATTAGAGCACTTTTGTCTCCAAAATGCCAGGGGAAAATACGGGTTGTAATTAATGATGCAGTTGGATTGTTGATGAAATCGTCAACCATCGTTGGCGACAAGGCTAATGCATCCGGGAAGGTACTTTGTAAAAAGGCGGTAATGTCTTCTCTTGTTTGCAAAGAGGCGAATGATGGAGCGCCTTCGAACGGGAAGAATAAGGTACAGGTAAAACTGCCATCAATATTTGGCAAGGCAATCAACATATAATTATGTCTTGGCCAGATATGTAGCGCTTCTTTTTCTATCAAAAAACCTCCGGTAGCTGAAGCCGGGATGGTCAGCTCCTTGTAGCCATGTTCAAGATAATTCTGAGAGGCATTCACACGATCTCCATAGACATAGCTACCGCGCAATGCAGAAAAAGCACCGTCTGCACCAAACAGCAAATCTGCCGTTATTTTTTTCTCTGTTCCCAGGACATCAAATGTCATTTCGTTGGTAGCCAGGTTGACATGCGTGCATCGGTGGTCGAAATGAATATTGACACCATGTTCTTCAGCAACATCCATAAGTTTCCGGTTTAATTCGCCCCGGCTTACCGAATAAATAGCTTCGTTATTTTTACCATATTGCTGGTAGGCAGAACTGCCGTCCGGCATATGAAGGCTACGGCCATACATTGGTATAGCAATGGGTTCAATATCCTGTTTGATGCCGGCCATTTCCAATGCATTCCAGCCGCGCAGGCTTACTGCCAGGTTAATAGAACGTCCTGCATAACCTGCTGCTTTACGCATATCGGGGCGACGTTCATAAATTGTTACGGCATATCCTTTTTTACGCAAAATAACCGCGAGTAAGGAACCCACTAATCCTGCACCTAATATCGTTATAGCTCTGGGCATATTTATTTTTTCTGTTTGGCTACAAATGTAAAAGACAATTCGTTAATTAGGTAATAGAATATTGAGTAGAGTTCTATATGGCTTTTCGCAATGAATTGGTGGCGAAAAATTTAATTAGGCCAACATTTGGACATTTCTCTATCAATGACTACTTTTCGATGTCTAATACTTTAATATGTCAAAATATTTTTACCTGATTACTTTTTTATGCTTAGGATTTACCATTCCTGCCAAAGCACAAATTGATTCCGTTATTGGAATAAAAGCACCCAAAACCATAAGCCGCAACAACAAAAAACTGGCACATTTTTTATGCGATACAGTTGAAGGAGATTCACGGAAAGTGAATGCCATTTATAATTGGGTAACGCACAACATAAAATATGATGTAAAGGCAATGCAAAAAGGTGACCTGAAACGACCAAGTACCAAGCAAATTCTGAAACGAAAGAAAGCTTTATGTGATGGATATTCGGAACTCTTCAGCGAACTCTGCAATGAAGCTGGTGTCAGAGCACTTGTTGTAGATGGTTATGCCCGCGACTGGATGTTTGATGACGGAGATAAATTTTATACACCCAGACATGCCTGGAACGCAGTAGCGATAGGCAATAGCTGGTATCTTGTCGATGTTACATGGGGTGCAGGGGTAATCGGACAATTCCCCAACGGGGTTCAAAAAAAATTCAAGAAAATAAAAAAAGATCCTGTTCAGCATACCGGTAAGCTGAAGTTTAAATACAGGTACGATCCTTCCTTTTTTATGCAGGCTCCGGCGCAGTTCCGTTTAAATCATCTTCCATATGATCCTTTATGGCAACTGACAGATTCGCTGATGCCATTGTATCTTTTCGAGGCCGGTGAAGATTCTATTATGGCTTTCAATAAAACGTATGGCAGGCCAAGGATGGAGTATAAAGAATTGAACCGGTTTGCAAATCTGCCAGAGCATATGCAGACAATTGAAGAAGCGGAAAGAGGTTATCGGTATAATCCCAGATTTCATGTAAGTATGGCTTTGTGGCACCAGGGAAATGCAATTGATACCCTCGCCTCAATGGATAAACATGCTCCACCAGCAGTGCGCCAGGCTGTTATCTCGCAGGTTGATGCAGAATTGAAGCAAGCTGAAAAATATGTTGCGCTACAGAAAAAAAGTATTGTGTCGGAATACACAGAACTTAAAACAAAAAATAAAAAAAAGAATACTGAAGCCAAAGCACATATCAGGATCCTGAATACAAACAATACACAGGCAATAGCTCGTTGCAAAGCAAAAATTAAAAGCAGCGATAGCAAATACAGAAGTCTGAATTCTAAGGCTGGTACTGGAATTGCGTTGCATAAAAAAGTGAAACCGGAAGAGTTTGCCAAATTGAAAACAGCCAGTCCGGAGGATAATCCCACAGTTGAAAGATTAGAAAAACTGGAAGATTCTATTAAAATAAGAATCGCCAATCAAAATAGCGCAATGGAGTTGATTAGTAAGGAGCAGGCTGTAGTTGACAAATTGGTAGAGGCAAATTCCAAGCGTTTGGATTCATTAGTAGATTGGCTGCGTTTAGCCGACTCTGCCCTGATACAGGAAACGATTGGCCGTATCAATCTGCAGGACAATTATGATGCCGGAATAAAAAAATGGACAGCGATTTATAAAACTTCCCGTTTCCAGAATGCGGATTCTTTACAAAGACAATACCTGGCCGGATATGACAGCAATCTGGTTCATTTCGATCTGTTGAAAAAAAATCATGATGCTTATCTGGATTTGTATCGCAAGAATTTTAAAGACCTTGAGCAGTATAAAAAGAGGAATAGAACTAATGCAGCGGTATTATCCTTGTATGGTAAAGAATTTGAAGCTTATAGCAATGCCTATGGCAATTATCAGCAAATGCTGTCGCAATATGCCGGTTATATAAAAGGCAATAAATCCTTGTTCGAGCAAATGGTTAAGCATTATGAGCGTCAGGAAAAGCTGACCAAATACATGGAAAGATCAGAAGAAAAGCGTCAGAAACTGGAAGAAACCAACCTTGTAAAAAAAGAGGCTTTCGACAAGAAAGAAAATGAATACCAAAAGAAACAATTAAAAAGGGCTGGTGAAAAATCAGCACAATATGTAGACAACAAAAGAAATTTCTAACTTTAGTAATGCTACAAAAGAAGAATCCCAACTGTTTTCCAGTTGGGATTCTTCTTTTAAAATAAGGTATTGCTATCACCACGCCATCCGCCTTTATTCAGGTGTTTGTAAGCCTTCTCTGTGGCTTCACGACCTCGTGGAGTACGCATGATGTAGCCTTCCTGTATTAGGAAAGGTTCGTATACTTCTTCTATCGTTCCGGCCTCTTCGCCTACAGAAGTAGCGATGTTGTTGATGCCGGTTGGGCCACCTTTGAATTTATCAATCAATGTGGTGAGGATACGGTTATCCATTTCATCAAGACCGTTGGCATCTACATTTAACGCTCGTAAGCCGTGCTCCGCAATGCCCATATCAATTACACCGTTTCCCAGCACCTGAGCAAAGTCGCGCATACGGCGCAGCAGGCCATTGGCAATACGAGGTGTACCACGGCTGCGGCGTGCAATTTCCATCGCAGCATCTGAAGTGGTTTTGACATTCAGGAGATTGGCAGAGCGGAGGATGATGCCCTGCAAAACTTCGGCTGTATAATAATCCAGCCGGAACTTGATACCAAAACGCGAGAGCAATGGCGCTGTCAGCAAACCGGATCGGGTAGTGGCACCAACTAATGTAAATGGATTCAAATTGATTTGTACAGAACGTGCAGCTGGTCCGCTGTCAATCATGATGTCAATCTTAAAATCTTCCATAGCGGCATAGAGATACTCTTCTACCACTGTACTCAGGCGATGAATTTCATCGATAAACAAAACATCCCGTGGTTCAAGTCCAATCAATAATCCTGCCAGGTCACCTGGTTTTTCTATCACAGGTCCGCTGGTTTCTTTAATGTTCGCACCCAGTTCATTGGCTACAATTCTTGACAAGGTGGTTTTTCCCAAACCTGGAGGACCGTGGAAAAGAATATGGTCCAGTGCTTCTTCGCGCTGATTGGCAGCTTGAACAAAAATCTTAAGATTGGTAATGAGCTGCGGTTGTCCCGAAAAATCTTCTACACTCTGTGGCCGGATACTGTTTTCGTATTCCTTATCGCTTGAGTTTCCGTTATTTTCCGGTCGAAGATTGGGGTTTTCCATATTGAAGGGTAAAGGTAAAAAAGTTAATTTGGTTAATTAGGTAATTCGGTCGTGTGTTAGATTATGTATTTTTTTCATTTCACTTGCTGTTCGAGCCCAAAGAATATTCCTTACCCTGACGGTGCGACGCAACTCAAAGCTAAAAGATTTAGAAAAAAGCTGACTTCAAAAATTTACAACAACAATATCTGCCAGGCACGGTCAATCTCATTTTCATCGAGCAGGTCTTTGGCATAATGCTGTAAGGCTTCTTCGCGTTGTGCACGGTCGGAGAAATCGCTGAGAATTTGCTCCAGGCGCCCGTCATTTACAATGGCAGAAGTGACCGGAATTTCCGTACAGTTACCAAGAATGCCCAGGTGGTTTCCGTTGAGTACTTTACTGTGTTTTACATTCTCCGGTAAGGCATCAATCCCCACGCCCAGCTTGAGGTTCGGCTTTGCCACTTCGAAAACTGCATTGCCTGAGGCTCGGCAGTAATAATCGGCTCCCATACGGGCAACTAGATCGATTTTGTGCGGGTCAATTTTGCCATTTTCATCCAGCACTTTATCATCGATGTGCATACAGACAATCTCGCACATTACGAGGTTACCCGCGCCACCTTCCTGGCCCGTTTCGATTACCTGCAGTACTTTACACTCAAGGCTTACAGGTGATTCCTTTACGCGAAATGGTTTAACGAAATCAGATTTTATAGGTGTAAATCCTGCTTTTTCAAATTCGCTGGTGCCTTTGGGGTATTCGCAACTGGCTAGGCTCATTTGCTGTACAATATCGTAATTTACAATGTTTACCACCACTTCCATATTTTCATACACGTTTTCCAGCGTGTGCTTGATTGTATTGTCGCGCACGCGGCGGGCCGGAGAGAAAATTAATATGGGCGGCTTGCTGCCAAAAACATTGAAAAAGCTGAAGGGAGATAGATTTGGATTGCCATCTTTGTCAATCGTGCTGGCAAAACATATTGGTCGTGGCGCTACAGAGCCCAAAAGATAAGCGTGTAATTCTGCTGTTTTTACTTCACCGGGTACGATTCTCATTATGCTGAAATTATTTTTATAAGGGTTACAAATGTAAGGTCAAATCAATTGCGCACATTCGTATTATCTTGCGCACAAATTCTAAGGTATGAAATTGAATGTTGGCGATAAAGCGCCTGATTTTAAAGCCAATGACCAAAACGGAAAAATTGTTTCGCTGAAAGATTATAAAGGACAAAAAGTTGTGCTTTATTTTTACCCGAAAGACGACACGCCGACTTGTACAGTTCAGGCCTGCAATCTTCGGGATAATATTTCTGCTTTAAAGGCAAAAGGAATTAATGTTATTGGCATCAGTGTAGATGACGAAAGGAAGCATAAAAAGTTCGAGACAAAACATCAGTTGCCTTTTACTTTGATTGCCGATGTCGATAAAAAAATAGTAGAAGATTATGGTGTTTGGGGTGAAAAGCAATTTATGGGCAGAACAATAATCGGTACGCATCGTGTCAGTTTTTTGATTGATGAAAAAGGAAAGATTGTGCACATAATTGATAAGGTAAAAAGTAAAATTCATTCGGATCAGATATTGGAATGCTGGTCTTAGTAAAAACCAATTCTTTTGAAAAAAGTTATTTCCATTCTGCGGGATTATTACCGTGACCATTTCAACTGGCTCAGTTTTTTTCTGTGCGTTATTCTTGGTGCTGTATTGATAAAAATTGCCTATCATCAACACTTTTACGAATCCTATATCGAGGGCGAGTCAAATCTTAATTTGCAGATTATCCGGTATTGCGGATTATATACCATTGCCTTTGTCGGTGCTTTTTTATTGCAGGGTATTGCAGAAAGGAATCTGAGATTTCTTAAATCCGGAAATTGGTGGCTGCTTATTTTTCTATCTGTTTTTTTGTTTGCTGTCCGCGGCTCTGATGTTGATTATTCGCACCTGATGTTTGGCAATCAGCCTACAGAATTCTATAGCTTTTATCATAAGATTGGTTATAATCTTGGCGGCTTTTTCACCCTGATTATTCCTTGTTTTATCTATTGGATTTTTGCCGACAAAGGGTATCAGAATTTTTATGGATTCAAAACCAAGAATGTTGATTTGAAGCCTTATTTTGTCATGCTGGCCATCATGCTGCCATTGCTTTTCTGGGCGGGAACTCAATCTGATTTTTTGAGTACTTACCCGCGCTATACAAAAATAGGAATAGAACCTTCACACCCCAAATTCCGATTGCTGGCCGGCATTTACGAAGTTATTTATGGTTCTGATTTCTTATTCACCGAGTTTTTCTTTCGTGGTTTTATAGTGCTGGCTTTTGCGAAAAAATTTGGTCACCGCGCCATACTTCCTATGTGTGTTTATTATATTACGATTCATTTTGGCAAGCCGCTTGGCGAAACAATCAGTTCTTTTTTTGGCGGGCTTTTCCTTGGGGTAATTGCTTATCGGACTAAGTCAATTTATGGAGGAATTATCGTACACCTGGGCATTGCTTATCTGATGGAAATATTTGCTTTTTTAGGTAGGGCAGGTTATTTACATTTTTAAATTTTATTTCAGAAAATACTTTTTTATGCAGGATTCACTTCAGTTTTTAGAGACCATAAAACTTGGATATGCTTTCAAAGGTGATGCACCAAAAATAGGCGTTGCCCTGCTCGATGGTGCTGTTGTGCCGGGAGCAGATATTTTTCTTCCCTTGCGCTCGATGAACCGCCACGGGCTTATTGCAGGAGCAACGGGAACAGGGAAGACAAAAACACTTCAGGTAATCTCCGAAGTTTTGAGTGATAACAGTGTGCCGGTTTTAATGCTGGATATTAAAGGCGACCTCAGCGGCATTGCTGCAGCTGGTTCTGATAATCCGAAAATAAAAGAGCGTTACGATTTACTGCAAATGACTTATTCGCCTGCCGCTTATCCGGTGGAACTGATGACCTTGAGTAAACAAAAAGGGATTCAGCTGCGGGCAACGGTGACAGAATTCGGACCAATATTGTTGAGCAAAATTCTTGAATTAAATGATACCCAGGCTGGTCTTGTATCGATGATATTCAAGTATTGCGACGATCATAAATTGCCTTTACTCGACCTGAAAGATTTCATCAAAATGCTGCAATATGTAAGCGATGAAGGCAAAGCGGAAATTGAAAAAGAATATGGGAAAATTGCCACGACTTCTACAGGAACAATTCTACGGAAAGTAATAGAACTACAACAACAGGGCGCAGATAACTTCTTTGGGGAAAAGAGTTTTGAAGTGGATGACCTGATGCGCATAAGCAATGATGGCAGAGGAATGATTAATATTCTTCGCGTGACGGAATTGCAGGACCGGCCTAAATTATTTTCCACTTTTATGTTGCAGATGCTGGCCGAATTGTATGCCAGCTGCCCTGAAGCAGGCGACCTTGATAAACCACGCCTGGTGATGTTTATAGACGAAGCACATTTAATTTTTCAGGAAGCAAGCGATCCCTTGTTGCAGCAAATTGAAACGATTATTAAATTAATCCGTTCGAAAGGTGTGGGTATCTTTTTCTGTACACAAAACCCGATGGATGTTCCTGCAAGTGTATTGGGACAATTAGGATTGAAAGTGCAACACGCATTGCGGGCTTTTACAGCAGCAGATAGAAAAGTAATCAAGCAAACGGCAGAAAATTATCCGGAAACACAATTTTATAAAACAGAAGACCTGATTACACAACTTGGTATCGGTGAGGCTTTCATTACGATGCTGAATGAAAAAGGTATTCCGACACCCTTAGCTCATGTGATGCTTCTTGCACCACGCAGCCGTATGGATGTGCTGACTGATTCAGAAATTGACAAAATTGTCAGCAGCTCCAGGTTGGTAAAAAAATATAGTGAACAGATTGATTCTATAAGTGCCTATGAAATGCTGAATGCAAAAATTCAGGAAGCAGTTGAGAAAAACGAAGAAGCTGAGAAAACGCCAAAAGGCAAAGAAGAAAAATCATTCCTCGAAAAGATGATGGAGAACAGCACTGTGCGCCAGGTGGGCCGCACAGCTGCGAGTATTATTACCCGGTCTTTGTTGGGTGCATTGGGCTTAGGTGGACGAAGTAGAAAGCGGTAGTGTAAAAGCCAGAAGTGTTTGAAGCAAAGAAATATTCTATGCGAAAAATCATTTTTTATGAAAAACCTAGCTTTGGTTTTGATAATACTTTATTCATTTGGCTATTCTGTAAAAGCCCAAGATAGTTTATCAATAAAGAATAAACATGTCGGTTATGACGATATAAATCTTGGTTTGGGATTTGGATTGGATAAAGGTGGATTAGGTGTGAATGGTATTTACTATCCACGCCCCAATATTGGTGTTCTTGCTGGTGTGGGATACATAGGAATGGGATACAGAGACATTGGCATGGGTTATTGTGCAGGAATTAAATTGCGTTATCTTTTCTGTAGATCTACTCCGGTTTTTTCACCCTTTTTGTTGGGTATTTATGGTAGAAATTCTTTGATTTCAAGTACCTTATATAGCGGTAAGGATACATCCTATCATTCCGAAAAAGTCTTCAATGGCTTTACGTTTGGTTTAGGATTTGACTTGAGAATCAGGCCGATGAAAATTGGGTATTTTTCAATCGCCTGTACACTTCCATTGGAAAGCAAAAAGTATAATCAACATGTAGCTAATGTTAGGAAAATGCTTCCATTAGCAGTTCGCAATTATAATGATAAACAAGGTCAACCCTTAAGTTTTTCGTTAGGTATATTTTTATACTCAAGAATAAAAAAACAGGTAGCAATTAGCTACCCGTTTTTACAATGTGCTTAAATTCCTGTGGCGTGATACTGTGTACCGACAGTCTTCCTAACCTAACTAATGAAATTCCTTTCAGTTCCGGATCTTCTTTAATTTCTTTCAGGGTCACCGGCGTTTTTAGCTTTTTCACAGGTTTCAAATCTACTACACACCAGTTTGTGTCTTCTGTTGTCGGGTCCTGGTAGGCAGCCGTCACAACTTCTGCAATCCCCACCACGCAAAGACCTTCATTGGAATGATAAAATAAAACCTGGTCTCCTACAGACATTGCACGCATATTATTGCGTGCTGCATAATTACGTACACCGTTCCACATTGTTTGTCCTTCTTTTACAAAATCGTCCCAGCTATATTTAAATGGTTCTGACTTTACCAGCCAATATTGTTTTGCCACTTTTTTTAATTGAAAGTTGAAAAATAAAAATTGAAAATGTGCTCTGCGTTTCTATGGGAATGCCAATCAAAAATCAGCAATTAAAATGGCGCTTCTTCGTCCATTGGGTCAATGCTGAAATTTCCACCAAGGCCTTTTCCTTTATTAGGTGTGTTGCCCGGGTCTTCATCATCCCAGTTTACTTTATTGGCTTTGGAAGGCATTGTTTGAAATCCACCTGGAATAAATAATTTCGAATCACCAAATCCACTCGCATCGCGGCGTATACCCGCCTGAGGGTTATCATTGATTGGTTTGAATCCGCCAAAACTTGCGTCCGGAAGATCCACGAATTTCTGGTATTCTTTAATGAATTGAAGTTTCACCGTTGCGGTACTACCACTCCTGTTTTTCGCAATATGTATGTGCGTTTCTCCTTCTATCGGTTCGCCCATTTCATTATTTTCGATACCATAATATTCCGGACGATACAGGAACATTACCATATCCGCATCCTGCTCAATCGCACCCGATTCACGCAGATCACTCAATTGTGGAACCTTTGATTCTTTACGCGATTCTACCGCTCGATTCAATTGCGAAAGGGCTATAATAGGGATTTCCAGCTCTTTGGCCAATGCCTTCAAATCGCGTGAAATTTTACTGATTTCCTGCTCACGGTTGCCGGGGCCATTGCTGTTGCCGCCACTCATCAACTGCAGGTAATCAATCACAATCATCTGGATATCGTGGCGTTGTTTAAGCCGGCGGGCTTTAGCTCGAAGCTCAAATATATTCAGGGCAGCCTGGTCATCCAGAAAGATGGGCATACTGGCCAGTTTATGCATTCTTTGCGTCAGCTGAACAAATTCATGTTCTTCCATCCGGCCTTTGGTGATAGCATCCATGCTTACCTCTGTTACCGCCGAAAGCATCCTTTTTACCAGTTCTCCTGCACCCATCTCCAAAGAGAAAAATGCTACAGGAAAAGGATGATCAGAATTCATCGCTGCATTCATTGCCAGATTTAGCGTGAAGGCTGTCTTACCGACCGCAGGACGGGCAGCGACAATTATCAGCGCGTTTTTTTGCCAGCCTGCGGTTGCTCTGTCCAATTCAACAAAGCCACTGGGTACACCAGTTACATCCGATTTGCTGTTTTTGGCCGCTTCAATTTCCTTCACTGTTTCTACCAAAACATCGGTCAGGCTTTTAAAGTTTTTGCGCAGGTGTTTATCAGTAATTTCATACAAACCGGTTTCGGCCTGGTCAAGCAAATCAAACACATCTGTGCTGTCTTCGTAAGCGCTGCTGATTACTTCGCCGGAAATTCGGATCAATTCACGTTGAATGAACTTTTCCATCACTATCCGTGCATGTGCCTCAACGTGGGCACTGGACACCACATTCATCGTCAGTTTGGTCAGAAAATAAGCACCACCCACTATTTCCAGCTCACTTGTTTTGCGCAGTTCCTCTGTTACGGTCAATAAATCCACAGGCATCCCCTTGTCGAAAAGGTTGCGCACAGCAGCATAAATTTTCTGGTGGGCATTTACATAAAAACAGTCCGGGCTCTGAATGATTTCCAGTACCTCAGCCATTTTATCTTTTTCGAGCATTATTGCTCCCAGCACAGCTTCTTCCAGTTCGATGGCTTGTGGCGGAATTTTGCCATAAACCATCGATGAAATATCAGTCTTATTCTTTCTTAAATTACCAAAGTCTTTTTTAATATTTACAGCCATTACCGGGTATTGGAATTATCTTGTTTCTTTTAGTTTGTGCTTGTTTAAAACTCTTTTGAATTCAGCTCTATCTTTCCTTACATCTATTCTGGCAGTTTCTCCTGAAACTGACCGAAGGGCACTGTCAGGGTTGTCATTTTTAGTCCTGAAATCTTGTATTAAAAAATTGTAAACAAGTCCCGTTTTTTAATGCGGGGCTGCTAAATTAGAAACAAAATCAGCGCTACCGAAATAAAACTTGTCTTTAGTTGTTCGATTTAACATTGGGCTTCTACATATACAATTCACATAAATTTCATAATAATCCCCATGTTTCAACTATTACCCACATTTTGTCACATTCTTCCACATTTTTTAAACACATTAAATTGCATTCCCCATGTTCCCAACATTTTGGTGTGGAAAGCTATTTTGTTAATACATTTTTTCGTTCGCTCTGCATTTCCTAAGCGCAAGGCTTATCTTTGGCAAAATTTTTCGATTTTTCAATGACGATTTCTTATAATTGGTTACTACAATATTTGCCCAAAAACCTTTCTGTTGATGAACTTTCCGCCATACTTACCTCCATTGGTCTGGAAGTGGAAGGGACGGAAGTAATAGAGGCTGTAAAGGGTGGTTTGAAAGGTTTGGTGATTGGTGAAGTCCTGACTTGTGAGCAACATCCGAACGCAGATAAATTAAAGAAAACCACAGTGAATGTTGGTGGGGAAAATCCCTTAAAAATTGTTTGCGGTGCTGCTAATGTTGCGGCCGGGCAAAAAGTTGTTGTCGCAACAGTCGGTTGTATGGTTCATCCGACTGAGGGTGCTGCATTCGAAATTAAGAAAGCTAAGATCCGTGGTGAAGAAAGTGAAGGGATGATTTGTGCTGAAGACGAAATTGGCTTAGGTGAAAGCCATGCCGGTATAATGGTGCTGCCGAAAAATGCTGTTGTTGGCACTCCTGCTGCAGATTATTTCAAAATCGGCGCTTCAGATATAGCGATCTATATTGGTCTTACGCCAAACCGTAGCGATGCAATGAGTCACATTGGCGTTGCACGCGATGTTTGCGCATATTTAAGCCATCACAAAGGTGTGAAATACGAAGTGAAAATGCCGGAAATCAGTGCTGATTTTGGTGTGCAAAAAGAAAATAAAATTCTAGTTAGCATTAACGAAAATGCAAAGGATGCCTGCCTTCGCTATGCCGGTGTCAGCCTCGAAGGGCTTACTGTCGGCCCTTCTCCCGATTGGCTGAAAAGTGCATTGAATACAATTGGTATTCGCACAATCAACAATATTGTAGACGTTACTAATTTTGTTTTGCACGAATTCGGGCAGCCGCTGCACGCATTTGATGCAGATAAAATTGCAGGCCAAATGATCAATGTGAGCTTTCTTCCTGAAGGAACTAAATTCACTACACTGGATGATAAAGAGCGCTCGCTTTTTGCAGAAGACCTGATGATATGCGATGCAGAAAAAGGACTTTGTATTGCAGGTGTTTTCGGTGGAAATAATAGTGGCGTTTCTGACGCTACAAAAAATATTTTTCTGGAGAGTGCCTATTTTGTTGGTTCTTCGGTTCGACGAACATCTTTGCGCCACGGTTTGCGTACTGATGCTGCTACACATTTCGAGAAGTGTGTGGACATCAACAATGTAATTCCTGCTTTGAAAAGAGCAGCAGAATTAATCGTAAGTATTGCCGGTGGAAAAATTGCTTCTGATGTGCATGATGTATATCCAAAACCTTTAGAAGAAATCAAAGTTTCAGCCACTTATCAATACATACAAAACCTCAGTGGAAAGCAATATTCCGCTGAAGCAATCAAAGGCATTTTGACGGCTTTGGGTTTCGAGTATGTTGCCGAAAATCAAGAAGGTTTTACAGTTAAAGTACCTACCAATAAAAATGATGTTTACCTTCCTGCAGATCTTGTCGAAGAGATTTTGCGCATCGATGGATTGGATCAGATTGAAATACCCTCCCGTTTAAATATTTCTTTAATTAAACCTTTACCAAATGACAGGGCGCAACGCGATAAAATTGCTACAGCACTTTGTGGAATGGGTTTTCAGGAGATTGTTACCAACAGTATTACCAACAGCAAATACTATCCGGAAGAAACGCCAATGGTGCGCATGATTAATTCCTTAACCAGCGAACTGGATGTCTTACGTCCATCGATGCTGGAGTCGGGGCTGGAAGTGGTGAACTACAATGTGAACCGGAAAAATCAAAATCTTTCTCTGTTCGAATTTGGTAATACCTATGCAACAAGTGGGGTAGGTAAATACTTCGAATCGCCAACATTGGCCTTATGGATTTCTGCTGCTGTACGCGAAGCCAGCTGGAGTCAAAAACTGGAGAATGTCAGTCTTTACTATG
The DNA here is from genome assembly GCA_041661485.1 of Chitinophagaceae bacterium. Taxonomy (GTDB): domain Bacteria; phylum Bacteroidota; class Bacteroidia; order Chitinophagales; family Chitinophagaceae; genus Rurimicrobium. The sequence continues at coordinate 103,674 of JBAZUJ010000001.1, forward strand.
TGCGTTCTGTTATCCAGAATATGTTGGATAGTTCAGGTATCGAAAAGGTGACCATTAATATTGATGAGCATGATGTTTTGATCTGGAAATGGAAAAATGAAAAGCTTTGTTCAGCACAAAAAGTTGTTGCTGAAAAGTTGAAAAGTTTTGACATCAAGCAAGATGTTTATTATGCTGAAATTAACTGGCAATTGTGGAGTAATGCAATGCAGGCCAACAGGATTAAATACGCTGAAGTGCCTAAATACCCTGCTGTTCAGCGTGATTTGGCTTTGGTATTAGATAAGGCAACAAAATTTGAAGAAGTACAGAAAATTACAAAGCAACTGCAGATTTCCGCACTGAAAAACTTCGATCTGTTTGATGTTTTTGAGAGTGAAAAATTAGGAGCCGATAAAAAGTCTTACGCCATGAATTACACTTTTCAATTGCGGGACAGAACGCTCACGGACACGGAAATTGAAGAGAGTATGAAACAATTAATAAACGCTTACACACATAAATTACAAGCACAAATCAGATCCTAATGAAAGAATTAGAAGTATTGCACCAAAAGGTAGCAGCATTGATGGCAAAGTACCAGGAATGTAAAGATGAAAATAAGCAACTGAAAGAGCAGCTTGAATTTAAAACAATGGAATTAGGCGAAGCCCAGTTACAAATTAATATTATGAAACCAGCGCTGGACGAAGCTCAGGGAGCATCATCCGAAAAAGTTCATTTGCAGGGACAGATTGATAAAGCGATTGAAGATGTCAATAAAATAATGGCACTTTTAGATAGTGAATAGTATCTCTAAACATAAAATTTTCAGTTTTTTTTTGTTGTGCATTTTTATGATTTCATCATTTAATTGCACAACAGAAAGAAATCCTTGTTTGTTGCCGACTGTATCAAAAGTTTTTTTGGGCTGTTATCAATATAAGGAAGACACCAAAACCTATACGGATACAGCATTGCCCAATGCAAATTTTGTTTGCCTTGATATTGACTCGGCAAAGTTTTTATATTTTGGTGCAAAGAAACTTACCAAATTTGAATTGGTTCTTTCACCGTTAAAAGATACTGTTCGTTGGGCTTTGCAACCAGATTCTTCGGTGGGTGCTTATGACACGATTTCATTTGTGTACGAGCGAAAATTGAAATTTTATTCCAATGCCTGCGGTTATGGATATGAGTTCTCCCTTTCTGAAATATTGTCCACGCGGGCTAATATAGATTCCGTAAGTATTGCCAATAAAGATGTGACCACAAAATCAGGCGTCGAAAATGTCAAAATTTATTTTTAGTCTCTTATTGGTTTGTAGTTTCTTAAGTGTTTTTGCGCAGGCAGATACAGAAGATTCTGTTACTCAAAAATCAACGATAAAATACCATCAGCTCCGGTTCAATTTTGATGCGGCCAAACTGCTGAACAACAGTCTGGTTGATAATGTGAAAATTTATGAAGCTGGCCTGGATTATTATTTGAATAATGAATTATATGGTGTTGCTGAGTTTGGTGCCGGCACCTCAAATATTGATTATCCTGACCTGAAATATAAAAGCAGCAATAGTTTTGTTCGTCTCGGTGTGGACAAAACTTTATTTGAAAGAAAGAAACCCAACGATTGGGGGATGGCTTTTATCGGTTGCCGTTATGGATTGGGTTTTGTCAAAAGAAATGTAGCTCTATATACTACCGATGATGGTTTCGGTGGTATTACTTCCGGTAGTATTTCTTCCTCTGATTTTACTGCCCATTGGTTTGAGCTTACCGGAGGAATGCGGATAGAGTTGTTTAAAAATACTTTTGCAGGATGGAATGTTCGTTTCAAATTTCTTTTGAACCAAAAATCTTTCGGTGATTTGAAACCCCAAAGTATAGCTGGCTATGGTGCTGCCGAAAATGGAACAGTTTTCGACTATAATTTCTATTTATCTTACGCAATTCGCTGGTCTTCGAAAAAGTAATGGTTTTGATATTGCCTCAAAATTCTGGTTCTCTATTTTTATAATTTATGAAAATACTCATTATTCGTTTTTCTTCTATTGGTGATATTGTTTTGACAACACCCATTATCCGTTGCATCAAACAACAAAAGCCCGAGGCAGAAATTCACTATCTCACCAAAAGTAGTTTTGCACCGATTCTGAAAGCTAATCCTTACATTGATACTATTCATCTGTTGGAGGATAACCTGCACAAAACAATCAATGAGTTAAAAGCAATTGATTTTGAATTTGTTATTGATCTTCACCACAATTTGCGCACTGCCAGGGTAAAAAAGGCATTGGGTAAAAAGTCTTTTACCTTTAATAAACTGAACATTCAAAAATGGCTTTACGTAAATTTGAAAATAAATCTGATGCCTGACAAAAGTATTGTTGAGCGTTATTTTGAAGCGATAAGGCCCATTGGAATTCATAATGACGGGCAAGGTTTGGATTATTTTATCCCTGAAGAAGACAAAACAGATCATAAAGATATTCCAATGAGTCATTGGGCCGGTTACATTGGCTACGTCATTGGTGGTTCTTACAACACAAAAAAGCTTCCTGCAGAACGCTGGAAGGAGTTATGTTCACTTTCACCTATACCGGTTATACTATTAGGAGGTCCTGAAGATAGAGATGAAGCCAATGAAATCGCTTCAATTGATCCCATCAAAATCTACAATTCCTGCGGAAAATTTAATTTGAACGAATCTGCGGATTTGGTGCGGAATGCAAAATTAGTTGTGTCAAACGATACGGGTTTAATGCATATCGCTGCCGCGTTCAAAAAGCCAATTGTTGCATTGTGGGGAAATACCACCCCTCAGATGGGAATGTTTCCTTATTTCGGATATAACAATTTAAATTCAAATGTATCCCCCAATTTACTTATTGTAGAAAATAATAAATTATCTTGCAGACCTTGCAGTAAAATTGGTTATGACAAATGCCCAAAGAAGCACTTCAAATGTATGAATAATTTGGATTTTAAAGAAGTAGGTATTTTTTTTAAAAAATATATATAGTCTGCCAACCATACCCAAAAATTACACGTCTTAGTATATGTCGCCATGTTAATTTTCTTAAAAAACTTTTTTTAACAAAATTTGCATATCTGCGTCAAAAACAATAAATTTGTTAGCATTTGAAAAATATGAGCACAATGAAAAAATTATCCTCTAACCTATTACTATTGCTATCTATCGTTATCCTGATGCTTTCGGCAGGCAAAGTGCATGCCAACAGGGCAGCGGCAGGAGATTTGGCCTATAGCTATTTGCGCAAAGACTCAACTGTTAAGAAAATTGATTCTATTATTATTAGGGTTGATACCACCAAGTCGCCTACAGGAACAGTAATCAAAATTGATACAGTTTATCGTTTTGATACAACGTTCAATTTTTTTGATGTTTATCGCATGACCTATAATTTTTATAGAGACTGTAGCGGTTCGACAGCAGAGCCAGGTACGGTGAAAGTTTGTTTTTTCAATTCGTGTAATGCAGATCAGGGCAGTGTTGATTTGCCCAAGAAGACACCATTAGGTAGTAATGGTCAGATTGTTGGTAATGGTTGTTTATTGCCTGTTACCACTTGTACAAACCCTGCGAGTACCACAAAAGGATTCCGAAAATGGATTTATGAAGGCGAAGTTTCTCTGCCTTCAAAATGTGCTCAGTGGAGATTTGTGGTATCAATTACTGCAAGAAATTTAGGAATAACCAATTATACTGCTCCTGCTGCTTCAAATAATATGTTCTCTGAAGCAACGCTGAATAACGTAGTTGCAGCTAATTCTTCTTCTCCTGCTTTCAATCTTGAGTTGATTCAATATATGTGCGCTGGCAATAAACATAATTATGCTTATACCGGTGTCGATGCAGATGGTGATATTCTTGAATATTCACTTATTGACCCAACAACAGGTGCCGATAACCAAACAACTTGTGTTATTCCTCCATTCCCATCAAGCTATACATTTGCAGGTAGCCTTTTCCCGGGAACATCTCTGACTTCTGATCCTTTCCCAACAGCGGGAGTTGGTGGTTCATTTAGTTTGAGCTCTACTGGTATAATGACATTTACTACTAATGCAGCGCCTGCTCAGCAAGCTTTGATGACTTTATTGGTTACCAAAAGAAGAGGAGTTGGTGGGCCGGTAGTTGGTACAGTAACCCGTGATATGGAATTTATCATTTCTACTGGATGTGCAAGTTCACCAATCAATTTTTCATATAATAAACCAGCTTCTACAGCAACAATTTTATGGGCCGGAACGCCTGTAGATACAGCTATCTTATGTCCGGATGATGTCTATCACATTTGCTTTGATATTCAATCTCCTGACCCGTCTCTTACTTTTTCAAATGTTACAGATAATCATTTAACATTTTCCCCAACCTCAGCTTCTTCTACGCTTCCCTCACCTTATACTGGCACAGGCACAAATCATATCTCAAATTGTTTTGACTGGACACCAACACCAGCTGATGAAGGAACAAAATATCTTGTGGTAAAATCTGAAGTATGTAAACCTGGTAATCCTAAGTTTTACCGCTTGGATACCATCCTCCTCGAAATTATCCGTACTGCCTATATCCAGACTAATGACACCTTTATTTGTTTTGGAGAAACAGCAACTTTGGAAGGTTTTTCTCAAGGATCTTGGGGCTGGGAAACTACTACTCCTGGTAGTGGTGTCGGTACGGGAACACTTGGTATCATATCACCTTTCTCAAAGATAACTGATGTTGTTCCCTCATCTACAACAACATATCTTCTACGTGATACTGGTATTCGTGGTATCTGTCCTCGCAAAGACAATCCAAGCCTTTTAACGAATCAGGCAGAAGTTAAAGTTGTTGTTGTTAATCCTAAGATTGATGCCGGTCCTGATACAGTAATGTGTAGTTATTCTTCTTTGCAATTGAATGCCAACTTATTGAATCCACAGCCTGAGCTGACCTATAAATATCAATGGAGTCCTGGAAAATGGCTTACAGATAGTACGCTACCAAATCCTGTATTAAGGTTCCCTGCCGGAACTCCGACATCTTCAATTCCTGATTCTATTACATTTATTCTTAAATTAACGCCATATCCAGACTCTTCTTGTGTAAGGTATGACACAATGAAAGTGGATATCCTGAAAGGCTTTTATATCCTGACCGGAGATACCTTAGCGGGTAATACAGGTTTGGGTCATGAAGGTCGCCAGAAAGGTGTTAGTGATACAATGATTTGTAAGGGACAAACCATAACTCTGCTGGGTTGGGGAGATCCAAGATACAATTACATCTGGAATCCAGCTTCCGGGGTTTCTACGCCAACGGATTTTAAATCAGGGATGACGACAATTACTCCTGCAGATACAGGTGATTTGGTATTCTCGCTTACCGCAGCGCGTGCAGGTTGTCCTGATAGTACCAAGCAGGTCAGGATAAGGATTGATCCTAACCCGACAGTTACAATAACAGATGATCAAACGATTTGTTTTGGAGATACAATTAATCTGTATGCTGATATCACTCCTGATGTGTATACATTTACGAAGTATAAATTCAATTGGGCACCTGGTGGAGCATTAGCTCGTGCAGATACTTTCTTTACTTACTTTACGGGTTATCGCACAGAGAAGATTGTGTTTACGGTAACAACCCCGGCTGGTTGCTTTGGTAAGGATAGTGCAGTATACACAGTGTTGCCACGTGTTTTCCTGACACCAAGCCTCGACACTTCAATTTGTCCAGGTGATAGTGCTCAAATTCATGTGGTAGGTGATGCCAAACTTCAATCTGTAATTTGGAAACCAACAACAAATATTGATTCAATCTTATCATTAAATCCTATCGTTAACCCTGTATTTACTACAGATTATGTTGTGATTGGATTGGATAGTAACCGTTGCGTGGATTCTGCAACAGTAAAAGTTACAGTTTATCCCCGCGCATTGATTTATCTGCCTGACACTGCTAAAATCTATCCTGGTGAAATTTACCAACTAGATCCTCAGGGCAACTCATTATATTATACATGGTTCCCTCCTATTGGTTTGGATAACCCGAATATTGCCAATCCAAAAGCACAGCCATTGCTTAATACGATGTACACTGTTAAAGGTATTTCTGATGCCGGTTGTGCTGCAGTAGACTCCATCTATATTTTTGTAGCTCCGGATTCTTACATCGACGTACCTAATGCATTTGTACCGGGTCGTACCGATGATAACAATGTTTTCAAACCTGTTCATTTGGGTGATGCAACGCTGAAATCATTTACAATTTATAATCGTTGGGGAATGAAATTATTTGAATCTAACGATATTAATAAAGGATGGGATGGTTCTTATGGTGGTCAACCTCAGCCGTTTGGCGTTTATGTTTATGTTTTGGAAGCGGTGACTGCAAAAGGAAAAGTGATTACAAAACAAGGTAATGTCACTTTGGTTAGATAGATAGTAATGTTATTCATATAGTTGAAAAACAAAAAAACATGAAAAAATTTCTAGTACAGATAAAAGGTATCAAGGTATTACTGCTTGGCGTATTGCTTATTGGTAAAGTGTTTTCGGCACAGGCCTCCCATTTGGCGGCAGCTGATATTCACGTAGACTACGTACCAACAGCAGGTAGCCCTTATACTTATAAGATAACCCTTAATGTGTATAAAGCATGTGAGCCTGGTGCTATTGATTTGAGTGAAACAACTATTTTACATTGGGAATCAATTTCTGGTTGCAATGCAGGAAGTTCCGGAGATATGGGTAAACCTAAAATTGATACTTTAGATCAGTTGTGTGATACGTTTAAGGCAGCTAATTCCTGTCGTGATGTTACTTCGATTTATCCCGCCTTTGTGCGCCATACCTGGGTGAAAGTTGTTGTTTTACCTGGCGCATGTCCTGATTGGCTCTTTTGGTGGACTGAAAGTGCTCGCAATACCCTTATTGAGAATATTAATGGGGGTAATTTGTATGTTGATGCAATGATCAACAACACCAAGAAGGCGCGCGTTCATACGCCCCGTTACACTATTGATCCAATTCCGTATTTTTGTTTAAATGCGGATATTATCTTCCCTAATGGTCCGGTTGACCCTGATTTGGATAGTATGACTTCTGTTAATCTGGAGCCCAGGTGTGGTTTTACAGCTTCTCCGCCAAACTGTGGTTATCAGGCTGGTTACTCTCTTACGAACCCGATAGCGAGTGATCCCTTAAATCCTTATACTTTAGATCCTAATACGGCTACCGCTACCTTTACGCCAACTGTTCCGGGTAAATTTGTACTGGCTTTCCAGACATTTGATTTTGACCGCCAAACCGGCGAGCTTTTGGGATTCACCACCCGTGATGTACAGGTATCTGTATTGGGTTGTTTGGCGCCACCGCCAGCGACAGATACTTTCCCCAGTAATGTTGGTGGCAGCGGTTATGTAGATAAGACTACGGGTACGCTGTATGCTTGTCCCGGTCAGAATGTCCGCTTTGATTTAGGATCGACCTCAAAATCGATTTATAATAAAATTTATGCCCGCTGGGATGTTAGTATCTTACCTGGCGCTACGTGGTCAGCTACCGGAGATGGTACGGGTCGTGTTGTAGGAACTTTAAACTGGACCCCTGACAAGAGCCAGGTAGGGACGCATATTGTTTCATTAAGGTTTGTGGATTCGACGTGTAGCTTCGGTCAGCCCTTGCTGTTAAAAAGTATTTATGTATTGAAGATCGTCGTTTTGCCGGCGGTAGATGGCGGAAAAGACGGTATCTTTTGTTTGCCCGGCGGAGCTCCGTGGCAGATGCAGACGACTCCTGAGCCGGGTATGCGATACAAATGGTCGAGTATCTTCGGATCTCCTACGACCCCACCTCCATTTATGGATGACGATACACTTGCTCGTCCGAAAGTACAGCCCGGAGTTTACACGAGCTATCTTGTAGAGGGCAGTATATTCCGCGGCCCTTACCGTTGTACGACGCGTGACACGGTGGATGTACGTATCGGTATACCAACCATTACAGTAAGTGCCGGTCCTGATAAAACAGTCTGTGCGAACAAACCGGTAACGCTTGATGGAAAAGTTGAACCATTTTCAGACCTTGATTCTTTAAACTGGACACCATCGGCTACGCTTGATGATTCCACGCTGATGACGCCAACAGCTACACCGTATGTGAGTACAAATTATGTTTTGTATGCAGAAGATAAAAATGGCTGTGGTCTTATCGATACAATGAAAGTGATCGTAGATGGTTTCCAGCCTAACATTGCTCCTTTCGCTTCCCGTGATACGGTTTGTCCTGAAGGCTTTACGCAATTATTTGCGAATGTAAGCCAGCAGCCCTGCGGCATAGCTCAGGCACCCTGTACCGGCGGTACCGCTACAGACAAGACGATAGGTACTGGTACGATAGGCTCTCTAGCTCCGACACCATTCTATCATATAGCTAATTCAGCAGGTGAGCGTATGCAGATCTTATATCGCCGCGACGAGTTGCTTGAACTTGGTATTAAAGCAGGCTTTATCAATTCAATGGCCTTTAACCTGCCTGCGAAGAACACGACGGATTCATTTTATAAGTTTTCGATCAAAATGGCCTGTACAGGTGATGCCGCACTAACTGGCAGCACGATGACAACCTATGGCGGAACCTCAGTAGTACTTCCCCCCCAAACGATTTATACAAGCACCGGCTGGAATACCTTCAGTTTTCCGAACTCTTATTACTGGGATGGTTCATCGAACCTACTTGTAGAAGTATGCTGGAGCAAAGTATACGGCGCGTATGGCGGAACAGCAGATCCTGTATTTGCAACGAGTACGAGCTATACGAGTGTTAAATATATCCGTGATTATAGCCTTCCTGCCCCTGCAATGGGTGAAGGATGCGGTCTTGCAGCAGGAACACCTTTGTTGTCGTCCACCCGTCCGAACACGCGATTTAATATTTGTATTCCATCGAGTATTTTCAAATATTCGTGGACGCCAGCAAGCTACCTGAACCAACCGGATTCTGCGAATACGAATGTAAATGGAATTAAAGAAGATCTTGACTATAATATTAAAGTTACGTCCAGCTCAAATCCTAATTGTTTTGCGACAGGCGTTGTACCGATAAAAGTAGACAGAACGAACAGTGTAACCGCTCTTCCTGTAAGTCCTGTTATCCAGTGCCGTCCGGGCTATTATTATGATCTGACAGCGGTAGGCAGCGGTCCCCGCCCATTGCGCAACCTGATGTGTGGCGTAAACGATACAGTTTTCTGTTTGGCCCCTATCACGCGTATTATCGCTAATCCGGGAACAGCTGCAATGTATGCAGAGCCTTCGAACCACGCGTTCAACAGTGCTTATACAACAGCACATACACAATATATCGTACCGAAATCATCTATCCGTCTGGGTAATATGAATTCAGGCACAATCCGTTCCATCTCAATCGATGTTGCAGCAGCAGCGTCAATGGACTTTACAAACCTGAAAATTGGTTTGAAATGTACAGACCTGAAACAATTTAACTCAACACCACCTGTAATTTTTGAAACAGGTATTGTTCAGGTATATGATGGTTCAGGAGATAATGTAGTGGGTAGTGCAGGTGCAGGTTACCATACCTTCACCTTCAAGACACCTTACAACTGGGATACGACTAAAAACCTTCTGGTAGATTTATGCTATTCTCAGGCAGTATCGGGTAGCGGTCCGAGTGTGAATACTTACCGCACGCAGGGTTTCAACCTGATGGCACAGTCTTATCAGACATCAGGAGATGTATGTACAAATCCGAGTACGGAGATAGGCCCTGTAACGTATGAGCTGTTACCAAGCTTCCAGTTTGGTTATTGCCCTGCAGGAGATACAGACTTTACGTTCAGCTGGTCACCAGGCGATTACTTCCAGGATTCATTGCTGCAAAATCCGATTGTGTCGGTAGACTCAACGATGAAGATTTATGTAAAAACACAGGGCAGAAACGGATGTATTGTCCGCGATTCGGTAACGATACTTGTACCCAAGAATGCCCGTTTTGTAACGCAGGATACGATTATCTGTCTGAATGAGTCCGTACAGTTACGCTCTTATTATGGCACGAAAACAAGATGGTATGAGAATACTTCCGGAGGCCAGTACAGCAAACCTGTGACCCTTACCTGCGATAGTTGCGAGCGCACGATTGCAAGCCCAAAACAAACGACTACTTATTATGCAGCGGTAACTGATGAGAATGGATGTCTTGATACATTCCGTACTTCAGTAACGGTTAAACCATTACCTGGAGTAAATATCACGAACCGTGACACGGTAATCAAATATGGCAAGAGCGTGGTGTTGAATGCATTTGGCGGCAGCCAGTATGTATGGACACCGATAGCGGGCCTGAGCAATGCCAACAACGTAAGTCCTACGGCGACACCATTGGTAACAACGGTTTATCACGTAGCAGGCGTAGGATTGAACGGCTGCCGTGGTAATGACAGTGTTAAGATAACGATAGATTATAAGAGCCCTATCAGCGTACCGAGCGGGTTTACCCCGAACGGAGATGGCAAGAATGATAAGTTCCGTTTGATGGGCGTGACGTTCCAGACGCTGATGGAGTTCCGCGTGTTCAACCGCTGGGGTCAGGAGATGTTCAGCACAACGGACATCAATGATGGCTGGGATGGCACTTATAAAGGCAAAGCACAGGATATGGGAGCATACAACTACATTATCCGTGTAGGTTACCCTGACGGCGATGCACAGACCTTTAAAGGCGATATCTCACTTATCAGATAATTTATCAAAAGGACCTTTAATTATAGTAAATTTCACCTTCCACCATTGAAAACAAAGGATATGAAAGAATTATTAACCCGAATGAATAGTATTAAAGTATTACTGCTAAGTGTGCTCCTTTCAGGATTTGCGTTTTCGGCGCAGGCTACCCATCTGGCAGCGGCCGATATCCATGTGGACTATGTGCCAACTGCCAGCAGTCCTTATACTTATAAAGTAACCTTGAATATTTATAAAGCCTGTGAGCCTTCATCTGCTAGTCTTAGTTTAACTGCACAACTTTTTTGGGAATCCATTTCCGGATGTAATGTTGGCGGTAATGCTGATATGGGTACTCCTAAAGTTGATACCTTAGATCAGTTGTGTGATACGTTTAAGGCAGCTAATTCCTGTCGTGATGTTAATTCGGTTTATCCTGCTTTTGTGCGCCATACCTGGGTGAAAGTTGTTGTTTTGCCTGGCGCATGTCCGGACTGGGTTTTCTCCTGGAGGCAAGGTGCACGAAATAATGCAATTAAAAATTTATTGAACCCGGGTTCGAATAATTTGTATGTTGATGCTATGATCAACAATACCAAGAGAGCGCGCGTTCATACGCCCCGTTATACGATTGATCCAATCCCGTATTTTTGTTTAAATGCAGATGTTATTTTTCCTAATGGTCCGGTTGATCCCGACCTTGATAGTATGACTTCTGTTATTTTGCGTCCCCGTAGTGATGGTCCAACTCCTTATATTAATATTTTGGATCAGGCTCCTTATACTTTAACGAACCCGATAGCGAGTGATCCCTTAAATCCTTATACTTTAGATCCTAATACGGCTACCGCTACCTTTACACCTACTGTTGCGGGTAAATTTGTACTGGGTTTCCAGACTTTTGATTTTGACAAACAAACTGGTGAATTATTGGGATTCACCACCCGAGATGTTCAGGTTGCAGTTTTGGGTTGCGTAGCGCCACCGCCAGCGACAGATACTTTCCCCAGTAATGTTGGTGGCAGCGGTTATGTAGATAAGACTACGGGTACGCTGTATGCTTGTCCCGGTCAGAATGTCCGCTTTGATTTAGGATCGACCTCAAAATCGATTTATAATAAAATTTATGCCCGCTGGGATGTTAGTATCTTACCTGGCGCTACGTGGTCAGCTACCGGAGATGGTACGGGTCGTGTTGTAGGAACTTTAAACTGGACCCCTGACAAGAGCCAGGTAGGGACGCATATTGTTTCATTAAGGTTTGTGGATTCGACGTGTAGCTTCGGTCAGCCCTTGCTGTTAAAAAGTATTTATGTATTGAAGATCGTCGTTTTGCCGGCGGTAGATGGCGGAAAAGACGGTATCTTTTGTTTGCCCGGCGGAGCTCCGTGGCAGATGCAGACGACTCCTGAGCCGGGTATGCGATACAAATGGTCGAGTATCTTCGGATCTCCTACGACCCCACCTCCATTTATGGATGACGATACACTTGCTCGTCCGAAAGTACAGCCCGGAGTTTACACGAGCTATCTTGTAGAGGGCAGTATATTCCGCGGCCCTTACCGTTGTACGACGCGTGACACGGTGGATGTACGTATCGGTATACCAACCATTACAGTAAGTGCCGGTCCTGATAAAACAGTCTGTGCGAACAAACCGGTAACGCTTGATGGAAAAGTTGAACCATTTTCAGACCTTGATTCTTTAAACTGGACACCATCGGCTACGCTTGATGATTCCACGCTGATGACGCCAACAGCTACACCGTATGTGAGTACAAATTATGTTTTGTATGCAGAAGATAAAAATGGCTGTGGTCTTATCGATACAATGAAAGTGATCGTAGATGGTTTCCAGCCTAACATTGCTCCTTTCGCTTCCCGTGATACGGTTTGTCCTGAAGGCTTTACGCAATTATTTGCGAATGTAAGCCAGCAGCCCTGCGGCATAGCTCAGGCACCCTGTACCGGCGGTACCGCTACAGACAAGACGATAGGTACTGGTACGATAGGCTCTCTAGCTCCGACACCATTCTATCATATAGCTAATTCAGCAGGTGAGCGTATGCAGATCTTATATCGCCGCGACGAGTTGCTTGAACTTGGTATTAAAGCAGGCTTTATCAATTCAATGGCCTTTAACCTGCCTGCGAAGAACACGACGGATTCATTTTATAAGTTTTCGATCAAAATGGCCTGTACAGGTGATGCCGCACTAACTGGCAGCACGATGACAACCTATGGCGGAACCTCAGTAGTACTTCCCCCCCAAACGATTTATACAAGCACCGGCTGGAATACCTTCAGTTTTCCGAACTCTTATTACTGGGATGGTTCATCGAACCTACTTGTAGAAGTATGCTGGAGCAAAGTATACGGCGCGTATGGCGGAACAGCAGATCCTGTATTTGCAACGAGTACGAGCTATACGAGTGTTAAATATATCCGTGATTATAGCCTTCCTGCCCCTGCAATGGGTGAAGGATGCGGTCTTGCAGCAGGAACACCTTTGTTGTCGTCCACCCGTCCGAACACGCGATTTAATATTTGTATTCCATCGAGTATTTTCAAATATTCGTGGACGCCAGCAAGCTACCTGAACCAACCGGATTCTGCGAATACGAATGTAAATGGAATTAAAGAAGATCTTGACTATAATATTAAAGTTACGTCCAGCTCAAATCCTAATTGTTTTGCGACAGGCGTTGTACCGATAAAAGTAGACAGAACGAACAGTGTAACCGCTCTTCCTGTAAGTCCTGTTATCCAGTGCCGTCCGGGCTATTATTATGATCTGACAGCGGTAGGCAGCGGTCCCCGCCCATTGCGCAACCTGATGTGTGGCGTAAACGATACAGTTTTCTGTTTGGCCCCTATCACGCGTATTATCGCTAATCCGGGAACAGCTGCAATGTATGCAGAGCCTTCGAACCACGCGTTCAACAGTGCTTATACAACAGCACATACACAATATATCGTACCGAAATCATCTATCCGTCTGGGTAATATGAATTCAGGCACAATCCGTTCCATCTCAATCGATGTTGCAGCAGCAGCGTCAATGGACTTTACAAACCTGAAAATTGGTTTGAAATGTACAGACCTGAAACAATTTAACTCAACACCACCTGTAATTTTTGAAACAGGTATTGTTCAGGTATATGATGGTTCAGGAGATAATGTAGTGGGTAGTGCAGGTGCAGGTTACCATACCTTCACCTTCAAGACACCTTACAACTGGGATACGACTAAAAACCTTCTGGTAGATTTATGCTATTCTCAGGCAGTATCGGGTAGCGGTCCGAGTGTGAATACTTACCGCACGCAGGGTTTCAACCTGATGGCACAGTCTTATCAGACATCAGGAGATGTATGTACAAATCCGAGTACGGAGATAGGCCCTGTAACGTATGAGCTGTTACCAAGCTTCCAGTTTGGTTATTGCCCTGCAGGAGATACAGACTTTACGTTCAGCTGGTCACCAGGCGATTACTTCCAGGATTCATTGCTGCAAAATCCGATTGTGTCGGTAGACTCAACGATGAAGATTTATGTAAAAACACAGGGCAGAAACGGATGTATTGTCCGCGATTCGGTAACGATACTTGTACCCAAGAATGCCCGTTTTGTAACGCAGGATACGATTATCTGTCTGAATGAGTCCGTACAGTTACGCTCTTATTATGGCACGAAAACAAGATGGTATGAGAATACTTCCGGAGGCCAGTACAGCAAACCTGTGACCCTTACCTGCGATAGTTGCGAGCGCACGATTGCAAGCCCAAAACAAACGACTACTTATTATGCAGCGGTAACTGATGAGAATGGATGTCTTGATACATTCCGTACTTCAGTAACGGTTAAACCATTACCTGGAGTAAATATCACGAACCGTGACACGGTAATCAAATATGGCAAGAGCGTGGTGTTGAATGCATTTGGCGGCAGCCAGTATGTATGGACACCGATAGCGGGCCTGAGCAATGCCAACAACGTAAGTCCTACGGCGACACCATTGGTAACAACGGTTTATCACGTAGCAGGCGTAGGATTGAACGGCTGCCGTGGTAATGACAGTGTTAAGATAACGATAGATTATAAGAGCCCTATCAGCGTACCGAGCGGGTTTACCCCGAACGGAGATGGCAAGAATGATAAGTTCCGTTTGATGGGCGTGACGTTCCAGACGCTGATGGAGTTCCGCGTGTTCAACCGCTGGGGTCAGGAGATGTTCAGCACAACGGACATCAATGATGGCTGGGATGGCACTTATAAAGGCAAAGCACAGGATATGGGAGCATACAACTACATTATCCGTGTAGGTTACCCTGACGGCGATGCACAGACCTTTAAAGGCGATATCTCACTTATCAGATAATTTATCAAAAGGATGTTTAAAGAGCGGCAGCAAAATTAATTTTGCTGCCGCTCTTTTTTATTATACAAAAGATTAGTAAATAGTAAAATATCGCATTACTTTTGCGGCGTTAATTACTATTGATAATCTTTTTTTGAGAATAGTAATGAGCGCCTTTTACTAAAACAGTTTTGAATAATTTTTGAAGTTCTAATGTATCAACAAATACTCAATAAAGAAGCTAAAGTAGCCTTGGTAGGATTAGGTTATGTAGGATTGCCAATAGCTTTGGCATTTGCTAAAAAAGTAAAAGTTATAGGCTTTGATATTAATGCAGGCCGTATTGAAATGATGCGCAACTCAATAGATCCAAGCAATGAACTGGATAAAGAGGCATTTGACAATTGCGACATTGAATTTACAAATGAAATTGATGTCCTGAAGAGCGCCAACTTTTTTGTTGTGGCGGTTCCGACACCTGTCGATGACCACAATGTACCTGATCTCACTCCGGTTTTGAAAGCATCCGAAACCTTGGGAAAAGTCATTAAAAAAGGTGACTATGTTGTGTTTGAATCAACTGTTTACCCTGGTTGTACCGAAGAGGATTGTTTACCGGTTATAGAAAAATTCTCGGGACTGAAAGCAGGAATTGATTTTAAATTCGGCTATTCTCCTGAGCGTATAAACCCGGGAGATAAAGTACATACGCTTGAGAATGTTGTCAAGGTGGTTTCCGGTTCAGATGCTGACGCTTTAGATAATATTGCCAAAGTGTATGAATTGGTTGTGAAGGCAGGAGTGCACCGAGCCTCTTCGGTGAAGGTTGCAGAAGCTGCAAAAATTATCGAAAACACCCAACGCGATTTGAATATTGCGCTGATGAACGAATTGTCCATCATTTTCGATAAGATGAATATCAATACCTACGAGGTGCTTGAAGCCGCCGGTACGAAATGGAATTTTCTAAAGTTCTTTCCTGGTTTGGTAGGTGGGCATTGTATTGGCGTAGATCCATATTATCTGACCTATAAATCGTCACAATTAGGTTACAATTCAAGAGTAATTTTATCAGGCCGTACCATTAATGATGAAATGGCTGCTTATGTAGCTAAAAAGACAGTACAATCGATTATTAAATCAGGCATGAACGTTGGCTTGTCCAAGGTTTTGATTATGGGTTGCACTTTTAAAGAAAATGTTTCGGATATCCGCAATTCAAAAGTAGCTGATGTTGTAAAGGAATTGCAGGCCTATAATGTTACAGTACACGTAACAGATACACACGCTGACAGCGATGAGTTACAGCATGAATATGGATTTTCTTTGCAACAAAATCTTGCCGCTGACTATGATGCTGTGATTGTTGCTGTAAATCACGAAGCCTACAGTGATTATGACGAATCTTACTTCCAGTCTATAGCAAAACATGGTGCCTTGCTGGTTGACCTGAAAGGAATTTATAGAAATAAAATTA
This sequence comes from Chitinophagaceae bacterium, assembly GCA_041661485.1. GTDB lineage: Bacteria > Bacteroidota > Bacteroidia > Chitinophagales > Chitinophagaceae > Rurimicrobium. Next base: position 120,241 of record JBAZUJ010000001.1, read on the forward strand.
CCCAATTAAAATACTGGAGTTTATAATACCAATGTCCGTTTTTCATACAAAAGATATCAGCCAGAGTTCATTTTTGATTACTGGTGGTGCAGGTTTCATTGGCTCTCATCTGGTAAACTACTTACTGGAAAATGGCGCTAAGAAAGTTCGGGTTTTAGACAACCTGGCAACAGGATTACAATCTAATGTTGACTTGTTTGTTCGGAAATCCAATTATGAATTCATCAATGGAGATATCCGGGATTTTGAAACCTGCAAAAATGCTTGTGAAGGAATTGATTATGTAAGCCATCAGGCCGCATTGGGCTCTGTGCCGCGCTCTGTGAAAGATCCTGTAGCCAGTAATGATGTCAATGTAACCGGTTTCTTAAATGTATTGACTGCAGCAAAAGATGCTGGTGTGAAAACATTTGTTTATGCATCTTCTTCTGCCGTTTACGGGGATGAACCTAACCTGCCTAAAGTGGAGGAAAGAATTGGGAATCCACTTTCGCCATATGCAGTCACCAAAAAAACCAATGAATTATATGCAGATGTTTTTTCCAAACTTTATGGAATGAACATCATCGGTTTTCGCTACTTCAATGTTTTTGGTTCCAGGCAAGACCCTAATGGACCTTATGCAGCTGTTATGCCGCTTTTCGTGAGTGGTATCATCAATAATACGCCCGTTTATATTAATGGGGATGGTGAACAAACAAGAGATTTTACCTATGTTGACAACGCAGTACAGGCCAATGTTCGTGGGATGTTGACTGACAATTCTGCTGCATACGGACAAGTTTATAATATTGCAGTTGGTGAAAAGTTCTCTGTCAACTTCCTGTATAACGCCATTCGCGAATTATTAAATATTCCTCACGAAGCAACATACAGGCAGGAACGGGAAGGCGATATCCGCAATTCTCTGGCTGATATTTCCAAGGCAAAAAAACTATTGGGGTATAATCCGCAATACCGCTTTTTAGATGGCTTAAAGCTGACGGTTGAATACTTCAAGGATATTTATAGCAAATAGTCTTCTGTTGATTGAGTCTTGATTTGTTGTGGCAATTTTAACCAAAGTCTTTGCATTATTGCCAATATTTTTGTTCAAACAATTTTTATGAGGCTTTGCTTGTTGCTCATGCTTTTCCTGGCATGTGTTGGCCGCGCTACAGCGCAAAATTTGCCGGTGCAAATAAGCATCAGGGATTCCAAAGGTAATCCTGTAGAATTTGCTGCTGTATCTCTATTCGGGGATAGTGCAAGGCGTATGGGCAATGTTACGGACAGTCTTGGTTTTGCCCGATTTCTCATTGACAGTGCTGGAACCTATTTTATTAAAATCACTGCAATTGGCTATAAAACCATTGAGCAAAGTATAAATATCCTTCCCCCCACATCTGATTTGACTTTTACTTTGCTGGTTTCAGGAACTTCTCTAAACGAAGTTGTAATTGTGAAAAAGAAACCCTTGATTCGCCAGGAAGATGATAAAACAATTGTTGACCCTGAACAACTGGCTGAATCCAGCAGCAACGGGTATGAAATTCTCGAAAAAACACCAGGTCTCTTTGTAGATCAGGATGGCAATATTTACCTCAGCAGCACTACCCCTGCCCTGGTTTTTATCAACGGACGTGAATTAAAAATGAGCAGGGCAGATATTGCCTCTATGCTCAAAAGTCTTCCTCCGAACAGCATTGAGAAAATTGAAATTATACGCACGCCTTCTGCAAAGTATGATGCATCCGGCAGTGGTGGCATTGTCAATGTTGTGCTGAAAAAAGGTGTAAAAATCGGATTGAACGGTAGCGTCAGAATGGGTGCCCAGCAAGGTGTTTATGGCAATCAGAACATTGGTTTTAATTTGTCAAATAATAATGGATCAACAAGTTCTTATTTTAATGCGAATTTTGCCTTGCAAAATAATTATCAGCAAATCAACACCGACAGGGTTCTCTTTGGCGACACTATGCTGAGTCAGAAAGCGTTTACAAAGTATCCGGGAAAAAATGCCTTTACTAATTTTGGTTTCAATAAGGATCTGAATGACAAATTGAATTTCAGCTATGATGCTCGACTGAGCTATAATAAAGGAAAGGCAGATACAAAAAACAGTAATGACATTGTCAATAAAGTCTCTGAGAATATCCTGGGTAATACACAGTCTGATGTGCAGCAACAAAATCATACTTTTTTACTGGATCAACAGCTTGCAACAACATTAAAACTCGATACTTCAGGTTCAGAATGGAATAATCGACTTTCCTATACATTCTCCTCCGGTAATGTCGCCCAGCAATATCAAAATGCTTCTGTTCTTGGTACAAATGTTGGTGATGGTGAGTCTGGTACTGGCCGTCATAATGTTGTGTTTCAATCTGACCTGATTCGCAAAGCAAATCATCAGTTTACGTTTGAGGCTGGAATTAAATCCGGTTTACTTTTATTCAAAAACGACGCTCAATATTTTACTGGTTCAAATAGCACGAAGCTGGTTGATTACAGCCGGACCAGCAAGTATAATTACATGGAAATGATTAACGCTGCCTATGTTCAGGCATCCAAAGGTTTTGCTGGATTTTTATTGAAAACAGGTGTCCGGATGGAAAATACAAATATGGTCGGAAATCAGACTGTTCCCGGCGATACAAGTTTTAAAATTCATCGTACAGACCTGTTTCCTTACATTTATTTCAGCCGGAAGATAATGGCTATTGCCGGCTACGATTTGCGCGCCTATCTCGTTTATCGGAGAACAGTTAGCAGGCCGAGCTACGATCAGCTCAATCCTTTTCCGAAGTATGTTGACCAGTTTATGTCTGAAGTGGGCAATCCTTCGCTCAAACCCCAGTTTACACAAAATTATGAGGCTAATGTCAGCGTGAACGACCATCCTTTACTGGCTGTTGGTTACAACGATACCAAAGATATTTTTACCGATGTTTTTTACCAGGCCGACAGCACTGTCAGTCAGGCTTATCGAAGTACTGACAATATAGGTAAGAACCGCGAATATTATTTAAGAGGTTTCGCAGCGATTCCTCCGGGTGGTCGTTATTTTGCTGTGGTAGGAGGTCAGTATAATCATAATGTTTACGAAGGATTGTATCAGGGGCAGCCACTCAACTTTACGGGCGATAGCTGGCTTTTCTTTACTTATCAGCAGTTACGCATTGATAAAAAATCGACTTTCACAATAAATGGATTTTGGCGCCTGGCTGGTCCTTTACAGTTTTATCAATTAAGTCAGATGGGCTCGCTGACAGCAAGCCTTAATCGTAAATTCATGAAAGATAAACTTACTGTAGCTATCAATGTAACAGATATTTTCTATAGCAACAATAACCGTTTTGTAGTAAAACAGGGTACTGTTGATGCCACAGGTTCGCGCGCCACAGATAGTCGTCGTGCGGGTTTTAGCTTAAATTACAATTTTGGAATCCGTAAAAAGGAGGAGAATATGGGGATGTTTGATATTGGCGCTGAGGGTTCAAAATAATGGCTTTCCGGTATGTCAAAAATAAGTTCCATCAAATACCTTTTAGAATTTTTCAACGTAAAAATAGTTGCCAGGAAATGTCTTATCTAATTTGTAAATAATGAACATAAACAGGATTCCCTTTTTGCTTTGCTTCTCTCTTATCTTCTTTTCCTGCAGAAAAGATCCATCCTTATTTGAAATTGAAAATCTGAATCATAACAAAATCGGATGTTTTGGGCACGCCGGAATGGGTATTGGTTTTAAGTATCCGATCAATTCTTTTCAATCATTGGAAACCTGTTTTAAAATTGGAGTTGACGGGTCTGAGATGGATATACAGCTTAGCAAGGATGGCATTCCTGTATTATTTCATGACAAAGTACTGGAACATGCCACCTCTTTAAAGGGAAAAGTCAATTCAATGACATTGAAAGAACTCCAGGAAGGTTTGGTGGCAAGTCCTTTTTCCAGTAAAATCAGGATACAGACGCTGGAGAGCATTCTTGTACAGTTCAAAAATTCAGACCGAAAGTTTACGCTGGATTGTAAGTTATACAAAGATGACGATCAGGACGAAGGGCTCTACAGGCAACATTTTGTAGATGCATTGTTGGATCTGGTCAATAAATACAATTTGAATTCAAATGTCTATATTGAAAGTTCGGACGAAGCCTTTTTGACGAAATTGAAATTAGCGGACAGTAGGCTCCAGCTGTTCATTTATTGCCAGAATTTTAGTGCAGGTCTTGATATTGCCAATAAGTTGGATTTGTATGGAATAACAATGAGTAGTAATCTTATTTCTGCAGCAGAAATAAAAATAGCCCATCAACATGGTAGGCATGTCACTCTTTTTGGGCTGCTTAATGACAAAGACAATATAACTGCAATCGAAAAATCGCCGGATTATCTACAGAGCGATCGTATTATCCATTTATTAAAAATATTTGATCAATACAAGAAAGAATAGGGTTGACTATTGTTGTGTCAATAATTCCAATGCTTTACGGGCAGCAACCTGGCCTGCATCTTTTTTATTGAATGCAGTTCCTTCACACAATAATGCATCGTTTAGCATAATCCCTATTGTGAACATTCTGCGGGAAGCGTCTTTCTTATCTTCCATTACCTCAAAACTCAAGGTTTGACGGTTAGTCTGTGCCCAATTGAGTAACTGGTTTTTATAATTGGTATCGGTATTGGCCATCAGTTCAATATCGACATAAGCCTGCAGCAATTGTTTAATAATAAAGGTGCGGGTTTTGGCATATCCCTGGTCGAGATAGACGGCTCCAACCAAGGCTTCCAGTGCATTACCAAAAATATGACTGCGCTCAAATCCACGGTCGTGTGTGTTGTATTGTACCAGTTTTTGAAGACCCATACGATTGGCGATGTTATTCAGGGTTTCGCGACGGACAATGCGGGAGCGCATTTCTGTAAGATATCCTTCAGATTGTGTAGGGTATTTTTTAAACAAGTATTCACCAACAATGGCGCCCAGAAACGCATCACCCAGAAATTCAAGCCTTTCGTTATTTCTGGCAAGTTCGTCCAGTTTGCTACGATGTACCAGCGCCAGCTGATAATAAGGCAAGTGTTTAGGTTTGAAGCCCAATAAGTGCTCCAGTTGTGCAGACAATTGCTTGTCGGGCGAAAAGAAATTTTTTATGCGAGTGAGGACCCGTCGCACAGGCTCTATTCTTGGAATTTTTTGAAGACAACAGAAGCATTGTGTCCGCCAAATCCAAATGTATTGGATATTGCAGCACGAACAACTCTTTTCTGGGCCACATTAGGTGTTAGATTGAGTTTGCTGTCTATTGCAGGGTCAAGATCTTTCAGATTGATTGTTGGAGGGATGGTATCCGTCATAACAGCCATAATAGCAGCCACAGCTTCAATAGCTCCTGCTGCACCTAAAAGATGGCCGGTCATTGATTTTGTGGAACTGATATTCAGATTGTATGCGTGTTCTCCAAAAACTTTTTGAATGGCTCCGATTTCAGCTACATCGCCCAATGGGGTAGATGTGCCGTGAACATTGATATAATCAATATCTTCCGGTTTCATATCTGCGTCTTCCAGCACATTGCGCATCACATTGATAACGCCAAGACCTTCCGGTTGAGGCGCAGTAAGATGGTAAGCATCAGCACTCATTCCGCCACCGGCAATTTCTACCAGTATGTTGGCACCACGCTTCTTTGCATGTTCGTATTCTTCAAGAATAATAGAACCGGCACCTTCTCCCAGTACAAAACCATCACGGTTGACATCAAAAGGACGACTGGCGCCTTGTGGATCATCGTTGTGTTCGCTCAATGCTTTCATCGCATTAAAGCCTCCGATTCCTGCTTCTGTAACCACAGCTTCGGAACCGCCACAAATAATCGCATCAGCTTTGCCGATACGGATGTAGTTGAAAGCGTCAATCAAAGCATTGGTAGAAGAGGCGCAGGCACTAACAGTAGAAAAGTTTGGACCACGGAAACCGTATTTCATGGAAATTTGCCCTGCAGCAATATCCAGAATAAGTTTGGGGATAAAGAAAGGATTGAAACGAGGTGTACCATCACCGCTGTTGAAATTTTTCATTTCTTCGATGAAGGTAATCATACCGCCAATACCAGATCCCCAGATAACACCCACGCGGTCTTTGTTAATACCTTCGGTATTCAGATTAGCGTGCTTTACTGCTTCGTCAGCAGCAACCAATGCCAGCTGAGTAAAACGGTCAATTTTGCGTGCTTCTTTACGATCGAAGTAATCTTCGGGGTTAAAGTTTTTTAATTCGCAGGCAAAACGTGTTTTGAACTTTGTGGCATCAAATTGTTTGATGAAATCGGCGCCCGATACGCCATTGACCAGATTGTCCCAATAAGTTGGGGCGTTATTGCCCAATGGAGTCAGGGCACCGATACCGGTTACGACTACGCGTTTAAACGGAAATTTCATCAACAAATAACAGGGGGATTAAATTACTTTACGTGTTCTTCTAAATATGAAACTGCCTGACCTACTGTAGTGATCGTTTCAGCCTGTTCGTCAGGAATAGAGATATTGAATTCTTTTTCGAATTCCATAATCAACTCTACGGTATCCAAAGAGTCAGCGCCCAAATCATTGGTGAAGCTGGCTTCTGTATTTACTTCAGATTCGTCAACGCCTAGTTTGTCAACGATGATTTTCTTTACGCGATTTGCAATTTCAGACATAGCTTGTGCATTTAAAATTTATGAGTGCAAAAATATACTTTTTGGGATATTCCGAAAGGTTTTTCTCATGTTTATTTAAGAAAGAATTTTTTTTGCCTTTAGAATAGTGTGTTATATGAACTTTTTATTTTAATAATAATCTATGAAACGATGCGCCCATCGCGCATTTCAAGGTTTCTGTCCGTCAATCCGGCAAGGTCTTTATTGTGGGTAACTAATACAAAAGTTTGTGACAATTCTTTGCGCAAACGTACAAATAAACGGTGGATTGCATCGGCATTTGCACTATCCAGATTTCCGGTAGGTTCGTCTGCCATCACAATTGATGGTTTATTTACCAATGCTCTTGCTATAGCAACACGCTGTTGTTCGCCTCCGGACAAGGCAGAAGGTTTGTGATCAGCTCTCTCAGAAAGACCCACAATTTCGAGCATTTCTTTTGCACTTTTCAATCCTTCAGCCTTCCCTTTCCCTGCAATCCACAATGGCATTGCCACATTCTCGGCAGCCGAAAACTCGGGCAGCAAATGATGGAACTGGAAAACAAAACCTATTTTTTCATTCCTAAACCTGGCCTGTTTTTTGGGCGACAGGGAAAAGAGGTTTATCCCGTCTATCAATACGCTTCCGGAATCTGCAATATCCAATGCGCCCATCAGGTGCAGCAATGTGCTTTTACCGGCCCCTGAAGCCCCTGTAACAGATACTAATTCGCCTTTGGCTATGGTGAGAGACACATCATTGACAACACAAAGACTGCCGTATTTTTTGACCAGATTTTTAACTTCAACCATTATACTGTAAAAATGGATAAAATTGAATGAAAAACAAGCAGTTTCTATGTATTTCTGTTTTCCGGTAACATTCTGTCCAGATATCCGGACAAAAGAAAAAGCGAAGTAAGTAAAGAATTACCCGCTTCGCTTTTTTCAACCTTTATACAAAAACAAAAATCAAAACTTTATTATCTGATACTGTTTGGACCAAAAGTGGCTTTGCTGCGGCCTCTGTTAAACTGGTATCCGACTGTAATTTGAATAGATGGAAGACGATAGAAGTCTTTTGAAAGACGTTTAGCGCCGTCGCCTTTAGCATTATCCCAGAAGGTATTTACCATTCTCAGGTCAGTCTGCCAGGCTGGTGTAATCTGATAACCGGCACCCACTAAATAACCTATTCCGAACCTTGAACCAAAATCAGCTGTTGTCAATATAGATTTTGATTCGCTTAACATAGGTTTACTGGTAGTATTAGTTTGTACAACCCGCGAATTCATGCTCTTATATTCTTTCTCTACTAATTCTACATTTACCGGTAATGAATAAGCAAGGTTAATTCCTGTCATAAGGTAGAACTTATTTATTGCGTATCGAACAGATATTGGCATTTCAAAACTATGAACCGTGGAAAAATTAAAATAACGGTTGGTTGAATCTGTCAGTACTGTAAAATAAGTGTTTGCACCTTTCACGCTATCTGCAACATTGTTTGACACTTCTTTTGCAAAGTTGTCATTAATTGTTTTCTTACCGCCACTTCTGTTAAAATATTTGACAGCGCCAAACAGGCTCCAGTGTTTATTGAAAACCAATTCGCCGGTTGGTCCAAACTGCACACCCTGGAAGTTATTACCATTTCCGGAAGGGGTATAATTGATGCCTGCTGCGAAACCTGTATAAAATTGTGCATTACGTGCATCTTCTTTAGCACTTGCAACAGCTTCAGGCAAATTCAGTCCTTCCACCCATTTTGACAAACTTCCTTTTCCTTTTTTAGCTTTCGCAGTTTCAGTTTTAGATGAAGTCATGTTTTGACTTTGCTCTTTAGTACTGGCTTGTTTCGATGCGAGGATATTTTCCTGGTTTGCAGCAGTTTGTTTTGAGCTGATTTTATTGGCTTTTTTACTTTGATTAGCAGCAAGTTTTATATCCTTTTTCGAAGGTTGCATTGTGCTGGTAATATTTGTATTGATCGGATCAGCATTTTGATTTGCGGTTGTATTAGAGGGTAATTCAAATTTGCTGATATTTACCGTATCTTTTATCATGGTTTTCCTTTTAGGAAATCCTTTGGCGGTAGACTGTTTAGTAATTACAGTAATAGCCGACATACTGTCTTTTTTTGTATCTTTTGATGCTGTATTAATTTCCACATCAGCATTATCGGATGCAACTTTATTTTTTGAGTTATTATCGTCGGATGAAATACCGGTGTGTGATTTATTTTTATTTAAATCTTTTCCAACAGTTTTTTTGTTGACAGAACCTGTATTTGAGGCAAATGTGTTTTGCCTAACTGAATTTGACCTGACTGATTTGTCATTTTTATGGCCATTTGAAGACGCAATTGAGCGGCTGTGATCCCGACTGCTATTGGTTCCTGTTGCTGCATTGTTTTCATTACTTCCATCCGTATTATCGACAGATCCGCTATTCAACCTGTTGGCTGATTGCTTGTTGGATTTGTGATTTGTTGAATTAGCAACAGTAGTACCGGAAGCCAGGTGACGATGTGAATTAGCAACCTGGTTGCCATTTCCAATTTGATTTGTATTTAAATCAGATCGGTTTGCATTCGCATTCGTAGTTTGGGCATTTTGATCAGTATTATTTCTGCTGGCGATAGGGTTTGTATCGTTTTCAGCTTGGTGTTTTTCAGTAGATAGAGTTGTGTTTACAGGGGCTTTAGTCGTATTGTTATTGAATATTTTGTTTACGGTATTTTGATTGTTTGAATTGGTATTGGTGCCGGTAGCGGTTGTACCTGAAGTTTTTTCGCGAAGTGCATTTATTTTATATCCGCCCACACAAAGCGCCCCGATAAGCAAAGCTGCGCCCAGGAATGCCATTGGCTTCCCAAGTCTGAAAATGAAAGGAGCTGCTTTTTCAGGCATTTCCTTATCCAGTAAATCTTTCATCCTGAGCCAAGCTGCCGGGTCTTCCTTTTCGGTATGCCCGCCTAGCTTTTCTCTGACAAAATCGTCTATGTTTATCATATCCTTATTCATTGAGGATAGGTATTTTTATTGTGTGATATTTAATTGCAAATGCTCGATCTTCTCTTTTAGTATCCGTCTTCCTTCGCTCAAATGCCATTTCGATGTTCCTTCGCTCATTCCGAGCATCCCCGCTATTTCTTTATGTTGCAATCCCTCCATCACACTCAGGTTAAAAACTAATTTCGTTGTTTTTGGAAGTGTTTCGACTAATTGTATCAATTGGTCATAATACATCCGCTCCCCGTGATCTCTCTCTATATATTCTTCCTTCTCTACAAAAACTACTTTTTCATTATACTTTTCATTCAATCTCAAACTGTCAAGCGCCGTTCGCAAAACTATCTTTCGCAACCAACCTTCAAAAGAACCCTGATAATTGTATTTGTCGATTTTTTGAAAACATTTCAAAAATCCCATATTTACAATGTCCTCAGCTGAAGAGCGATCATTGGCATAGCGCATAGCTACCAACATCATCTTCGGTTGGAACATCTTATACAATTTCTCCTGTGCACTCCGTTCATTTTTCGCACAACAGGCGATAATAAGTTGAAGATCAGCAGGATTCGGTGCTTCTGTGTATGATAATGTTATAGGCAATGGGTTTATTGTTTTATAAAATCATACATGAGTAAGACGCACTGACGTTGAAAAAGGTTGGGTAAAATGTGGATATCAATAATCATTAACATTTAATTAGCAAAAACAAGCGTCTGTTAAATTTTGGTTGACAAAAGTATTGATTTGAGATGATTAATGAAAATCGAATAAATTTTAATTTGATTATTCTGTAATTTAATATTTATTCAACTCCAGGAAAGTCCTAAAAGGTCCAATTGAGGACCACACTCATATTTCTGCCAGGCATTGGCCTTAGATAAACCACCTGATATGTATTATCCCATAGATTATTACACTGCAAAGAAATTTTCAATTGCTGTGCTGAGATAGATTTTTGAAAAGAAATATACAAATTACCGGTTTGATAGGGTTTGAGGAATTGCGACTCATCAGTAGTCACAAATCTGTAACCGGTGTAGGTGTGATTATAGTTAACATAAATCTTTCCAATATTAAGCCCAAAATTGCTTTGGAAATTATAACGGGGAGAATATGGAATTTGTTTCCCAATACTTCCGTCAGCCGGGATATAACTCTTTTCGGTAGTGGCTAAAACAAAAGATGTATTCAGACCGATATGTATTTTTAATTTTTGCTGTTGCCATACTAATGAATTTACAGACTCAAAACCCCGCGAATGAACCTCGGCAATATTGTGTGGTGTCCATATAGAACCGCCAAACCATACTATCCAATCCCTGATATTTCTGTTAAATGCACTGAAATCATGATTGAAAATTAATTTCCTTCCTACAGGAATTTTTAATTCATATCCGATATCCTCGCTCCAGCCTTTTTCCGGTTTCAGCATACTGTTACCACCTGGTTGGTAATACCATTCATTTAGTGTTGGTGCCCGAAAGCTTTTTTGAATGTTACCCCTCAGGGTGATAAAAGGGAAGATTGAATATGAGACATTTAGTCCGGGCAATAAAACGGTTTGTCTGTTAATTTGCTCAAGCCGGCCGTTTACAGCAATATTCAAGCGTTTTTTTATGCCTGAAAACCTGTACGCACCTGCAATCGCGATTTTATTTTGATACCTGGTTTGAGAATCATTCAGAGGTCTAGTCCAGGAAATGTTTATCGGTGCAAAAAGGAGTAATTCATGCTGCTTGATTTCTTTTTTCCAGCCCATTTCTTCGTAGAACTGAAAAGTTTTATTGTTGGTAAAGAGTTTAACGGCACTGTCCTCGTATTGCATTGCATCACTAATGAAAGCTGATTTGCTGTAAAGTTTTGTATTGCCATTCAGTAATTTTTTAGCTTCAAAAAATAGTCGTAGAGATTTATCTATTTGTTGTTTAGCAGAAAATTTTTCAAATAACGCAGCAGGTAATTCTCTGTCGAAATGCTGATACCACGCTGAGAGGTGCAATTGAGTTTTTGAGTCCGGCGAATACCCCAGGTTTAACATTCCGCTATAGCCGGTCAATTGCGCGTGCGACATTTTTTGAGAGCTATTGTTTTGATCCTTGTAGCGGAAGTTATTCTCTGCACTTTGCCCTGTAGCTTTTATAGAAATATATACCTTCTGCAGATTAATTTCCTCCCTTAAGGCAATTTTGAGTTGTTGGAAGCTACCGGCTTCCAGCGCAATCGTGGTAACTGTTTTTTTTGAAGAATCATTGCTGCGAAATTTATTGTCTAATAGCAAAGCAGCGCCAACATTTCCACTGCCTGTGAGTGCCGAAGAGCCACCATATAAAATATTGATGTTCTCAAAATGGTTTACGCTCAGAACAGATATATCTGCCATTCCGAGGGATGCATTATTTAAAGGAATTCCATTCCATAATACCTGAGATTGTGCTGAAGAGGATCCTCTGAAATTCAGTGTAGCGAGGCTATTGATACCATAGGATCTGATGAAAACCGGTACTTGCTGACTTAATAGATTGCTCAGGCTTTGCAAAGAATATTGCGCCATTAGTTGCGAATCAATCGTCATCATCTTCATTCCAGGAGTAAAAGAATTCAGGCGCTCGTCCTGCAGCGATTTTTTATTTTCGCGACGATGCTTAATTCTTACCGTTTTTAGATTTTTTTCCTGAGCGATACCTTTATTGCAAAAGAAAAATAGCAGGACGATGAGCCCTGCCAGATATAAGATAGTATGTCTTTTCTGATTTTTCAATTAGTCGAAATAAAAAGCACCAACACCTAATCCTACATTAAACTGTTTATTGAGTTTGCCTTGCGGCGAATAAATATAAACACTGCTTTTTTGGACAAAACCTTTAGGATCTCCCACATATATATTACCTGACTTTGGTTCAATTCCCAATGCCCAGAAATATTGATTTGCAAGACATGAAACAAATGGTGTGGAAGGAAGGTTTACAGCGTTTATATTCATTCGGAATACACCATTGTTTGTGCTTCCTCCGGCATAATTTACTTCAAGGAAATATAGGGAATCACGATTTGCATTAGTGCACATTTTGATGGCTTCAACGCCTTTTTCAAAGCTTTGTTCAAAAAGAACCTTTTTTGTACCAATGTCAATTCTGTTCAGGTTGGAAGCTTTGTTTTTGTATGCATTTCCACCCAGCACCCATAATTTATTTTCCTTGTCAAGGACAATACTTTGAGGAGCCCTGCCGCCAAGTGTTATACTGTCTGAAATCTGATCGGTACCCGTATTAATCTTATATAATTTATTGCAGGCAGTATCCCAGCAACAAATGAAAGCTATACCATCTTTGAGCAACATGCCTTCCACATTTTGATATGGCATTGCAATTTCCTTTTCTACAGCAAGAGTGGTCGTATTCAGGACATAAATTTTATTGCTGAACAAAGAGCCGACATAGGCTTTATGGTCAGTTATAGCCAGTATATTTCTTGGTTTGGAGATAGTAATGCTGGCTCTTTGCAACCATGTTTTATTGTCTAAAACTACTATTTTGTCTGAATTGTTTACACACAAAAAGTAGCGGTCATTTTTCTTGTAAATTCCATGAAAAACATCACCTAAGGATTGCTTATTTGCTGTTTTATAAATGTCATTAAAAACACTGTCGCTTTTATAATTATATAGACTCAACTCTGCATTCCCATTCCCCAGACTTCCTTCGCAAACAATCAAAACTTTTGATGTGTTGTCTTTCGGTAATTCATTCACAGGTGTATTGGGTTTGTCTTTTTTACAGGACAAAAAAATACAAATGATCAATAAGGGAACAACTATTGTTTGCAGAATTTTCCTATCCATTTTTTGCCGCTTATGCTGCTGAGACTAATTGAATACATACCGGGAGCAAGATTTTCAATATTAATTTTGTTTGACAAATCTGCAGTTTTGACGAGAATTAATTTGCCGGCCAAGTCATTAATTTCTATTTTAGCATCTTTATTTTCTAAATGGTTGAACTGGATGAAAAGCTCTTCTGTAGCTGGATTCGGGAAAATTCTGACTGTTGCAATTTTATTTTCTTCAATGCCCATTCCTGTGATATGGATAGCTCCAATTGCATCCAGGTCGAAACCTCCTGTAGGAAATGGTGTAGGGTAGGGGTCATTTATTTTTTGGCTATTGATATCACTGGAGCTGTTATAAGTGAGCGAGCCAATTACATCAATTACCTTTATGTGGGTAATATTATTTACATCCAACCCACTCGTTCCTTTTAATTCTTCGAGATCAAATGGTGTACCATATTGTGCAACATATTTACCTGCCAGATTATTTACTTTCCGGGCATCAGAATAATCGCCTGCACCTCTGATTTGAATGGCTGTTGGTGTGTTAGAGGTTGCCGGAAAACGAAAGAAATTTTTTCCATCTGAACTTACCTCTACAAAAGCCAGTTCCATAAATGATTCTTCCGGATTGGCCGGATTTTGAAAACCGTTTTCAAATACAGCAAAGTCTGCACCAGCACCATTATACAAAGGCTGTGCAAATTGAACCACTGCAAATCCACTGTCGCCCAAGCTTACAATTTCTCCGTCTGCTATTCCGCACGCGCTTGTGCTATCACCAGTTGTGGTGTAGCCCAAACTCGCATCTTCAATATGTTGTAGCCCCCTTTTAATTGCACACTTATTTCCCCAGCCTTTAAACAAAGGACTTGTTTTATGAATGGCAGTACTGCCTGTAATGCCTGCCTGGGGAGCAAATTGTGCTTTTGCAACAAATGTTGAAGCCAATAAAAGGATGCCAACCTGAAAAGTCGTTTTCATCTTTCTTATTGTTTAACAAATTGGCTGCTTGTTACCTGACTGCCATTTCTGAAATTCAAAATGTAGGTTCCACTTGCGAGTGAGCTTACGTTTATTTCCAGTTTTTCATTTTGGAATTCGTATTGTGCAATCAATTTGCCGGTAATATCATTGATGGAAACGATTTGTTTTTCATTGAGGTTTGATTCAATGAAAAGTACGTTGCTGGCCGGGTTCGGGTACATTCTGATGTCTGCTTTTACGGACAAATCTTTTACAGATACGTTGGTTTCATTCGTAATCAGATTATCCATACAAAAGAAGCCCGGGGTGTTCATTCCAAAGGATCCGTTATCCGAAGATTGAAGGCGAAACAAAAGACTATCTGCTTTTCCCAGTTTCAAAAGGTCTACCCAATTCCAGTCTCTTACAATGTAATTTTTTGTACTGTCAGTGTTTCTGAAATCGGCCAGATAAAAACTAACCGAATCTTTGCTCATGGCTCCTTTACTGTAGGCAAAAATATCGAGCCTGAAAAAATCAGAATCTGAGTGGTTGAATTTTTTTGCAAAACCATCACCATCACGCATGCTGTTAAAAGCGTAAGTACTGTTTGTAACATAAAAACCATTTACAGAAGCACCCATCGCAGCTCCGGTTAAACGAACTGTGTTCTGAACGCCATTAGCCACAACATACTGCGCAGAACCTGCAAAGCCAATTGCCGGTTTTGCAGAATAGGAATTCATAAATCCACTGGTTACACTATCACGCATATTGGAATAAGCAAAACCACTTGACCAGAATTCGAATCCGAAAGAAGTGTCATAAACACAAGGGAAATAAGCCAGTCCACTGCTAAAGCCAACATCTTTGCCATAATTGGAGTAATTAATATAGGCCGTGTCGGATTTTGGAAGAACAGGTGTTTCAAAATCTGCAACAGTTTGTGCCTTGGATGAAAATCCGGCTAATACAATTAAAGAAGAAAGTAAAAATTTGCGCATTACGTTTGTATATTGATTTAAATAATAAACTTGTACAAACTGCAATCAGGGATGGAAAATAGCAATAGAACATAGCTTTCAACTACGAAAGCTTTGCTCATCACCTGTGCTTTTAAATTCCCGAAAGCAGTGATTCATTTCGCCTGGGTAGGTCTTCTGACTTGTTTCACTTTTGCGCCTTCCCATCCTTTATTGTGTTGCGGACAGTGGCTTTTGAAGATTTGTGCAAAAGCTATATTTGAAACTTACAGCATCGGGTAATGTCCAGGATTTTCACCTGATTCCCTTTTAATCCTTCCCGAAAGAAGGAACCTAAGCGGAGGCAAATGTAGGGAAAAACTTCCTTAATAAAGTTTTTTATGAAACACAGTGTTTAGACTGTTCATTTTACTTTCTCAGTAAAAGCTTATTTTCAATCTCCAATTCATTGTATTAAGTTGCTGTATTTATGGACGTTCATATTTCGAGAAAAAAAGAAACTTTCCCTGTCAGAGAAGAGCTTCGCCGTTATCTCAAAGAGTATCAAAGAGAAAGTATCATCCCGATTTCTTATGCAGATTTATTGAATTTTGACCAGTCGATTCCATTAATGGATAAGAATGACAAGGATACGCTCTGGAAAATTGCGATGTATCCCCAACATGAGATTTCAAGAATTTATGAGGGCTTAAAGCAAATTTATGCCCAACTGAAAGCCAGCGGAAATACAAAGCAGCTGGCTCATCTTTTTATTGAAAGGATCGATTTTTGCACCTTTGGAAACACGCATCCATTCCGGATAAAAATCGTTAACAAGTACAATGATGTTTATGATTATTTTTATCTGAAAGTACCGGATGCTTCAAGGATATATGGTCTTGAGCTGGAACATATTCTTTCCCCGAACCAACTCAATTTTCTGGTAGATGGAAATACCCTTGTTGAGCAACATATACATGGAATTCCGGGCGATATGTTTATAAAGGAATACATGTTTCGGGAAGGATATAATCCTAAACGTATAGCCAAGGAATTTGTGAAGTTTAATGAACGGTGTTTTGTCCGTCTGTTGGGCGATATGCGTGCCTATAATTTTGTGGTTGAAATTACCCCCGATTTCGATGATTTTCATTTTCGTCTCAGGCCAATTGATTTTGATCAGCAATGTTATGAAGGTCAATGCAAAGTCTATTTACCCCAGTATTTTAAAGAGAACTTTCCTTTTGTTCAATTGGCAATGGAACATTTGAACGACAGCGTGGTGGAGCAATACAAGCTGGAGGAGCGCTCACTGATCGTAAACCGAATAAAATCAGAGCGTTACAGACTCAAACATTTACGGGATGTGATGAGTAGGGATAGCTTATCAAAACCGGGAAAAATTGAGCAACTGGCGATAGAATTAAGCAATTATTACAAGGACATTTATTTTCTTAAATGCAAGTCTATGGCTGCCATTTTGGATCATAGTCTCAAGCGCTTACTGCGAACCGTAAAAGGAGTGTAAATCGTTATGATTTATTTAAGATTTAGCTATCCGATAAGGTTTAGCTTTGCCCGGAAGAACTAATTTTAAAAAAGTACACATGAATAGAAAGCTGTTGTTGTCAATAGGATTCGTATTGACGTCAGTTCTCCTTGCAAAAAATGCAGACGCTCAGAAGCACAAAAAGGACAAAGAGGATAAAAAGAAAGTGAGTATCTATGATGTAGATACACTCGTTCAACCTGTTCCAATGCAGCGCAGTTTGTTTTTTGATAAAGTAAAAAAGCAGCAAAGGCGCGCTGACGCTTCGGATGGTAAAGTAGACGGCTACATTAATTATAATGATGATGCAGATGCCAGCAAAAGCCTTACCAACAGCTTGATTAATGAGGTGAATCGCATTCAGATAATGATCGAAAATTTACCTGTTGAGGACAAGTTTGTTGAAAATCAGACTAAGCTGGGCTACCATCGTTCCTTGGAAAATGTATTGGTTCAATTCAATAATGATAATAAAGTTCAACCTTCTTACTATCGGAAGCTGGTCCAGAATTTCCGGCTGATGATTATCTCAAAGTATGAAGGTTCGCTTTCTTCTTTTGTAAAGAATAATGTCAATATCTATACCCTTGGAAACAGCCAGTTGCTGAACGATGTTGACAAAGAATTTTTGTGTGAAGAAATTGGCAAACAGGATCCGATGCTGCTGATTAAGAAACTACCTGAATTTGCCAATAAACCTTGTGCGGATATTGTGATCGCCGGCGCAGCCAAAATTGTTCCGGACGAGATTTTCAACTACGCCTCCTCTACAAATATTTCGCTGAAATCGGCTGTAGAGCGCAATAAAGATCCTTTGGTGCAAACGATTGTCCGGATTGTAAAGCAATCGAAATCTCCTTTGAAAGCCAAAACCTTTTTAAGTGATATTCATAACAATAAACTGACCATTGCCGAAGTGGACCAAATCACTTCTAACCAGGATTTGTTTTTCAAAAATCTGGTGCGTTTGAAAATTGAAAATGACGGCCTGGGCAACAGCAGCATTAACAGCGAACTGGAATATCGTTCTCTGCGCGATTATGTAAGGGTTATGGACGAATTGCATGATAAAACTGAAGCGGTTAGATTTAAGTGTATTGAAAACCTAAGCCCTGAAGCGCTGTATTATGTTATCGTTTATGGTCAGGAAGAAATTTATACCAGTTCATTTACAGGTGCATTCAAGCGTCTGATGGAAAAAATGAAACCAATGAATGGCGATGAGTTTCTGGAAAAACTTCACTACGATAAATTCCGTACGTTCATCAGGATGAGTGCCGGCTTTAGCAGATTGGACCAATTCCTTGCCACTTTTACGGAAGAGAAAAAGAAAACGCTGATGAAGGATTTTGTGGCAAATCTGGATAAGGGAAAAGAAGATGAACTGGAAGATGCGGTGGATGTGGCTGATGCATTCGGAAGTATTGAAGACAGTGCATTGATAGAATTTTTAAAACAGGAAGTTCGCGATAATTATGAGCTTGCGGGTAAGAAAAGAAGCAAAAAAGGGTTGAAAGTTTATGCTTTGCTGGCAACCTTATTTGAAGGCGCTAAAGATAGCCTGACGGACGAACTGGCAGCTGAACGTTCTAAGAAACTGAACCTGGCGCCTATTAATTTTGTTCCTTATGCTAACCTGATTAATGATAGTCAGGCTGTAGTTGAACAGTTTTTCTTTTATGGAGATGAAGATGGGAAAATGTCTTATAATAGTTTCCTGACCAACTTTAAAGGACCGAAATGGAAAATGACAACCAGTAAGTATTGGGTTAATATTACGTCCACCACCGGCAAACCGGTGAATGTGTATGCAAATCTTCCGCTTTCTGAACCGGAAGATGAGGAGGCGCAAAAAGCTTTGAATAAATATATGGATGATAATGACCTGCAACCCGCAATTGTTGTTCACAGAGGACATAGCTATCATTTGCCAACAACATTGGAGCGCCTTTCTGATAAAACAAAAGTAGTTGTGTTAGGTTCCTGCGGCGGATATCATAATCTTTCAACGATTTTGAATAACTCTCCGGATGCGCAGATCATTTCTACCAAGCAAACAGGAGCAATGGCAGTAAATGAACCAATCGTAAAAGCATTGAATGATAATTTGAGTGAAGGTACAGATGTGAATTGGGTGAACATGTGGAAACGCCTGGATGGTGAGTTCAAAGGAAAGACTTCAGAAGCGACTTTCAAAGACTATGTTCCACCACATAAAAATCTGGGAGCAATATTTATTAAAGCTTATCGCAAACTGGACACAGACAGTTAATAGTAGTGGTTACCACCAGCATACTAACTAACGTTTAAAGCATATAGGCCTTAAATTTGAACATAATTTTTAAGTAATGAAAAAAGTACTGATCGCTATTTTATTGCTTGCTGCCATTGGCGGAGGTGTTTTTTATTTTGTGGTGAATAAGCCTCACAAAGATGTAAATGATGAAACGGCATTGGCTATCGCAGCTCCGCAATTGTTTGCAGAATATACTGCCAATGAACAAATGGCCAATACTAAATTTTTGAACAAAGCAATTGAAGTAAACGGAACCGTGGCAACTGTTGACGAAAATCAGGATAAGCAAAAGTTTATTGTATTGCAAACGGATGATGCCTTGAATGGTGTGATGTGCAGCATGCGAAGCAATGATTTTTCTGTTAAACCTGGTGAGAATATAACGGTCAAAGGTTTTTGCAGCGGTTTTGTTGGCGATGTGAAATTAACCGATTGTGTATTGAGTACTCCTACTAAATAATTTATTCCTTTTAAAAATGAATCTGAAAAAATCAATTTCTTTTTATGCTGTTATCGCAGCAGTTTTAATTGCAGGAACACAAGTCAGCTGTTACAAAGACAGTAAAGAAGCATTATTCCCGATTGCTCAGTGTGATACTGCAAATATTACCTGGAATAAGGACATCAAACCCTTTGTGTCGAATACTTGCGCGATTTCCGGTTGCCATGATGCTGCAACAGCTTCAGGAGGCTATGCACTTAACGATTATGCCGGGGTGAAATTATGTGTGGACTACATGAGATTCTTAATAGTTATGGAGCAAGGTACTATGCCGAAAAATTCATCAAAACTTGATCCTTGTACGATCAATAAAGTGCGTCGCTGGATTAACACCGGTGCATTGGAAAACTAACCTTTAAAAATCTTTTTGTATGAAAAAAATGATTCTTGTTGCAACAGTGGCTACTATCAGCTTCTCTGCATCTGCACAAAAATTTATGACCCGTAGCGGGAAAGTCACTTTCTTCTCGAGCACGCCAATTGAAAATATCGAAGCCTTTAATAATGAAGCTGCAGCCGCAATTAACACTGCGACAAACGACGTCGTGTTCCAGGTGCCTATCAAAAGTTTTAAGTTCGAAAAGCAACTGATGCAGGAGCATTTTAATGAAAGCTATATGGAATCCGACAAGTTTCCTAAAGCAGAATTTAAAGGAAAGATGAGTGCAGTTGATTTGAGCAAAGATGGTTCTTATAAAACTACGGTGTCTGGCAAAATGACCATCCACGGCGTTACGAAAGATGTTCAGATTCCTGGTACAATAACTGTAAAAGGTGGGGAAATGACGCTGAATGCGAAATTCATGGTTGCAACCGCCGACTACAAAATCAATATCCCGTCAGTAGCGGCAGGAAAGATTGCCAAACAAATTGAAGTTACTGTCAATACTATTTTAAAGAAAGCATAAGTTCAATACACCATTTTTTATTTTCTAATTCCATTTATGAATCGAAACTTTACTCCATCTTTTAAATCATTTTTTGTTGCTGCTTTTTCCCTTGTTTCTTTCTCGGCATTTGCTCAGACAGATACCAGTGATTTGAGCAATATGCTGGATGCTGCAGCAGGAAAGCCTGAAAAGGAATATACTTACGGGTCTTTTAAAACAACCCGTGTCATCAATAGTCACAGCATTGAAAATACGGGAAAAGGTATCCTGGATTTTAAAATCTCTCACCGCTTCAGTGCGATGAGCGGTGGTGTTAAAGAGTTTTTCGGACTGGATGGCGCAACGCTTCGTCTGGGTTTTGATTACGGAGTTACAGATTGGTTGACCATCGGAGTTGGGCGCAGCTCCATTTATAAAGAGTACGATGGCTTCCTAAAGGCAAAACTGCTTCGTCAGACAACGAACAATGATATGCCGCTCAGCTTGAGTTATGTTGGTGGAATGTCAGTAACTTCTTTATCACCTGAACAGCTTTTAGGCCGACCGCTTGTTTCGCCTGAAACGTATAAATTCAGCAATCGACTTTATTATTTCAATCAATTGCTGATAGCACGCAAATTCAGTAATCTGTTTACGCTTCAATTAATGCCAACGCATATCCACTACAATTTTGTGAATACAATTGCAGAGCCAAATGACATTTTTGCTTTGGGTGGAGCAGGCCGCATAAAACTGACTAAAAGAACAACTTTAAATCTGGAATACTTTTATCAGTTCAACCAATTAACCGGGACTACAAATTCATTGAGTATTGGGTTCGATATCGAAACCGGAGGACACGTTTTTCAACTTATGTTTACCAATTCGATGGGAATGACAGAGCGCACTTTCATTGGCCAGACTACCGACAAATGGCAGGATAACGGTTTCCGGTTTGGGTTCAATATTGCCCGTGTGTTCACCATTGTAAAACCAAAAGAATTCGAGAATTCGAGAAATAAAATCTGGTAGATTTATAGAAATACAAAATTTGATAAAAGCAGAAAGTCACTCGTGATTTTCTGCTTTTATCATTTAGTGGCATTTGAAGTAATAGTTTGAATATGATTTAGTTAAATGACATGCTAAACGTTTTGCAGGCTATTATTGGTAACAAAATTTTAAACTGCAAAATAAGGTTTTGAGTAATAGTTTAAGTAATTTTAATAAATGTAAAATGTTGCAAATTAATTGATGGTTTGATCTGTCAACCATCTAATTCATTTATCCACAGGTATGTTATTATCTAAATATCGTTTCAAGAAGAGTTTTGGATAATTTCGTTGTAATACTTCAAATATCCAAGTAGTCTAAATTCAAATCAAAATATTATCATCATTATGAGTGACAAAAACACTTCTAATTCAGGGAAAGGCCTTGTTTTTAAAAGGCATTATACAAAAGATGGCATCAATGTTTTCGACCTGTTCAAATACGATTACCGTAGCTCTATTATCCGCAATCCAAATGGTGAAAAAGTATTTGAGATGACAGATGTGGAAGTGCCGGAGCATTGGTCGCAAATAGCCACAGATATTCTTGCACAAAAATATTTCCGTAAGGCAGGTGTTCCTCAGGCAGATGGTACACTTGGTCGCGAAACTTCTATCAAGCAGGTTGCCCATCGCCTTGCCGATTGCTGGCGGAGCTGGGGCTACAAGTATGGTTATTTTGCCAGCGAATATGACGCGCGGGTCTTCTATGACGAACTTGCGTACAGTATCCTGCAACAAAGCTGTGCACCCAATTCACCCCAGTGGTTTAATACAGGCCTTTATAATTCTTATGGCATAAACGGAAAAGCGCAAGGGCATTATTATGTTGATCCGGGCACCGGAAAATTAGAACGATCCACCAATGCTTATGAGCGTCCGCAACCGCACGCCTGCTTCATTCTTAGTGTGGATGATGACCTTGTAAACGAAGGAGGAATTATGGACTTATGGGTTCGGGAAGCCCGTATTTTTAAATATGGAAGCGGGGTTGGAACCAACTATTCTAATATCCGTGCTGAAGGTGAAAAACTGAGTGGTGGCGGAACTTCAAGCGGTTTGATGAGTTTCTTAAAAATTGGTGACCGCTCAGCAGGGGCAATAAAAAGCGGCGGAACAACCCGTCGTGCGGCAAAAATGGTTTGCCTTGATTTGGACCATCCGGAAGTTTTAGATTTTATAGATTGGAAAGTTGAAGAAGAGAAAAAAGTGGCTGCATTAATTGCTGCAGGATATTCGAGCGATTATGAGGGCGAAGCTTACAAAACAGTTTCCGGTCAGAATTCCAATAATTCGGTTCGTATTCCCAATGAGTTTTTCCGTCGTTTGGTAAATGGCGGTGATTGGGAAATGACGGCACGTAGCGATGGAAAAGTGATGAAGAAGGTTCCTGCCAAAGATCTTTGGGATAAAATCTCTTACTCAGCCTGGCGTTGCGCTGATCCGGGAACACAATATAATACAACGATTAATGAGTGGCATACCTGCCCCGAAGGCGGAGATATACGTGCCTCCAATCCGTGTTCGGAATACATGTTCCTTGATAATACGGCTTGCAATTTAGCTTCTTTAAATCTTCGTCGTTTTTTTAATGAAGAAACAGGCGTGTTCGACGTTTCATCGTTTGAATACATGACGCGTTTGTGGACAGTTGTGCTGGAGATTTCAGTATTGATGGCACAATTCCCAAGCCCTGAGGTTGCCCAATTAAGTTATGATTACCGCACATTGGGATTGGGTTTTGCTAATCTGGGCTCTATGCTCATGGTGAGTGGTATTCCTTACGATAGTGAGGAAGGGCGTGCCATTGCCGGCGCTATATCCGCCATCATGAATGGCGTTGCGTATAGTACTTCTGCAGAAATGGCTGCTGCCCTGGGAACGTTTACACGGTATAAAGAAAATGCGCAACACATGTTGCGTGTGATGCGTAATCATAGAGCAGCCGCTTATGATGCTGCAGATGCGTATGAAAATCTTGAAACAAAACCTGTGGGCATTAATGCAAAATATTGCCCTGATTACCTGCTCAGTGCTGCTACCCGAGCCTGGGATACTGCGCTGCAGATGGGTGAAAAATATGGGTATAGAAACGCGCAAGCAACAGTAATAGCGCCAACAGGAACAATTGGTTTGGTAATGGATTGCGATACCACTGGTGTAGAGCCTGATTTTGCTCTGGTGAAATTTAAGAAATTATCAGGTGGTGGTTATTTCAAAATCATCAACCAATCTATTCCCGCTGCATTGAAAAATTTAAAATACAGCGAACCTGAAATTGACGCCATAGTAAAATACGCCAAAGGGCACGGCACATTTGCCGGAGCACCGTACATCAACCATCAGTCGCTGAGCGAGAAAGGGTTTATCGCAGAAGAATTGAAAAAGCTCGACTCGCTGGTAGAAAGTGCTTTCGAAATTGGTTTTGTATTTAACGTGTACAATTTGGGCGAAGAATGTTTGCAAAGACTTGGATTTAAGGCAGAGCAGTATTACGATATGGATTTCAACTTGCTTGAAGAATTAGGTTTTGGTGATGAAGAAATAGAAGCAGCCAACGATTACGTTTGTGGAACAATGATGATGGAAGGTGCGCCATTATTGAAGCCTGAGCACTTACCTGTTTTTGATTGTGCCAATAAATGTGGTAAAAAAGGGGAACGTTTCATTCATGCACATGGGCATATCCGTATGATGGCTGCGGTACAACCATTTATCAGTGGTGCAATTTCTAAAACAATTAATCTGCCAAATGAAGCAACGATAGACGAAATTAAAGACTGCTATTATCTAAGCTGGCAATTGGGAATTAAAGCCTGTGCGCTCTACCGTGATGGCTCAAAATTGAGTCAACCACTGAGCAATAAAAGTGATAAGAAAAAGAAGGCATCGTCTTCGGAAATTAATGAATCTCCAATTGAGGAAACAGTTGCCACAAGTCAGATGATTGACCTTGGTCAGCTAACTATTGATGAACTTTTAGAAGAAGTGAACAAGCGTGTACAGGCCAGCCCGGACACGCAACTTAAGCGCCAGCTGAGTCGAATTGTTGAGCGTAAAACTTTGCCTGCAAAACGCAGAGGTTATACCTTCAAAAGTAAAGTAGGTGGCCAGGCAATCTTCCTGCGTACAGGAGAGTATGGTGACCAGACATTAGGAGAGATATTTATTGATATGGCAAAGGAAGGCGCCACAATGCGCAGTTTGCTGAATAGCTTTGCCATAGCGGTTTCTGTTGGTTTGCAATACGGTGTTCCATTGGAAGAGTATGTTGATAAATTTATCTTTACACGCTTCGAGCCGAGCGGAATAGTTGAGCATCCAAATATTAAATCAGCGACATCTGTTTTGGATTATGTTTTCCGCGTCTTGGCTTATGAATATCTTGACCGCGATGATTTGGTTCATGTGATTGACGAAGATCGCTTGCAACATAGTATTCCTACAGTGCAGCAGGAATTATCACAGGTAAGGGTCACAGCTCCTCAGCATAAAAGTGCAACTCCGACACCAAAAGTGACAAGCACAAAAACTGTAACGGCAAGCATTAGTGCAGAAACAAAGAAATTGATGGGAACAAGTGCCGACGCTCCGGCTTGCAGTAATTGCGGCAATATTACTTTACGTAACGGAACCTGCTATATGTGCCCTAATTGTGGCACAACAACGGGTTGCAGCTAATTATTATTTCTATATCATTGCAAAACGAAAGGGTCCTGGTATTTCGCCGGGGCCTTTTTTTAAATACAGGAAATTAAGATGACTGCAGACCCCAATATTTTACTTGAACTGGTGAAAATGCCGATGCCTTTTGGAAAATTTAAAGGAACAATTTTATGTAATATTCCGGTTTCTTACCTGGAGTGGTTTCAACGAAAAGGATTCCCTGCAGGCAAATTGGGCGTTTTACTCCAAACGCTTTACGAGATAAAATTGAACGGGCTTGAGTATCTTTTAGAACCCTTAAAGAAGAAATAAAATGAAACTTATCACTACCTTTTTTATCCTGTTTGTTTTTCTGTATCAAATTTCTTTTGCTGAAAATCCAGCTATTATTATCCTTGATTCAGGACGCAACGTAAGTCTTCGCGGATTGAGCGTTGTTAATGATAAGGTAGTATGGTGCAGCGGCAGTAATGGCACAGTTGCAAAAAGCGTTGATGGTGGCAAAAGTTTTGTTTGGATGAATATTACAGGATATGAGAAAAGAGATTTCAGGGATATTGAAGCGTTTGATGAGAATAATGCAATCATTATGGGAATTGCAGAGCCTGCAATTATTCTGAAAACAAGCGATGGCGGAAAAACATGGAAAAAGGTTTTTGAAGATAGCACTAAAGGTATGTTTCTGGATGCAATGAGTTTTGATAGAAAAGGAAACGGTATGGTAATAGGCGATCCGATAGATGGAAAAGTTTATCTGGCGTATACAAATGACTTTGGTTCGAGCTGGCATAAGGATGACCAGATTTTTGAAACACAAAAAGGTGAATCGTTTTTTGCATCAAGCGGAACGAACATCTTTGTATCACGCAGGGGCAAATATCCTTTATTTGCGAGCGGAGGATTTGTATCAAGATTATTTTATAAAAATAAAATTTACCCTTTAGCGTTAATGAAAGGAATGGAGTCAGCCGGGGCAAATTCTATTGCGGTAAAAGGAAATAAAGCAACGATTGTAGGTGGAAATTTTGCAAGTGATAAAATTAAGGATAGCAACTGCGTTTTATTAAATTTAAAAAATAAGGTAGCGTTTTCAGTTCCCGAAACACTGCCTTCGGGATATCGGAGTTGTGTTGTTTATTGCAAAAAAAGGAGGCTAGTGACTTGTGGAACCAGTGGTGTGGATATTTCTGAAGATGGAGGCAAAAACTGGAAAAATATTTCTGTTCAAAGTTTTCATGTTGTGCAAAAAGCTAAAGCCGGGAAGTCGCTTTTTTTAGCAGGTAGCAAAGGAAAAATCGCAAGAATTTATATTGATTGAGTTGAATACTGTTAGTTCTATGAGTTAGTAATATAGATAATAAATTTATTTGCTAATATTGTTTACCATTTCTATCCATATGACCCAATTATCATCAGATTATAGTTTAATGCAGTTAAAGGACATCTTACCCGCTCGCAAATGGTTTGTTGTAAGACTTACGCTTCTATGTGCCCTGCTTGGTGTTGCGGGATACTTTATCTTCCCCAACCGTTATAAAGCAGAAATAGTTTTTGTGCTCAAAAATCCTATGTTTTCAGACAGGGGAAGTATCTATTCTGAGCCTAAGAATTTAAATTATTTTGCCAACGAAGACGAGATTACCCGCTTTATTTCAATGGCTAATCTTGATTCATTAAAAATGGTGGTAATTAAAAAGTTTAATTTAATTGATGCATACCATCTCAATGCTGAGAAGGAGAAAGATCAGGAAAGGGCTTTAGAACTTTTCTCTAAATCATTGGTTGTTTATAAAGCAGAAAGTAATGAAATCGTATTGTTATATGCTGATAAAAATGCGCATAGGGCAGCAGAAATCACCAATTTTTATGTGCCAATGATTGAACATACTTACAGGGAGATTTATAATGAAATGCGCCTAAGCGTTTGTCGTTCTATCAAAGCAAAAATTGTTGAACAGGATAGCGCTATTACTGCATTGACAGACTCTCTGATCTTGCTGCGGGACAAGTTTAAAATTTATGACGTTATCAATCCTTCAAGGCATAATATAATGAGTGGGGCGATGAGTTCTCAAGGCCGCCCGGATTTTGCAACAGGTATCGAAAAGATACAGAATATTGAAGCTATTAAGGATGAATTTGTTTCGGATCGTTCGTATAAAATGACGCTGTTGAATCAATACACCACAGGGAATCCGGTTAACATGAATTCTTTGATTAAAATTATTAAACCAGCACATGTACCATTAAAAAGAGAAGGTATTGGTTTAAAAGGTATGGTTTTTATTTGCACATTTTTTGGCTTTTTTATCAGTTTGTTTTATGTGATTGCAAAGGCAAGAATTGAAAAGTTGTAGCAGATGAGACAAAATGCTCAATTTTCAAACGTTGTTTTATTAAACATTATCACTGTTATCAGTGTTATTTTTCTTGCTGTTTTTGCAGTAACGCATTACCTGCCATTACTCGCATTCCCCTTATTTTTGGTTTTCCTTTTTTCGTTAATAGCCAATTGGAAAAACGCTTTTTGGGTCTTGTTGTTTGTTTTACCCACATCGCTTCATACTGTTTTTCAGGGTGGGCTTCTTTCTCTCACTTTGCCGGCAGAGCCAATGATGTGGATGCTGCTGTTGACTTCTTTTCTCTGGATAATGGCAAATGGTAAGGTCCATACAGCAGCGTTAGTAAATCCCTTAGTCATTGTTATTTTACTTCAGTTTTTATGGCTTATACCAACCGTAATTTACTCTGAGAAATTCCTTCTGTCAGTAAAATTTTTTTTAGCCAAATCATGGGTGCTCTTTTGTTTTTTTCTGTTGCCGATGTATATTTTTCGAAGTAAGCAGGATTTCAAAAAAGCTTTCTTTATACTTTTTATTCCGGTATTATTTTCAGTGGCAGTAATATTGTTTCGCCACGCATCTATGGGATTTTTGTTCTCTGAAATGAATAGAGCTGTTGAAATTATTTATTATAATCATGTAGAGTATGCTACACTCATTTCAATGCTTTTCCCAATACTAATTGTGTCATTGATATTTTCAAAAAACTCTGCAGTCTGGTTAAGAGTTTTAATTATTGTTTGTATCCTGATTTTCCTGGCAGGCATTTACTTTTCATTTGCAAGGGCAGCAATGTTGGCAGTAATGTTCGGATTTTTTGTCGCTTTTGCAATTCGATACAGATTTGCCAGATTTATAATGCCTGTAATTTATGCCATTATTCTTATCGGTTTTTGCTTTTTGCTTTACAATAATAATTACACAAAATTGCGGCCTCATTTTGAAAGGACTTATTACCATCAAACATTTACCAGTCATGTTATGGCAACGTTTAAGGGTCGGGATTTATCTTCAATGGAGAGATTATACCGATGGATAGCAGCTGTCAGAATGAGTAAGGATAGGCCATTGACAGGTTTTGGACCTAATACATTCTATTACCATTATAAACCTTATGCCCTTAATTCTTTCCGCACCTATTCCAGTAACAACGAAGAAAAATCTACAACTCACAACTATTTTCTTTACATCCTTGCCGAACAGGGTTATCCCGGATTGATACTTTATGCCTTACTGATCGCATTGGTTTTTTCACGAGCAGAGAAAATTTTTCACCGAAGTATTGATTCCTTTGACAAGGCATGTGTGATGGCGATAGCAATGATGCTGGCAGCCTGCTTTATAAATAACTGTTTTTCCGAATTATTGGAAACCCCTAAAATTGGACCTCTTTTTTATCTGGGAATTTCACTCCTTGTTATTTTGGATGAGAAATCGATGAAACAAAAAAATGCTTTAATTAAGCAATCTAAATTTTAGAATTAATCGCTTTTTTGATGGATTGATTAATTTGCAATAACAGAATTAGAGCACTGAAACCTACAGCAATCCATACATAAATGCCAGGGAAAGAATTGATTTTTAGCTGCATTGAATTGAGTTGATGAGCTGCGAAAAATTGAAAGGATGAGGCGATGAGTAACGCTGCAAGCAAAGCGCTGAGCATTATGGGTATGTATTTTGTTATTAAAAAACGGCTTAGTTTTTTCGGGCTGTATCCAATTTGTAGCAATAGCCTTACTGATTCTTGTGCTTGGGCCATTGTTAATTCAATAAACAATACGAAAACCAATGTCCCGATCGCCATTAGTAGCAATGCCAATATTCCTGTTGCGCCGGATACAACCTCGACTACAGAGCGCATTTTACTGAATCGTAATTGTTCAGCATTTGTTGTGTAATTATTTTTTTCGAGGAAAGTGACAAAATTTTTATCACTTGGATCCCCCACTTTTATAATCATCCTTGATGCTTTACCAATACTGCCCGGAGAGAATTTTTGATTCCCATAATCGATAAAAGATTGTGGCACCAAAACAGATGAAATTCTATCTGAAAAACCTTCAACCTGAGCACGATAATCTACCTGGTTTGCGCCCTCTCCCATGGTCAGTTTAAATCCAATTGCTTTCACAGATTGTTCAGATAATAAGGGTAAACCCTGGCTGGGCGCAAAGATGTAGTTATACATGTTTAGAAAATCCCGCGATAAAATAATGGGAATCGTGTTGTCGCCTTCCTGCCATTTCCATGTCTCAGGCATTTTGTCCATAAACCTATCGGGTGCAGACTCCAGAAAAAGTAACGTGTAAAAAGACATTTGCCCGCTACCAAGGCTGGCTGCCACTTTGAAATTCGCCGGTGTTAATAATCCAACATCCTGGACTTGAGGTGCGGTTTTAATAACTGCAATATCGTCGGATAAAATTTGTGTGCTTCCTTTTTGGGCCATCGAGGCATCGTCCACTTTTTTACTTATCGTTAAAAATGTTGCTCCCAGACTGTCTTCCCCACTTTTTCCGGATAATAAATCCTGGAAGCAAGACCATATTATTACCGATACTAATAGTAAGGTACAACCTATACACAAGGCAATCCAAGCGCTGACAAGCCGGCCGCTTTTCGTTTTGCGGAGCAATAATTTTTTGAGTATTCCGGCCTGACAGTTTTGGCTCAAAGCAGATAAGTTTTGTTGTATGGAAAAAAATCGTTTTCATCCAGGTCGGCAAGCAAAAGACCTGCATTGTTTTTCTTCACAACTTCAAGGATGAGTTGTGAGGCTACTGTTGTATTTTGATGATCCAAATGACTGAAAGGTTCATCCATCAATAGAAATGAAAAGGGTTGCAAAAGTGAACGGATAATTGCCAGGCGTTGTTGCTCACCATAAGATAATGTCCTGGCTAATGCCATCATTTTGTCCCCTATCCCCAGACGATTCATCCATTCTGCTGCTTCTTTTGCGCTGACAGTATTGGTTAGTGTCCGTTTTAGTTCAAGATTTTCCCACGCTGTCAGATCTGGAAACAAACGCATGTCCTGAAAAATAACACTCACCTTTTGTGTCCGCAGTTCGGATATTTCTTCCCCGTTCTTATTTCGAAGGTTTTTATTATCCCAAAATATTGCACCATCATAATCCTGGCGCAGGCCGCAAAGAGAATGAATTAGTGTTGTTTTTCCCGTCCCGGAAGGAGCTTGTACGCCAACGTAATCAAGCGATTCAATCAGCAGATTTTGAAGCCAGACATCTGAATGTTTTTGATTCAGTTTTTCACGAAGTGGAACCGGAATCAGCTGCTCGATTTTTAATTGCATAATTTTTATCTCTGACCCTCTCTAGTTTATTGCATCAAATTCCGAAGCATATTTTCTGCTTCCTGAGCCTTGGCTGCATCTCCAACTGCTCTGTAAATCTGAGCCTGCAGATTATAGATAGCCGGATTACCTGCATCGATTTTAATGGCCTGATCCAATGTTATCATTGCATTCTGGATATCGCCACGCTGTGCAAACAATGTTGCATATTTTACCAATACCAATTCATTGCTTGGATCGACAGTAACTGCTTGTTGATACAAGTAAAATGCACTGTCTAATTTTTGTTGGTCCATGGCAAAAGAAGCAGCCATATCAAGTTTTGTTTTGCGTTCCAAAACTGCACTTAATGGAACGCCATCCACAGAAATAACATGAACCGCATTGGCCGGAGGCCATGATCCGGATTCCAATTGTGCCAGAGAAATGTAACGTGAGTAAGTGATATAATAATCCCAATCTTTGGTGTCACGATCGTTTAGGCGCACATACTTTCCTAAAAAGTGAGTTGTATCCTGTGCAAAATATCGATCAATCTGAGACATGTTTGATGCAACAATGGTCTTGCCATTTTTTACTTTAGTATTCTCTTTTATCCAGTCTGCGGCTTGCTTTCCGCTGTTTTGGTAATAATCCAAATCATATACACCCACAGCTTTTTTAATGCCTCCTGATAATTCGTTGAAGTAAACATATTCGTTAGGGAAGCTCCGGACCATCCAAATAAGTGGAAGTGACATACCTAAAATTATCACGGCAAGTGTGGCATATTTATAGTTTTTCTGTGCAGCAAATTTTTCCAGAAAGAAATTTGAAATTAATGCTGCCAGCAATATCATGCTTGGATAAATAAAGAAGAAATGCCTCCAGGTATCATATAATACCGAGTGCTTGTAAACTGCATAAGCAACAGGGAATACCAGGGTGAAAAGCAAAAGAAAAATGCTTGCTTTACCATATCGTTTACTCATCGGCAAAATCATAAACAACGAAGCTATAAAAGCCGCTAAAATAAAAACGGGACTGGAAATGAAAATCCATTTCATCGTGTATGTATTAGGCACCTCACTGTTCATAATATAGGCACCGTTATACAACATGCGAATATGAATTTCCCGGACAGTCATTGCTTCCAGTGCCTCCAAAGGTTTCGACATCGGAGCTTGCAAAGCCCAGGGCCAGAAGATGATGCCGATTATATATCCCAGGATAAATGTTGCAGCAAGGTTTGCTGCCGCTATTTTTAATGCTGCACCAATATTGGTTTTCACCTTTGCCTGAAATTCTGCATTCCACAAATAAAATGCTCCAAGAAAAAGAAAAGTGTAAGGAATCATTAAAATACCGCCGATACGGAAACCCATGGCCAATCCAAATCCTAAACCCATTAAAAGTGCATACTTCCATTGAGCCTTAGCCACACCAAAATTTTTGATGTATTGCAATAAGTAGTACAGGAAAAATACATTTGCGAATGCAAAAGGAATATCCTTCGGATTGTTCATCGATTCTCCAAAAATCCTGGGGCTTAGCGCTATAAAAATAAAGGCCAATACGCCGGTGCGCCATCCTCCGAAATATTTGCCGATTAAGCCTGTGTAGATGAACAGTAAGGCGCCTAAAAGCGAATTGAAAACGTGTCTGACAGTCAGTTCGTCTGCGCCTGAAAAGAAGGTCTTGTGCAAAAAGGTTACAGTGAAATCATAAAGGCCTCCATAATAATGAAGTCCGGCTACCTGTAGCCAGTTTTGAATATCATAGTCAAGTGCTACTTTGCTCCCTTTGAAGAAATAATCATAAATATCATGGCCATAAATAATCAGAGACCATTCATCACCGGACATTCCATGGGAGGTGCTAAAGACTGGCATTAAGAAAAGGCTCAACGCTGAAAGTGCAATAAAAATTTTCTTCCAGAGTTGCTCACTTGTGTTATCGAGGCTGCTTGGGTTCATAGATGTATGATATAATAGTTTCGAAAATTGCGTAAATATAATAGAGTTTAAGAATTAATGAGTGCGTGTCCTCGTTCCTGAGCCGGGCTGCGGGCACGCAGGTCCACTGCTATCTCCGTTAAAAAGCGGAGGATATCCCTTACTTTCTCTCACGCAAATTAATAATTATAATTCCTGTTTTAAATATCGGCCGGTATGGCTTTCTTTATTTTTAGCTATTTTTTCGGGCGTTCCTTCCACCACTACAAATCCGCCACCACTACCGCCTTCAGGCCCCATGTCGATTACATAATCTGCTACTTTTATGATGTCCAGGTTATGTTCTATCACCATTACGGTATTTCCTCTTTCCACCAGTTTGTTCAATACCGCCAAAAGATGTTTAATATCCTGGAAGTGAAGTCCTGTGGTAGGTTCATCCAATAAATAAATTGTTTGGCCAGTATCACGTTTTGATAATTCCGTTGCAAGCTTTACCCGTTGGGCCTCGCCACCACTAAGCGTTACAGAGCTTTGTCCTAAAGAAATATATCCAAGCCCCACATCCTGCAATGTCTTTGATTTTCGGTGCAACATTGGCACATTTACAAAGAATTCAACAGCATCGTCTACTGTCATATTCAAAACGTCGGAGATTGATTTTCCGCGGTATCTGATTTCCAGGGTTTCTCTGTTGTACCGCTGCCCATTACAGGTCTCACAATGAACATACACGTCTGGTAAAAAATTCATTTCAATCGTGCGCATGCCGCTTCCCTGACAGGTTTCGCATCTTCCACCTTTTACATTAAAGGAAAAGCGACCTGCGGAATAGCCCCGGATTTTTGCTTCCGGAACCTGGGCAAATAATTGTCTGATATCATTAAAAAATCCACAATAAGTTGCGGGGTTACTGCGCGGTGTCCTTCCAATCGGGCTTTGATCTATTTCTATTACTTTGTCAATATTTTTCAACCCATCAATACTTTTGTATGGCATTGGGGATTGCTTATAATTAGGGTAACAATGTTTGGCCAGAATAGGGTAGAGTGTTTCATTAATCAATGTGCTTTTCCCACTACCGCTCACACCACTGATTGCTACAAAGCAACCTAATGGAATAGTAATGGATGTGTTGCGTAGATTATTGCCACTGGCACCTTTCAAAGTTATTGAATTACCATTTCCTTTTCTTCTTTCTTTAGGAACTTCGATTCGCAAAGTATTGTTGAGGTATCCTGCGGTTGTTGTGTTTGTTTTCAAAACCTGTGATGGGGTTCCCTCGCTAACTACTCGTCCACCGTGAATCCCGGCAGCGGGCCCTATATCAATCAGATAATCGGCTGCCAGCATTATATCTTTATCGTGTTCCACAACCAAGACAGAATTACCGGTGTCGCGCAAATCCTGCAAAGCAGAAATCAATCGTGCATTATCTCTTTGATGTAATCCGATACTGGGTTCATCCAAAATGTAAGTAATACCCGTCAGTTGCGAACCAATTTGAGTGGCCAGCCTGATACGCTGAGATTCACCACCACTAAGCGTTCTGGTCGGTCTGTTCAGACTCAGATAATGCAACCCTACATTTAAAAGAAAAGACAAGCGGTCCCGAATTTCTTTCAGGATATCTTTTGCAATTGTATTTTGCTTGCTACTGATATTTTTCTCAATTCCTATAAACCAATCGGATAATTCCTGCAAAGAATTATTCGATAAGTCAGCAATGTTTTTATCATTTATTTTAAACCAAAGACTCTCTTTTCTTAGCCTGGCTCCGTTGCAATCCGGGCAGGTTTTGAGCTCCATATATTGCTCTGCCCAACCTCGAATTGAATCAGAAGTTGTTTCATTAAACCAGCGCAAAATCATATTCACCACCCCTTCATATTCTTCTGAAGGTTGGGGTGTAGCTTCTGCATTTTCGTAAGTAATCAGGCCATCCGCATTGCCATACAACAGTATGTTCAGCAGTTTTTCAGGGATATCTTTAATTGCTTTATTGGTTGGGATTTTATGTTTTTTAGCTGCGGACATTGCAATTTTGAATGTCCATGCATCACGCTCTTCACCCAATGGCGCTATTCCTCCATCAGCAATGCTTTTGGTCGGGTCAGGCATTACTTCCTTTATATTTACACTATAGATATTTCCCAAACCTTTACAAGTCGGGCAATATCCGTAAGGCGAATTGAAAGAAAAACTGTTAGGCGATGGTTCTTCGTAAGATAATCCTGTTTCAACACACATCAATTGCTTGCTGTATTGCATCAACTTATCTGTTTCTGCATTTAAAACAAACATCAGATCTTTTCCTTCTTTCAAGCTTTTTTGAATGCTTTCCGATAGGCGTGTTTTGGATTCTTTATCTGCAACAAGACGATCCACTACTAATTCAATATCATGAATTTTGTATCGGTCAAGTTGCATTTTTTCTTTGAGGTCAACTATGTCTCCGTCAATCCTTACTTTCAAATAACCCTGTTTTCGCAACTGCTCGAAAAGCTCTCTGTAATGGCCTTTCCGGCCGCGCACAATTGGTGCAAGTAGTATTAATTTTTTATTGGCAAAGGTTTTTTGGATATGCGCAGCTATTTCCTCCTCGCTGAATTTTTCCATTCTTTTTCCGGTATTGTAGGAATAGGCTTCACCGATTCTGGCAAAAAGCAAACGCATAAAATCATAGACCTCGGTAACTGTGCCGACGGTAGAGCGCGGGTTTCGGTTGGTAGTTTTTTGTTCTATCGAAATAACAGGCGATAACCCTGAAATTTTGTCAACATCAGGCCGCTCCAAATCTCCCATAAATTGCCTTGCATAAGCAGAGAAACTCTCCATGTATCTTCTTTGCCCTTCAGCAAAAAGTGTATCAAAAGCCAGGGAAGACTTTCCGCTTCCGCTTATGCCTGTGATCACAACCAATTGGTTTTTTGGAATAGAAATGCTCAGATTTTTAAGATTGTGCACCCGGGCACCGATTACTTCAATACTGTTACTCATAAATTAAAATCCTATCCGGTTATTCTCCCCACTTAATAATTACTTTTTGCGGGAGATGGTAAAGTTAACGAGCTCTTCCATTGCATCACGTGCTTCAGATTCAGGAAAAGCAAAAAGAATATTTAACGCCTCGTTTTTGTATTCCTTCATTGAACGTTCGGCATACTCAAGTCCACCATATTCTTTTACATACTGCATGACCAGATCCACCTTTTCTTTATCAGTGTTTGAGTTTTTTATTATATAAATAATTTCTTTTTTTAATTTTAGAGGAACTTGCTGCAGGGTATAGATAAGTGGCAAAGTCATTTTCTTTTCTTTAATATCTCCTCCTGATGGTTTCCCGGTATCGGAATGACCATAGTCCAGCAAATCATCCTTAATCTGGAATGCAATGCCAATCTTCTCGCCAAATTTTCTAAACTCTTCAGCGATTGCTTTATCGGACTGAGCTGAAAATGCACCGGCTGAACAGGCTGAAGCTAAAAGTGATGCCGTTTTTGATCGAATGATCTCAAAATAAACCTCCTCTGTAATATCAAGTTTTCGCGCCTTTTCGATCTGCAGCAGTTCTCCTTCGCTCATTTCCTTTACTGCATTTGAAGTTATTTTTAACAATTCAAAATCTTCATTTTCAATAGATAGCAACAAACCTTTCGCCAGGAGATAATCGCCAACCAACACAGCTATTTTATTCTTCCAGATTGCATTAATAGAAAAAAAGCTTCTCCGTTGTAAAGATTCATCTACAACATCATCGTGCACAAGTGTAGCAGTGTGGAGCAATTCGATCATTGCGGCTGTCCGGTAAGTTTTTTCGTTGATTTCCCCTGCAATCTTTGCTGACAGAAAAACAAACATCGGCCGGATTTTTTTACCTTTGCTTTTCAAAATATATTGAAGGACAAAATGAAGTAATTTGTTCCCGCCCTTTAATAAATCAGTAAATTTTTTCTCAAAAACTATTAAGTTTAAATGAAGGAATTTGAGTGCTTTTTCCAAAATTTCGTTTATCTTTGATTAGAAAGTTAAGCTTTAAAATTATTTTTCTTTGATGTAACTATTTGATATGCAATTGACTGAAATAGTTTGAAATTTCAGCAAAGTTGCTAAAAGCATGGCTAAAAAATTTTTTTATTTGGATGATAATTTTTATTTTGCAAAATCGAATTTAAAAAGAGGAATATTTTTTTTGTTTTTAAATAAAATTACTACTTTTGCGTAAGTTTTTTTACTAAGTCACTAACTACTTTAATTTAAATACACCAATTATGATTAACAAAAAGTACGTATTATTAGCGGGCGTTATAGCTGCTATTGCCGTACAGCCGGCTTTTGCACAGGAGTCGAGTTCAACCACTGCAAAGGGTTGGAGCGGGCGTGATATGACCTACCGTGGTTATAATTACGATTATATGGATACTAATTACATTCCAAAAAATCGTATGAAACAACAGAATAAATTTCTTGCTAACCAGTATGCATTTGCTGCAAAACCACGCAATATGTGGGAAGTTGGGGTGAAATTTGGTCAATTCAACGTTTCAGGCGATGTTCCTGCTTCAATGTTATGGAAAGGTTCTTATGGCTTGGGCTTGCACGTTCGTAAATCAATCGGTTATGTATTTTCGGTTCGCGCTGATTACAACTACGGTATTGCAAAAGGACAAGGATGGAATCCATCTGGTGGATACCGTAACAATCCAGCCTGGAATGCTTACACTTCTCCAAACAATCAAATTTTCTACAACTACAGAACGGAAGTTCATCAATTAAATCTTGATTTGATTGCATCAACTAATAATATCCGTTTCCACAGAGCGAAAACAGGTGTTTCTTTCTATGGTTTTATCGGTATGGCAGGTATTGCTTATGGTACCCGTATCAATGCTTTGGATGAGAATTATGCAAACTATTCTACTCAGTTCCAGACTGTTTATGCTAAATATGTTAACCCTAACACCGGTCAAATCGAGTATTCTAACAGAAATGATGTTCGTAGCGAACTTCGTGATCTGATGGATGATACTTACGAAACAGATGGTGAAAGCGCACAAAAAAATCGCCGTCCGGGTATCTTTGATAAGAAAACCTTCATGGTTTATACAACCTTGGGTCTTGGTATGCAAGTGCGTTTGTCTACACACTGGAATCTTGCTTTCGAAAATCGTTTGACTATACCTTTGGGTAATGGCGATGATTTGCTTGACGGACAACGTTGGGCTGAACAAACAAGCAAAGAACCTGTTCTTTCTCAAAGTACAGATGGTCTTAACTTCTTCTCTGTTGGTTTGAACTACAACATCGGTCGTAAATCAAGAAACGTTGAACCTTTGTACTGGATGAATCCTTTGGATTATGCTTACACAGAATTGAACGCTCCACGTCATATGTTGTTACCTGATCCGGTTTTGGCTGATGCTGATGCTGATGGTGTTCCTGACCAATTGGACAAATGTCCTGGTACTGCTGCCGGTGTAGCTGTTGATGCTCACGGTTGCCCAATGGATACAGATGGTGATGGTGTTCCTGATTATATGGACAAACAACTGATCACTCCTACAGAATGTCAACCAGTTGATGCTGATGGTGTTGGTGATTGCCCTTGCAACCCTAAATGCGGTTCAGTTCAAACTTGCGCAAACATTCCTGCTGCTGCTGTAACTTTTGCTAACAATTCAAGCGCTATCAATTCAGGTGCTCAAACACAATTGGCTGTTATGGCTGCTCAAATGCAGGCTAACCCAACTTGTAAAGTAGTTGTAATTGGTAACGGTAACGGAAGCAAAATTCAACAACAACGTTCTTGGGATCGCGTTAACGCAATCATCGAGTATATGAGCGAGAAAAATGGTATCGACCGCGGTCGTTTCATCTTCCAATACGGTCAGGCTGGTGATGCAAACACAGTAATGTTGCGCGCTGCTGCAACAGATGAAGAAGGTCCAACTAACGTTCCTCCTCCATTCCCTAACTTGAAAAAATAATCTCTGATTAATTTCAATCGTTTTTAAAACCGGCTACAATTTGTAGCCGGTTTTTTTTGTTTCACCATGCTTGCCTGCTTATTGCATTACCTTTTATAATTGTAATTATATTGCGGCAAACATGTAAAAAACTTTGTCATATAAATTGACAATTTTGCGTAAGAATTTCAAGAGTTTGAATACGGTGTCAGTAATGCTGACATTATTTCCTGAAAATCTTGTTTGGCACAATCATTGAATATTAGCATTTACATTCACTAACAGAAAAATATTAAAGATTATGGGAAAGATAATAGGAATTGACCTCGGAACCACGAACTCTTGCGTGGCCGTAATGGAAGGCAGTGAGCCGGTAGTAATTGCAAATGATGAAGGACGTCGTACGACCCCTTCGATTGTTGCGTTTTTGAAAAATGGAGAGCGTAAAGTTGGTGACCCTGCAAAACGTCAGGCTATCACGAACCCGGTAAATACCATTATGTCTATTAAAAGATTTATGGGACGTCGTTTTGACGAAGTTGGAAACGAAATGTCACACAATTCTTACAAATTGATTAAAGGTGACAATAATACTCCTCGCGTAGATATTGATGGCAGACCTTATACACCTCAGGAAATCTCTGCAATGATTCTTCAGAAAATGAAGAAAACTGCCGAAGAGTTCTTGGGTCAGGAAGTTACAGAAGCTGTTATTACAGTTCCTGCATATTTTAATGATGCACAGCGTCAGGCTACAAAAGAAGCTGGTGAAATCGCCGGTTTGAATGTTCGTCGTATTATCAATGAACCAACTGCAGCAGCTTTGGCTTATGGATTGGACAAACAACACAAAGACAGTAAAATTGCCGTGTTTGACCTTGGTGGTGGAACATTTGACGTTTCTGTTTTGGAATTGGGTGATGGCGTTTTCGAAGTGAAATCTACAAATGGTGATACTCACCTTGGTGGTGATGACTTTGATAAAGTAATCATGGATTGGTTAGCTGACGAATTTAAGAATGACGAAGCAATTGATCTGCGTAAAGATCCAATGGCTTGGCAACGTTTAAAAGAAGCTGCTGAAAAAGCGAAAATCGAATTGTCTTCTTCACAGGAAACAGAAATTAACCTGCCATACATTACAGCTGTAGACGGTGCTCCAAAGCATTTGGTTCGCAAAATGACACGTGCAAAATTTGAACAATTAGCTGATTCTTTGGTACAACGTACGTTGGAGCCTTGCCAAAAAGCCTTGAAAGACGCAGGTTTGACAACAAGTGACATTGATGAAATTATCCTTGTAGGTGGTTCTACACGTATTCCTAAAATCCAGGAAGTTGTAGAAAAATTCTTCGGTAAGAAACCAAATAAAGGTGTTAACCCTGATGAAGTTGTAGCTGTAGGTGCTGCAATTCAAGGTGGTGTTCTTTCAGGTGATGTTAAAGATGTATTGTTGCTGGACGTTACTCCGCTTTCTTTCGGTATAGAAACATATGGTGGCGTGATGACACGTTTGATTGAATCAAACACAACCATCCCCACCAAAAAGAGCGAAACTTTCTCTACTGCGGCTGATAACCAACCAAGTGTTGAAATCAACGTATTGCAGGGAGAACGCCCAATGGCAAATCAAAACAAATCTTTGGGACGTTTCATCCTTGATGGAATTCCTCCTGCTCCACGTGGTGTGCCTCAGGTTGAAGTTATCTTTGACATTGATGCGAACGGTATCTTGCACGTAACTGCAAAAGACAAAGGAACCGGAAAAC
This sequence comes from Chitinophagaceae bacterium, assembly GCA_041661485.1. Classification (GTDB taxonomy): domain Bacteria; phylum Bacteroidota; class Bacteroidia; order Chitinophagales; family Chitinophagaceae; genus Rurimicrobium. The sequence goes on from JBAZUJ010000001.1 coordinate 160,942, forward strand.
AACAAAATATCCGTATCGAAGCGGGAAGCGGTTTGAGCAAAGAAGAAATCGAGCGAATGAAAAATGACGCAAAAGCAAACGAAGATTCTGACAGAATTCTACGTGAGCGCGTTGAAAAATTGAATATGGCAGATGGCCTGATCTTCAATTCTGAAAAGCAATTGAAAGAATACGGAGACAAAGTTCCTGCTGCTGAAAAAGAAACAATTGAATCTGCTATCAATAAATTGAAAGAAGCGCACAAAGCGGAAGATCTTGACGGAATCGACAAGGCATCCGAAGAGTTGAACGCTGCATGGCAAGCTGCAAGCCAGCATATGTATGCTGATGGTCAGCAAGGTGGAGCGCAACAACCTGGTGCTGAACAAACAGCAGGTTCTGACAACGTAACTGATGCAGAATTTGAAGAAGTAAAATCTTAATTGATAAGATTTAAATTTTAAAAAGACCGTCTCAAAATTTTGAGACGGTCTTTTTTCAGATTTACCGTATCATATTCCGTTAACTGCAAGCTTAAATATTTATTAAATTAAGCTTAATTTTTTTCGGTAAAAAAGCAGCATTTCAATACCTTTGCGCCTCAATTTTTAAACTAAAGCCTTTGTTGAAAGGGCATTTTTGAACATAAAATAAGAAAAGAAAATGGCATCTGTTTCACGCGAAAATATCGCTAACCTACAAGATAAAATAACCGTAAAAGTGACTAAGGAAGACTTTATGCCTTCTTTTGAAAAGTCTTTGAAAAACTATGCAAAGACTGCAAATGTCCCAGGTTTCCGCAAAGGAATGGTGCCTGCCGGAATGGTGAAAAAAATGTACGGTCAATCTGTATATAACGAAGAAATCATCCGTACCGCCAGCAAGCAATTAGAAGATTATCTGAAGAATGAGAAGCTTGCTATTTTCGCAAAACCTATGCTGGTTGCAGATACTGCTCCGCAACAACTCGATATGAATGCTCCTGCAGATGTTGATTTTGTTTTTGAAATCGGTATAAAACCTGAGTTCAGCATTCCTGCTGTTGCGAACAAAACCGCTTTGACAAAATACAATATTGAAGTGTCTGATAAAATGGTGGAAGACGAAGTGGAGCGTATTGCCCGCCGTTATGGAAAACCTGAAGATAAAGATGCAGTAGAATCTAAAGAAGATATTGTTTACGTAACTTTTGAAGCAGTTAATGCTGATGGTACGGTAAATGAGAATATTGAGAAAGCGGAAGATACCGCAATACTTGAGCGCTACCCTGCAAAATTGCAGACAGAACTGATGGGCAAGAAAGCCGGAGATGCTTTGGTGATCAAACCTTCGGACATTGCTACCGCAGAAGAACTGCCTGTGTTCCTGAAAAACTCAGTGAAGAACGAACTGGCAGCAGATACTAGTTTTAAATTAACCCTTACAAAAGTTGCCCTGATTATTCCGGCACCATTGGATGAAACGCTCTATTCACAAGTGTTTCAAGGTGCTGATATCCAGGATGAAGCAGCGTTCAAAGAACTGATCAAAGGCGAATTGGGCAGAGAATACCACCGTATTACTGTAGAACGCCTGAACAATGAGGTTTATGAAATTCTTGTTCATCAGACACCATTTGACATTCCGGTTCCATTCCTGAAACGCTGGTTGAAAGAAGGACAGGATAAACCAAAAACAGATGCAGAAGTAGAGAAGGAATTCCCGGCTTTTGAACATCAGTTGCGCTGGACTTTGATTTCAGACAAATTGATTGTGGAAAATAACATCAATGTAAGTTTTGAAGAAGTAAACGAGGATATCAAAAATCGTGTATTAGCTTACTTCGGTATTCAGGAAGGTGAAGAAGCGCCCTGGATGGATGGTTACATGCAAAAAATTGCAAAAGATGAAAAAACCTTGAACGAAACTTATCAGCGTTTAATGTTCGATCGTTTGTTTCAGTTCCTGCATACGCAATTTAATATTACAGAACAGTCTATTAGTGAAGAGGATTTCTTTAAGTTGCAAGACCCTCACGCAGCTCATCATCATCATCACGCACACTAATTATATTTTGCAAAAATGAATGAAAGCTGCCTCCGATACAGAGGCAGCTTTTTTTTATTTATCTTTATATATACCATTTAGCAAAATCATTGCTATTGCTCGTTGCTGACCAGGTTTTATGTGCTTAATTTTGTTTTTCTACTCCTCTGAAATTTCAACCATAAAATGATTATAAAAAAACTGCTCATCGCTAACCGTGGTGAAATTTCCATCCGTATATCCCGTGCTGCAACAGAACTTGATATCCGAACAGTTGCTATTTATACCTACGAAGACCGTTACTCCCTGCATCGGTATAAAGCTGATGAAGCATACCAGATAGGCGCTGATACTGATCCTTTGAAACCATATCTCAATATGGACGAGATTATCCGCATCGCTAAAAAGTGTGGTGCGGATGCCATTCACCCGGGTTATGGCTTCCTGTCAGAGAATGCAACATTTGCTTCGAAATGTGCAGAGAACGGAATTATCTTCGTTGGGCCAACACCTGCTGTGATGGCGGCTTTGGGTGATAAAGTAACGGCCAAGGAAGTAGCGCGGGAAGCTAATGTTCCCATCATAGAAAGCAATATTGATGAGCTCATAGATATCTCCATCGCTTTGATGGAAGCAAACCGCATCGGGTATCCGCTGATGCTGAAAGCAGCTGCTGGTGGCGGTGGCCGAGGAATGCGTGTGGTGCAGGATGATGAGCAATTAACGAAGGCTTTTACAGAAGCAAAAAGTGAAGCACTGAATGCATTTGGCGATGATACTTTGTTTCTTGAAAAATTTGTACCCGACCCCAAACATATAGAGGTGCAGATCGCAGCAGATAATTTCGGGAATATCGTTCACCTGTATGAAAGGGATTGCTCTGTGCAGCGTCGTTTTCAGAAGGTTGTAGAAATTGCACCTTCGGTAAGTCTGCGGGAAGAGACCAGGGAAAAATTATACCAGTATGCGCTGGACATCACGGCTGCTGTACAATACAACAACCTGGGTACGGTTGAGTTTTTGGTAGATGCTGCACAAAATATTTATTTCATTGAAGTGAATCCACGTATACAGGTGGAGCATACGGTGACAGAAATGATAACCGGTATTGACCTGATTAAAACGCAGATTTATGTCGCTGCCGGTTACAGATTATCCGACCCTGAAATTGGTCTTGGCGATCAGAAAACCATTCCTAAAAATGGTTTTGCGATTCAATGCCGCATCACTACAGAAGACCCTGCCAATGATTTCAAACCCGACTACGGCACGCTGGTGACTTACAGGAATGCTGCAGGTTTCGGTGTGCGCCTGGATGAAGGAAGTACTTATGCAGGCATGAAGATCAGTCCCTTCTTCGACTCGATGCTGGTGAAAGTGAGTACGCAGGGTAACAGCCTGAAAGATGCATCACAAAAGATGTTCAGGGCACTGCGTGAGTTTCGTATCCGTGGGGTGAAGAATAATATTCCATTTCTGGAGAATCTCATTACCAACAAGGATTTTATTGCCGGCGATGCAACAGTTGGTTTTATCCAGAATCATCCGGAGCTGTTTAAATTCTCAGAACGCCAGGACAGGGGAACGAAGATGTTGAAATTCCTGGCAGATGTTACCGTTAATGGAAATCCTGATGTAAAGGTTAAGGACGACACAAAAGTGTTTCAAAAACCCATCGTTCCTGAATTCGATGCCAGTGCAGCTTTTCCTCCGGGAACAAAAGATAAGCTTACAGAACTCGGGCCTGAGGCATTTGCCCAATGGCTGAAATCTGAACAAAAAATCTATTACACCGATACTACTTTTCGTGATGCACATCAGTCTTTGCTGGCTACAAGGATGCGCACTTACGATATGATGAAAACAGCAGAAGCATTTGCAAAGCAGCACCCACAGACCTTCTCGATGGAAGTGTGGGGTGGTGCAACGTTTGATGTGTGTATGCGTTTTCTTAACGAAGACCCATGGCAACGCTTGGCGCAATTGCGTAAAGCTATACCAAACATTCTGCTGCAAATGCTGATACGCGGTACCAATGGTGTGGGTTATGCCGCTTATCCGGATAACCTGATTGAGCGGTTTATACAACGCAGTTGGGAAACAGGTGTGGATGTCTTCCGCATTTTTGATTCGCTGAACTGGATGGAAAATATTGCTCCCTGCATTGATATGGTGCGCAAGACAACAGGTGGGATAGCAGAAGCCGCTTTGTGTTACACCGGCGATATCCTCGACCCGAAACGCACCAAATATTCTCTGGAGTATTACCTGCAAATGGCCAAAGACCTGGAGAATGCCGGTGCTCATATCCTTGCCATAAAAGACATGTCGGGCTTGCTGAAACCATATGCAGCTAAGGTGTTGATAGAAGCATTGAAATACACGGTAAAAATTCCATTGCACCTGCATACGCACGATACGTCTTCTTTGCAAACCGCAACTTACCTGATGGCTATCGAAGCCGGAGTAGATGTTGTGGATTGCTCACTGGGTGCATTATCCGGGCTGACCTCGCAGCCCAACCTTAATGCTGTGGTGGAAATGATGCGTTTCAATAAACGGGATAATCCTTATGATGTAAAAGCACTGAACCAACATTCCAATTATTGGGAAAATGTGCGGGAATATTATTACCCATTCGAGTCGGGACTGAAAGCCAGTACAGCAGAAGTATTTGAACATGAAATTCCCGGCGGGCAATATTCTAATCTGAAGCCACAAGCCATTGCACTGGGCCTGGGCGATAAGTTTGAAGAAATAAAAACGATGTATGCTACAGTGAATAGTATGTTTGGTGACATTGTGAAAGTGACACCAAGCTCGAAGGTGGTGGGCGATATGGCCCAGTATATGGTGGCGAACAATATCACAGAACAAGACATATTGGAGAAAGGTGATGCCATCTCCTTCCCCGAGTCTGTTCAACAATTTTTTATGGGAGAAATCGGTCAGCCTACCGGCGGTTTCCCTGCAGCATTGCAACGCATTATCCTGAAAGGAAAAGAACCTTTTACCGAAAGAGCCAACAAGCATTTGCCCCAAATCGATTTTGATAAAGAACTTACTGCCTTTCGCGAAAAATTTGGCGAAGACCTGAAAGAGACCGATTATCTTTCTTATAAATTCTACCCGAAAGTATTTGAAGATTACCTCAAATTTTGTCGTGAATATGGTGACGTATCAGTCGTGCCTACGCTTGTTTTCTTTTATGGATTGAAATTGCGCCAGGACATTACGGTAGAAATTGCACCCGGAAAGACTTTGCTGATCAGGCTTTCAGGCATAGGACCCGTCAATGAAAGCGGATTCAGGACTGTATTTTTCAAACTGAACGGACAGGCTAGGGCCATCGAAATTCAGGATCGCTCGGTGAAGATAGAGAAGGTGGAAAACCGCAAAGCCGAGAAAGGAAACGACAAACAAATAGCGGTGCCTTTGCAGGGATTGCTCTCCAAAGTATTGGTGAAAAAAGGTGAGACCGTAAAAAAGAACCAGCCTTTATTTGTGATAGAAGCGATGAAAATGGAAACCACCGTTGCTGCATCGAAAGACACCACTGTTGAGGAAATTATCCTGAATGCCGGGGCTATGGTGAACACCAATGACCTGGTATTAATTATTGGATAAACAATAACTTATATTTTTTGGAAGGCCACAGCATTGCTGTGGCCTTTTTTGTTTTTTTTAGAATAAAAAATTTGCGCAATCAAACAGTTGCGCATATATTTGCAACCGATTAGTTTCATAATAACAATTCAGTACAGATGAGAAGAGATGTTTTCCAGGCCATTGCCGACCCAACCAGACGCGCCATTATCGGGCTCATCGCTTTGCAGGCAATGACGCCAAACGCGCTGGCCGAACATTTCCACACCAGCAGGCAGGCGGTTTCCAAGCACATCAAAATATTGTCGGAATGCGAAATCGTCAGGCAGGAACAACAGGGAAGGGAAATTTATTACCACCTCAACGCAAATAAAATGCAGGAGATAGATAAATGGCTGGAACAGTTCCGGAAGATGTGGGAAGACCGCTACAACCAACTTGATAATTTATTGCAAACACTTAAAACCAAATAAAAATGACAAACAATAATCTTCAGTTCGACTTTATAGCCGACAAAGAAAACAATACACTGACCATTCGCCGCGAATTTAAGGCCGGCCGCCAGCTCGTTTGGGATGCCTATACCAAAAGTGAATTACTGGAAAAATGGTTTGCACCTTCCCCATTGACGGCCAAAACCAAATCAATGGATTTTCGTGAAGGAGGCCACTGGCTGTATGCTATGGTAGAACCCAACGGTACGGAATACTGGGGCAGAATGGATTATAAAGAAATCTACCCGATTGACTATTATACCGGTCTTGATGGGTTTTGTGATACCCAGGGTAATCTGAATCCCGATTTGCCCCGGGCTGACTGGCATGTCACTTTCACAAACAAGGGAGACAATGCGCTGGTGGAAACCCTTGTGACTTATAACACGCTGTCCGACCTCGAAACGGTGCTGCAAATGGGTATGGAAGAAGGCTTGACATCTACCCTTGAGCGACTTGATATTTTATTGCAAACACTTAAAACCAAATAAATATGAACAGTAACACAAATCTTGAATTTACCGTGAATAAAGAAAATGCCACGGTACATGTTGTAAAAACTTTTGCAGCCACCCTTCCGCAGGTGTGGGATGCCTACACCGTTCCTTCGCTGCTCGACCAGTGGTGGGCACCCAGGCCCTGGGTATCGCGTACCAAGTCGATGGAATTTAAAGAAGGCGGAAGAAGGGTCTATGCGATGGTAGGACCAAATGGCGAAGAGCATTGGGCGCTGGCCGACTTTACCTCTATCTCACCAAAGACAAATTACAAGTTCAATGACGCTTTTTGTGATGAAAATGGAAACATAACGCCGGAAATGCCGCAATCTGCCTGGGATGTGAACTTTGAAGACGGAGGCGAATCGACCACCGTATCGATTGTTATTAAGCACGAAAAACTGGCCGACCTGGAGCAATTAATAGAAATGGGCTTTAAGGAAGGATTTACCGCAGCATTAGATAACTTAGAGGAAATTTTCTTAACCTCAAAAAACAAATAAAATGAAAAACAAAATCACTTTCGTACTCAGCCTGCTGTTTGGACTAATGTTTATCAATGCAGGGCTCAACAAGTTTCTGAATTATATGCCGATGCCCGAAAAAATGCCGGAGCGCTTGATGAAAGTGATGGGGGCATTTATGGAAATAGGCTGGCTGATGCCACTCACCGGAGCGGCAGAAATCATTGGCGGCCTGTTGATTATTTTCCCCAAAACAAGAGCGCTGGGTGCTTTGGTTTGTTTCCCGGTGATGGTAGGCATTATCCTTACCAACACGGTGACAGATACCAGCGGTTTCCCGATAGCTGCTGTACTTGGTGCTATTCTGGTCTGGATAATGTATGACAACAGAGCAAAATACATGCCTTTGATCGGTGAATAAATTGAATCAGCAATGTTTGAAAACGACCAACACCTGTGAATGGTGTTGGTCGTTTTTTTTTCGGCTGACGCTACTCACCACGCTATTTTCACGCAACGGCACAAAGGTGGTCACGCAACGAAATGCCATCACGCTGATGTCATCCCGTTAGGAATCTCTGCATGATACTGCAAGCCCACCACATGTGTATTTCCCCTCCTGAGTTTATCCTGAGCCTGACGAAGGAGAAGGGTTAGGGGTGGGTAAAGACGGACACTACTCACCACGCTATTTTCACGCAACGGCGCAAAGGTGGTTCACGCAACGGAAGCCATCACGCTGATGTCATCCCGTTAGGGATCTCTACATGAAACCGCAACCCCGCCACATGAGACATCCCCACAACTTAGCGTATCCCCGATAGGTCTCCCCACGTATCGCCGATAGGTCCTTAGCGTATCGTCGTTAGGTTCTCAACGTATCGCCGATACGTCTCCCCACGTATTGACGATAGGTTCTTGGCTATTTTGGTTAGTGTGGTAATTTATTCTGCTTAGTTGGGGAAGGAAGTATCCGGAATAGTTTTTTAATAGAAATCAACGGCGGAAATTTTACGTAAACGTTTAGGTTATTTGCCTGTTTCGCCCTCGTAGGTATTGAGGCGATAGCATTGTAGCTGAGCTCACCGACGAGTAGTTCTGTTGTTGTTGGAAATTATGAAAAATAATTTCTAAACACCAACAATGGCGGAAACAGGAACCTGAGCAGATATACCACTCCACGCATTAGCTTGAAAAGACGTGGGTAATGAAAGAAGTTGATTGTATGTCATTCTGGTGGTTATTTGACAAATCAACTATAAAATAGTGAACAATTAGCGTATTTCAATCATAACTGTTCAAAAAATACAGTTGTTCATGAATCATGAACAACCTGAAATGCATGAACGAAAATTCTGAAGTACAAAGAACTAAATAGAGATAATTGATTTCCTCAAGAATTTCTAAACAATTAATCCCAGGCGTTCCACAATCTTGTTAATGATAATTTTCGGGCATAGCGGGGAACTTATATTAAGAGAAGGACTTTGAATCCCCGCTGTTCAGTCTGTTCCAGAGGCATCCCGCAATACAGATTTGCAATCTGCGAAGTATTGTAGACTGGCTTGATGTAAGTAGGTTTGCACACCAGCAAGAGCAAAATAAAGAGAGCGGTTTTGGATCTGCTGACAAACCTTGAAAAAAATGGAGCATAACACGAACTTAAAAGAAATCGCTAAACTTTTTCTAAAACTGGGTGTTATTGGTTTTGGTGGTCCTGCTGCTCACATTGCTATGATGCAGGACGAAGTGGTTACCAAAAGAAAATGGATGACCGAGCAGCACTTTCTTGATTTGATTGGTGCAACCAACTTAATTCCCGGACCCAATAGTACCGAAATGGCCATTCATGTCGGACACGAAAAAGGCGGTTGGAAAGGTCTCATAATTGCTGGTATTTGTTTCATTTTACCGGCCGTTTTGATAACCGGAATTTTTGCTTATCTCTACAAACAATACGGGCAAGTTCCGGAAGTACAACCTTTTATTTACGGTATTAAACCCGCCATCATTGCTGTAATTCTTGCTGCCGTTTATCCACTGGCAAAAAAATCCCTGAAGACTTTTCAATTAGCGATTATTGGTATTGCCGTTTTGGTATTATCATTACTCAACATCAGCGAAATATATCTGATGTTCGGTGCAGGTATTGTTGCTTTGCTTTTGACTTCCATTAAAAGCAATAAAAACACCAATAGTTTTTTACCGCTCCCTCTTTTACAAATTTCAGGCACGACAGTTCTTTCGGCTACTAATCTCAACCTGTTCCTGATTTTTCTTAAAATCGGAGCAATTCTTTATGGCAGTGGTTATGTTCTGTTTGCATTCCTCGATACGGAATTAGTTTCGACCGGGCTTTTGAGCAGGAAGCAATTAATTGATGCTATTGCAGTAGGACAGTTTACTCCTGGTCCCGTTTTTTCTTCTGTAACATTTATTGGTTATCAGATCAACGGCCTGTCTGGTGCAATCGTTTCTACAATCGGAATTTTTCTGCCTTCGTTTGTGTTTGTTGCCTTGCTCAATCCGCTTGTAAAGAAAATGCGAAACTCAAAACTGTTTTCTGTGTTTCTTGACGCTGTAAATGTAGCTTCGGTAGCAATTATAGTTTCGGTTTGCTGTTCTATGGGCAAAGAAACAATCAATGATTGGCGGACAATTTCTATTGCCGTTTTAAGTATTATCCTGACGTTTGGATACAGGAAAATAAACAGTGCATTTATCGTTTTGGGTGGTTCATTACTTGGTTATTTGTTGACGCTGGTATAACGCGGTTTACCTCCGCATATGTTCTTCCAGTCCGCAGCCGCAGCCACGGGCGCGACGGGGTTTGGTGCTGGCGCAGGAACTCATAAGGATAAGCCCGATGAAAACGGCGGTTGAAATAGAAATGCGAACGAAAAAGGTCATATTGCAAGCTTATAGTGGTAAAAATAATCTCTTAATTCAGGTTTATGCTGATTATTATAATGAATTCTTTATAAGGCACTAAATTTGATTTCTTTTTAAAAATAGTCATGAAAAACATACCAACACTATATGAATGGGCAGGCGATATGAATACTTTTGAAACCCTGTTTGCAGCTTTTTACAAAAAGGTGTTGAAGGATGATTTGCTGGGCGAAGTGTTTAGCAATATGGCTCCGGAGCATGTGAAGCTGGTGGCGCATTTTGTGGCCGAAGTATTTGGAGGTGAAAAGCTGTATACCGCCGAAGACAATGGCAGTCATGCTAGTATGATTGGTAAGCACATTGGCAAAATGCTGACTGAAGAAAAACGGCAACGCTGGGTGCAGCTCTTATTGCAAACCGCAGATGAAGTGGGCCTGAAAAGTGATCCGGAATTTCGTTCGGCCTTTGTGGGCTATATCGAATGGGGAACGCGGCTTGCTGTCATCAATTCGCAATTAACAGAAAACCCGATGCAAATAAATGAACCCATGCCAAAATGGGGTTGGGGTGAAACCGGCGGCCCTTATTTGCCGGAACAGCAGTGAGTAATGTGGAAAGACTTTATCTGTTCTATCTGAGCTGCCCCGGCGATACACCAAATTTTCGTTTAAAGGAATTGCTGAAATGCTGTAAGGAAGAGTAACCCAGCTCGAAGGCAATCTGACTGATGGTTTTCGTCTGATCCTGTAGTTCGTTTTTGGCTATTTCAAGCCGCACTTCTGACAGATATTCAAACACCGTTTGTCCGAACAATTCTTTAAACCCTTTCTTCAGTTTAAATTCATTGATACCGGATGCTCGCGCCAGTTGTTTCAGTGAGGGCGGGCTTTCTATGTTTTTCAGGAGGTAATCTTTGGCATAGACAATCCGTTCTTTGTCATACTCCGTTTTGATATAGCGCTTCGTTTCGTCAACTCCATTTTTATAAGATTCTAACTGCAGCACAATCATTTCAGCCACTTTTGAAAACAGGAAAATCCGCTTCAGGCTATTTTCATATTTGCAGTTCACGGCGGCGTTGATGCAGGTTTGGAGCAGAAAATCAATATGCTGATTTTGTGTAAATAAACCTGTCGCTTCCTTTGCGTTGAAGTGTTGATGAAACATTTTCAATACCGGATGCTCTGTGCTGCCAATATCGAAAAATGATTTTGCCCGCAGAAGAATCATAAAAGTTTGCAGTGCCGAAGCTTCGAAGTTGAGCTGCAGCTTTGCGGTGTTGTTATAAAAAGTATTGTGTTCGTTATTGGAAAAATCAAGGGTAAAAACATTACTGCTGAGGTTAGATTTTCCCTGAAGATTAAAGCACATCACGATATCTGCTTTGCCAGCCATCAGATCCAGCTGGTGCGATTCGCTGATTTGTCCTTCAAAATACAAAATCCTGATGTCGCGAAACTGCCATTCGCGGATATCAATATCACCCAAACAATACATTGTCTCCAAAGTATCAGTTGCGCCGGTATTGAGTTCGAAATGTTGCACGATTATAATGTTTGTGCAAAGAACCTGATTATTTCAGTATAAAAAATGCAGGCCGTTTCATTATTCCCTTAAATATAAGTTTTGCTCCCTTATCTGCAAGCCGGGCTCCTGAGCTGAAAATACCTTTGCGGTAGAAACCAACAAAAACTACAAACGATGATTGAAATTTTTGCAACAAATGTAGCCAGCGCAGAAGATTCCCTGTGGCTGAAAAGCGAGTTGCTTCAGCAGTTCCCGGATTCAAAAATCAGTTTTGACCTGGAAGACTGCGACCGGATTTTGAGAATCGAGCGTTTTAATGCTGCGCACATAGCAACGGATGAGGTTATCCGCTGTTTGCAGCAAAATGGGTTCGAGTGTAAAATCTTTATCGACTAAAAAAAACTTTCCAATGACAAGCTTTAAAAAATTAAGACAAATGTTGAGTGTACAAGGAAATGGTGTAATCATCACCAAAGAAATTTCGGTGAGTTCCTTTTTGCAATTGCATCTGAGTGTAAACCAGCGCATAGAACTGCATCATTCAGAAGAAGAAAAAGTGGTGATAGAAGTGGATGAAAACCTGCAGGATTTTGTAGATGTTTCAAATTCCGGCAGAACGCTGTATGTAAGTACCGATACAGGGATATTGAAAAAAGCAATATTCACCACATGTAAGGTAAAAGTATATTTCAGACAACTGCATGTGCTGAGCATTGCCAATGAGGGCTCTGATTTTGATTGTAAAGAAGTGCTTGATATCCCTAACGAGATAGAAATTAATATTCAGAGCGTTGGGAACACAAGCTTGTGCATTAATGCTCCGGCTATAAAGTTGGTCAGCAAATGTGTGGGCGATGTGAGACTGGAAGGTAAATGCGGCCTTTTGGATATTAAAAGCCATAGCGTGGGCAAGCTGCATGCCAGAGAAATGATAGCGGAGGATGTTGTTATCAGAAACAAAAGTGTTGGGGATGTTGATTTATTTGCCGGTAAAACCATCAGCATCAGCCATAGCGGAGTTGGTAATATTTTTTATTACGGATCCGCTTTGTTGAAAGATATCAAAAAGAACTGGAGCGGATTGGTACAGCACAAAGAAGGGTAGTGCCTGTTTCTTTAACCGCAAAAAAAGACCGCTGTATAGTTTACAACGGTCTTTTTAAATATAATGACAATAAGCACGAAGCTTATTTTTTTCTTTTCTTTTTATTCTCTTCCAGAAATTTGTCCAGCGCAGCAGACATAGAAGGTGCTCCCGGCATCGGTGCACTCATATCCAGGCGAAGGCTGGCGTCCTGTATCGCTTTTGCAGTAGCAGGCCCGAATGCTCCGATAATTGTATCGCCCTGTTTGAATTTAGGGAAATAATCGAAAAGGGTCTGTATGCTCAGCGAGCTGAAAAACAGCAGCAGGTCATATTTTGCTTTCATCAGCACTGTAATATCATTGCTCACTGTGCGGTACAAGGTAGCTTCCGAAAAAGGTACTTTATGTTTCGTCAGGAAGATATGGATATCGCTTTTGCCATTGTCAGCAGTAGGCAGGATGTATTTTTCCTGATGCTTGTGTTTGGCAATCACTTCCAGCAAACCATCGGTCGTGCCATCTGCACTGTAGAATACTTTTCGCTTGCGGTACAGGATATACTTCTGCAGGTACAAAGCCACAGCTTCTGATATACAGAAGTACTTCATTTCCTGAGAGATTTTGAATTTCATCTCTTCGCAAATACGGAAGAAATGTTCCACTGCATTGCGGCTGGTGAAGATAATAGCCGTATGTTCCGCTATATCCAGACGTTGCTTTTTGAAATCTCTGCCGGAAATACCTTCTACCTTCACGAAAGGAAAGAAATCAATGAGTACATTGTATTTCTTTGCAATCTCAAAATAGGGTGATTTTTCCGTCTCAGGTTTTGGGAGCGTTACTAAAACAGTATGTACTTCTTTCAGTGGTTCTGCTTTTTTTGCTTCTTTAACCTTCGGAGCAACGACCTCTTTAGCTTTTGGTGCAACTTCTGTTTTTGGCTTGGCGGCCTTCACTACTTTTTCCTTTGGTGCAACAACTACTTTTGCCATCATTAATGTATAGGACTAAACGCGTTTTTACGGTATACGTTGTTTCTGGTTGGGGGTACAGCGCTAAATAATACGCAATACCATCTTCAATAATACAGCCAGTGGCAATATCTCGAAGGCGCAAAGGTACATAAAAAAATGAAAACGGCTGTTCATAAAGAACTGGGCAAAAATATTCCAGGATCTCAGGTATCTGTTGAGCAACAAAACCACCAGTAAAATAACAGAAATAATACAGATAGGTGTGTCCCATTTTTCTTCGAGGAAGGCAAAGCACACAATAAACGGCAGCAGAACCATACCAATAATTTTGTTGACCAGAAAAATATTGAAATTGTATTGCTCTGTGGTACTGCGGATATTAAAAGCCCATCCGGTAAATTGTACGAATGCGTATTTTCCTAAATACGTTGCGATAGCACCAAGTATCAGCAAACTGACAATAACACCGCTGGGAACACCCACAAAACGCCAGTCGATATTGATAGAAATAAGATAAAATACATAAGTGCCTAATACAATTGTCGAAAAAAGATTCATCAGCAGATTAGGGAAACTGGCTGCTTGTATAATGTCTTTCAACTGCCGGTTACCTAGGGTTGGGTTGATAAATGCCCGCCACACATCATTGAAATATTTGGGATGTATAGTTTTAATAGCGCCTAAAATGGCGCAAAGCCCCAGTAATAAATAGAAGTCGGCAGTATTGTTCACCGTTTTGCGGGGACGTGCAATGGCATATTTCAATTTGGTTTGTGCGGATTGGGTAGGAATTTTTACGGTACTGTCCAATCGTTTCTTAGCTCCGGCCTTTATTTCAGGAGCCTTCAGCGAAACGCCATATCGGGTAACATCCACTTTTGCAAAAGTGGTGCCCGATGAAAAGATGAATAAGCAGAATAAAACTGAAAATAAAAACGCCCGCATAACCGGCAGCAAAGTTAATAGAATTGCCTGCTGCGTATTGAATATTTATCAACACTATTTTTAAAAAAGTGCTACATATCCAAAGGATATTTTCGATTCCCGGAAACGGAGCGGGATAAAGTCGCTGCGCCCGAATGCCAGTGCAATGGAAAAGAGCCCCGTTTTTGTTTCCAGTGTAGTGCCCAGTCCAAATCCATTATAAAAAGATTGACGGTTGTAGGCATTAAATTTTGTCTGCACCCAGCCATTGTCACTAAACAGGTAAGCATACGAGTTTTGGGTAAATTTTACCCGGAGTTCGGTCACAGAAATATGGTATTGATTGGCAAAAATACTTTGCTCATCAAAGCCACGCAGCAGTCGGAATCCACCAATCTGGAACAATTCGTTCTGAAAAATCCGGGGAGCTGCAATATAGCCACCGACATATCCCATTTTCAGGGTCAGGTTTTTACCCAAAGGAATAAAACCGGCGATATCTGCCGAAAGATGATATTGGTATGTTTTTTTGGTTATGGTGTCATACAGGGATGCAAAATCAAAACCACTGCCATCGCTCAATCCGCTGATAGCATTATTGATTAATATTTTTCTTTGAAAGGCGGCAATACCCATTTTAGCCTGCCAGCCCTTGTGTGGGTTCAGTTTATAATCTGTGCGGTTATTTACCAGTTCAAATCCAACACCGTTAGATCGGGTGTCGATGTTGGCAGGCAACTGATGTGTGGCGAGAATACTGGCTGAGTCAATTTCAATAACACGGTTGCTCAGCGTTTGGTAATATAGCCGTACATAATCTGCAGAAGAAAGCTGATAGCGGATACCTGCCTGCAGCGAAACTTTGCGAAACTGCAGATTGTTCGTAAACAAATCGAAATGAGCCTCCGCACCTATCGGCGATTTGAACAAATAAGGAACGACCACATCTGCTTTGATACGTGGCGATTTGGGCTGTAGATTTTGATAACTGGCGCTGATAGATTCGCCATTGCCGAGTTTGTTGAGCAAAGCAATTTGCACATCTGCTGTCACAAATAATTTCCCGGTTTGCAGATTGTTGGGCATCAATCCCAATAAGGCATTCAGCTGATTTGCTTTTTTTTCTTTCAGATGAATGGCAAGCCTTGTGTCGCCGGGGCGGAAGGTAATGGTCCAGGGAGAAGCTTCTTCTACAAAAGGCAATTCCCGTATTCGCTGGCTGATCATCCCCAGTTTTTTCTCGTTGTAAACGGAGCCTTGAGCAATATCGAGGTAACGCAACAAAAACGCCTGCGAAATTGTTACATCACCATTTACGATCAGGGTGTCAATTTTGCGCAATTCTGCCCGGTCTATTCTAAACCTGGCACTGATTTTATTTGGTTCTGTTTCTACAATATCGCTGAGCCATACTTTGGCAAAAGGGTAACCATTTTCGTCGCAATAAGACAGTAGCTTTTCACTGAGATTGGCGATGGTTTTAGGATTAAGCGGCCTGCCTGAAAACTGTTTTGGATTAATGGAAGCAGCGAGCAACAATGGTGCCGGTATTGAATCGAACAAGAGATTAGCCCAATAGTATTTTTCTCCCAGGAAATAATAAACATCATATTGGCTACCATTTATCGCTATGCTGTCAATTGATGCAGCCAGATATCCTTCCTGATGAAAATTGGGTATAATCTTCCGTAATTGTATTGATAATTCCTGTGCACTATTGTATTTGTTGCTTATCCCAGCAGAAATATCATCCTTTGTATTATCTATTCTGTGCCCTGTGATTTGCCACTGTTGCGCCATTGCACCGAAAACCGGTAATAGCAGCAACAATGCAATCAAAACAAAATGCACAAGTGTTTTTTTCATCCTTGCCAAAAATAGAATATTCCCCGATAGATACCGGTCAAATTCTGCTTCTGATTAAAAGCTGATAATGCTCCTGCGTTTTTTTCGTTTGGAAGGATCTTCAGGACCTATTTGATTGCTTCGGGGCGCAGCAGCTTTCCCTTTAAGGCTTATTTTCATCGAGCCGTCTTCCTTATCGCTTGCATTCAAATGAATGACAATTCCTTTGTTGCGGTTTTTTTCTTTGATTTCTTCATCCAGAATTAATTCGTCTTTCTGCGGATTACGCAAGGGAATATCGACGTTGATGTCGGTGCCTTTACCGAAAGAATAAATGCCTTCTATATCCGCATTAATAACGTCTGATGAGAATTTGAGCGGGTGAATATAAATCTGTTCACCATTTATATCAAGTTTGTCTTTCAGGCTGACGATACTGATATTACTGAAGTCTCGGCGGCGGAACACATATTTTCCCACATTTTTCAGCGGTTCGAAATTCAGCAGTACACCATTTGTTAATTCAAATTCTACATTGCCTTTCATAGAGTGGGGTACCAACATTCCATCATCCTTTAGCGCACCGGTTACAGCTGCTTTCAGATAAATTTCTCCTCTGATGTTTCTGTCGGTAACCGTTGACTGTCCGAAATTTCCAAAGGCGAGGAGGAAGTCATCTACCTTTACTTTTTCCACCAGGGCATTCACGTTAAATTCATTTGTTGGTCCATTCTGATTAATACGTCCATCAAGGTTTAACTTCCCTCCTGCGTGCACCAGGCTGACCTTATTCAATTGGATTCCCGATTGATTTAATCGCACGATTGCTTTAATGTTTTCCGCCGTAAATTTTTGATAGATGACTTTGCCCAATTCCATTTCCAGCAACACGCTGCTCTTTTCGAGAATCTGGTCCAGTTGTCCGGAAAGTCTGTTTATACTTCCAGACTGTTTGGGTGGTGCAGGCAAATTAATAGCAACTGACTTATTCCTCGCTACCAGGAAGGTTTTGTATTGATTCAGATTAAGTTGGTTGCTACGCATATGCCATCTCAAAAGTATTTTTTCAGGATCGGTATAGAAGAATTGCAGCAGGTTTTCCATATGTCCATCCATATTCAGGACATTCGCACCATTTTGTACCCGAATATTCCTGATGAATAAATCAGTACCCCGAAAGTTAAGCTCAGCCTGTGTATTGGTAAATGAAAGCTGACGTGGAACATAAGTCATTGCAGCATTTTTGAGCACTACATCTCCCATGATAAAGGGACTCACGGAATCATTATTTTTTATCCCTCCTTTAAAACGCAAGTCAAGATTGACTTCGCCTTTTTCCATTTTGAAACTGCTGATGTTGAGAACGGGATTTAGTTTTTCGAGTGTAAATGAAGATTGGAAATGCCCGGCCAGAACAGGGCTGATTAAATTATCAATCCGGATACTGTCTGCTGTGAAATCAATTTTCTCCCAATTACCCGAAAAAGAATTCACCGCTATTACGGAATTTAAATCTCCCACAGGTAAGGTTGGATTAACGCGATTTAAAAAATAGCCTGTAAAACTGCAGTCTTTAATTTGTGCTCCCTGACCTTCTAAAGTATTATTCTTTACCTGCCAGCGTGCATACACGACGGGTTCATCGCGTCTCTGGTCTTTGCCGGTTACCGTTACCTGAATGTCCAATGGCTTTTTTAGATTTACCATTCCTACTTTACCCTGGATATGGTCGGATAGCATCGTGCGCCCGTTCTGGAATCCGATTTGCTTTGCTGCGATATCAATTTGATAAACGACAGGATTGTTGCCCAGTAAGACTTTCGCTCCTATGGAAACGTTATCATTATTAATTTCAATTTCCTTGAACGGAATGTTGAAAATTTGTTTGTCAGCATTGTAATTAAGGTTCAGGTTGGCAACAACGTGTTTGTTTTTTAAGAAGGGTCCGTTTGGATTATAGAAATCTAATGCCTTTACCAGGACATCAAGTTTTGCATAAGCATCCCAACCGCTGGATTTGTAATCAAATTTTCCTTCAAAATGTTTGACTTCAAAATGAAATAGCTTTTTGTTGGCTTTGTGCTCAAACACAAAATTTACGTTATCGAAGAAGAAGTGATTGAATTTTGGAGGAGGGCGTTTGCCGGACGAATCCCGGATTTCTTTCTCTAGAAAAATATTGGTATTGCTATAACCAAAGCTATCCGTGAAAAGATAAATACTTCCATCTTCCACATGGATATCCCGGATTCTTGGGGCGTTGTTCAGAACAGAAAACGCATCAACGGTAATGCTGATATTTTTTGCTTTCAGCAAATCGTGCTGATGCTTATAATACATTGTATCGCGCAAGGTGACATTTTTCAGAGAGACTGAAATCGCCGGGAAACCTTTTACAAGCGTGGGTTCCATCATTTCAACCGTTAATGTACCGTTGATATTTTCATTCAGCTGATTGGTGATGGATGCCAATATCGCCGTTTTATTGTAGTTGACATATATGGCGATACCCATCCAGGCAGCAAGGAATAAGGCAAACGAAATTCCAAGTGTTTTCAGGGTAGTAACGAGGATACGCTTTGTTGTTGTTTTTTTAGAATACATAAGCAATCTAAATATAGTGACAGAATATTGTTTTAATTAGTATTAGTATGGCTGGAGCAGGTATTTTAGAATAACCTTGTATTTTCCAATACGTCACTTTTGACCTATCGGTATACCTTAGGTAATTCACCTTGAACGGATAATCCAATCGGGCAGAGTAATTTTGTTTTTTTAAAACGAATAATATGAAAAAGGTTCAGTTTGTAATGGCACCTCCACCGGCGCATATGGTTGGAGACGGCTTTAGGGTGCATAGTTTTTTCCCCAACCACGAGATTCACAATAAGCGCATGAGTCCGTTTTTCATGATGGATTATAATGCCAAAACAATTTTGCCGGCCAGCAAGACTCCGCCCGGTGTTGGTGTTCATCCTCATCGTGGATTCGAAACGGTTACAATTGCCTATCACGGACGAATAGCACACGGCGACAGTGCCGGCAATAGTGGCATCATTGGCGAAGGTGAAATTCAATGGATGACTGCGGCAAGCGGGATTTTGCATAAGGAATACCACGAATTGGAATTCAGCAAAACCGGCGGGCCATTTCAAATGGTTCAGCTTTGGGTAAACCTGCCTGCAGAACACAAAATGAGCAGCCCGAAATATCAGGCCCTGACAAAGGAAATGATCGGTCATTATGTTTTACCGGAAGAGGGTGGAACCGTAGAAGTGATTGCCGGAAATTTTAATGGTGTAAAAGGCCCGGCTTATACCTTTACGCCGATTGAAATGTATAATATCCGTTTGCGCAAAGGTGCTGAATTGAAGTTTGAATTACCTGAAGGGTTTAATACCGGTATGCTGATTGTGGAAGGGAGTGCAAATGTGAACAATGGAACGCAGGTGCCTCAGGATCATTTTGTTTTATTCGAAAACGAGGGTACAGACATTAATGTAAAGGCAAATGAGGAAACTGTTATACTTGTATTGAGCGGCGCACCGATTCACGAGCCGATAGCAAGCTATGGCCCCTTTTTGATGAATACTACCGAGGAACTGCAGCAGGCAATTAAAGATTTTAATACCGGAAAATTCGGAACACTGGAAGACTAAGTGTATAGTTGGCAAATTTATTTCGGAACTTCATAAAATGGTATTTCACAAAGCCATTTGAATTTTGTTCATTTGTAAATAACTTATGAAAGAAACGAAAAAAGTTCAGCGGGCATGGGCGATGTATGATTGGGCCAATTCGGCATACAATCTGGTCATTACCTCAACAATTTTTCCGGCCTATTATATTGCCATTACAGGAGGTGACTCCGGCGAAAAGATCAGCTTTTTTGGCTGGCAGGTCAGCAATAGTACTTTGCTTGAATATTCGCTGGCGCTGGCCTATTTTATTATTGCGCTGCTTTCTCCTATTCTGTCTGCTGTCGCTGATTACAGAGGGAATAAGAAGTTTTACATGCAGCTGTACTGCTACATTGGAGCCTTTGCCTGTATGTTGCTTTATTTCTTCAAACCCGGTAACATTGAGTTGGGCATTCTTGCTTCGATGATGGCGGCCATCGGGTATTGCGGAAGTCTCGTTTTTTACAATTCTTATTTACCTGAAATTGCAACTGTTGATGAGCAGGATAAACTGAGTGCAAAAGGTTTTACCTATGGTTATATCGGCAGTGTTATCCTGCAGCTTATTTGTTTTGTGTTCATTTTTTCCGGTTTCGAAGACGGGACCTTTGCTCCGCGTTTATCATTTTTACTGGTCGGATTGTGGTGGTTAATTTTTGCACAGATAAGCTTCCGGTACTTGCCGAAAGGAACACCTTCCGGAGAATCTAAACAAAATAGTATTCTCACCGGAGGTTTCAAAGAATTGAATAAAGTATGGAACCAGGCCAAAAGAATGCCAAAGCTCAAATCTTACCTGGCTGCTTTTTTCTTTTACAGCATGGGTGTTCAGACAGTTATGCTTGCGGCAACTATTTTTGGAAGCAAGGAAGTTAAAAAGTTAGTGGAGGGGAAATGGGTAGCGATGGAAGCACAGGATTTGATTCCTGCTATATTGATGATTCAGCTGGTTGCTATTTTTGGTGCGATGCTTATGGCACGTTTATCTAAAAGGTTCGGCAATCTCCAGGTTTTGCTGGCAGTAGTACTGATGTGGATAGGAATTTGTATAGCTGCTTACTTCACTTATACCAACTTTCAGTTTTATATTCTGGCTGTTTGTGTAGGGTTGGTAATGGGGGGAATTCAGTCTTTGAGCCGTTCAACCTATTCCAAACTTTTGCCGGTGGCGACACATGACAATACATCATTCTTTAGCTTATATGACGTTATGGAGAAGATGTCTATTGTCATAGGTATGTTTTCCTTTGCATTTATAGAACATTTACTGGAATCTATGCGTTATTCAATTTTGGTATTAATTATTTTTTTTATTGTTGGAGGCCTGTTGTTAATCACCACAATCCGAAAAAATGAGATTACTCTAACATAAATAATTAGAGAACTGTAAGATTGCAATCTTCTTTTTTTGTATTTTGGCACACGAAACAACTAACTAGTAAAAAAATGAAGATCTTCACCATTAATACCGGATTGTTCAAACTGGATGGAGGGGCCATGCATGGTGTCGTCCCAAAAAGCATGTGGCAAAAAGTTAATCCTGCTGATGATGCCAATATGTGTACCTGGGCAATGCGTTGCTTGCTTTTAGATACCGGGACATCCCGTATTCTGATTGATTGCGGAATAGGTAAGAAGCAGGACGACAAATTTTTTGACCATTTTTATCTGCACGGGGATGATAGTTTGGTAAAGTCTATAGAGACAGTCGGTTATTCAGTAAATGACATTACTGACCTTTTTCTAACTCATTTGCATTTCGACCATTGTGGCGGTGCTATTAAAAAAGAAGGGGAAAGTTTAAGTACAGTTTTCCCGAACGCAACATACTGGAGCGATAAGCATCACTGGAAAAGCGCAACCAAGCCTAATGACAGGGAAAAAGCCTCATTCCTGAAAGAAAATATTTTACCCATCAAGGAAAGCGGACAAATGCAATTTGTAGAAACGCATGATGGCGGCGAATGGAAGGAAGGTATCAAAGTGCGTTATATGAGAGGCCATACAGAAAGTATGATGCTACCCTTGATTCCCTATAAAAATACCCACATTTTGTTTTGTGCAGACCTTGTGCCAAGTGCAGCTCATGTGAGTATTCCCTGGGTAATGGCTTACGATATGCAGCCTTTGGAAACGCTGAAAGAGAAAAACGAAATCCTGCAATTGGCAGTCGACAATAACTGGGTTTTGTTTTTTGAGCACGACCCTCATATTGAGTGTGCCAAAGTGGAAATGACAGAAAAAGGCATCCGTATTAAAGAAACCTTTACATTAGCAGAAATTGACGCACATATTTAATTGTATCAAAATCTTCTAAAAGTAGTTTATGAAAAATATCATTCTAAAATTATCTGTAGTTGCTGCACTTTTATTCTCAGTCTCCTGCAGAAATAGTGAAGGCAATATGCAGACAATGACTCAAATGAAGGATTCTATTTGGGCAGCATACCCCACTATAGCAGGTGTGCTTATCCACGTCGAGAATGACAATAACCTGGTGATTACTTTAGGTTCTCAGGATTTGTATGCACAGGACGAAGTAAAGCGACAGGCAGTGGCTAATGAGATAGGGGCAATGGCGCTTCGCATATTTGGTAAAGACAATAAATTGGAACACGGAAAAATATTAGTGACCCAAAATGAGGCTAACCAAGATCCTGCACCAGCAAATGCTTTGGTAAGTCAAATGGACTTTGTGACCCTGAAGCGTGCGCAATAATTACCTTCGCGGAATGAATACAGAGCAATATTACAAACTAAAAGAAGAATGCGCAGCTAAGCTTGTCACATTGATTGCTGTATCCAAAATTCAACCCATTGCCAGTATTGAAAAACTGTACGCAATGGGTCATCGGGATTTTGGCGAAAATTATGTGCAGGAATTAGTCGAAAAGCAGGCTGCATTGCCAAAAGATATTCAATGGCATTTTATCGGCCATTTGCAAAGCAATAAAGTAAAATTGATTGCGCCATTTGTTCATCTTATCCATGCCGTGGACAGTTTCAAATTATTGCAGGAAATTGAAAAGCAGGCAGCAAAAAATAACCGTACCATTGATGTACTGTTGCAGTTGCATATTGCGACAGAGGAAACGAAATATGGTATGGATGAAAACGAGTTGATGACCTGCCTCGAATATTATACTGCTCAACAGGAGAGTTTAATCCATATCCGTATATGTGGCCTGATGGGGATGGCCAGTTTCACCGATGATGAAAACAAGGTACGCAATGAGTTGAAACAGATTCATACTGCCTTTACCCAAATGAAACAGACCTTTTTTATTGGTAAGCCCTCTTTCGATACCTGCTCAATGGGAATGAGTGGCGATTATAAAATGGCTATTGAAGAGGGAAGCACGATGGTGCGGATTGGGAGTATGTTGTTTGGTGAAAGGAAAACTATAAAAGGTAATCAATAAAAATGTTCGCAGTAAAACCCACAGCAGATAATCTTGAACTCATTGCCCGTCAGGCGGTGGAGGGTTTTATTATTGGCCTGCACAAGAGTCCTTTCCATGGGTTTTCGGTAGAATTTGCCGAGCATCGCCAGTATAATCCCGGCGATGCTTTGCGGCATATCGATTGGCGGGTATTTGGCCGGAGCGACAAGTTATTTGTAAAAAAGTATGAAGAGGAGACCAATCTGCGTTGCTGCATATTGCTGGACACCTCTTCATCAATGCTATTTCCGCAGGAAAAGGACAGGCTGAGCAAACTGCAATATGGTTGCGTGGCTGCGGCGTCTTTATTACAACTGATGAAGAGGCAACTCGACGCCAGTTCCCTCGCATTATTTGACGAAAAGATTTATTATAATTCGGAATGCCGCTCAGCACCGACCCATTATCGCGGGCTGATGATGGAATTGTCGCGTGTTTTCGACATTGAAAATAAAAACAAAACATCCAACATAACGCAGGCTATTCATCAGATTGCCGACCAGGTACACCGCAGGTCCTTGGTGATTGTCATCAGCGACATGATTGATGATACCGAGCAAATGGATGCTTTGTTCGACTCTTTGCAGCATCTGCGTTATAATAAACATGAAGTTATCCTGTTTCATATCCTGGATAAAAAACAGGAACTGGAGTTTGAATTTGAGAACAGACCCTACGAATTTGTGGATATGGAAACCGGTGACCGAATGAAATTGCAACCTTCACAAATGAAGGAACAATATCTGAAAGAAATGGACTTGTTTCGTAAGAAGGTTGAAAATCAATGTTATCAATACAATATCAGCAGGGTGGAAAGCGATTTGAGCGAGCCTGTAGACAAAGTTTTACATTCTTTTTTGCTCAAGAGAAATAAAATGCAATAGGTTTTTGAGAAAAAACCTATCTTTGCGCTCCGTTTGAAAAAATGGGAGTAAAGTTCTTTAATAACAGCACAAAGAAAATCAGCACTTTATGAAACGCAGAATAGAATTTGAGCTGGCTTGGCAGGGGTTAAAATTAGGCGAACATATCTTTGATTATCAGCTTGGTATCGATTTTTTGAAAGAAAAAGGAGATTTGCAGGAAGACATTAAGGATATTGAGGCTAATGTGACCATAAAGTTTGTAAAACACGAAAGTTTTTTCGAACTCCACTTTGATATCGGAGGGTATATTATTACTCCCTGCGACCGTTGCGGAGACGATTTCAAGCTCACCCTTTGGGATGAATTTGACCTCATCGTAAAACTGAGTGATACGGAAACAGCAGAAGAGATGGATGAAGATGCTGATGTAGTATTTGTTCCGCGCAGCGAAACAGTACTGGATATCAGCAATTGGATTTACGAATTTATTGTATTGAGTTTCCCTTTGCAGCGCATACATCCTGACAATGCAAACGGCGAACCGGATTGCAATAAAGAAGCGCTGAAATTGTTGGGCAAATTGGCCGAGCAGCCTGAAGAAAAGAAGAATGACATTTGGAAAGGACTACAGTCCATCAAAATAAACAAAAATAAATAACAAGCTTAAAATAAATAACAATGCCAAATCCTAAACGCAGACACTCGCAACAAAGAAGCGCAAAACGCCGTACCCACTACAAAGCTACAGCTGAAACCTGGAGCGTAGATGCAGTAACAGGCGAGAGCCATTTGCGCCATCGCGCTCATTGGGTAGAAGGAAAAATGTACTATCGCGGAAACGTTATAGTAGATAAAGCTCCTGCTACAGCTACTGATAGCGGAACAGCACAATAATTTTGTTCTAACGCACGCTTACTTTTTATTCCAATGAATATAGGTATAGATATGATGGGTGGTGATTTTGCACCGCTCGAAGCCTTTAAAGGCGTTCAAAGCTACTTTGAAAATAATACCGACACTTCTGTTCATTTGACCTTAATAGGCGATACCCAAGCGGTGTCGCCCTATTTGTCGTTTATAGAAGCCTACAAAGGCCGCTACACTTTTGTGCCTGCATCTCAGATAATTGAGATGGATGAACATCCGACTAAAGCCTTTAAGGAAAAACCTGATTCCAGTATTGCTGTTGGTTTTGGTATGCTGGCTCGCAAAAAGATTGACGCTTTTATTGGTGCCGGCAATACCGGTGCAATGCTTGTGGGTGCAATGTATTCTGTCAAAACCATTGAAGGAATACTACGTCCTACAATTGCTTCATTTGTTCCCCGCGAAGACGGAAAATTCAATTTGTTGCTGGATGTGGGTATTAACGCCGATTGTAAACCTGAACACCTTGTGCAGTTTGCCCAATTGGGAGCCACTTACCTCGAACGTGTAATGGGTGCAGATAAACCGCGTGTTGCCCTGCTTAATATTGGTGAGGAAGAAGGAAAGGGTAATATTCTGGCGCAGGCCACTTATCCGTTACTGAAAGAAGCTGATCATATCAATTTTATAGGAAATGCCGAAGGGCGTGATATTTTCCTGGATAAAGCAGATATTTTCGTTTGTGAAGGCTTTGTAGGTAATATAGTATTGAAACTGGCTGAATCGGTTTATCATATCTTCAAACAGAAGAGAAATTTTCAGGATGATTTTCTTGACAATTTTAATTACGAAGTATATGGTGGTACACCAATATTAGGTATCAATGCTCCGGTAATGATCGGCCATGGTATTTCTTCTGCCCGGGCCTTCCACAATATGATCAGCAATATTGAGAAAATAGTCAATTCCGATTTAATAAAGGCATTCCAGGAAGAATTCCGTCAATAGTTTTTTCGAAAATCATAAATATCACAAGGGTTATTGTTTATTCAATAGCCCTTTTTTAATATCCCAAGCTTTCCATTATCGGTCTCGGAATGAGTTTTAATTCATTTTGAGGCGTTCGGTGGTAGGAAATTCAGGAAGAATCTACTTCGACGAAAAAATAATATGGAAAAGTATAAATTTTTTTTAAAATAACATGTTTTTTCAAAAAATTGTTTTACAGGCTTTTATTTTATCAGAATTTAATTAATATTAAATTTAATATTTTTTGTTAATGAACTTTCACAAAGCTAAATACCCCTTTTACAAAATTTGTGGCATAGTATTTGATTAATAGTGTTTGTACCTATCAGTTACAAGAAATTTAAAGTAATGCAATTTTCAAATTCTTTTTCTTCACGCTTCTTAAAAAGTATACCACTCGTATTTGTGCTTTTGTTGGTCAATGGCAAAAGTTGGGCACAAGCAAAGTTTGGTGACAATAGAACTGCGATTCAGGCAGGTTCGCTGGTAGAATTGGAAAGCACAAATAAAGGATTATTAAACGTTCGGTTGAATACCACTCAAATGCTTTCTATTCCTGTAACAGTTGCAAGCAATGGAATGATGATTTATAATACAGATAGTGCCTGCATCTGTGTTTACAACGGGGCTAACTGGAGAAGTTTGTGTGGTGGTAGCAAAACAAAAATTAAAAAAATTGTTTACGCGGCAAAAGCAGGGGATCTGATATTTAATTCTCCTGATATTGTAAATGACGAAAATAATGTTCAGGTGTTCAGAAATGGAGTTCAGGTCAATTTTAACGCGACCATTGGAACAAATGTCCTTACGCTGGAATTAGAAGCAATGTGTAAGAAAGACGATGAAATAAAAATAATTCAATCAACCAATTACTAAAGTAAAATTTTAAAAAAGTAAATAACAAACAAATCAATAAAAATTTAAAACAACAAAACAAATGAAAAAAGTATTATTAATGATCGCAGCAACATTCGGAATCGCAGCTGCTGCACAAGCTCAAAAAGTAAGCACAAAAGTTATTGACAATAAAGGTACTATCAAATGGGTATTGGATAGCTCTACAGCAGTAATTACAAAAGCGGACAGTACAATATTGTTTGTAACTCCAAAACAATTGAAAGATAGCTTGGCTGCACTCAGTAGCGGTTCTGTAAAATACACGGATACTGCAGCAATGCTTCTTAACTATGCAAACGCAGCTTCAAATGGTTTGACAAAAACAGGTAAATTGATTGAATTGGGTGGCGCTTTGACTAAACCGACTACAATCACTACCACTACTACAAACTTCCTTGCTATTACGGGTTTAACTTCAGCTTCGAGCACTACTGATAGTGTAATGATGGTTGATCCTACTACTGGCAAAGTGAAATTTATGTCTGCAGCAGCATTGTTTAACGCTTTAACTTTCAGCAATGGTTTAACAAAAACCGGTAATCTGGTAGAATTAGGTGGAAATCTGACTAAATCAACAACAATCGGAACTACAGGAACCAACACTTTGAAAGTGACAGGCTTAACTAGTGGTAATCTTGCTACAGATAGTCTGGTAGTTGTTGCAGCTGACGGTACTTTGAAAAACGTAACTGCAGGTTCTTTGTTGCAAAGCGGTGAACAAAGTTACACTTCAACTGCAGGTCAAACAGCTTATACAGTTACTGGTATGCCAGCAACTGTATCTAAAGTTTGGGTTTTCAGAAATGGTGCAAAATTAGTTGGTACGACTGACTACACAACAGCGGCTGGTGCATTAACTTTGTCAGCAGGTATGGGTGCTTTGGTTGCAGCAGGTGATGTGATTGAAGTTCAGTGGGTGAAATAAGATAATAATAAGATAAGCAATAAATGAAACAGCTACTATTTCTTGGAATTCTAATATTAGTTTTCAATACAAATACTTTTGCTCAGATTCCGGTAATTAATCAGAAAGGAACAAAAATATTAATTGATAGCAGCAAGTGGAGTTTAAGCGGATCAGATATCTACAACAAAAATTCAGGTAATGTAGGACTGGGAACACCCAGTCCTACTTACAAACTGGATGTAACAGGCAAAATCAGGTCCACAGATAGCCTGATTGCAAATTCTGCCAGGGTTGTATCATTACCTTCAGGCCTGGTCACAGATAGCATAGTGGTTGCCGACCCGACAACAGGGATCTTAAAAAGAATTTCAGCAAACAGATTAAACAAAGCAGACAGTACAACAGCATCGAACGGTATCACACTCACCGGAAAAGATATTCGCCTGGGTGGGGCTTTAACCGGAGCTACAACTGTTACTACTTCTGCAGCAAATACATTAGCCATAAGTACTTTACAAAGTGGCACATCCAATGACAGCCTTGTTGTTGCAGACGCGACAACAGGTGTATTAAGAAGAATATCATCCAGCAGAATCAGTAAAGCAGATAGCACTACTGCCTCAAACGGCCTTACCTTAAGCGGTAAAGATGTTCGTCTCGGCGGCACATTAACTTCCGCTACTACAATTACCAACTCCGGTGCCAATACATTAAGAGTATCGGGCCTTGCCAGCGGAGATATGAACGACAGTCTTGTTGTTGCAGATCCGACTTCCGGAGAATTACTAAGAGTTTCCTCATCCCGATTAAATAAAGCAGATAGTACTACTGCCTCAAACGGCCTTACCTTAAGCGGTAAAGATGTTCGTCTTGGTGGCACGTTAACTTCCGCTACTACAATTACCAACTCCGGTGCCAATACATTAAGAGTATCGGGCCTTGCCAGCGGAGATATGAATGACAGTCTTGTTGTTGCAGATCCGACTTCCGGAGAATTACTAAGAGTTTCCTCATCCCGATTAAATAAAGCAGACAGCACCACTGCATCCAACGGTCTTATCTTAAGCGGTAAAGATGTTCGTCTCGGCGGCACATTAACTTCCGCTACTACAATTACCAATTCCGGTGTCAATACATTAAGAGTATCAGGCCTTGCCAGCGGAGATATGAACGACAGTCTTGTTGTTGCAGATCCGACTTCCGGAGAATTACTAAGAGTTTCCTCATCCCGATTAAATAAAGCAGATAGTACTACTGCCTCAAACGGCCTTACCTTAAGCGGTAAAGATGTTCGTCTTGGTGGCACGTTAACTTCCGCTACTACAATTACCAACTCCGGTGCCAATACATTAAGAGTATCGGGTCTTGCCAGTGGAGATATGAACGACAGTCTTGTTGTTGCAGATCCGACTTCCGGAGAATTACTAAGAGTTTCCTCATCCCGATTAAATAAAGCAGACAGCAGCACTGCCTCAAACGGAATTACTATGACTGGTAAGGATATTCGCTTAGGTGGTGCTCTGATAGCTGCTACATCGATTACCACTACAGCAACCAACACAATTGCTATGGCCGGATTGCAAAACGGTTCAATGAATGACAGTGTTGTCGTTTCAGATCCTTCCTCTGGTGTATTAAGAAGAGTTTCTTCATCAAGATTAAATAAAGCAGACAGTACAACAGCTTCTAACGGTCTTACCTTAACTGGAAAAGATGTACGACTGGGAGGTGCCTTGACTGCTGCAACAACCGTTACAACGACAGCAACAAATACACTTTCTGTTGCAGGATTACAAAATGGTACTGCGAATGACAGTCTTGTAGTTGCTGATGCCAGTACAGGATTATTGAAAAGAATTTCATCAAGCCGTATTTCTTCTGGTCTGGCCTGGGGCTTAACGGGTAATGCCGGTACTACTCCGGGAACACAATTTATTGGAACAACAGATAATGTAGATTTGGTTTTTAAAGTAAACAGTGTAGAAGCCGGAAGACTAAATCTGTTCAATCTCTCTGCTTCAATGGGGTATAGCTCTGTAGCTGGTTATAAATCTTCTGTATTGGGATATACTGCCACAACCAGTACCAATTCGGAAGCTGTAGCCGTAGGATATAATGCGAGAGCGGCTTACCAAAGTGTTACAGTAGGTTCAGATGCCATAACAACTTCCAACAATTCAATAGCTTTGGGTCAGAATTCTAATGCAGCTTACCAGGCTACGGCTATTGGTAGCGGAAGCAGTGCAACAGGTAACAACTCCACAGCGATCGGTTTCGGTGCTACAACTTCTCAGGCTAACGCTTTAATATTGGGAAATTCAAGTGCTCAGGTGGGTATCGGAACATCCACACCTGGTTATGCTCTGGATGTAAATGCAGGATCAAATCCTTTAAAATTATCCGGTGTGCAAAGCGGGGTGTTAACAGATAGTATATTGACTATTAATACTACAGGAGTAGTAAGAAGAATCGCTTCTTCCAGGGTTAATGTTGCAGATAGTACTACCGCATCAAATGGTATTACCCTTACAGGGAAAGATATACGTTTGGGAGGTTCACTAACAGCAGCAACAACAATTACAACAACAGCTTCTAATACATTATCAATAGCAGGTCTGCAAAGCGGAAACACAAATGATAGTGTTCTTATGATTACATCAGGCAACATAGTTAGACGGATTAATTCATCCTCTATATCTAAGGAGCCATTTAATGTTGTTGGTGGAAGTGTACAGGCAACAAGCAATACTCAGGATATATATACCCAAGGTAATCTAAGTGTAGGGAAAACAGCGAATAGTGCCACCTTGGAAGTTGGAGGAAAAGTTAAAGCCGACAGCACAATAAGTGCACCGAATTTCGCAACACTCTATCAGACTTTAACCAGTGGAACCGTAGCCTGGAATCAACAACTAGGTTCTACTGCAACCGTAACGCTTACATCCAACAGTACCCTTTCCATTACAAACGCAACAACTGGAATGTATGGTTTGCTGAAAGTTGTTCAGGATGGAACAGGTGGCCGCACCTTAACTTTACCTGCAGGATCTAAGGTAATCAATGGTGGTGGTGGAGTTGCGCTGCTCACAACTACAGGTAATGCTGTGGATATTTTGACCTATTTTTACGATGGAACCAATTATTGGTGGACTATCGGAAACAACTACAATTAATGAAACGAATTGTAATCAATACAATCTTATTTATTTTCTTCTCAACAGATATTTTTGCCCAGGCACCCCAGCAAATGTTTTGGGCACTGAATAAATGTCGTGCTGTTTTAGCTCAAAGTAATTTTAATCCATCTGCTGCATACAGCCTGCGCAGACTAAACTGCAATTATACCGGTCCTGCCATCAGAGTAAGAAGAAATGGTAGTGGAGGGGGAACTTTGGACATTGGTTTCACCGCAAATGGCTCACTGGATACTGTGGCATTAAAAACCTTCGTGCCAAGCCCAAGAGAAGGGTTTATTCAAATATGGTATGATCAGAGCGGGAACGGCAAGGATTTAGAGCAAACAACAAATGCCAATCAACCCCGGATTGTAAATAATGGTGTAGTAGATAGAGAAAATGGATTGCCTGCAATTATATTTCAGGATGTTTCTGATCTTATGTTAGCTCCATCTATGAACATACAATCTTTTTCAGCAGTCAGAAAGGCATTTGACGGAACATCTTCCTCAGGATATCAATATTTAGTCAGCGTTCCTGCAAATGCGGATTTTTCCATCCGATGTGGGAATATTGCATCCATGAGATATGGTGATAATAACCCTGACGATTTTTGGTATACTGGTGCAATGTATATAAATAATGTTTTAACACCTTTCTATCCTTCTGTTGCTCATTGTATTTATGCTGATTGTTCCACAGTAAGAACTGCTACTACATTTTCTCTTAGCAGCACTTTTATGAGCCGGGGGATGACAGATAATGATCCCGTGTTCGAATTGATTGTATTTCCACGAACTCTCCCATCAAACCAAAGGACAATTCTTTATGCTAATCAAAGGATTTACTATAGAACACTTTAATTCTAAAATTTACAACAGCAATATTAATTACTTGTCAGGGATTTTATTTCTTGTTATAGTCAGTTTATTATCCTCCAAAACATCTGCTCAGGCTCCTCAGCAAATGTTTTGGGCATTGAACAAAGGAAGTTTTTTATTGGATCAGATTCCTACTGCATCTGCCTCTGTAGCCTATAGTGTACGCAGACTTAAAAATGCATATACGGGCTCTGCAATGCGGGTAAGAAGAGTCAATACCGGTACGGATGCCCAGGGCGATGTTGCATTTGATGCGGACGGAGTAGTAAGTGCCAACAGTATTGTCACCATTACTACTGCAGGCGGTGGTGCCACACTCGGCTCTAAAATTACATTTAGTACTTTTTATGCGTCGACAAGAGTGTATGTTGTTACCTGGTACGATCAAAGTGGTAATGCACGACACGTAACCCAGGCAACTACAAGCCAGCAACCACGAATAGTCAATGCCGGCACGCTGGAAACATCCAATTCGAGGGCTTCTGTCCGATTTATAAACTCCAGCAATACAGTTTTAACCGCTACCATAGCCAGTTCCACCATGTTTGGCTCGGGATATATTGGTTCGGCTTCCCTTGTTGCAGAAGCTTCATCAGGTAATACTTCGTCTTTCGGATATTCAGATGGTGGAACGAACAGATGGCAGGCACACATCAATGAAGGGAATAATTTACATTTCGATGTCGGTAATGGTTATAATCGCCTGACTTACATAAATACAGCTTCAATCGGAGCCTTACGCAATTACGTACTTGTTGCGGGCCCCTCTGTTATGCAAATATGGTTAAGTGGTACTATGGTGGCATCGTCTGCACCATCGATGACGGCCAGCACAACCGGAACTTTTTATGTTGGAGCAATCCCTACCTTTTCCGGAGATTGGTATCATGATAATGACCAATCAGAATTAATCATCTTCCCAAAAGCATTGAATTCTACCGAAATCAGAATCCTTCAAACCAGCCAGAAAAGGTTTTATTCAACCCCATAGTCTCACCTTCATAGAGGAGGTGGAAAATATTTCTACTAAATTTCCTGTTTTATTTTTGATTTTAAACTGCTGATTTACAGCAGTTTTTGTATTTTAAAATTTATATTTAAAATTTGCCCGACTAGATATAATTGTGGAATGGTTTTTGGTATAGAGAGCATATAATACAATAAGTATAGTTTCCTAATGAAATCATTTAAGTTATTCCAATTATTCACACTTGCACTTTTATTTTTTGCTTTTGCATCGCAAGGACAAACAGGCGCATCTGCGGATAAGGGGACTTACCTGAATTACAATAGTTTTATCAACAGTCCGCAAGCCTTTGGAGGAGATGTGGATATTGATCTTGCAGGAGTTTTGGAAATAGGGGTTAACGGTATTCTGGACATTTATGGAGCTGTTTCCAACAAAGGAAAAATTGAGGTTGATTCCAACGCCGTATTGACAATCCATGGAAATATGAATAATGATGGAAGCATTATTATTCATAAAGGAGCAACTTTGAAATTCTACGGTAAAGTGTGGAAAAACACGGGTACCGCCAAAGTTTCAGATGGCAACTTGTTGGCAAATACAACTCCCGGGGGAGAATTAATCGTTGATACCTACAGGCCTGTTATCAGCTCAGATTGGACAACAGCCAGTTCTTATCTGACTGCTTATTCCAATGAAACCGGTGCCCAATTTCTTGATGGCGGAAATATCCCGATGGATGCAACTGTTCACTTGAATAACCCAAAAGATATTGAGTTGATTAATTCAACCACAAGAATAGAAGGTGGGGTTCAATGGGATGCAAATGGGACACAGTTAATTTTAGGAAATAACGATCTTGTTTTTTCAACCAATGCAAGCCAGGATGGTTTCACTCCTAAAAAATATGCTGTTACGAATGGTGCAGGCCACGTCGTAAAAGAAAACTTCACCGGAAAATGGATTTTTCCTGTAGGTATTGATACAAATGATTATACTCCTGCACAGGTTGAGAATATTCGTGCCAATACCTTACACATTGCTGTTCAGGATTATAACACCAGTGCGTCTGTAGAGAATACACCATTTACCTTGCAGGATGGTGTGGACCGTACCTGGAATATTTATGCAGATACTGCGAAAACCAACAGTATTGTAACGCTGCAACATAATGATGCAACTAATCAGCCGGTTTATAAAGAATTTTACAATTTTGTAACCCGGTGGAGTGGAGTTGAAGAAAACCTGAGTGGTGATGATTACAGCATTACATCCTGGCAGGAAAACAGTAAAGTCGGCGGATTGGTTGGTGTCTTAAGTACAGCAGGATTGGTGACCGGCTCCCACATGAATTCGCGCACCTATTCTACTTTTGCCACCTCTGCTACAGATCCAGTTGCATTTTTCACTAAATCAAGTGAATCCTTCAGACCGGCTGCCGGTGCACAATTGCTTGCATTTACAGCAGATAGTATCGCCTGTGATGTTGATGTTGAATTCAAAGTGGGTAAAGAACCGAAAATTGCAAAATACTTGTTGCAACACAGTACGGATAGTGTCTTGTTTACCACCATCAGCACCTTTATTCCAACAGGTGACAGTTCCACTTATACCTTTAAACATCTGACTGCCCTTGATGGAATTAACTACTACAGACTGGCCTTGGTAGAACCGGATGAAACCTATTCTTTGTCTAAAGTGATTTCAACTGAAGTGCGTTGTTCTGCAACATCTCCTGTGGTGGTTCTTTATCCTAATCCGGCAACTGATTACATTAACATCGCAGGCTTGGTTGGCGCATCAGAAATCCGTATCCTGAATATGCAAGGAAGAGTAATGGGAGCTGTATCAACACGAAATGCTGTAGAATATATTGATGTTAGAAATTTGCCGTCAGCACCTTACATAGCGCAGATTATGACCGGGAAGAGAGCTGATATTACCAGCATTAAATTTATCAAACTTTAGTAACTGAATTTATAATTTGGGAAAAGGGGAACAAGTATATCTTGCTCCCCTTTTTTGTCATTCTGACTAAAGGAAATCATTGTAAGTTTTCACGCTTAGCGTAGAAGAAAAAATAAACAGGATTTCATTAGGGGAGTTGTGAGGATGGTTTGCCTGATTAAGTACTAATGTTTTAATATATTCGTTGTGCGGGTAATGCCTGGCTGTTTTGGAAAACAAAGAACAGAAATCAGAATGAAACCTACTCAACACAAATTTTCAGCGGAGATAAAAATTATCGGTATAAATCCATACGTATCCGTTCCTGAATCTATTTTAAAGTCCATTTTTCTGGAGGCTAAGAGAGATAAGGGGCCAATTCAAATCCGTGGATTCATCAATCAAAAACCCTATTTGCAAACACTGGTGAAGTATGCCGGCGAATGGAGGCTTTACATTAATACGAAAATGCTGGAGCAATCGCCAAAGAGAATTGGTGAGAAAATTGAGGTTGTCATTTCATTCGACCCGGAAGAAAGAATAATTGAAATGCATCCGGCGTTAAAAGAAGCTATAGACAATGATAGAACGGCTAAATCTGTTTTTGAGCGATTGCCTCCCTCAAGGCAAAAAGAAATCGTCCGGTATATTTCCCATCTGAAATCAGAAGAAAAAATCAAGGAGAATATCTCCAGAGCAATCAATTTTCTGTTGGGTATAGAGAAGTTTGCCGGGAGGGAAAAGCCATGATTGCTGCAAATCCGATGCTACTCAAACTCAAATGGAACCAAAACCAACAATGATGATGAGAATTAAAAACATCCTGCTTCTACTTTCTTTTATCCTGTGTTCGGTAGCAGACAGCAAAGCGAACCAGGGCGTGGGTGCATAGCAGTCTCTCTGCTGATATAAATGGAAACACAGAATGAAAAACCATTAAATTTACAGCATCAAAACACTTATTGAAGGGCTTTATATAAGGCTATCAACAGGACATCAACCAGCACTAAAAATATAAATATGGAAGTAATAGTCAGACCTTTAAAAATTGAAGATTATGAAGGCTTGAAATCAGCCATGATAGAGGCTTACGATGGTATGGGCGGAATATGGAGAGAGGCTAATATCAAAAAGCTTTTGACCTTGTTTCCTGCCGGACAGCTGTGTGTAGAAGTAGATGGAAAAGTAGCCGCTTGTGCCCTTTCTATCATTGTGCAGTATAAACTATTTGGCGATGAACATACGTATGAAGAAATCACCGGAAACTATACCTTTTCTACTCATTTTGATGAAGGAGATGTGTTATATGGAATTGAAGTATTTGTTCATCCGGAATACAGACAACTACGACTGGCAAGAAGATTGTACGATGCAAGAAAAGAACTTTGTGAGCACCGGAATCTAAAGGAAATAAAGGTAGGTGGACGTATTCCCAATTACCATAAGTACAGTGCTGAATTAGCCCCCAAAGAATACATTGATAAAGTAAGATCGAAAGAGATATTTGATCCTGTTTTAAGCTTTCAGATTTCCAACGATTTTCATGTGGTGAAAGTACTGACCAATTATTTGAAAGGCGATACACAATCCGAAGAATATGCGGTGCTGCTGGAATGGAATAATATTTACTATTCCCGCAAAAAAAATGCTATGAATGACAGCATCATCAGGCTGGGACTGGTTCAATGGCAAATGCGCACTTTCCCCAACATGGAAAAATTCTTTGAACAAGTTGAATTTTTTGTAGATGTTTTAAGTGAGTATAAAGCAGATTTTGCAGTGTTTCCTGAATTTTTTAATTCACCGTTATTAGCAGATTTCAATCATTTGGGGGAGTATGAAGCCATGCGTGAACTGGCAAGTAAAACCCAGGAGATTCAAAAGAAAATTTCCGAATATGCCATCTCCTATAATGTCAATATTATTGCCGGAAGTATGCCCGTTCTGGAGAATGGGTTGTTGTATAATATTTCTTACTTGTGCCACAGAGATGGAAAGTTGAGTGAATACAGGAAAATACACATCACACCCAATGAAATGAAATATTACAGCATAACGGGTGGTGATAAAATTGCAACGATTAATACTGACTGTGGTAAGATTGGTATCCTGATTTGTTATGATGTAGAGTTTCCGGAATTGTCAAGGTTATTGGCTTTAGAAGGTATGAAAATATTGTTTGTGCCCTACCTTACGGATACTCAAAATGCCTATACACGTGTTCGGAATTGCGCCATGGCGCGTGCTATTGAGAACGAGTGTTATGTAGCCATTGCGGGTTGTGTAGGTAATTTGCCGGGGGTTAATAATATGGATATCCAGTTTGGACAAGCGGCTGTTTTCACCCCGTCTGATTTTGCTTTCCCAACAAATGCAATTAAGGCAGAAGCTACGCCCAATACAGAAATGACTTTGATAGTGGATGTCGATTTAAATCTATTGAAAGAATTGCATCATTATGGTTCTGTAAAAACGATAACTGATAGAAGGACTGATTTATATGAGGTGAAACGGGTGAAGAAAAATTAGTGTTGAATAGAATTGTAGTAAGTACTGTTTTTTGTTGGTCAGCTTCCTCGTTTCTTTGAGCATCCGTTGCGTCGCATCGTCAGGGTAAGTATTATTCTTCAGCTTATGCCCGTGTACGTCATTGCGAGGAACGAAGCAATCTTTCTTTTCTTTGTCACTTTTTTGCTTCGCCAAAAAAGGCGACCTAAAAAGAATGGCTCCGCCGCTTTTTAGGGGCTCTGCACCAGCGTTTGCTTTTCGCGTTTTCTTTTGGCGTGTTGGGCCCTGCGCTCGCCGCCACACGCGCATTTCCCCTCCTTGGGAGGGTTAGGGGGTGGGTTGATGCGCGCCGAGCAAGGCCCGAAGAAATGACGAACCTTGAACGGTGTCCTTCGTCAAGCTCTGCTCGGCGTAGCTTGCTGTTCGGGATGTTCCGCAGGGCCCGCCCGTGCCGGATCGGACGGGCATCCCGAACATGCAGATAAATCGGAATTTTTACTTCCGCACAAGGTGCAACGTTTCAACCACCCCGGCCTTTTGCCACCCCTCTCCTTCGTCAAGCTCAGGATAAACCTGGAGAGGGGAATTAATCTTCTTAGCGTTCCTGCCTGCCGTCAGGCAGGTTTGCATGAAACAAACACGAAGCAAAGCATCCATAAAAAAATGCCCCTGCAATTCTGCAAGAGCATTCCTGTTTTTAAGTTTACATTTTTTAATTATCCGATATTGCCGACCATCGTTTTAGGGTCTACCCAGGCATCAAATTCTTCTGCCGTCACATAGCCCAGTTCAACTGCAGTTTCTTTTAAGGTTTGTCCTTTTTTGTGCGCAGTTTGTGCTATTTCGGCTGCTTTGTAATAACCGATTTTGGTGTTCAGAGAAGTCACCAGCATCAAGGAATTATTCAGATGCGCCTGAATGTTTTTGTCAATTGGTTCCAATCCTACCGCACATTTATCATTGAAGGAAACGCATCCGTCGCCTATCAATCTTGCACTGTGCAGGAAGTTATAAATCATCACCGGTTTGAACACGTTCAACTCAAAATGGCCGTTTGACCCACCGATAGAAATGGCCACATCATTACCCATTACCTGTGCTGCAATCATAGTCAATGCTTCACACTGTGTAGGGTTCACTTTGCCCGGCATAATAGAAGAACCAGGCTCATTGTCCGGAATCATAATTTCGCCAATACCACTGCGCGGGCCGGAACTGAGCATACGCACATCGTTCGCGATTTTCATCAGGCTGACAGCCACCGTTTTCAATGCCCCATGTGCTTCTACGATAGCGTCATGGGCAGCAAGGCTTTCAAATTTATTTTCGGCTGTAACGAAAGGCAGGCCTGTCAATTCTGCAATTTTCGCTGCAACATTCACATCATATCCTGCAGGTGTATTAATCCCTGTACCAACGGCTGTTCCACCCAAAGCCAGTTCGCTTAAGTGAGCCAAAGTGTTGTTGATAGCTTTCAATCCGTGATCCAGTTGCGATACATAACCACTGATTTCCTGACCAAGGGTAATCGGTGTGGCATCCATAAAATGGGTACGGCCGATTTTCACCACCTGCATATATTCTTTTGATTTTGCAGCCAGTGTGTCACGCAGTTTTTTAATACCCGGTATCGTTGTTTCAACCAATATTTTGTAAGCCGCAATATGCATTGCAGTCGGGAAAGTATCGTTTGACGATTGAGATTTGTTTACATCATCATTTGGATGAATGAACTTGTCTTTATCGCTTAATTGTCCGCCCTGAAGAACGTGTGCACGATAGGCCACCACTTCATTCACGTTCATATTGCTTTGGGTGCCTGAGCCTGTTTGCCAAACCACCAACGGGAATTCGTTATCCAGTTTTCCTTCCAGAATTTCATCACATACCTGGCCTATCAGTTTCGATTTTTCAGGAGCCAGTCCGGCCAGTTCGGTATTGGTCAATGCTGCTGCTTTTTTCAGGTAGGCAAAGGCGCGAATGATTTCTTTCGGCATCTTATTGATGTCCTGGGCAATCTTGAAATTATCAATAGAACGCTGTGTTTGTGCGCCATAATAAGCGGTAACGGGCACTTTTACTTCGCCCATGGTGTCTTTTTCGATGCGGAATTCCATTCTTGTGTTTTATATAATTGTAAAGTGAACAATAGTTTTGAAGCCGCAAAGATAATTGCTGCAGCCCTATTTTGATGAGGGTATATTATTGATTTTAATCAGGATTTGGAAGTGGGGGCAGCTTCGCAAACAGGGCAAAAAGGACAATCAGACGATTTTATATAGTAATGCCCGTTGGGACAAACCCTGTTTGTTTCTTTTTTGTTCATTGGTAATCAGTAATTTGGAATAATCTGATGCAAATGATGTTCTAAATGGGCTACATAATCTTCTATCAGGAAAGCGAGTGAGACGATAGTGCCGTCCGCAGATTCGTAGCTCAGCATGAGATTTTCTGCAGGAATATGTTGGATAAGGTGGGATAATTGCCGGTTATAGCTTGCCCAGAAATCAATCAGTTGCTGCGTGGGCAGCTGCTGGTAGAAATTATACCTGACCCAGTTGTGCTGGTCGTAGGGCACCAGGGTGAACGGCTCAAACTGACGCCTCACAAAACGATGATGATTGTTCGCGGCACTATCAACCAGGTGCCCCAATATTTCTTTTTTGCTCCAGCGCCCGGGCGCAGCTTTATAAGAGAAGTCCTCCTCCTCAATGGCCGCCAGCAAGGCAGGAATCGTATTGCACAGGTAATCTAATCTTTCGCTTTCTTTTGGTAGTGTCATGAAATGTGAACTTTAAGCTTAGCATTGCACTTTATAAAACCACATAACTGTCTGCGGAGCACGAAACCCCGCCTATTGCAAATGTGCTGTTAGCTGCTGCCCGAATCTTCGAACGAAGCGGTGTCAGTGCATGTTTACTGGCACTCTGTTTAAAATGATTTATAATAATATATGTTGCCATTATTTACTCAGCAAGTTTATTCTGTCTGTTACGGTTTTATTTAAGTTAGTTTTTTGTTCTTCAGGTAAAAAACTATTTTCAATCCACCATTTTGCTGATTTCAATTTTTTTGAAAATGAATAAAAGCTGTTTTCAACTTGCTTTTCTGTTATGGAAAGATTAGTTGCCAAAGCAACAAAGTCCTTTTTAGTTAATTTATTTTTTCTTCCATTAAGTGTCAATGACATTTGTTCTGATTCGTTTTTTATTACCAGCATTGTGCTTACCAAATCATAGGAAGGGCTTAAAGAAAATTGTCCTTCTTGTTTCTCCAACATTGAAAAATTTTTCAAGTGCATATCTGCATTGCCGGTTATGAAACTAAATACTACCAGTTCAAAATAATTTAAAGTATCCAGTCCCGATTGGGTAGAGTATTGCTTAATAATTTTGCCTGTTTTTTCGTAACTGCCTCTATATTTATGCTCGGTCAATGTTTCAGAAAGCTGACATAAATCTTCACAAGACAATTTGTTTTCATTTTTCCTGTCAAACCGCTGAGTTATGTATGCTAATTCTCCTGATGGCAATCTAATTAGACCATGCGTTGCTGTTTCAATTCCAAATGTTTCAGCAAGGTGCATACATAAATCTTCGTTTTCAGGTAAAGATTGGTAGGTTTCACTTTGTGGTTTTATGATATAGTTGCTCTTGTCATCAACAACTGTGAAACGGATGCTTTTTTTACTCTCATCCAACCACAAACTTAATTTGGGTTGCACTCCTGTTATGGCGGTGTTTGAACCTACAATTTTTTTTGCGTAGGCAGTCAATTTTTTTTCATCAATATCAATCGTTGGAATTTGCTTTAAGCCAAAGGTTTTTATCACACATTTTGTATGATAATCTATTTCATTTTTATCCAACGGGGTATAGCAAAGCAGGCAATTCATTTTATT
Organism: Chitinophagaceae bacterium; assembly: GCA_041661485.1. GTDB lineage: Bacteria > Bacteroidota > Bacteroidia > Chitinophagales > Chitinophagaceae > Rurimicrobium. The sequence goes on from JBAZUJ010000001.1 coordinate 202,324, forward strand.
TTCCATTTGTAATACTAATATCACCAATACAATCTTTACAAAGTGTAAGTAGTAGTGTCATTCGGTCTCGTGGGTTTAGTTTCCAATTATCAATAGCTATTTGCAGTAACCATCCTTCGGGTATAAGCCCGTCAAAAAAAGGTAGCATATTTTTATCTGCAAATTCCTCAGAACGCAATGGAAGTGTTCTGCTTACTGCTCCATAAACTGGATTTTGCAAATACGATTTTTCATATTGAAAATGATACCCGTTTTCGTCTTCCCAAACAATGCCACTTAGTTTTTCTTTTTTATATACCAATCCTTTTTTCATTGCTTACTGTTCTTCAATTGTTTGAATATCGTTGTGCAAAATAATTTCGGTTAAGTTATCGTCTGGTTTTTGCTCATACTTTATGGCATTATTGTTTGGAACAAATTGCCATGCAGAAATTTTATTCTCTTTTTTGTCTGTAATTTCTTTTATGATGATACCATATTTAATCACTCTGTTTGTTAGCGTTATTTTTACAGCTTTATTAAAGTAGTTCCAAAAAATATCGTATGCATCAATTTTTTGATTATCGGGTGATAGGCTAAACCCAAATAAAGCCAACACCTGATTTACTTTATTTAATTGCATGGTTTCTTTGCCTTGCTCCAGTTCACGAATAAAACGAATGCCAACCCCTGCTTTTGCTGCAAGTTCTTCCTGCGTTAGCTTTAGCTTTTTGCGTTGATACTTGGTGAATGATGATAATTTGCTCATTGCGTTGTTATACCTTTACGGGTACAAATATAGACAAAATATTTAAAAAAGAACCGAACGGGTATGAAAAATAAAAAATGATTGTTTTGAATCCCGAACGGGTATATTTTAAATTGTCGGTAAGTTGGTTCTTTCAATGCTCAAATGTCCAACATGTTGGTTTCTTATATCATCCGCAAAAATATGCATGAGTCACCTCTGTTTGCCAAAGTAAAAGCAGAGGGTAAAACAGCAACAAATCCAAAGTATAGCCTAGTAAAAAAAGAGAAAGGGCTATAATGAATCGTTAAGCTACCTCTTCAAAGATCGTTTGTTTAGTTTCATTCAACTGGTCTGGCTTATATAACTAATCAAGCTTAATGTGAACTTTTCCCGCTTCATCCTGCCAATTTAAGCCATGAGCTATATACAATAATAGCTCGACTAGCCTCATGGGCCAGCTCGGGCACGCTCATGGTATAGCTTCAGCAGGCTTAAGGGCCAGCTCCACCACGCTCATGAGCCAGCTCGACCACGCTCATGGGCCTGCTCGTCCACGCTCATGAGCCAGCTCAAGCACGCTTATGGGTCAGCTCGACCACGCTCATTGGCAAGCTCAAGCAGGCTCATAGGATAGCTCGACCACGCTTATAGGCCAGCCCGACCACGCTCATGGGCCAGCTCGAGCACGCTCATGTGCCTGCTCGAGCCAGATATTTTATAATTAAACCACTGATTATGTTTATTTTATGAAAATGGTGATGGATTGAAGCCCTGTTTGCCGGAAACTCCTATCTTCTCAAAAAAGTATGTTCCCGCTTGCAGATAGTACAGGCCTAAACGCAGAATGGCTTAGCTTTGCGCTCATATGAAATTTGAGCAGTACAATATTTCTCCGCTCATCAAGCAGAGTCTTGAGGAGCTGGGTTTTAAAAAACCAACCGATATACAGTTTAAAGCCATTCCTTCTATCCTGAAAGGCGATGATGTGTTGGGTATTGCCCAAACCGGCACCGGCAAAACCGCCGCATTTGCCATCCCGATTTTGCATATGCTGATGCGCCGCAGCCATCACAATAAGTATAACCAGGTAAAATGCCTGGTCATGGTGCCCACCCGCGAACTGGCCATCCAGATAGCGCAGGTGTTCAAAGACCTGGGCAAGCATACTGACCTCATCATATTAGGGCTTGTAGGTGGGGTAGATCAGGCGCCACAAATCAAAAAGCTGGACAAAGGGGTGGATATCCTCATTGCCACGCCCGGCCGTATGTTCGACCTGGTGAGCCAGGGTCATATCGACCTCAGCCGTGTGGATATTTTGGTGCTGGATGAAGCCGACCATATGTTGGACCTTGGTTTTATCAAAGACATCCGCGACGTGATGCGGTATTTGCCCAGCCGCCACCAGACTTTGTTTTTCTCGGCCACCATCGACGAAAAAATTAAAGACCTCGCTTATTCTATTGTCCGCAATCCTATCCGCATCCAGATTTCGCCCAAAGACCCTGTGTCGAAAAACGTGACCCATTCCGTAGCGCACGTGGCTATGGATGATAAACGATTTTTCCTCGAAAGATTTATCAAAGAATATCCCGATCAGCGCATCCTGGTGTTTGTGCGCACCAAAGTGCGCGCCGAACGTGTGTTTGCAGCTATGCAACGGGTGGGCATTGCCACCATCACCATGCATGGCGACAAGGAGCAGGCCGATCGCCTGAAGGTGATGAACGATTTTAGAATGGGTTTTGTAAAAGTGTTGATTGCAACAGATGTCAGTGCGCGTGGTATTGATATCCAGGGTGTGGATTTTGTTATCAATTATGATTTGCCCGATGTGCCCGAAAACTATGTACACCGGGTAGGTCGTACCGGCAGGGGGGTGCACAAAGGCAGGGCTATCTCATTTTGCAGTCCCGAAGAATTGCCTGTGCTGGAAGCGATACATGCCTATGTGGGCAAGCCTATCAGCGTGATGACCATCGACAAAACGGACTATATGGAAACCATCACTTTTACCGAAGATACACCCAACGACAACTGGCAATTATTGCTGGACGAAGCAGAGGCTGAAGAAGGTAAAAAACGTAAAAAGAAAAAAAGATAATTCCCAAACTCTCCTTGTATGCGTCAATTTTTCATGCTGTTTATTTGTTCGTTTATTGTTTGGTCGGCCACGGCGCAAAACAAGGATGAGCAAGTGATACGGTCTATCCTTACTGCTCAGGAATCTGCCTGGAACAAAGGTGATTTGCGGAGTTTCATGAAAGGCTATTGGGAAAGCGACAGCATGCTTTTTATGGGCAAAAAAGGCCCCACTTATGGCTATGATGCCACTTTGCAAAATTACCTGAAGGGCTACCCGGACACCGCCCACATGGGGCATTTTACCTCCACGATTATCAGTGTCAAAAAGCTGAGTGCCGAATACTACATGGTGGTCGGAAAATGGAACCTGCAACGCAGCGTCGGCGATGTGGGCGGCTATTATAGTCTGCTATTCCGCAGGATAAAAAAGCAATGGGTGATTGTGATGGACCACACTTCCTGATGCTGAATTATCATTTCCCTCAAATTATTATTATCTTACATTTTGTATTGGTGAGCCTTGCTTACCCGAAAATCTAATGTTTAGAAATAATAAGTATGCTTTTTCTTAAGAAGTTGGTTGCCAGTAGTCTTTTTTGCTTTTCTTTTCTGGCTATAAATAATATTGCTTTCGGGCAAAATAGAAATATAATCAGTGTCAACAACAAAAAGGTTGTACTGAGCAGCAATATCTCTTCATGGGTGGAAGCGAATGTAAAAGCCAGTACTTCGGGAAAGACATTAGTACTACTGCAATTTGATAAAATACTGAGCGTTTCCGAAAAAGAGCAAATGAAAACAAACGGGATTTCTATTCAGGAATACCTGGGCACAACACTCTATTCTGCTGTTGTAAGTTTCAATGCAAATTTCAATGCAACACCTGTACTGACAGGTATTTCAGCCTTTTTGCCTGAGTATAAGATAGCTCCTTCGGTAATGGAAAAGGCAGGCAGCCAACAATCTGTTGAAGTTTTGCTTACCTTTTTTAAAGAAGTAAGCCAGGCTGAAATCGAATCTTTAATTGCGAGTGCCGGAGCAACATTGTTGCCCAACAAATGGCAAAGTCGTGGATTTTATAAGGTTCAAGTATCCTCTTCTCAACTGAAAAATCTGGCCTCATTTTATGGTGTTCAATACATTGGAGAATCTTCTCAAAATATCCCGCTGGACCTCGATTCCAAAGGAGCAGAAGGCGCGCGTATTTTAAGTATGCCAACCGGTTTGGGCGGCTCAGGATTGCGCGGGAAAGATGTTTCAGTCGGCATTGGTGATAATTGTTCCGGCATTTATCATATCGACCAAAAAGACAGGGTAATCAATTATAACAATGGTGATTTGCAGAAGCACGGTGTTTTTGTCAATGGTATACTAGGAGGCGATGGCATTATTGATCCTGCCGGTCAGGGTGTAGCCAGCGACGGCACCGTAATCAGTCTGTATTTTGATGCTGTACTGTTATTGAAAGATGAATTATTGAAAGGTTTTAATACCACGCTTACCAACAATTCCTACGCTGCTATAGTTGGCAATTGTGCCTATGCCGGAACCTACGATGTGCTTTCTCAGGACCTGGATGAAATGGCCATATCACTGCCGGAACAACTGGATGTTTTTGCCGCAGGCAATGATGGTGGAATGACTTGCGGAGCCTATCCCACAGGGTTTGCCAATCTGTGCGGCGGATACCAGACTGCAAAAAATATTTTGACGGTAGGTTCTTGTTTTCGTGATCTGAAAATATCCGGCACATCCGGTAAAGGACCCATCCGCGATGGAAGATTGAAGCCTGAAATTTGCGCAGCCGGTGCCCAGGTATACAGTACCATTCTTGATAATGCTTATGAAATAAACAGTGGTACCAGTTTTGCTTGTCCGCAGGTAACGGGGGTGCTGGCTTTGTTGACAGAACGCTACAAGCAATTGAATGGATCGAATCCTAAAAGTGATTTATTGAAAGCAATTGCCATCAACGGCGCTACAGATTTTGGTCGCCCCGGTCCGGATTATGGGTATGGTTTTGGATTTATTAATGGTGCGCGTTCTGTCGGAATAATTGAAAAAAATCAGTTTGCCAGAAACAAAATTCTTACTGCCGGTTCCACACAAACGTTTACTATTTCAGTACCTGCCAATACTGCTCAGCTGAAAGTGTTGATGTATTATCATGATGTTGCTGCAAGCGCGTCTTCGTCCACCCAATTGGTGAATGATCTTGATCTGGCAGTGATTGAACCGGGTGGTGGTGTGCGCAGGCCATTAGTGCTCAATCCTTCAACCGCTACAGTGGCTGCGAATGCTGCTGAAGGCCTCGATCGTTTAAATAACGTGGAACAGGTAGTTATTAACAATCCTGCCATTGGTTCTTACACTGTATCTGTTTCTGATTTTGCTTTGCCAGCCGGTGCTCAGGATTATGTTATCGCTTACGATTTTGTACCGGACGAGTTGAAATTACTTTTCCCGATTGCAAATGGCGCAGCTGCAGCCAATACGGATATGTACATTTATTGGGAAGCACCCTCATTTGATGCAGGCAGTACCCAGATTGAGTTCAGTTCGGATAATGGCAGCAGCTGGACTACAATTGCTACGGGTATTGCAGCCAACACCTGTATGTATAAATGGGCAGTACCGCTGATAAATTCAAATCAGTGCAAAATGCGCATCAGCAGTGGCAGCAAGACATTTACCAGCGGTTCTTTTATGATTAATCAACAGCCGGTTTTTTCTGTCAATCCCATCCAATGTCCTGGTTCTATTGTAGTGAATTGGAGCGCTGTTCCCGGTGTTGATAAATATTACATGCTGTTGAAAAAGGGGGCTCATCTTGAAAAAGTTGATTCTGTTAGTGGCAGTACGACGATATACCGATATACCGGACTGAAGATAAATGAAGAATATTGGGTTTCCGTATTGCCTTCTGCCGGCGGTATGGATGGCTATCGCAGTAAAGCAGTTTCAAGGAAACCAATTGACGGTACCTGTGCCGGTGGTGTGGATGGAGATCTTGCGCTCGATGTACTAATCAGTCCGGTGAGCGGAAGAAAATTTACAAGTTCAGAATTAAAATCTAACAGCCAGATAAAAGTTAATATCCGCAATCAGGACGATGCTCCTGTTACCAGTTACAATGTTTCCTATAAAGTAAATGCAGGTAGCTGGAAAACAATAACAGGATTCAGTATCAGTGCTAATACCAATATTCTTCAGGTAGTTGATTCCTTCAATTTCAGTGATACGATTGAATATAAAATTACGCTTGCTGTAAAAAATACGGAACGCCCGGACCCTGTACCGGCTAATGATACATTGGTACAGTTCATAAAACATATTCCCAATAAACCGGTTAATTTAATCAGCACTGTAAGCAATGATTTCGAAGCTTTACCTGATCTGACACTCGATTCTGATACAACTGGCTTGACCAAAGATGGTTATTGGGATTATCGAAACTCAAATGATACGGGAAGGTTGCGTACACGCATCCCGGGAAGTAAACTCGTAAAAACTAATCGCTCGATCAGCCTTGATGTTGTGAAAAATGCGAAACGGGTATTTAACTTTTTCACGGCTACTTTCAATCTCAAAAATTATGACACATCAGCTGATGAAGTACGTTTTGATTTTGAATACGAAATGCGGGGAATGCCATTTATCAGAGATAGCAATATGGTGTGGGTCCGTGGTTCTGACACGGCTAAATGGATTGTGGCTTATGTATATGAAAATACCTCTGACACTGCAAAACTGCATCATTCAGGTACACTTTCTTTAAGAGATCTTTTTCGTTCAAAAGGACAAAACTTCAGTTCGTCTTCGCAGATAAGATTTGGTCAGTACGACACCACGCTTATTGTAGATGATTTTTATGGCGGAGGGCTTACCATCGATAAGGTTAACCTGTATAAAGTTTCCAAGGATGTTCAGCTGACAGATATCATTGCGCCCATTTCCAGTGATTGCGACATTTCGGTGTCACCTGTTACGATAAAAATTAAGAACGGAACAATTACCCCTATGCCGGTGATTTCTGCTTCGTATTCGTTGGATGGCAAACCTGTGGTAAAGGAATTTTTAAGTTCGGGCCTGGCAGGCGGGAATAGTGTGGTGTATACATTTTCCTCTATACTCAGTGGCCTTTCTTTTGGCGCTCACAGCCTGAAAGTCTGGATAAATTCTGCAGGTGATGATTTCCTGAAAAATGACACGATTGAAAATTATTCATTCCACATTTCCCCGATTATTTCCAATTTCCCATACCTCGAAAACTTTGAAGTATCAAAAGGTGATTGGTATGTGATGGGCCGCAATGCAAGCTGGGCCTGGGGAACACCTTCGGCAGGTAAAATAAATAAAGCAGCAAGTGGTAGAAATGCATGGAAAACAAATCTTGCCGGAACCCACAACAGCTATGAATTGTCCTACCTGGTATCTCCTTGTATCAATACAGCGTCGTTGGCAAACCCTATGATCAGCTTCAGTACTGCCTTTAATATTGAACATTGCGATGCCAGCGATTGCGACAGGGCATACCTCGAATATTCTGTAAACAATGGTACAGTCTGGAATAAGCTGGGTACAAACGGAGCCGGTACTAACTGGTACAACAACGATAAATCGAATGTATGGGATGGCGATCAGTCACGTTGGCATGTGGCAACTACGGCTTTACCAAATGTTCCTCAATTGAAATTGCGTTTTGTAATGAATTCGGATGTGGGTACAAATCTTGATGGAATAGCAATCGATGATATTCATATTTATGACCTGAAAAATCAAATTGCTTTTGCCGATGCCGGTAAAGTAAGTGAAGGTGCTCCTTTGGTTGTAAATGGCACAGGTTGGTTTTACTTTTTGCAATCTAATCGTTTGATAGCCGCTGTAGACCCACTTCTTCAAAATCTTGGACAAATAAAAGCATCTGCTTACGGACATCAAAATCAGGTTGATCCATCAAACAGGCAGTATTTTATTCACAAAAACTGGGTTATTCACAGAGGTATTGCCACAAGAACAAAATCCAATGTCAGGCTGTATATTCCCGATGTGGAAGTGAATAGGATGTTGAGCGATACAAACTGCAAGACCTGCAGCAGACCGGAGGATATTTACAGAACCGGTGTTTCTCAATATTATGCTAATGATGGAAAGAATGAAGACAGTAGTCTGTTGAATAATACCAACGGCATTTATACTTACAGGAAATTTGATGAAGTAAAATGGGTGCCTTTTGACATTGGATATTATGCCGAACTGGAATCAAACGGACTAGGTGAATACTGGTTGAATGATGGGGGTATTCTGGGAAGCCTGCCTGTCAATACACAATATGTTCATCTGGATGGAAATAAAATAAATGATCAGCAGGCTGAACTGAACTGGTTATCACCAATTGACACGCAAATGAATAAATTTCAGTTGGAACAATCTGCTGATAATGTCAATTTCAGTATGATTGCAGAGGTGTCTTCTGTAAAATCGGTGACTAATAAATATGTGAAGACAGACAATCCGAATCTGCCTGAGAATTCTACTGTTTATTACCGCTTGTTCTGCACAGCCGAAAACGGGAAAACCTTCTATTCAAATACGGTTTCCATCCAATGGACAAAAGGATATCAATTGGTAAACGTTTACCCTGTCCCTTCAGCAGATGGTGGGATAACCATAAAATGGACAGCCCCGGCGGGTTCTGTAGCCAATTATAATCTTACTGATGTGAGTGGCAGAGTTGTGTCATCCAGTGAATTGATCGCGTCGGGATGGAATAATACATCTGTGTTGCAATTTAATTACCTGGCAAAAGGAATGTATTATCTGAAAATTCAAATCGGGGAGAATAAATACACAGAAAAACTCATGTTTAAATAAAACACAATACATCAGTTTTGTCGTTTAACTAACTGCGAATTTGCCTATTTTCGCTGCCTTAACTTTTTAAACACCCTTATGACTGATTTTATTGAATTTTTTAAAGAATTGATGAATGCTGATAAGCTTGCTGCATTGGTAATGGCTTATGGTGGTTTGTATCTTGTGGCCTTGATTATATTTGCTGAAACCGGTTTGTTTGTTGGTTTCTTTTTGCCTGGCGATTCTTTGTTGTTTGTTACAGGTTTGATGATTGCAAATCCTCAGTTTCAAACGCCTACAGAAAGTAACGCTGTTAATTTGTTATTCTGGATTGTCCTGATCTCCGTTTCAGGTATCATTGGGAATTCTGTTGGATATTGGTTTGGAAACAAAACTGGTCATTTGATTTTTGAAAGAAAAGATACCTGGCTATTTAAGAAAAAGCACATTAAGGATGCACACGATTTTTATGAAAAAAGAGGGGGTGGTGCGATAATCCTGGCAAGATTTCTGCCGATTGTACGCACATTTGCGCCCATCGTTGCCGGTGTGGTAGATATGGAAAGAAAAAAATTCTTCTTTTATAATGTCCTTGGAAGCTTCCTTTGGGTTTCGAGTATGATTTTGGCTGGTTACTTCTTAGGTGGGTACGATTGGGTAAAACTGAATTTTGAAAAAATAGTGATTGGATTGATTGTAGTCACAACCGGACCGGTTTTATTCAAAATGTTTTTTGGTAAAAAGAAGCCTGCTGTTGATACAACCCTTTAAGTTGTTCGTTTTCTATTAAATAATTTTTTTGAGATGAAGCAAATTATCCAGCACCTGAATAGTGGCGAGACTTCTTTGATAGATGTTCCCGCACCGATGGTGAAGGAAGGACATTTGCTGATACAATCTGTCTGTAGTCTGGTATCAGCCGGCACAGAAAGAATGCTCATCGATTTTGGGAGGGCAAACTGGATAAATAAAGCCCGGCAACAACCCGAAAGAGTCAAAGCTGTTTTTGATAAAATAAAAACAGATGGACTGTTGCCCACTATTGATGCGGTAAAAAGTAAAATAAATAAACCAATTCCCCTTGGTTATTGCAACACGGGTATTGTAATTGGTGTTGGCGATAATGTGTCGGGTTTCAAAATTGGAGACAGGGTTGCATCCAATGGCCCTCATGCAGAAATAGTACTGGTGCCGCAAAACCTTTGTGCCAAAATTCCGGACAATGTGGATGACGAATCAGCATCGTTTACAGTTGTAGGGGCGGTGGCTTTGCAAGGAATCCGTTTGATTCAACCCTCATTTGGCGAAACAGTAGTAGTAATTGGCTTGGGTTTGATTGGTCAGATTGCAGTGCAATTATTAAAAGCTAACGGATGTCGTGTAATTGGAATTGATACGGATCAGGCAAAATGCACACTGGCTGAGCAGGCAGGAATTATTACTATCTGCAATAAAAGTGAAGAAAATATTGCGGCAAGTATATTCGAGATGACCAGTAATGTTGGAGCGGATGCGGTATTGATTACAGCATCTTCCAAACAAAATGAAATCATTGCCGATGCTGCCAGAATGGGCCGTAAACGCGGAAGGATTGTTTTAGTGGGCGTGATTGGCCTTTATCTCAACAGGGCCGATTTTTATGAAAAAGAATTGACATTCCAGGTTAGTTGCTCATACGGCCCTGGTCGTTACGATTTCGATTATGAAAAAAACAGCCGGGATTATCCCATCGGATTTGTACGCTGGACTGCCCAAAGGAATTTTGAAGCTGTATTGCACGCAATGTCGATTGGCCAATTGAATGTGCGACAGTTTAATCCGGAAAAAATCAAGTTAAGCGAATTTCCAAAAGCTTATGATTCGATTGCCGACAAAAAGAATCTGGCATCAATTTTTACTTACGACTTATCATTAAAGCACACTGATAAAATTGTAATCAAAGAGAATACAGTTTTAAAAGGTGATGCTGTTGGCCTTATTGGTGCCGGAAATTTTGCTTCGAAAGTGATTGTGCCATTTCTGAAAAATGCAAAAGCAAACATTCAGATTATAGCCAGCGAAAATGGTCTTTCGGCTGCGCAGGTAGCAAGACAAAATAATATTCCTGTAGCTGCGACAAATCTTGATTGCATCTGGGAGGACAATAATATAAACACAGTTGTTATTGCGACCCAACATAATACCCATGCTGATTTGTGTATTAAAGCATTACAATCGGGTAAGAATGTCTTTGTTGAAAAGCCTTTGGCAATAACATTGTACCAGCTGGATGCAGTAAAGAATGAAATTGAAAAATCTGAACAAATTATTGATGTCGGGTTCAACAGAAGGCATGCTCCGCTTGCACAGAAAATGAAACATTTATTGGGTGATCATTCTGCAATGAATATTGTCATAACAGTCAATGCAGGAAAAATTCCCGATAACAATTGGTTGAATGATATTACGAAAAGTGGCGGAAGAATTATAGGGGAAGTTTGTCATTTTATCGACCTGGCTTCATTTTTGTGTGGTTCAGTGGTTTCTTCAGTTTGTGCCAATGCAATGGCAGAGAGTGATGAGGATGTTGCCATTCTGTTTCGATTTGAAAACGGATCATCTGCTGCAATTAATTATTTCAGCAATGGCAGTAAATCTTACGATAAAGAACGGATTGAAGTGTATTCGCAGGGAAGAACTTTAGTTCTTGAAAATTGGAAACGCCTTACAGGTTTTGGTTTTAAAGGTTTTACTTCATCATCAGCCTCACAGGATAAAGGACACGCTTTGCAGTTTAGCTTGCTGGCAAAACGAATCAGAAATGGCGGATTGTCCTTAATTCCTTTCAGTAGTATTTATAACACAACAAAGACAGCAATAGCCGCAACAGAAAGCCTGAGAGAGAATCGATGGGTCAGTATTTAATCAGGTTTTTTAAACAATTGAATATTCAAAAATGTCATCTTATACCATTTATTTATTACCATTTATTTCGGCATTTATCGGTTGGTTCACCAATTGGATTGCCATCAAAATGTTGTTTCATCCTAAAGATCCGAAACGATTCTTAGGAATCACTATCCAGGGGATTTTCCCGAAGGGTCAAAAACAGTTTGCTCAAAAACTGGGCGTTTTGGTTGCATCCGAACTTTTGCATTTCGATGAAATCGCAAAAACAATTGCCGATCCGGCTCAACTGGAAAATGTGAAACCTTTTATTGAAGGGCATATTGATCATTTCCTGGAACATAAATTAAAAGAGAAAATGCCCATCATTTCGATGTTTGTCGGTACGGGTACATTGGATAAAATTAAAGAAGGTCTACTGGAAGAGATTGACACCATGTTGCCCGAATTGATGAATCAATATGCCAATAATCTGAAAAGTAAAATTGATATTGAAAGAATGGTCACAGAAAAGGTTGAGAATTTTTCATCGGATAAACTGGAAGAAATCCTTGTGGCAATTATGAGTAAAGAATTCCGCTTTGTAGAAATCATCGGAGCAGTGCTGGGATTTTTGATTGGTTTAATACAGATTTTATTGACAATGCTATAATTTACAGTTCCTCTTTGTAAACAAATACTATAATGCAACCATTAATTTCCATACAAAATGTTTCTAAGCAATACGGTGAAAAAACCGTGTTGAATAATGTGAATCTTGACATTTATCCCGGTCAGATTCTTGGTTATATCGGGCCAAATGGCGCAGGGAAATCTACAACAGTAAAAATTCTTACCGGAGTCATTCAGGATTATACCGGAACGGTATTGGTGAATGGGAAAGATATTCGTGAGGATATTCTGGGATTAAAACAAATGATAGGTTATGTGCCCGAACTGGCCGATTTGTATGACTTGCTAACCCCAAATGAGTATTTACATTTTGTAGGAGCTTTGTATAATATCCCGGATAATGTTATTACAGAAAGAGCTAAACGCATCCTGCAATCTTTTGGATTGGTTGATAATATTAACCAACGGATGGACAGTTTTTCGAAAGGCATGCGGCAGAAAGTACTGTTGACTGCAGGAATTTTGCACAATCCTTCGATTGTAATATTAGACGAACCAATGAGTGGTTTGGATGCCAATGCTGTAATAGTAGTGAAAGAACTTTTGCAGGTATTGAAGCAGGAAGGAAAGACTATTTTTTACTGTTCTCACATGATGGATGTGGTTGAAAAAGTTTCTGATAAAATTGTATTGATTGACAAGGGAACTATTATTGCTAACGATACGATTGAAGCATTGCGCGAAGGCAGCAGTAATTCCCTTGAAACTATTTTTGCCCAGATGACTTCAACCGGCAATATGAACGAAACTGCCGGCAATATTTTGCAGGCTATGCAGGACAAATAAATCCAACTAACTGTAATGAACAATTTTTTACTATACTTATTTCTTTTGCCAAAAGCGCTGTGGAGGTTTATGGGCGCGGATATTAACCAGCTCAGGGCAATATTGAAAGTAAAGCTAATGCTCGACGACAGAAAGCCATTGAGCATGGGAAGACAACAGGCCCAGGGCAAAAAGCCATTCCGTTTTATGACGGCGCTAAGCGTATTTCTTTCGGCGCTGCTAGGCTTTATGTATATTTTTCCATTGTTTCTCGAAGATAAATTTATGGGTCTGTGGATTTATTTTTCAGTCTTCTTGCTGATGCTCAGTGTGATGTTAATCATGGATTTTTCCACTGTTCTTTTTGACACGAGAGACAAGACAATTTTATTGCCAAGACCAATTAACGAACGCACTTTATTACTGTCGCGTTTGCTGCATATGTTCATTTATTTGTTCAGAATTGTTTTCCCGATGTCATTGGCAGGATGGATAACTTTTACAATGCAGACCAGTTGGGTTGCGGCGCTTTGGTTTCCTTTTGCTATTTTGATGATGACTGTTGTAGCCTTGTTTTTGGTGATACTTTGTTATCTGTTGGTACTGCGTTTTTCAAAACCGGGGAAATTCAAAGACGTTATTAATTATTTTCAAATCGGATTTTCAGTTCTGTTTTTTGCCTGCGTTTATTTAATGCCAAGAGCGGTAAGCAATGAAGGCTTTCAGCAATTAAAGCATATTGATTTTCAATGGGCCGCCTTTACACCAACCTATTGGCTGGCTGCCTCCTGGAGTTGGTTTCAGCCGGATAAATTTTGGGCTGCTACAAAGTGGATTAGTATTTTATCCATTGTCGGGCCTTTGCTGTTGGTATGGCTTACTGTAAAATATTTATCACCCAGTTTTGCTGCACGCATTGGCAATATTGATGTGGCGGATAATGCAGAATCCAAACCAACTCCGGAAAGCATTAAAAAGTCTGAAAATTCTTTTTATCTGAAACTGGCCAATCTGCTGAATAAAAATCCCATCAGTAAAGCCGGATTCAGTATAGCATGGTTGCAAACGGACAGAAGCCGTAATTTTAAAATGCGTGTTTATCCCACTTTTGCTTATGTGCCTGTTTACTTCTTTTACATCACCACCCAAAGCGATAAACCACTGGCACAAATTTGGGCGAACATGCCTAAAACATCTATTTATGTTTTGCTGCTTTATCTGACATCATTTGTTGTTTTACAATTGCTATCTATGCTTGTTTACAGCGACCAATACAAAGCTTCGTGGATTTATTACAGCAGCCCTGTAGTGAAGCCCGGCCTGGTGATGGAGGGAGCGTTTAAAGGAGTATGGGTGAAATATTTTGTACCCATGTTTTTATTGGTCAGCGTGTTTGTTCTGTATGTTTGGGGCTTTGCAAGATTACTGGATATTGCCCTGGCTTTTGTAAATATTACTTTGTTTGGATTGTCGGTAATGCGGGTTGCACATAGGCGTTTGCCTTTCTCTGCAATGGAGCAAATGAACGAAAAAGGCAACCGTTTTCTGAAAACAATATTTGTAATGTTGCTGCCGATGAGTCTTGGATTTGCTCATTATGCAATCGTAGGTGCGGCTGATTCTGTCCCATTCCTTTTTTGGTTAAAAGTTCTGTTCCTGGTACTTTCTTCTATTTTACTTTGGATGCTTTGGGATAGTTATAAAAATACCTCCTGGGATCAACTGAAGAAAGTGGATTTGGCATAGAAATAAGACAAAAGATTAATCTTATTACTAATCCCTGAATACTGACCCCTGAATACTGAATACTGACTACTGATTACTTACCACTGACTCCTAAATACTAAAAATTATGTCATTAAATAATTACCAGCACACCACAGCTGACCGCCTGATGCGCTACGTGCAAATCGACACACAAAGTGACCCGAATTCTCCATCGCAGCCCAGTACAGAAAAGCAAAAAGACTTGAGCAAAGTATTGGTTGAGGAGCTTATTGCAATGGGCATCACAGACGCAGAGCTGGATGAACATGGATACGTCTATGCTACTATACCTGCTACGATTGAGGGTGATTTGCCAACACTTTGTTTTTGTTCTCATGTGGATACTGCACCAGACTGTAGCGGCAAAGATGTGAAGCCGATTTTGCATAAAAATTATGATGGCTCGGATATCGTTTTGCCCGATGATAATTCAATTGTTATTTCAACTTCAAAACATCCTTACCTGAAACAAAGAATTGGTGATGATATTATCACTGCTTCAGGAAAAACATTGTTGGGTGCTGACGACAAAGCCGGTGTTGCCATTATAATGGATTTGGCAAAGTACTTAATGGAACATAAAGAAGTTCCTCATGGAAAAATCAGAATTTTATTTACACCTGATGAAGAGATTGGTCGTGGGGTAAATGCTGTAGACATGAAAAGATTGAATGCAGATTTTGGCTACACGCTTGATGGTGGCGAACGCGGACATCTGGAAGGGGAGAATTTTAGCGCAGACGCAGCTGTTGTTACTTTTCATGGTGTAAGTGCTCATCCTGGCTATGCAAAAGGAAAAATGGTGAATGCAATGAAAGTCGCAGCGACATTTTTAAGCAAATTGCCTTTGAATGAATGGTGTCCTGAAAGTACCTCTGTTATGGAAGGTTTTGTTCATCCGGTTGCAATGGAAGGTGAATTGGAGCAGGCAAAAGTTACGTTTATTGTTCGCGATTTTGATACACTAAAACTTGCATATCATGAGAATCGTCTTCGGGAAATTGCAGAACAAGCAGTTAGTGAATTCCCGGGTTCTTCTTTCGAAATGATTGTAAAAGAGCAATACCGCAATATGAAGGAGATATTGGTTCATCATCCACAAGTGATGGCCAATGCAGAAGAAGCATACCGCCGTGCAGGCATTAATCCGGAAAGCATCAGTATACGGGGTGGAACTGACGGTTCGAGATTGTCCTTTATGGGTATGCCTTGCCCCAATATTTTTACCGGTGAAATGGGTATCCATTCAAAGCAGGAATATGTAAGTGTACAAGACATGAATATGGCGGTTTCAATCTGTGTGCACCTTGCACAGGTGTGGGCCGGAAAATAATTTTTTTGATGAGGACATTGATGTTTGTTTGTTGTTGTATGCTGTCTTCGATTTGTTCAAAGGCTTATTGGCAGCAGCATGTAGCAACAACCATCCGTGTCGTGCTCGATGACGAAAATCATTTTCTGAACGGTTTCGAAAAGATTGTATATACCAACAATTCTCCGGATACGCTTAGCAATATTTACATTCATCTTTGGCCAAATGCCTACAGAAATGACAGAACAAAATTCTGTGAGCAATTAGTTTCTCAGGGTAAAACTGACTTTTATTTTTCTTCTGAAAAGGATCGTGGTTTTATTGATAGTTTTCATTTTTCTGTGGATAATGAAAAGGTTGGTTTTGAATATTGGGACGGGAATATTGATGTTGCTAAAATTCAGTTACCACAGCCTTTATTACCTGGGAAATTCATTATAATTGAAACCCCTTTTCGGGTAAAAATTCCGAAAGTCTTTTCCAGGCTTGGTCATACCGGGCAGGCTTATTTTATTAGTCAATGGTTTCCTAAACCTGCTGTTTATGATGATAAAGGTTGGCATCCTTTACCCTACCTGGATCAGGGAGAGTTCTACAGTGAATTCGGTTCTTATGATGTAACCATACAGGTTCCGGAAAATTACATTGTGATGGCTACAGGAAATTGCCAGTCCGAAAGTGAAACTATCTGGCTGGACAGTTTAAGTAAATTGGCTGCACCTCCCGACACACTCTACAGGAATACATTTCCCAAAAGCAATAGCAATTTCAAAACAATTCGGTTCACTGAAGATAATATTCATGACTTTGCATGGTTTGCAGATAAGCGTTGGATACTAAGGCAGGACAGTATTTCCGGAGAGGGGAATATAGGTGTTGCAAAATTGTATACTGCTTTTTTGCCCGTCCATCAAAAGGAGTGGGCAACAGCAAATGAAATGCTTAAATCTACCATCAGGCTTTATGGATCATCTGTCGGTAGGTATCCATATCAAACAATAAAAGCAGTTGAAGGTGACATGAGTGCCGGTGGTGGAATGGAGTATCCAACCGTCACCATTATTGACAAAACGGTTGCTTCTGAATTACCTGCTGTGATATCGCACGAAGCCGGACACAATTGGTTTTATGGAATGTTGGGTAGTAATGAGCGTCTTAATCCCTGGATGGATGAAGGATCGAATAGTTTCTATGAATTCAAATTTGCGCAGTCATTGAAAGATTCATTCAGAAATTCACCAATCCAAAAACTTGAGTCTTCCTTCTATAATTACCAGGCTCTTCTTCATCGCGATCAGCCATCTGTCTTAGCCGCAGATGAATTTCTACCCATTAATTATGGGATGGATGTTTATTTTAAGACAGGGAAATTACTGCAATGGCTGGAGGCTTACATCGGGCAAGTGAATTTCGAAAAAGGAATGAAAGCCTATTTCGAAGAATTTCAGTTTAAACATCCGGCTCCTGAAGATTTCAGAAGAATAATGCAGATGAACTCCACGAAGAATTTAGATTGGTTTTTTGATGGAGCTTTGAAAACTTCAGATAAAATTGATTTTAAATTTCAAAGTGTTCGTAATAAGCGTGGGCAGTCCTTTATATCGATAAAAAATAATGCTCAATTTCCGGCACCAGTTTTGTTGTCCATTTATGAAAAGGATTCGCTTTTAAATGAACAATGGCTGGAACCGTTTTCGGGCGATACAACGATTGAATCCAATCCAACAGGCAATTGGAGCATTATGAAATTGAATACCTCTTTTGCTGAATTTAAAATTTCAAATAACGAGTACCGAAGAAATGGTTTATTTCATAAAGGTGGCTTGAAAGTAAAGCCTGTATTGGGTTTGAATTATGCAACGAGAAATACTGTTTTTCTGTCGCCATCGCTTGGGTATAATGCATATGATGGTTTTGGATTAGGATTGTTATTGCACAATGTAAGTTTACCGCAAAATCGTTTCCAATTTGCAATTGCTCCTTTGTATAGTTTTGGGAGCAAGAATATAAACGGGCTTGCAGCTGTTTCATATTCCTGGTATCCTCGGCGATTTTTTCAGGAAGTTCGATTGCAAACCAACCTGAAATCATTTTCTCTGGGAACAACTACGACTAATATACCTGAACCAATTTTTGCCCGATACTTTAAAATTGCAGCTTCTCTTGAATTTGTTTTTAAAGAAAACTCATTGTTAAGTAAGATTGAAAGAAAACTAATAATTCGTCAGTATAATATTAAGGAAGAGTATTTTGTTTATACACAAAATCCGGTTGATAGCCTTTACCGGCCTTTGGTTTCTTCAGAACATAATACCTATGGTTTAATCAGGTTTCAGCATAGCAACAAAAGAACTTTCCATCCATTTGGTTATTCTACAGAAGCTCAGTTTGGTAAAGATTTCATTAAGCTGGGGCTGGATGCAAACGCCAGAATTGATTATGATGTGAAAAATAAATCTTTTTATATCCGGGCTTATGCCGGAAAGTTTATCACCACAAATGCTGCTGCTAATACGAATAGATATTGGTTGAATACAGCCTATTCCGGTACCAATGATTATTTGTATGATGGAACGTACCTGGCAAGAAATAAAAATGAAGGGCTTTTGTCGAAACAGGTTTCGATGCAGGAAGGCGGTTTTAAAACGCCAACTAATTTGTATAGTAATCCACTAGGCAGGTCAGATGATTGGTTGATTTCGCTGAATTTTAAAACAGATTTGCCTTTTCGAAAATTACCTATTCGTTTTTATGCAGACATATCCACTTTTGCTGATGCGAAACGACAAAATCCCGATGGTAATGCTGTTTCTTTCGCGGCTGGTCTTGAGCTTCATTTGTTCCGGGATTGCATCAGTATTTATGCACCACTTATTATGAGTACGGACTATAGCAATTACCTGAGTGAAATGTACAGCAAGCAAAAATTTTTAAACAGCATTTCATTTTCGTTTAATATTCAGCATTTCAACTGGCTAAGGTCGAATGAAGAAATTTTTAAAATATTAACCAGGTAATTTAAGCTGGTAAATCACACTTTGGTAAACATATTTGAGTCTCTTAATCGTCAAAATTTAGAAATGAAAGAATTGGTTCTAGCCTCGGGCAACAAAAAGAAAATTAACGAACTGAAAGAATTGCTTGACGGATTATCTGTTTTGTCACTAAACGATATTGGTTTCGACCAGGATATTGCAGAACCTTATCTGACATTTAAAGAAAATGCATTGCAAAAAGCAAGGACAGTTTTTGAGTATTGCAATAAAAATGTTTTGGCAGATGATTCCGGGATTTCTGTTTTAGCGCTCAATAATCAACCGGGTGTTTTTAGCGCAAGGTATGCAGGAGAGAATACCACCGATCAGGAAAATCTTGATAAATTGTTGGATGAAATGCAGGGAAAGGAGAACAGGAAAGCATTTTATACAGCTGTTTTGTGCCTTATCTGGGACGGTGTTCCACATTATTTTGAAGGTACCTGCCACGGAACCTTAATTGATGAATCTCGAGGTAGCAATGGCTTTGGCTATGATCCGATTTTTATTCCCAACGGCTATTCTGAAACTTTTGGTGAGTTGTCATCCGAAATCAAAAGAAGTATTAGTCACCGTGCTCAGGCAATGAAGAAGCTTTCAGCATTTATAAGAGAACGAACAAATAGCTAAAATCTTAAATAAACGTTTGTTTAATTTCTTTACAACTTTATTTTCTAACCGACAATAGAGTTATCTTATTGTATCATTTTGAGTTTAACTTTTCTGCACAATTTTGCATTGATACATTTGCATTCTTCAATCTATTTTTTATTGTGGAACTGGCTAGGGTAGAAAAAATCTCAAAATCACTTGCAGATATTACCAGACTTACGATCCTTAACTATATGGGATCTCAAAAAGGTTTTACGCAGTGTTCTGAGATTATGAACCTCACAAATCTTGCTCAGCCCTCTGTTAGTCATCATATTAAAACATTGCTGGAAGCTGATTTAATCATTGTGGAAAAGGATGGCCGCAGTCATTCTTATAGTTTGAATAGCGCCTTGCTGAGATTATTTATAGAGCAAATAAATAGAATTGCCCAATAGCAGTATGTACTGATGTTGTAAAACTAATGTAAACAGCCTGTTCCTTAAACAGGTAATTGAAGTTAACCTTTATGATTAAATTTTTTGTTTCGGAAAGGAAGATGTTCAGGAATATCTTTCTCGTATTATGTTCCCCGATTCTTGTTGCTGCTCAAACTTCTTCTAATCAATTATTGCCTGAAGTGAATTTGCAAGGTGCGATTGATTATGCATTGAAATATCAGCCGCGAATTCAGCAATCATTAATTGATGAAGATATTACAAAAGCCAATATCAGAAGCCGTTTAGCCGATTGGTACCCACAGGTGAATTTTGCCTACAACCTGCAGCATAATTTTATTTTGCAAACAAGTGTAATTGGCGGTAACGCAATTAAGCTAGGCGTCGATAATACATCTTATGGACAGTTCACTTTGTCTCAGGCATTATTTAACAGGGATGTTCTGCTGGCCAATAGCACTAAAAATGATGTAAAATTACAATCCCGCCAAACGACAGAAAGCAATAAAATTGATCTTGTTGTAAATGTTACAAAAGCTTTTTATGACGTTCTTGCAACGAAGCAGCAAATAAAAGTAGCAACAGAAAATATTGCACGTAACGAAAGAAGCCTGAAAGATGCTACCAATCAATACAATGCCGGTATTACCGATAAGATCGATTACAAAAGAGCAACAATCAGTCTGAACAATATTAAAGCAACAAGAAACGGTGCTGTAGCATTGCTTGAGGCAAAAGTAGCTTATCTCAAATTATTGATGGGCTATCCGGAAAATGCAACACTAAACGTCATTTATGACAGCCTTGCTATGGAAAATGAGATTGCAATTGATACCGTTCAAAAACCGGATTATACCGCAAGGGTAGAATATCGCTTACTGGAAACACAAAGGAGTCTGCTCAAATCTTCCGTTCAATATAACAAATGGAGCTTTCTGCCTTCAGCATCATTAAACGGAGCTTATAACCTCAACTATCAGAATAATGAGTTTAATAAACTTTACCTCAACAATTTCCCCAATTCTTATGCCGCTGTAACCGTTGGCCTTCCACTATTCCAGGGCGGTAAGAGATGGTCAAATATCCGTGCTGCTAAGTTACAATTGTTGAGAAGCGATGATGACGTTATCAATATTAAAAATGTAGTAAACCAACAGTACGAGCAAGCCCTGGCCAATTATAAAAGCAGTCTTGAAAATTATAGTGCTTTAAAAGAAAATGTTTCCATTGCACAGGAAGTTTACGATGTGGTTCAATTACAGTATCGTTCCGGTGTCAAAACATACCTTGAAGTGATCACTGCGGAAACGGATTTGCGAAGCGCTCAGATAAATTACTTCAATTCCCTCTACCAGGTGCTGGCCGGCAAAGTTGATGTTCAACGTGCATTGGGTCAGATCACTTTTTAACAAATTTTCAATGCCATTTCTACACTCCAATTAATCAGATAATATGAGTTTTAAATTTTCACATAAGTTGTTTCAATTTGCATTTCCGGCATCTTTATTAATCATCATTTCCTGCGGTAATAAAAACGGTTCTCAACAAGCTCCGCCACCACCTTCAGTCTTGCTTCAGGAAGCTGTTGCTACTGATGCCGTATTTTATGACGAATTTCCGGCTACCGTTTCTGCACTGGAAATGGTTGAGTTAAAACCTCAGGTAAGTGGTTTTATTACCGGTGTTCATTTTGCCGATGGTGCAAGAGTAAGAAAAGGACAGTTGCTTTATTCAATCGATGAACAATTATACACAGCCAACTACCAGCAGGCGGTAGCTAATGCTCAGGTTCAGGAAGCAAATTTAAACAGGGCACAAAAGGATGCGAACCGTTACCACGAGTTGGACAAGAACGAGGCGATTGCCAAACAAATGGTAGACAATGCGGACGCTGCATTGGAAGTAGCAAAGAAGCAGGCTGCAGCTGCAAAAGCAAATATTCAGGGCGTGCAGACCAGCGTTCGTTACACAAAGGTGTATGCACCATTTGATGGTGTAATTGGCATCTCCAATGTAAAGGTGGGTGCAGCGGTAACGGCTGGCCAAACGATTTTAAATACAGTTTCATCTGATGGAAATCTTGCCGTTGATATTAATATCTCACAGAATGACATTTTTCGTTTCAGCAAATTATTGACAGATAAAAGGAGTTTGTCTGATTCAATTTTTAAACTGTCATTCGGAGCTGATGAATATCCTTACCCCGGCAGAATCGTATTGTTGGACAGAGCCGTAAATCCTCAGACCGGAACAATCAAAGCAAGATTGGATTTTCCTAATAAGGATAATTTACTAAGGGCAGGAATGAATGGAATTATCCGTGTGAAAAATACGGACGCAAAGAATGCAGTGTCTATTCCTTATAAAGCGGTAATTGAGCAATTGGGAGAATATTTTGTTTATATGCCCGGAGATAGTAATAAAGTTTCTCAACGAAAAGTAGTGCTGGGTAATGTTTTGGGCAGTGATGTGCTGATTAAGGAAGGACTGCAAGCTGGGGAAAAGGTTGTGGTGGAGGGAGTACAGAATCTTCGCGAGGGAGCTAAAGTGACAATCGGATCACCAGCTGCCGCACCTGCTGAAAAGAAATAGTCGTAACCATTATTGTTGCACACTGCAACACAACAAATCTTAAAGAATGATAGCAGATACTTTTATAAAAAAACCGGTAACGGCAATTGTGATTTCCATCGTCATAGTATTGGTGGGTATTATCTCAATGCTCAATTTGCCGGTTGCTCAATATCCGAATATTACACCGCCAACCGTTACCGTTACCGGTAATTTTACCGGGGCAGATGCCCAGACAGTAGAGCAGACAACTACTACAGCCATTGAAACGCAAATTAATGGAACACCGGGTATGACTTATATGTCCAGCAACAGTACGAGCAGCGGACAAAGTTCTATCAACGTGAACTTTGACATCGGAACAGATGTAAATATTGCAGCGCTCGATGTGCAAAACCGTGTAAGCGTTGCGCAGCCTACATTACCTGATGCCGTTAAACGTTTGGGGCTGACAGTAAGGAAGCGTAATCCGAGTATCATGGTGGCGCTTGCTATCTATTCTCCAAATGGTACACATGATGCAACTTTCATTGGTAACTACGCCAATATTTATTTGAAAGATGCCTTACAGCGTGTTCCCGGCGTGGGGGATATCGTTTCGCGGGCGGATGATTTCGGGATGCGTATTTGGCTGAACCCTTCTAAACTGGCCAATCTGGGCATGACGCCTGCTGATGTAACAGCAGCATTGGCCGAACAAAATTTACAGATTGCAGCAGGAACAGTTGGGGGAAACCCACAGCCTGCAACACAAACTTTTGAGTACAGTATCCTTACCAATAGCCGCATCAACACTAAAGAGCAATTTGAAGATATTATTGTGCGCACAGTCCCGACTACTGGTACAATTGTTTACCTCAAAGATGTGGCGCGTGTGGAACTGGGTAAGTTTGATTATGGATCTAATGCTTACGTGAATGGTAAGCCTGGAGCATTTATTCTGATTTATCAGGCTCCTGGAGCAAACGCTCTGGAAACATTTGAAGGCATTAAAAATGCCATGACAGAATTGAAAAAGTCCTTCCCGAAAGATCTTGATTACGCCATGCCTTTGGAAACTGTCACTGTTGTGAAAGTATCCATTAGTGAAGTGTTGCATACTTTGGCTGAGGCTTTATTGCTGGTTATTTTTGTGGTGTTTTTATTCCTGCAAAGCTGGCGTGCCACTTTGATTCCTATTCTTGCCATCCCGGTTTCATTGATTGGAACATTCATCTTTTTCATCCCGTTCGGTTTCACCATTAATACCCTTACTCTTTTCGCATTTGTGTTAGCTATTGGTATTGTGGTAGATGATGCTATTGTAGTGGTGGAAGCTGTTCAGCATTATATTGATCACGATAAATTGTCTCCAAAAGAGGCGACAAAAAAAGCGATGAAAGATATATCAGGTCCGGTTATCGCAATTGCATTAATTCTTGCAGCGGTATTCGTTCCGGTTGGTTTCATTCCTGGTATTGTTGGACGTTTATACCAGCAATTTGCAATCACCATTGCGGTTTCTGTAATGATCTCGGCATTCGTCGCATTGTCTCTAACACCTGCTTTGTGTGCCTTGATGCTGAAACCTTCAAAAGATAAAAGTGCGAAAAAGAATACTTTGGATAAATTCTTCGATTGGTTCAATAAAGGTTTCGGGAAATTCAACCGGTCTTACACGAAGGGTGTAGCAAGATGGATTCGTGCAACGCCGATGGTTTTGATTTTCCTTGGATGTTTGTTCATTGGTTTGATCTTTATGTTCAAAGCAAAACCATCCGGATTTATTCCTTCTGAAGATGAAGGGCGCCTTTTTGTCACTTACGAATTACCTGAAGCATCGTCTACAACAAGAAGTAAAGAAATGTTGAAAACAGTTTTGGCGCGGGTGCAATCCGTTCCGGGTGTACGTTTGGTAGGTGGTCTGGCTGGTTTGAATATCATTAGTTTTTCCAACAAATCCAATGTGGGTACTTTATTTGTAAATCTTCATCCCTGGGATGACCGTAAAACAAAAGAGCTTCAGCTGGAGAACATTATAGCTGAAATCAGAAAGAAAACCAGTGATATCAAAGAAGCACGTATTCTTGTGATTGCACCTCCGGCAATCCCCGGGTTAGGACAGACCGCCGGCTTCACTTTTGAGTTGCAACAAACAACGAGCACGGATGACATTCAGAAATTTGAATCAGTCGCCAAAAGCTTTTTAGCAGAAGTCAATAAACGTCCTGAGATTGGAATGGCTTACACTTTTTTTACCACACACACGCCCAGTTATCAGGTAGATGTCAATAAAGAACAAGCCAAAAAAATGGGCGTTTCCGTGTCGGAGATTTACAGTACCATGTCTACTTTAATGGGTAGCAGTTACATCAATGACTTCAATATTTACGGACGTAACTTCCGGGTAATGGCTCAGGCCGACAGTAGCTTCAGAAGCTCTATAAATGAGTTCAGCCAGTTTTTTGTGCGTAATAATATGGGCGGAATGATTCCTTTGAGTTCTCTGGTCACCGTAAAAGTTGTTGAAAGCCCATCCTTGATTTCCCACTACAATATTTACCGTTCTGTGGAAATTAATGGTTCGCCAAAGCCTGGATTCAGCAGTGGTCAAGCCATTGAAGCATTGAAAGATGTTGCCAAAACCTTACCTGCCGGTTATGGTTATGAATTTTCAGGCTTAAGCCGCGAGGAGATTTCTGCAGGCAGTAGTACCGGAATTATTTTTGCAATTTCCATTGTGTTTGTGTTCCTTTTCCTGGCGGCTCTTTACGAAAGCTGGTCCATTCCATTCTCAGTGTTATTTGCGGTGCCGGTTGGTGCATTCGGGTCTATTCTTACTTTATTGTGTTTGCCCAGCCTTACCAACAATATTTATGCACAGATTGGTTTGATCACCTTAATTGGACTTGCCGCAAAAAATGCAATTTTGATAGTAGAATTTGCAAAGGAAAGAGTAGACCACGGTGTCGATATTGTAGCAGCAACCATACAGGCGGTCAACCTTCGTTTGCGTCCGATTATTATGACATCTCTGGCCTTTATTTTAGGCGTTTTACCATTGGCGTTTGCCAGTGGTGCGGCAGCCGTTTCCCGTCAAACAATCGGCTGGACCGTGTTTGGAGGAATGTTAGCGGCAACAACCCTGGCTATTTTTATTGTGCCTGTTTTATTCGTATTGATAACAAAGTTATCCTACGGTAAAAAATTAAAACGCATTAAGGAAGAACAGGATAGGATTGCTATAATTGATAAAAATATTCTTGCAGAAGGTAAATAAGACTTCCTCAAAGTAATCCGTGAAAAAGGGTCAATTCCTGCTGGAATGACCCTTTTTTCTGTGATCAATTTTGACGCAATAATGTTTGGAAAAGCACTTTTGCTAAAAAAACTTATCTTGCTTCATCAATTTTTTCACCTCAATTCCTGATTAATGTCTTTAGTTATAAAACCGTGTTCTGATCCTGCAGATTTTAAAGCGTTTGTTCAATTCCCTTTCGATTTATACAAAAGCAATAAATTTTGGGTTCCGCCAATGAAAAATGATGAGCTGAATGCATTGCAACCTGCTACAAATCCAGCATTTAAACATTGTGATGCACAGTTTTGGATTGCTTTGGACAATGGTAAAGTTGTGGGAAGGGTAGGGGCAATCATCAATAAACCGTACAACGAAAAAACCGGCGAACAACTTTGCCGTGTGAGCCGGATTGAATTTGTAGATGATAAAAAAGTAAGTGCGCTATTACTGGAAACAGTTGAGAAATGGGCAAAGGAAAAAGGAATGAAAGGCGTGAACGGTCCCCTGGGTTTTACCAATCTCGATCATCAGGCAATATTGATTGAGGGTTTCGATCATCTGCCTTCCATCGCTTCTGAATACCATTTGCCATATTATAAAAGTCATTTTGAAGCAGCCGGATACGATAAGGAAATGGACTGGGTAGAGTTTCGCCTGAAGCAGGAAAAACAATTACCAGAAAAGGCTTTGAAACTGAACGATATGATTAAGAATCGTTACGGGCTTAAAGTAATTCATTTCAATAACCGAGAAGAATTGAAAGCGTATGCACAAAGAATATTTGAACTATTGAACATCGCATTTGGCGATCTGTTTGGCTTCGTTCAAATGGACCAGGAGCTCAGTGACTTTTACATCAAAAAATACTTCCAGATTCTTAATCCGCAATTTGTAAAGGTGGTAGAAGATAAGGACGGCAATGTTGTTGGTTTTATCATCAGCTTGCCTTCATTGAGCGAGGCAATGCAAAAAGCCAATGGTAAATTGTTTCCATTGGGATGGTGGTACATCACACAGGCATTAAAGAAACCCAAAGTGGCCGACCTGCTCCTCACTGCCATTCATCCAAGCTGGCAATCGCAAGGCGTGAGTGCATTGCTGATAACTGAACTCAGTAAGGTCCTGATGGCACACGGTGTAGATTATGTTGAAACAACAGGTATGTTGGAAACAAATGAAAAGGCCATCAACAACTGGAAAACTTACGATCACATTCAGCACAAGCGTAAAAGGTGTTTCCGTAAAATGTTTTAATTTTTTTGATTCAGCTTTGTCAAATTCTTCAATTTCGTTGCGTCGCACACTTCAGGGGCTATCATGTTTTCAACTTTGCTGCGCGCATTAAATCTTTGTGGACTTTGCGCAAAATTTTGTGTCCTTTGTGTTAATAAAGCTTTATGAACCGATATTTTATTGAAGTCCAATATGATGGAACTGCGTTTCATGGCTCGCAAATACAAGGGGCGCAAATCACCGTGCAGGGTGAGCTGAATAAAGCATTGTCCTTGTTTTTGCGGAAGCCTGTTGATACGTTAGGAGCCAGCCGCACAGATGAAGGCGTACACGCATTGTGCAACTTTTATCACATCGATCTTGAAGAGGAACTGGATTCTAAAATCCTGTACAATCTGAATGCAATTTTACCGTCAACGATGTCGGTTAAGCAAATTTACAAAGCCTGCAATCCTGCAGCCAATGCCCGTTTCGAAGCAACAAGCCGCCAATATCGTTATCGTATTTATTTTCAGAAAGATCCTTTTTTATTCGAAAGGGCTTTGCTTTTTCCATATTCCATTGACAAAGAAATATTGCACCAGACTGCAGCGTTATTGATGGAGTATACTGACTTTGAAACTTTCAGTAAACGGAATGCACAAACCAAAACTTACAATTGTACACTGTACAAATCAGAGTGGCAAACTGTAGGGAATGAATTACATTATGTCGTGTGGGGAAATCGTTTTTTGCGTGGAATGGTACGGGCGTTGGTAGGTACGCAATTACGCGTGGCACGGGGCAAATATTCTTTCGAAGAGTTTAAGGCAATCATTGAATCGAAAGATTGCAGTAAGGCTGATTTTAGTGTGCCGGGTTTTGGACTATACCTGGAGCAAATCAATTATCCGGAAGGATTGCTGATTCCATTAATGTAAAATCAGCAATCCCGGAAATATCTAAAAATTCAATAGCCATTTAATTTTATCGGCAACTTTGTCTGCGTTTGGCAGCATAGCGGCTTCAAGTCCCATGTTCATCGGAACAGCCGGCAAGTCAAGCGCACCAATGGTTTGCACCGGTGCATCCAGGCTCGCAAAACAATTTTGAGCAATACGACCAGCCAATGCTTCGCAGAATGAATTTCGCAATTGTTCTTCCGTCAAAACAATACATTTTCCGTGTTTACGGACTGTTTTATAAACCAGTTCCTCATCGCAGGGATAAATAGTGCGCAGGTCAATGATTTCCACCTGACCTTCAAATTGTTTTGCAGCATTCTTGGCCCAATACACACCCATTCCGTAGGTAATAATGCACAACGATTCGCCATTGTCAATATTTTCTTCACTGGCTTCAACCACTACATTTCCTACACCAAACGGTAATACATAATCGCTGTCCGGCTCAGGCATGCGTGCGTCTTCTGTGCCCGGAACCTTGCTCCAGTAAAGACCTTTATGCTCCAGCATCACGACTGGGTTGCCATCCAGCAAAGCCGCTTTCATCAATCCTTTGATGTCGGCAACATTGCTTGGGTAAGCAATTTTGATGCCTTTAATTGTTGCTAAAGTACTTTCTACACTTCCGCTGTGATAAGGGCCTCCACCACCGTAAGCGCCAATGGGAACACGCAGAATGCAGCTCACCGGAAATTTGCCGCAGCTCAGGTAACATGATTTACTGATTTCGGTAACAAGCTGGTTGATGGCCGGATAAATATAATCGGCAAACTGAACTTCAACGATTGGTTTTAATCCCAATGCACTCAATCCGATTGTAGATCCGATTATATACGCTTCCTGAATGGCAGTGTTAAACACGCGCTCGTCACCAAATTTATCGGCAAGGGTAGCCGCTTCGCGAAAAACCCCACCTAATCTTTTACCTACATCCTGTCCGTAAAACAAAGCATTTGGATATTCATTCAATATTTCTTCGATGGCATGCAAAGCAGAATCCACCATCATACTTTTTTCTTTTCCTTCAGGACTTCGATTCCCGGTTTCCTGCGTTACAGGAGTTGGGGTGAAAACATGGTCACTCACACCTGCCACATCCGGTTCCGGAGCGGCTACAGCAGCAGCAAACTCTTTCGCTACAAATTCTTTCTCCTCTGCTTCTATTTTGTTTAAAATATCTTCTTTTACACCTTTACCCAACAATTTCTTGCGCAGCTTAACAGCAGGATCGTCTGCATAGTGTTTGGCCAAATCTTCTTCGGTACGATACCATTCTTTGCGCACACCTGAGGTGTGATGACCCAAAAGAGGTACCTTGGCATGCACCAAAATTGGCTTACGCTCTTTGCGTACCCAGTCAATGGTGTACTCCATCGTTTTGTAAGCATCTTCAAAATCGCTGCCATCTACCTGCACACGTTCCATACCTTTGAAGCCGGCAGCATATTCATAAGCATTCATCGTACGCGCTTCGTCGCTGCTAACAGATATGCCCCATTCATTGTCCTGGACCAGGTAAATAATTGGCAACTGGTGCAAACATGCAAACTGAAACGCCTCACTCACTTCACCTTCGGTAACGCTGCCATCGCCTAATGAGCAAATGACTACCGGCGGTATTTCGTAATCTTTAAGTTTTTGTGTTTCCTGGTATTTAATTCCTTGTGCAAGACCAGTAGTAGGAATAACCTGCATGCCGGTAGCGCTGCTTTGGTGTATTATTTTTGGTAAATCTTCTCTGCGGCTGTTGGGATGGTTGTAGTAAGCCCGACCACCAGTAAAAGGGTCGTCGCCTTTGGCCAGCAGCTGAAGCATCATTTCGTATGGGTGATGGCCCATACCCAGCATCATACTTTCATCGCGGTAATATGGACTTACCCAATCATCTTTTTCCAGTAAAAAAGCAGTAGCCAGTTGTATAGCTTCATGACCGCGTGATGTACTATGTACATATTTGCAAACAGGGCGGTTGGCTTCGTATATATCTGCCATTGCCTGTGCCGTCATCATCAGGCGGTAGGCTTTGAGCATGGTTTCTTTAGTGAGCATTCAAATGATTTATTGTAAGAAGGTGCGCTGTCAGTTGCGTGCGCAAAAATAAAGCAGGGAGGCGTCCCAAAGTTCAATTTTGATTAATTGAAATGCAAGTGGATATTTAGGGTTACTTCCAATACAAAATCACTGTTGAAAGGTATTGAAAATAAACCTTTTCCCTGAATAGGGTGAGCCTAAGGGTGATTTTTATCCGAAATATTTGTATGGATTTATTTTTGATATTATCTTGGGCATCTAATCAAAAAAACCAATACTTATGCATTTTAATTTTATTGCAGTTTTAGTAGCCGCATTGGTACCCATGGTTATGGGCTTTATTTGGTATAACCCTAAAGTTATGGGTACTACCTGGATGAGGGAATGTGGGCTTAATGAAGAAAAACTCAAAAGTGCGAATATGGCGCTCATTTTCGGGCTGTCCTTTTTGTTTTCGTTGATGCTGGCTTTTATGATGCCAATGTTGGTTATCCATCAGGCTCATGTTTACTCCATGTTTCAGCACCACGAAGCTGAAATGAAAGACCCTAATTCGGCAGTTAGCATTTTGGTGAAGAACATTATGGATACTTATGGCAGCGAGTTTAGAACGTTTAAGCACGGTATGCTACACGGTTTTATGAGTGCCTTATTTTTAGCTTTACCTGTTTTGGCAACGAACGCGATGTTTGAGCGCAAAAGCTGGAAATATATCTGGATTAACTGGGGCTATTGGGCAATTTCTTTTATGATAATGGGTGGTATAGTTTCTGCCTGGCAATAGTTATTTTTTATCAGAATAAAAAAAGGCTGAAACAATTTGTTTCAGCCTTTTTACTTTTTAATCTACAGTTATTTTCTTCCTTTCTATTAAATATCTTATCAATAAATATCCTCCAAATCCACCTGCCAGAAACAAAGATGTATAAAGGAATTCGTGCTGAGTGCTGTTTTCTAAAATAAATTTATTGATAGCTTCGCGGTTGTTGGTTTGTGCCAGCTGGATGAGGGCGGGATTTTTGGCGGCCATAATAATGGTCAGCAAAAAAGCGGCTACAAAGATGCCTGTAAAGAAAGCAATAATGGTGAAAATTACCCAACCTACAGGTTTCAAATTTCTGATTTGTGCGCGGCGGGCATTGTTAGTACACAAAAATGCTAAAAGTAAAATAAGGGGAATCAACATTATAAGTTTTTGGGTTGTCTTTTATTCAGGCAAAATAGTGGGTAAAGGTAGCATGTAAAAGAAAATTCCATTCGGTTTTTTCTTACAACACCTACCTGTATCGCGATAAAAAATAAGCACCTCAAAGGAATGAAGTGCTTATTTGTAGATAATTATTTGGGTTGTAACTAGCTTCCCGTACGGTGTTTCAGGTCATTTACCTGCGTTGTCCACAAACGTTCTGCGTCTTTCAGTTCGTTTTTTTCGGCAAAGTCAGTAATCTTCAAAATGGTTTCATTGGTTACCGGGCTTTGTTCAATCCTGAATTCAAAAAACTCATTTTCTTTATAATAATCCCAACGGAAACGAACGTATTCATTTTCGAATTCTTCCAGCAATTCTGCCTGATCTATAGCACCATTCCAGGTAAAGCTAAATTGGTTTTCCCTTTGATTTACTTCGTCTGCAAACCATTCCTGTAGGCCTACCGGTGTAGAGATAAATTCAAATAATATCTGGGGTGAGCACCTTACCGGAAACTCAAGTGTGTACATAATCTTCGTTTGTTTCATAATCTCGTGCTGGAAAAAGTTTTATGCTCAGCGGTAGTGCAATAATATAAAAATGCCGCAATAATCAAAATTATTTCTGCTAAAAAAATCTTAACCAAAGTGAAAGTGGCTTGTAATGCCCTGTAATAGGGTGTTAATACTTCCTTAATTATTTTTGGTTTTTTAATTGAACCCACTTAGATTTGCTATACCCTAAGCAATTGAAACGATGAAGACATTTCTAAATTAGTATCATCCATTAATAAAACCAACAACATTAGATCATGTCAATGCGTCAACTTAAAATCACGAAGTCAATTACGAATCGTGAAAGCCAGTCCCTGGAAAAATATCTTCAGGAAATCGGTAAAGTAGATTTGATTACGCCGGAAGAAGAGGTACAATTAGCAATACGCATCAAGCAAGGCGACCAAAAAGCACTGGAGAAGCTAACCAATTCGAATCTTCGTTTTGTGGTGTCTGTGGCCAAACAATATCAGAATCAAGGACTTTCATTAAGTGATTTGATCAATGAAGGGAATCTGGGCCTTATTAAAGCTGCTCAACGTTTCGACGAAACCCGTGGTTTCAAATTCATTTCTTACGCCGTTTGGTGGATTCGCCAATCTATTTTGCAGGCCTTGGCTGAACAATCCCGTATCGTTCGTTTGCCCCTGAACAAAGTTGGTCTTTCCAACAAAATTATTAAAGCATACTCTCAACTGGAACAGGAATTTGAGCGGGAACCTTCTACGGAAGAGTTAGCCGAATTGCTTGACCTTCCAACGGAGGAAATTGAAACAACACTCGGTGTAGCTTCAAGACATATTTCGGTTGATGCACCTTTTTCTGATAGTGAAGAGAATTGCCTGCTGGATGTGCTGGAAAATCCCAATGCTTGCTCTACGGATAATGAAATCGCTCATAACGATTCATTGCGTTGCGAAATCGACCGTTCTTTAAGCGCTTTAACAGAGCGTCAGCGCCAGGTCTTGAAATTTTATTTTGGTATTGGGGTGGACAATGCATTGAGCCTTGAAGATATTGGTGAACGTTTCAGCCTTACCCGCGAGCGTGTACGTCAGATAAAAGATAAAGCTATTTTGAAATTGCGCAGCACCAATCGTTGCGACTTGTTGAAAGCTTTTCTGGGTACATAATTTGTTTTTTTATTCTACTGATATTTACTTCACGTAAAAAGCGGGCCGACTGATTGAGTCGGCCCGCTTCTATTTTGAGCAGTTCTTTTAGCGTTTTATTGCATGGAAACCGAATGGAATACCAGACCACCAGGTAGTGCCCGACATTGCTTTTTTGTTTCTGGTATAAACATAGCCAGAGAATTTTTGGTTATTCGTTTCGGCAAACTTTACCCAGAAATCAATTTTGTGATTACTTTTTTGATTTCCGTTGGAATTATTATCATCCTTTCCGCCAATTTTTCCCGAAACGCTGACCACTTCTCCACCCTGACCGGTATACTCTCCTTTGAAATACCAGATAGGGTAGTAATTATTTCCTGATTTTACGAGAATGAAACTGTACAGGCTTTTGATATTCAAAGTGCCTTTCCATCCATCGTGTTCCATATCCCAGATGCCACGCAAATAGTCTGCACTGCTTACCACATTGGCGGTAGGGTCGCCAAACAGGTTGTACATCACCAGGTTGTCCATATGTGCATTCGAAGTGCTGTTATTCAATACCATTTTTGTTTTTGCACGAAGTATAATTTTACCAGCAGAATTATGTCCTTCCATAATGGCATCGAAAAGGTATTTTGCAAAGTCATTATTTGGATAGGTCCAGCTGTCGCGGCTGGAGGCGAGTGTGGCAATCGCTTTTTTGTTGCGGATCCAGGCTTCGGCAACAGATAATCCTGACGAATTATCAACGTGTCCGTTTTGGCAGCAAACATTGAAAACCAATGGAATTTTTGAACCGAAATTTAATGAACCAATATCGGTAGTATTAATTCCGTTTGCACTGCTCCAATTGGTTTGGCCTCCATGTCCACGGTAATGAACAATGTGCGCGCCGCCGTTAATTGCGCTCACCACATTGGCTTTGGTTGTATTTTGTCCGTAGAATTTAGATACGGAAAAGCGATTTTGAATATTGGCGGCAATCTGGTCGCTGCATTCAGTATAGGTCGGTTGGCTGTTTTGATAAGCCACCAACATCACTTTGGCAAGCCAATCACCATTCCAGTCCGGGCCGCGGTGGTTGTAATAATCAGCAAAGAAATTGCAGGTATTTTTCATCGTGTTAAA
This sequence comes from Chitinophagaceae bacterium, assembly GCA_041661485.1. Lineage (GTDB taxonomy): Bacteria > Bacteroidota > Bacteroidia > Chitinophagales > Chitinophagaceae > Rurimicrobium. Next base: position 236,529 of record JBAZUJ010000001.1, read on the forward strand.
GTCAGACGTTGGTACACGGCTTACAATCAGCTCCGGAGTGAGAGTGCCAGCCATATCGGCATAATAATGGTCTGTGGCATATTCAATTCCACCACGTGTCTGCAAATCCATTGGAATGACATCAACGTCGCCTCCCAGCACAAAATATCTGGGTCTGGTGGTGTAATTATTGTAGGCGTAGGTGATGTAATCTTTTATTGATTTTTTCAGGCTTGTCGCAGGGAATTCAGCTACTATTTTGTCTGTTGTGACAATAATTGCATTGAATGGAGCAAACGCCCGTGCCGCCCGGTATGGTTCCATTGCTTCCTTCAATCCGGTGGATGTTATAATAATCAACTCCGAATTTCTGGATTTGAATTTCAATGCCTGGAAAGGAGAGAATACAATTCCCGGTTCAATTTCAAGTTCTGTAATTCTGCTTGACAATACAAAACCTGTGCCTGCGGTCGCTTTTTTCAGCACCGTTGGTCTGATTGCAGAGGCTTCAAGCAAATGTTCGGGAGCTTCTATTTTGTTGAGTATTTTAATCTTTTCATAACCCAGGATGAAATTACCATTAACAGGAACAAATTGTTGGGTGCTTGCTCTGGGAAGGACTTTTGGTAAAGCATAGCTCACCTCAATATTCATTTGCTTGATGAGCGTCACCTGCTGCTCAGAAGCTTTGTATTGCACCGGATAAACGACAATATGAGCAACAGTCACATCGTCCACTTCTTTTAAACCAATAAATTCTGCTTCGATACCAGGATACAATTTTGCAGAAGCATAGCTCGCTTCATTAATTTTGAAATTGGTTTTCCCTTCCAGCATTTGAATTTCAGTGATTTGCTCCGGAACAGGTTTTACCAATATTTTCTCTTTTAAAATTTCTTTTTGGGAAGAGATGACTTTGATAGATATATTGGAAGCTCCTTTGGGGACAGCAATGAACACACCTTCTTTAGGTAATTCAGGCTGCCCCGGCGTTTCAGTTGATCCGCCGCCGGGTAATTCAAATACGGTGTATTCTATTCTGCCAACCTTTTCTTTACCTGTCCAAAGGCCATTCAACACATAATTCATTGAAGTTTTGTTGGTGGATTCAGGGACTTTGGTTGGTTCTTTAGCAAGCGTTTTAGATGCTTGCATTCCTTCTTCGGCAATTGCGGCAAATGATAGCCATTTTTGATTTTTCATTGTTGCTGATTTTTTTGGTTTTAAATAAAGAGATATGAAAGGAATTATTTCTTTTCAACACAAAATTATCAGCAGCAATTTTCAGCCTGGCCAGGAAATCAACTGTTTCTGTAAGGGTGTTTTCCCCTTTTTTTAAACTAAAAAAAAGAGGTTGCCGAACAGGCAACCTCTCATCAATAGCACTAAATATTTATTACAATGCAGCTTCGTAATTTTTGCTGACTTCTTCCCAGTTGATTACGTTCCAGATGTTGGAAAGGTAGTCAGGGCGTTTATTTTGGTATTTCAAATAGTAAGCATGTTCCCACACATCAATGCCCAAAATTGGCGTTCCCGGACACTCTGCCACATCCATCAGCGGATTATCCTGATTTGGTGTAGAGCAGACGCAAAGAGCTTTATTGGCATCTACACAAAGCCAGGCCCAACCACTGCCAAAACGAGTCGCACCGGCAGTTGAGATTTTTTCTTTCAGGGCATCTAAGGAACCAAATGTTGTGTTGATAGCTGCAGAAAGTTTTTCACTTGGTCCGGCGCTCTTACCTGAAGGCAATAATATTTTCCAGAAAAGGCTGTGGTTATAATGTCCGCCACCATTATTACGAACCGGTGCAGGATGTTTGCTGATGTTGGTCATCAGTTCTTCAATAGGTTTTTCTGCTTCTGCTGAACCTTCAAGTGCTTTATTCAGGTTGTCTACGTAAGCTTTATGATGTTTGCTATGGTGGATTTCCATAGTAGCTGCATCAATAATTGGCTCCAGTGCATCGTAGCCATAAGGTAATTCCGGTAATGTGAATGCCATATTTTTTGGTTTTAATTGTTTTAAAAAATGAAAGCCAAAGGTAAGCTTCTGCTTGGTTCAAAATACTAGAAGGTGATAGTTGGTTAGGTAATTTTAAGCAAAAAAAAAAACCTCAAACCGAAGTTTGAGGTTTTTTGAAATCGATTTAAAACTATTTCAAAGCGCAAGAACCTGCTCCAATAGCTTTATAAGCAGTATTTTGAGTTTCGCAAGCTGTTTTTGCATCTGCTTTTTTCACTTTAGTGTACTTGTATTCGTAAGGAATTGTACCCCCAGTGCAAGAACAAGTGTAATCTTTTTTGCAAGAAGTCAAAGAGATAAGACCCAATGCAGCTACTGCCAATACTAATTTTTTCATGTTTTGTTTGTTTTTAAAAGTTAAAAAGATATGCAATATTAATAGAGACAGAGATAATGACCAAATTTTTTTGACTTTTTTTTAAGATAGCACTAAAAATCTGCATTCTTTGGTGTTCTTGGGAAGGGGATTACGTCCCTTATATTGGTCATTCCTGTTACAAACAATACCATTCTTTCAAATCCTAAACCAAATCCGGCGTGAGGGGCGGTTCCGAAACGACGGGTATCCAGGTACCAATCCATTTCCTTAGCGGGGATATGCATTTCTTTCATCCGCTGTTCAAGTTTGTCCAGGCGTTCTTCTCTTTGGCTGCCACCAACGATTTCTCCAATACCAGGTGCCAGAATATCCATCGCTGCAACAGTTTTTCCATCTTCATTCATTCTCATGTAGAATGATTTGATGTCTTTAGGATAATCTGTTACGATGACCGGCTTTTTGAAATGTTTTTCTACCAGGTAGCGCTCATGTTCGCTTTGCATATCAATACCCCAGCTAACTTCGTATTGGAATTTCTTCTTTTTGTAGGCCGGGCTTTGTAACAAAATTTCAATCGCCTGTGTGTAAGTAATTCTTTCGAAATCATTGTTCAGCACAAACTCAAGCTTCTCAATGAGGCCCATTTCGCTGCGTTCGTTCGTTGGCTTTTGTTTCTCTTCTTCTTCCAGTCTGGTTGCCATAAATTCGAGGTCAGATCTGTTATTATCCAAAGCAAATCTGATCAGGTATTTTATAAAGTCTTCTGCCAGATCCATGTTTTCTTTCAAAGTGTTGAAAGCCACTTCAGGTTCAATCATCCAGAATTCGGCCAGATGTCGTGTCGTGTTTGAATTTTCGGCACGGAAGGTTGGCCCGAAGGTATAAACCTCTGAAAGAGCCATAGCCGCTAATTCAGCCTCCAACTGCCCGCTTACGGTCAGGTTAGTGCTGCGACCAAAAAAATCTTCCCTGAAGTCTATTGTATTGTCTTCGTTTCGGGGAGGATTGTCGAATGGCAGAGAGGTTACCCGAAACATTTCGCCCGCACCTTCGGCATCACTGGCGGTGATGATTGGTGTGTGCATATACACAAATCCGCGTTTGTGAAAAAACTCATGAATGGCAAATGCCAAAGAATGACGCACACGGAAAATGGCTCCGAATGTGTTGGTACGAAAACGCAGATGTGCTTTCTCCCGCAAAAATTCCAGACTCGGACGGTTTTTTAATTGTAAAGGATATTCATCTCCGGAGCATTCTCCAAGGATTTCAATCGATTCCACTTTTATTTCTACACGCTGACCTTTTCCCTGCGACGCAACTACTCGCCCCTCAACACTGACAGAAGCACCATTAGTGATTTTTCTGATAATGGTTTCATCAGTATCTAAAGCAACTACGGCCTGTATATTATCTATGCATGAGCCATCATTGATAGCAATAAACTGGTTGTTGCGAAAACTTCTTACCCAACCTTTTACAGTAACGGTATAATCTGTTTTTTCGTCAAGAAGTATGGCTTTTATCTTTGTGCGGGACATAATTTGAATTTAAGATTTCGGATGTTTGATTTTAGATTAAATCCTGATAATAATACTGTCAATTAGCGATATTTCCTTTTTTGGCAAAGCCAGCGTGAGGGATGGTAGCGGATATCCTCCGCTTTTTTGCGGAGATAGCAGCGGACAGCCCGACCCGGGCGTAGCATCGGGGCACGCCCAAATTTTATTTCATGCCAAATTTATCATTATAATCATTGATACTGTGCATCAGGATTTTTTTGGCAAGCCGGGCGCCCAGGAACTCTTCAATTTTAACTTCTTTCTCTTCAAGGCGTTTATATTCTTCGAAAAAGTGACGCATCTCAGCAATGAAATGTGGTGGTAATTCGGTAATGTCATTGATGTGTTTTACGCTCATGTCGTTGGCGCAAACGGCAATCAGTTTGTCATCAGCTTCGCCCTGGTCCAGCATTCGCATTACACCAATGATTTTAGCCTCTACCAGGCACATTGGCTGCATATCTATCTGTGATAAAACCAAAATATCCAACGGGTCATTATCGTCGCAATAAGTGCGCGGGATAAAACCATAATTGGCAGGATAATAAACGGAAGAATATAAAACCCGGTCCAGTCTCAACAGTCCGGTTTCTTTATCCAGTTCATATTTGGCACGCGAGCCTTTGGGTATTTCTATAATTGCATTGACTGTTTCGGGGACATTGTCGCCATAACTAACAGAATGCCAGGGATTGAAATTTGTGTTCATCTATGTTGATCTGAAAAAATTGAGCCGCAAAGGTAACGGTTAATCAGTTTCTGCAAAAAGGTATCCGCTAAAGAAGAATAGCCGGACATCAGTCCGGCTATTCTTCTTTAGCTATGAGCATGATTTATTTGATGCTGAGCGTGCCGTATCTTGTTTTGGTACTCATCATCTTCATTTTCTTTTGGGTAATAATGAGGGTGTTGTTGTCTATTTTTTCAACCAGCTTGATGTTCGTTATATAATCATCGGAGCCTTTTACATCCATTATGATATCCCTGCTAAGCTGGTTGTTTTCGTCAATGGATGCAGCCATCAATACTGCTTTTTTGAAATTGGTTATCGCATCCGGTGATTTGCTCAGCTCCTTCTCGGCATTGTCTTTATCATCATTGTAAAGCAAAATCAACTTGTTGCCATACAATAAAGGATAGACCGATAAAAGATCGTTTAGATGGTCTTCAATCTGGTATTTGGGTATACGGGTAAATGCTACTACACCATCTGTAAAATGTGCATCTACAACAGTTCCATATCTGTAGCGAGGGAAAGTGTACGTTGATCTGCCAGTACTCATCGTTACCATAGTTAACAGGCGATATTCAAGTAAATAGTCGATGCTGCCGTCATTGCGGATGATGGGGTTTAAAGCCATATAAGGATTAAATAAGCCCGGGTCGGATTCCTTTTTCGAAGCAAATCCATCTTTTTTAATAAGCTCCACCATTGTTTGCGGAAATGGTGTGCTTTTAATGTTGGTAAATGAATTGCTTTCAGCATCCAGTTCAGAATAATAAACCCCGTTTACATGGCCATTATGTTTGTTCTTATACATTCCCATAATGACTGCTTTCCCTGTTTTTTTGTTATAAACGATATCGCTGCTGTGAACAAATTTTCCACCGATGTTAAGATGCACATCGGTTGGTTTTTCTTCCCCTTTTTTGAAAACCAGGATATTGGTTTTGTAAGAAGGAATTCTTCCGCCATCATCACCGGAAACAGACTCGCGGCTGACTTCATTATCATAATGTTTGTAGCTTACAAAAACTTTGTCTTCTGCTTTGCTGGTGTAAGCAAAAATGTCAATGAAACGGCTTTCTGCTATAAGTTCCACATTTTTATCCCAGATCTTATTTAGGTTAGGGTCGAACACGCCGAAATAGAAATTTTTACGGTCATGCTTTTTTTGCTCCGGCTCAACAAACAAGAGGTAGCATGTGGAATCAAGAGCTGGTTTAAGGCTAAAGGAAGGGGTTCCTTTTTCGTAAATAAAGGTTCCCATGACAAACTCTTTACTTTTTGCAATATCCGTTTCATCAATCATCATCCCACAAAACAGTATTTCATCCGTTTTCTTTTTTCTTTTATTGTAAAAGAAATAGCATTTGTCGCCCATCCGCTGAAGGCCGTGAATACCTATATAGTCGGCATCAGGAACAACAAATGGAATTTCCTGCTTAATATTTAATTCATTATCAACAAGTAAAAGTGTGGTTTTTATTTTTACATGTGTCGACATCATTGCCCTGGATTCGTCTGTTTTCAGGATCAGAAACCCATTATTTGTCCTCACGCTGTAGTCAAAATTACTGCCACCTTTTTCGCCTTCCGACATTTGATAACTAATAGTTTGCGCATTTGAAATGCCAAAAAATAAAGAAAACAGAATAAGGGAGAATAAGTATTTTTTCATTTGTAGTTTAAATTTGTGCAAGAATATAAAATATTATTCGAAAGACAAATTTGTAAACATAAATGCTATCAATTATGTTTGCGTTTAAATTATTCTTTTTTAGAAATATGGTTAAGAAATTAATTATTACAGGTTTAGTCGCATTTATGGCAGGCAATTCTGCTTATTCCCAAAATAAAAACATAGTGGTACTGGGCAGCAAAAAGTCAGAAGAATCCGGTAAAAAAAGCAGGAAAAAATATCCCTCAATGGCTGTAAAGGTTAGTGCATTAAATTTTATTGCCGGTAATCTGCCCATTTGTTTCGAAAAGGAGTTCCATAATTTTGCACTTTTAGTTGGTGCTGGCCCCACTTTTCACCGTTTTTACGACAATTCTTACTGGTCATCTTTACTGGATGATGACGATGCAGTATACAGTTGGGGAAAAGAGGAGATGTCCAATGTGTACAATCCCTTTACCTCAGATATCCGACCAAAATTTCAGTATAGTCCAAGTTACTATCTGCTTGTCAATCCGAAATACTATTATAATGAAGAAGGTATGGATGGGGGATATATCGGTGTGCAATATGTAATGTCTCAATATTCATATAAAAATCAGGATATCAATGCAACAGCCTACAATCAGTCCGGCAGAGATCGTTACACCGATATATTGCTACAATGGGGGGCACAATTTGGTGATAATAAAATGATATTTGAATGGTATAATGGATTGGGAGTTCGTTTTAAAGACGAATTGCGCTACGCTTATGCTACAGACCTGAGTGGTAACACCAGAGAAGGAACCGCACAAATAAAAAAGTCATCGCTTCGATATGATTTAGGAATCAGAATTGGTTTCAAGTTCTAAATCCGGGAAGAATTCTTTTAAACAATAAAATGATTCTTTTTTCGTTAGTGGAAAATTGAAACCAAGTATAGCAAACGGCTGATTTTGCAGGAATGTTAACTTAGGAATAATTTTTTTTCAAAAGTTGTTTTTTTGTCCCGCACCTATATCTTTGCAAGCATACTCTAAATAAATTTCAGAATTTAAAACAACGGTAAAAACCAAAAATTTAAAAAACACAAAAATTATGGCAGACGTAAAAACAGCCGCTCCGAAAACAGCGAACACAGGAAACGCAGGGAAACCAAAAAACACCAGCGGCTTTATGATTAACCTGCTCTTTGTAGTAGGAGCTATCGCATTGGCGCACATCATTTTCTACGTAGTGTTTGGTAATCAGGCTAACTTCTTAGATGAGCATAAACACAAAGCAAAAAACTTTATGGGTACGATGTACACAGGTGGTAAAGTAGTTCCTGTGTTGATATCAATGCTTTTCATCCTTATTATATTTATCATCGAGCGTGCTTTGTGCATTATCAAAGCAAAAGGTAAAATGGCTGCCGGCGAATTTGTTCGTAAAGTGCAATATCACCTGGCCAACCGCAATATTGACGCTGCTATCGCTGAGTGCGATAAACAAAGTGGTTCTGTTGGAAACGTTATGAAAGCTGGTTTGTTGAAATACCGTGAAATGACAACCAATACTGAATTCGATAAAGAACAAAAAATTGCAAGTATCCAGAAGGAAATTGAAGAAGCAACTGCTCTTGAATTGCCAATGTTGGAAAAAAACCTTGTATTCCTTTCTACTATTTCTTCAGGTGCAACTTTGTTGGGTCTGTTGGGTACTGTATTGGGTATGATCGGTTCCTTCTCTGCGATGAACACTTCAGGTGCTCCTGATGCTGCTGCGCTTGCGGGTGGTATCTCTGAGGCTCTTTTGAATACAGCAACAGGTATCGGTACTTCTTTCATCGCCATCATTGCTTATAACTTCTTCACTACAATCATCGATGGTATCACTTTTGGTATCGACGAGAGTGGCTTCACTTTGACTCAAAGTTTCGCAGCTCAATACAAATAATAGCTCCGGATTCCTGTTCCATAAAAAATCATCATGGTTTTTTATGGAATAAGGAACGGTATGTGTCTTTGTATTAACCGATTTATTTGTAGCAGAAAAAAACAATAATTATGTCAAGACCCAAAATAGCCAGAAAGAGCACCTTCATCGATATGACGGCGATGTGTGACGTAGCGTTTTTGCTGCTCTCTTTCTTTATGTTGGCTACAAAATTTAAACCCGACGAGCCTGTAGTCGTAGTGACTCCGGCATCTATCTCCCAGGTTATTTTGCCTGATGCAGATATTATGCTCATCACTGTTGATGCAAAAGGACGTGTTTTCTTTTCGGTAGATAATAAAAATATCCGTAAAGGCCTTATTCAGGATATGAATGAATACAAAGGACTTGGATTAACGGAAGCTGAAATGAATAGTTTCGCTATCGGTGGTTCAATCGGAACTCCTTTTAATCAAATGAAAGGTTATTTATCTGCCACTCCCGATGCCCGCGCTGCATTTGACAAAACAACTGCAGGTGTGCCAACCGATACCAGTGTGAATAACCCTGATAATGAATTGGCCATGTGGATTCGCAGTGCAAGGAATAATAATCCCAAACTACGTATTTGTATCAAAGCAGACGGAGAAGCTACCTACCCAAGTGTACAGAAAATCATTGCCACACTTGCAGGCTGGAAGATTTTTAAATTCAATCTGATTACCAATCTTAAAGCAATCCCTCCGGGTTCTTTTGCATCAAGACCTGCAGAAACTGCGGCGAAGTAATCGGGTTCGCGGCTGTAGTATAACAGAAGCGTAGAAAACAATTTTATTCATTAAATAAAGCTAATACCAATGGCTGAATTAGATACCTCCAGTGGAGGAGGGCATAAGAAAGGCGGGGTCAAAAAAGCGAAAAAGCTCTCCACGAGAATAGATTTGACCCCAATGGTGGATTTAGGTTTCCTGTTGATTACCTTCTTCATATTTACAACCACTATGTCTAAACCAAAGACAATGGAACTGAATATGCCGTTTAAGGACGAAAATATGCAGAAGAAAGATCAGAGTAAAGTAAAAGAAAGCGTTGCGCTGACGATTATCCTTACTAAAAATCATGGTGTTTTTTATTACGAAGGCATTGGTTCTGATCCTACTAAACCACCAAAAGTTGAATATACTACCTTTAAAAATCCGGGTGGCATACGCGACGTAATTATTGATAAAAAGAAAAGAGTTGATGCAATGGTTGCTTCAGGTGCTAATGGTTTAACCAAAACAGACAAAACTACCATTTTAATCAAGCCTGATATAAATAGTACTTATGAAGATTTCGTCAGTATTATTGACGAAATGTCTATCAACGGTATTCAGGTTTATGCAGTTGTTGATATCACTCAGGTTGACAGAGAGTTGGCTGGTATAACAGATACAGCACCGGTTGCTGCACCTGCTCCGTAATCTCTTAATTCGATTTCTTTAATTAGACAGAACTTTTTTAAAAATGGACGTTAATAAAATTCTCAAATCAGACTATCTCGATATTGTTTTCGAGGGACGTAATAAAAGTTACGGTGGGTATGATTTGCGCAAAAGATACTCAGAGCGGATGAAAAAATCCGGTCTGGTAATCGTGGCTCTTTGCCTGATTGGTCTGGGTTACAATGTATTTGCCAACCGTGCCAGAAAAGTAACAGCACCACCACCTGCGCCAATCGAAGTGACACTCGCTGAACCACCACCAATTGACGAAACAAAACCGCCGCCACCGCCGCCACCTTCTGAACCGCCACCACCGGTAAAACCAACGGTACAGTTTACGCCTCCTGAAATCAAAAAAGATGAAGAGGTAAAAGAAGATGAGAAACCGGCTGATCAGGAAGAATTAAAAGATGCAGCTGCAGGGCTTACAACCCAGGCTGGTGACAAAGACGGTATTGACCCTGGTATTATTGATAATCCAGGTACAGGTACAGGAGTCGTTGAAGCTGCTGCTGCTCCTGAAATCTTTAAAGTGGTAGAACAAATGCCGGAATTCCCTGGTGGAGAGGCGGCTTTGTACAAATACCTTGGAGATAATGTTCAATATCCGGCTAAAGCTACCAATGCCAATCAGCAAGGTACCGTTCGCGTGAAATTTGTAGTAAATGAAGATGGTTCTATCTCACAGGTTTCTGTGGCGAGACAGCTTGGTTTTGGTATGGACGAAGAAGCAATGAGAGTAGTGAAAGGAATGCCAAAATGGAAACCGGGTAAAAACAATGGTAAAGCCGTTAAGGTTTACTTCCAGGTGCCGATTAAGTTCGTTTTACAGAACTAGTAATTCAGTGTTTTTATAAAAGGCCGGTGCTGAAGCACCGGCCTTTTCATTTTTTGGGATATTCACTACTTATTGCATTGGCGGTTATATTTGTTCCAAAGAAATTTTTATGAAGAAATTTTTGCTCCCCTTATTTTGTTTTCTTTTCTATACCATATCTGTTTTTTCACAGGTGCCAAAGGATGCAAAATTGACCTCCATCCGGCAGGTAAACAGTACAATTGAATTTTCTGTCAAATCTTCGGAAACATTCTATGTGGGTAATAATACTTTCGTACTGAAGGTGGGTAATGCTTCTTTTTCTTTATACAGACAGGAAACAGAAGATGGCGATGCTTCAGGAAGACTTGTCTTTCTCATTCCGGAATCGGATTATCTCCGTTTTATGGATGCAGATAGAATATACCTTACTTACGGACAATTGTCAGAAGAGAGTGAAGAGGATGATTTAATAGATGTATGCAGGCAGGTCCCTGCCAGATGCAAGTTTCTGGGCATGTTTGCCAAATCATTATTGACAAAATAATTCATCTTCTTCAATATCTTTTTATGCGCCGGATCAGTTTTTTAGTAAGAGGAATACTATTATTCGTAGTCCTCATTTTTTCTAATAAAAGTAATGCGCAAGCAACTCCCGACCCCGGTCTGCCCGGTGCGTACGCTGTGACCAAAGATACTTTTGACTTGGGCAATCTGGCCTACAAGCCGGATAGCTTTCCAAATTTTGTGGAGCTCCGGGGTTCGGTCCATTACCCGACAACGTTAACAGGAGGCCCATTTCCACTGATTGTTTTATTACACGGCCGGCATACCACAACTTATCGCACTGTTCCTCCCCACACCACATCTTTATCCTGGCCTCCGGCAACAGGATACCAAAGTGTTATCAGCTTCGATGGATACGACTATTTTGCCCGAACAATGGCCAGCCACGGTTACATCGTGGTTTCTGTTTCATGCAATGCCATCAATGCTGCAGATGCCTCGATGCCCGACAGGGGAATGAATGCAAGAGGGCAATTGGTGCAGAAACATCTGGATATGTGGAACGACTACAACACAGTAGGTGGGGTTCCCTTCGGTACAAAATTTGTCGGAAAACTGGATATGACACGTATTGGCACAATGGGTCATTCCCGTGGTGGTGAAGGCGTTATTTACAATGCCTTACTCAATAAATCCCTTGGCAGTCCTTATGGTATTAAAGCCGTCATCACACTTGCACCGGTCGATTTTCATCGCAGGATAATGAATGGTATTCCTTTGCTGAACATTGCCCCTTATTGCGATGGTGATGTGACTAGCTTGAGTGGTGTTCATTTTTATGATGATGCAAGATATAATGATACGACAGACGAGTCTCCCAAACACTCTGTATTGATGATGGGGGCCAATCACAATTTTTATAACACCGTATGGACACCCGGCTCATACATTGCAGGAACCTCAGACGACTGGAGTGCTACCATGGACCCGTTTTGCGGAGCATCAGCTTCAGGCAATGGCAGATTGGACACTTCCGAGCAAAAGGCAGCATTTAATGCTTATGGTGCGGCTTTCTTCAGAATGTATGTGGGTGGCGATACAACCTTCGCGCCCATTCTTGAAGTAGATGACATTTATCCACCTGTTTCTTCGAAGCTGGATACCACACAGGTGTATGTTTCCTGGCATCCGGGAAAAAGCAAGCGCAAAGACATCAACCGGACTGACACTGTAACGACTGCAACAGTCAATAACTTATCCGGAGCTGTCACTTCGGCCAGCATGGTCAGCGCATCGATTTGTGGCGGAGGATTAACCATGCCAAGTTGCAATATCAGTACATCCACCTCAAAAGAACCACACAGAGGTACCACAACACAAAAGGGAATGGCCAATGCTGCCTTGCGCTGGAAAACAAAAACGGCTTTGTATACTAATGAAATTCCGGCGGCTTATCAGAATACGACTAAACACAAAAGCATTACATTCCGTGCCAGTGTAAACTATGCGCAAACCTTACCTGTGGGCCGCGACCTCGATTTTACGGTGCAACTGGAAGATTCCGCAGGGAAAACCAGCAACCTGAAAGTAAGCCAATTCAGCGGTGCTCTTTTTTATCAATCGGGCACTTCTGTTTCTGTTTTGCCTAAAATATTATTCAACACAGTAAAAATTCCATTGGTGAAGTTTAAAGGAATAAACCAAACCAAATTGCGCTACATCCGCTTTTTGTTCGATGTGTCTGACAGTGGTTCTGTGTTGTTCAGTGATCTGGCTTTCTGCGGCATAGAATTAAAACCATGTGGTAACCTGGATGCATTTTTCCGGGATTCGCTGGATAAAAGTTATATTGTTTATTTTAAAGATTCTACCATTAAAAATACAGGAGACTCTACCGTGTATAGCTGGAAATTCGGCGACCCGGTTTCAGGAACTGCAGATACGTCGAGCCTGCCCAATCCGAATCATAAGTTCAGCAGCTCAGGTGTCTACAAAGTTTGCCAGTACGTATCAGCCTACCGCAGCACCGGTTTGGTCTGTACGGATAGTTTTTGCAGAAACATTACTTTATTGCCCAATAGTATTGCAGATTACAACCTCAGCCATATCAGTATTTCACCCAATCCTGCCAGCGATTATCTGCTGGTGAATGGTGCATTGCCGGGCGACGAACTGGAATTGCACAACATGTGCGGACAAACCATGTTTAAGACGAACCTCAGTCAGCCACAAATCAATTTACCCCAAAATTTACCGAATGGTGTTTATTTTACGATCATCCGCTCGGTTAAGGGAATCGTGGTACATAAAATATTGATTGCACATTAGTTGAAATTTAATCATGCAAGGTTTGTGTACCGCCTGCATGAGTTTTGCATGTGATTACAATTGCCTCATGTACCCCTGCATGGGGTTTGCGGGTTAGCATAATTGCTTCATTCGCCCCTGCATGTGGTTTGCGGGAGGCATAATTGCTTCATGCACCACTGCATGTGGTTTGCGATATTCTCCTCGGGTAATTGCTATTATACTGCACCTTTCCTTCATATTGATTTTTGGGGAGCACATAAAAGACAGGCTGTTTCAGGTTGCTTACTTCTTTAATAACACTCCGGCATAAGTCTTAATTGTGGTTTATAAAAAATTGACCTAAATATTTTATGCATTAGCTGTTGTTTGCAAATTTTATTCACTACTTTTCTACCCTACAAAATAGAATAACTGATGGAAATAGTCAATATCAGGGTAATGAACGGACCAAATTACTGGTCTATCAGAAGGCATAAACTCATCGTAATGTTGCTGGACCTCCAGGAAATGGAGCAACGTCCCAGCAATACCATACCAGGATTTCTGGAAAGACTGAAAGCGCTCATTCCATCGATGTACAGCCATCGCTGTTCAGAAGATTGCCCGGGCGGTTTTTTTAAAAGAGTAGAAGAAGGAACATGGATGGGCCATGTGATAGAGCACGTTGCGCTGGAAATGCAAACACTCGCCGGAATGGATACAGGTTTTGGTCGTACAAGAGAGAGTGACAAGCCAGGTGTTTATCATGTTGTGTTTTCTTATATCGAACCCAAAGCAGGTGAATACACAGCGAAGGCTTCGGTGAATCTTGTGCAGGCGCTGATAGATGGCGTAGAGTATGACTTGGCCGCAGATATTCAGAATCTGAGAGAAATCCGTGAGGACGTCCGTCTGGGCCCAAGCACGGGCTCATTGGTGGAAGAGGCAATCCGCAGAAATATCCCTTACATCCGACTCAACAGAAATTCCCTGGTTCAGCTGGGATATGGTAAAAATCAAAAGCGTATACAGGCAACGATTGCGAGTACTACAAGCAGTATTGCGGTAGAACTGGCTTGCGATAAAGAGGAGACGAAGAATATCCTGGAGGCAGCCTCAATTCCCGTACCGCGCGGCTACATTGTGAGCGACGAAGCAGAACTGGAAAAAGTGGCGGCCAGAGTGGGATATCCTATAGTGATAAAACCGGTAAACGGGAATCACGGGAAAGGAGCGACAACCAATATACTGACCAAAGAAGCAGCGCTGGAAGCCTTTGAAGCTGCAAGGAAATATTCCCGCAAAATCATTGTGGAGAAATTCATAACCGGCCGCGATTTCCGAATTTTGGTCATCAATTACAAATTTGTTGCGGCTGCCTTACGCACACCCGCAGCAGTAATTGGCGATGGCAAGCACACGATTGCCGAACTGATAGAAATAGTGAATCAGGACCCGCGCAGAGGTTATGGTCACGAGAAGGTGTTGACCAGCATTAAGATAGACGATGCCGTGCATTTTATGCTCGAAAAATATGGGTATAACCTGGAAACTGTTCCAAAAGATAAAGAAGAAGTGTGGGTAAAACCGACTGCCAATCTCAGCACCGGCGGAACCTCTGAAGATGTAACAGATGCGGTACATCCGGCCAATGTGGTAATGTGCGAAAGGATCGCCCGCGTGATTGGTCTTGATATTTGCGGAGTGGATATTATGGCCAGCAATTTATCAGAACCATTAAACGAAACCGGCGGCGCTGTGTTGGAAGTAAATGCCGCTCCTGGTTTCCGCATGCACCTCGAACCGGCAGAAGGTTTGGCCAGGAATGTGGCCGAACCAGTGATAGATATGTTGTATCCGCAGGGAAGTACAGCGCGTATTCCCATCATAGCAGTTACCGGTACGAACGGAAAAACAACAACAACCCGCCTCATTGCACATTGTGTAAAAGGCTCCGGCTATAATGTAGGGTACACCACTACAGATGGTGTGTATGTACACAATCAGATGATGGTGCCCGGTGATTGTACTGGCCCCGTTTCGGCAGAGTTCGTGCTGAAAGACCCGACGGTAGATTTTGCGGTGCTAGAAACAGCGCGTGGGGGCATTCTGCGTGCGGGTCTTGGGTTCCATAATTGTAACGTGGCGGTAGTGACCAATATAGCAGAAGATCATTTGGGCCTGGGCGGTATTGATACTATCGAAAAATTGGCTAAAGTGAAATCAGTTGTGCCGGGTACAGTTTTTCCGAACGGGTATGCAGTGCTGAATGCAGATGACGACCTCGTATATAAAATGCGCAAGGAGCTGACATGCAAAATTGCCCTTTATTCTATCGACGAAAATAATCCGAGAGTAAAAGAGCATTGTGCTAAAGGTGGTTTCGCCTGTGTGTATGAGCACGGTTTTATCACCATTATGAAAGGAACCTGGAAGGTACGTATCGAGCGTGTGACCAATATTCCGATCACTTTTAATGGTAAGGCAGAATTCAATGTGTATAATGCAATGGCCGCAACATTAGCATTGTACGTGCATGGATTTAATACAGAAGATATTCAGCTTGGTCTGCAGACATTTGTAACCTCACCCGCTCAGACGCCAGGAAGGATGAACATTTTCCCGTTCAAGAGCTTTACCATTATGCTGGATTATGCCCACAATACGCATGGTATTATTGCATTGGGTAAATATGTTACCTCTGTGGAGTCTCCCAATAAAGTGGGAATCATAGCCGCAGTTGGCGACAGAAGAGACAGTGATATTGTTTCTCTGGGCGCAGAAGCGGCCAAGATTTTTGATGAAATTATTATCCGCCAGGATAAGAATACCCGTGGCCGTTCTCCGGACGAACTGATCGAATTGTTGTCAGAAGGTATTCGTTTGACTAAACCTGAAATGAAGATCACAGTGATTCATAAAGAAAGTGAAGCCATTGATCACGCGATTAATACCGCAACTCAAGGTGCATTTATCACCGTCATCAGTGATGTGATACCGGATGCGCTGGAGCAGGTGAAAAGATACAAAGACATAGAGTCGGGTATTGATGTAGAATAAGACAGGATTTCATTTCTGAAAAGTCCCAAATTTGTTATGCAGATTTGGGACTTTTTATCCCCCTTAATATACCCCTGACAACGCTTAAATTGTAGCTTACTATTGGCATTTTATTAACCGTTTATCGTTTACATTTGTCTCACTTATCATTTTTTCTATAGACAGTATATGTTGCATTTCATGAAGTACAAAATAGGTATTCCATTATTGATTATTGCGGCGCTTGCCGCTTTTTTCTCGTTTAAATATATCAACGAGGATGTGTCGAGCGAGAATGCCCGCAAGGTGATTATCCTTAATTCCGTTATGGGAATTATTCAGGAAAACCATTTTGCTCCACGCCCGGTTAATGATTCTTTTTCCAATGCTGTTTTTAATAAATTAATTGAAACAGCCGATTTCGAAAAGAAGGTTTTTACCAAAGAAGATATCACCGCCCTGAGCAAATACCGTTATCAGATAGATGACGAGATAAACAACTCAACTTTCGAATGCTACAATTTGTTCAATGAATTGTATACCAAAAGGACAGCGCAGATTGAGGGCTTTTTCAAAGAAATTATTAAAACAGATTTTACATTTAGTGGTAATGAAGAAATTCAGCTGAACAGTGATAAAATAGATTTTGCTGCCAATGAAGCTGCCCTGAAAGACCGTTGGACTAAGTATATCAAGTATCGTGTGCTGGCAAAATATATGGAGCTGAAAAAAATTCAGTCTGATGAAAAAATCAAAAGAGACACAGCAAAAGTAAATATCGATACCAGCAAATTTGTGATGAAGTCTGATGACGAATTGCGCAAATCTGCCCGTGGAAAAGTAGACACCAACCTTAGGAAGTATTTTACTAAAATGAATAAGGGCAAAGAAGACGACCGCTTTGCTTTATATATCAATGCTATCACTTTGACAGAAGATCCGCACACGGATTATTTCCCGCCGAAAGAAAAGAAACAATTTGATGTGCAGATGTCAGGAGAGTTTTATGGTATCGGTGCTCAACTGAAAATTGAAGAGGATAAAGTTAAGATTGCCTCGATAGTGCCTGGCAGCCCAAGCTGGAAACAAGGCGAATTGAAAGCAAATGATGAGATTATAAAAGTTGGACAAGGAGAAGCTGAACCGGAAGATATTCAGGGATATGAGCTGGAAGATGTGGTGCAAAGAATCCGTGGTGAAAACGGAACAGAAGTCAGGCTGACCGTAAAAAGAATTGATGGTTCGATAAAAGTAATCCCAATCATACGGGGCAAAGTGGCGCTGGAAGAAACCTTTGCAAAATCTGCAGTAATCAATAGCGGAAATGAAAAGCTGGGCTACATTTACCTGAGTGAATTTTATAGTAATTTCTCCAGCGCAGATGGCCGCCGTTCGGCAGATGATATAGCCAAAGAGGTTGTGAAACTGAAAGAAGAAGGTGTGAAAGGTATCATCCTGGATTTGCGCTACAATGGTGGTGGTTCGTTGAATGATGTGGTGGATATGGCAGGTATCTTTGTAGGCCCCGGCCCGGTTGTTCAGGTAAAAACCAGCGAAGCGCAACCAATGATTTTGAAAAGCAGAATCCAGGTGAACTATGATGGTCCGTTCGTAATAATGGTTAACCAGGGCAGTGCATCTGCTTCTGAAATTTTAGCTGCAGCGATGCAGGATTACAAGAGAGCTGTAATAGTTGGAAGTCCGACTTTTGGCAAAGGAACTGTTCAGAAACAAGAATCAATTGATCGCGTTTTGCCGCTTGAGGTACAGGCCAAAATGTTGGCAGAAAATATACCTGAAATTGGTGCGTTGAAATTAACCATCCAGAAATTTTATCGCATCAATGGTGGCTCTACCCAATTGAAAGGCGTGACTCCGGATATTATCATTCCGGATGTTTACAGCGAGATTGAAATTGGCGAACGTAAGGATAAGGCAGCGCTGCCATACGATGAAATTAAACCGGCTCAATTGCCAATGCTTAATACTCCTGAAGGTGGGAAGTTAACTTCCAATGCACCAAGTTCATTTTGGGCAGGTAGTTTCGATGTGGAAAAGCTTCGTGCACTGAGCGCAAAAAGAATCGCTGCCAGCAAATCATTCGAAACAGTAAAGGAAAATGCCAAAAGATTGAAGAAACTGGAGCAGGAAAATATTGTCTCACTGAACGAAGCGAAATTTAAAAAAGAGCAGGATGAAGCATCGGCTTTGGCAAAGCGAATTGAGGAAACTGAAAAGACAGTGACCTTACTGGATATTGATAACCTGTCAAAAGATAAGCCAAGGATATCCGCTGATACAGCAACGTCTGAGCGGAATAAAAATTGGCTCCGACTATTAAAAAAGGATATTTCGCTGGCTGAAACAGTTAATATTATCAAAGACATGCAGCGCCATTAATTGATAAATAATTGATTAACAGCTTGCAATTTAGAGAATCCCCCAAATGTTAAAACTGCATTTGGGGGATTTAATTTTTGGGCTGTCTTTATTATCTTCGCCATCGTAATTTTAATCAGTAACAAGGTTAATTTTCTTTTCACTTAAAACAGCGATGCATATAATGACTAAGAAAACATTATTAAACACCTTGCTCATCACCACATTGTCCATTGCAGGAACCAGCTGCAATTCAGCTCACGAACTAATGGAGCCAATGTCTTTTGCCGCCGCAGCAAAATCATCTAATCAAAATATTGTTGGATCTCAAAATCCAAATGGCGTTCAGATTTATCAGCGCAATGCCGGAACCAATACTTTTTCTTCAGCCAAAAAGCAAATTGGACCAGCATCGCCAAATCAAACCCCACCTCCCACAGCTGAAAAAAACTTCATCACCTCATTAAATAAATTCCTTAACCTGAAGTATGCCAATATGTTGGGAGTACTACCACAGGTGATTACCAATGATCTGTTATACGATTTTATCGACGAGTGGTATGGGACAAGATATAGACTGGGTGGTACGGATAAAAGAGGAATTGACTGCAGTGCTTTTGTTCAGCGTTTGTACGCCAGGGTTTTTAACATCAGCTTATTCCGCACAGCAGCCGAGCAATTTAATTTGTGCCATTCTATCTGGAATAAGGAGGAGCTAAAAGAAGGCGACCTGGTATTTTTCAATATCCGCACTAAAAGAATTTCTCACGTAGGCATTTATCTGATGAACGATTATTTTGTTCATTCATGCACCAGCCAGGGTGTTATGATCAGCAAATTGAGCGATGCTTACTGGAAAAAATATTATGCCGGTGCAGGCCGCATTCCCCATGGAGAGCGCAGTAAAGTGGATAACTGTAATGAAGTGGGTATGAACTAAGTTTTATTTTTAATTACCAGCGAACTACTATTTCTACACGTCTGTTCTTATCCTGATTTTCGGGGCTTGTATTTTCAACTAAAGGATTGGAATCTCCAAATCCTGTGCTGGTAAGTGTTTGCGGTTCGAAACCCATTGAAGAAATTACATCATACAGCAGGTTTGCCCGGACGGTGGATTTCTGAATATTAATCATTGGTGTTCCCGTATTGTCTGTGTAACCATTTATGAAAATAGACACCTCTTTTTTGCCCAGCCAATCCTGCAATGCGGTCTTCAATAATACTATTTGTGAGTCACTGAGTTTGGTTACATTTTTGGGGTAAAACAAAGTGAGTACAAGGCTGTCCTGCGTTGGCTTTACATAATCTCTGGACAATAAAGGGAAATTAATGGTGCACCATTTCGGGCATGCTACCGGAAAGCTTATGGTGCCTTCCAGCATGGTGTAATTAAACCCCCTCACCTCATAATTAAAAGTTTTGCCAACCGGAAGACTCATCAGGATACTTCCATCACCTTTGTTGGCATGATATTGTCCCAATTCGTTACCAACCATATCGTAGAGCGTAATACTACCCAACAAGACAGGTTCTTTGCTGAAACTGTCATACACATAGCACATTGCAAAGGCAGTTCCTTCCGGAGACAAAATAGACGGCAAAGTGCTTTCATAAATATCAAGGTTTCCATTTGTATTTTCCCTGTCGCTGGCAAAAAATGTCCTCTTTCCATCAGGACAAACAAAAACGGAATGCTCGTCAGCACTGGAATTGATTGGCACGCCAAGATTGGTGGGAGTACCCCATAAGCTGCTTCCGGATTCCTTTTTACTCATAAATAAATCACTGCCTCCAAGTCCCGGATGACCATCGGAAGCAAAATACAAGGTCTTGTTATCCGAACTGATAAAAGGAGCAGTTTCGTTTCCCGCGGTATTAATATTGGGTCCCAGATTGACAGGTAATTGCCAAAGGCCAAAAGAAAAATGGGAAACCCAAATATCTAATCCTCCATATCCGCCGGGTTTGTCGCTGATAAAATATAAATCTGAAATGCTGGGAGATAAAGATGGCATCCCCTCGTAGGCAGGTGTGTTGATGGTGGCACCAAAACTTTCGGCTGCGGTCCAGGGGCTGTCGGCAGCTAATCGGTACGCCAGGTATAAATCATATCCGCCGCGTCCCCATCCATTTTCTGAGCGATTGTCGCCCCGCATAAAAAACAGATAATGGTCGTCAGCGGAAATGGATTGCGCTGATTCATTGGATGCTGTGTTGGGAGGGTATCCCATATTGCGCGCAGTAAACCAACCTCCGCAGGAATCTGCTTTTGCATAAAAGAAGTCTTCATTCACACCATTTATCCTTCGGGTAAAATATAAAGTTTCGCCGTCTGCAGAAATGGTAGGGCAAAACTCAGGCACTTTCGTATTCACCCTCATATCCAGTTTTCGGGCCTGGTTGGTATCAAGCGGCGTCAAAAAGGACAAGGCTAATTTTGATTGTGCTGCAATTTTTTCGACTTCTGTATTTTTAGAAGGACTTTGTGACAACCAGAATAAGGCTGAATCAGGCATTTGCGCCTTGGCAAAACTTCTGGATGCCGGTATAGCAAATCGTGATTTTCCGTTCACACATTTTACTGCCGCTGTAGAAAAAGTCCGGGCCGACCAGATATAATTTTTAGCATCAAACAACCATTTGCCCAACAAACTGTAGGCTTCATCGTAAGCCGGATATTCGTCTATCGCCAACTGCACATATGAGTATGCCTGGTTGGTGTCCTTTTTTGCATAATAGGTTTGGGCAAGATTCAGAAATCGTTGTGCACGTGCTTTTCCCTGGCCGTAAGATGGCTGAGCGATTTTTAACGAGAGTAAAAGCAAAAGGAATAAAATGCGCATCAATCTCCAAAACTATTCAAAAAAACAGAGAAATTCAATTGGAATCAGGTGAATGGCTTATCGTGGCACGTAGACTACATATTTGTCTTCAAAACCAGGCTCTTCAAAAATTTTATTCACCGGCAGCATCCTCGGCCTTAAACCGGATTCTGAAAATTCCTGGGCAAGGTCGCCGCCTTTAAGGCAAATCAAACCGTTGCCATATTCTTCACTGTTGTGGCCCGTCCGCAAAATAGGTCTTGCCCATTTCCATAATTCTGCCAATGGAGCCACAGCACGCGAAACGGCGAAATCAAATTTTCTGTTTTTAATGTCTTCAATCCTGGTGTGTTGCACCTGAACATTTTTCAGTCCGATCTGATCGGCAACATCCTGCACAACTTTCAATTTTTTGCCAATACTATCGGCAAGGAGAAACTGAACGTTCGGGAAATATATAGCCAATGGAATACCGGGAAATCCACCGCCCGTGCCGATGTCTACTATTTCCGCCCCATCGTTGAAATTTGCGGAAGCGGCAATCGCCAATGAATGCAGAACGTGTCTTTCATAAAGACTGTCAATATCCTTGCGGGAAATAACATTTATTTTTTCGTTCCAGTCAGTATATAAATCCTTCAGCGCAGCAAACTGCCCCAATTGCGTTTCAGAAAAGTCATCAAAATATTTTAAAATTACTTCCATTGTTTTTTTGTTTTAAAAAAGATATACGGCGACAAAAATAGATTATAAATAGCCCAGCCAATATCGCAAAGCGGCAGCCAGAGAATTAAGTTCTTTTCTTTCATTGATTCTGCACCGATGGCCCAAAGGCTCCAAACCAATAAGCAGCGAAGCAGCATCAGCGACGAAATTAAGTAGCCGTAGCCACCAATCCAAAGTGCCAGCCATAAGAACCACATTAATCCATGAGATAATCCATAAAGGCCAAGCAAAAACTGAATACGCTTTTTATATAATTTCCCCGTTGAAAGATGCCGTTGCTTTTGCATTATCCATTCTCTAAATGTTGCTTTTGCTTCGCTGTAAGTGAATGCAGCAGAATTAGAAACAATACCAACATTCTTTCTGTTGCCCATCAATTGTATCAGCAAGTCATCATCACCGGATGGCATCGAAGCCCAAATGGGTTCGGATTGTGCTTTTAGTAAAACAGATTTAGTACAGGCCAGGTTCCTGCCTACTGCCATATAAGGAACACCGCTTTGTGCGTAAGTGCTGTATTGCAGGAATGTGTGCAGCGTTTCCCATCTTATAAAAACATTCAGCCAGCCTTTCCTTTGCTCATAAGCACCATAACCCGCTACAATTTCTTTGGGATGGTTTAAATCAGCTGTCATCAATGATGCCCAATCATTTGAAGCGGGTTTGCAATCTGCATCGCACAGCAGTAATTGTTCGTTGCTTGCCGTAGCAACCCCTTTGCTTAAAGCAAATTTTTTGCCAGGTAGCGTTCTTTCTTCGTCCACAGCAATATTAACAATTTTCAATTTTTTATCTGAAAAACCATTCAACACTGTTTCCGTTAAATCATCGGAAGCATCATTCACTACAATTACTTCAAAATCAGGATGGTCTTGGCTAAGGATAAAATGAAGATTTGCGAGAAGGTTCTTTGCTTCATTTTTTGCGCAGATGATAATTGAAAGAGGAACAATAGCCGTTTGGTTGTTTTTTTTCGGTTCCGGAGATGGTTTTACCCAGAGCATCCATACTGCAAACAGGGTTTGCAGCACGATACAAATAGAAAAAACATAAAACAATAGCATCATCCGGACGCAAAGAAACGAAATCCTTTTGCTTTACAAGGCCGTAATTTGACGAATTATCACATTTCTCAATGCATTTTACTCAAAATTAGCGAGTACATTTGCACACAATTTTTTACTGAAACAAGATGAATATTAAATTAAGACGTTTAATTGTTTTCAATCGCCTTTTGCTGGCGTTTGTATTGATTTTGGCCGGCCTTCTTTTGGGCTTCAAGGCCAGCTGGTGGATTGCATGGATTCCAATGTTGATAGCTGTATTAATGATTGTCGCTCATTTCATGATTGGCCCGATGTCTTTAATACAAGGCTATGTGGAAAGTGGAGACCTGGAAGGTGCGGAAGCATTGCTGAAAAAAGTGAAATACCCGAAACTGCTTTACAAACCGGTTCGTTCTTCATACCATATGTTGCAGGCAAATATGCACACGATGACAGACGACCTTGACAAAGCTGAAACAAGCTTGCGCAAAAGCCTTGAGTCCGGTATCACTGAAAAAGGCTTTGAAGGAACGGCTTATTTACAATTGGGTGCTATTGCACAAAAGAAAGGAAATATCAAAGAAGCTTACGAGAACATTCGCAAAGCACTAAAATTAGGTTTGCCTGATGCTGATAACGAAGCCAGTGCTTACTTGCAGTTGAGCTCTATTTGTATGCAGCGTCGCGATTTCAGAGCTTCAAAGCAATATTTTGCTAAAGCAAAATCCTGCAAGGCTACTAATGTGCAAATATTGGATCAGATAAAAGAAATGCAGAAATATATAGCCCGAATGCCAGGCTAGAAAACAGGGATTAAAGATGCAGGAAATAGAACCATATTACAACTGGAGACACCTTTATACCGCCGAAGAGGATGAGCGCTCTCCTTTTTTTGGACGGACTTACAGCGAGTTCGAATATTCCAATACGGTCTATAATTATTATATCCACCCGCAGTGGGATGAGTTTGGTTCCCGCACACTTTATCTTAAGGTTTTGTTTGTCGATTATGATTTCAGCTTTGGCATTATCGAAATGATTGGCGAATGGAATGATGCCATTGAAAACGATATAATGCAATTGAAGCGCGAGGTGATTGACGACATGATTTCAAGAGGTATCAGCAAGTTTATTTTGATTGCAGAAAATGTTCTCAACTTTCACAGCAGCGATACTGATTATTATGACGAGTGGCAAGGGGATATTGCTGACAAAGGCGGATGGATTGTTGCTGTGAATATGCCTTCCTCCACGCAATATGATTTTAAGCAAATGCACCTGGAGCAATATGTTACGCTGATGGACATTCCTAACTGGCGTACATTTCAGCCGATGGACTTTTTTAATATGATTGATAACAGGATGTTATAAAAAATAACCGCTTCAATATTGAAGCGGTTATTTTTTTAGTTAAAATCCGAATATTCCCGGATTTAATCAGTTTCTCAAATTATATAACAATTCAAGTCAGTAACCTAATTAAAGTTGCAATTATTTATTCATATCATTCAATGAACGGCCCAATTCGTCCATATCGTTGTTGTATTGATTGCGGAAAGTAGCCCAATCGCTTTTGTTGCTTTCATAAGCATCCATACGATCACGCAATTGTTTGTTACGCTCTTGCAAACCGTCGATTTGTGCTTTGTAAGCATCTTCAGTCATATCGTTGTCAGCTTTTCTTTTTTTCTTTCTCAGTTCGCCGATAAGCGCCTGATTAGCATCAATTTTGGCATTGGTTTCAGCTTTGAAAGCTTGCCACTCTTCTTCAGTAGCAGCCTGAACGGTAGCTTGTGCAGCATCTTGTTGTGCTTCAGCAAGATCGTGTTGAGCATCTACTACTTCTTCTTTTGCATTTTCTTCTTTCTGTGAAGGAGAAGAACAGCTTGTTAATTGAGCAGAACTTGCCAACATCAGGGCAACTACTGCAAAGGAGAACATTGTCTTTTTCATTTTGTTTTGATTTTATTGTGAGTAATTAGCTGATTTAAAAATGGAAGGCAGATTCTATCTTTTGAAGTCAGAAATAATATCCTGAATCTGCTCTTTTGTTTTGCCTAATTTTTTTTGAAGGCGGCCGTATAGTTCATCGTCTTTTCCTTCTTCGTAAAGCAAATCATCTTCAGTTAGTTCAGCATATTGCTGTTTCAGCTTGCCTTTAAACTCGTTCCAGTTTCCTTTTAATTCTGTACTGTTCATATCTGAATGTTTTATTGTTTGAATAATTGTTTTGTCTTAGCAAAAGTCCTCAGATATAGGTATAGGTTTATTACACAATTCGATTATTGTGTTACATGATTTGCATCTTCAATCTTGAAATTTATAAAATTGCCCGTAGACTCATTCGTCCGGTGTGGATGGATTTTTCCAGTCCTGCTTTCCTTCCTTCATATTCAATCAGCAGCTCAATCCCTTTTCCAACGCGCCTTTGCCAGTTCAGGTACCAAAGGAAATTCTGACCTGTTTTTAGTCCATCCAGCATAGCGTAAGTCACAGGTGCAGATTCCAACCCGTTGTAATTGATATGACTGTAAGTAAATCTCAGCTGAATAACGCCCGTTGAGGTCTGGCTGAATCTTGACTCGATGTTTGCTGATTGAATAATTGCTTTCTCATTGCCATATACAATGTCATTTTGCCTGTTTTCGTATCGAAAAGAGCTGGTGATGCGCAATACAGACCGGTTCAGCCATATAAGAGCGGGTTCGGCAGACCAATATTTCTGAAGATAAGAGCTGCCATCGGTGGTGCCCGAAATATTGCTCCGGATGCCTGAGCGGCCACTCATATTTATTGTCACTGACTTGGAAAGTGCAATTCTGATTTTTCCTAAATGTTGCTTGTTTTGATTTTTGCTTAGTCCGTAAGTCAGTAATTGTTCTGCCATATTGTTCAGGAAATTATAATCAAGCCCCCATTTCGAACTGCTTCTGTTGTAGTACAAAGTATTGTTGATTGCAGTGTTGGTAATAAGGATAGCCGTATCATTATAAGATTGCGAAAAAGGATTGAAAGCGCTGATGCCGGCAGTATTCAGAATTTTATTGGATACCTGCACTGCAAACTGATCAGAGATATTGGAGCAAAATTTAGAAAAATAGTTTTTGTTTTTTTTGCTGAAAAAATTTGCAGGGTCAAAGTTTATGCTTTGGTTCAAGGCTACATTATTGACCTTAATATACTCAGCGCTTGGCGTGAAAATTTTAATGAATAATTTTTGGTCCGGGTAAAGGGCTACTACAAACTCGTTTAGCTGCTGCACGCCATCATTGTTGTAGTCAATCCAATTGTACATTCCCTGCCCTGCCGGAACCTGCACATAAGTGAAGTTTCTTTTTTGCTCCTGCCCGGTTCCGAATTCATAAAGCGATGAAAAGGAAAATGCATTGTGAAAAATGGAGCCATCATATTGCAGACGACCTAAAATACTTTCTTCCGGTTTTGTGCGAATAATACTCGTATCGTCAATGTGCAATTGCCGGTATGAGCCGGTGAAATTCAACATGTGATTGCTTCCTTTTCCCAGACCGAACTGTACTGTCACATTATCACTGTGGTTTTGTTGTTCAAATTGATTATTGAATGGTAAAAAATCTCTTCTCCTGAAATAAGTTGCCGAAAGATTGTAGCTTTTTGTATTCAGGCTCCGCCAGAATGCAGTTGCCACATCAAAATAGAAAGAGGAGGCGTGCATGCTGTCACTTTTTACAAATCTTGCTTCGTTGTGTTCTGCATAATAATGTGCCCCGATTGTACTGCGCAATACTTTATGAAAACTATAATCAGCAAAAAGGTATGGTTTGAAAAAATCGGTTTTTATTAAAGAATCTTCAGCATTCATCAGGCTGAAATTAAAGCCGGTATTCAGTTTGCCATTGTTGATTTTATAGCCGAAGGTATTTTTCAGGCCTGAATAATCGTTTCCTCTTTTGTAGGAGCTGATAGAATAATCTGTGGCTCCAAATTTTCTGTGAGCCAATTGCACCGCATAACCCATCCAGTTCTCATCCGGGCTATTTCCGGACAGCGGTACGTTCCAGTCTCTTCCGAATTCTACAGAACGGTAGGGCGCAATGGCCCTGAACTTTGAATTTACATATTCGTACTGAAGACTGTTTTTGAGTACCCAGTCGCTTCTGTTCAGCGTGTCTTTTTTTCCAAAAAAGCGTTCCTCATCATAGTTTACTTTTGTTGCAAAACCTTTATGATTTTCGTTATCAACTGAGGAGAAGGTGTTAGGATCTTTATTGCTTCCTGCCCATTCTATTTTGAATCTCTTAAATGAATCGATTTGGTACTGTGTTGCCAGGGTCAGCACCTGATGTGCTTTGGGCGTTATTATCAGGGATACCGCAGAGTAATCGCCCTGCTTCTGCCCGCCAATAGGGGGCACCCATTTATACACACGACCATTGGCGTTGGTGCCCGAAATGGTATAATCACCTTTGCCGGATCCTACGTAGGAAAATGTTACTGAATATAAAGGTAATGCGGGGTCAATGCTGTATTCGTAAATCGAATCGAAACTTGTACCCAGAATGGTAGAGTCTTTTATGCTGTACAGAATTTTATTCGCTGCAAAAGTGTCCTGAACGATATTCGGGATGAGTGCAGCATGGATACTGTCTCCGATTGTTCCCAGGAAACGTTTCTGATCACCTGAGAGGTCTTGCTGAAAAGGTTGGTTTTTCGCATCCTGATTGCTATAGATATTCGCTTTGATTTGCCATTTTTTACCAATGTTCAGTTCATCGTAGGCATAAATCAAAGAGTTGAGGTAGTTGTTGGTGCGATATTCAAATTCGATTTGTATCCTGGAAAACTGGTTGATGGGTCGCCGTGGCATAAAGCGCACCTCGTTGGTATTGTAGTTGATGATGTAATCTGCATTTTCGCCGCGTTCCTGTAGTATATTATCTACATAAACTTTCTCCGTAGCTGCCAGAACCACAAATAACTGCTCTCCATTATTGCCTGTAAGCCTGTAGGGTCCCTGGTTCCCTTCACTTCCGTTGAAAATATTCCTGGCAAATTCTCCTTTTGCCATTGATGCACTAAGTCCTGCCTTGTTAAGGTTTCTTTTGCCAAGTTTATCTTCGGTCTGAAAAAATAAACCCTGAACACGTTTGGTATAATTAAGGAAATAAGCATCAGGTTTGTTGAGATTATAATCACCAAGCATCAGGCTGCGCTTTCCTTTGCTCATGCGAATAGATATCTGGTCGAACTCCTGAAGGTTAGAGGTGTTACCATCAGGTTGGAAGGGAACGGTATTGTCTGTCAAAGCGGCTTCTACTTTAATACTGTCAATTAAATAGCCATTCACCTGCAGGTTGAAATTGGAGTTTGAAACTACATCCTGGTTGTTTCCCAAAGAAATGCTCCGGCCATAGCTGCCGTTCAGCTCCATTTGGTTATAATCTACAAAGCTGCCATTTTTATTATTTCGGCTATTGTACATTTCTGAGGAAAAAAGATAATTGGAGTCAACAATTTTCCGGTTTTTGTGGGTGTAGATTTTACTGAAATTCAAAGGAACTACCCGATAAGATATTGTGACCGAATCCCCAATTGGTTTTTTTTTCCAGATGAGAACCGAAGTAATCAGATTGACCTGATAATCATGTTGATCAATGTTTTGAATATGGATATCGCTGATCGCAAATGAATCTAACAGCGTAGAATCGAGGATAGGGATTTTTTTGACCCGTATATTGGAAAACTCCTGTGCAAGAGATTGTGCTTTCGCTTTTGGCCAAAACAGAAAAGATATAATTATAAAAAGTATAATTTTTTTCAAATACACTAAATGGAAGCATCCAAAATTGTTCCAAACTCGTTGCAAGATACATTTTGCCTTGCAAATCATTGGAGCAAACTAAAATGGGCGGTGCTTTTAATGAGATTATATTACATTTGAGTGGTAACCTTCTAAACCATGAAAAAAATACTCGCCATCCTAAGTCTTTTCTGTATCACTTTATTTTCCTGCAATAAACAGGATGATATAGCTAAATTTGATTTCAGGGTAAATGAAGTGAAGGATTTTGAATTGGATACCTATAAAGAAGTGGTGCCAATTGATGTGGAGAGTCTTTCCGGCGTAGCAGAAAGAGTTACTTTGAGCATAAGTGGTTTACCATCAGGTCTTTTTAGTGCTGAAATTGAAAACCCAACCGGTACTCCGGATTTTTCAACTTTCATTACATTTTCAAGTATTGGTCCGGGTAATCCTGCTATTACTGACTATCCAATAAAAATTACCGCTACCAGTACTTCAGGTTTGACTAAAACATATGATATGGTGGTGAAATATCAGTATTAGAAATTTTCCTGTCAGATATTCTTCAGATAACCAAATTCTTTGAGCGTATTTGAGTCTTTGCAAAAATGAATTTTGCCATCTTTCAAAAGGTAAAGTTTATCGCTTATGCTGATTATGTGCTGATAAAGATGGTCGCTGATGATAAGACCTTTAGTCGTTTTTCTTCAATAATCCATTTTTTAATCATTTCGATGTGTAGAGGCATAATATGCGTGAATGGTTCATCAAGCAAAACAAATTTCCCTTCCTTTTTAATCATTAAATAAAGTTCAACCAGACGATAAAACCCGCCTGAAAGCTCCCTGAGTTTTGATTTTTTACGATTATTCAGTTCTGGCAGATCATTTAAGAATGGTTCAATCGGTAATCCCAGGATTTGGAAAGCTTTTTGGATGCGGAGACCTTGTGGAAGGAAATTAAATTGGGGGAGGTAAGCAATGCAATTATTTGCATACGCGGGTTTTATTGATTTGTTATTCAGGCGCACCGAACAATCATCATTTTGTTTTGTGCCAAACAGAATTTGCAGTAAACTGCTTTTCCCTGAACCGTTTCTGCCTAATAAACCAATGACCGAGCCTGTACTACATTCCAGATAGATATCTGATAGGATAACTTTATCGCCATAGGATAAACGTACACCGTCTATTTCCAATTTATGCTTCAAAGCGACAGAATTGTAAAATAAAGCATTACACAAAACAGAAAAATATCTAATGAAAGGCTGTTGCTCCAAAGCTTCATTTTGGAAATGCCTTGGTTATAATAGAAGAAATATTCTTTCTGTTTCCGTTCATTAACCCATAAAAAAAGAAGGAAGCAAGTGGCTAGTTTAAACAGAAATAAAACCGGGATAATACTGGTCATTTTCCAGTAATCGATCATTTTCCAGCAGGAAAAGGTAATCAGATTGGATGCCACAACAAAATTGCCATAGAATCTTAAAATCAGTACTGATTTTTTCAATCGGATTGATTTTATGGGTTTAATACTTTGTGGTGGATTTCTTTTTTCTGAAATCACCACGCTTCCAGGCTTCGATAAATTGTCCCCATTTAATCGGGCTCAATATGTTCATCGGTTGTTGCTGACCCTGATAAGCTGCCTGATAAGCTATTTTCTGCTGAACGTACATTTGGTTTTCACGTCCGTCCGGCAGGCGCGTCATTGACAACATTCGTAACATAGCCAGATTACTGTTTTTTCTGGCAATTTCATATTTGTCATCATCAATCCGCAGGTTGATGAAGGCTGCATTTATATTTTCTTTGGAAGGTAAAGCATGAATAATGGTTTCATTTAAGAAGAAAGTATCCTGACTCATTAATTGTACCATAGAAATGGTATTGCCGGCAATATCACCCGGAATTACATAATCCTTAGGCTCAAAGCCGAGTGTCCTGAATTGTATGGTGTCGCCTTTGAAGCATACCAGGGCAAAAACACCTTGTTCGCTACTGTATGTTCCTTTATTCTGATTTTTAACCGAAACGATCACGTCCGGAATGCCATACAAACTATCGCTGGTCATCACCACTCCGTTTATCTGTATAATCCTGTCGTAAGAAATCTGGGCATTTGCCTTTTGGCCTTGCAAAGCCATGCAAAATAAAGCTAAAAGAAGACCGGAGAAAAAGGTTTGACGCATAATAATTAGTCAGCTAAAATAAGGTGTTATCAATAACAATAATGCACTTATAAAAAAACTGTGCCTTCGTGTTGATACAAAGGAAAACGGAATAACTTAGTTTTGCACGATAATTTTTCAATTTAACAAACGTTTTTGATGATAACGAAAGAAGCGGTATTAGATGCCCTGAGTAATGTTGACGACCCGGATTTACATAAGGATATTGTGACACTCGGCATGGTAAAAAACCTTTCTGTTGAGGGGAATAAAGTAATTTTTACTGTTGAGCTGACTACGCCTGCCTGCCCGATGAAGGAGATGATAGAAAAGGCATGTATTAATGCTGTACGCATGATGGTGAGCAAAGAAGCTGAAATTGATATCACAATGAGTGCGAGGGTAGTTTCTAACAGAAAAGACCGCAAAGATGTGTTACCTGGTGTCAAAAATATTATTGCCGTTGCTTCCGGAAAAGGTGGAGTAGGGAAGTCCACCGTTGCAGTGAACCTTGCGTTAGGTCTTGCAGCACAAGGCGCAACAGTCGGTTTGATGGATGCTGATATATATGGTCCGTCTATTCCTATTATGATGGGGATTCGTGATGAGCGCCCTAAAATGACGGAAATAAATGGTAAAGGCATGATTGTACCGATTGAAAAATATGGTATTAAAACAATGTCTATTGGCTTGCTTATAGATGAAAAACAGGCAGTAATCTGGCGAGGACCGATGGCAAGTTCAGCCTTAAAACAATTTGTAACCGATGTTCTTTGGGGAGAGTTGGATTACCTTGTAATAGATTTACCACCGGGAACAGGTGATGTTCATTTGACAATTGCCCAAACTATCCCGGTTACCGGAGCGGTGATTGTGTCAACACCTCAGGCCGTAGCGGCAGCAGATGCGCGGAAAGCGGTAATGATGTTTAAACAGGAACACATTAAAATTCCAATATTGGGTGTGGTAGAAAATATGGCTTATTTCACACCGGCAGAATTACCGGAAAATAAATATTATATTTTTGGCAGAGGTGGTGCCGCAAAAATGGCCGAGCAATTTGAACTGCCATTCCTTGGGGAAATTCCTTTGGTTCAATCCATACGCGAAGGCGGGGATTTTGGTGTGCCGGCAGTAATAGATGAAGATTCTCCGTCAAGAGATAAATTTCTGGAACTGGCCAGCAATGTGGCACAGAATGTTTCTATCCGTAACGCAAATCTGGAGCCAACCAAAGTTTTAGAAATCAATTAATTGTCAATAAACATCTTGTATAATTATTTTCTTCGCATAAAACTTTAAAACAGTTTGAAGCAAGGGTGATATTAAGGATTTTTAAAAAAAATTATTTTTTTAGTAAAATGTCCTTACCTTTGCAATCCCTTAAAATATGGCTAAACAGTCCTTAATCAAACAAGACGGTACTATCAGTGAAGCGATGTCGAACGCTATGTTCCGCGTGCGCCTCGAGAATGGACACGAGATATTGGCAACAATCTCCGGCAAAATGCGTATGCACTACATCCGTATTCTACCAGGAGACAAAGTTGGTGTAGAGATGAGTCCGTACGATCTGAGCAGAGGCAGGATCATTTATCGATACAAATAATTAATTTATTTTTTTAAACAAGAATAACAATGAAAGTAAGAGCAGCAATTAAAAAGCGCAGTGTAGACTGCAAAATCGTTCGTCGTAAAGGCGTTCTGTTTATCATCAACAAGAAAAATCCTCGTTTTAAACAACGTCAGGGATAATTCAACATTCAACATTTAAAATTAACAATTAATAAGAATGGCTCGTATATCCGGTATAGATTTACCTAAAAACAAGCGTGGTGAGATAGCGCTAACTTACATTTATGGTATCGGCAGCACAACTGCACGTAGCATCCTCGACAAAGCTGGAATCAGCTATGACAAAAAAGCGATGGAATGGAACGACGAAGAGCAAACTGCTATTCGTAATATCATCAACAGTGAGTTTAAAGTAGAAGGCCAATTGCGTTCTGAAGTTCAAACGAACATCAAACGTTTAATGGACATCGCTTGCTATCGCGGATTGCGTCATCGTAAAGGTTTACCCCTTCGCGGTCAACGTACCCGTACCAACAGCCGTACCCGTAAAGGTAAGCGCAAAACTGTTGCAGGTAAAAAGAAAGCACCCAAAAAATAGTAGTAATACTATTCGTTTCATCGCCGGATCTGCCCATTGGTGCTGCAAGGAGGGATGTTACAATGCTGAGACGCTCAGCATAAGTTTATTAATGATTACCTTATTAAAAACAAAATGGCAAAAGCACAATCATCTGCAAAAGTCGCTGCTAAAAAGCGCATCGTGAAGGTTGACGTTCACGGGGATGCACACATCAGTGCAACCTTCAACAACATCATCGTGAGCCTTACCAACAAGTCAGGACAGGTTATTTCCTGGTCATCTGCCGGTAAAATGGGGTTCCGTGGTTCTAAGAAAAATACTCCATACGCAGCTCAAATGGCTGCCGCGGATTGTGGTAAAAAAGCAATGGACGCCGGCTTGAAAAAAGTTGACGTTATTGTAAAAGGTCCGGGTTCGGGTCGTGAAGGTGCTATCCGCTCTCTGGCAAGCATCGGTTTTGAAATTACTTCTATTAAAGACGTAACGCCAATGCCTCACAACGGTTGCCGCCCTCCGAAAAAACGCCGCGTATAATTACAATATTTTTTTCGAATGAAGAATGCACTTTGTATTCTTCATTCGAAATTTAGTTTTAAGATAAACATCTGAAGCGTATCTGATTTTACGATTTTTATATGAAACGCTTCAGAATTAATTCAAAAATCGATAAATAACAAGCAATGGCACGTTATACAGGACCCAAAAACAGAATCTGCCGTAAATTCGGTGAGCCTATCCTAGGATCAGGCAAAAACTTGCAAAAGAAAAGTGCACCTCCGGGAATGCACGGTGCAAGCAAAAAACGCAAAACTGCTTCTGAATATTCTATTCAGCTGAAAGAAAAGCAAAAAGCGAAATACACTTACATGGTGTTGGAAAAACAATTCCGCAACACTTACTTCGAAGCATCCCGTATTAAAGGTGCAACCGGTGAGAACCTTGTGAAACTGTTGGAAAGCCGTCTTGACAACGTAGTTTACCGTATGGGTATTGCACCTACACGTCCTGCTGCACGTCAGTTGGTATCTCACAAACACATCCTTGTAAATGGTGAAATCGTGAATATCGCTTCCTACCGCCTTAAAGCCGGTGATGTGATTGAACTGAAACCAAAATCAAAAGTGAACACTTCTATCCTTAGTTTGGTTCGTTCAAAAAATCCAAAAATCAACTGGATCGATTGGAGCGAAAAAGATCTTAAAGGAGTTTACCTCGCTAACCCAGAGCGTGAAAGTGTTCCGGAAAATATCAAGGAACAACTTATCGTAGAGTTGTACTCGAAATAATAAAACCAAATACGACAAACCGTATTTGGTTTGCCGTTTATTTTGGCTGATAAAAATAGCGTTTGGAAAGATTGTAAATAAATCATTTATATTCATTATCTTACGCCACAAATTTTTAAACGAACACTTAAAATACCAATATCAATATGGCAATATTGAATTTTCAAAAACCAGATAAGATTGTTTTACAAAAAGCAACCGATTTTGAAGCGCAATTTGAGTTTCGTCCATTGGAGCCTGGCTACGGTGTTACGATAGGAAATGCATTGCGTCGTGTTTTGCTTTCTTCTTTGGAAGGATACGCAATCACTACCATCAAAATTGCTGGTGCCGATCACGAATTTGCAACCATCAAAGGTGTGTTGGAAGACGTTACGGAAATCATTCTTAACCTTAAGCAAGTACGTTTCAAGAAAACTGCTGAGCAGGATTTGACTCACGACAAATGCGAATTGAGCATTAAACAAGGTCAGTTCACTGCAGGTATGATTGGTGAAGCATTGCCTAATTTTGAAGTAATGAACCCTGAGTTGGTGATTTGCAGTATGGAAACGGGTACTACTTTCAATATCGAAATGACAATCGGAAAAGGTCGCGGTTACGTGCCATCCGAAGAGAATCGTCCTAAAGATGGTATGCTTGGTGTTATTGCAATTGACTCAATCTTTACTCCAATCAAAAACGTTAAATACACGATTGAAAATACCCGTGTAGAGCAACGTACGGATTTCGAAAAACTGATAATGGACGTAAGCACAGATGGTACTATCCATCCTGAAGAAGCTGTTAAAGAAGCTTCGCGCATCCTGATTCAGCATCTGATGATTATCACTGACGAGAATATCTCTCTTGATAACAAAAAAGAAGAACGCGAACACGTTGTAGACGAAGAAACTTTACAATTGCGCAAAATTCTTGGTACTCCATTGGAAGATCTTGAACTTTCAGTTCGTGCATTCAACTGCCTGAAAGCTGCGAAAATTAATTCTCTGAGCGAGTTGGTAAACTACACGCAGGACGAATTGATGAAATTCCGCAACTTTGGTCAGAAATCACTGTCTGAAATTGAACAAGTATTAGGTGAAAGAGGTCTGCACTTTGGTATGGACATTTCACGCCTGAAAAGCTTATCAAAAGATTTCTAGAAATTAAATTTTTATAGCCACAGCGTGCTCTCCCGCACACTGTGGCTTTTACTTAAACTGTGTTCTGCGGTAATTTATTACCAAAGGAAAGGGAAACACAAACCACTTGCAATTCTTTGACACGGTGCAGGTGGAGGCGATTCAGCCAATCATTTTATTAAAAACATAACGTCATGCGTCACGGAGACAAAGTAAACAACCTCGGCAGAAAAACGGCTCACCGCCATGCCCTTTTGATGAACCTTACAAAGAGCCTCATCCAACACAAACGTATCATCACTACATTGGCTAAAGCAAAAGCTTTGCGTGTATATGCTGAGCCGTTGATTACCCGTTCTAAAGTAGATACAACAAACAACCGTCGTGTTGTTTTCGCTTATCTTCAGGATAAAGAGTCTATCAAAGAATTATTCGGTGTAATCGGTGATAAAGTTGCTAACCGTCCAGGTGGATACACCCGTATCATCAAATTGGCACCACGTAAAGGTGATGCTGCTGAAATTGCAATGATTGAACTGGTTGATTTCAACGAATTATATGTAAAAGGTGGTAAAGAAGCAGATGCTAAGAAAACGCGTCGCAGCCGCAGATCTGCAGCTGCTAAAACTACTGAAGCAACTGCTGCACCTGTAGCAGAAGAAACAGTAGCTCCTGTAGCAACTACAGAAGAAGAAGCGACACCAGTTGCTGAAACTATAGCTGAAGCTCCTGCGACTGAAGACGCAACTCCTGAAGCGCCAGCTACAGAGGATACTAATACAACAGAAGAAGAAACAAAAGCTTAATTTGTAGATTCTGATAAAAGAGAAACGCCAACTCATTTGAGTTGGCGTTTCTCTTTTAAATAGTTCTCATCAGTGTGCGTAGTAAAGAAAAAAAGGCCACTGAAAATATTTCAGTGGCCTTTTTTTAAGTTTTAAAGGATATTACTTTACCAATGTCATTTCGTAAGTAAGCGTTGCTTTACAGTTCAAAGGTATAGTAGTGCCTTTGCGCATATTACCATAAAGACGATAACAGATACTATCTGCTTTAAAATAAGTCGATAAATCCGGATTGTAGGAATTAGGAACATTTAAAAAGTAAGCTGCAGTATCCTGAATATTCATTGCTGCCGCGATACGTAAAATCCGGTGATTGGTAGCAGAAGTAATACCAATATTTGCAGTATGAAAATTGCGGAAGTTATTATTTACATCAAAATCGCTGTTAGTAAGTGTGCAGGATATAAACTGAACTTTGCGGATACTTGCGGTGTCGTATTTGCTATCAAAGCTTTTTACGAAACTATCCATGTTTATTTTGTAGTAAAAAGCAACCATACTATCATTCTCTCCAATTAGTTGCATTGGGACAACAAAGGACATATCTCCGGTTATTAATTCCTGCTTTACTCCTGTAGTGTTTGTTTGGCCTTTATTGCAGGAGCTGGTGCCGAAAATACTGCCAATAAGTGCTGTACTGATTAATAGAAAGGAAAAGGTCGATTTTTTCATAAATTGGTAGCAAATAGTAAATGCAAAAAACTGCACAGGCATCAAAGTTAATATTGTAAAGCAATTTTTCAAAGCTTTATAAAAGAAAAATCTGAAAAGGTTTTGCCGGGATTTTTAGCGGGCAATTTTCATTTCCTGAATTACAAATTTCCCACCCTTGTTTTTGAGGTATAAGTAGATACGAAATGTCCCGTTTTGGGTGTTGGTGGTCCCAATCACATATTGGGCGTCAGAAAGCGGGGAACTACCTTTATAATCAACTTTAAAGGAGACAGGTTGATTTTTGTGATAAAAATCGTTGATTAGGATAATTGCGTGACTACGGGTATATACACTGTGAGAATTACTCACCGTTATATCAATAGTATTATCAAAATACTCCGAAAATTGGGTTGCATTCTGGATATTAATCGAAGTTTTAAGCGTATTGATAACCTCATCAATATTTTGAGCATCATAGCGGAAGCTGCAAAGCGCAAATGATGAAATTAATATAAAACTTAAAAAAATTCTTCGAAACATTATCAGGACTACTTGCACTAATGCTATCTAAAATCATACCACAATTATTGAATTTGCAAAAAATATAGATTTTGTAAGTAAATAGTGGTGCTTTTATTCATTTTTTATAATAATATTAGGACATAAAAATTATTCTATAATTTGTTGTATTGAAATCAGCAGGTAGCTATTTGATTTTCTTTACTTTTACACCATGATATTTTTTCAGGTGGAAATAAAAGATGCCAAATCCAAAGGAAGGGGCGTTTTTGCATCAGAAAGCATTGCTGCCAACCAAATAATCGAAACCGCACCAGTCATTGTAATGCCTGCAACAGACAGGACATACCTGGATAAGACTTTGCTTCATGATTATATTTTTGAATGGAATCCTGAAGAGATAAATGCGTGTTGTATGGCTTTGGGCAATGTTCCAATCTATAATCATAGTTTTTCTTCGAATGCAGAATACTTTATGGATTACGAAAATCAGACTATTTCAATTCAGTCTGTTCGGCCAATAGCAATTGGTGAGGAAATAACAATAAATTATAATGGTGACTGGAACGATGAAAAACCACTTTGGTTCGATGTAAAAGAATAAGAATTCTTATTTTTACCGGATGCAGGAAATGACAACCCAATTAGTAACAGCAGTTTCGCTGACACCCGAGAAAGGACTTGAAATAGATCGCCAATATCTCTTTTCATTACAGGTTTCTGACAAGGGCGTAATAAGAATTGTTACAACAGATGATGTCGAGGTGTATTATGCCAGTGTTCATGATTTTCTGATTTCCTGGTCAAAAATTACCAGTCTTGGATGGGCAAATGATAAAGAAACCTTCCAGAAAATGCTGGCAGAATTAAAAGGTGAATAGTTAAGATCTAAATTAAGATTGTACATAGTCTTTCTTTTGGTTGGTTTTTGAGATAGAATTACCTTCGCGCTTCAATTTTTCAACAGCAATTATGAATCGCAAAATCCAATCGGCGCTTATCTCTGTTTTCTACAAAGATGGCCTGGAACCCATTGTTCGCAAACTGAACGAATTGGGCGTTACACTTTACTCTACAGGTGGAACCCAAACTTTTATTGAAGGTCTAGGTTTGCCTTGTGAAAGTGTGGAAGGTGTCACTTCTTATCCTTCAATTTTGGGTGGAAGGGTAAAAACCTTACATCCGAAAGTATTTGGAGGAATTCTGGCACGTCGGGATTTTGAAGATGATCAAAAACATGTAGCTGAATATGGTATTCCATTGTTTGATTTGGTGATTGTGGATTTATATCCATTTGAAGAAACAGTGGCCAGTACAAACGATGAAGCGAAAATCATTGAAAAAATAGATATTGGCGGCGTTTCCTTAATTCGTGCAGCTGCCAAAAATCATAATGACGTTTGTATCGTAGCATCCCGCAATCAATATGAAAGCTTTCTTGGATTATTAAATGATAAAGAAGGGACTACTTCAATTGAAGATCGCAAAAGCCTTGCTGCTGCAGCATTTGCAGAATGTGCAACCTATGATGTGGCTATTTCAAATTACTTCAATCAGGCTAAAAACGTTT
The DNA here is from genome assembly GCA_041661485.1 of Chitinophagaceae bacterium. GTDB lineage: Bacteria > Bacteroidota > Bacteroidia > Chitinophagales > Chitinophagaceae > Rurimicrobium. Next base: position 275,936 of record JBAZUJ010000001.1, read on the forward strand.
TGCGCTATGGGGAAAATCCGCACCAGACAGCATCTTTCAATGGCAACCTGGATGAAATTTTTGAAAAGCTGAATGGTAAAGAACTTTCTTATAATAACATCGTGGATGTCGATGCTGCCTGTAGTTTACTTGCAGAATTTACCGATACGGTTTTTGCAGTAATTAAACATACCAATGTGTGTGGTGTTGCTGTTAGAAGCAATGTGGGCGCGGCCTGGGAAGCAGCTTTGGCAGGCGATCCTGAAAGTGCATTCGGGGGTGTTCTGGCGACAAATGCAACAATAGACCTGGCAACCGCCCAAAAGATTAATGAAATTTTCTTTGAAGTTTTAATTGCTCCTGCATTTGAACCCGAAGCTTTAGTGCTATTGAAAAGCAAGAAGAATCGCATTCTTTTGATGCAAAAAAAACAACTTGTTCCTGGAGCTCAATTCAAGAATGTATTGAATGGTACATTAACTCAGGATGCAGATAATATCAATTTTACCGAATGGCACGATGTTGGTGCGCGTGAGGCAAATGGTGCGGAACAGGCTGACCTTCGTTTTGCTAATATTATCTGCAAGCACCTAAAGTCTAACGCCATTGCAATTGCCAAAAACGAGCAGTTGATTGGAAAAGGCTGCGGACAAACCAGTCGTATTGATGCATTGCGTCAGGCATTGGAAAAGGCCCGTCAGTTTGGTTTTTCACTGGAAGGTGCGGTATTGGCATCAGATGCCTTCTTCCCTTTTGATGATTGTGTAAAAATGGCAAAGGAAGTTGGGATTGTTGCACTGATACAGCCAGGCGGCTCGATGAGAGACGGTGATTCAGTTGAATTTTGCAAAGCAAATGATATGGTAATGGTAATGACAAAAGCCCGCCATTTCAAACACTAATCTTCTCATTCATTATTAATAAAAATCCCCGGAATGTTTTCATCCCGGGGATTTTTATTTTTTAAATAAACTTGCAGTTAATGGCCGCTCAGCTTATTAATTTTTTCAATTCCAAGTAGTTCGCCATCTTTATTACTGATGGTGAAAATGTAAACACCATCTGCATAGGCTGCCATATCCACTTCTTTGGCATTTTTGATAGTGGTAATGTATTTTCCTGCAATATCTGTGATACGAATGTCAACTGTTATATCGGCTTCAATCCATACTTTTTCCTGAGTTGGATTAGGATAGATTTTTAATTTTGAACCAACTAATTGGTTAGATTTAATAGCAGATGTATTCTCGGTATCAATCGTATCAGACACTTCCGTACAACCATTGGCATCGCTTACTTCGCACCAGTATTTACCACCGAATGACATAGTGAAAGATGGTCCTGTAGCGCCTGCTATGATTTTACCATTTCTGTACCATTGATGGTGCAGATAAGTCAGTGACAGTCTTAAAAGAGGATCGGCACGAATAATTTTTGGTTTTGGAATTGCAGGATATGTGCTGACGAATGAGTGGTTTGTTAAAGTGGCACATCCAAAAGAATCGGTCACACTCACAACATAATCTCCGGCTTTATTAATAATCAATTGGCTTCCGGTTGCACCACCGACTACGATTCCATCTTTATACCATTCATACTTGTAGAGTGAGGATGCCGGTTTGCAGAAAAGTATAATGTTGACATTTGGACAAAATTGAAGTTCAATAGGGGACAATGTAGGATCAGGCAGGGTATCTCCAAATACAAACACAGTCGCATCATTAGAACATCCGTATGTATTTTTGATTTCTGCTTTATAATATCCATTTGCATAGGCTTTATACTCAGAACTTGTTTCTCCGGGAAGCAATGTTCCGTTTTTATACCATTGATAGCTTGAAATAGTGACGCTTGATGTAGCTCTCAATGTTACTGTATCGTTTTTGCAATAGACAAACATAGGTGAGCCTACCGGGATAATTGTGATATCCGGTTTGTTTGTTATCTCAACTGAAATAGCAGCTCTTGGGCTTTCACATCCATCAGTTGTACTTTGGCTTACATAAAAAGTAGTAACTCCTGCAACTGAGGTAACCGGGGTTGGTGCGGTTCCGCTGCCGGTTCCACCAGAAGCGGTAGAATACCATTTTAATGAGGTACCAACAGCTGTTAATGGAACAGCTGTGGCACCAATACAATAGCCGACCGGAGATATTACCAAAGGTGCTATAGGACTTGGATTTATTATTACAGTAATAGCCGCTCTTGGCCCTTCACAATTAGCAGCAGTAGTTTGGCTGACATAATAAATGGTGGTGCCTGCAGTAGCTGTAGAAGGAGTAGGAGCAGTGGTGCTGGCTGTTCCACCGGTGGCTACGGTATACCATTTCAGAGAAGTCCCTGTAGCTGTTAGTGCAGAAGCAGTAGCAGCCTGGCAGTAAGTAACCGGACTTGTAACGCCCGGAGCAGCAGGCAAAGGATTTATGGTAACAGTAATTGCACTTCTCGGGCTTTCGCAGGAAGAAGCAGAAGACTGACTTACGTAGTAGGTTGTTGTCCCTGCAGTAACGGTAGAAGGAGTCGGAGCAATTGTGCTGGCCGTCCCGCCTGTTGGAACCGTATACCATTTCAGGGAAGTACCTGTAGCAGTAAGTGCAGCAGCTGTTTCACCTTCACAATAAACAACGGGTGAAGTAACCGTTGGAGCAGCCGGCGTGGGATTTACATTGACTGTGATTGCCGCTCTTGGTCCTTCGCAATTGGCTGCAGAGGACTGACTCACATAGTATATTGTGGTTCCTGAAGCAGTTGTAGAAGGAGTAGGGGCTGTCGTGCTGCCTGTTCCGCCGGTTGCTGCGCTATACCACAATAAAGAAGTACCTGTAGCAGTTAAAGCAGAGGCTGTAGCACCCTGGCAATAGGTAACGGGACTTGTTACAGTCGGAGCTGCAGGTAGTGGATTAACGTTCACAGTAATAGCCGCTCTTGGCCCTTCACAATTAGCAGCAGTTGTTTGGCTGACATAATAAATGGTGGTGCCTGCAGTAGCTGTAGAAGGAGTAGGAGCAGTGATGCTGGCTGTTCCTCCGGTGGCTACGGTATACCATTTCAGAGAAGTCCCTGTAGCTGTTAGTGCAGAAGCAGTAGCAGCCTGGCAGTAAGTAATCGGACTTGTAACGCCCGGAGCAGCAGGCAAAGGATTTATGGTAACAGTAATTGCACTTCTCGGGCTTTCGCAGGAAGAAGCAGAAGACTGACTTACGTAGTAGGTTGTTGTCCCTGCAGTAATGGTAGAAGGAGTCGGAGCAATTGTGCTGGCCGTCCCGCCTGTTGGAACTGTATACCATTTCAGGGAAGTACCTGTAGCAGTAAGTGCAGCAGCTGTTTCACCTTCACAATAAACAACGGGTGAAGTAACCGTTGGAGCAGCGATTGCAGGATTTACATTGACTGTAATAGCCGCTCTTGGCCCTTCGCAATTAGCTGCAGAGGACTGACTGACATAATAGATGGTAGTTCCTGAAGCAGTTGTAGAAGGAGTAGGGGCTGTCGTGCTGCCTGTTCCGCCGGTTGCTGCGCTATACCACAATAAAGAAGTACCTGTAGCAGTTAAAGCAGAGGCTGTAGCACCCTGGCAATAGATAACGGGACTTGTTACAGTCGGAGCTGCAGGTAGAGGATTAACGTTCACAGTAATAGCCGCTCTTGGCCCTTCACAATTAGCAGCAGTAGTTTGGCTGACATAATAAATGGTGGTGCCTGCAGTAGCTGTAGAAGGAGTAGGAGCAGTGGTGCTGGCTGTTCCACCGGTGGCTACGGTATACCATTTCAGAGAAGTCCCTGTAGCTGTTAGTGCAGAAGCAGTAGCAGCCTGGCAGTAAGTAACCGGACTTGTAACGCCCGGAGCAGCAGGCAAAGGATTTATGGTAACAGTAATTGCACTTCTCGGGCTTTCGCAGGAAGAAGCAGAAGACTGACTTACGTAGTAGGTTGTTGTCCCTGCAGTAACGGTAGAAGGAGTCGGAGCAATTGTGCTGGCCGTCCCGCCTGTTGGAACCGTATACCATTTCAGGGAAGTACCTGTAGCAGTAAGTGCAGCAGCTGTTTCACCTTCACAATAAACAACGGGTGAAGTAACCGTTGGAGCAGCCGGCGTGGGATTTACATTGACTGTGATTGCCGCTCTTGGTCCTTCGCAATTGGCTGCAGAGGACTGACTCACATAGTATATTGTGGTTCCTGAAGCAGTTGTAGAAGGAGTAGGGGCTGTCGTGCTGCCTGTTCCGCCGGTTGCTGCGCTATACCACAATAAAGAAGTACCTGTAGCAGTTAATGGTGAAGCTGTTGCCCCGATACAATAACCAACTGGTGTAACAACTATTGGTGCTGCAGGAACAGGATTTACAAATACAATTATCGAATCAAGCACACCTTCGCAATCTGCAGAAGAAACATTTCCTACATAATAAATGAAAGTATCTGCAACAGAAGTATTGGGAACAGGAGTTGTTGTTGTATAAGAGCCCGTTTTGGAACCTAAATACCAATGGTGACTAGTGCCGGATGCAGAAAGCGCACTTGCCGTTTCTCCCTGGCAATAGATTACCGGACTTACAACTACAGGTTTTGGCAGTAAGGTATCAATATTTACCATAATTGTCGCACGCGGACCTTCGCAAATGCTGGAAGAGCTTTGGCTAACATAATAGTAAGTAATTCCTGATGTTGTTGTAGAAGGGGTTGGTGCAGTTGTAGAACCTATTCCGCCTGTTGGTACAGTGTACCATTTTAAGCCGGAGCCAATAGCAGTTAAAGGACTTGCTACACTTCCCAAACACAGGGTAACGTAAAAACCAACTGTTGGTGCAGATGGGGATGCATATACGATAACATTAATCGCAGCTCTCGGGCTTTCGCAGCCTAATGCAGATGTTTGTGTTACGTAATAATTTTCGGCGCCGGTGCTGGATGTGCCCGGAGTGGGGGCTGTTGTGCTTGCAGAGCCACCTGTTGGAACAGTATACCATTTAAGTGAAGTTCCTGTAGCCGTTAATGCGGTAGCCGTTGTGCCAGAACAGTATTCCACAGGTGTAATAATTCCGGGTGTAGATGGTGTTGGATTTGTAATAACCACAATTGGCATACGTACTCCTTCACAACCAGCTGCTGAAGTTTGGCAGACATAATGAGTAATTGTTCCGGCAGTGGAAGTTGATGGAGTCGGTGCAGTCGTTGACGGGGTTCCGCCTGTCGCTGTCGTGTACCACTTCAAACCTGTTCCGGTTGCAGATAATGTCATAGCAATTGCTCCCTGGCAATAAGTAAATGAATCTTCAGGAATAAGCGGGGCTGCAGGAGCTGGATTTACAGTGACTGCAATTCCCGAACGGCTGCTTTCGCAACCTTCTACAGATGTTTGACTGACATAGTAAGTTGTTGTGCCCGGAGTGATTGTAGAAGGAATTGTAGCTGTTGTGCTTCCAATACCTCCGCTTGCTGCGGAATACCATTTTAATGATGTTCCGGTAGCTGACAATGCTGTAGCGCTTTCTCCCTCACATAATGACACCGGCGAAACGACTGATGGTGCTGCAGGATTAGGATTTATAACAACACTAATATTCGCCCTTGGTCCTTCGCATCCTTCCGTGGTGGTTTGACTGACATAATAAACGGTAGTGCCTGTTGCCGCTGTTGATGGGGTTGGCGCAATAGTAGTCGCAGTGCCACCTGTAGGAACTGTATACCATTTTAAATTTGTGCCCGTAGCAGATAAAGGCAAAGTCCCGGTAGCACCCAGGCAATATGAGACAGTAGAAGTGACAGCAGGAGCTAATGGTGTTGGATTTACAATAACAGTAATACTATCTCTTGGCCCTTCACAACCCAATACTGTGGATTGACTTACATAATATTTGAATATGCCGGCTGAAGAAGTGCTGGGAGTAGGTGCTGTAGAGCTACCAAAACCACCAGTTGATACTAAATACCATTTCAAATTAATGCCGGTAGCGGAAAGGGATGCAGGAGTTGTTCCTGAACAATAGTAAATCGTATCATCCGCTAAAGTTGGTTTCGCTATTGATGGATTAATAGCCACCACAACAGGCGTTCTTGAGCTTTCTCCACACCCGCCGGTTGATATTGTTTGTGTAACATAAAAGGTATCATTACCTGCAATTGCGGTCGATGGGGTAGGTGCAGTTGTCAGACCTGTACCACCTGTTGCTGATGTATACCATAATAAACTTGTGCCCGTAGCAGTAAGTGGTGATGCGCTTGCAAATTGACAATATGTGATAGGGGATGTTGCAGTTGGTGGTGCACTTCCTAAATTCACTATTACTTCGATTGGTACTCTGGGAGCTTCGCAACCAAATGAATTGGTTTGACTAACATAATAAGTTGTTGTGCCAACTGAACTGGTAGTGGGTATCGGAGCAGTTGTACTGTAAGATGCTGTAAATGAATTGGGATACCATCTAAGTGAGGTGCCGGTCGCAGAAAGTGCCGTAGCAGTAGCTCCCAAACAATACATTACGGGAGTAATAACTGTTGGTGAAGCTGGTACCGGATTTACGTTGATTGTAATAGAATCTTTTGGGCTTAAACAACCAAAATCTGTTTTTTGAGTAACATAGTACTTGTAGGAAGTTACGGATGTTGTATAGGGTGTTGGTGCTCCAGAAAGAGCGATACCCGTAAGTGAGGTATACCAGTTAATATTAGTTCCTACTGCTGTAAGCGGAATAGCCGCATCGGCAAGACAATAGTTTACAGGAGTGATAACAATTGGAGGTGCCGGTACAGTGTCCACAATAACACTAATTGCAGACCGACTTCCTTCTCCACAACCAGATTTGGGTGAGGCACTTACATAATAAATTACTGTACCAGAAGTCGAGGTGCTGGGTACTGGAGCCGTCAAACCTGGAGTTCCTCCGGTTGCAGTAGTGTACCATTTTAAAGTATCACTTGTTTTCAAAGGGAACACAGAAGCAGACAGAATATTTGGTATTCCAAATTTGCAATATCTTACTGGCGTAGTGACTATTGGAGCGGGCGCAGGACCACTTATAATTACCTGTATTGCTGCCCGAAGGCTCGGACAGCTTGATGTGTCTGTCTGGCTGACATAATAAGTCGTGGTGCCTGCAGTTGCAGTACTTGGAGTTGGTGCTGTTGAACCGCCCGTTCCTCCATAGGGAACAGTGTACCAGATTAAACCAGTACCTGTTGCTGTTAGTGGAGAAGCGGTTGCTCCAACACAATACTCCACAGGAGTGGTTACTACCGGAGCTACCGGAGCCGCTTTAATAATGACAATAATCTTGGCTTTAGGGCTTTCGCAACCATACGCATTTGTTTGGCTGACATAAAAGGTATCCGTTCCTGCTACAGCCGTACTCGGTTTTGGAGCAGTTGAAGATCCGCCACCAGTCGGGGAAGTATACCATTTTAAATTTGTTCCGGTTGCTGACAGGGCAGCAACAGCAGTATCTCCCTGGCAATAAGTAACAGGTGAAACCGGAATAGGAGCTGTAGGAACCGGATTCACATTTACCACAATGGCACTCCTCGCACTTTCTCCGCAGCCATTGGTTTGACTGACATAATAGGTTGTACTTCCTAAAGATGATGTAGATGGTTTAATGGCTGTGCTTGAACCGGTTCCTCCGGTTGCAGTGGTATACCAAAGTAATCCTGTTCCGGTTGCTGACAAGGTTGAATCTGTTGTGCCAAAACATAAATCTACAGGGCTGGTAACACCAGGTGCTGAAGGAAGTGGATTTACAAGGACTTCTATTGCTGCTCGCGGACCTTCGCAGCCGGAAACGGTTTGGCTCACATAATAGAAGGTTGATCCTGCGCTGGCAGTTGAAGGTGTTGGCGCTGTTGTAGTTCCGGTTCCTCCGCTTGCAATGGTATACCATTGCAAGCTTGTTCCGGTTGCAGTTAAAGAAGATGGGGTTGCTCCGATACAGTAATTGACTGGTGTAGTAATTGATGGTGCGGAAGGTGACGCGTTAATAGTTACGGTAATGGCTGCCCTTGGGCTTTCGCATCCCGAAGTATTGGATTGTGTTACATAGTAATTTGTTGATCCGGTAGTGCTGGTAGATGGAGTCGGTGCTGTTGTGGAACCTGTTCCCCCACTTGCTACAGTATACCATTTCAGGCTCGTTCCGGAAGCAGACAGAGCTGATGCCGATGCTCCCTGACAATAGCTTACAGGTGTGGTTACAGTTGGTGCAGCAGGCGATGAATTTACATTTACAACAATACTTGCTCTAGAGCTTTCACATCCGGCAGCAGAAGTTTGACTGACATAATAGGTTGTTGTACCCGTTGTTGCTGTAGACGGTGTAATTGCTGTTGTACTACCTGTTCCTCCGCTTGCAACAGTATACCATTTGAGGCTTGTTCCGGTAGCGGTAAGAGGGCTGGCTGTTGTACTCTCACATAAATTTACGGGGCTTGTAACGGTTGGAGCAGATGCAGCCGGATAAATGATAACATCTATCGCAGTCCGGTTACTTTCACAACTACCTCCTGCAGTATGGCTGACATAATAAGTTGTAGTTCCCAATGATGAGGTAGAAGGAATTGGTGCGGTTGAAGAGCCGGTTCCACCGGTTGCTACTGTATACCATTTAAGGCCCGTACCCGTTGCTGTTAGTGCTGACGCTGTTACACCCAAACAGTAGGTAACAGGAGTAGTAACTACCGGTACTGCAGGGGCTGCACTTACATTTACAACAATTGCCGCTCTGTTACTTTCGCAACCCAATGTGTTGGTTTGGCTAACATAATAAGTTGTTGAACCGGAAACTGTTGTAGAAGGGGTAAATGCTGTTGTACTTCCTGTCCCTCCCGTCGATGCTGTATACCATTTTAAGGATGTTCCTGTTGCAGACAATGCCATTGCTATTGCATATTGGCAATAATCTACAGGAGTGCTTACCGTTGGAGAAGCTGGCTTGGTGCTTACATCAACTGTAATTCCTGCTCTCGGACTTTCGCCACAACTATTCGATTGACTGACGTAATAAATTGTACTTCCTGCAGTGCTTGTTGATGGTGTAATTGCTGTGCCGGATCCTGTACCGCCGGTTGCTGTGGTATACCATAACAATCCTGTTCCTGTTGCCGTTAGTGCAGTTGCGGTTGCTCCTTCGCAATAGCTTACCGGGCTCGTTACTGTTGGTGCTGAAGGTAATGGATTGACTATTACTGTAATTGCTGTGCGTGGGCTTTCGCAGCCTGTTATTGATGATGTTTGTGTAACATAATAAACGGTCGTTCCGGCAGCAGTAGTCAATGGGGTTGGTGCAGTGGTTGCGCCTGTTCCTCCCGTTGCAACGGTGTACCATTTCAATGAAGTTCCTGTAGCTGTCAATGTGGATGCTGTAGCACCAATACAGTAACTATAAGAAGTTGTAGCAGTTGGGGCGCTTGGTAAACCCGTTACATTTACTGTAATAGAATCTCTTGGACCCTCGCAGCCATAAGAGGAAACAGAAGCAACATAATACTTTGTGGAACCAATAGCTGAAGTCGAAGGAGTAGGAGCCGTTGTCGTTCCGGTTCCTCCTGCCGGGCTTGTAAACCATTTAAGTGAACTTCCTGTTGCTGTAAGCGCTAATGCTGATGCGTTCTGACAGTAGGTCAATGGCGTTGTCACGGTTGGTTTTGTAAAATAATTACAAACAATTCTTACACGATGATTCTCTCTGTCTGCAATGTATAAATTGCTTCCTCCATCCGTAATAATCCCGGTTGGATAATTAATTTGAGCTGAAGTTGCCGGTCCGCCATCTCCTCCATAACCTGCAGAGCCTGTTCCGGCCACAGTGCTGATATTACCGGTTAGGACGCTTACTTTGCGTATCCTGTGAGAGTATTGCGTAGCAATAAAAATATTTCCTGAATCATCAATTGCTATATCTGCAGGATAATTAAGATTGGCCGCTGTTGCTGCGCTGCCGTCTCCACTGAAACCAGCGGTGCCGGTTCCGGCCACCGTACTGATATTACCTGTTGAAGCGGTTATTTTTCTGACAACATGGTTGAAGAGGTCGGCAATAAATATATTACCTGAAGCATCAATTTTAATGCCTGCAGGGTTCTGAAACGTTGCGCTGGTTGCCGCAGCGCCATCTCCGGTATAGCTATATGAACCGGTTCCTGCAATCGTACTGATATTTCCGGTAGCTGCGGTCACTTTTCTGATTCGCTGATTATATTGGTCGGATATATAAACATTGCCGGATCCGTCAACAGCTACACCTACAGGGTTGTTTAGATTAGCACTTGTTGCCGCACCACCATCTCCTGAAAACCCAGCCGTTCCATTACCTGCAATGGTTGATATAATACCTGTTGAAGCCGTCACTTTACGGATTCGTTGGTTGGTCTGATCTGCAATATAAATATTACCTGAGCCATCCACTGCAATTCCTGCGGGATAATACAATTGGGCTGATGTTGCTGTACTTCCGTCACCACTGAATCCGAAGGTGCTGGATCCCGCTACAGTACTGATATTACCTGTGCTGTAGCTGATTTTTCTAATCCTGTGATTTCCCTGGTCGGATATGTAGACATTACCCGAACCATCTCTGGCCAAACTTACAGGCTGTGCTAATTCTGCTGCTATGGCATAAGAACCATCTCCGCTAAAACTAGACGTCCCGATACCTGCCAAAGTATTGATGGTTTGAGCATAAGACGATTGTCCTATATTAAGCAGGATAAGACAAAAAAGTGAGATTCGCTTAATTGAATAGTAAAGTTTATTCATATATAGTTATCGGTTTCGAGATTAAAGATAAATTATGATAAGGGATAATTGGCTTTTTTTAATTTAAGTATCTATTAATTCACTTACTTCACAATGGAAATTTCCGCAGTTAATTAAGCTTTATTGGTTTTTTAAGAACTGCAGCATTGATTAATAAATTCTTCTGTATAGTAAAAAATTGAAAATAATATTCTGTTAAAAGTTGGTGTCTTTTGCCTTTCGAGAGCAATAACTGTGCCATAGTGTACGAAAATTTGGGCGGATATTGTGATATTGTTCAATTTTATTTGCGAAAATGCCTCTTAATTTGTGAAGCAATATTTTTGGAAGTTTTAGGCAAATATTTTTAAGTTAATTTTTGTTTCATTTTCATTATTCTATCTTTGCTTTCCGCGAAAGAGTTTTTTTTAAACTGAAAATTGAAAGTATAAATGGTATTTGAACACAATTGTGCACAATGTAATGCGCGGATTAATTCTGTTTTTTCTTCAATTGACCAGGACGGCCTAAAAGTCCTGAATGAGCATAAGTCATGTACCACTTTTAAAAAGGGGCAGGTAATTTTTTCCGAAAATGGTTTACCTCTGGGTTTGTTTTGTGTGCATAGCGGTAAAATAAAATTGGCAACTACCGGACCCGATGGTAAGGAACAGATTTTACGACTGGTAAAAGGCGGGGATATATTGGGTTACAGAGCCTTGATTTCCGGAGACCGATATCATTGTAATGCTATTGCGCTGGAAGATAGTTCTGTTTGTGTTGTCGATAAAAATTACTTTTTAAAAATAGCATTGGAAGATAAGAAATTATGCCAGGCCATTTTTAAGAAAATAAGCGATGACCTTAAAACTGCCGAAGAGCATATTGTTTCTTTATCGCAAAAAAATGTGCGGGAAAGAGTAGCGGAAGCACTTCTTTTTTTCAAAGCGACTTATGGTTTCGAACAAGATAATCAAACACTATCCGTTCAACTAAGCCGCGAAGAAATTGCTGATTTTGTAGGCACATCTACAGAAAGCGCCATCAGGCTTTTGTCAGAATTTAATAATGACAAAATCATAGAATTGACCGGGAAAAAAATCAAAATTCTCAATCCGGATAAACTGACCAAAACAGCTAATCTGCTTTATTAAACCATTCTTTTTTTTAAATTTTTATGAGTGCTTCCTGTTTGTATAAAACAGGAAGCATTTTTGTTTGTATTAAAAGATGAGCAAAGTCATATTTTAAATACAGGCTTGTCATAGTTTCCCGCCCCTTATAATTTGAATTTTGCGTTTACAACAAAATCTGATTTTATGTGCGCACACTCTTCCTCCGGTGCAGAGATAACCGAAAAAATCGGGGCAAAGTTATATCCGTTTATTGACGGGCTTTTCAAGGAAATTACAGATTATGTAAATCATACTTCAATTTGTAGCCAGGCAGACAGGATTTTCGAACAGATTTTTACGCTGAAATCAGAGTTTGAATCCTTGAAAAATTATGAATTGAAATTGGTTTTCCCTTCTGTGTTAAAAGTTTTCAATACGAAAGATAATCCCGATGCCAGACCTAATATCAATATCACCGAGCTGCAGCAACTGACGCATAAAAAAGAACAGGCAATAATGGATCTTGTGAATGAAATTGAGAGCGAGGCCGAGCAGATTCAACTGCCACGAACTCATCCGGTTTACCCGTTACTCTTTGTTTTTCAAACATCTTTTGCGCAGGATAAAGAGGAATGGAATAGAATGCTGCAGGGTTGGAATAAAAGCTGTGCTTGCTTTTCGGCAGCAAATCATCATCATAATAATTAAATATTCCAGGATGAAAGCCGGGCAATCGCGAATAGAAAATGTAACAAGCTGCTACCATTGCGGAGATGAATGCATGAACACAAAAATTGCTTTGGCGGATAAAGTGTTTTGTTGCAGTGGCTGCAAAATGGTTTACGAATTGCTCAATCAAAATGAGTTGTGTGCTTATTACGACCTGAACGAAAATCCTGGAGTAGCCCAAAAAACAACAATACGCGAGGATAAATTCGAATTTCTGGATGATGCTGCAATTATTCAGCAGTTAATAAGTTTTACTGACGGCAAGCAAACACAGGTTACGTTTTATTTGCCTCAAATGCATTGCAGCAGCTGCCTATGGTTGCTCGAAAATATAAATCGTATCAATAAAGGCGTAATCAGTTCACGTGTAAATTTTACCAAAAAAGAGTCCTTCCTGGTTTTTGATAATAAGCTCACAACGTTGCGAAAAGTTGTGGAAACTCTTACTGCTATCGGATATGAGCCGCATATCAGTCTGCAGAATTTAAGTGATAAATCGATCATCAAAACTTCCGGTAACCGCTTGTATAAACTGGGTGTTTCCGGTTTTTGCTTTGCTAATATTATGATGATGAGCTTCCCCGAGTATTTTTCGCTCGGCGGTTTTCTCGAAAGGGAAATTGGCTCTGCCTTGCATTATTTCATTGTGGCATTGTCGCTACCGGTATTGTTTTACTGTGCAACTGAGTTTTTTGTTGCCGCCTGGAAAGGTTTGCGAAATAAATTTCTGAATATAGATTTTCCTATAGCAGTTGCTATTGCTATAACTTTTTTGAGAAGCATTTATGAACTGGCCAGCGGAACCGGTTCCGGTTATCTGGACAGCATGTCGGGAATTGTATTCTTTATGTTGATGGGTAGAATGGTTCAGGATCGTACTTATCGTTCAATTTCCTTTGACAGGGATTTTAAATCCTTTTTCCCTATAGCAATTCACACCAGCCGGAATGGAAAGTTTGTTCCTGTTATTGTTGATCAGGTAAAAGTGAATGATGTTATCAGAATTCATTCAAATGAATTAGTTCCTGTTGATGCTATTCTATCTAAAGGCAGGGCGGAAATTGATTACAGTTTTGTAAGCGGAGAAAGTGTCCCGGTTGTTCCGCAGGTTGGAGAGATTGTTTATGCCGGTGGTAAGCAATTAGGCGGAAGCCTCGAAATGATAGTTGTAAAGGAAGTTTCACAAAGTTATCTGACCAATCTTTGGAATCAGGATGTCTTTAAATCAGAAAAGCAAAGCACATCTGTTATCCATGGCCTCAGTCAATATTTTACGGCAATTGTTTTGTTGATTGGAATTTCTGCAGCAGCGTATTGGTTTTCGGAAGGAGAACATCTCTTAATGTGGAATGCATTGACAACGATTCTTATTGTTGCCTGTCCATGTGCACTTTTACTTTCTTCCACTTTTACTAACGGCAATATCCTGCGTATTCTCAGTAAGAGTAAATTCTACCTGCGCCATCCGGATGTGATAGAAGATCTTGCAAAAATTAATCACATCGTTTTTGATAAGACGGGAACACTTACGGAGAGCAAGCGGATGAAGGTTAACTATGTTGGAAACGAAATTACTACAGATCAGAAATATAGTATTGGCGCTCTTTTAGCACAATCTTCTCACCCTTTAAGCAAAATAATTTATGAGTTTTTGCAGGCATTTCGTCATGAAGAAATAGAATCATTTAAAGAAATTCCTGGTTCAGGAATAGAAGGCTGGATTAATGACGAACATATAAAAATTGGTTCCGCTGAGTTTGTTGGCGCGCAACATTCAGATTCTTTAACGGAAGGTTCTGCGGTCTTTGTAAAAATAGATGAGATTGTCCTTGGTGTTTTCCAGGTTAGGAATGTTTACAGATCAGGATTTGAAGATGTTTTAAAAAAGTTGGGCAAGCGATTCCGGATGTCTGTTTTGAGTGGAGACAATGATAATGAAGCTGTGTTTTTGAAAAAGTATTTCGGACAAAAAGCAAATCTATTGTTCAATCGTCAACCCGCAGAAAAGCTATCATTTATTAAAAATTTGCAGGCAAATAACAATGCGAATGTTTTGATGATTGGCGATGGATTGAACGATGCCGGTGCGCTGAAACAAAGCAATGTTGGGATTGCGCTGACAGAAGGAAATAACAATTTTACGCCGGCTTCAGATGGAATACTTGACGCTTCGCAGTTTGGTTTGCTCGACTGCTTTCTGGCGTTTGCCCGAAATGGCAGAGCAATCATTATGACAAGCTTTATACTATCGATTCTCTATAATATTATCGGCTTGTACTTTGCTGTGCAGGGAACACTTTCTCCACTTATTGCTGCGATCCTGATGCCAGTCAGTTCTCTGAGCATTATTCTGCTTACATATGGCCTGAGTGAATTCTATGGGAAAAAGCAGGGATTACAATAAGATGACAAATATCATAAGTGCCGCTGACAACAGGCATAGGATAGCCTAGCCCTTTCAACAACCTTTGTGTTTCGAAATTATGAGTATTATAATTCTTATAGCTGCAGTAAGTATCCTGATTGCCGGTGGTTTTTTGGTCGCTTTTTTATGGGGTGTGAAGGACGGGCAGTTTGATGACGATTTTGCCCCGCCTAACAGAATATTATTTGACGATACTATCAAAACTAAAATTAAAAAGTAAACAGAATAGGTATGGAATTACAGAAGTTTTATTATGACAACAAAATCCCGAAATTTTTTGCGGTAGCTTGTATCTTTTGGGGGGCAGTAGGTATGCTGGTCGGCGTGCTGATTGCTTTTCAACTTGCTTTTCCCGTTCTTAATTTTGGTATTGAATATACCACTTTCGGCAGGTTAAGACCTATTCATACCAACGCTGTAATTTTTGCTTTTGTTGGTAATGGTATTTTTACTGCAGTTTATTATTCTATTCCCCGTTTGCTCAAAACACCGATGTGGAGTAATGCGTTGAGTAAAATTCATTTTTGGGGCTGGCAATTAATTATTGTTGCTGCAGCACTTTCACTGGCGATGGGTTTTACCACCGGTAAAGAATACGCTGAACTCGAATGGCCGATTGATATTGCTATTACATTGATTTGGGTAGTGTTTGGTGTCAATATGTTTGGTACGATTTTGACACGTCGGGAGCGTCATTTGTATGTTGCGATATGGTTTTTCATTGCTTCCTGGGTTACTGTTGCCATGTTGCATATTGTGAATTCTTTTGAGTTTCCGGTAAGCTTTATGAAATCTTATTCCTGGTATGCCGGTGTACAGGATGCATTGGTGCAATGGTGGTATGGTCATAATGCAGTCGCCTTCTTTCTGACAACTCCATACTTAGGCCTGATGTATTACTTCCTGCCTAAAGCAGCCGGTCGCCCTGTTTATTCTTACAAGTTGAGTATTGTCCATTTCTGGAGTCTGATTTTCCTTTATATCTGGGCCGGTCCTCACCATTTATTGTATACGGCTTTACCCGATTGGGCACAATCTTTAGGTACTGCTTTTTCAATAATGCTGCTATTGCCAAGTTGGGGTGGTATGCTGAATGGCTTATTCACTTTGCGTGGCGCCTGGGATAAAGTGCGTGAAGATCCTGTTTTGAAATTCTTTGTTGTTGCAGTTACCGCTTATGGTATGTCTACCTTTGAAGGTCCGCTGCTGTCATTGAAGAATGTAAATGCAATATCTCACTACAGCGACTGGACTGTTGCTCACGTCCATATTGGTGCGCTGGGTTGGAATGGGTTCCTCACTTTTGGTATGATGTATTGGCTGATTCCAAAATTATTTGATACAAAACTATATTCCAAAAAGCTTGCTGCTACTCACTTCTGGATTGGTACGCTGGGTATAATTCTATACGCAATTCCAATGTATTGGGCCGCTTTCCGCACCTATTTTATGTTGAGTGCATTTACGCCCGAAGGACAATTGCAATACCAATTTATTGATGCAGTTCAAACCGCAATTCCATTTTATGTTTTGCGTGCAATAGGTGGTACTATTTATTTAGGTGGTGTTTTTGTAATGGTTTACAATCTGGTTAAAACCGCTAAACAAGGAACTTTTTTAGCAAGAGAATATGCAGAAGCTGCTCCATTAAACAAACAATATGTTGCCCCTGCTAAAGCGCACTGGCATTCGTATTTTGAAAGAAAACCAATGCTGCTGCTTGTGCTAAGTTTGATTGTGGTAGGTATTGGCGGATTGGTAGAAATGGTTCCAACCTTCCTTATCAAATCAAATGTTCCAACTTTGAGTAGTGTAAAACCTTACACTCCGCTTGAACTTCAGGGTCGTGATATCTATATTGCTGAAGGATGTTATAATTGTCACTCTCAGATGATTCGTCCATTCAGATATGAAGTTGCACGATATGGAGATTATTCAAAAGCCGGCGAATTTGTTTATGACCATCCATTCCAATGGGGGAGTAAACGTACTGGTCCTGATTTAGCCCGAATTGGTGGAAAATATCCTAATAGCTGGCATTTCAATCACATGTTGGAACCTGGTTCTATGGCTCCTGGTTCAATTATGCCATCTTACCCCTGGTTGTTTGAAAAGGAATTGGATATTAATTCAACCAATTCTAAAATTCATGCGATGCGCAATATGGGTGTGCCATATCCGGAAGGTTATGAGGCAATTGCAAAAGTTGACTTAAAAAAGCAGGCTGAAGAGATTGCCGCCAACCTTAAATCTGAGAAGATTGATATCAAAAGCGACAAGCAGATTATAGCCTTGATAGCCTATCTGCAACGTGTTGGTAAGGATATTAAGATGGAGAAAAAATTGACAAATCAGCAACATTAATCTTATGAAATTTACGCATTACCTCGAAAAAATATCCGGTGTCAGTGTTTATCCGGTCATCTCATTATTAATGTTTGTCAGCTTCTTCGTTATTGTAACACTTTGGGTGTTGAGAACGGATAAACGTGAGATTGAATATATGGAGAACCTGCCTTTGGATAACGATAAATAATAAAAGCAATATCAATGAAGAAATTCTTAAAAATAGTCGCATTAAGTACGCTGGGTGTAGTTTTTCAAACAATTGCAAAAGCAGCTGATACACCCCCTTCAACAAGTTCTGATTTTCAAATTGAAACCAATACATTGCTTTTAGCTTGCGCGATACTTTTATTAACAGTTATTTTTGTACTGGGCTTTACCTTACGGTCAGCAGTTTTTTTCTATCACGAAAAAAGAAAAAAAGAGTCTGCAAATAATAACAGCGGAAAAATTGCAGGACTTATTCTTGCGTTTATCTTTTTCGCTGTAAGTCCTGCAATTGCCCAGGATGCTGCACCAGCTGTGGCTGATACTGCTGCATCTTCCTATACTGATGCAGAAATGCTTCGCTGGGTGCTGTATGTCTTTATCGGAATTGAGATTGTGGTGATTTTTCTTTTTGCCAAACTCATAAGATTCTTTACCGGAATTGAAGCTTTTCAAAAGGCAAAAAGTGTGGAAAAATCTTCAACTTCAGTATTCGATCTGGGTTCTATCTGGACAAAAATGAATCGTTTCCAACCCATCGAAGAAGAAGCCTCTATTGATACAGGGCATAGCTACGATGGTATCCGGGAGTTGAACAATGTTACACCCCCCTGGTTTATTGCTGGTTTTGCTCTGTCTATTTTATTTGCAGGCGTTTATTTGTGGCGTTACCATATTGCCGAAAGCGCACCTTTACAAATTGAAGAATACAATATTGCAGTGGCCGAAGCTAAAGTGAAACAAGATGAATACCTGAAAACTCAGGCAAATAATGTTGATGAAACTTCTGTGGTGATGTTGGGTGCAGATGGGATTGCTGCAGGACAAGCCTTGTTTGCCAGTAATTGTGTGGCTTGCCACGGTAGTATAGGTCAAGGTGCTTCTGTTGGCCCGAATCTTTCAGATAATTACTGGATTCATAGTGGTGGGATTAAAAACATTTTCAAATCCATTAAATATGGCTGGCAGGAAAAAGGAATGAAATCGTGGAAGGAAGATTTTTCTGCAAATCAAATTGCACAGTTATCCAGCTACATTATGTCACTGAAGGGTTCAAATCCTCCTGGAGCTAAAGAACCACAAGGCGAATTGTATACGGAAAATATTGTGCCTGAAGTAAAAGCTGATAGCTCTCAGCAAATACCTGCTGATACGGTAAGTAAATAGTTACAAATTAATGCCGGACCATAGTTTGTCCGGCATTTTACTTTAGGAGAAGTGAAAAGTTAACAATAGCCAGAAAGTATATATGGCGCTGGTCAGATCTTAAACTTGGATCTGATAATTACTGAGGAAAACGAAGAAAACAGGGATGGAAGATTCAAAAGAGAATATCAAGCAGCAACAGCAACCAACTTACAGGGATCGTGTAAGTAATGTTACAAAAACCGGTAAGCGAAAATGGGTTTTTGCAGAACAACCTACCGGATGGTTTTATAACCTGAGAAAGTATTTTTCTGCGTTTTACTTTCTGGCTTTTTTCTCTATCCCATTTATTAAGGTAAACGGGCAACCATTGTTTATGCTCAATTTTCCGGAAGGAAAGTTTATCATTTTCAGTAAAATATTCTGGCCGCAGGATTTCTTCATCTTCGCTGTAGGAATGATTATGGCCATCATTTTTGTTGCGTTGTTTACGGTCGTTTATGGCAGGCTCTTTTGTGGATGGGTTTGTCCGCAAACTGTTTTTATGGAAATGATGTTTCGTAAAGTCGAATGGTGGATTGAAGGGTCTTATACACAACAACAAAAAAGAGATAAAGCACCTTGGGATACCGACAAAATATTGCGCAGAGGCGGTAAGCACCTTGCTTTTGTTTTGCTATCGTTCATTATTGCGAATACTTTTTTGTCTTACATCATTGGTGTTGAAGGATTGATGAAAATTATCAGCGAACCGATATCAGAACATTTGATGCTTCTGGCAGGATTATTGTTTTTTACCTTTTTGTTTTATTCAGTATTTGCATTTGTGAGAGATATTGTTTGTACGACCATTTGTCCCTACGGCAGATTGCAAAGTGTGATGTTTGATAAAGACACAATGCAGGTTGCGTATGATTATAAACGTGGTGAGCCACGGGGAAAGATATCTCCTCAAAATGATATAGTAGGCGATTGTATCGACTGTAATAAATGTGTGCATGTTTGTCCCACAGGAATTGATATCAGAGATGGTGTGCAGATGGAATGCGTTGGTTGCACCGCTTGTATTGATGCCTGCAATGAGGTAATGATTAAGATTAAAAAGCCATTGGGTCTGATCCGGTATGCATCCGAAAACCAGATAGCGAATGGACGTCCCTTTAGATTCAACGGCCGTATGAAGGCGTATTCAGTTTTGCTGGGTGTTCTAACGTTAATTATGACCTATTTAATTGCAAGCAGCCATAGTATTGATACACACGTATCACGCGTAAAAGGACAATTGTATCAGGAGTTGCCTGGCAATAAATTGAGTAATTTATATAACGCTAAAATTCTGAACAAAACGCACAAAGAAGAGCGTATAGAATTGCGATTGGAAAATATGGCCGGCGAAGTGAAGATGATCAGTGACCACGAAAATGTAATCCATAAAGAAGCTATTAATGAACTGACATTTTTTATCATCATTGATAAGAGCAGTATTCATAAGCGAAATACAAAAATCGAAGTAGGCGTGTATAAAAATGGCAAAAAAATTCAAACAGTCAGTTCGAGTTTCCTGGGGCCATTTATTTAAATCTTAATTAAGTAAACAATTATTTTTATGAATTGGGGATATAAAATTTTAGTGGTTATTGTGTTGTTTGTTTTGGGAATGGGCACCATGGTGACAATTGCTATGAAGCAAACTAACGAGATGGTTGATGACCAATATTACCTGAAAGAATTGAAGCATCAGGAGCTGATTGACGCTTCTGATAATTTAAATAGTAATGAAGGAACAGTCGTTGTCAGCCAGCCTCTCAACTTTATTAAAATTTCATTTCCTGAGAAGGTTAGTGAAAACGTCAGTGAAGGAACAATTATGTTTTTGCGCCCATCTGATAAATCGAAAGATCGTGTTATTCCTTTGGTTATTGATTCCTCCGGCGAGCAAATGATTTCAAAATCGAAATTTATTACCGGTAATTATACGATGCGTATTCAATGGAAAAATAATGGGATTGCTTACTACGATGAACAGCCTGTATTTGTAAAATAGAAATTATGTTTTTCAACATCATCGCGGGTTTGGGTATTGGATTGCTGGGAAGTTTACATTGCATTGGTATGTGTGGACCTATAGCACTTTCCTTGCCCGTGTATGGGAAATCCAAAGTGGATAAGCTGTTGTTGATTGTGTTGTATAATTTAGGAAGAGCAAGTTCATATGCCGCTTTGGGCGCTTTGTTTGGTTTTATTGGCAATCAGTTTTTCCTGTTTGGTTACCAACAAGCCTTTTCCATTATTTTGGGTGTTTCTATTCTGCTGTTTTTGGTCATCGCAAAGTATTTGCCTTTCAGAATCCCTTTGATAGATACGCTGCATCAAAAAATAAAAGGAAAGCTTGCAAGTTTATTACAGTCTCCGAAGCAACATTATTCCTACTATTTTATTGGCCTTGCCAATGGTCTTTTGCCATGTGGTCTGGTGTATTTAGCAATAGGTTCTGCGATGGCAACAGGCAGTGCTGTTAGTGGAGCTTTGTTGATGTTTATGTTCGGATTAGGAACATTCCCGCTAATGATGAGCATTATGATTTTCGGAAAGTTTATCCCTTTTCCGGTAAGACAGAAAATAAACAGACTTACTCCTGTTCTGATTTCAATAACTGCTTGTTTGATTATTTTGAGAGGAATGAATCTGAACATTCCTTACATCAGTCCGGGATTGCAAGAGCAAGGTCTGCAGACAATCCAGTGTCATAAATAGACCAGGCATTACATCAATAAATCTTTGAAATATTTTTCAGATTTTTTGCCGATTGCAATTCTTTTTTCCATAAAACCATCCAGCTTATCTTTTGGAAAGCGGAATTTGTATTCCGGATCCGGATAGATATCCATTACAAAAAGTTCGTAATCAGGATTCCATTTTTCGAGCATATGGCGATCGATTTGTAGTTCCTGCTCCAGTACTTCAAGGCTCAAGGGCTCCTTTAAAGTAATGATGGACATGTTTTTAATTTCGGCTTCAGAGAATGCCGGTTTTGGTTTTGCTTTTTTGGCCTCACCTTTTGCAGGAGCCATTTCAGGATGCATAATGTAATCTTCCGGAATTTTTCCACTGCCAATAAATTTCTTCATGTTTTCGAAGATAGAAGCTGTAGCAATAAAAGCCATTACGTGGCCTTGTGTTTCGCGGGGAAGATAAGGTTTGATGTCCCAGAAATTTCGGCTTCCTGTTTTTTCAATCGCTCTTTTAACTGGTGTTGGACCGCAATTGTAAGAGGCAATCACCAGCAACCAGTCTTCCATTTCCAAATACAGGTAATTCAGGTATTTGGCGGCAGCAGTGGTACTTTTAAACCAATCGGTTCGGTCATCCCTTTTGCCATTCACCGTCAGTCCCATCATTCTGCCGGTCTCTTCCATAAACTGCCAGGGACCTACCGCACCAACCGGAGAAACAGCTTTATTGTTTAGTGCAGATTCAATTACAGCCAGGTACTTTAACTGATTGGGCAAATTGTTTTTCTTCAGGACATTATCCATCATCGGAAATTTCGTCTTTGCCCGGTTGTCAACTGCGCTTAGTGTTTTGTTGTGGGAAGTGATATAGCTGCGAACGAAATCCATTGTATAGTCGTTCATCCCGCCGAAATAACTTTTCTGGCCGGCAAGCGGTACCATTGCTTTTTGGCGTTGATCTTTTGATGCTGCCAGAGCCATTGCGATGACTGATCTCGCTTCTTCTTCTTTACAAAATTGTGCTCTCGCCCGTGCAGAATCTAATTTTAGTTTTTCCCGTTTTAAATCCTTGGCCGGTGCTGTTGCCTGATTTTTTGTTGCAGCCAAACGGTCTTTCCAATATTGTCCCTGCGCCGTCATTGAGGCGAATACAAAGAGTATTGATATGAAAAAATATTTACGTTGCATAAGTTTGTCGTTCTAAAATAAATAAAATCGCTTAAAGTGAATTATTTATTGATAGCGGGCACTCAAAAATCGCAATGGGGTATAGATGCGAAATGATGCAAATCAGTATAAAATACTGGCTTTGCATCATTAAGATTTTATAGCAGGATTACTATTTCTTTTCTACTTCTTTGTTGTTGATACCAGCCTCAATGTCACTCTTCACTCCGTCTTTTGCATCATTAAATTCACGGATACCTTTACCAATTCCACGCGCTAATTCTGGTATTTTTTTACCACCAAACAACACGATAACAACCAATAAGATAATTCCCCATTCTCCACCACTTGGCATCGAAATCAGGAATTGTGGGTTGATGCTTGCAATAGTCATATTCTTGCTTTTATTTTTTAAAACTTATAATACAAATATACTCAGTATTTGCGAAATCCCGGTGGCTCAGATGTTAATTTATGAACCGTGATTTTCGACTAATACATTTCTGTTTTCAACGATTTTACTTTCTCATCTGTCAGGTAATCATCGAAATCCATTTCTCTGTCTATCAAACCATTCGGTGTAATTTCGAGAATCCTGTCTGCTACTGTTTGTGCCAGTTCGTGGTCACGTGTAGTGAATAAAATGGTGCCTTTGAAATCTTTCATTCCGTTGTTCAGAGCGGTAATACTTTCCAGATCCAGGTGATTGGTAGGCTCGTCCAGGCAAAGGACATTTCCTTTGAGCATCATCATACGGCTCATCATACAACGCATTTTTTCTCCTCCGCTCAACACCGAACATTTCTTCAGCGTTTCTTCGCCACTGAATAGCATTCTGCCCAGGAATCCACGAATAAAGGTTTCATCTTTTTCTTCAGAAAACTGACGCAACCAATCAATCAGGTTTTCATCTTTTCCTTCAAAAAATTCAGAGTTGTCATTCGGCAGATAGGTTGGCGTAACTGTCACACCCCATTTAAATGTGCCAACGAAGTCTGTGTCTTCACCCATTAATATTTTATAGAACGCTGTGGTAGCAAGGCTGTTCTCAGAAACTACTGCAACTTTTTGTCCGCGTTTCAGGTCAAATTTGATATTCTTAAACAACCATTCGCCATTCAATTGCTTGCCTAGTCCATCTGCTTCCAGAATTTGGTCACCGGCATCTCGCACCTGGTTGTTGAACAGGATTGCAGGATATTTACGATTGGAAGCTTTCATATCTTCCACCTTTATTTTATCCAATGCTTTTTTACGGCTGGTGGCCTGTTTTGATTTGGACGCATTCGCAGAGAAACGGGCGATGAACTCTTTCAGTTCTGCAATCTTATCTTCCGCTTTTTTGTTTTGGTCTGTGCGCTGTTTTAGTAACAATTGGCTACTCTCGTACCAGAACGAATAGTTACCGGTATACACATTGATTTTACTGAAGTCGATATCCGCAACGTGTGTACAAACAGTATCCAGGAAATGTCGGTCATGCGATACCACTAATACAATCTTGTCATAGTCGGCCAGGAAGTTTTCCAGCCAGGCGATTGCCTGCAGGTCAAGGTCATTGGTAGGTTCATCCAGCAACAGAATATCCGGATTCCCAAACAAAGCCTGCGCCAAAAGCACGCGCACTTTTTGATTGCCATCCAGTTCTTTCAATAATTTATAATGGAGGTCTTCTTTGATACCAAGACTGCTCAGCAAGGTTGCCGCATCACTCTCGGCATTCCAACCGTCCATTTCTGCAAATATTCCTTCCAGTTCACCGGCTTTCAAACCGTCTTCTTCTGTAAAATCTTCTTTGGCATACAGTGCATCTTTTGCACTCATGATTTCAAACAACTTGCTGTTGCCGCGCATTACGGTTTCAAGCACGGTCATTTCATCATATTCATAGTGGTTTTGCTTCAACACGCTCATACGCATGTCTTTGCTGATTTCCACTTTACCTGTCGTAGGGTCAATTTCACCCGACAGGATTTTCATAAAAGTAGACTTGCCTGCACCATTTGCGCCTATGATACCATAGCAATTCCCTTCCGTAAATTTAATATTTACATCTTCAAACAACACGCGCTTGCCATAGCGCAAGGATAAATTTTGTACTGAAATCATTATTGATTAGTTCTTATTTTTACTATTCAGGAATAATGAAAAGCAAGCTTGTATTTTAAAATAAAAATTCCGTTGCTTTTCGGGGCGCAAAGATACAATAAAGGCGCTTATTTTTGTTGCAATCTGAAAAGCGTTCCGTTTTCACCACCGGTAATTAGTTTTCCATCCGGGCACAGGCTGATAAAACGCAGATTTTCAGTGGTAAACTTATCAAATTCAGACCAATGTTCACCACCGTCATCTGTATATATTACCACTCCTTTTTCGCCAACAGCGTAACCTTTTTGTTCGTTTAAAAACAACAAATCCCAAAGCTGGTAATCGGGTAGGGTAATGTTTCCGCCATTTCGCAGTCTTTTCCAGGTCTTTCCACCATCGCTTGTTTTTACAATGTATCCGCTTAATCCGCTTACGAAAATGTGAAGACTGTCCAATGCTGAAATGCTATTAAAATTGTCGCCCAGCACCGATTGGCGCACCCAATTGACACCACCATCAGTTGTTTTCATCACAATACCGCTGCCAACGGCTATTCCGGTATTGGCGTCAAACATTTTCACATCATGCAGAGCACTTTTGAATCTTTGAAAAGATAACAAATTAAAAGAGGCGTCAAAACGGGTAATTCCGCCTGAGTCAGTTCCTAATGTTGTTGTAGCAATGCCGAGATTATTTCCTGCAAAAGAAACCGCTGATGTGAATTCATATGGTCCCGGAACTCTCGAAATGGAGAAAGTGCTCATTGCATCATTGCTCACGCAAATATTGAGACCAAATCCGCAGAAATAAACCTTACCATCCGAAGCCAGACAAGAACCGAAAAATCCTTTGCT
Source organism: Chitinophagaceae bacterium (assembly GCA_041661485.1). Taxonomy (GTDB): domain Bacteria; phylum Bacteroidota; class Bacteroidia; order Chitinophagales; family Chitinophagaceae; genus Rurimicrobium. The sequence continues at coordinate 301,447 of JBAZUJ010000001.1, forward strand.
GTCGTCCGGCATTTGCTTGGCTTGCCAGCTTGCACCCTGGTCTGTTGAGATGAGCGTTCGTGCTACTCCAAATCGGCTGCCACCACCAATAATACCTGTTCCATTGGGCAAAAACAGGGCAGTATTGAGTTGCTCGTTTGTTCCCACATTAATTTGCTCTACACTTTGCCAATGCAAAATATCTTTGCGGCAGGAACTAAAAAGAAGCGAAGAGATTAAAAGGAAAAAAAGTGGTTTCATTTAATGATCGGGTAAGTTCTCAAAAATATGTATTTCGTTACAAAGTAGGGGCATAAAAAAAGCGAGCCGTAGCTCGCTTTCCAAATGTTATTATGATATAAGATTAGATAACTTTTACGTTAACTGCATTTAAACCTTTTTTGCCATTTTGAACTTCGAAAGAAACTTTATCGTTCTCGCGAATCTCGTCGAATAGACCAGAAACGTGAACAAAGATGTCCTGACCACCAGCTGCTGGTGTGATGAAACCAAATCCTTTAGTTTCATTGAAGAATTTTACTGTACCTTCTTGCATTGTAAATTAAAATAAAAAATTAATAATGAGCAAATATAGGGGAATAGATTCAATAAAAAGTAAAAAGCATATAATTAACATAAAATAAATCTGTGAATTAATTTTCAGCTAAGGTTTTTGTCAAAAAAGACCAGATTAAATATAAGGCAATCTGGGTAGCCGTTTCTTTGTTCTGAATCCGGTCATAATGAAGCCTGTATTGCCTGGACAGTTGTTTCCCTTTTCCGGCGACAGCAATAAATACAGTCCCCACCAGTGATTTATCTTCATAATTTCCCGCACTGAAAATACCGGTGATGCCGAGTCCGATATCGGTTTTCAAAGTTGTACAGGCAGCCTTTGCCATTGCCATTGCAGTTTCTTCACTCACTACTCCGTTTTCTTTTATCAGGTTTTCATCAATACCCAACACATTAATTTTTGTTTCTGTAGCATAGCTCACTACTGCTCCTTTAAAGAAAGCTGAGGAGCCATTGATTTGCGTAAGTTTGTGGGCAATATAGCCACCGGTGCAGCTTTCGGCTAATCCGATGCTGAGATTTTGTTCGGTCAGGATTTTTGCAACAATAGCTTCCAGCGGCAAATCTTCAAAACCAATCACATTTTCTATTACTCTTTGTGCAATCTCATCACGGTAATGATCGGTTTCAATTATCAAGGCTTTTTCATCTTTGCCATGGGCAGTCAGTCTGAGTTTTACAGCATACGGAGACGGTAAATAGGCGAGCCTGATATGAGCAGGAAGGTTGTCTTCAATATCTTTTATTTTTTCTGCCAGAAAACTTTCTCCTTCTCCGAAGGTCAGAATATTTCTGTGGACGATAGCGCCGGTTTTCTGATATTGCTTTTCAAACATTGGCAGAAGTGTTTCTGTCATCATTCCTTTCATTTCAAATGGAACACCTGGCATTGAAACAATAATCCGGCCATCTTTTTCAAACAACATTCCGGGTGCTGTTCCTAATGGATTTGGCACTACAGTGCAATTGTCGGGTACTTCGGCCTGCTTCAGGTTTCTTTCTAAAAATGGCCTGTTGCGGCGCGTAAATATTTCTTTGACATGCGCTAATACAGTTTCGTCAACCACTAATTTACCACCAAAGAATTCACATAAAACAGGCTTGGTAATATCATCAGAGGTTGGACCCAGTCCTCCTGTCAATAAGATAATATTGGCCTTATTTATTTCTTCATTCAAAGTGGAAATGATAGCTTCCCTGCTATCGGCAATGGCAATTCTTTTTTGAACATCAATTCCCAAAAGGTTCAGCTGTTGCGCGATCCAGGCCGAGTTGGTATCAATGATCTGTCCAATCAGCAGCTCATCGCCAATCGTAATTATAGTAGCTTTTGTTGCGTTCATTGTTGTTTTTTATTCGCTGAAGTAAGGACCAAGGCTCTCTTTTAAAGTTTCGGGGATGCCGGTTTTTTTTCTTGCTTTAATATCAAAGAAAACCAAAGTCGTGAGACCTTTATTGATAAGTTTGTTTTGCTCGTTGTATAATTCTGAATGAAACTGAATTACAGAACCTGTGGGCATTTCCTTGATAATTGTCTTGACCGTAATGAGTTCATCGTAAAATGCAGGTCGTAAATACTTAAGGTTGCATTCAGCTACCGGCAACGCAATACCTTCCTCCTCCATTGCCTTGTAGGTAAGCCCAAGATTGCGGATGGCGTCCGTGCGCCCCACTTCATAGTATAAGGCATAATTTCCGTAATAGAGGTAGCCCATCTGGTCTGTTTCGCCGTAGCGAACCCTTATTTGTGTAGAATATTCGTACATAACAATAATATGGGCAAATGTAAATGCTTTGTGTTTGATAGAATAAATTGTTGAGCAATAAAAAAGCAGAACCACTGAGTGATTCTGCTTTTTAAAATGATTGAAGACTTACTTTCCGGAAGCCGTTATCGTGAACATTTTTTCATAATTATCAGCCAGCATTTTTCCATTAGGACCCGCACTCATTATAGTTGGTGTTACTGCCAGATTTATAGCATTTACACCTCCCAAGACCTTTTGTACATCAGCACTGAGATGAATATGGTTTTCATCGTTATTTACCGTGATGGCATTCGGAAGGGTCATCGTAACAGTGCGGACAGTATTGTATATGCCTTTAAATCCACCGGCATGAAGCTGAAAGTTCTTTCCTGCATCAGATGATTGAGGCGAAGAGCCTTCCAGTTTCAGCATAATATATCCTGTAGACCAGCTCCAGAACATTCCGTTGTCCACTGCCAGTGCGCCGGATTGTGCTCCTGAAACATTTCGCAGGCTGTCTACACCAATTGTAAATGTGATAGAATTATAAGTGCCGGCACTTACGTTCGTTATATCGAAACTATGCGAAGAGGATACTGATTGCTGCACCAGGTGATAGCTTTCAGCCTCAGTAAAATTATTCCCGTCGGCGTTATTCAGTTTAATATTGCTGATGTAATAATTGAATTTCGTCACTGTAAAAGAGTCTCCATTCTGATTCTTATACCAATTCCCTTCCATACGCAGGTTTTCTGCGCCTGACATATTATTGAATTCCAATTTCACCGTGCCGGCTTTTGGTGTAGGTGAAGGTGCTGGGTCTTTCTTGCAGGAGGCAATAAACAGGCTAAGCGCTGCAATGGTAGTAATGTTTATGATATACTTTTTCATTGTCATTATTTTTCTGTTAAATGAATTAGTGTGAATTTTTAGTGCTTTTTTGATAAAGTTTTTGTGTGGTAAATAATAATTGGCATAAATAACTTACACAAGCCAACCCTGCAGCTAACATAACCATCAGCCATTCCGACTGGTCGAATTGAAGTAACAGATTTGGTGCCTCGAACAAAGCAAATATACCTGCAATGCTCATAAGAAATGATATGCCGATTAACTGATATGGGTTGTCCATTATTTTTTTCGAGTCTTGTTTCATAAAGTTCTTTATTTGAAGTTGTATTATTTGTAACAATAGTCACAAAAGGAAGAATTTTAAGGTTTTGAAATCAGGGATATGTTTTTTGTTTGTTCATGTCCGTCGTGGTCAGCTTCAACAGTTATTTCTAGCAGCAAATCAGCATTTTTACTCAAAGTGTCCACCCAAAAGGAATTGATTTCAAAAGATGAATCATGCAGATGTTCTTCTTTATCTAGATAGCTTTCCTTGGTTTCCTTGTTGCTCAATTTGATACTGTAACCGTGTAATTGACTGATGTAAGCAATGTTTCCTTTAATAAAAATTGTGTCGCCTTTTTTAAACATCTGTGCTTCAACAGGCTTGCTGATGGTAATGTTTAAATTTTTGCTGTCAAAACCGTCCACATCTTTTTTCTGGCAGGACAAGAATGCTAAGCAAGTGAGTACTGTAAAATATATTGTGTTTTTCATTGTTTGTTGTTTAGAATAGAATAAAAAATCCCCCTTCATACCTGGGATTTGAATGAACATATCCGGCAGCATAATTTTGGTAAAACGGTAAATGTAAATTTGCTTTTATACCATAGCTTTTAAACAGCAATTGTGTTCCGATAGAAGCAAATCCCATCGTACCACCTGTTTTTTCGTTCAGCCATCTTTTGCTGTAATTGTCATAATCGTGCAATGCATATTCGCAACGAAGTCCGGCTTGTGGGATAATTTTAAACGATTTCGAACCGGTGGTGTAGAAAATAACAGCATTCGTATTGAGCCTGTTGCCAAATTTATATTGTTGCTTATTTGGTCTTGTCAAAATACCGGTTAAATCCAGGTTGTAACCCCATTTTGCTTTTTTGCAGGTATAATTTATATTCATCAGAATATCCCAGGAACCACTTCCTGTCTGAACATTGGGTAGTCCGTTTCGCTCTGCATTACTTGCACCGGTGTATTTCCCGGTGGGTAATTTTAGTCCTGCACCTGCAAGCAATAGTTGCTTTTCCTTTTTGCCTTCTTTTAGCGGGAATGAATAATTGACCATTAAAGTAGCATCGCCTAATCCTTCACTATTGGTCGTTTGGGCTGTTTCAGCATTGACATTATTGATGTAAGGAAGAATACCTGCTATTTGAAATCGTCTGGCAATATGATACCTTCCCCATAACAGGGTTGTAGCATAAGTCTGATGCGATTCTTCATCCGGTTTGCCCGTGAAAAGGGAAGGATGCTTGCTTTCTGCAGAAGAATATTGGAATTGTATACCTGCGAAGTTTTTGGAAAACTGCGGTAATAAACCAAGGCTGGGATTGCTGGCAGAGGTTCCGCACACATCGCACGCATCTGCTTTTGGTGCACTGCTGAGTGCAGCAAGCAACAGCAATGCACGACTAAATAAGTGCATATTTTAAAATTTACAGTAAGAAATAGCTGTACCTCGATTAGTACAGGTTATATTGATTAACTGTAAACCTGGCTTGGTGGATGAAAAATAGCTTCTGAAACAGCTACTTCGAAATGATTTGGATTAATTGGGTTTTGAATAGCCTTAAAGCTTGTTGCGTTCAGTTTATCTAACCCTTTGTTAGTTGGAAGAATGAAGACTACTGTTGCCGTTTTTTCTGCTTTTGTCGGAGTGTTGCTTTTGTCTTTCTGCTCACCGGAATCAGCCTTTTTTAACTGTTTTGTGAGCACGCACTTTCCGCAACATACCAATTCGGGTCGCGCTTTATTTTCACAAAGTGTGGCTGCAATATAATCCTGGTTAATCTCAAACCACGCTACAATAGATAATTTCAGCACCAACTGGCAGCTGAGGCACATCATTAATAATATTGTGGTGAGCTTTTTCATTTCTCTGTTGCAAATGTAGGGACACAGCTTTAGAGAAGAGTTCTTTCTATCAGATTTTTTGAATAAGGATATTTTCAGCCTGTATCAAATCTTCAGGAGTGGTGATTTTAATATTATTTCTATCTCCTTCAATCATCCGTACTTTAATTCCCATACTTTCAACAACGGTTGCCTCGTCGGTAAATTCCAATTTATACTCCTGGGCGAATGCCTGCAGCAAAATATTACTCTGGAACGCCTGTGGCGTCTGAATGGCACGAAGTTTATTCCTGTCCACCGGCACGGACTCTCCTTCGTCAACAAACATTCTGATACTGTCTGTTACATGAATAGCCGGAATTACAGCTCCATATTCTTCTGCACCTTTAATGCTCCTGCGGATTAAAGAATCGCTGATAAATGGGCGGACCCCATCGTGGACTAGTACAATGGAATTCTTCGGAATGTCTTTCAATCCATTCTTCACACTATCAAAACGCGTTGCTCCACCGCTCACAACGTTCATATCAATTCTTTCCGGAAAATGTTGCAACACCATTTGCAGCTTGCTGATTTCGTGTTCGGGAAGGACGAGGATAATTTGTGCCTGCGGTAATGCTTTTACAAACGCAGAAATAGTATGGAATAAAATTGGTTTCCCGCCAACCGGTAAAAATTGTTTAGGCAAAGCACTGCCCATCCTCATTCCCTGGCCTCCGGCAACGATTACTACGTATACGGGCATTATGTTTTGATTTTCAATCATCAGACTTCAAATTTAAGCCAAGCGTAAACACTTTTAAGATTGTCGTGAGTTTTTAAACAGAAAATTTAGCTAATTGTTGTTTAAAATCAATCACAGCATACAAAAACGAAAAGGTCGTTTGCTCCGGGGAACAAACAACCTTTTCAAAAGTTATTGTCAAACAAAAAGGGTATTAAGCCATTTTGTTGATCGCTACAACGATACCTGATTTCAGGTTCGAAGCTTTGTTTTTATGAATGATATTGCGTTTAGACAATTTATCGATCATTGAAATAACTTTAGGCAACTCGTTAGTTGCTTCAGTTTTGTCAGAAATCGCTAAAAGTTTACGAATCGCGTTACGGGTAGTTTTACCGTAATAACGGTTGCTATCGCGGCGTTTTTCGCTCTGTCTTACGTCCTTTTTGGTTGCTTTATGATTAGCCATTACTATGAAGTACTTTTTGTAATTTTTTAATTTCGGATGGCAAATGTAGGATTTTATTTTATTCTGAACAATTAATTTCAGTTTTTCTTATTTTTCTCTGCAATTACCTTCTGAAAATCAATAATTTATTTCTTTATAATCTTTTGTGTAGCCATTGTTTTATTGTCCATTTTCAGTTGAACAAAGTAAGTTCCTGCGGCAAAAGTGCTCAGATTTTCTGAAATAGTGAATTCATTCTGCTGGATTTTGTGCTCATTCTCAGCAATTACTTTTCCTGAAATGTCGAGAATGGAAATTGTCGCAGTATTGCCGGCAGAATTTAAATTTCCATACACATTAACAATTTCAGTTGCCGGGTTTGGAAAGCAAATCATTGTTACAGCATCTTTTGCTGCAGCGGCTATAGAAACAGGGAAAGGGAATGAAATGGTAGCCGAATCGGTAACGCCCAGGCCCAGGTTATAATAGGTTCCGGATGGAGTTGATTGCAGTTTTACCGGGCGAACCATGTAATAATACAAGCCGTCCTTGCCGATTAAATCTTTAAATGAAGTACCCACAATCATGCTTGATACTTTATTGTATTTACCAAACATACTGTCCGCACGATATACATAATACCCAATCACACCCGCTTCAGGTGATGCTGTCCAGTTAACCGTAGCACCGTCGATTGGGGCAGAGGTAATTGCAATGCTTCCTGCAGGTTTGATATAATCTGTACGAAGGCTCAGATCTCCCATAAGACCAACATGAACACCACCGGTTCCAAAACCGTAAGGAGTGTAGATGGCAGTTGCGTTATTTTGGGTAACAAAAGCGCTGTAACCAATATTTTCGCCTAAGGCCATGTGATGGAAAAACCAGTTTGGTCTGCCTGCCCAGCAGGAAGTCAGGGCTGGTTCATCACAACACAAAGGTGCCCTAAGGAAGTTGTTTTGATTATCCCAATCGCCAAAATAGCTGCCAAACATCATTGTGAAAATTCCTTTTTGTTTTTTTGCAAGGAAATCAGCAGTATTTCCCACACCACCACAGCTTGTGTAGGAACCACCACCACAGCCATAAGCCCATTGGTATGCTGAGTCGTTTAGTGTAGAGATGAAGTCTCCTGCAATAATATTATTTCTTGTAATCAGCGCCGGGAAATTTCTCCACGCATTAGCAGCAAATGCTTCTCCGCTAAAAGCACCGAAATTATCATCGACCACTGCTTTTCTGCTGATATACAGATTGTTTATTTTATAGTTGTGGGCTTTTGCAAGATAGCTTTTCATCATAGCGACTTCGCTTTTTGCAAAGCTTGGCATATTAGAGACGTCGATCCGGCTTACCTGCAATTCCAGGTAAGTAGGGATTGCTGAATGGTCCCATTTACCATCACCCGGAATGTTTTTGGTTTGTGCACGGCTTGCACCGGTATTGTTCACAGATACATCAGTCCACACATAGTCCATATCTGCATAATATACATCCGCCGCCCATGCTCCTACATGATCCGGAGAGTGCCCGTCAGGTGCCAGTTCGCCGCTGTAAGGAACAGCGATATGACCTGCAATCAACACTGCTTTGACGTCTGAAATGGCATCATAATCCTTTTTAATCATGCTTTTTACTGCTGTATCAGCCAATGTTCTTTTTACATTATGGTGAACAATAGCCCAACCGTCGCCGCTCAGGTCTTTCATCAATCCTGAAATTTCATTTGCACATGAATCGGCAAACAAGGTGTCTACCAGAAGAACAAGCGTACCTCTGTTGTGGATAGCAGGAGCATTCAGGCCGGCATAGATATAACCACCTGCTGCAGTGCTGCCACCGGTATTGGTTATTTTATATTCAAAAGCTGAATCTGCTACTACGGAAGCGTCTGTATAAAAGGTATCAGCTGTTGTCGCAAGCGTTGTCCATACCATTGCTGCCTTCGTTTTGCGGAGCAGGTTGTATTGCGTTGCACCCGGAATTTTTCTCCAGTTTAATGTCACCTTAGCGGGAGAAATCTGTACAGAAGCCTGCACTTGAATTCCATAATCTGCTGCTGTTTGGGCATTGGCTTTTTCCTGCATAGCTGCAAAAGCAAGTGCACATAATAGGTAAAGTTTTAACTTCATTTGGATGTGTTTTGTAGAATGAAATAAATTAAACTAAGCGTATTATTGTATTTAAAATTCTATTTAGCGTTGGCCGGCAGGGGCTTCTCCGTCTTTTAGTTCCAAAGCCTGAATAAGGTTGGGAATAAAATTCCATTTCCCATTTGCCCACCTCAATCCATTGTATTGGCCTGTTGGCACATAAGTATATTTCCTGTTAGGGTCGTTTATTTGCGAAGCGATATCATCAAACAAAATAGCATTGTGTTCCTGATCCCAGTTCATACTCACGCTCACCCCTTTTTTATATTCCAGTAAAAAACGATTCACGCCCTGACTTGGGTTCTTTTCTGACCCTATAGCAAAAATCGGTGCGCCAAATGTTGGTCCATTATCAGTAAAACGTAATGGGTCGATGAACTTTTTCGTACTGATAGGATTGCCATCATTCATTCCCAGTAAACAATAAACGTTTTCGCCGTCTACGTTTTTGCTAATAATATTATAGAAGATGCCGCCAATCCATTCTTTCGAAGTGAAAATCTTATCCTGGTCGGTTTTGGTCAATATATCAGAATTATCGAATAAGGGGTAAAGTTGCAAATCATTATTGTTCATCTGAATAGCAGCATAATATCGGATACGTACGTCTGTATATTCAATCGGCCAGTTGAAAATCCTGAAACTTTTGTCTTCCGGGCCAATGATGTTAACCATTTTTGCCAGGCTATCAAATGGATAATTATAAGAACCTTTTGTTTTTAATGTTCTGATTAATTGTTTTACAAATACTTCGCAATACTCTGTGCGGAAATCCGGAATAGGTGTATGAAACATAGAATCTGCTGTAACGATTAATGAATCTTCCATTTTCCGGAGCAGCGCCATGTCTGTTCCTTTCTCAGTTTGTGCAATTGCTATTTGAGGTGTTCCTGTAAGCCAGATAAAAATAAATGTTATGCCACACCAGAAGGCGTTCCGTATCATACCGTAAAATCAATTTCACCAAATATAGTGAGAAATTTTAAAAATAAGAATGGAACAAGTGCTTTCGAAACCTGAATTTCAGGGCAAAATCTTTATCTATTACCAGTAATGTCTTTTACCCTTAATATTGTATCCTCTATTTTCTAATTTTTTTCGATGCTTCAGACAGATTTTTTAATAATTGGTTCAGGAATTGCAGGACTCACATTTGCCATCAAAACAGCAAGAAGATTTCCGGATAAAAAAATTACGATTCTTACCAAAACAAATACCGACGAGACCAATACAAAATATGCGCAAGGTGGAATTGCTGTAATGAGTGGAAATGAAGATGATACTTTTGAAAAGCACATAGAAGATACCCTTATTGCCGGCGATGGATTGTGTAATAAGCACATCGTTGAAGTTGTGATTAAGGAAGGGCCGGAGCGGGTGAATGAACTGATTGGCTGGGGTGCAAACTTTGACAAGGGTATAGACGGACAATATTTACAGGGAAAAGAAGGCGGACATTCTGAAAACAGAATTTTGCATTACAAGGATATTACCGGCTTCGAAATTGAAAGAACCCTCGTGCAGGAACTTGCGGAATATCCCAATATTGAAGTACACAACCATTGGTTTGTTATTGATATTATTACCCAGCATCACCTTGGATACCTGGTTACAAAGTCCACCACTGATATTGAATGTTATGGTGTTTATGCATTGAATCTGAATACAGGAAAAAATACAAAGATATTAGCGCGTGTTACGGTGATGGCTTCCGGTGGTGTCGGACAGGTTTATCGCAGTACAACCAATCCGCATATTGCTACAGGTGATGGGATAGCAATGGTTTACCGGGCAAAAGGAAGGATTGAAAATATGGAATTTATTCAGTTTCATCCTACGGCCATGTATGGACAAAATACACAGCAATCTTTTTTGATTACAGAGGCGGTGCGCGGTGATGGCGGAATTTTGCGCAATAAAGCCGGAGAAGCTTTTATGGAAAAGTATGATGTAAGAAAGGATTTGGCTCCACGTGATATTGTTGCCCGGGCTATCGATAATGAAATGAAAAAATCAGGAACAGAATTTGTCTATCTCGATTGCCGTGATATGGATAAAGAAAAATTTCTGCACCATTTTCCCAATATTTACGAAGCCTGCAAGCGTAACGGAATTGACGTGTTTGAAACGATGATTCCTGTAGCACCTGCGGCTCACTATTGCTGCGGTGGTATCAAGACAAATGAACTTGGAGAATCTTCCATAAAATACTTGTACGCCTGCGGGGAATGTGCCAGCACGGGTTTGCATGGTGCAAATCGTCTGGCTTCAAATTCTTTACTGGAAGCACTTGTATTTGCACATCGTTGTGCCGAAGATGCTGCGATACATTTTGATGAAACTTCTTTTAAAACAGAAGTGCCTGATTGGGATGCCAGCGGAACAACGGATCCTAAAGAGATGATTTTGATTACGCAAAGCCTCAAAGAATTGCAAAGCACAATGAGTGATTATGTCGGTATCGTGCGCAATGATATCCGCCTTGGACGTGCCATGAAACGTCTTGATTTATTGTTTGAAGAATGCGAGCAATTGTATCGGGAAACCACCCTTTCACCACAACTGTGTGAATTGCGCAACCTGATTACAATCGGGTATCTTATCGTAAAATCAGCAGAGCTGCGCCACGAAAGCCGGGGCCTGCATTTTAGCACAGATTATCCTGAAAAAAGTGCCTTGTTGCAAAATGTAGTTTTGTAAACTACTCCTCAATAGCTTTTACAATTTCAGGGCTCAAAGGATTTTGGCCAGGATTGAAAATGGCGATTAATTTCCCATTTTCATCGATCAGGTATTTTTGAAAATTCCATTTTACTTTGGAATCCTTAAAGCCATTGTATTTCTTCTGAGTAAGCCAGGAATAGATGGATGCTTTATGTTTTCCTTTAACCGAAACTTTTTCAGACATCGGGAAACTGACGCCATAGTTCCGTTCACAAAACGATGCGATATGCTCATTATTTCCTGGTTCCTGAAACAAAAAATTGTTTGCCGGAAATCCCACAACTACCAATTTGCCTTTGTATTGCTGGTAAAGCTTTTCAAGGTCTTTGTATTGGGGTGTAAAACCACATTTGGAAGCTGTATTCACTATCAGAATTTTCTTACCCTTGAAATCAGCAAAGTCGATTTCGGTTCCTTCCAGCGATGTGATTTTGAATTCATAAATACTGTCTGGAATTTTAGTCTTTGTTGCCGGAGCGAAAAGGAAGCTGAACAAAAGGAAGGTCGCAAGTGTCATAAGATGGTTTATACGAAGATACGAACAGGCCGCAGATTGGGTTTCTGCGGCCTGTTGTTTTAATGTTATTACGCTTATTTATCTAAGGATACTTACCTGTCTGCTGATGCTTTCATCTCCTTTGCGGAAGCGGATGATATAATTGCCATTGTATAATGTGCGGGTATCAAAATAGGCGATTGTACTGCCTTGGTTCAGTTGTGTTTGCTGAACCAATCTTCCGTTGATGTCAAACAATTCGATGTTGATATTTTCCCTGATAATGTCATTAAACTGAATCGCTATCAGATCGCTTGATGGGTTTGGAAAGACGTTTATGCTGAGCTGGTCAATCGCTTTGTCATTAATTTTTGTTGTCGGGGTATATGTACTTACAGGTTCAGTAATAGCGGTAACTTTTGCAGCAGTAACATTGCCATAAAATGTTGGACCTACTGCATATGGATAAGCAGAATTCCATTGATCGTCAACAGTGCAGAAGTAGGCATAAGTTCCGGCAGGATATTCCGGTGTTACACAAAAGCGTCCGTTGTGTTCATCCAGATAGTCCGGCGAAGATGGAGTGGTGTATTGGTAATCCTCCCTGAAATAGCCTAATGGATAAGTTGTGCTTACTGCAGGACCATCAGTCACATCTGTGCCGTCTGCATAATGTGTTCTGGCGGTGATGGAGCGCAGAGTGTAACTGGATTTGATGCGTACAATTCCACCAGTTCCATCCACATTTTTGTATCCGTAGGCACCATAAATCGGGAATCCGTCGTACGCAAAACCAATAAGCGGTGAGTGTTTTGTTGCATCGATTACATACAAACCGTCTGCATCATACAAGTTGCAAATGGTAGAAATTACTGTAAGATCTAATTTGAAGGCACTGGGATTTTGATGATGATGATAATTGCCCATAGCAGGATGTCCCTTTGAGCAGTCGAACCCTGACTTTTCGGCCACCACAGCATCCCTGTTCCAGACACCGTCGCCCATGCACGCGGGTTTTATCGGGCCACCGCATAAGGTGCTTGTTGCGTTTTTCCATGAAACACCATCCCTGTAATCAAATAAGGCAACACCATTGATAAACACACCAATATTTCCCAATGTTGTTGGTGTTGGGGTTCCTGTGTTTTTTGTCGGGTTCAGTGGGAATTTAAAAATAGCATTTTGATTGCTTGCCAAAGATGGGTTTCCGTCAAGAAAAGGACCGGTGATGTAAGCAGGAATTCCTTTTGTTTTTACATAAGCAGACGCAGCAGAATAATGTACACTCTGTACATTGGCAGAATCTGCATCATCAAAGGGAATGGAATTGCCTGCCACATAATGTCTTCCATTGATGCCGCTTGTATTGTGCAACCACGATGTAATTGCCGGATTTGTCTGAGCCTGAATATTTTGGGCGCTTAATAAAAACAAAGCACTCAGGACAAGGTTGTTTATTTTCATAACAAGAATTGAAAGTTCAGTCCTTTTGACGAAAATATTACTCTAATCCTTCGATATAAAATTATTTTCTGATAAAGAACATTTTTGCTGCCGCTTCAGACAGGGTCATCGCTTCTTTTCCCGGTGACATAATATGGTTTTGTTTTGAAAGATCTATTACGTCAAAAAAGCGGGAAAGATCCACGTTGATGAGGATATTTTTTTCTGATGGTGTTGATAATGTAACCGTCTGCAGAGGATTGTATGGTGCCAAATACCCTCCCAGGTGAAACTGAAATTCATTTTTCCGGGTCTTACATTTAGGGCTGCTGCCTTCTATCTTCATATTGATATAACCGCTTTGCCAGGTCCAGTACATCCCTTTTGCAGGGTCCAGGTCGCCTCCCATAATGCCCGCAGTATTGGTGATGCTGTCAATTCCTAAATTAAACTTTATCTGGTCGTATTGGACGGTTGTGTCAGGTTTTAGTGTTAGTGTCATTGTTTCTGGCAGTGCGGCATCTAACAAATGGAAACTGTTTTGTTCTTTAAAAACTACTTTCCCGTTTTGTAGTAATTCTACAGAGGAAATGTAAAACCGCAGCGTTTCGATTGTAATGCTGTCAGCGCATTGAACATCAGGTTTTAATTGTTGTTGCTTGTAATAAGGCAGGAAAGAAATCTGACTATCCTGAGCCCTCAACATTGGTGAAAGAAACAAAAGAAGAAAAGTTAACCGGAATTTCATAAGGCTAAAATTAGAGATTTTGTGATTAGTATGGCAAGACTAACAGGAGATTATTTTACAAACAAAAACATCCCGGACAGTTTGTGCCGGGATGTTTTACAGACTAACTATATCTGCTAATTATTGCTCAGCTTATTTATTTTTTCTACACCTATTATGGTGCCTTCTTTATTGATGATGGTAAACAGATAAAGCCCGTCAGCATAAGGTGAAAGGTTGATTTCCTTTGTGTTTTGCTCTTTCAATATTAGTTTGCCGGTCATATCAGTCACTAAGATACTCACATCAAAATTTGATTCTATCCACACTTTTGATGTTGTAGGATTCGGATAAATTTTAATTGTTTCACCTGTGGCAGATACGGATTGAATAGAGCTGGAATTATCAGTATCTACTGTATCAGAATTTGTAAAACAGTCGTTCACATCACTAACTTCACACCAATATTTACCGGAATAGGGCATAGTATACGCAATAGCATTCGCTCCGACAATAGCTTTCCCGTTTCTATACCATTGGTATTTTACATAAGTGGAAGAAAGGCGAAGCAGAGGATCGAAACGAAGGATTGTAGGCTTAAGCATTGCAGGATAGGTGCTTGCAATAGAATGGTTGGTCCTTTGCGGACAGCCCCATGAGTTAATTACATTTACATAGTAGTCACCTGCTTTGTTAATGATCAGCTGACTTCCTGTTGCTCCGGGTACAATCAGTCCGTCTTTTACCCACTCATATTTATAAGTAGGAAGGGCTGGTTTGCAAAATAGAATGATATTGACATTCGGACAAAATTGCAATTCAATAGGCGATAATGTAGGCTCAGGCAAGGTGTCGCCAAAAACATAAACTGTTGTGTCGTGCTGACATCCGAAGCTGTTTTTTACCACCACTTTGTAGCGGCCATTTCTGAAAGCTTTATAAATGTCCGCTGTTGCTCCCGGTATTAACGTATCATCTTTATACCATTGATAATAGGACAGCGCTACACTGGAACTGGCTTTCAGTCTTACTGTATCGTTTTTGCAATAAACAAAATAGGGTGTGCCAACTGGAGTTACCAACACATCAGGTTTGTTAGTAACGACTACTGTAATTGCTGTTCTCGGGCTTTCACAATTGAAAAGCGAAGTTTGACTTACATAATAAGTAGTTGATCCTGCAACTGCTGCGGAAGGGGTAGGAGCCGTTGCAGAGGCTATACCGCCTGTTGCTGTGTTATACCATTTTAATGACGAACCTGTTGCTGTTAGTGGCACTGGTATATCTCCAACACAATAATTTACAGGGCTGGTTGCTACAGGTGCCGATGGAATTGGATTGATTGATACATCAATAGCAGATCTGATGCTTTCGCAGCCTGTACTTGCATTGGTTTGGGTAACATAATAGGTGGTGGTTCCAACTGTCGTGGTAGCCGGTGTAGGAGCCGTTGAAATTCCTGTTCCTCCCGTGGCTGAGGTGTACCATTTCAGTCCCACCCCGGTGGCGGTCAAAGCAACAGCAGTCGCGTCTTTACAGTAATTCACAGGTGTAGTTACGGTTGGTGCAGACGGCAATGGGTTAATTACCACAGAAATGGCAGCTCTTGGCCCTTCGCATATTGCAGCAGATGTCTGGCTAACATAATAAATGGTTGTTCCGGTGCTTGCGGTTGAGGGTGTGGGAGCTGTAGAGCTTCCTGTTCCGCCGCTTGGAACGGTGTACCATTTTAATGAAGTTCCTGTAGCTGTCAACGCACTTGCAATGGCGTCTTTACAATAATTTACAGGGCTTGTGACAGTTGGTGCTGAAGGCAAAGGATTTACCGTTACTGAAATACTGGCTCTTGGCCCTTCACAGTTTAATGCAGATGTTTGACTGACATAATACAATGTAGTACCTGCTGTAGCTGTCGAAGGTGTGATGGCAGTGGTGCTTCCTGTTCCACCCGTGGCAACTGTATACCATTTCAGTGAAGTGCCGCTGGCGCTCAAAGCCGTTGCTGCAGTGCCTTCGCAATAAGACACCGGTGTTGTTACAATTGGTGCCGCCGGAAGCGGATTAATCACAACAGTAATTGAATCTTTGTACCCTTCGCAACCTGCAGAAGACACTTTGCAAACATAGTATTTTGTTGAGCCACCTGTAGCTGTTGACGGTACGGGTGGAGTAGTAGTATAAGTTCCGGTTGGTGCGTCTTTATACCAATGCAAGGAGGTTCCGGAGGAGACTAGTGCTGCTGCTGTTGCATTCTGGCAATAGGTTACCGGTGTTGTAACAGTTGGTGCGGAGAGAATTGTATCCACACTTACTAAAATTGTTGCCCTTGGTCCTTCGCAACCTGCAGAAGATGTCTGGCTCACATAAAAGTATTCAGAGCCCGGCGTTGCCGTACTTGGGGTGGGTGCAGTTGTACTTCCTGTTCCACCTGTGGGGGTGCTGTACCATTTCAGACCTGATCCGGTAGCTGTTAATGTTCTTGTTTCTCCAAGGCAAAGAATAATAAAGAAGCCAACAGTTGGAGCGGAAGGTGTTGCATAAACGATTACGTTTACCGGTGTACGGGCACTTTCGCATCCGAGACTATTGCTTTGAGTCACATAGTATGTTGTTGTTCCTGTTGCTGTGGTGGTTGGTGTTGGAGCTACAGTACTGGCTGTTCCGCCGGATGCTGTAGTATACCACTTCAATGAAGTTCCTGTTGCGGAAAGTGCTGTTGCCGGGGTGCCCGAGCAGTATTCAACTGGGCTGGCAGCAATTGGTGCTGCAGGAGTTGTATTGATAGTCACAGTTATCGAATCCCTTGCTCCTTCGCATGTAAAGCCATTGGTCTGGCTGACATAATATTTGGTTGTGCCGGCTGTTGCTGTAGAAGGTACAGGGGTGGTGCTACTGCCGGTACCGCCGGTAGCGCTCATATACCATTTCAGCGAAGTGCCGGTTGCTGATAGTGCGCTGGCAGTTTCTCCTGCGCAATAAGTAACCGGAGTGATAACCGCTGGTGCAGCTGGTCTGGGGTTTACATTTACTGTAATAGAATCCCGGATACTTTCACACGTAGAAACCGTCTGACTCACATAAAATTTCTGTGTGCCAAGGGTGCTTGTTGATGGTATTGGTGCCGTTGTGCTTCCTGTTCCTCCGCTTGCAGACGTATACCATTTAATTGACGTTCCTGTGGCAGAAAGTGAGGTGGATGTAGCGTCAATACAAAAATTTACAGGTGTTGAAAAAGTTGGTTTTGCAGGAATTGCATTGATAGTAACGACAATGCTTGCACGTGGCCCTTCGCAGGAAAGACCTGAACTTTGGCTCACGTAATAAGTAGTTGTTCCGGCTGTGCCTGTTGAAGGTGTTGGTGTTATTGTGCTCGCTGTTCCTCCTGATGCGCTCATGTACCATTTCAAAGAAGTGCCGCTGGCCACTAATGGAACTGCAGTAGCGCCAACACAATAACTTACGGGCGTAGTTACAGTAGGTGCCGCTGGTTTGGCATTAATGGTTACCGTTATGGAATCTCTT
Source organism: Chitinophagaceae bacterium (assembly GCA_041661485.1). GTDB lineage: Bacteria > Bacteroidota > Bacteroidia > Chitinophagales > Chitinophagaceae > Rurimicrobium. The sequence goes on from JBAZUJ010000001.1 coordinate 318,954, forward strand.
GCACTCTCACAATTTGCGGCGCTGGTTTGGCTTACATAAAATTTGTAAGTACCCGCAGTAGTTGTCGAAGGTGTTGGGGTGGTTGTACTGCCCGTTCCTCCTGTTGCAACTGTATACCATTTCAGGGTAGTGCCGCTAGCACTTAATGCTGTGGCTATATCACCGGCACAATAGCTTACCGGTGTGGTGACGGTTGGTGGTGCAGGAATGGCGTTTATATTTACAACTATGGAATCCCGTGCACTTTCGCCACAACCAAATGCAGAAGTTTGACTTACATAATATTTGAAGGTGCCTGTAGTAGTAGTTACTGTTACCGGTGCCGTTGTGCTGCCCGTTCCACCAGTGGCAGAGCTATACCATTTTAAGGAAGTTCCTGTTGCGGTAAGCGCAACAGAGGCAGCGCCCACACAATAATTTCTTGGCGATACAACAGCTGGTCTTGCAGGTACATCATACACATTGACAACAATAGATGCACGCATGCTGGTACAACCTGTTGTGTCGTTGGTTTGACTCACATAGTATGTGGTTGTTCCGACTGTAGCAGTAGAAGGAGTTGGTGCTGTTGTGCTGCCTGTTCCTCCTGATGCTGTTGTATACCATAATAAATTTGTGCCGGTAGCGGATAAGGGAATAGAGACTGCCCCTACACAATAATTCACAGGGCTAACTACTACCGGAGGGGTAGGTGCTGGTTTTACAATTACCTCAATTGCAGAGCGTGAACTTTCACAATTGGAAGAATTTGTTTGGCTTACATAATAGGTGGTTGTTCCCGGCGTTCCAGTGTTTGGTGTGGGAGCTCCGGTACTGCTGCCTCCTGAGGGAGTGGTATACCATTTCAGTGAAGTACCTGATGCAGTGAGCGGTGCCGCTGTTTCGTATTGACAATAAGTAAGCGGGCTGGTTACAACCGGAGCCGTTGGTGTAGGATTTACGTTCACTGTAATTGATGCTCTTACACTTTCTCCACATCCGTTAGTTTGACTTACATAATAGGTCGTTATTCCTGTAGCAGAAGTAGAAGGGGTTGGAGCAGCGGTGCTGCCTGTACCGCCTGATGCCACAGTATACCATAATAAAGAAGTGCCCGTTGCAGTAAGTGCAGAAGCAATGGCGCCTACACACAGGTTAACAGGGGAGCTCACTGTAGGTGCACCAGGTATAGCAGTTACAATCACTGCAATGGCAGCGCGTAAGCCTTCGCACCCTATACCTGAGGTTTGACTCACATAATATGTGGTTGTACCTGCACTCCCGGTAGACGGAGTTGGCGCTCCTGATAAGGCCGTTCCTCCAGTGGATACTGTATACCATTTTAAGGAAGTTCCACTGGCAGTTAAGGTTGTTGCAGAAGCGCCGACACAATAATTGACCGGCGAACTGACAGCAGGTGCTGCCGGTGCTGCGTTGATTGTTACTGTGATCGAAGCTCTGGCACTTTCACATCCTGACGTACTGGTTTGACTAACATAATAAATTGTACTGCCTGCACTGCCGGTTGATGGAGTAGGTGCTCCCGATAAGGCTGTCCCACCGGAGGCTACTGTATACCATTTTAAGGAAGTTCCTGTCCCAGTCAATGCACTTGCTGTTGCATATTGGCAATATTCCACAGGGCTGGTCACTGTTGGTGCAGTTGGCTTAGCATTTACGGTTACGGTGATAGCCGTACGAGGGCTTTCGCCGCAAGCAGTTGTCTGACTTACATAATAAGTTGTTGTTCCTGCTGCAGCAGTAGAAGGTGTGGGTGCGCCCGATAGAGCTGTGCCTCCTGTAGCAACGGTATACCATTTTAGGGAAGTTCCTGTTGCCGTAAGCGCAGCAGCTGTTGCGCCTTCGCAATAGTTGACAGCTGTGGTGGCAGATGGTGCCGAAGCTGAACTGGTAACATTTACAGTAATGGATGCCCTGGGACTTTCACAAATGGTGGTCGTTGATGTTTGTGATACATAATAAATGGCTGTCCCTGCCGTAGTGGTCGACGGGGTTGGAGCTGTGCTGCTCCCGGTTCCACCGGTAGCGGTGGTATACCAAAGCAGGCCGGTGCCGGTAGCTGTTAATGCAGTAGCTGTTTCACCGGTGCAGTAAGTAATCGGAGTAGTAACGACAGGCGCTGCTGGCAAAGCATTGACAACAACGCTGATTGAATCCCTTGGTCCTTCACATCCATAAGGTGAAATGGATGCAACATAATATTTTGTTGTTCCCGCTGTAGCCGTAGAGGGTGTGGGTGCTGTGGTAGTGCCGGAATAAGCTGTTAGGCTGGTAAACCATTTCAGGGAAGTTCCGGTAGCGGTAAGTGCAGTAGCAGTCGCGCCCACGCAATAAGTAACCGGTGTGGTTACTGTAGGTTTAAAAGTATAATTGCACACAAAACGGATGCGGTGATTTTCCCTGTCGGCCACATAAAGATTTCCGCCCGCGTCGGATGCGATACCTGTAGGATAATTAATATTTGCTAAGGTTGCAGGTCCTCCGTCACCACTGTAGCCAGCTGTGCCGGTGCCAATAACGGTTGAGATATTTCCGGTGGTGGCACTTACTTTTCTTATGCGGTGACTGTATTGTACTGAGATGTAAATATTACCTGAATCGTCGAGGGAAACATCCGTGGGATAGTTAATGTTTGCTGAAGTTGCGCTACTGCCATCGCCACTGTAACCGGCCGTTCCGGATCCGGCAACGGTACTGATAAAACCAGTTGACGCTGTGATTTTGCGGATACGGTGGTTGAATAAATCTGCGATGTAAATATTGCCTGAAGCATCTAATTCCAGACCGGCAGGATTCTGAAATGTTGCTGCTGTTGCTGCTCCGCCATCGCCTGAAAAACTATAGGTGCCGGTTCCGGCTATCGTATTGATATTGCCGGTGGATACGGTAATCTTCCGGATACGCTGATTGTATTGGTCGGAGATATAAACATTGCCCGAAGCATCTAAGGCCACACCAACGGGATTGTCTAATTGAGCTAAAGTTGCGGCTCCGCCGTCTCCGCTAAATCCGGCTGTGCCGGTTCCTGCTATTGTTGTAATAACACCCGTTGAAGCAGTAACCTTTCTGATGCGTTGGTTGTACTGGTCGGCGAAATAAATATTTCCTGAACCATCAACAGCGATCCCCGAAGGGTAATATAACTGAGCTGCAGTAGCTAAGCCACCATCACCACTGTAACCAGAAGTAGTTGTTCCGGCCACAGTAGAAATATTACCTGTGCTGTATGTTATTTTACGGATCCGGTGGTTGCCCTGATCCGAAATGTAGACGTTACCTGAAGCATCATAGGCTACACTCACCGGCTGCCCCAGTTCCGCTAAGGTTGCCGGCCCGCCATCTCCGCTATAACTTGAAGTGCCTGCCCCTGCAATGGTACGGATATTCTGAGCTTTACAGGCAATGGCTGTCAAAAGGAATAAGGAAAGCATACAGGATGCCTTCCTTACGGAAATGTAAAAGAGATTCATACGCATTATTGGTTTGGATGCCAAAGATAACTATAGTTAAGACTTAACATACATTTATAAGATTATGAAATAGACAATTTTTTTAATTTAACAGATGTGGTACCCTTTCCGCACAGCGATTATTTTCCTCCTTTCGGCGATTAGGGAAAGATCTGGCATAACCGGTTTCGTAATTTTATTTCAACAAAGCGAATGCTTGTCATTTACTTTTTTAAATAATCGATAATGAAACAATCTCTACTTTTTTTTGGATGTATTGCTCTGGCACTTGGCAATTCTCCTGCAGCAAATGCACAAATGAAAATCACGCCTGAAATGGTAAAAAACATGCAGGTTCTGAAAAAAAACCGCCTCCATGAAAGTGTTGTGCCTGCAGTCAAAACAACCAGGACTTCCAAAACAACGGCAGCCGGTGAGCCTTTATTGTCAAGGGTTGCATTGATATTCGATGGCGCTAATTTTGTTCCGCAGGATTCCAGTCATTTCTCTTATTCCGGGGGCAGAACCTGCTATCAGGTAGATTATGATGATAGTTTATTTTATGACAGGAAAGAGTTGTATGCTTTCGATAAAGGTGCAAACAAGTACTTTCTCATCAGTACAAAAACTGCCGCCTATCTCAGTGGCAACTATACCGCATCTAAACTGGATAGCACGCTGGATGTAGGTACCGGCGACTATGCCCCTGCAAGTCGCGTGCAAAACACCTACGATGCAGCATTTAATATTACAGGTCAGCTGTATCAGGATTGGGATGTTATTTCCAATACATGGATCAATACATATCGCTACACCAACACTTACGATGCTTCGAACAGAATACTGACCGTTAAAGCGGAGCATTGGATTAAAGCTACCGGTGTGTGGGAAAACTCCTCAAATTCAATAAACACTTACAATACTGCAGGCAGTGTGCTTACAGCTACAGAGCAGCTGTGGGATATAGCTAATGCTGTATGGATCAGTAACACTAAATATACCTACACTTATGATGCATCGGAGCGGGAACTGACGCGTGAATACGAGGTCTTTGATTTTAGTGTGGGCGCATTGGTAAAACAAACAAAATCAACAACGACGTATACTGCATCGGGCAAGATTGCTTCTATAATTTACCAAAACTGGAAACCGGCAAGTTCTGCTTATGTCAACGATTTGAAAACGCTCAATACGTATGATGCCTCAGATCATTATACACAAATCATAAATCAATTATGGAATTCAGGCAGCAGCACCTGGGTGAATGAAAACCGGAGTTTCGATTTTACACATAATGCTACGGGGAAGATTACCTTTTATAATTATTACAGATGGATATCCGGTGTCTGGCAGATAGCAGGCAGATATAAAGTAAGCTACGATGCAGCCGACAGGGTATTAAGCTTCGTTATTGAGGAGTATGACCCAGGTACTGCCACCTGGTTTAGTCTTAGCGACGAAACCAGTACCTATAATGTAACCGGCGACAGATTGAGTTTTGTTAATACAGATTTCGATTACACAATCGGAGATTATACCACCAAGCGTAACCGTAGTACCTATAATGGCAGCCATCAGCTTACTCGCACTGTTGACGATCATTCAGACGGCACCTTTTTTTACTACAAAAAAGATGATTATCTGAAACGCTATCATTATACAGAAACACCAACCTCAATTGAAGAAGATGAGATGGCAAATACGGATGTAAGCATCTATCCGGTACCGGCAAACGAAGAATGTACGATAGTGGTGAAATCACTTACTCCTCAAAACTTCAGCATAGTTGTATACGACATTGCAGGGCATATCTGGCAACAGGAAACGCATAGTGCACAAATAAATTATACAGGCACCATCAATACCGGACAATTACCTGCCGGAAACTATTTTGTGAACGTACAAAATGCAGATGGCAGCCGTCTTGTAAAAGCCATTAGTGTGATGCACTAAGCACTATTCATTTTTAATAGATTAAGAATAAAATCCCCGGACGATGCGTTCGGGGATTTTTATTTTCCTTATTTTTAAATGTCTTTATGAAAGCAAAGTTACCTATCAAATCTCTATTCCTTCTCCCTGCCACGAAAACCGGGAGGCGATGACGACTGCGGAGAAAGGTTTTAAAATAACATAATGGATTTAAAGGAAATAAAAATACAAAGAACACAATCCTATTTCTTTCTAGTATTGAATATCGCCCATATTCTTTACTTTCTGTCTACCGGGCAAATGACTATGTTTTATGTTGTTTACCTTTTTTGGTTTGAAGAATTAATACGATATTTTTTTGAAATGTATTATTACAGTGAAAACAAACACAAGATAGAACGATACCACAGTTTTGACCGATTTAAGAGCGCAAGACTTGGTTTCCTTTTTGTTTTATGGTTCCTGATTTACCCTATCTATGGAAAAATGTTTGTAACAGGTGCTGAAGATTATACTTTTAATAAACAAATAGTACACTTTGAAAGCGTCTGGTTTAATTCATATTTGCTTCTTAATGTTTTGAGAGCTTTTGTGTTTTGGAGAAAACAATTAAAAATTGCAAGGTATCAGGAAAAGGTTTTCATTGATTATTCTGAAAATGGCATTTGGATAATGACACTTTCAATAATCGTAAGTACATGGATTGGTCTGTCCTATTTAGATGATTTAACAAACCAAGCAGTGATTGTTATCGCTATACCGTTTATAACCTTGAAAGCTTTGATAGAGAATAAGGTAATAAGACTACATTACAAAAAGGCGAGACAATTGATTCAGGGTAAGGAACAAAATCTGCCTGAAAACGAATAATGGACTTACTTGGGAAAATACTCTGGATAACAATGTTTGCAACTCCAATCCTGACAATTCCGCTAGCTTGGTGTGTATTGAGTACGAAGAAGATTTATAGATTAATTCTTGGACTAATTTTTGCGTTAATACTTTCGTTTATTCTTTATCACCTCAGTTTAGAAATTATTTTTAGAGATGGAATGGGGCCAAGTTGAAAGCAAGAAAAATATCTTGTAACCCAAGTATGTTATAAGCATGCAGTTTTGGTTACTTGTGCAGAAATCATTGTCAAGTGTACAATATCAATATAAAAATCTCAGAACGTATTACAACCACACGCTGTCATCCTATGTTTGTAAACATAGGATGACAGCGTGTTGAAGGATTCAGCATTAAAGCTATTGAGTAAAAGCTAAAATTTGCAAACTTTTCAAATAGTTCAACTAGAGATTTCTAATAGTAATCCAACATAAAAAAATCCCCGAACCATCGTTCGGGGATTTTATAAATACTGCAATCATAAATCTGAAATCAGCAATCAAAAATTATTTTATCACGCCCAGTTCCTTGCCCACTTTAATGAAAGCGGCAATGGCTGTATCAAGATGATGTTGCTCGTGGCCGGCAGAAATCTGTATACGGATACGGGCAAGTCCTTTTGGTACGACAGGGAAGAAGAAACCAATTACATATACGCCTTCTTCGAGCATGCGGGCAGCCATCTTCTGCGCCAATACTGCATCATACAGCATCAACGGAGCAATAGGGTGGGTGCCTGGTTTAATATCAAAACCCGCTTCAGTCATTTTTGTACGGAAATAATGCGCATTGCTTTCCAGTTTGTCGCGCAATTCAGTTGTTTCGCTCAGCATATCCAGCACGGCAATAGATGCGCCCACCACAGATGGAGCAACGGTATTGCTGAACAAGTATGGACGGCTGCGCTGACGCAACATTTCAATCACCTCTTTCTTGCCACTGGTAAATCCACCTGATGCACCACCCAAAGCTTTTCCTAAAGTTCCGGTGATGATATCAATGCGACCCATTACACCACAAGCTTCGTGAACACCACGGCCGGTTTTGCCCATAAAGCCCGAAGAATGGCTCTCGTCAATCATCACAAGCGCATCATATTTATCGGCAAGGTCACAGATTTTGTCCAGTTCAGCAATCGTTCCGTCCATAGAAAAAACAGAATCGGTAACGATCAAACGGGTGCGGGCATCTTTGTGCGCGATCAGTTGCGCTTCCAGTTCTGCCATGTCTTTGTTCTTATAACGGGCACGTTTTGCTTTACACAAACGAACACCATCGATGATAGAAGCGTGGTTCAGTTCATCAGAAATGATCACATCTTCTTCGTTCAACAATGGTTCGAACACACCGCCGTTTGCATCAAAGCAAGCCACATAAAGAATGGTATCTTCTGTGCCCAGAAATGCAGACAATTTATCTTCAAGTTGTTTGTGAATGTCCTGCGTTCCGCAAATGAAACGTACGGAGCTCATGCCATATCCGCGATGGTCAATCGTTGCTTTGGCAGCGGCTAATACTTTTGGATGAGAAGAAAGTCCGAGGTAATTGTTGGCACAAAAGTTCAGTACTTTTTTACCGTTCACAATGATTTCGGCACCTTGTTCCGATTCGATAATTCTTTCTTTTTTAAGCAGGCCTGCAGCTTCAATTTCCTGAAGTTCTGTACCAAGGCGTTCGTAAAATTTTGCGGACATATTTTTAATTAAAGATTGAAAATGAAAAATGGATAATGCTTTTGTGATTGATGATTCACTGAGCGCAAATGTAAGTTCTTTCTTTTTTTATTCTAACCAATCTTCATATTCGTCACGATAAGATTACTGGAAGCTTTGGCCAGGATCCTGCCTTCCATGTCAAATACGGAGCATTCCACATTAATTACTTTTTTGCCGGAACGTACCACGCGACTTTCTGCACGTAAACGGTCGCCGCTTTTGATGGCATACAAAAAATCGACATTCAGGTTCATGCTGGTATAATGCGATTCACTTTCGAGGCTGATTACGGCCCAGCCCACACATTCATCTATCACCAGCGACATCATGCCACCGTGGATATTATTGTAAGGGTTGGTCATCTCAGGACGGACAGTCAGGCTGATTCTGGCATGGCCTTTTTCAATATGGTCTAAGGTAAATTCCAGCCAGTTTCCTGCTTTTGAGGGAGAAAAGGATATTTGCTGGCCGATATATTGTTCTAATTTCATAATTGTTTGTATTATACGAAGCTGCAAAGTAAAGCAATGTATACCTAAGAAATCTTTAAGAAATCGCATCCTGGTATAGATAGAATTCCGGCAGAAAGTGAAGACAATTGGTTTATTTTTCAGTTTTGATGCCCCGGGAAAGCAGATATTGCAAAAAAAGTATAGGGTGTCAATTTTGGGTAATTTTTTATTGTTTAACTGATTATCTTTGCTCGATGCCTTATTATAAAGGTGTCAGCATTATTTTTCAACCCAATTTTTGATTTTTCAAAGGCAATGCAAGATTTTTCTTACCTAAGCAGTTCGCATCCATCTTATATAGAAGCGCTTTATAACGAATACACGAATAACCCAACTGCAACCGATCCTGAATGGAAGAAGTTTTTCGAAGGGTTTGATTATGCTTCAGGACGTACAAATGGCAGTACCGCAACAGCCAAATCGGCTCCGGTTGCCAGCTCTGAGCAATTGACCAAAGAGTTTTCTGTTTTTAAACTGATTTACGGATATCGCAGCCGCGGGCATTTATTGTCGGACACGAATCCTATCCGCCCACGCAAAAACAGACATGCCGAACTGGATCTGAATGATTTCAACCTGAGCGACGCTGATTTGAATACAAATTTTGCTGCCGGAAACTTCATCGGTTTGCCCAATGCAACTTTGGCTGAAATTATAGCAAAGCTTAAAAAAATATATACCGGTCACATTGGTATTGAATATACGTATATCAATAACAGTGAGAAAAAACATTGGGTTCGTCAGCGCTACGAAGAGCTGATGCTGGAACCCATTGCACAAGGTACGCGTCGACGTGTACTGGAAAAACTGAACGAAGCGGTTACTTTCGAGAAGTTTTTGCACATGAAATATATCGGGCAAAAACGTTTTGGTCTGGATGGAGGAGAAAGCACGATCCCGGCACTCGATTTTATCATCAACCAATCTGCCGAAGCAGGTGTGCAGGAGGTGGTTATCGGTATGGCTCATCGCGGCCGTCTGAATGTTTTGGCCAATACAATGGGCAAGAGTTACGACCAGATTTTCTCCGAATTTGAAGGTGTCATTCCTGAAGATGCAACAATGGGTAGCGGTGATGTAAAATACCATCTGGGTATCCGCACTGATGCCACTACACCTTCCGGCAAAAAAATCCGCTTGCAATTAGCGCCGAACCCTTCGCATCTCGAAACCGTAAACGCAATTGTTGCTGGTTTCGCACGTGCCAAATGCGATGATTTGTACAATAATGAGTACGCAAAAGTATTACCTATCCTTATCCACGGCGATGCAGCAGTGGCAGGGCAAGGCATTATTTACGAGTTGCTTCAGATGAGCAAATTGGAAGGTTATAACAATGGTGGCAGCATTCATTTTGTGATTAATAATCAGGTAGGTTTTACAACTGATTTCACAGACGCCCGCTCTTCCGATTATAGTACAAGCATTGCTGCGATGGTACAGGTACCGGTTTTGCACGTTAATGGCGACGATCCGGAAGCGGTTGTTCGCGCCTGTTCTTTGGCAGTAGAATACCGTCAGAAATACAATGATGATGTGTTTATCGATATGGTGTGTTACCGCAGGTTTGGGCACAACGAAGGTGATGAACCAAAGTTTACCCAGCCAAATATGTATGGCATTATCGAAAAGCATAAAAATATCCGCGACATCTACGCAGAGTTTTTGTTGAATAATGCCGATAAAGAAGCACAAAATCTAGCTAAAGAACTGGAAAAAACGCTGTGGGATGATATGCAAACCCGCCTCGACGCGGCGAAGCAAAACCCACTTCCATACAGTTATCAGGAGCCTGATGTAGCGTGGAAACCTTTGCGCATAGCCGTTGATAAAGATTTCGAGAAGTCCCCTGAAACAGGTGTGGCTGCGGAAACCGTGAAGCAAATTTTATATTCTATCATGAAAGCGCCTGCAGGCTTTAAACCACAGCGCAAGATTGAAAAACTGTTGCAGGATAAAATAAAATTATTCGAGGCTGAAGGGAAAATTGACTGGGCAACCGGTGAATTGCTGGCTTACGCTACATTATTGGCAGAAGGCAAAGATGTACGTCTGAGTGGTGAAGATGTAAAACGCGGAACCTTCTCTCATCGTCATGCTGTTTTGTATGATGAAACAAACAATGATCAATACAACAGGTTGTCTGTTGCAGCAAAAAATGACGCACAGTTTTTTATCTACAACTCATTGCTGAGTGAATATGCGGTGCTTGGTTTTGAGTATGGTTATGCAATGGCCAACCCCAATACACTGACCATTTGGGAAGCTCAGTATGGCGATTTTGCCAACGGCGCTCAAATTGTTATTGATCAATACCTGACCAGTGGCGAACAGAAATGGGCTGCGATGAATGGTTTGGTGATGTTGTTGCCACATGGATATGAAGGCGGCGGACCGGAGCATTCCAATGCCCGCCCGGAGCGTTTCCTGCAAATGAGTGCTGAGAATAATATTGTAGTGGCCAACATTACTACAGCAGCTAACTTTTTCCACGCCCTGCGTCGCCAGCTTACATGGGAGTTCCGCAAGCCAATGGTCGTTTTTTCGCCAAAAGCAAATCTGCGTCACGCTCGTTCGTTCTCCTCCCTGGAAGAATTCGCAAGCGGTGGTTTCCAGGAAGTGATTGATGATGCAAGCATCGAAAAAGCAGATAAAGTAAAACGGGTATTGCTGTGTACCGGTAAAATGTATTTCGACCTGAGCGAAAAACAACTGGCAGATAAAAATGTGGATGTTGCGATTGTACGCCTGGAGCAAATCTATCCTTTGCCGGTAAAACAACTCGAAGCTTTACAGAAGAAATACAAGAAAGCAGAATGGCTTTGGGTGCAGGAAGAACCCTCCAATATGGGTGCAGCAACATTCCTGAAAACGAACTTTGAAGCATTCCCGATGAAATATTTGTGCCGCAAAGCCAGTGCATCAACAGCTACCGGTTTTGGTAAAGTACATACCAAAGAGCAAAACAACCTGATTGAACAGGCCTTTGCTTTGTAAATACACTGTTGATTTCTGGAGAAAGCTGAAAAAATTACTTAAATTTGGTATTATGCAAGTGCAAGTAGAAATAGGATTTGACCAATTGCTTCAAATAGTAAAAGCTTTGCCAACAGGTAAATTAAAGCGGCTTAAAGTTGAAATTGAAAAAGAAGTTGAGCATGAAAAATCCAAAATGGATTTGGAATCTTTATTAATGAATGGTCCTGTTGCAACTGAAAAGGAACTTGAGGTGATTGCCGGTAACAGAAAAGCAATCAATCAATGGCGGACAAATTAATCATGCTTGATACTTCGATTTTAATTGACTTTTATCGCAAAACGGATAAATCGAATTCCGTTTGGATAGGATTAATTAAAGAAGGATATTCTTTTGCAATTTCTTCTATTACCAAATATGAAATTTACACCGGTGCGACAGAAAGTCAATTGGAATTTTGGGATCGTGTTTTGCAAACCATTATCGTATTGCCTTTTGATGAATCTTCTGCGGAGAATGCCGCCAGGATAAATAAAGCATTAAAGAAAAAAAGAAAACAAATAGATATTGCTGATTTATTTATTGCTGCTACAGCACTAACCCACAAAGTGTTTTTTTCAACCTTAAACAGGAAACATTTTGATAGAGTAGAGGGCTTAAAAATTATAGATTAAAATCAGATTGATTAACTAATTATCTAAACAAATAAAGGGTGAAATAAAATTCACCCTTTATTTTTGCAGGATATCAAACAACAATTATGCGCAATATAAAATTGATAGAAGTACGTTCCGAAATTGGTGCAGGAACCCGTGGTGCAAGCCTGGGCATTGACGCCATTAAAATTGCGGCGCTCGATTTTATGAGTAATTTCTTCGTGAATTTTCCTTCGGAGGTTGTGCCTGATATGAATAATCTGTTGTACGAACCTGTTGCTTCTCCGTATGCCAAACGTATTCATGGGGTACATACGATGTATGAGCGTGTCTCTGCAGCAGTTTGCGAAACCCTGAAGTCCGGTATTTTCCCTGTCGTATTTGCCGGCGACCACAGTACTGCCGGTGGAACAATTGCGGGCATCAAGATGGCCAACCCCAAAAAGAAATTGGGTGTAATCTGGATAGATGCACATGCGGATATGCATACACCTTACACTTCACCATCGGGTAATATGCATGGGATGCCGTTAGCAACCGCTCTGGCTGTAGATAACCTGGAAAGCAGGGTGCATAATCCGGATGCCAAAACCGTTGACATCTGGAACAAGCTGAAAAATATGGGTAAAATAGAACCAAAAATCCTTCCGGAAGACCTGGTTTTTATTGCGCTCCGCGATTACGAAAAAGAAGAAGAAGCCCTGCTGAAAAAGCTGGGTATTAAAATAGTAACGGTACAGGAAGTTCGCCGTAAAGGCATTGAAAGTGTGGTTCGTCAGACGCTGGCCCACCTGAGCAAATGCGAAGATATTTATGTGTCTTTTGATGTGGACAGTTTGGACAGTTCTATCTCCCGAGGTACCGGAACGCCGGTGAGCAACGGCTTGAAAGAGCGTGAAGCAGAAGATCTGATTGCAGCATTGATGCAGAATTATAAAATCTGCTGTATTGAAATAGTGGAGGTGAACCCAACGCTGGACAAAGAAAACCTGATGGCCGAAATTGCCTTTAATATTATCCGCCGTGCAGTGAATATCCTGCTGCTCAACTAGCCATTCATGAATATAGAAATCTGGTCGCTGGGCAAAGCAAACGATTCTTTTATTGAAGAAGGTATTCAGTATTATTTTGGCAAAACAAAACCCTGGAACCCGGTGGAACTGGTGATATTGCAAGTGCCCAAAAAGAATGTGACCAGCGATGTGGCACGTACCAAACTGATTGAAGAAGAGCTTATCCTTAAAAGGCTGCAACCAAATCATTATTTAATTCTCCTCGACGAGCGGGGCAAGAAGCTGGACTCAATACAATGGAGCCAGCAATTTCAAAACCTGATGAACCAAGGCACCAAGACAGTTGTTATTCTTATCGGCGGAGCCTTTGGTGTGAGCGATGCGGTAAAGGAAAAAGCAAAACAAACCTGGTCATTGTCCTCCCTGGTTTTTCCCCACCAGATGGTGCGGCTGATTGTTGCCGAGCAGGTGTATCGTGCGTTCAGCATTCTGAACAATTCCCCTTATCATCACGTATAGTTGCAGGCAGGTTAATTCCCCAGGTTATATTTATCTACGGCGGGTTGGGCCGAGATATTGTCTTTGACACGATAAATCGTTTCGCAGTCTTTTAATTGTCCGCAAATAGAGTCGGCTGGTCCCCAGGCGTAATTGCAAGCTCCTGTTTTATGGCCATCCTTATCAAAAATGTCACTGCCTGCATCGTAGGCATTCAGTCCTCCGGTGAAAACTTTATTGTCCTCTAATATGTTTAGGGAGTCTGAAACATAAATGGTGGAGCCTTAATTGTTAATGGTGGAGGTTAAATCATAACTGCTAAAGCTTAGTTTATAGAAAAGGTGTCAAATTTTTTTAGGTGATGACTGGTAAAACCCGGATTGTGTAAACAGGAAAAAGGTGTAATACCATTGATTTACTGCTTCAACTCATTTTCGCCCAAACAGCCGGCTGCACCTATCCTTTTTATAAGTGTACTTAGCCAAAAGGCAGGAGAACCTATGCCTGCACATAGGCCGACCTGGCAAAAAAAGCACAGGCGGACTTAAGCCCGATGGTATAGGTGCACCTATACCATCGGGCAGGCGCACCTATGCTATCCTATAGGTGTGCCTGCAAAAACCGTAGGTGCACTTAACCCATGCCATAGGTGCGCCTATGGGTATAGGTAGGTGCACCTATGCCTGCCTATAGGTGCACTTATAAAAAGTATAGGTGCGCTTATGAAAACCATAGGCACGCCTAGCGAAATGACAGGCGTGCCTACCTAAACCATAGGCGCGCCTATGCAAATGATAGGCGGCAAAATACTAATCAATTTTTAATCAGCTGAATACGATAAATGAAATAAAACTATTTAATTTACCGATGATGGGCTTCAGCGCAATGAAAAGAATTCAGTGAATTGAACCGGAACATGGCAAGCAGACTACATAACAACAAAAAAATTATTATTAATTTTTAAAAATCGTGGAAATTTACCTGTGAGAATGGTCTTTTAGAGCGTATGTTGTGGGGGAATTTTAAAATAGCTATGGATCATCTTAATATTATCATTCTTATTATTGTATTCTCTGGTTTATTAGGAGGCCTTACAAATTTTTTTCTCTCTTTTGATATTGAAAATTCCCGAAAGGAATGCTGGATTAATTTTTTCAAAGCAGTTTTATTGAGTCTGTGTTCATCAGTTACAGTTCCATTATTTTTACAGATTATTTCAAATAATCTGCTTGATAATTCAGTTAACGCATCTTACCCTGAAAAAAATTATTTTATTTTAGCTGGTTTTTGCATTCTCGCTTCCATTTATTCAAAGCGTTTTTTAGATGACCTCTATGATAGAGTCAAAAAGGTAGAAGATAAGGCAGATAAAGCTGAAAAAAAAGTTCAGAACTTAGAAGAGAGCGGGCAAGAAATAGAAAATGTTAATGAGTTGTTGCAAATAGATAATGCACAATTATCCAATTTGGAATCCACTTATTCAAAAGAACAACTTTTAGATGTTATTAATGCAATTATAGAGTCAAAATATTCTTATCGTACAGTAGGAGGAATTGCAAAAAGTTCAACGACAGGATTAACCAGGATGGAGGTTGTTGAAATCTTGCGAATATTAAAAAGTGAGGGCGTTGTAGAGAGCAAGATAAATAGAAATGGAAATGAAACTTGGAGAGTGATTAGTAGTAAAAAATTAAAATAATCTTGACAGTTTAACTAGAAATTAGGCCGGTGCGCCATCGCAGTTGAGCCCTCCAATGATAAAGAACTATTCTATTATGCTTTGAATTAAATATTTGACCAAATATGAAAGCACCGAAGGCACTGCCGCCGTTAGCAAATTGGCAAGATTTTGAAACTCTGTGTAAAAAACTGTATGGGGAAATTTGGAATTGCAGAGAAATAAAGAAAAATGGTAGAGCCGGACACGACCAACACGGAGTTGATGTTTACGGAATACCTGATTGGGAAACAACGGGTTATTATGGTATACAATGTAAAGGTAAAGATCTCTATACGCATAAGCAATTTACAGAGAAGGAGATAATTCAAGAAATAGCTAAAGCGCAAAATTTCATACCGGCATTAAAGAAATTTTTTCTCGTTACTACAGCTGTAAAATCAA
This sequence comes from Chitinophagaceae bacterium, assembly GCA_041661485.1. Lineage (GTDB taxonomy): Bacteria > Bacteroidota > Bacteroidia > Chitinophagales > Chitinophagaceae > Rurimicrobium. The sequence goes on from JBAZUJ010000001.1 coordinate 334,719, forward strand.
CCGCTATCGAGCAATTTGTTAGATTAAAAAATATAGAGAATAAAGAGAAAGGCTTGTTTGAAATTCACGTTGTTTTTTGGGAAGAAATTGTAGAATATATTTTTGAATACAAAAATGTCTATAATTGGTACGTTAATAGTAATAATTTTTACGCAAACAGTAGTGTGGAAGTGACATTTGAAAATGGGCTAACGGAAATGGTAATGACACCAAAATTTAAAAAAAACAAAACAACCTATAAAATTAAAACTGAAAATGATAAAGCAATTGAAAAGTTAGCAAAAGACTTTTCTGAGAGACTAAAGTTACCAGCCGCACTTCAGGTTGCGACAAAACTAAGTAACTTGTATAAACAACAACAGTATTATACTACAATCCAAATAAATGAGAGTTATTGCGCCTTTTGCATATTGATTAAAAATACAGGTAATGAAACAATTGAAGATTATAAATTTACATACAAAGTAGAAGGGGATTTTCAGGATGTAGCGCGAACGGATGAAGTTTATGGTACGTTTCCATTAATAAATCCTAAAGTCAGACCAGTCTATAATCATTTTTTAGACGAGAAAACTAAGATTGGATTTTTAGATGCTAATTCGAAAACTTTAGTTCCTGAAGACGAATTTGTTTCAAACACTTTATTCCTAAAACCAGGTGTAATAAAATCCGAGCTATTAATTAAATGGAGATTGTTGTCGAGGAATTTCAATGCTACAGGTGATCTTAAAGTTAACGTGAGGCCGGAAATTGATACATGTCATGATGTAATCTTTGTTGAAAATTCAACAGATGAAAGAATAATAGAAAGCGAATTAATCGAAAGTCTTGTGATTAAAGAAGACAAGACATAGATTTTCCTTTCGGTGTAGTCTGTATCAGAGCCTGGCATCAAAGCAGACTACGTCGTGGCTAAAAAGCAGTCTCCCGACTGCTACACGATCAAGCTTTTAACACGCTGTTCTTCAAAGTTTGTAAATTGGAGCCACATTCATTTTTCCTGCAAGGCCAGGTTCCAAACCCTTACTTTCAAATCTACAATGACAAACAGACTTTTCAGAACAGTACCGATCCTCACTCTGGTTTTGATTTGTGTTGGCACGGTTGCGAAAGCACAAAGCAGCAAACGGTTTGCCGACAGTATCAGGATGGCCTTCAATATCCCCGAATTGAATTATGCTGTCGTTTCTTCTGCCGGGGTGATGGAGATGGAAGCGCTTGGTTTTAAAAAACACCATACGAACAACAAAGCGGCGCTCAGTGATCAATTCAGGATAGGCTCCAACACCAAAACAGTTACCAGTTATCTTGCTTTCGGGATGGTCAAAAAAGGAATCATTCAATGGGATACAAAGTTCTTTGACCTGTACCCGGAGCTGAAAAGCCAGAGCAATAAAGCTTATCATCATCTTACGCTGAAAGACCTGCTGACGATGAGAGCCAGGCTGATGAGCTGGACTTATACTTACACTGAACCAACACAACAACAGATAAAAGGTACGGAACAACAACAGCGTTATGCTTTCCTCAGCTGGATAATGCGACAGCCGCCGCTTGCAGGAAACAGAACTTATTATTTTTCAAATCCAAGTTATGTGGCTGCCGGAATGATGCTCGAAAAAGTGAGCGGCAAAGACTATAAAACACTGGTGCAGGATTTGGGAAAAGAACTGGCAATTGAGTTCGGATTTGGTCAACCCAATTTTAAAGATATCAATCAGCCCTGGGGGCACAATGCAGACCTGGAGCCTGAAAAACCATCAGACAATTATAAGCTGAACTGGCTGTCGTCGGCCGGAAATATCAATGTGAGCCTTCAGGACTATGTGAAGTTTATTCAGTTGCAATTGCTGGGACTGGCAGGGAAATCAAGCCTGCTCAGCGCAGAGGAATTTTATACCATGTATTTTGGTTTGCCGCAATTTGCCTATGGCTGGAACTGGTATGTTGATGAAGAAAGCAAAATGAAATACGCATGGCACACCGGTAATCCCGGCAGTTTCTTTACAAAAGTTTATGTGTGTAAAGAGACGGACAAAGCGTTTATTTTCTTTGCGAATGTGGGTTCAGAGCAGGTGGAAAACGGAATTAATCTTTTATTCGAACATTTAAAGAAGAAATACAGTAAACGACTTTAGTGAATGACAGTATCCGCATTTATCAGGGAACAAAACAAGTTGTAAAAATCTACCTTTGGTCCACAAACATCCCACCATCCATGACAAAATATTCCTTCGCCAAAACCAGTTTAGTTCTGCCCTTGTTTTTGTGTTTGTTGACTTCCTGTAAAGGTCAGTCCGCTAAAGACATTTCCATAGACAGTACTTCAAAGTCCACATCAGGGAAAAGCATCGGTCCGAAGCTTGTGAAAACGCAAGGGTCTGATGAATACCAGAATATTTGTTGCGGACTGCAGGACAAATCCGGCAGGCTATGGTTTGGCACATCGGCGGAAGGGCTATACTGCTACGATGGAAAAACTTTTACCCAATATACCATGGCCGATGGCCTGACCTGTAATTCGGTGCGTTGCCTGCTGGAAGACAGGGAGGGAAATATCTGGATCGGCACCCGCGACGGCCTCTGCATCTTCGACGGAAAGACGATCACGACGATGCTCATACCCAAAGACTATATGACGGCACTGAACAGCAGCATTACCTATTATAGTGCTCAGTCAACAAAGGAAACGGTATGGAGTATGCTGCAGGACAAAAGCGGCAAAATCTGGCTGGGTACCGGCGATGGTGTTTATTGTTATGATGGAAAACACTTCCGTCCCTTTTTGGATAAGGGTTCCATCATTAATAAAAATGCACTTCAGCTAAAGGTGGTTTTTGATATGCTGGAAGATAAAAACGGGAACATCTGGCTGGCATCCGGCATGCTACCCGGGGAAGAAGGAATTTGCCGCTATGACGGCAAAACCCTGCAAAGTTTTAAGCCCGGGCAGGAAGGCTGGTTCCGGAAAATTATTGAAGACCGAAACGGGAACCTGATTTTTGCCACAAGGAAGAATGGTGTATTATTTTGCGACTTGTCTGCAGACCCGATCAGTGAATCTTCATTCTTACCTTTTCCTCAACCGCCCGCCTTACTGAACAATTCCCTGACTACCATTTTAAAAGACAAGTCCGGGAATATATGGGTGGCATCCGCTTATGGCAAAAACAAAGGAGACACCTTGGGAGGTGCATGGTACTTTAATCCTTCGGCTGCGAAAGCGACGATGACAAAAGTTACCAACAGGGAAGTTTTATTTATGCTGGAAGATAAAAGTAATTTTATCTGGCTGGCCACGAGCAGCACCGGTTTGTATCGCTACGATGGAAAAAATATGGTCAGCTTTACAGAAGAGAAATAAAACCGGTGGATATTTGACAACCTAAAAGTGCACACCATTCATTCAGCAATTGCAGGGATTTAAAATGACGACAGCGACAGGCAGAAGATAAAATTTTAAGTTTAAAACATTAAAACAATGACAGATTCCATTTTCAAAACCTGGGATGCTAACAGGAAAATACTAGCCACATTTCTTGATAATTATTCTGTTGAGCAACTCAACAAAATTCCTGCTGGTTTCAGCAACAATATGATGTGGAACATCGGACATATCATTGCCGCACAGCAAGGCTTGGTGTACCGCTTGTCGGGACTGGAAATGTATATTCAGGGTGAGTTTTATGAACGGTATAAACCCGGTTCGAAACCCGATACTACTGCAGGTGAGGCAGAGGTTGACGTGGTGAGATTGTATCTGAACGCTCTGGTAGACAAAACCAAAGCTGACTATGATGCCGGAAAATTCGTCACTTTTACGGAGCGCATGACAGCAACCGGTTTTCATCTCGGCAGCTTAAATGATGCGCTTGTTTTTAATAACTATCACGAAGGTTTACACCTGGGTGTAATGATGAGTATCAGGAAGTTTGTGTAAACAGGACAGCGTTTTTTTATAAACGGTTCTAACGTAGGCTTGAGACCGGATGGGAAGGTGTAATTCTACCTTTGCTGAAACGTCGGTGTAATCAATTTTTATTAAAACCGTTTTAAATAAAGCAAAATGAAACTTCCACTGCACGACAAAAAATTTCTTTTTCTGCTCTCAGCAATTATCATTGTTGTTGCATTGGAAATACTTTCCATCATCGGTATACATCTCCCGATGCCCTATGCGCCTTTTGTTTTTGGATTGTTCATATTAGGTATTGGGTATGAAGTTTTATGGAATGGGTTAAAAGCCATTTTTAAATTACAGTTCAGCAGTATCAATCTGTTGATGACAATAGCTGTTATTGGTGCATTTTACATGGGCGAATACCCGGAAGCAGCGGTTGTAATCGTGTTGTATGTGTTGGGAGAAAGATTGGAAGATATCGGCATTGAAAATTCGAAATCGGCGCTGGACGAATTGGTCAGTAAGGCTCCAAAGACTGCTTTTGTAGCGGCAAGCAAGTCGGATGTTGCCATTGATCAAATCGCTGTGGGCACAGTGATAGAGGTGAAGCCGGGTGAAATGATTCCCATGGACGGAAAAATAATTTCAGGGGAAACAACGGTGGACGAAGCTGCGATAACAGGTGAACCAATTCCAAAAGATAAACATAAGGGCGATGCTCTGTTTGCCGGAACTCTCAATAAAAATGGCTTTATCACTATTGAAACAACAAAGCTTTCGGCAGATACTACCTTCTCCAAAATTATCCGATTGACATTTGAAGCCTCTGCGAACAAGTCGGATACCCAGAAGTTTATCCAGCAATTTTCAAAATACTATACACCTGCTATTATAGCTCTCGCTGTATTGGTGTTCGTTATTCCCGTTTTTGTGCTGCACCTGGATCTTAATCAATGGTTGCTGCAAGCCATTACCTTATTGGTCATCGCCTGTCCCTGCGCTTTGGTCATCTCTACTCCGGTTGCTATTTATGCAGCTATCGGTAATGCCTCGGCAAAAGGCGCATTGGTGAAAGGCGGCAAATACATTGAGGCCCTGGCCGGTATCAAAGCAATTGCGTTGGACAAGACCCGCACCATCACTTATGGCAATCCGATTGTTTCAGATATCCTGCCCTTGAATGGTACAAGCCGTGAGGAATTGTTGGCATGTACAGCAGGTGCGGAAGTTTTCAGCGAGCATCCTTTGGCGCAGGCTATTGTGGATGCCAGTCTGAAAGAAGGTTTTGATCCACACAAGGCGGAAGGTTTCAACAGTATAATGGGTAAAGGCGCTACCGCAAAGTGCCTGGTGTGTGATGATGAAACAATCTATGTTGGGAAACTGGAATTTATCAAAGAGCATCAGGAGGTCGATAAGGAGGCTGAAGAGATTGTCGCCCGTCTATCGGAAGAAGGTAAGACCAGCGTAGTGGTGAGTTTTGGTGATGGAGTGGCGGGCGTCATTGGTTTGATGGATGAAATAAAACCAGACAGCAGCGCTGCCTTAAAAGAAATCATAGCAATGGATATTGTCCCCGTAATGCTGACCGGCGATAGTGAAAAGGCAGCCAATTATATTGCAAGGCAAGTGGGAATAAAAAAAATATTCGGCAACCAGTTACCCGAAAATAAAGCCGCGCAAATCAAAGAACTTTTGAGCGAGTATCAGTTTGTAGCCATGGTGGGTGATGGGATTAATGATGCCCCTGCGCTCGCCCAATCTACGGTAGCAATTGCTATGGGTGCGGCAGGCAGTGACACGGCCATTGAAACTTCCAATATTGCCCTGATGAATGATAAGCTTTCACTTATTCCTTTTCTTATCCGTCTTTCCCGGAAAACAGTCCGCAGAATCAAGTTCAATACCATCGGGGCTATCGCTGTAAAGATCGCTTTTATAACACTTGCTTTTGCTGGTTACAGTAATCTGGTATTTGCGATCGCAGCCGATGTCGGAGTGACACTCATTGTTATCCTGACAAGTTTGAATCTGATGAAATTTGAGAAGCCGCAGGTTTAAGGGTTTGATAATTGAATTGCTGAAAAAATCACGTTTTCAAAACATAAAACAGGCTCCAATATTATTGGAGCCTGTTTTATTATTATGTAGAAATTAAAATCAATTAGCGGGAAAGCTTACTGATTTTTTCTTTTTTCAATAACTGACCTTCCTGGTCGCGGATGGTGAAGATGTAAAATCCATCTGCCAGGGCATCAAGGTTAATTTCAGTTGCATTTTTCTGGTTAATTAATACTTGTCCGTTGATGCTTTCTACACTTACATTCACATTTACAGGAGCATTGATAAATACTTTTGACGCACTCGGATTAGGATAGATTTTTATAGCTGCTCCCATTGCAGCAATTTGATTGATGCTCAGTTCTGCGTCGTCTGCTTCAATTTTGGGTGAAGTGCCAATACAGCCGTTGAGATCGGTGACTGTCACCGTGTACAAACCTTTTTTGGTGATATTAATACTGCTCATGCCTGCGCCGGAAGCTTCGATAGCTCCGTTGCGTTTCCAGGTATAAAAATCAAAAGAAGGATCTGTGGATAAAACAAAACCTGTTTTTGTAATGACCGGTTCGGGAGTTGGAAGAATAGCAACATCTACAGGGTCGGACACAGCTACGCAACCTTCAGGAGTGGTGATTTTAACGGTATATTTCCCTGAGTTGCGCACAATTAAGGAATCGTCAAACCAGCCGACCACCAGCACTCCGTTTTTGCTCCATTGGTAGGCAAAGCTGGTATTGGCATCCAGACGAATACCTTCACCCTCGCAGGCCGTAAATATCCCGCCCGGAACAGTAATTTTAGCAACTGGTTTTGGATTCATGATAAAGAATACATTGCGAGACAATGCCGAACAACTGCCTCCGTCGTTTGCTGCCAGCCGGTAATATCCGCCGGCTTTTACAGCGTAGCTCGGGCTGGTGGCAGCGGGTATCGGTGCGTTGTTAAATCTCCATTGGAAGCTGGTACCGGGTTTACTGGAAACCCCACTGATAGTTATGCTTTCGTCTTCGCAAAATATACTGTCAAATACCGGATTTAGATTAACACTAAAACCAGGGTCAGCAATTTTCAGGTTAATTGGTTTGGAAATTCCCGGACAAGGATCTGCGGTGACAACCTTTACTAAATATTCCCCTGCATCAGTTGCGGCGAAGTCATTAAAAACCCAACCCGGCACTTCAACGCCATCTTTCATCCAGGTGTAAATTCCACCGGCATAGTTGGTTGTTTTCAGCCATACCGTATCACCCAGGCAAAACGTGCCCGGTCCCATTGGAGCAATACTTAAAGAAGGAGAGGGCAACACTGGCAGGGTATGAATGTTGGAGTAAGATGTGTCTTCTGTTTTCGTACAAATCGTAACCATTCTGTATTCCCATCCTATGAGGGTGTCAGCAGTATAAACGGTATCAGTAGCGCCGGTAATAAATGTCCAGGTGGCACCGCTACCGATGGCTCTGCGCTGATATTGGTATTTAATATCGCCAAGAATGGAAATGGTCGCCCCTTTTACATTTAAAGTAACCATGCTGTCCTTGCACATAAATGTTCCGGATGGCGATTCGCTGGCCAGGATACCTGGAGCAGGCTTTCCGTTGCAAGGCAAAGCATTTCGAAAAACTTGTATTTCCCTGAAGTTTGGATTGCTGGATGTTCCCATTCCATAAAACCGAAGTTTTGTGGTAGTCACTTCCGGAAAAGTAATGGAATCTGCCGCACAAACTGTGCTGTTATATTTAATAATGTCAACGTAAGCCGTGCCATTCCAGTATTGCAAAGTGGTTTGGGTGAGGGGACGGTATGCTTTAAAAAAGACAACTTTATCAAATGTTTGCGGCGTTGTCCACGTATACTCTATCCATTGGGTAGCCCCGCTGGTCACCCAGCCCCAGGGTGTGGCGGTGCAAGCGGTACACGTGCCCGTACATACCGGGATCACATTGTCGTTATAATTGGCCGCACTATAAATGGTGGCACCACCACCCGAATGGGCAGCCTTTGCTGTCAATGCAATGTTTACAGCTGCATTGGATTTAACGGAAAAAAGAAAGAAGATAGAAAGAAAAACAAGTAGATTAGCTTTCATATTATTTTATTTAAGGTGGACGTTCCTATAAAGATATTGGTAAAAATGATATAAAAATTTATTCAGATAATTTTTTTATTCAATAAAAAGTGTATTTTATATTCCGATTTTTGAGAATTCTGTGTCAACCTAAAATCTATTATTACAGTATCTTGCAGCCCATATGACACGCAGCGAAATCATTCAGCAAATACGTTCTAAAAAATCGGTCCTATGTGTGGGCCTGGATACCGACCTGAGTAAAATACCAGCCCATCTTTTACAAGAGGAAGATCCGGTATTTGCATTCAATAAAGCGATTATTGACGCGACCAAAGATTTTACGGTTTCCTATAAAATCAATACTGCATTTTATGAGGCGAACGGGCTGAAAGGCTGGCAGAGTATGGAAAAGACGCTCAATTATATTCCAAAAGATATTTTTACGATTGCAGATGCCAAGCGCGGTGATATTGGCAATACATCCACCCAGTATGCTAATACTTTTTTCAAAGCATTTGATTTCGACAGCGTGACCATTGCCCCTTATATGGGCAAGGACAGTGTAGCACCTTTCCTGGAATTTGAAGGTAAATGGGGTATTGTGCTGGGCATTACTTCCAATGAAGGCAGCAATGATTTTCAGCAATTGATTGCAAACGGAAAACCATTGTATGAGCAGGTTTTGACAACAGTAAGCTCCTGGGGAACGCCTGAAAATATTATGTTTGTGGTTGGTGCAACACGCAAGGAGCAATTGGCTCGCGTCCGCGAACTTTGTCCCGATCATTTCTTTTTGATTCCCGGCGTGGGGGCACAGGGTGGCGACGTTCAAACCGTTTGTGAAAATACACTGAATAAAGATGCAGGAATTCTCATCAATGTATCCCGTGGTGTGATTTATGCAAGCTCAGGAGAAGACTTTGCTGAGACCGCAGGTAAGGCTGCCGAACAGTACCAACAAGAGATGGCATCATTTTTGTAGTACTTATTGCAGAAATTTTCTGCAATGACAAACGAACTCTTTTTTCAATTTATCTGGCAATATTCCTTGTTTCAACCGGCAGAGCTGAAAAGTGCTGCGGGAGAAAAAATCGTGGTCCAATATCCGGGAAAACGTAATACCCATTCGGGTCCTGATTTTGAAGAGGCTAAAATCAGAATCGGAGAGACCATACTGGTCGGGAATGTGGAACTGCATCTGAAAACCAGCGATTGGTTTAAGCATGGTCATCAGCACAATAAATCATATGCCAATATTATCCTTCATGTAGTGCTGGAAAATGATATGCCGTTGGATGAAGAAAGCCATGTTCCCTTGCTGGAAATGAAAAATCATATTCCTGCGCATATTTTGAAGAATTATGAGGCGCTTCAGCATACACTTCATTCTATCCCGTGTTCTGCCCATTTACCTCAAATCAATTCTTTGACAAAAGAGGCCTGGCTTTCGCGCTTATTGGCCGAGCGCTGGGAGGCAAAATTTGCTGAATGGGATGAATTGCTTGAAAGAAATGCAGGAGATTGGCGTGTGCTGTTATATTGGCGCCTGGCGGCAAATTTTGGTTTCAAAACGAATGCCGCTCCATTTCTAATGCTGGCGCAATCCTTGCCGGTAAATATTCTGGGCCGTCATCATCAGAATTTGTTTCAGATAGAAGCTTTATTTTTTGGTCAGGCCGGAATGCTGGCGCAGGAATTTAAGGAAGAATATCCTTACCGGCTGAAACAGGAATATGAGTATCTCCGGAAGAAGTATAAACTCCAACCCATACAAGGCCATCTCTGGAAATTTATGCGGATGCGCCCTGCCAACTTTCCGAGTGTGCGGATAGCGCAGTTTGCAGCATTGGTGCATCAGTCTTTACATTTGTTCACACAAATTATTTCCTCTTCTTCTTTAGTGGAACTGACACAATTATTTGAGGTCAGCGCCTCAGATTATTGGGATAACCATTTTCGCTTTGATGAGGAACAAAAAGGAAATTCACCAAAGAACTTTGGGCAGGATAGTATTCAGAATATCATTATCAACACGATTGCTCCTATCAGGTATATGTATTCCAATCGCAGCGGCCTGGGCGATCATTGCGAATCTTCTATACAGATGCTGGAAAAACTTTCAGCCGAAAAAAATGCAATTATAAATGAGTGGGCAGCCGTCAAATGGCAGCCGGAAAATGCCGCCCAGAGCCAGGCTCAGCTACAACTGTTTAATCAATATTGTGTCCATAAAAAATGCCTTAATTGCAGCATTGGGCATAGTATTATACGATTAAGGCCATAAGAAATTAATTGTCTTTTTGCAGTCGGGATGCAGGCTTTCGAAAACCGGGCAAGTCAGGGCAGCGCGTTCTATAATGGTTTTTGTTTTATCATCGTAAGATTGATCAGCCGGGAATTTCATGTCTATTTTAATTTCTCCGATTCTGCGCGGATCGGGTACCATTATTTTTTCTACAGCGCATTTCGTTCCGTCAATATTAAAGCCATGATTACGTGCTGCAATGCCCATAATGGTCAGCATGCAGGATGCTAATGCAGTCGCTACAAGATCGGTAGGCGAAAATCTCTCACCTTTCCCCTTATTGTCCGTTGGCGCATCTGTTTCTATGCTGTTACCAGATTGCAGATGAGTGGCACTTGTGCGGAGGTCGCCCTGATAAATTACTTCTGAAGTCATTGAAACTGGATTTTACAAAAAGAAAAAGATTTGTTCCAGTGTTGAATTGAAACAAATCTTTTGATAAAATGAGTTGGATAATTTTATTAGAAACGAACACCGATTGATGCCGATAATACTCTGTTTTTCATTCGGTCTGTTGGTGTCAGGTTTGCTCCCGGATTCACATTGACAGCGCCATAAGAATAATTGATATTAAAAGTTGCCCAGTGATATTCAATTCCTGCAATGGCATTTAAACCGAAATCATACTTTTTAAATTGACCATAAAAATTGGTGCTGTTTACGGGTTGGTCGTCGTTGCTGAAAATAATATTGTCTTCAGAGCTGAAGTTGGACCCCAATAATTTTCCGTTCACCTGTTGTTTGCCGGCTATACCATAAGATACATATGGGCCACCACCAAAGATGATATTGCATTTGTCGAAAATGTCACCAAGCGCAATTTTTCCTACAAAATTAACAGGCAATTCCAGGTAAACCGGGTTGCTTTTGTATTCAGTATTGGTAAATTCATTTTTTGGAAGGACATTGATGGTTGCCCCTTTCCCGTTAACAGCCAGGCCTGGCTGAATACTAAAACCTTCTGTAACCGGAATGTCCATATAGGCCGTGAAATTGAATGTCCACATGCCATCTACTTTGGTTACATCAGCTCTTCTGGGTGTTCTCAATGTTGAAAATCCATAACCGGCTTTTACACCATAAGAAACTTCCATGTCATCGTATTGAGCTTGTGCATTATTGCCAAAGAATAATGACGCAAAAAGGGTAGCGCTCACAAAAAACTTATTCATAAATCCTGTGTTTTGGTTTTTATAACCGCTGCCAAATTAATACACCATTTTGATTTTAAAAAATTATTATCGAAAATCATTTACAACATCCATAATTTTAATCTTTTTTTGAAAAGGTTAAACAAAACTTGAAGGATGGATTTTTATCAGATTAATGACCTGGAACGCTTGTCTGGAATTAAGGCACACACTATACGTATCTGGGAGAAAAGATATGGCATTATTACACCTTATCGTACCGAAACAAATATCCGATATTATGATGATCTACAGTTGAAAAAATTGTTGAATGTAGCCACCCTTGCTTCTTCCGGATTGAAAATTTCAAAAATTGCTGCCCTTTCTTCTGAAGAATTGAAATCAACGATAAAAGAAAGAAAGGTTGATGGTGAAGACGCAGAGCGATATGATTTTTTTATTAATGACTTAATTTCTTCTATGCTCGATTTTAATGAGCAGGCATTCAATCTTCTTTTTGCTGACATTTTGGTACAATTTGGTGTTCAAAAGGCCTTTATTAATATTGTTTATCCTTTTTTGTCCAAAACAGGTGTGCTCTGGAGCATAGATGAAACAATGCCGGTTCAGGAGCATTTTGCCACTACCATCATTAAAAAGAAGCTGTTTTCACTGATTGAACAACTCCCGGCTGCCAAAGCTAACAAGCATAAATTTCTTCTTTTTTTACCATCTGATGAATGGCATGAATTGGGTTTGCTGTTTGCCGAGTATATTATCCGGGAAAGCGGAAATGCTACTATTAGCCTGGGTCAGAATGTTCCTTTTGTAGATATTGATTATGTAGTAAAAAAGGTTCAACCTGATTTCCTCCTCACTTTTCTTATCAGTGATGTAAATAAAGAGGAGATTGGAAAAATTGCAAACCTGCTGTCACAAAAGTTCAAAAAAACAACTTTCCTTTTGTGTGGCAATCCTTCCAAACTTATTTCTTATGCAGATACGAATCAAATTAAGGTACTCCAACACCCTAACGATATTTTAAAGTTCATATAAAAACTTGGTAATTTAATTTTGTTTAATAGATTTGTAAAAAGTTTAAACAAAATAAATGCCAAAGGTAGCGATTATAGGATCGGGGTTTTCAGGTTTAGCTGCAGCATGTTTTGCTGCTAAGGCCGGTCATAACGTTGTAGTAGTAGAACAGAATGAATCTATTGGCGGCCGTGCGAGAAGTTTTTCTGCACAAGGATTTACTTTTGATATGGGCCCCAGCTGGTATTGGATGCCGGATGTATTCGATCATTTTTTTGAACAGTTTGGTAAAAAAACCAGCGACTATTACAATCTCGTAAAGCTTGATCCCGGCTTTCAGATCATTTTTGGCAAGAATGATGTTTTACCTGTACCTGCCGGCGAAAACGGCCTTTTTGAAACTTTTGAGCGGATTGAAAAGGGTAGTGCTGACAAACTCAAAATTTTTCTTCGGGAAGCAAAATTTAAGTATTCAGTCGGGATGCAGCAACTGGTTTATAAGCCATCCTTTTCCTGGATGGAGTTTGCTAATCTTAAAGTACTGAAAGGAATTGCCAACGCACATCTTTTCAAATCTGTCCGATCATATGTGCGGCAATACTTCAAGGATGAAAGGCTGATTGCTCTTCTTGAGTTTCCGGTTCTTTTTTTGGGCGCCATGCCCGACAAAATTCCTGCTTTATATACGCTCATGAATTATTCTGCCCTTGTGCAGGGAACCTTTTACCCGATGGGTGGAATGGTGAAAATTATTGAGGGAATGCAAAGCCTGGCTGCGGAATTGGGTGTGAAATTTCAAACCGGAACATCGGTAAATCAAATTAAAATTGAACAAAAACTAGCCACAGGATTGCAAACTTCCAATGGTTGGATGGAAGCTGATTCTGTGATTGCATCAGCAGATTATCACCACGTTGAACAAAAACTGCTTGAACCTCAATATCGTAATTATGATGAGCAGTATTGGGCAAAAAAGACCTTTGCCCCTTCCTGTCTTATTTATTACGTCGGGGTGGGGAAGGTGATTAAAAATCTGTTGCATCACAACCTTTATTTTGATACAGATTTTGAGCAACATTCAGCAGAGATTTATAAAGATCCTGCCTGGCCCGAAAATCCGCTCTTTTATGTTTGCTGCCCCTCAAAGACGGACGCAGGTGTAGCTCCCGAGGATATGGAGAATTTATTTATACTCGTTCCTGTTGCTACGGGATTAACAGATTCTGAGACTATCCGGGAGCATTATTTTGACAAACTCATTCATCGGATTGAGCAACATACCGGAGAACGATTTGCCGGGGATATTATTTACAAAAGGAGTTATTGTATCAGTGATTTTGAAAAGGATTATAACGCTTACAAAGGGAATGCATATGGACTTGCGAATACTTTAATGCAAACAGCTGTTTTAAAGCCATCCCTAAAGAATAAGCACATTGATAATTTGTATTACACAGGCCAGTTAACCGTGCCTGGACCAGGGGTTCCACCGGCATTGATTTCAGGGCAGATTGCAGCGGAACAAACGATAAAGTACCATCAAAAGAAATTTAAATGAAATTAATATTCGATACCGTATCATTATCCACCAGCAAAATGGTGACCAGGGCATACAGTACCAGTTTTTCATTGGGAATCAATTGTCTTTCACAGAAATTTCATCATGCGATTTACAGTATTTATGGTTTCGTGCGATGCGCTGATGAAATAGTGGATTCATTTCAGGATTACGATAAAGAACTTTTACTGACTGAATTCAGAGAGGAAACGCTAAAAGCAATCGATAGGAAAATAAGCCTCAATCCTGTTTTGAATAGTTTCCAGGCGGTTGTTCATCAATACCATATTGAAATGGAACTGATAGAATGCTTCCTGAATAGTATGGAGATGGATTTGCATAAAAATGCACACAATCACGCGTCCTACAACCAATATATACTTGGCTCTGCCGAAGTGGTTGGACTAATGTGCCTCAGGGTTTTTACTGAAGGAAATAAAGAATTTTACGAAACACTGAAACCTGCTGCAATGAAGTTGGGCGCTGCTTTTCAGAAAGTAAATTTTCTGAGAGACCTGCAGGCAGATTTTAAAATATTGGGGAGAGTCTATTTCCCTACGGTGGATATGAGTCAATTTTCAGAGGCAGAAAAAATCGCTATTGAAGTAGAAATACAGCAGGACTTTGATGATGCTCTGATTGGGATCAAGCAATTACCTGTGTCATCGCGGTTTGGCGTTTATGTAGCCTATGTTTATTACAAAGCATTATTTGCTAAGATTAAAGCATTGCCTTCTGCACGGATTATGCAGGAGCGCGTGCGCATTAATAATTATCAGAAAGCGAGCCTCCTTGCAGGGTCATTTTTAAAACACAGATTGGGTATATTATGAGTTTATCAAAATATTCGGATCAGGAAATGTTGCCAGAAGATAAATATTTACAGATACCTCCTGATGGCTTTATATTCAGGAGAATGATGGAGTATGGCCTTGAGGAAAGGGGCGTGGCAAAGGCTTTCCTTCGGTGTACAGAAAATATTGATAAACGTTTCCGACCCTTGTGGATTGGCTACAGGGCTATGTCATCTTTATTGATGTCAATTCATGAAACAGGAAATTCAGAAAAAGTAAAATGTTTCAATGAAGGTAAATACCTGCTTGAATTTGCAATCAACAAAAATCCTCAAAATGCGGAACTGCGATTGATACGTTTGGTTGCTCAAAGTAACCTGAGCAAGGATATGAATTATTATAGTGAAATGGAGGAGGATCAAAATTTCCTTAAAAACTTCTGTGAGAAAAAATTGAGAAGTAGTTTTGATAAGGAATTACAAGCGCTAATCAGGAAATATGAAACAGATAAATGCTTTAATAAAAATCAGTTAGCATAAAGGGAAAATAAAATTGCAGAAATGGATTTAGTAGTGTTAGTGGATGAAAATGATAGTGAAATTGGTGTGATGGAGAAGTTGCGGGCTCATCAGGAGGCGCAATTACATAGAGCTATTTCAGTAGTAATCTTCAATACAGCTGGTGAAATGTTGTTGCAGCAAAGGGCTGCACATAAATATCATTCTCCCTTGCTTTGGACAAATGCCTGCTGTACACATCCTGCTCCCGGTGAACCGGTTGAAGAAGCTGCAATAAGGCGATTGCAGGAAGAAATGGGTTTGAGCTGTTCACTGACTTATGCGTTCAATTTTATCTATAAGGCTGAATTAGGTAATGGCCTGACAGAATATGAATTCGATCATGTTTTTTATGGTTTTAGTAATGATGCTCCTGCGATAAACGAAGATGAAGTTTGTGCTTATAAATATATTTCGATGCATGATCTTAAAACCGATTTAAATAAGCATCCGGATCATTACACGGCTTGGTTTAAATTGATTTTTGATAAGATTAAAGCGATACAGGAATGAATGTGATTTTGAATGCCGGTATTGTGCTTCTTACTTTTTTGCTGATGGAAGGCGTGACTTGGTTGACACATAAGTATGTTATGCATGGCTTTTTGTGGATTTTGCACGATGATCATCATAATAAAAACAAAGAAAATTTTTTTGAAAGAAACGATGCATTCTTTATCATCTTTGCGGGTATCGCAATGTCTTTGTTTGCTGCGGGCACTTTCAACGAACCCTGGCGAAAACTGATTTATGTCGGAATCGGAATCACATTATATGGATTGGCCTATTTTGCCGTCCATGATATATTTATTCATCAGCGGTTTAAGTTGTTTACACGAACAGACAATTTTTATTTTCGTGCCTTAAGAAAAGCGCACAAAATGCACCACAAGCATTTGGGCAAAGAGAAAGGAGAATGTTTCGGAATGTTATTTGTACCGTTAAAATATTTCAGAGAGGAATTAAACAGAAAAAATAGATGCCTGTAAAGTATACATATCTCCTGGTCGATTTTTTCTGCATCATCTTTCCATTCCTGTTTTCATTTCATTCCAGGCTGCAGTTCCATAAGCACTGGCGTTCATTTCTGATTCCCTGTATTGGCACCGCAATTTTCTTCTTGGTTTGGGATGCAATATTCACGCATATTGGCGTATGGTCATTCAATCCTGAATATGTTATTGGCATCTATTTTGCAGGTATGCCTGTCGAGGAAATGCTGTTTTTTATATGCATCCCATATGCCTGTGTTTTCAGTTATCATTGCTTTGATGTGCTCTTCAATTTCTCTTCACTGCAAAAGCCAATTCGGTTTTTTTATGCCATACTTTCTGTAACATTATTGATTACAGCCTTCTTTCATCTTTCACAATTATATACATCTGTAACTTTCATTTTGACCGCCATTCTTTTGATTTATTTGGTGGCAATTAACGCAAAATTTATAGCCACGTTTTTCTTTTGTTTTCTGTTTATTCTGATTCCATTCATCCTTTCCAATGGAGTGTTGACAGGCAGTTTTTTTGGAAGGACAGTTGTTCTATACAATGATGCTCACAATCTCGGTATCCGCATTTTGACCATTCCTTTTGAAGATACATTTTATGGTATGCTGTTGCTCTTAATGAATGTCTGGGGTTATGAACGGTTCAGAAAGCCATTAAACTAAAAATAAAAAACCCGGATACAATTTGTATCCGGGTTTTCTTTATGAATTAGTAGCCTATTCAAGATCTTTCTTTTCGAAGTCGCTGGCCTTTGGAATAATATCTGCGATATTGTTGAGTTTGCTGTGTTTCCTTCCATAAGAGAAATAAATCACCAACCCTATAATCAACCATACAACCAACCGGAGCCAGTTTTCAACACCAAGACCAAAAATCATCGCACCACAAACAACAATACCTAATATCGGAACAAATGGCACCAGAGGAGTTTTAAATTGTCTTGGCAAATCAGGGTCTGTTTTGCGAAGAATAATCACAGCCGCACAAACCAGCATAAAGGCAAACAATGTTCCGATACTGGTCATATTACCTACCACATCACCCGGAACAAATGCGGCAAATAATCCTACCAGCACGAGGATGATTAAATTGGCTTTATAAGGTGTTTTAAATTTTGGATGCAAGGCGCTGAAAATACCAGGCAACAACCCGTCTTTACTCATTGAATAAAATACACGGCTTTGTCCTAACAACATTACCAGAATAACCGAAGAAAAACCTGCAAGAATAGCAACGGTTACCAATTTGGCCAGCCACTCATAACCAGGCATAAAGGTATTGATAGCTGCTACTACAGAAGCTTCTTTTCCGGTAGTGCGGAAAAATTCAACCGGCGCAAGGCCTGTAAGCACGTGAGCAAATAATAAATATAATGCAGTACAAATAGCCAACGAGCCTAGAATCCCGATTGGCATGGCTGTCTTTGGGTTTTTGGTTTCCTGCGCTGCTGTACTTACAGCATCAAAACCGATAAAGGCAAAGAATACAGTTCCTGCAGCGGCAAGAATTCCCATAATGCCACCAAAATGATGATCTGCACCCATGTGGTCAGTGTAGGTTGATGCCGGTGGAATATAAGGAACATGGTTTGATGGATTGATAAAGCCCCAGCCAAGAATAATAATCAGTATAACGATACACACCTTTGTAATAACAATCAAACCATTGACAAAGGCAGATTCCTGTGTTCCTTTTATCAGTAATAAACTTAATAAGGAAACAATTCCTAATGCAGGCAGATTTATCATCCCGTGTTGCACCGCCCCGGTTATCGCGTCTGGTAAAGAGTGTTCAAAAGGGGAATGGCATAAGGCGTAAGGGATTGGATTCATATGAAATACCTGTACCAATAAATTATTCAGGTATTCACTCCAGGCGATACCAACGGTGGCGGCACCTACTGCATATTCCAGCACAAGATCCCAGCCAATAATCCAGGCCATCAGTTCGCCCATAGTTGCATAAGTATAGGTATAAGCGCTTCCGGAAATGGGAATGGAAGACGATAGTTCTGCATAGCACAAACCTGCGAGTGCACAACCAATAGCGGCCAGAATAAAGCCAATAGTAACTGCCGGTCCTGCATTTTCGGCGGCGGCGGTAGCTGTTCTCACAAATAATCCTGCACCGATAATGGCGCCAATACCCAGAGCGATCAATGAACCCGCCGTTAAGGTGCGCTTCATTCCTGCTTCTCCAATACCGGCATCGGATATGATTTTGTCAATTGACTTTTTAATAAATAAACTCATACTTCAGTTTTAACTTTTTATTGTTGCGGATAAAGATAATTGTTTCCTGCAGAATGAAAAATTAGAGATTGAATGGGTTGTCAGGTATTTGAGAAATTTTAAAATGAAATTTTTGCTTTTCATTTATTTGTAGCCTTATTTTTTTGGTGTACGTTTGGCAGATGTTTCTACGCCAGTCAGTTTTCAGGATATTATTTCTCCTGATAATTTTTATTTCTTTTTTTCAGAAATCCATTGCACAACCTGTATTGCCGGATATGGCAAGTGTCACTCAGAATGGAATTAATATCCTTACCTGGACTTGTCAGTATGATGGTGTAAAATCTATTGCTGTCCAACGTTCCAGCGATAGTAATCTCAATTACATCACAATTGGGTATGTAAAAGATACTAAGAAAGGCGTGCAGTATTACCTTGATGGTCACGCAAAAGCAGGTCCGAATTGGTACCGTGTAAAATTGGTGTTTGGGTCAGATTTGTCCTGGACAAGTAACAGGATCAAAATTATTGTTGATAGTGCACAGGTAGCGAAAGGCAGGGTATTACCCCCAAATGATTCGCTACAAACATTGGCTTCCAAATTTTCGACAAAAAGAGTAGATGTTACAGACTCGGCAAGTGGTAAAGTGGGCAAGAAAACGGTTATCGTAACCTCAACTGTCACTAAATCAAAAGATACCAATGTTTTAAACCGTACTCCTTCATTAGGTTTGACAATCGAAATTCCGGATATTGAGAATGTAAATGCTTATTCCTACATCAAGTCGCAGTATGTTTTCACCAATCCATTCACTGGTCATGTCAATATTGAGATAGCTGATGCAAAAGCGGTAAAATACTCAATTGACTTTTTTGACAGTAAAAACGTGAAAATTCTCGAAATTCCTAAAATTGCAGAACCTGCAGTAATATTGGATAAGCGCAATTTTCAACGCGTTGGAATGTATAAGTTCGAGCTGTATAAAGAAAAAGTGAAGCTGGAAACCGGCTATATAACTATTTATTAATTGTGAGATATAAATCATAATAAAAGCAGGCTGTACAAATTGTTCAGCCTGCTTTTTACTTTTAAAAGTTATCATTTAAAACAATTTAGCGTCAAAAACTTCTTCGAAATTTTTGCGTATTTGTTCTTTCACCAGTTCAGGGTCAATTTCAATGCCCAATTCTTTCTGCATTGACGTTACGCCTTTGTCTGTAATACCACAAGGCACGATGTAGTCAAAGTATTTCAGGTCAGTATTTACATTCAAAGCAAAGCCGTGCATTGTTACCCAACGGCTGCAACGAACGCCCATTGCGCAGATTTTGCGCTCCTTTCCTTTAATGTCGGCATCCAGCCACACACCGGTGGAACCCTTTAGCCTGTCGCCAACTAGTCCCCAATGAGCAATTGTTTTAATAATTACTTCTTCGAGCCCACGCATATACTTTCCAAGGTCTGTATAGATTTTTTCTAAATCAAGAATAGGGTAGCCCACAATTTGTTGCGGTCCATGGTACGTAATATCCCCACCCCTGTTGGTTTTATAAAAGGTAACGTCCAGTTCTTTCAGGCGGGTATCATTGAGCAGCAGATTTTCCATTACACCACTTTTTCCCAATGTATAGACATGGGGATGTTCACAAATAAAAAAATGATGTTTTGTGTCAATTGACTTGTCTTTTTCCTCTTCTGTTTTACCAAACCATTGGGCTTTTACATCCAGGTTTTCTTTTAAAATAGCTTCCTGCTTGTCCCAGGCGGTACCATATTCAATTCTACCCCAGTCTTCAAATTTTACCTGTTGCATATTTTGCTCAAAAATTATGGGTGCAAGGTACTATTTTTGAAAAAACAACAACACGTTAAAATAGTTAGGATAAGCTTAATGCAATCGCCGTTTTTAAGCTGAAAAAAATTATCTTCACATCCCCAAAACAAACAATAAAAAATTAAATAGTACAATCATTATGGCATCATTCGATATCGTCAGCAAAGTAGAATTGCAAACCCTGGACAATGCAATAAATATTGCTAAAAAAGAAATCGACAATCGTTTTGACTTTAAAGGAACTCATGTTCTGCTGGAGCTCAATAAAAAGGATATGACTATTAATATCGAAGTGGACAGCGATATGAAGCTGAATCAACTTGAAGATATTATGCTTACCAAAGCAATGCGGCAGGGTCTTGAGGCAAACTGTTTTGACCTCAGCAAAACACCAAATGCTTCCGGCAAATACATTCGCAAGACAGTTCCTGTGAAAAACGGATTGGATAAAGAAATGGCCAAAAAAATTGTAAAGCTGATTAAAGACAGCGGGCTAAAAGTACAAGCCGCAATAATGGATGATACCATCCGCGTGACCGGAAAAAAAATAGATGATTTGCAGGATGTGATCAAACTTTGCAATGGAGCAAGCCTTGATGTGCCTTTGCAGTATCAAAACATGAAAGCGTAGTAAGAAAACCGTGCGGAGGTGCATTTTACCTGCCCTCAAAACCCTATGAACAATTACGAGAATTTAGTAGAGAGATTAGATGCCTTTGTGCGCAAATATTACGCCAACCAATTGTTGCGTGGTGCGCTGGTATTGCTTATTGCCTTGCTTGCCTATATCCTTATGGTAAGCATTGGCGAGTATTTTCTCTATTTGCCTGTCTGGTTGAAAGTGCCTCTTGTGGGTGCTTTTGTTTTGTTCACTTTGGCTGCATTTGTTTACTGGATTGCCATTCCTTTGTCCAAAATGGCGAAGCTCGGCAAGATCATTTCTCACGAGCAGGCAGCCACAATTATCGGTACACATTTTCCTGAAGTCAGCGATCAGCTGCTGAATATCCTGCAATTGAAGCAGCAGGAAAGCACAGCATCCAGCAAGCAATTAATAGAAGCGAGCATCGGGCAAAAAATCAATAAAATTGCTGTTGTTCCTATCGGTAATGCTGTCGACTTTAAACGCAATAAAAAATACCTCCCTTATTTATTACCACTTTTGCTGGTTGGTATTTTTATACTGGTTGCTGCGCCAAATGTTTTTCGCGATGCGTCTGAACGTCTGTTGCAACCCACAAAAGAATTTGTAAAACCTGCACCATTTAAATATACCATTACCTCATTGCCTCTTACAGTTGTGCGCAATGCAGATTATGTGCTCAAAGTGTCGATGAGTGGCAATGCTCTTCCCGCAAACGTTTTGATTGTCGTGGATGATGAAGAAATTCCAATGGTGGCAGGACCCAACCATACTTTTGAGTACACCTTCAGAAATTGTACCAGGGATATTGACTTTCGATTTTATGCAGCTTCATTTTACTCTGAAAAATATCAGATTAAAGTTTTGCAACGTCCTTTGCTTACGGGATTGAAAGTTCAATTGAATTATCCGGCTTATACCGGCCGTAAAAATGAAACCAAAAACGGTGTAAGTGATATGGTCGTTCCTGTCGGAACAAGTGTTTCGTGGGCATTGGCAACGGAACATGCAGATATGGCTGCCTTACAAATGGGAGAGGGAAATCCATCCCCCCTTCAACAGGACGAAGGAAAATATGGGTTCCAGTACAGGTTTTTGAACGACACCACTTATACCATCATTTTGCAGAATAAAGAGAGCAAAGTTGTTGAGCGGTTTAAATATAAAGTACAGGTAATTCAGGATCAGTTTCCTGTTTTGCAGGTGCAGGAATTTAAGGATACAGTTAGTGGCACTCAGGTTGTATTAAATGGAACCGCCGGAGATGATTATGGTATCACAAGAGTGCTTTTTCATTATCAGATTCTTGATGGAAATAATCGACTGACAGGCTCGAAATCCTTTCCAATCAAAGTTTCAGGCGGAACCGTTTCTTCTTTTCAGTATTATTTTGATGTTGCCTCGGTGGCATTAAAGCCAGGCGAGCAGCTCAATTACTTTGTAGAGGCCTGGGATAATGATGGTGTACACGGCAGTAAGTTTTCGCGCAGCGAAATGATGAGTTTTAAAGCATTTAATGAAAAACAAATTGATTCTGCCATCAACAAAAGTGCACAGCAAATTAATTCTGGCCTGAGCAACAGTGCCAAACAAAATGAGCAATTGCAGGATGAAATGAAATCCTTGCAAAGCAAAATGCTGCAAAGTGACCAGATGGACTGGCAGCAAAAACAATCGCTCCAGGATCTAGCCAAACTTCAGGAGAAAATGAAAAACAATCTTGAGCAAATCAAAAAAAGATTTGAAGAGCAAACCAAGCAAACCGAACAAAAGAATCTGAGCGAAGACCTGAAAGAAAAGCAGGAAGCACTGAAAGAGCAAATGGATAATTTGCTGAATAAAGAATTGAAGGAGCAAATGAAGAAACTGCAGGAATTAATGCAGAAGCTTAACAAGGAACAAACAGTGCAGCAATTGCAGGAGATGCAGGAAGAAAATAAGCTTTTCGCAATGGACATGGAGCGTATGCAGGAGCTGATGAAAAAATTGGAGATGCAGATTAAAATGGAAGATATGGCCGCGAAAATGGAAGATCTTGCCAAAAAACAAACTGAGCTTCGCCAACAAACCGATGCTGCACAAAAGGATAATAAAACACTGGCTAAGGAACAGGAAAAGCTGAAGTCTGCTTTGCAGGAAGCCTTGAAAAAGGATATGAAGGAAATGAAAGAGCTGGGCCAGCAGATGGATAAGAAAGAAAATCTTGATAAACAGGAGCAGCAGGGCGAGCAGGCGCAGAAGGAAATGCAGAAGAGCGAAGACCAGCTTGAGCAGGATAAAAAAGAAGATGCCAGCAAATCAGAGAGTGAAGCAGCAAAAAATCTGGAAGAAATGGCCGAGTCTCTTCGGCAGAAAGCTGGTGGCGCAGATGCCGAGGAAATTGAAATGAATATCCGTGCGGTAAGACAAATTCTCACTAATCTTATGCGACTTTCTTTTGACCAGGAACAGCTGATAAAAGCAGTGCGTTCAACACCAGCGAATAATCCGTCATTCCTGGATAATATGGATAAGCAAAACGGATTGCACCAGAATTCATTTGTCATCCGCGACAGTTTATTTTCTCTGAGTAAAAAACTGTTTAAGCTTTCCGCAACCATAAATAAGGAGACAAATCAACTTGAGAAAAATATGCGCAGTGCAATCGCATCGCTTGAGCAACGCCGAAGTGCTGAGGCCGCAACCCGTCAGCAATATGTGATGACCCACACTAATAATCTTGCTTTAATGCTCAATGAAATTCTGGCTAATTTAATTGAACAGAAGAAAGAAGGTCAGAAAAATCCAGGTAAAGGACAATGTAAAAATCCTGGCGGAAAAACACCAAAACCAGGTGCAGGAAAACAACTCAGCGATATTATCAGTAAGCAGAAGGGGCTTGGCCAGCAAATGACGAAAGGCAAAGACGGAAAACCTAAAGAAGGTGAAGAAGGGAAACAGGGAAAAGATGGTAAGGCAAAAGGCGAGGGTAGTGAAGGAAATGAAAATGGCGGTAATGACGGTAATGCAAAAGAGCTCGTGCGGATGGCACAGCAACAGGCGGCTATCAGGCGTCAATTGGCGCAATTGAACCAGTTGTTGAACAGTCAGGGTAACAATGGAATTGCCAAGGATTTGAAAGCGCTACAGGAGAAAATGGATAAGAATGAATCTGATCTCGTGAACAGGAAACTGGACGGGGAGTTCTATATGCGACAAAAGGAAATTCTGAATCGAATGATGGAGACAGAAAAGTCTTTGCGCGAGCAGGAACAGGACGATAAGCGCACATCAAAAGCGCCTGATGAAATCAGCAGACCGGTGCCACCTGAGTTGAAGCAGTATATGAAGGAAAATAAGGAGCTCATCGAAAAGTATAATACAGTACCGCCGACGTTGAAACCTTATTATAAGCAATTGAATGAAAACTATTTCAAGCAAGTTGCTCATTAAGTATATTTTTTCATAATGATTAATCTTATTAATAAATTGCAGTAAAACAACACTTTAGAAAAATAGCCAATAAAAGCTTCTTTTTAAATTTTCTTAGTGGTATATTTAGGTTGTAAACAAATTTATTTTTTCACTTCCTAAATCTTTTTTTTATGCTGTTTGCAAGATCTTACCGATTGTCCACCAACAGCTCTGTGGACGCTATTAAAGCCGCTCTATTAGGGAATATGTTTAAAGTCCATAACCTGGATTTTGAAATCTACGAAAGTGACAAATGCATTAAAATTATCCCCCACGCCGAAACAGAAAAAGATCTTAAAACACTTCCCATTACTCATGTTGATCTGGAAGGCAGGGGTGATACCACGAATTTGAAAGTGTCTTATAAAATCCGAAAAATTGATCAGGGTGGCCCGTATTTATTAGTCACCTTCTGTGTATTCCTGCTGGTAGGGGCTGTCGCTTTTTATTTGAACAATGAACCTACTTTATCTTACCTTATGTTGGGCATTGCTGTAGTTATCTTCGGTGCCTTTTGGGTAAAGATGCAATCCGGATATTTTGACTATGCAACAAAAATTAAAAACTACCTAAAAGAAAAAGCTGCCGCCAAATAAAAACCTCTACATTATTTCCTTAAGGAAGCAACCAAATTTTGGTTGCTTCTTTTTTTTGTGCCTATCTGAATTTTCATTTTCTTCTCCGGCAGATATCGGTTTATCCTAAAACCATACCTCAATTTCTCATCCTGCTACCAGGTAAATTCTGGTGTTGTAAACACTTTCTCCCTTCAAGCCATTTACCCTCAAAAAATATGTGGCATAATTTTTGAGGCTATTACTCTTCAGAATTCACAATTTTTTAAAACAACTTAAAAAAAACATTTTGTAAATGACTGTAAAAGCATAATTAATCATCTGCTATTTAAATAATATAAATTAATGTTAATAAATTAAACTTAGTTAAAAATGGAAATAAAATATAGCCGTAAACATTGTTGAAACTGACAAATTGAATAATTGTATAAATAATGAAATTGTAAAAGTCATCATTTTTTTATTAACTAAATATAGTAGCATGAAAGGAAATTTTATTCATCCAAAAAGTCCGGCCTCTTTATCTGGCATTTTAATTATTGATAATGCGTTTGCCACAGAACGCTGGCGAAAATCTCCTTTCCCGGGATTTTTTAATCAAATTTTTTGTCTCGGAATAATTTTTTTATTTTTTTTTCAGGGGAGCGCCAAAGCGCAACTTACATGTAATGTGCCGGAAAGAATGAACCCTCCCACGCACTCGTCTATGACGGTAAGCAGCAGCGGAGGCAGTGCAATTACCTATGCTCTTTTAGGAGGCGTGCTCAATGAAGGGAATGCCATCAGTTCTTCTGCTACCGATTTCGCCATGATAGGACAGGTCCTCGCCTCCCTGGGTACAAAATACGTTTCAATAAAGGACAATTCTACCTCATATCCGGCAGGTACTTTTGCCGGTTTCGAAATATCAACCTCCACAGTCTTAAGCCTGGGTCTGTTGAGCGATGTATCCATCAGAACTTATCTTGCGGGTGTTCCGCAGGAAACGGTTTCCGGTTCATCCCTTGTTTTGTCATCCGGTTTACTTTCAGCCAGTTCGCGGGGTACGATTGGTTTCACCACTACCGCTTCTTTTGATGAGGTCCGCTATATATCCAATGGTGTGACTTTGCTGGCCAGCGAAACTTTCATTTACAATGCTGTTTTCGAAACGTTTTGTGCCGGACCTGCTCTTTCCTGCAATACGCCAACAACGCTTACCAGTCCTACTTATCCTGTGACAGTTGATATTGCGCAGACAGGTCTGGGCGGAGTCGCCTGTGGATTATGCAGTATTACCAACACTGATAATCTCACAGATGCATCAACCAGTAATTTTGCAACGATTGCTTTAACGGCAGCTGTTGGTGTGACCGGTTCTGTTGCTGTAGTGGATAATGTAAGCACCTATCTTGCCGGAACCTTTGCCGGTTTTGATATTGCCGGAACCTCTCTCCTGAATGTCGGTCTGCTCAGCGCCCTATCAATAGAAACTTATAATAATGGGGTTGCCACAGGTGATGTTGCTACGGGCGCAAGTCTTGTTGCTTCCAATTCTTCCATTGTTTCCGGCAGCGGCCGCAAAACAATTGGTTTCATTACCACACAGGCTTTTGACGAAGTGAAAATTACAGCTACCAATTTAGTGGCTGTGTCTATCGGCAATTTAGATATTTATGGAATGGTGCTCGAAAGCTTTTGCACTGCTCCTCTTCCCGCCTGTAATACCATCACGCCCATTGTGAATCCTGCTTATCCGGTGTATGTAGACGGGCAACATTCTGGTGTGGATGGTATTGCATGCGTATTATGCAGCATCAATAATTCGCAGAACGCTATAGATAATGACCTCAGCAATTTCGCCAGTATTGTGCTGCCGGCCGGTGTTGCAACTTCGGCACAATTTGCAGTGGCAAATGCGCTGGATACTTATCCTGCCAATAGCTACGCAGGTTTTGACCTGGAAACAAACAGCATTTTGTCTGCAGCAGTTATCAGTAATGCAACGGTTAGTTTATACAACAACGGGAGTCTGGTGCAAACAGGGGCGGGCAATGCATTGATTGTTGGTGCGGGTACTTCATTATTGGTTGGTACTTCAAGACAGATTGTTGGCCTGATAGCTACTGTTGCTTATGATGAAGTGAAAATTTCATTCAACCAATTGGTCGGAGCAGACCTGGGTACGATTAAAATATACAGTGCAGTTTTATCTAAAAGCTGCTCTCCTGTTGTGTTGTGCAACAGTACTTATTATCTCAACAATCCTGGTTTTCCGGTAGTGATCAATAGTCAGCGTACCGGCCTTTCCGGTGTGGCAACGGTTGCTGCATCTGTGGAAGATCCCTGGAATGTGATTACAGCAAGCACAACGGATTATTCACGTATAACGAACACAGCGGCAGTAGCCGCAGCGGCTTCCATATCTGTTGTTGATGCCCTTACAACCTATCCTTCCGGAACATTTGCAGGCTTTGTTATCAATACCCCTTCCGCTCCGCTGATTTTGCTGGATTTGTTCAATGCAATTACGATTACTACTTATAATAACAACGTGCTGCAGGAATTCAAATCGGGTGTTGATCTTGTCGATCTGACCGTACTTGCAACCTTAATCGGTACGCCAGCTGGTAGCACCTACAAAGCAGGATTTCAAACCACTTTGCCATTCGATGAGATACGCATTTCCGTTACTAACCTTGTTGGTGTGGGTTTGTTGGGCAATTATGTAGACGTTTATGGTGCCTTTGTAGATACCCGTTCTTCCACCACGTCAACTTCTATCACTTGTCAGAAAACAATGCCCGATATTAATGCTACTTTTATTTCAGTACCCGCTACCGGTAGTGTGCACACCAACGATGTGGTGCCATCCGGAACAACTTATGGAACTGCAGTTGCCTTACCGGGCAATCCCGCTGCTACCTTGCCGGTCATCAATTCAGACGGTACTTACACATTTACCCCAACCGTAGCCGGAGTATATCAATTTAATGTACCGGTTTGTACACCTGATGCCATTCTACCTTGCCCCAATGAACTCCTCACCATTACCGTTCTCAACAAGAGTTATGGTTACAGCAATCCTCCTGTGGCACATACGGATGCGGCACTAACCCAATACAATACACCTGTTACCATCAAAGCACTGGTCAATGATGCGATTGGCACCCCGGGCACAATGCTGGATACCTCAAGTATTACCGTTATCGACCTGAACGGTGCAGCTGCGGGAAATACCGTGAAAGGCGGTACAGCAGTAGCTAATACAACAACAGGAAGAATTACCTATACGCCTCCGACAGGATTTGTGGGTATTGATACGCTGAAGTATCAGATTTGCGATAACCAGATGCCGGTACAATGTGCTCAGGCTTATGAAATGATTACGGTGATGGCACCCGGCGCTGCAAATTCTACCGGCGCAGCAGATGATTACCAAACGACAAACCGTGATGTTCCGTCATCAGGAAATGTGTTGAACAATGACCAGGACCCGGAAGCAAATACACAAACCATTACACCAAAATCAGTTACTGTACCCGGGCAATATTCCTTTGTGTTGAATAATGACGGTTCCTATACTTTTACTCCTTCGGCAACCTTTACCGGTCCGGCAGATATTACGTATGAGGTTTGCGACGACGGGGTGCCGGTGGCTTGCGCCAACGCAACATTGCATATGCTGGTAGCTCCCGACTATCCTCAATCGCGTCCGGATTTCAACACTACTTTTATTGGTGTTCCTGTGGCAGGCAATGTGCATACCAACGACGCGGTTTTTGCCGGTTCTGCCTATAGTTCTCCCGTAGCCGATGCCGGAAACCCTGCCGCAACTCTGCCGGTAGTGGCCAGTGATGGTTCGTATACTTTTACACCCCCAACCAATGGTGTTTATAAGTTTATGATTGACGTTTGTGCACCTGCAGCTACACCACCATGCCCTACCGAATTATTGACGATTACAGTTCTGAATAGTTCTGTGGGTTCTAAAAATCCACCCGTAGCGAATACAGATATTGCAGCAACAAAATACAATACACCCGTTTCCATTATTGCGCTGGTAAACGATGGCCGTGGGACACCCGGTTCAAACCTGGATACAGCAAGCATGACGATTGCTGACCTTAACGGAGCAACAGCCGGCAATACCATAAAAGGTGGTACGGCAGTGGTGAATACTACAACCGGTTTGATAACCTACACTCCTGCTATGGGTTTCTTTGGAATCGATACGGTGCAATATAATGTGTGTGATGACCAGGCTCCGCCAATGTGCGCCGATGCATTCCAGGTCATCACTGTTCTGGCTCCTTCTGTTGCCAATACAACTTCTGCTTCTGATGATTACAAAGCCACCAACCAGGGCACCGCTACAAGCGGAGATGTGAAAACCAATGATATCGACCCTGAAGGAAACACGCAGACTGTTACTGCAAAAACGGTAAGCGTCCCGGGTTCTTATGCTTTTGTATTGAACAATGACGGTACTTATACCTTCACGCCGGATGCATCATTCACCGGCCCTGCGGATATTAATTATGAGATTTGCGATAATGGTTCACCCTCTTCGTGTGCGGAGGCTACTTTGCATATGCTGGTCTCTCCAGCCGCCTTCCCGCTGCCTGTTTATGTGACGGGTTTCTTTGTCTCCCTGAAAGATTGCGCCAGTCAAATCGGTTGGACTTCAGGTTCTGAGAAGTTGGTGCAGCAATACGCCGTTGAGTATAGCAGCAATGGTTCGAACTGGAGTAGTATTGCACATGTAAATCCTAAGGGAAATAACAGCACTTACAACAACACGCATTTGCCTGCAAAAGGCGAAGCGTTCTACCGTCTCAGAATTACAGAGCAAACCGGCGTTGCAGTTTATACAAGCGCACAAAAGGTCACTAATTTCTGCGCACAAGCAAGCTTGATGGTTTATCCCAATCCGGTGCAGCAAAACCTGTATGTTGCTGTGCAAGGAGCTGGTACAGAAAGCAGTTTTGAATTAGCAGATGCTTTTGGACGCAGATTATTGCAGGGGAATCTGAAAGACAATACAAAGAACAATCTTGACCTGTCAGGATTGGGTAACGGTTCTTATATATTGAAAGTTATGAGCGGCGGACAAACCGAGTACTTCAAAGTACAGGTGCTCCACTAATACCAGTTTGTCTACTAAAAATTACATGTTAATGTCATTCCCCAGGAATCTGTCTTAGCTCAACACGTTATAGATTCTTCGCCTGGGCTGCCGGTAGGCAGGGAATGACAGCGTGTGATAGGGTTTAAAATACCAGCATCTAGTAGTTTAGTGTTATAAGATATTCTCATCCTATTACTCCTGCATACAATAGCCACAGCAATTTTGCTGTGGCTTTATTTTTTAATTTCCTTTAAAATTGTCAACATGTGATTTTCTCCTCCTTGGAGAACCTGTCCCGAAAGCTTTCGGGAGGGTAGGGTTGGGTAAGGCTTGTTCTAAAACTGTTTTGGTTTCTTTTCCTGCGCTGCCAGTTCTGCTATTTCGGAAATTCGTCGCTGCCTTGTTTCAGACTGCTTTGCCAATACAATCCATTGCAGCATGGCTTTCTTTGTCGATTTGCTCAGCTGCGAAAAATAGTCTTTTGCGCCCTTCCATTTTTTTAACTCTTTATCCAGGTCTTTGGGAATAATTAATTGTTCCACTTCGTCCAGCAAGGTCCACGAGCCATTTTGTTTGCAAGGTCAATGCTGTCAAAACCTGCCTTTGTCATTTTGCCTTCTTCAATCAGTTTTTCCACTTTGTCTTTGTTGATTTTCGACCATGTGCTTTTTGCTTTTCGTTTGCTGAAAAACTGGTGCGCAGTTTCTGCGTCTACCGAAATTTTCTTACTGTCTATCCAGCCAAAGCAAAGGGCTTCTTCCACGGATTCGCTCCAGCTGATTGTCGGTTTCGAAGAAGCTTTATTATAAAAGACAAGCCAGACAGATTGCTCTGTCTCGTGATTTTTCTCCAGCCATTTCCGCCAGGCTGCTTTGGTCTTCGGGTAGAATATTTCAGTTCCTTTTTCCGGCATAATTTATTTTGCTTGACTTCAATCAGGGTAAGGAATTTAATCATTCAAACCTTTTCCTTTCAGAATATCCGGGATGGATTTCTCTACTCTCGATGTTCTGGTCTTCGATTGTTTGGGTGACGAAAAGTGCAGCAGGTAAGCTCTTTGGCGACCCGGTGTCAAAGCTTCGAAGGCAGTTTTTAAGGCCGGATTTTTATTCAGCTCAGTTTCAAATTCTTCCGCCATGGCAAACTCGGCCGGTTTTTTCATTTCAACTTTTAAGCCAGCTTTTTCTATTTCGATGGCTTCAAAAATATAGGCTTTCAACACGTCTTTCAAAGCTTTGATTTCTTTCACATTCGTAAAACGGACCTGCCGGGCCGACTGCACATTTTCGGTTTGTTGAATCAAAATGCCTTTTGGGTCGCTCATTAAAACCCCTTTGAAAAACAGGAAAGCGCAGTATTCTTTAAACACATGGATGAGTACAATATTGCTTTTGCTGGAAGGTGTAGCAGGGAACGCCCCACTTTAATTCTTCGCTCAGCATACAGTCCAGGGCGATGCTTCTCATCAGCTCAATTTCTTTTTGCCATTTTTCATTTTTGCTGAAGTAAAAATCAACTTTAGAATTACTGTCTGTCATTTCAATAGGGTTAAAGGAATAAAAAATTTACACACGCAGCGAAGCACGGAAACCGCGTGCTGCATAATAGGATTCTGCTCCGTTGTGGTAAAGGAAAACAGTATCATAGCGGCGGTCGCAGAAAAGTGCTCCACCCAGTTTTCGCACAGCTATAGGCGTTTCTATCCAGCTGGATGTTTTCAAATCGAAGGCGCCCGATTGTTGTAATTCCCTGTATTGCTCTTCTGTGAGAATGGTGACACCCATTTCATCGGCCATATCCAGGGCATTGTTTTTGGGTTTGTTTTCTTTCCTCGATTCGAGTGCTGCACCGTCATAGCAAATGCTTCTGCGGCCTTTGGGGCTCTCGGCAGCACAATCATAAAATATATATTCGCCGGTCTTTTTATCATAGCTTACCACATCCGGTTCGCCACCGGTATTTTCCATTTCTTCCAGCGACCATAATTTCGCAGGATGCGCTTCCAGCCTTTCCTGCACCTTATCCCAATCGATACCTTTATGACGGTTTTTATTTTTTTCAAAACGCTCTTTCAATATTTTCAACAGCGCTGTGGCCTGGTCGGCTGACAATTTCTTTTGTGTGCTCATAGCAGGTTCATTGATTGGTTTTGAGGAATGATTTTACGGCTTGCCGGTCTGAAATACCAGGACAAAATAATGAAAATTGTCTGCATTACCGGGCCTATAATTTCCTTCAATCCATCATCGCCGTGCAGGAGATGCGAAGCCAGTGCTCCTGTCATCACAAAGAACAAACCAGCATAGGCCCATTCTTTCAACAGCTTGAAACCCGGCACCAGTATGGCTATCACACCCAATACTTTCCACACACCTATAATGGTTAAGAAATAAACAGGATAGCCTAGAGGAACCACGAGATTGACCATGTCAGGGTGATGCATAATTTGTGCAACGCCACTGCCCAACATGCCGAAAGATAGAAAGGCTGTAGCTGCCCAGTAGAGAATTAATGTTCCTTTTTTCATGTTTTCTATTTTAGATTGTTTACAATTTCCTGCAGGCGGTTGTGCGCCATATTGATTCCCTGCGCAAAGGGCAAAGCCAACATCTGGTCGCGCAAGGCAACAGATTTATAGACTATCTGCATGGTCAGCTTGCTGGTGGTGTCTGTCAGCGATTCAAATTCGAGATATTCTATCTGGGGTGCAAAGGGTGTGTTTTCCATTTCAAACGTTCTGGTGATGCGCTCGTTTTCGATACACTCATGGATGCTGCCATGCATGCTCACTACAACATTCCCGCCAGGGGCGCTGGTTTCAAACTGGTAGCTCCCATGTTTTTTGCTCTCCAGTTTCAGCACTTTTGTGTTCATCCATTGCTCCACAATTTCCGGCTCTACATAAGCTTTAAACAGCAATTCCAACGGGAGGTCAAATTCCCGGGTAATTACAAGTTCCTGTTTGCCATCTTCGGCGTTGATTTTTGTTTTCCGTTCCATGGGTTTATTTAGTTGTTTTATAGTTTTTCATGACGGCTTCCAGTTTATCAAAACGCTCATCCCACATTTGGCGGAATGGCTCCAAAAAATCCGCAACCTCTTTCATTTTTTTCGCATTAATATGGTAATAGATTTCCCGTCCGTTTTGTTCCTGCTGCAGCAATTCACATTCGGTGAGGATTTGCAGATGTTTTGAAACGGTTGGCCGGGAGGTGTCGAAATTGGAGGCGATTGCCCCTGCAGTCAGCGATTGGCTGGCGACTAATAATAAGATTGCGCGCCTGGTAGGGTCGGCTATGGCCTGGAAAACATCCCGTCTTAAATTCATTATGTAGCTATTTGACTACAAATGTAAGTGTAGTTGTTTGGCTACGCAAAATTATTTTATAAGGATTTATTGTCATTTTGAGTTATAAAGTCCTTTTTAATTGAAAAAGAACATTTTAAATTATATGTTAATTAATGCAACATTTTTTTTACGTCATCCCAAAATGATTTCAGAATGTCCCAAAATGATTTCATGATGTCCCAAAATGATTTCATGATGTCCCAACATGATTTCATGACATCCCAAAATGGATTTACGATATCCTAACATGCTTGCAGGATGTCGTGGAATGATTCTTGGATATCAAAAAATCCTTTGCGAATGCTTTAATTCCATTTTTCGATTGCACAACACAGGTATTCCGAAATGAAAATGATTATGTAAACGGGTGAAGAGGTTTGTAAATGAATATAAAAGTTTTACTTTGAAGCCACTTTCTCTCTATGCCTTCCTTTTTTCAAAATTATAAAAAGCTGATTGCCCTGGTGGCTGGCATACTCATTTCGCTAAGTCTCTTTTTGTTTAATCCGCTGCTGCTGGAGACGAAAGCGAATCTGGTGTTGGCGGTAGCTGCGCTGATGATCAGCTGGTGGGTGCTGGATGCAATGCCTTTGCCTGTGGTGGCTTTGGTGCCTATCGTTTTATTTCCGCTCAGCGGTATCAGCACGCTCAAGGAGGTCACCAAATCGTATGCCGATTCAATCATCTTCCTGTTTATGGGTGGTTTTTTTATCGGGATAGCAATTGAGAAATGGCATTTGCATAAAAGGATAGCGCTGGGCATTATCAACATCACCGGTACCAACGGCAACAGGATAATATTGGGTTTTATACTGGCCACCGGCTTCCTCAGTCTCTGGCTCAGCAACACCGCCACCACTATGATGATGTTCCCGATAGCCATGTCTGTTATCACGGTCATCGCCGCACATAATGATGAGTCTACCGGCATCCGCAACTTCTCGCTGGTGCTGATGCTCAGCATTGCCTATGCATCCAATTTTGCCTTGGGCACTATTATCGGCACGCCACCCAATGTGGCTTATGTCAATTATATCCAGGAAAAATTTAATTACACGATTGGTTTTACAGACTGGATGCTGGTCTTTATGCCGCTCACCATTATTCTGTTAATGATGTTGTATTGGGTAATGGTAAAATGGCTGTATCCCAACAAAATAAAACACAGCCCTGAGGGCAGGCTGTATGTAAAAGAAGAATTGAGCAAACTGGGCAAATTGTCTGTCGCCGAAAAGCGGGTATTGCTGGTGTTTGGCATCACGGTAGCCTTGTGGATTACCAAAGATTTGATTAACAATGTGCAGACATCCCTTGTGCTGGACGATACCATCATTGCCATGATTGGAGCCATCAGCTTATTTATTATCCCCGCAGGGATGAAAGAAAGCAGAAAAACAGAGCGTCTGCTGGAGTGGGAAGACACCAGCAAAATGGCCTGGGGCATTTTAATCTTATTTGGCGGAGGAATTGCATTGGCCAAATCGCTGGAAGAAGCCATGCTGATGGACAAGCTGGGGGCTTATCTTGCTTCTTATGCCACAGACAATATTTTTGTGATGATACTGGTGGTAACAGCATTGTCCATATTTCTTAGCGAGGTGATGAGCAATGTGGCGCAGGTGATTGTAATGGCGCCGGTCATTACTTCTGTAGCTTTGGCAATGGGTGTAGACCCGCTACTGTTGGGCATCCCGATGACCTTGGGTGCCAGTTGTGCCAGCATGTTGCCGATGGGTACACCTCCTAATGCCATTGTGTTTGCCAGTGGCTTTATCAAAATAAAGGACATGATTAAAACGGGTTTTGTACTGAACCTCATTTGCACTATCCTCATCGCTATCTTTTGCTGGCTGCTGCAACCTATGATTATGCGATTGATGTAAATGCATTAATGCGTTTCCTGTTCTTTTCTGACAAGGGTGCGGGTATACCAGATGGTACTGATACCATTTTCGGCAGTACGCACCGATTCGTCAATTCCGGTGTAGGTTTCCCAGCCTTCTGCCAGAAACTTTTCAAGCTTTCGTTCCAGTTCTTCTTTTGAACTGCAGGTAATGTCCATTGATTCAGCCAGGTTTTTATTCATAGGGTTGGTTTAAATATTGGATAATAAATAGCCGATAGCCACGAAGCCGGAGAATAATGCTGAACCGACAATCCACAATACGAAATTGTCTTTCCTGTACATAACAATATTTTTTAAAAGGATTAAAGTGCAATTTTCATTTAAATAGTTGATTACACTTTTACATCTTAAAGCTTTCATTTTTCATATTAAACATATTTGAGTCGAAGATTTATTTCCTTTGTTTTTGCTAAAAAAAATCATTTGGGTTGAAAGCAGATGTTTTACTTTTGGCAACGATTATAAAATTTCTAATAAATACCTGATGTTTTCCTCAAAAAAGAGTTGCCAGAGCTGCGGTTTGCCATGGGATAAAGACCCCAAAGGGGGAGGAAGCAATGCAGACGGTAGCCAAAGCGAAACGTATTGCAGTTATTGTTATCGCGATGGTGTTTTTGTTCAACCGGACTGGACAGCTGCCGATATGCAGGAGTATGTGGTGAAGGTATTGGCCCAAAAGGGTGTTCCGGAATTTCTGGGCAAAATGATGGCAAAAGAAATTCCTAAACTCAGCCGCTGGACAAAACAAGATTCCTAAACAAAACAGACTTCCCTCCGAAAATATAAAATGAGTAATCAGGCCAATAAATCATTAATTAACCGAATCGACGGCGTCACCTTCTGGCTTTACCTTGCGCTGGTCGTGATTGGTATTGTCGCCGTTTTTTCGGTGGAATACCGCAGTACAGACCCGAGCATTTTTATGATGTCGAAAAGTCATATGAAACAAAGTATGTGGCTTGGCATTTCCTTGTTCGTTGGCATGATTATTATTTTTACTGAAAGTAAGTTCTTCTCCTCTATTGCTTTCCTGTCCTATGCCATCTGCCTCCTGCTGATGATAATAACCATTTTTGCCGGGGTGAATATGAAGGGTTCTCATTCCTGGCTTTCGCTGGGCGGTATCAGGTTTCAACCTGGCGAGATTGGTAAAATTTTCACTTCCCTGGCACTGGCACGCTACCTGTCGCTGACAGAAACCAATTTTAAGCAAACCAAAGACAGGCTGATAGGAATAGCCATAGCCTTGGTGCCAGCTTTGATTATCATTCTGCAAAACGAAACCGGATTGGCACTGGTGTATTTTTCGTTCATTCTGGTGATGTATCGCGAAGGTCTTCCAAACTCGATATTGATTTCAATTTTTGCCTTGGGCTTCCTGACGGTTTCCACCTTATTGCTTAGTCATATGGCGATGTTTATCCTCATTACCTCCATCACGGTTTTGATCGCATTGCTGATGCGCACTACACTTAAAAGGGAAGGTGCATCCCGGATTGTATTGATTGGTTCTTTTCTTTTTGCCCTGCTTTTTTCGCAGGTAATTATTCCGCTCGCCTTCAAAAAAGCATTGAAGAATTATCAGATTGAAAGGATTTATACGATGCTGGGTCAGGATGTTCCGCAGGAGTATTATAAAGCCAGCGAGACGACAGAAAATAAAAAGAAAGACCCTGGATACAATGTCCGCCAGTCGATGATTGCAATAGGCTCTGGTGGTTTGTTTGGCAAAGGTTATCTGAATGGCACATCCACAAAGAACAGTTTTGTGCCGGAACAGAACACCGATTTTATCTTTTGCTCGATAGGAGAGCAGTTCGGTTTTATGGGCAGTTTTGTTGTCATTCTTTTATATGTGCTGCTGATGCTGCGTATTTTATTTGTTGCCGAGCGGCAGAAATCAGATTTCAGCAGAATATATGGCTATTGCGTTGCCTCCGTTTTGTTTTTTCACTTTGCCATCAATTTGTCGATGACCATCGGGCTGGCGCCGGTAATCGGTATCACGCTGCCATTCATCAGCTACGGTGGTACCTCATTATTATCTTTCAGTATTCTGATGTTTATCCTGTTACGGCTTGACACAGAGCGGCAAATGATGATTCATTAAAATTACCCCGCAGCGTCACCCCGCTTTTTAGTAAAAGTTCCGATACTTTTGAATTCAATTTTTATACCCATATGAGAAAAATATTCCTGTTGCTCGGTTTGTGCAGCATTTCATTGGCCGGCATTGCCCAAAGTGCCAAAAAGCAAATTACATTGGAGGATATTTGGAAAAACGGAACCTTCAGAATGAAATCTGTACCGGGTTTTAACGCGAGAAAAGATGGAAAGATTTATACTCAGCTGGATAATGTGGATGGCAAACAATTGTTGAGAACGTATAATCTTCAGACGGGAGAAATAACAGGCACTCTTTTTGACAACAGTCTTGAAAAGTCTTTTTACAACGGGAAAAAGATAACGGTTGACGACTATAAGTTCAGTGAAGATGAGCAGAAAATTTTGTTGCTCAGCGAAAGCCAGAATATTTATCGTCGTTCTGTTTTATACAGAACCTATGTGCTTGATTTGAAGCAGGGCACAATAATGTTACTGAATGAAGATAAAGTTTTGCATCCGTCTTTCAGTCCCGACGGAACGAAAGTTGCTTATGTAAAAGACAACAATCTTTACTTCCAGGATATTGCATCCGGCGAAGTGAATCAGGTTACCATCGATGGCCAGCGCAATAAAATTATCAATGGCAATTGCGATTGGGTTTATGAAGAAGAATTTGAGTTTACGCAGGCATATCAATGGTCGCCAAAAGGAAATTATATAGCATTCTACCGTTTTGATGAATCGGCGGTTGCACAGTATACAATGACGGTTTATGACAGCCTTTACCCAACACCCTATCAATACAAATACCCAAAGGCAGGAGAAAGGAATTCTGTGGTAGGCATAAAAATTTTCGACCTCAAAAACAACCGCACAACTGATGCTAACATCGGGGCAGAAAAAGACCAATACATTCCCCGCATTAAATGGACTGAGTCCGACAATTCTTTGTGCATTTACCGGATGAACAGGCATCAGAACAAACTGGAGTTATTGCTGGCCGATGCGGCCAGCGGTCAAACCAAAGTAATTTATGATGAAAGGAATAAATATTATGTAGAGGTAAGTGACAATCTTGAATTTTTGCCCGACAACGCTTCCTTTATTTTCAGCAGCGAGCAGGACAAGCGGGTACATTTATACCGCTGGAACTGGAAACAGCAAAAGATGATTCAACTGACTGAAGGTAATTTTGACATTGAAAGCATTGCCGGTATC
Source organism: Chitinophagaceae bacterium (assembly GCA_041661485.1). GTDB lineage: Bacteria > Bacteroidota > Bacteroidia > Chitinophagales > Chitinophagaceae > Rurimicrobium. The sequence goes on from JBAZUJ010000001.1 coordinate 373,561, forward strand.
GATAAAGTGAATAAGCTCGTTTATTATACTGCTGCTAAAAATCAGGGTTTGCAACGCAAATTGTATGTGACGGATTGGAATGGTGAAAAAACCAAATGCCTGACACCTGAAGGTGGTACGCATAGTATTACACCTTGTACCGGTTATCAATATTTTTTAGACAAATTCAGCACACTCAATACGGTTCCTGTATTTTATCTCCGCGATGCCCGGGGTAATATTGTCCGCACCTTGGAAGACAATAAAGTGTTGGCTGCCAAAATGAAAGAGTATAATCTTGGTGAAATCAAAATGACCCATATTGAGGGTGTTTCTGAAGATCTGAATGCCTGGATGATAACACCGCCGGATTTTGACAGTACAAAAAAGTATCCGGTTTTGATGTATCAATACAGTGGTCCGGGCTCGCAAATGGTAGCAGATAAATTTCCCGTAGGCGATTATTTCTGGCACCAGATGATGGCAGGCAAAGGCTACATTGTTTTTTGTGCAGATGGTACCGGAACAGGTTTCCGTGGTGAGGCATTTAAAAAGAAAACCTATCTGCAACTGGGAAAACTGGAAAGCGATGACCAGATAGCCGTAGCGAAAAATCTGAAGAAATTGCCTTACGTGGATAAAAACAGGATTGGTATCTGGGGCTGGAGTTTTGGTGGATTTATGAGCAGTACATGTATGCTGAAGGGTGGAGATGTTTTTAAAGCAGGAATTGCAGTGGCCCCGGTGACCAACTGGCGCTATTATGATAATATTTACACGGAGCGCTATATGCGCACACCTGCTGAAAATGTGAAAGGTTATGATGAAAATGCTCCCGAAAAAATGGCTGAAGGTTTGAAAGGAAAATTCCTGCTGGTGCATGGTACTGGAGACGACAATGTTCATTTTCAAAATTCAGTAATGCTGGCAGAACAACTGATTCAAAAGAATAAACCTTTTGAAGATGCTTATTATCCAAATAAAGCACATGGCATCAGTGGTGGTAATACAAGATTGCACCTCTATACCAGGATGACAGACTTCTTGTTGAAGAACCTCTAGAAAGATATTGCTGATTCTTTCTGTGATAAGCTGCTGAAAATATTTTAAAAATATTTTCAGCAGCTTATTTTTATAAATATGTCTTTCTGAAACATTTACAAATACAATGTTAGGGAATTCCTATTTTTTGTCGATTTAAGGTTTTTTTAAGACATTTAAATTTTTTACCTTGCTTTCAAATTGTTATTACAGGTTCGACCAGTTTATTATACTTAAAAAGGTGAGGGAATTGCAATTCTTTACCGTCTAAGGATTTTAATTTATTAAAATTTGTTGAATTAGAATATTTCTTTTGTATTTTATCAATGGTAATGACGAAATAATAATTTAATACAATAATGTTTTAATAGTTTAATTATAGTAAATCGTACCCCGCCTACTATCAAATAGTTAATTCAGCCGACAATGAAAAAAACATTACTTCTATTTTTATTCAGCCTGCTCATTTTCAATTTTAACGCACAGTCGCAGTTGCGGTCATCCTGTGGTTTTGATATTGTGCATAAACAAAGATTGCTGGCCGACAAGGAATATGACTCCTCGGTATCTCAGATGAACGCCAGATGGAAAGCTTATTCAGCTCTTGCGTCTTCTGCAATGCTCACCTACACAGCCAGTGGTTATGTGTACGAAATTCCAATTGTGGTTCATGTACTCCATACCGGAGGAGCTGTTGGTACGGTCTATAATCCTGATAGTACTACCCTGGCAGGAATGGTTGATTATCTGAACAAGTCTTATGCGGCCACCTCTCCGTTTCCGGATACTACTACCGGTTCGAGTGGTGGAGGAACCCGCATTCCGCTCAAATTTGTTTTGGCTAAAAGAACCCCTACAGGTGGTTCGACCAATGGTATCATCCGTATTAATGCCTCGACCACTCTTGGAAGCACATATACTACATATGGTATCAATGCTGCAACATCAACCGGTGTTACTGTTTCTGCTGTAACTGCATTAAGCCGTTGGAATTCGGCAGATTATTATAACGTTTATGTTGTCAATAAAATTGATGGGAATGATTTGACTTCAAGTGGTGGAATTGCCGGATTTGCCTATTTCCCGGGTTCGCCTACTGTCGATGGAATGTATGTCGTGGCCTCTCAGGCTAAAACCGGCACAACGACTGTTTCTCATGAATTTGGACATGCATTTAGTTTGTATCATACGTTTGAAGGAGATGCTGACGGAACCACTTGTCCGTCTACTTCTTCCTGCAGTACTACCGGCGATCTGGTTTGTGACACAGAACCACATATCCGCGAAAGTTCTGCATTCCCGTCTACATGGTGTCCACCAACTGATGTAAACGCCTGCACAGGCTTGTCTTATAATAAAACGCAGTTTAATATCATGGATTATACTACTTGTCCGCCAAACCGCTATACTGCCGGTCAGCGTACAAGGGTCTTGAATACCTTAGATAATGAACGCATAGGTTACAAAACATCTTCTGGTTTATTGGATCCGTCAGGAACAATTGCCACAATTGCATGTACCCCAACCGCAACAAGTCCAGGTTTTCCTATCGGTCCTTATATTGTTGATTTTAATGGAATGAATGTTTGGACAGGATCTTCCGGAATGGAAGATGCAACCTACATTGACCATGCTTATACGCAACAAACCGTGGTGAACCCGGGATCCACCTATACCCTGAGTATTTCCACTAAAACAAATGCACAGAATGTAAAAGCATTTATCGATTATAATAATGACGGAGATTTTGTAGATGCAGGTGAGGAAGTATTTAGTCACAGTGCAACAATTGCCAGTGGTGACGAGGTTCATTCCGGTAGTTTTTCTATCTCAACCAGTGCTGTTAAATGTACCTACTTAAGAATGCGTGTTGTAGCGGAGTATGCCGGATCTACAATAACTAACTGGTCTTGTGGCCCTTATGTTTATGGTCAGGCTGAAGATTATGGCGTATATGTCCGGTCAGTTGCACCAACTGTTACTACTCCTGTTGCTTATTGTGTGGGAGATGCTGCAAGCGCGCTTACCGCAACTGGTTCTAACCTTAAATGGTATACTGTCGCAACAGGTGGTACAGGTTCGTCTACAATTACACCTCTTACTTCTTCTGCAGGTTCAACAAAATATTATGTTTCCCAATCGGGTGATGCATCCGCAACTTGTGAAAGTGTAAGAGACTCCATTACAGTAAATGTCACAGCGGCTCCTTCTATTTCCGGTACTTTGAGTGCATGTTTTGGTGGAAGTTCTGTGACCCTGACCGGATCAGGAACAGCACATGCCACAACACCCTGGACCTCTTCCAATACTTCAGTTGTGACGATTTCAAGTGGCGGGGTTGTCAGTGTTGTTGGGGTAGGGTCTAGTACTATTACATACAAAAACAACAATAACTGTACCAAGACAGCCACATTTACCGTTAATGCATTACCAAGCATTTCCGGTTCTTTGAGCGTTTGTTTGGGCAGTAGTCCTGTGACCTTGACAGGGTCGGGTACTGCTGATGCGACTACGCCATGGACATCGTCCAATACATCAGTAGCAACTATTTCAAGTGCCGGTGTGGTGACCGTTGTTGGCGCAGGCTCTACAACTATAACTTATAAAAACAATATTGATTGCAGCAATACAGCAACGTTTGTAGTAAACGCTCTACCATCAATAAGTGGCACACTTACTGCTTCAGTAGGCGCAAGCTCTGCATTAAGTGGATCCGGTACAGCTCACCCTACAACCCCCTGGACATCTTCAGGAGTATTGATTGCAACCGTTTCAAGCACCGGTGTAGTGACAGGTGTTTCTCCCGGAACAACAACTATTACGTATAAAAACAATGAGGGTTGTGAAAAATCAGTCACTTTTACAGTAACCCCTTCGTCAACAATTACAGGAATCTTAAGCACTTGTATCGGAGCTTCATCAACACTGACTGGTGTTGGAACACCACACGCAACAACACCATGGTCCAGTGGGACACATGCTGTTGCAACGGTTTCAAGTACCGGTGTCGTTACCGGAGTAAGTGCAGGAACTTCTGTAATTACCTTTAAGGATAACGCCGGAACTGATTACACAGAAACATTTACAGTTTTTGCATTACCAACTATATCTGGAACCTTGAGTGCCTGTGTAGGCAAGACTTCAACATTAACCGGATCTGCAACGGCCGATACCACTACCCCATGGGCATCTTCAAATGCAGCAGTAGCAACTGTTTCGAGTGCAGGTGTAGTAACAGGTATTTCCGGAGGAACGGCAACTATTACGTATAAAAATTTAAATGGTTGTACACAAACAGCAACATTCACAGTGAATGCTCTTCCTTCTTCACCATCTGTAACTACACCGGTCACCTATTGTCAGGCTGATGCATCACCGTCTGCATTGTCTGCTACATTAGCATCAACTACAGATACATTGTATTGGTATACTGTAGCTACCGGCGGAACGGGTACAACTGTTGTGCCCACTCCAAGTACTGCTACTGCCCAATATTTCAAATACTATGTGGGTGAAAAAAATACCATTGGTTGCGAAAGTCCGCGCACAGCTATTGATATCCGTATCAATCCAAAACCAGCTCTGGTTACTGCAACACCGCTTACATCAACCAGTTTTTGCGTAGGTGATTCAGTAACACTGAATGGTAGTATTTCAGTTTTAAGTATTGGGAATTCAGACTTTTTGAAAGGCTCTGCTGCCAGTGGCAGCCCATTTGCCTGTGATTGTCCGAATGGAAGTGTTGTTGTTGGATATGAAGGTTCTACCGGTTCTTTGATAGATCAGTTCAGGCTTATTTGCAAACCGATAAACCGTTTCGGTATCTTGGGTGCAACTACTTCTGCAACCACTTATAACGGAACCGGAGCAGGCCCTGTATCAATGGGTCCATACACTTTTGCCGGAACAGGAATGATGGTCGGATTGAAAGCTATAGGAACAGATTGGCCGGATCCGCTTAATCTTTATACCTTCCTGGGTGGAGCAACCGGCTACGGACAAACCCAAACTTTTGTTACCGGATTCGGTAATAACTCATCCGGTCCTTCAGTATTAACTTCTATGAATGGCTGGTCTTCTACCGGAGATTATGGAACTGTATATGTTCCCGATGGGACAGTCGCGAATGGTATGTATAGTTACACTGGTAGTTTTGCAAGAGGTGTGGCATTGAGGTATGTACCGGTTGGAGCTTATAAATATAATTATTCATGGTCCACAGGTGATACTAATGCAAGCATTACCGTAAACACAACAGGATCTTATTCACTTACTGTAACGAATAGTTATGGTTGCTCTGCAACATCCAGTCCGGTAGTGGTGAATTCATATGCCTATCCAACCGCCCCAACAGTTTCATCGCCCGTGTATTATTGTACCGGAGGAACTGCAAGCGCATTAACGGCAACAAAATCAGTAAGCACTGATACCTTATTGTGGTATACATCAGCTAGCGGAGGAACTGGTAGTACTACTGCTCCAACACCGCTAACAGGTACTGCAGGTACAACTAATTATTATGTAAGCGAAAAAAATGCAGGAGGATGTGAAAGCCCGAGAAAACTTCTGGCAGTAACTGTTACACCACCTGTAGCTCCTTTTGAAATTAAAACCTTGGACAGCGTGCTTTGTTTAGGTGAATCTACCAGTCTTAATGTTGGTGTGCATACAAAGGATAGTATCAGTTCTACCTGGTCATCAGGCTGGATTGTAAACGATGGTATTATGTTTGATGTCGAGGCCAAAAAGGAAATTACAATCAACGGATTTGACATTCGGTTAAATTCAACAACTACCTCACCTGATTTATATGTTTATTACAAGAAAGGAACCCATGTAGGATCTGAATTGATAAGTTCAGATTGGACACTTCTTGGTCACGTTACTCCTGCGCTCATTTCCGGAGTCCTTTTTAAAGTGCCGCTTTCTTTAGCAATTAACTTGTCTACCGGTGAAAGGGGGGCATTTTATTTTGCCTATGATGGGGCTGCGCAGGTAGGATATCGTGGAGGCACCAGTGTTGGAAGTGTAACAGTAGAGGATTCTTCTATAAAAATACTTGATGGACGGGGTACCTTTGCTCCATTATTTGCAAGTGCAGCTTCTCCAAGATCTTTTATCGGAAATATCAGGTATACTAATTATAGTGCTGTGTGGAATACACTGGCAACTACGGATGACATTTCTGTTTCACCTACAGTTACAACAAAATATTGGGCTAAAATCACCAACTGGTTGGGGTGCAGCGCTACCGATACTATAGAGGTACAGGTAAATCCATTACCGACTATCAGTGGTACACTTTCTGCCTGTGTTGGTTCTACTTCTGCGCTCACTGGTTCTGCAACAGCACATCCCACTACACCCTGGACCTCATCGGCTACCGGTGTCGCAACTGTTTCAACTACAGGTGTTGTTACTGCGGTTGCTGCGGGCACCACTACTATTACTTACATGAATTCAAATGATTGCATACAAACAGCAACCTTTACTGTAAATCCATTGCCGACAATCATCGGAACATTGAGTGCGTGTGTGGGTGCCACATCGACGCTGACAGGTTCTGCCACAGCTCATGCTACAACACCATGGACATCTTCGGCTACTTCAGTAGCGACAATTTCAAGTACTGGTGTTGTAACTGCAGTGGCTGCAGGAACAACTACGATTACTTATATGAATACGAATGGTTGTACACAAACGGCAACCTTTACTGTAAATCCTTTGCCAACAATCAGCGGTACATTAAGTGCTTGTGTTGGTTCGACTTCTGCTCTGACAGGATCTGCTACAGCTCACGCAACAACACCGTGGACCTCGTCAGCTACTTCTGTTGCAACGATTTCGAGTACTGGAGTTGTGACAGCTGTTGCAGCAGGGACAACGACAATTACCTATATGAATACAAATGGTTGTACTCAAACAGCAAACTTTACTGTAAATGCTTTGCCAACAATTACCGGAACATTAAATGCTTGTATTGGTTCGTCCTCAACATTAACCGGTTCAGCAACTGCGCACGCCACAACTCCATGGTCTTCGTCAGCTACCGGAGTAGCAACTATTTCAAGTGCAGGAGTGGTTACAGCAGTGTCTGCCGGCACTACGACCATTACTTATATGAATACAGACGGTTGTATAAATACAGCAACCTTTACGGTAAATCCTTTGCCAACAATTGGAGGAACACTCGTAGCATGTGTGGGTCAAACCTCAACGCTAACGGGTTCAGCAACTGCACATGCAACAACGCCGTGGACATCATCTGCAACAGGAGTTGCTACAGTTTCAAGTACTGGCGTTGTAACAGGTGTTGCAGGTGGAACAACAACGATTACTTATATGAATACGAATGGTTGTACGCAGACTGCAACATTCACGGTAAATCCATTGCCAACGATTTCTGGCACACTTAACGCATGTATTGGATCATCTTCTACACTGAGCGGCTCTGCAACACCCCATGCAACTACGCCCTGGACCTCATCGAATACCGGTGTGGCAACAATATCGGGTGCGGGTGTGGTGAGCACTGTTGCTGTTGGTACTACGACCATAACTTATCGTAATACAAATAACTGTACACAGACAGCAACCTTTACAGTAAATGCATTACCTGCCATCACCGGTACATTATCTACCTGTATCGGAGCAACGACCGCGTTGACTGGATCTGCAACAGCTCATGCTACAACGCCCTGGGCCTCTTCTGCTACAGGTGTAGCTACAGTTTCAAGTACAGGCGTGGTAACGGGTGTTACATCAGGTACAGCGACAATCACTTATATGAATAGCAATGGCTGTTCACAAAGCGTTTCAGTTACGGTAAATCCTTTACCAACGATCAGCGGAACCTTAGTAGCATGCGTTGGTCAGACTTCAGCTTTGACCGGTTCTGCAACACCTCATGCCACAACGCCATGGACTTCTTCAAGCACATCAGTTGCTACCGTTTCAAGCACAGGTGTAGTAACAGCTGTTGCCGGTGGTACTACAACGATTACGTATCGGAATACAAACAACTGTACGCAAACTGCAACATTCACCGTAAATGCCTTGCCAACTATATCAGGGACATTAAATACCTGCGTTGGCCTGACATCAACACTGACTGGCTCGGCTACTGCGCACACCACTACACCTTGGACATCGTCTAACACCTCAGTTGCAACTGTTTCGAGCTCAGGCGTGGTGACAGGTGTTGCAGTAGGAACATCCACAATTACATACCGTAACACGAACAACTGTGTTATTACTGCTACGTTTACAGTAAACCCGGTTCCGGTTGCACCAACAGTTACGACACCAGTCAATTTGTGTATTGGTGTGACAGCATCTGCATTAACCGCTACCGGTACCAACCTGAAATGGTACACTGTTGCTACCGGAGGAACAGCAAGCACAGTTGCGCCGATTCCTTCAACAGCTTCATTAACTACCTTAAATTACTGGGTCAGTCAAACTACAGCTGCGGGTTGTGAAGGTCCGCGTGCCAATATTACAGCAGTGGTTCAACCATCCCCGGTATTGACAATTACCTCTCTTTCTACTCATGGATTCCTTTTCTGTAAAAACCTGACTGTTACCCTGAAAGGAACATCTGCCACAGCTAATACATGGCAGTGGGATTCTACAGGTATAAATGTCAGCGGTGCTACTACAGATACTTTGGCTGTAGGTACTGCGGGTAAATGGGGACTGACGGTAGCAAGTGTTTACGGATGTAAGAAAAGAGAAGAAGTTACTGTTTACCAAGACAGCTCAAGTATTCCAATCCTTTCACCACCATCCAGCATTATCTGCGAAGAAGGATCCGCATTGCTTACTTGTAGTCCTGGCTTTACATCCTACACTTTTGATTGGATGAAAGACGGTTTATTTATTTCTCCGGCAACCCCAAAAGACAATTTGAAAAATGCGTCTGTTCCGGGACTATATGCAGTAAAAGTGACAAACCGTTATGGTTGTATTGATACGACGAATCTGGTTTCTGTTACCACTTATCCTAAACCACTGAAACCAACCATTACAAATACACCACCGGTGTTGAGTTTAAGTGCAGGTCCATATACCTATTATCAATGGTATAGAGACGGAAGTATTATTGTTGGTGCAAATACCAGGAACTATACTTACACTTCTAACGGTACCTATTTTGCACAAATAACCGATGCAAATGGTTGTCTGAATAATTCTGACACTATCATTATTAAAAATTTGAGCATTGATAAGGCAAATACGAACGCTTATACAATTAAGGTTTATCCAAACCCGACTAACAATTTGTTGAATATAGAAGCTCCGATTAAAGTAAATGTGCAAATGACAGATGCTTTGGGACGCCTCGTTTTTGAAGGAAAAGAGGTTAAACAGATTAATATGGGAGATTTTGCTGATGGCAATTATTTCCTCAGAATTACTGACGATAAAAATCAGATTATATCTATAGAAAAAATTAATAAATTAACGAAATAAGAAATAATTCATTGATTTTCAAATGAGTGGCTGTCTCGAATTGAGATAGCCACTCATTTTTTCTTTGTTAAATTACTTTAAATTTATCAGACATTTTTTGTTTAGTTAATTGAAACTTCCCACCTTCGCACCGCATTGACGTATGCGACAGTAATTTAAACGAAAAAATTCAACATTACCATGAAAAAACAATTATTAAAATTGCGAAGCATAATTATGCTCGCAACCTTCACCCTATTGTGCTGTATTTCCACGCAGCTAAATGCACAAGTCATTTATACTGTTGCAGGTACAGGATTAACAGGTTCGTCCGGTGATGGAGGTGCTGCCACTTCTGCCAAACTGGATAATCCAAACGGGATCGCATTTGACGCTTATGGAAATATGTATATTGCTGACACAGCATTGCATACAGTAAGGAAAGTAGACGTGACTACAGGTATTATTTCCATTTTTGCCGGAACATCAGGTTCAGCAGGGAGTTCAGGAGATGGTTCAGCAGCAACTTCTGCAACCTTAAATGCACCAATCGGTCTTGTTTTTGATGCTTCAGGTAATTTATACATCAGTGAGGCAAGCGGAAACGTTATCAGAAAAGTAAATACTTCAGGCGTTATTTCGACCATTGCCGGAACAGGTACTGCCAGCAGTACAGGTGACGGTTCATCTGCAACCTCAGCGACTTTAGATATGCCTGCAGGGTTAGTATTTGATGCCAGCGGGAACTTATATATCTCTGAATTGAATGGTAACAGAGTAAGGAAAATTAATACTTCCGGTGTAATCAGCACGGTAGTTGGAACGGGTGTAGGTTCAAGCACCGGTGATGGTGGAGCAGCAACATCTGCTACGGTTGATGCCCCGATGGGTCTTGCATTTGATGCAACAGGAAACCTTTATATTGCAGAAGCACAAAGACATAAGATCAGAAAAGTAAATACTTCAGGTGATATCAGTACTTATGTAGGTACGGGTACTGCGGGAAGTACAGGTGATGGTGGTCTTGCAACGGCAGCTACGATCAAAAATCCAGCCGGAATTGTATTTGATGCTTCCGGAAATCTTTTTATTGCAGAATCAAACGGACGTTTTGTAAGAATGGTTGATGCTTCAGGTATGATCAGCACAATTGCCGGAACAGGAACTGCAGGGTATACCGGTGATGGTGGAAATCCAACATTGGCTACTTTCCGTCGTCCTTTTGGGCTGGCTATCAGCGGCGGAAATTTATTTATCTCAGATTGGAATACACATACAGTACGTATGATTTGTACACCGGTAGCACCAACAGTTACAGCAACTGCAACATATTGCGAGGGAGTAACAGCTACAGCCCTCACAGCAAATGGTACTAATCTGAAATGGTATACCGATGCAACTTCAACAACGCCATTATCTTCAGCTCCAATACCATCTACGTCTGCTGCCGGAACAACAACATACTATGTTAGCCAGACAAGTTTCGAGCCATTATGCGAAAGCCCGCGTGCAGCAATTACAGTTACTGTAAACCCTGAACCGGCTGATCCAACAGTTTCTTCACCAATCACTTATTGTAAAGATGCCACAGCATCTGTATTATCCGCTACAGGTACAAACCTGAAATGGTATACTGTTGCTACCGGCGGAACGGGCAGTGCTACTGCACCGACTCCTTCTACTGCGACAGCAACAACTTTGAATTATTATGTTTCTCAAACTTCAATACCGGCAGATGGCGGTTGCGAAGGAAGCCGTGCTAATATCCAGGTAATCGTTAACCCATTACCAGCGGCACCAATAGTTACCTCTACGGTTGGAATCTGTGTTGGCGGCGTAACAACTGCTTTGACTGCAACCGGAACAGACCTGAAATGGTATACAGTTTCCAGTGGTGGAACTGCCAGCGCAACAGCCCCTACTCCATCTTCTGCTACTGCAGGTACAACAAACTATTATGTAACACAAACATCTGATGCTGCTGCAGGTTCCTGCGAAGGGCCAATGGCTACTATTACTGTCAACATTAATGAATTTCCTGCAGCACCCGGAGTTACCACTCCTCTTCAGTTGTGTAAAGATGCTGTAAGTACTGCTTTGACTGCCACAGGTACAAACCTGAAATGGTATGATCTTTCAACAGGTGGTACCGAATATGGTTCAGCACCGGTTCCTGCAACTACAACATTGGGTACAACTACTTATTATGTTTCACAATCATTGTCAGCTATAGACGGTGGATGTGAGAGTCCGAGAATTGCAATAGATGTAACCGTAAATGATGTACCTGTTGCACCAACTGTTGCCTCCTCTTTACTCACTTATTGTAAAGATGCTACTGCTGCTGTATTGTCAGCTACAGGAACAGACCTTAAATGGTATACTGTTGCTACCGGCGGAACAGGAAGCTCTACCGCTCCAACCCCTTCTACAACAACAGCAACAACTTTAGATTATTATGTTGCTCAGACTTCATTGCCGGCAGTTGGTGCTTGCGAAGGAAGCCGTGCAAATATCCAGGTAGTAATTAATCCATTACCAACAGCTCCAACTGTAACTTCTCCAATCGCTATTTGTGTTGGTGGAGCAACAACTGCATTAACTGCAACAGGAACAGACTTGAAATGGTATACTGTTTCGACAGGCGGAACAAGCAGCACAACTGCTCCCACCCCAAGTTCAGCAACTTCCGGAACTACAAACTATTATGTTTCTCAAACATCAAGTGTAGCTGCAGGTGCCTGCGAAGGACCAAGAGCTACAATTGCAGTTAATATTAACGCATACCCTGATGCACCAACCGTTCCTTCTGCCATTCAATTGTGTAAAGACGGTTCAAGCTCAACACTTACAGCTACCGGATCAAATCTGAAATGGTATGACGTTTCTACTGGTGGTACAGCATTAAGTTCAGCACCTACGCCGGTAACATCTGCTGTAGGTACAACTTCTTATTATGTATCACAATCCCTTGCAGCTTCTGCCGGCGGATGTGAAGGAGCAAGAGCAACAATTGATGTAACAGTAAATGCATTGCCTGCACCGCCTACTGTTACCACCCCAATTAATCTTTGTGTAAAAGGATCTTCATCAGCACTGACTGCGACAGGAACAAGCCTGAAATGGTATACTGCCTCCACTGGTGGTACAGGAAGCATTGTAGCGCCAACTCCAAGCACAGCTACAGTCGGAGGAACATTTTATTATGTAAGTCAGACATCTGCAGCTTCAGTAGGTTCCTGCGAAGGTACACGCGCTACCATTGATGTACAGGTTCAGCCTTTACCAATTGTTTCAGTTGCATCAACCGCTACTTCAGGAATAATTTTTTGTGAAGGAAAAACAATTCGTCTTCAGGCAACAGCTCCAACAGCAACTTCTTACCAATGGCAATCTTTAGGTACACCGGTGAGCGGTGCAACTTCAGATAAGTTTGATGTGGGAGTGACTGGTCTTAGTGGGGTTGAGGTTACCGATGTGTATGGTTGTAAAGCTAGCGCTGAAATGTTTGTTCAACAGGATACATCAGCAAAACCTAACTTAACGCCTTCCGAAGTTAGTATCTGTGTAAATAGTTCTACATTGCTGACTTGTCATCCCGGATTCCTTACTTATACGTTTAACTGGATTAAAGACGGATCTCCATTATTACCTGCAACATTGAAAGAAAATATAAAAGTGATAGACCTGCCAGGTGATTATTATGTAGAAGTAACAAACAATTTTGGTTGCATTGATACAACAACAATCTCTGTTGTTACTCAATACCCGATACCCGTTAAACCAATAATATCCTTCTCAGACCCTGTTGCTCAAATACCATCGATTTACAAATATTATCAATGGTATCGCAATGGAACAATAATACCAGGAGCAGCTGGATACAAGCGTAATATTACAAGCAACGGAAAATATCATGTTGAGGTTACAGATGAAAATGGTTGTACAACTTTGTCTGATACACTGATTGTAAACAAACCAACAAGCATCAGCAACCTGGTGAATAAATCTGATTTGAAAATCTATCCAAACCCTACAAATAATATTGTTCACATAGAAGCACCTGCAGCAATTGCAGTTCGCGTGAGCAACATTTTCGGTCAGGTAGTTCTGGAAGAGAAAAATGTAAAAACAATTGACCTGACCAACGCAGCTGATGGTACCTATTTCCTTCAGATTACAGACGAAAATGATCAATTGATTTCAGTAGAAAAAATTACAAAGGCAAGTAACTAATTCTACCTTAATGATAATTTTTGAGAGGCTCCGCAATTTGCGGGGCCTCTTTTATTTTCAGGTGTTTTGTCTCATCAAATAAGGTGTATTTCCTTTTTCAGGCTTTTTCTGTTACACCAAATTTGCAGGAGAGAGAAGGTTTCTGTGTTTCTATTTGAGGATATGAGTTGCAATGATTGGCAATAAGCATTTTCCGTTCAGCGATTATACCAATCCATCGGTCGATAATGCGAGCGGCTCGCCAATGAGTTAAGCTATTTTCATATTGCCGATTGAAAACTGAAGAAACATAGAATAGCCAATAACATTCTTAAATAAAAAAATTATGAAACAATTTATCTGCAAAACTTTACTTGTTTGCCTGTTTGGTTTTTCAATCCAGGGTTTGTCTTTTGCCCAGTTAGTCAGTGGTGATGTGTTTTTGCAAGGAAAATATGTAGAGGTTGGTATTGCACCTAATGGCGCATTTGGTTCGAAATTTACAGCGCCGTCAGGTTATCATGGCAGGTCTGGATCCAGTCTGGATCCGGCAGGAGCAATTGGTTTTATCGCAGATCCTGATAAAGATGGATGGGCCAGCGGTACTCCAACTTTTATAGGAGACTACTTTATGCCTTATAATCCACAGGAAGGATGGGATATAGAACTTAACGGATTACGGGGTAAAGCGTGGAGAGGGTCGACAGCAGGAATGACCGGAACTGGTTTTAGCGGGCTTTTAACAGGAACCAATACTTCATTTGTGTCATCCGGTGGAAAGAGTGTTGGCACCTGGACCGGAACTATGGGAGATCTTTCAATAGTACAAACAACAACCCTGGATACGGATAAGCTCTACTTTGTTATTAACGTAAAACTAAAAAACAAAGGTGATACGACTTTAACCAACATTTATTACGACAGGACCTTAGATCCAGACCAGGGAGTAATGCATACCGCTCCTATTCTTACAAGGAGGTTTGTCACAAAAAATACCATAGTCAGTCAGATATCACCTACCAGTAATAGTGTTTTGGTTACGGCTGAAGATACTACACCTGTTAATGCTTATCTTGGTTTGGGAACTAAGGATTGCCGTGCAAAATGTTACGCGCTTAATGTTGTTTCGCTTATTCCGGTTGGCTCACTGAGCAATATATATGCTGAAGCAACCAGCAGCTTCAATATATACAGCGTTGGAGCTAGCACTAACAGAGATGCTGCGATTGGTATCGTTTTCAAATTAGATTCTTTGCAGGCAGGCGATAGCACATCACTTGTCTATGCTTATATATTAAAGCTGGAGGATTTGGATTCAGCACTTTTACAGGTTAAGTCAAATTGGTTAGTGGATGGCGTACAACATAATTCCGGTGATACCATCAGACCTTGTCCGGGAAAAAATCTTGATGTGCAAATAATGAATGGTGATGCCTACTCATGGACATGGACGCCGGTTACGTCTTTGTCAGCAACAACAGGAAAAACAAATACAATAACGACCGGGAGTTCCTTAGTAACTTATAGAGTTGTAGGAACAAGTACCACTTCTTCCTGTGTAAATAACGACACGCTTTATCTTACCATTGTACCAAAACCAGCACCTTCTGCACCAACAGTAATTACACCGGTAAATTTCTGTCTGGGAGATGCAGGCGGCGCACTTTCTGCAACAAAAATTGCAAGCACGGATACAATTTATTGGTTTAATACTGCGACAGGAGGGGCTGGTTCATTAATTGCCCCGGCTTTAAGCAGTGCCTCTGTGGGTTCGGGTTATTACTTTGCAGGAGCAAAATCAGTGAATGGCTGCGAAAGTCCCCGTGCTAAAATTTCAGTTTACACCAACCCGCTCGTTCCTTCATTTAATATTAAGACAGCCGACAGCATTTTATGCCTGGGCGAAAATACAAAACTTGGTGTGGGATTAGGTGGAACAGATAGCCTTAACTCGCCCATAGTTGGAGCAACTGCGTACAATACAGGAGTGATGTTTGATATCGTTGGTAAAAAAGCAGTAACCATTAATGGTTTTGATATACACACAGGTACTGTAACAAACGAGGATATCAGCGTTTATTATAGAAAAGGAACGCATGTAGGTTTTGACAGTAATCCGGCAGCCTGGACCTTACTGGGCGCTACAAAAATTACAGGAACCTATGGAACAATTTCAAAAATTCCTTTACCGGTTAATGTGACCATGTTTGGTGGAGATACTCTTGCATTTTATCTTACCTGTGACGGTTATGTTGGATATAATTATGGAACGGCTGTTGGAAATACATTAGTGGAAGATGCCAATATCAAAATCCTTGAGGGAAGAAATAAAGCCACGCCGTTGTTCGCAGGCGGTGTTTCACCAAGATGTTTTAATGGAAAAGTCCGGTATAGTGCAGTTGGTATCGCGTGGAATACGCTTGCAATAACAGATACAATTGCTGTGGCACCGTCTTCCACCACAAATTATTGGGCAAAAGTGACCAATATTGTCGGATGCAATAAGACAGATACGATACAGGTGCAGGTAAATCCGCTTCCTTCGGCACCAACCGTAACTTCACCGGTTTCGTATTGTCATAATGCTGTTGCAATTCCATTGACGGCTACCAAAGCAAGTGCCACAGACACACTCTATTGGTATACTGCAGCAAGTGGAGGAGCAGGAACATCAACAGCACCAACGCCAGCAACCACTACGGTTGGTTCAACTATTTATTATGTAGGAGAACGTTCAGCTGCCGGTTGTGATGGAAACAGAACACCAATTACAGTTACGATAAACCCTCTGGCTACTGCGCCAACGGTAACCAGTCCTGTTAAGTATTGTATAGGTGCTACAGCGAGTGCATTAACCGCAACCAAAGCTGTTTCTACAGATACGCTGTATTGGTATACGGTAAGTTCTGGTGGTACGGTAAGTATTGTTGCGCCGATACCTTCAACTGCAAGTGCGGGCACAACAACTTATTATGTCAGTTCGAAATCTGTTTTGGGTTGCGAAGGAAACAGGACGCCTCTTGCGGTTAATATCAATGGATTGGCTACCGCACCAACTGTCGTAACGCCGGTAACTTATTGCCAGAATGCAACAGCCTTGGTGTTAACGGCAACAAAAGCTGCATCAACCGATACGCTATATTGGTACACGGTAAGTTCCGGAGGAACAGGAGTTCTCTCTGCGCCAACACCCTCAACGACCACGGCGGGCACAACTAATTATTATGTCAGTGCAAAATCTTCTTCCGGTTGCGAAGGCAGCAGAACTTTGCTGGCGGTGAACATCAATCCACTTCCTTCTGCACCTGTTGTAACCACACCGGTCAACTATTGCATTGGTTCAACGCCATCTGCATTATCGGCTACCGGAACGGGTTTGCTCTGGTACAATGCTGCAAGCGGCGGCACAGGAAGCGCATCAGCTCCTACACCTTCTACCTCAGCATTGGGTACAACCAATTATTATGTAACACAAACAAACGCTACTACATTTTGTGAAAGCCCACGCGCTTTAATTGCCGTCAATGTAAATCCGATTTCGGCAGCACCAACAGTCGTGTCTCCACTCAATCTTTGTATCGGAGCGACAGCCAGTGCATTAACCGCTACCGGCACAAATTTGAAATGGTATTCGGCAGCCACCGGAGGGACAGGAAGTTCTACGGCTCCCACACCTTCAACGACAAGCCTGGGAAGCACTAACTATTATGTCAGCCAGTCTTCCAGTTTTAATTGCGAAAGCCCGCGCGCTGTGCTGACTGTAAATGTTCGACCCTTACCTGTTGTCACTATCAGCTCCTTGTCGCCTTATGGATTCATTTATTGCGAAGCACTGACAGTAACCTTAAAAGCAATCGCACCTGCAGCCACATCATTCCAATGGAAATTTGCAGGAACAAATATTACGGGTGCCACTTCAGATACCATCGCTGCAGGTATGACGGGCAACTGGGGCGTTACGGTAACAAGTGTCTATGGATGTAAAGCACAGACCGAAGTCTATGTACGGCAGGACACGACAAAACCACCCATTTTGTCGCCAAGCGAAGCAAAAATCTGTAAAGAAGGTTCTGTACTCCTCACAGCCCATCCTGGTTTTATCACTTATTTATTTGAATGGATGAAAGACGGCAGCCCGCTTGGTTCTGCTACGATGAAAGAAAATCTGAAAAATGCAACAGCTGCAGGTTCTTATTATGTAATTGTCACCAATAATTATGGATGCATTGACACCACAAATATGAGTGTGGTGACTAATTATGCGTCTCCTCCTAAGCCAATCATAGTGAATGCAGACCCGATTCTGTCAGTAGCTTCAGGATACAGATATTACCAGTGGTATTTCAACTTTAAAAAATTAATCGGCGCCAATAAGAATAGCCATAAAATGGCCGGCTCAGGATATTATTATGTTGAGGTGAGTGACGAAAACGGCTGTATTATCAATTCAGATACGGTTAATTATATTCAATCCACAGGAATGCAAACGGTTTCTAAAACAGAACTGAAAATTTATCCAAATCCAACCAATAATGTAGTTCATCTGGAGGCTACGACAGATTTGAATGTAATCGTGTCGGATGTGACCGGCAGGATTGTGATAAGTGAAAAGGGTATAAATGCAGTTGACCTGAGTCGATTTGTGAGCGGAACGTATATTTTCAGGATTATGGACCAATCGAATAAACTTATTTCTATAGAAAAAATCACCAAAACGGATTAAATATTTCTATTGGAATGTACGGAATGCAGTTGTAGTTATGATTCTACAACTGCATTTTTCACTGATATATAGTAAAGTCATGATTTTTCACCCCATTGATTAATATCATCTTTTTTTTGCGGATATTTCTATGCACAAAATTGTCAAAAACCCTACCTTTGCTGCGCTTTAAAAAACAATCTTTTCACTTTAATTAAAAATTAAACAAATAATGAAAGTAACAGTAGTAGGTGCGGGCGCAGTAGGCGCTACATGTGCCGACAACATTGTAAGACGCGAAATCGCTGAAGAACTTGTATTGGTAGACATCAAAGAAGGATTTGCAGAAGGTAAAGCGCTTGATTTGACACAGACAGCTTCTTTGTTGGGTTTCAATACCCGCATCACTGGTGTTACTGGAGATTATAGCAAAACAGCCGGTTCTGCTGTTTGCGTAATCACTTCCGGAATTCCGCGTAAACCAGGAATGACCCGTGAAGAATTGATTGGTACCAACGCAAAGATTGTTGAAGATGTGGCTAAAAACCTGTTGAAACACTCTCCTGATACCATTATCGTTGTGATTTCAAACCCAATGGATACGATGACTTACCTGGCATTGAAATCTACAGGTTTGCCAAAAAACAGAGTAATTGGTATGGGCGGTATTCTGGATAGCGCACGCTTCAAAACTTACTTGCAAAAAGCATTGGATTGCTCTCAGAACGATTTGCACGCAACGGTTATCGGTGGTCATGGTGATACGACAATGATTCCTTTGACTCGTCTGGCTACTTTGAACGGTACCCCTGTTTCTAATTTCCTGAATGAAGACCAATTGAAACAAGTCGCAGCTGACACAATGGTTGGCGGTGCAACGCTAACTAAATTATTGGGTACTTCTGCCTGGTATGCTCCGGGTGCTGCAGGTGCAGCTTTGGTTGAAAGCATTGTACGCAACCAGAAGAAAGTATTCCCTTGCTGCGTAGCGCTTGACGGCGAATATGGCCAGAAAGATATTTGCCTTGGTGTTCCTGTCGTAATAGGAAGCAATGGCTGGGAAAAAATCATCGATTATAAACTGAACGATGCTGAACAAGCTGAATTCAATAAATCTGCTGAAGCTGTCCGCAATATGAATGCTGTATTGGAAACACTTTAGTCAATATTTTTAAAATCGTTAAAAAACGTGTTGTCTATACGGCAACACGTTTTTTTTATGTGGTAATCCTATGCTTTCAATTACCTTTGCTGCCTAATTTTTATTTCCATAGTGTCTCACCTGATACCTAATTTATTATTATTTCTGGTCACTTTCGGCGCAGGTTTTCTGGCCATGCAAATCAAGTTCATAGACGAAAAAAAGATGAACCTTTTGCTGGCATTCTCCGGTTCATTCCTGTTAAGCATCACCTTTCTGCATCTGATACCCGAAACGGTGGAAGACCAGGGGCATAAAGCCGGATTTTATATTTTAATCGGTTTCTTCCTTCAGTTATTGATTCAACGATTTACGCATGGGGTCGAACACGGACATAGCCACGTGCATACACATAATCACGCTATTCCTTTGTTTTCAATATTGGCCGGACTGGGTGTGCATGCATTGATGGAAGGGTTTCCTTTAGGTTTTAATTACCGCAATCCCGGAACTGATTCGGCATTGTATCTGGCTGTGGCCACTCACAAATTGCCTGAGATTATTATTGTTGCTACTATGATAAAATCAGTAAAAGGGAAGGGTGTTGAATCTTTGGGTCTGCTGATTTTATTCTCTTTATTCACTCCGGTAGCCAGTATGCTGGCCTCGTATTTAGGGACAAAATATTTCGCCATCTCTGCTGTTCTGGGTATAATTATTCCGGTAGTTGCGGGGGCTTTTATTCATATTGCCACCACTATTTTCTTCGAAAGCGGAACAAAGCAACATTCCCTGACTACTCAAAAAATTATTGCGATTATTATTGGTGTTGCACTGAGTGCAGGCACTTTACTCCTGCATTAATCTTATCCTGTTTGTATGAAAAAAATATTAAAATCCGTATTGGTCAGTTTGCTTGGCGTATTGTTTTTTGCCGGTGCATCTGCGCAAAAAAGCAAGGCAGGTAATTCCTTATTATGGAAAATTTCAAAAAAGGGAAATAAGGAAGCCTCTTATCTTTTCGGAACGATTCATATGATTTGCACTGAGGATTATTTCTGGACAAACAGTATGCAAATGGCTTTGGATAATACGCGTCAGCTTTGTCTGGAAATGAATTTGAGCGATCCGAATCTTATTACCGATGCGAGCCTGATGATGATGGACCTGAGCGGAGGAACCTTAAGAGATTATTTTAAAAATGAATCTGATTATATTCTTGTAGCAAATTATATTAAAGATTCTCTCGGACAGGAGTTGGCTATTGCAGAACGGATGAAACCTGCGGCCTTGCAGATGATGATTAGCATGGGGCTTGTTTCAGGTCCTTGTAAGGAAACTGTTTCTTATGAGCTGAAGTTGGTAGAAAAAGCCAAATTAAAAGATTTGGAAATCAACGGACTGGAAACCCTTGCAGAACAAATGGAGGTATTGGAATCCATTCCGACAGACAGTATTATCAATCAAATGATTCGAATAGCTAAAGGGGAGAAGGACAATGATGAAGATTTTGAAAAGTTAATAGCAGCTTACAAGAAACAGGATTTGACTACTTTAAATAAAACAATGGAAAAGTCAATGTCTGCCGGTGGTACAGATGGGAAAATCTTTATTGAAAACAGGAACAAAAAATGGATTGCCCCTATGAGCAAAATGATGAGCGAAAAGCCAACCTTTTTTGCGGTAGGTGCCGGTCATATTTATGGATTGCTGGAACTATTGAGGAATGCCGGTTATACGGTTGAAGCAGTAAAATAATCAGAAATTTTTCGGGAGAAGTTTTATCAATAATATAATCCGTGCCCCTTCACTTGCCCCAGCCCGTTTATTTCGATGGCAGGGAAGGGTAGTTTCACCATGAACATTCCCTGGAAAAGGATTTTCAACACCCGGTTGTTGGTTTTTATTTTTGTCCAGTCGATGTCTAAAGACAGAATATATTGCCTGTAGCGTTGGTATTCGGGAATGCTGACGCCTTTGTAACTTTTCAGGTTTTCAAATTCACCTATCATTCCATTGCCACTATAACCCACCGCTATATTCAGCCAGTCGGGCAATATTTTGTTTGGAACAATCTGATTGATACCCATGCTCAGCCAATAAGTGTGGCCATTGTAATCGTTGAACAATTGTCCGAAACCTTTGCCCAGGTAACCATTTGCAGCACTTGCATAAGGGCTGGGGGAGAAGGAGAATTTATATTTGATCTTCTGTTCATCCCATAGCAATTCCTGTCCGATTACAAAAGCACTTCCCACCGTATTGGCGGCCATATCGCTCCATGAAAATCCCCAATCCTCATACATTCCATCCCACACTTCTATTGGGGTTTGGAGCAGGATGCCAAGCGTTCCGCCAAATATCAGGGCTTTCTTTTTGGAAACGCCTGCCCATCTTAGAGAGTGGTAGCCAATATAACTTTCCAGGTAAGAACCATACATATGTCCAAATTTATCTACCTGCAAATAACCTTTGCTGTCATTATAAAATTCAAATGGCACACGCTTGGAGTCTTTATACCAGATAAACTGCAGGTAAGCCATTGAGCCGGCCCACAAAGCCGCTTCGGTGCCTATTACGGCTGCAAGACGACCTTTTTTAAGGGTGTCGCTTTGCATAATGGTCCTGGCGTTGCTATCCGTTTGGGCAGCAACATTCAGTCCAGGTGATAAACACAGAATAAGCGATACAAATAGTTTAGGGTACATATTGTTTCAGGTAGGTAGGGTGGAGTATGGAAGTACAATTCTATTTCAGTTTTGTGAAAATAAAAAATCCTCTTCAGGTGCTGAAGAGGATTTTTTATAAAGAATACTTTAATAAACGTGCTGACCACCATTGATGGCATAGTTGGCGCCGGTGATGAAACTGGCTTCTTTACTGGCAAGGAACGAAACCAGATGCGCAATTTCTTCGGTGCCACCCATACGACCGATGGGAATTTCCGCCACAATTTTATTGCGGATTTCTTCGGGTACAGCCATCACCATATCTGTAGCAATATAACCCGGAGAAATTGTATTAACAGTAATGCCTTTTCGGGCCACTTCCATCGCCAATGTCTTGGTGAAACCATGCATACCCGCTTTGGCTGCCGAATAGTTGGCTTGCCCAAACTGGCCACGTTGGCCGTTTACTGAAGATATATTAATGATGCGGCCATAGTTGCGATCGCACATCTGGTTAATCACATTTCTGGTGCAATTGAACACACTGTACAGGTTTGTTTTCAGCACAGCATCCCAGTTTTCTACGGTCATTTTACGGAACTGACCATCTCGGGTGATACCTGCATTGTTGACTAATATATCAATCGGTCCAAGTTTTTGTTCCACCTCCGCCACCATTTTTTCTACAGAAGTATAATCGCTGACATCTACATGATACATATCAATCTCGAATCCTTCCGCTTTCATGGTTTGTTGCCATTTCTCTGCCTTTTCAGCATTGTTATAGCTTGTCACCACATGAAAGCCGTCGTTGCTCAGTCGCTTGCAAATAGCCGTGCCAAGTCCGCCTGTTCCCCCTGTTACGAGTGCAATGTATTTTTGATTACGATCCATGTTACTGCTTTTTAGTATTAGTGAAAAATGATTTTACCAATACTACGTATTAAAAACAACAAATGCAATATGTATATATTCCTATAAAGCAAAAAATCCGCTACAATTATTGTAGCGGATTTTTAAAAGTTATGTAGATTAGGATTAATTGTCACTCAGGCGGTTGAATTCATCCAGGCCGGCATCTTCATAAGAAGTAAATAATGCACACCAGTGACCTACCAGAGAAAGTGCCCATGCAGCTGTAATCCAGGCTGGCCAGGGGTAAACCCATGTTGTGGCACCTTTATCATAAAGTGTCCACATCAATACTGTAGCTACAGTGAATGCGATGAAATGTATCAGTAGAATTGACTTTTGGCGAGCCGTTGGTTTGATTTTTTTTGCCATTGTTATTTCTTTATGAATTTGAGTGTAAGTTATAATATAGAGAATTAAGCAGCTTTAATTGGTTTTGGAAATGCAAATTTCGTTGCAAAATAAGCAGAGAACAAAACTGCACTACCCACAAAATCGGCCAGCAAACTGCTTTTGAAAAAAGGAATCGCGTCAACATAAGTAGTGGTTAAGCCACTGAATGTATAACCATTGTAGCCTTGTGCAAAATAGCCGAAGTTGGAAATGATGAAGAAGCTTACAGAAGCGGCCAATGTCCCGCCAACAATTGTTCCTGCGTTTACTTTGTTCATTGCTTTACCAATAAAAGCGGCAACTATCAAACCGGCGTAAACAAAAAACTGAGCCATTCCGTAGAAACCGGTGTTAGTCAATGTCGGGAAAACCTGAAAATAAACATCGGCCAGAAACTGTCCAAGCAGGGCAATCAAAATGGCCGTTTTTACATCTTTTACCAGCATTCCGCTTACTAAACCAATGGCAACAACCGGTGCAAAATTATAAGCACCGATTTCGGCACACATAATGCGCGATACCACTGCTAACAAAACAAGCCCGATGGCTAAGAATAATTGATTATTTTTCATTTTACTATTTAAATCTAATGATGTGCAAAAATAACAATCGAAGTGGCAATTACAAAATTAATTAGGCAATCAGGTAATTAAGGCAAATAGTCAAATAAGGTAACAGGGAAAATTGTGAAATAAACAAATTCGGTAATTTGGCAAAAGGATTAAAATTGAAGTATTCAAACTGAAATGGATTAAACAAATTAACCACTTACCTCTTTTAACCCTAACTCCTTTAACCAATTAACATCTTTAACTATTTAGCTTTTAGCCCAGACTAAACAAACTGTCTACAAATTCCTCTTTATTGAAAATCTGCAGGTCTTCCATCCGTTCGCCTACACCAATATACTTTACCGGTATTTTGAACTGGTGAGCAATTGCCAATACGACACCACCTTTGGCGGTCCCGTCAAGTTTTGTAATCGTTAATGCAGTGATATCTGTGGCTGCTGTGAAGTGTTTGGCTTGTTCGAGGGCATTCTGGCCGGTGCTGCCGTCCAACACCAACATTACTTCGTGCGGTGCATCCGGCATTTTTTTACTGATAACTCTGCGGATTTTGCTCAATTCCTCCATCAGGTGGGCTTTGTTGTGCAAACGGCCCGCAGTATCAATAATGACGATATCTGCATTTCGGGCAATCGCTGTTTCTACTGCTTCGTAGGCTACAGAGCTCGGATCGCTGCCCATTTCTTTTTTTACAATCGGCACACCCACGCGCTCACTCCAGATAGTCAGCTGGTCTACGGCTGCTGCGCGGAAGGTATCGGCGGCGCCCAGTACGACACTTTTTCCTGCTTTTTTAAAATTATAAGCCAGTTTGCCAATGGTCGTTGTCTTGCCAACCCCATTTACGCCAACAACCAGCAGTACATATGGTTTTTTGCCGGCCGGCAAATCAAAGGTTTCAAATTCATTGCCCGGAGCATCTGTGAGCACGCTCATAATGCCTTCCTGCAATACTTCATTAAGGGCAGCGGTGCCTACATATTTATCTTTTGCAACGCGTTCTTCAATGCGTTTAATGATTTCAATTGTCGTGTCAATCCCTACGTCGGCGCTTACCAGGGCATCTTCCAGCTCATCCAGCAGTTCTTCGTCCACTTTATCTTTGCCCGCAATAGCCTTGGTGATTTTGGAGAAAAAACCTTCTTTGGTTTTCTTCAAACCTTCGTCCAGAGCCACTTTTTGCTCTTCCTGATCTTTATTGCGCTTAAATAATTTATCAAAAAATCCCATTCAGTTAATTGGCTTTTACTGCTTATTTGGCTGCGAAGTTAAAACATATTCAAGGGTACAACGATTATCATCCGATGATTTTTATCATTTCATAATCATTCATATAAAAACCATTTCCGATATCAATATCATCTTCTCTTAATATCCCGTAGCCGAGGCGGGAATAAAATCCCTGTGCTTTGTTGTAGCGGTTTACATTCAACAAGACTTTTTTCTGACCGGCAGCCAGGGCGTTTTGTTCTACTGCCTGCATCAATGCTTTGCCTAATCCTTTGGTTTGGGTATCGGGTAATACATACAACTTGTGCAGTTTGGTGGTCTTTTCCTTGTCAAAATCCATTTGGTAAGCAGCAAAACCCAAAGGCTTCCCATCTTCATAAATGATAAGAAAGATATCCCCTCGCACCTTCATTTGCTGTTGCAGCGAGGCTTCGTCATACATTTTATGAAACATATAATCGACCTGTTCTTTGCTGATAAAAGGTAGGTAAGTAGGGTAGAACGCCTGCTCCCCCAATTGATTGATGAGGCTGATGTCTGCTTCAGTAGCGGTTTTTATGCTTATCAATGTAGAAAATTATTTTTAATCAAGATAAACACCGGTCAGGCTGGTACCATCGCTTTCTACGGTAATGTTTTCCTGCAAAGTGGTGGAAATACTGTGGCCGACAATATTCGGGTTCACCGGGTAGGATTTATGTTTCCGGTCTACAAGAACAGCCATATTTATACGGGCGGGGAAATAATTGAGTACAGGGCGCAAAGCATATAACAGCACTTTCCCCGAATTGGCCACATCGTCTACCAGCAGGACGGATTTTCCATCCAGGTTTTCTTCAATTAAAGGCAGGTTTTTCAGCGGGGTCAGTTTGTCGAATGTCAGGCTGATCAGTTTTACTTTTATCGGACTGATGGCTTCGAGCTTTTCAGCCAGTATTTTGGCCATCACAAAACCATTGTCAGCAATGCCAATCATGATGAGTTCAGTCTGGTCTGCATTTTGCTCCCAGATCTGGTACACCATCCGCTGCAGCTTCAGTTTAATTTGCTCCTGGTTAAGAATTAATGTTCTTGCTTGAGTCATAAAATATTTTTATAAAGAACGGATAGCCACTACAGGATCCAGTCTGGAGGCTTTGCGGGCGGGAATAAATCCTGCTATCACCCCTACAAAGGCTGAAGTGAAAATACCAATAAATACATTTTGCATGGATAAGGTGAAATTCATGTCGTCGCTGCTGGCATTTACAATGGAAGCAATCAGCCAAACCAACAATAAGCCAATGATACCTCCCAGCACACAAAGCGCTATCGCTTCAATGAGGAATTCTATCAGAATGTAAGCAGAGCGGGCTCCGATGGCTTTTTTCAGGCCAATATATTTCGTGCGTTCCTTTACAGTGACAAACATAATATTGGCAATGCCAAAAGCACCAACTATCAGGGATATGCCGCCAATGACTCCGCCGATGGCATTAATCATTCCAAACATCATATCCATCCGCTGGGTTATCTGGCTGAGTTTGTTCACGGCAAAATTATTCCCTTCGCCCGGCCTCACTTTCCGGATAGCCCTCAGGGCACCTTCCACTTCATATTGCATTTCGCTCACCGGTGTGCCGGGTTTTGCTTTTACCATAATAATGGGGTCGTAGTTGAGCGAAGTGACATCTATAGCCGAACCGATGGAATGATAAGACACAATGAGACCGTTATCGAAATTCATTCCTGCGGCATTTTGTCCCACCTTTTTCAGTTTGCCGACGATGGTAAAATTTTTACCCAGGAAAGAAACGGTCTTACCTATCGGACTGACATTTCCGGTAAAAAGACTTTCATATAGTTCTTCGCCTATAACGGCTGTTGGCACACCTCCGTCCACTTCGGCGGCGCTAAGGTAGCGTCCGTCCTGCACTTCAATATTCTGCAGTTTTTCGAAATCCTGGGTGACCGCAAAAGCTGAAAATCCGCTTACATCGTTGTCATTGTAGCGAACGGTTTTGCCATTCACATTCATCAGCAGGGTGACAGTCCCTGCTTCAGCTACATTGTTCTGGATAGCTCTCAGCTCAGCGATGGTCATCGATGGCCTGCGCCAGAATTCCCACCATTTGTATTCGCCACCTTCATCCATCCAGGGCCAGCGGCCAATATAGATAACGTCGCTGCCCAGGGTGGAAACCTGGTCCTGTATGTTCTTTTTAAGACTGTCTAAAACGGTGAAAACGGCGATGATACAGAAAATGCCAATCGTAATACCCGTCAGCGACAGGGTGCTGCGCAATTTGTTGGCCTTCAGTTCCTGAAATGCCTGTACAAAACTGATGCTGATAATCTGTGAAATGCGGTTGCTCATTCGGCTGGCGAAAAGCAAATTTAAAGGAACGGAGTCTATTTTAGATTTTTCTTTTTTCATAAAACCCTACTTTTGCGGGCACAATCCCAAAATCCATTTCTATTGTCGGTTCTCGAACGGTTTTTTGCCAAAAATGAAGTCCTGAAAGATGCCTTATTCCGCAGGTATCTGAGTTTCCGATTGCTGCTCATAGGTGCCCTCAATATGCAAATCACCATCCTGGCCTACTGGATTTACGACATCAGCCATGATGTGCGCCTGGTGGGCGAACTCGGACTATGGGAAGCCATTCCGGCTATTGGCTGCAGCTTTTTTTCCGGGCATATTGTCGACCAGCGCGAAAAAAGAAACCTGCTGCTCACCTGCTCGGTTTTATACATTGGCATTGCCTTATATTTTTGCAGCCTCAGCCTCCTGCATGGCAGCGAGCTGAGTACTTCTTTTACGATAAGATTGGTTTTCCTGGGTATTCTGATTGGCGGGGTTGTCCGTTCCTTTATCGGGCCGAGTACTTTTTCTATTTTAGGTTTGTTGGTGAAACGCGATTTGTTGCCCACCGCTTCGGCATGGAGCAGCACCTCATGGTATATCGGTTCGGTGCTGGGCCCCCTGGTAGGTGGTTTGCTGATTGGAACCATTGGTGTTAAAATGAGCCTGGCCGTAGTGGCTTTTATCTTATTGTTTCCTTTTATATCGATGATTTTTATCCCGAAACAGGAGATTATGAAGAAGGACAAGGAGCCGATGATGAAGAGCCTGAAGCAAGGACTGAGCTTTGTTTTCCGTTCGCCGGTAATTCTATCTGTTTTGTCGCTGGATATGTTTGCCGTATTGTTTGGTGGTGCGGTGGCATTGCTGCCGGTGTATGCCAAAGACATTTTAAAAGTAGGTGAAATGGGTTTTGGCCTGATGAGAGCCGCTCCGGGTATTGGCGCTATAGCGATGATGTTGATTCTTTCCTTTATTCCGCTGGAGAAAAAGCCCGGCATCAAATTATTGTTGTGCATAGCCGCCTTCGGGGTTTGCATGATTATCTTCGGGGTATCCACCTCCTTTGCCTTGTCGCTGGCCATGCTGGTGCTGGGCGGCATGTTTGATGCAGTAAGCGTAATGATAAGGGGTATTATCCTGCAATTGCATACGCCGGACGAGATGCGTGGGCGTGTGGCGGCGGTGAATACCATGTTCATCAGCTCTTCCAACGAGCTGGGCGAAGTAGAGAGCGGCTATACCGCAGCCTGGATGGGCACGGTCAATTCTGTGGTGTTTGGAGGCTCGATGACCCTGGCTGTGGTGCTGTTTACCTTTCTGCTGGTGCCATCCCTGAGGACTTTGAAGCTGAAGAAGTAGGCTGCTGTAGGCGTGAAATGAGTTTCGGTTGGCATGAAGTGAATTTCTAAAGACACGAAAGGAGTTACGGTCGGCGTGAAATAAATTTCTGAATATATGAACTGAACATCGGTCGGCAAACCTGGTGGTTTTTTACCAGTCAACAGGATTGCACCCCTATGATCGGTAGTGTTCCCATAAAATTACTTGCGGATTTAAAAACCACATGCGGATTTTCAAAGTTAGCCACCTGAGAACTTGAAATCTTATAGAAAGTAAACGAAATAGTTGTATTATAAATTCTCCCGCATCTGTTTCGCCGTAAGCGTGCTGCCGTCGTGGCTCCAGCCGGGGGGCATAAACAAATATTTCAGTTTGTTTTTCATGGAAGTTTTTTTTCTTAAATCCCTACCGATAGCCTGCCATTCATGGAAAATAATGTATGTGGGATGCTGAGGCTTTTCCAGTGGTTTCACCAATCCATAGCGTACTTTTTCCTCGGGGATCTCATCGGCAAAAGTGCCGAAAAGGCGGTCCCAGATAATGAGCGCCATACCCATGTTTTTGTCGAGGTAAGGGATATTGCTGGCATGATGCACCCGGTGATGCGCCGGTGTGACAAAAATATAGCCAATCCAGCGGGGCAATTCTTTTACTGCCTGCGTATGTACCAGTATGCCATACAACTGTGTAATGGCATACATAAACAAAATGTCCACCGGACGGAAACCCAATAAAGCCAGGGGAATAAAATAGAGATAACGATAAAAAGGCATAAACACCGAGGAGCGGAAACCGGTAGTCAGGTTATACTCTTCAGAAGAATGGTGGGTAACATGTATGGCCCAGAACAGACGCACATGATGGTCGACAAAATGCTCCAGCCAAAACAGAAAATCTTCGCAGATAAACAACACCAGCCAATACCAGAAGGGGCTCCATTGGATACCTAAATGATATTGAGAAAAGAAAATCAGCACAAACAAAGCCAGACCGCGCAGGGTGATATCCACCCCGAAGTTCACAATGTTCAGGTAGATATTAACCAGTGTTTCTTTGACTGTATACAGTTTCCAGCCGTTGAAATGGCTGAGTACTATCTCCAGCGGAATGAAGAATAAATAGATGGGTAAAGAAAACAATAAGCATATCTGCTGCTGAAAATCTTCCATTAAGAACCTGTTGTTAGGATGGCTAAAGTGCTGCTGGTAAATCGAAACGACAAACGTGGGTGCACGTTTGTCGTTCATTAATATGATTTTGTGTGTATAGTGCAGGAGTGAGAAACCTGATTTTGCCCGCCTGCAACAAACTAAATGGTCATGATTTCTTTTTCTTTTTCCTTGCAAACAGCTTCCAGAGAAATAATTTCTTTGTCTGTAATAGCCTGGATGCGTGCTTCGGCGTCTTTTGCCGCATCTTCGCTCATACCGTCTTTTTGCATTTTTTTGATTTGTTCAATACCCTCGCGGCGGATAGAACGGACCGCTACTTTGGCTTGTTCGCCTTCGGCCCCTACGCGTTTTACCAGTTCCTTGCGGCGCTCTTCGGTGAGCGGTGGCAAAAACAGGCGGATGAAATTACCATCGTTAGACGGGTTGATACCAATATTGGACGCAATGATTGATTTTTCGATAGGGCCCAACATTGTTTTTTCCCAGGGTTGCAGCATCAGGGTGCGTGCATCCGGTGTGGTGATGTTGGCCACCTGCGCCAGTGGGGTAGGGTTGCCATAATATTCTACCATAATACCATCCAATATCTGAGGATTGGCTTTGCCGGCACGCACGCGCGACAATTCCAGCTCAAGGTGCTGAATTGCTTTTTGCATCTGCAGGGTGGTGTGGCTGATAATGCTTTCTACTGTATCGCTCATAAAATCATTTTTTCGGTGGGCAAATGTAAATAATTATGTGCATTTAGTCAGTGGACTTTTCCGTTCATTATCGCCTTAACTTTGTCCCGTTTCTATGCAACAATTACGTTTTAATATCAGCCAGGCATTGCGCACCATCAGTTCCAACCTGTTGCGCTCTATCATCACGATCCTGATTATCACCTTGGGTATTACCGCACTGGTGGGCATCCTGACGGCGACTGATGTGATGAAAGCCGGTGTGAGCAGTAATTTCAGCAGCATGGGTGCCAATTCTTTTCAGCTGACAAATGAGGTGATTAAGACCAAAAAGGGAAAAAGAGGCATGCAAATCAGCTCTTCTGAGGTAAAAAACATCAGTTACGAAGAAGCATCGGCATTCCGCAAAAGGTATAGTTTCCCCAATACAAGTGTTGGTATCTCAATTGTTGGTTCTATGGTGTCAACCGTTGTTTTTCAGTCTGAAAAGACCAATCCGAACGTGCGGGTAATGGGTGTGGACCAGAATTACCTGGCCATTTCACAGACGACTTTGTTTGCCGGGCGCAATATCTCGAAGTACGAGGAAGAAAATGGCAGCGATGTTTGTGTGCTTGGTTTTGCGGTAGCAAAGAAAATATTTAAAAAACCGGCTAAAGCCCTGAACGAAATGGTGTCGGTAGGTGCGCAAAAACTGCGTGTGGTGGGTGTGGCCGAAGAAAAAGGCGGCAGTATGATGATGGATGCGGATAATATGGTATTGATTCCACTGCAAACGGCACGCTCGGTGTATGGTGGCAACAGCTCTTATGGTATCAGTGTTTTGGTAAAGGATATAGCAGTAAAGAAAATAGCAAGCGAAGAAGCCGAAGGTTTGTTTCGTGCCATCCGGAAGATTCCATTGGGTGCAGAAAATAATTTCTCGGTACAGGAAAATAACTCGATGGTGGAAATGGTGATAGAAATGGTGGGGCAGATTGGCGTTGCCGCTATGACGATTGCCATTGTCACCCTGTTGGGTTCTATCATCGGACTGATGAATATTATGTTGGTGTCGGTGGTGGAGCGTACACGGGAAATCGGTATCAGCAAAGCGCTGGGGGCCAGGTCTTCTGTTATCCGTCAGCAGTTTTTATTGGAGTCAATATTAATCAGCCTGATAGGCGGAGGATTGGGTATTATTTTCAGTTTGTTTATCGGACTGGCACTGTCCTCTTCTTTTGAAGTTGCCTTTGTGATTCCATGGGCATGGATTTTTCTTGGGGTTACCATTTGCACCATAGTTGGGGTGGTGTCTGGTATTTATCCCGCGCTCAAAGCTTCAAGGCTGGACCCGATTATTGCATTGAGAATTGAGTAATTCATTATTAATAGTAAAGACGAAACAACAAAGCAGATTTTGCAAGGCATTATATATAAATCAACAGGAAGCTGGTATCAGGTAAGGGGTGAGGACGGAAAGCTTTACCAGGCAAGGATTAAAGGGAAGATGAAAATTGACAAGCATATTTCATCGACCAATCCTGTGGCTGTGGGTGATATTGTGCAGATGGAACCCGAAGACGCGGAGGGCGATCGTGCTATGATTTATGCTGTGGATAACCGGAATAATTATATTGTCAGGGTATCACCGCACAACAGGCATCAAAAGCATATTGTAGCTGCCAATCTTGATCTGGCATTGCTCATTGCTACCATTGTAGAACCGCAAACCTCATTAGGCTTTATTGATCGCTTCCTGGTAACAGCAGAAGCTTATCATATTCCCGCGATATTGGTCATCAACAAAACAGATTTGTTTGACGAACAGGATGAAGAAACCCTGGCCCGCTGGACTGAGATTTATACAGATGCCGGCTACAGGGTGATGCCGCTTTCTGCGGAAATTCCTGAAACATTGGAACCGCTGAAGGCAATGCTGAAAGACAGAACAACCTTATTCAGCGGACACTCCGGTGTAGGCAAAAGCACCCTGATTAATCAATTGATACCCGACCTTGATTTGCGTACAGAAATTGTATCCGATTACAGCGGGAAGGGGCAACATACCACCACTTTTGCGGAGATGTTTGATTTGCCAGGTTCAGGTAAAATCATTGACACACCTGGTGTAAAAGAGTTTGGCCTGATTGATATGAGCCAGGATGAACTGGCGCAATATTATCCGGAAATGAGAAGGCTTCTTTCGCAATGCCGTTTTGCCAACTGCAAGCACATCAATGAACCAAACTGCGCAGTGAAAGAGGCGGTAGAGTCGGGGACGGTTTCTGAGGAACGGTATCACAGCTATCTTTCTATCTGGGAGTCGGTGCAAAAAATCTGGTAATGATTTTCAGGAAATCCGGTTTTGTTTTTGCGTTGTTAGCCTCCCTGGTTGTGCTTTTTTCATGTTCATCTAAAAAGACAAAACCAGCAGTTTCCTTTTATTATTGGCGTACCGAACTCTCTTTGAAAAAAAATGAAAAAGCTGCCCTGAAAGAGAATCAAGTATCCGCCATTTATCTGCGCTGTTTCGATATTGTATATGATGAGAAACTTAAAAGAGCTGTTCCACATGCAATCCTCAGATTTAGAGATACAGAACTGGTAGCGCAAATAGTTCCCGTCGTTTTTATAAAAAATCAGGTATTCCTTGAGTTGGATAGTAACGGAATTGATACACTGGCAGAGCATACTTTTTTATTGCTGGAACAAATCAATCAATCGCAAAGTATCAGTGCGAAAGAACTGCAGATTGATTGCGACTGGACACAAAAAACTTCGGAGAATTATTTTCATTTCCTTCGTTTATTGAAGCAGAAACTGGGCGCAAAACCCAGGTCCTTTCCTGCTGCAAAATTATCTGCCACCATCCGTTTACATCAGATAAAATATGCCGGCCTGCAAGGTGTTCCACCGGTGGATAAAGGCGTGTTGATGTTTTATAATATGGGCAAGATAAATGGCAGTCCGGTTAGTTCTGTTTATGATAGAAACCTAAGCCGGTCTTATCTTGCCGCTTTAAATAAATATCCTTTGCCACTCGATTTTGCCTTACCGGTTTTTGCATGGGGTATTCATCTGCGCAGAGGCCAGGTGATTGAATTGTTGAATAAAATGGATAGCAGGGATTTTGCAAATAAAAATGAATTTGAAGCCAACGGTAAAAGCAGATTTATTGCGAAGCAATCAGTTTTTAAAAATGGTTTTTATTTCAAAGCAGGCGATGAAATTAAAGTAGAAGAAATTGAAGCACAGGATTTTGAATCTATGGCAGAAGATTTGACAGAACATTACAAGCGCCCTATTGAGCAGCTTATTTTTTACGATTTGGATTCGATTAATATTTCACGATATGAGAAAGATATTTTCAAAAAAGTTGCTACTGATTTCTAGTCTGGTGGCAACAGTGTCTGCCGGCGTGCTTTGGGCGTGTGGCGGCGGCGACTGGGACGAATACGGTGTATCGGCATATACACCTGAAGCCTTTGTGGATAGTGCATACAGGCCATTCTTTTATTCGGATATGTTTTATTACGAAATGGGACACGACGTTCAGCACATTTATCGTTTCAATGATGAGGTTGTGGCAGATTGGAAAACCTATCTGAAAAGACCGGCATCTGATACAGAACTTCGATACTTTTTATTGACTGCCAGCCTTGGTATGGTAGACAGTGTTATTGCGAACGCTGCAAAAAAACTTCCGGGGAATATTGGAGATATGTATCTTGTGAAGGAGAAGTCGTCCAAAAAAGTTGCTGCTTTTTTCCACTTTCTGTATTATGCAAAAGCCAATGAAAATTATGCTGCACCCTTCCATTACTATTGGGATTATCAGGAAGAAACTGCTCCACTGAAGTTGGATGAGGAGCAACTGAAAAGCCGGGCGGAGATGGAAGTAGAAATGAAAAAGGCAAAGGATAATTTTATTGCACAGCGTTATTTTTTCCAGGTTGTGCGGGCCTATTTCTTTGACGGAGAATTTGCTCAGTGCATTTCATTTTATGAAACCAATAAAAGCAGGTTTCCGGAGAATGCTCTTGCAGCAAGGGCTTTGAGCTATGTAGCTGGTGCTTATTACAAACAGAAAAATTATGCTCAGGCCAATTATTTGTTCAGCCGGGTTTATGATGCCGGAGTTAAATTTAAGACGGTTGCTCATTACAGTTTTCATCCGCAGGAAGAAGCCGACTGGCAACAAACGCTGGCGCTGAGTAAAAGTGTAGATGAAAAAGTTACACTGTGGCATTTGCTGGGGATTTATTTTGATGAGGAAAAAGCAATCAGGGAAATCTACACTTTGCAACCCAAAAGCGACAAACTGGATTTGCTTTTGGCACGCCTGATTAATAAGCAGGAAATAGAATCTAATACAGAAAGTACAGCGTATGGCGGCGGGAATTATTCACCCGGCAAAGATTCCTTAAGCAAGAGTGCGCTGAAACTGGTTTCTGAAATTGCAGATGCAGGGAAAATATCAAAGCCATATATGTGGCAGCTTTCAGCCGGATATTTACATTTCATCAATCAGGATTTCAATAAAGCCGCCGCTTATTATCAGAAGGCACAACAAGCAATGCCGGCCACCGACTTGCCTCAGGCACAATTACGTTTGCTGGTGTTGATGAATCATATTGCAGGGATGAATAAAATGGACAAAAAGAATGAAGACTTTTTACTCAAGGATCTTGTTTGGCTTCAATCGGTTTCAGACGGTTCAATACCACATTTCAGGTTTGCAAATGCCTATGACTGGATAAAAAGCAGAATGGCCGGACTGTATGCCAGGCAACATGATGAATTGCGTTCGGAGTTTTTCGTTCACAGGGACAGTTTCTACGAAAACCCATTGATGGTAGCCAGCCTTAAAACATTTTTGTTAAATAAAAATCCTACAGCATTTGAGCAATATTGCAAGACAATTTATCCGCTATCTGCCCGGGATATTGCTGAATTTCAATACATCGTATTGTCTTATGAAGACAAAATTGATGCGGCATTAAAACTAGCGGATAGCACAACAGATGGTGGCGAATTGCCTGGTAATCCTTTCAATGGTAATATAAAGGACTGTCATGATTGCGACCATGCAGCACCACAAAAAGTGAAGTATACAAAGATCGGCTTGCTACAGAAAATGCAGGAAATGAAAGAGAATATTACAGCGGGGAAAGATGTTTATAACAATAGCTTGCTGCTTGGGAATGCATTCTACAATATGACACATTATGGGAATGCCCGTTTTTTTTATGAATGCGCAGTAATTGGCTCATACCATTATGCTCCTGATGCGATTCCAAGTTCTTTCAGAAAAATGCTGCTGAATCAGAGTAATGCTAAACATTACTACAAGAAGGCTTTGGCAGCTGCGGTAACTGCGGAACAAAAAGCGAAAATGACCTACCTGATATTGAAATGTGAGAGGAATGAGTGGTATAACAAACAATATGAAAATGGCTCATTGGATGGCTGGAGTGAGGCTGGTATGCCACCAATTAATTTCGTATCATTAATACCTTTTAAGAATACTAAGTATTACGAAGATATTATTGAAGAGTGTGGATACTTCAGGTCTTACCTTGGGAAAAACAAGTAAGTTGGGAAAAACAAGTAAGCTATCCTTCCAGGTGAACAGAAATAACGATAGAACGCGTGCGTATCTGGTCGATGGCATTTGTCAGCTGTAGATTCCTGTCGATGTAGATTTGGTTTATCAAACCTTCGCTGAGTTTTATCTCAGGGGAGAAAATAAAATTGGGGTAATAAAACTCAAGCCCGAAACCAAGCTCATAACCCAGATCAATAGGTTTGAATTTCAGGAATTCATCCTTTTTGCGTGAATTGGCATTGGCAGCCATATCGTAGTCAAATTTCATCCCTGTCAATCCATAAAAACGGAAATTGTGAATGCGGTCGCTTTTAAACTTCAATTGCAATGGCAAGTGGATGTAAATTGATTCAATGCTTTTGTCAGCGATTTCTGTTGGTTTCAGTGGCTGGTTGAATTGCAGTCTCTTTTCGGCAAATGAAATAGAGGGGATCAATCGCAAATCAACAAATTTACCAAGGCGAAGATTACCCATAATACCAAGGTTGAAGCCTGAACCCCAACCCGGTTGGATATTCATAAAAGTATCTGTATTGGCAAAAGCTTCTGAATATTTGATGCGGTAGCGCGATTGATTGAAACCAAATGTCAGACCGAAATAATAGGCTTTGTCATCGTGGTCTTCCATATTTAACAAACGCGTTTGAGCATTCAGTTCCTGCAAAGGAGAAAGACAAAACAGGCAGGCAAAAATATATTTATAGTAAAGGCGCATAAATTGTACTCTATCTTTAACGTCGCACGAAGATATATTATTTTCATCCGGTACTTTTTTTAATTGTTTACTTCTTTTTAAAAAATATGTGAATCTTTCATTTTTGTTTGTCCTCATCCTGTAATTTTGCGCCCCTATGGAAAATCAATTGACCAACGAACAATTAATTGCAGCAGCGCAGCAGTTTGGATCACCTCTGTATGTTTATCATGCAGAGAAGATATCTGAACAGTATAATAAGCTGGTTGATGCATTTAGCGGACATCCCACCCGGTTTTTTTACGCCTGTAAGGCACTGACCAACATCAATATACTGAAGCATCTCAAGTCATTAGGTTCTAATCTTGATTGCGTAAGTATCAATGAAGTAAAGCTGGGATTGAAGGCTGGTTTTGAGCCAAAGGAAATCCTGTTCACACCCAATTGTGTTGCTTTTGATGAGATTAAAGAGGCTGTTTCGTTAGGCGTAAACATCAATATTGACAGTATTTCTATGCTGGAATTATTCGGTAATTATTACGGAGATTCCTATCCGATTTGCATTCGTATCAACCCTCATATTGAAGCTGGTGGCAACTATAAAATCTCTACCGGCCACATCGACAGTAAATTCGGCATATCCATTCATCAGATTCGCCACATTGTACGTGTGGTAAAAACAACCAAGCTGCATATTCAGGGTTTGCATATGCATACGGGTAGTGAGATTAAAGATATTAACGTATTCCTGCAGGCACTTGAAGTCTTGCTTTCAGTTGCGGAGCATTTTACAGAACTGGAATTTCTGGACCTGGGAAGTGGCTTTAAAGTTCCTTACAAAGACGAGGACCGTGAAACAGATATTAAATCGCTTGGACAAAAATTGAATGTTGCCATTAAGGAGTTTGAAAAAGAATACGGAAAACCGCTGGAAATCTGGTTTGAGCCGGGTAAATACCTGGTAAGCGAATGTGGTTATTTTGTGGTGAGTGCCAATGTTATCAAGCAAACAACTGCTACTGTTTTTGTGGGTGTAAACTCGGGTTTCAACCATTTAATCCGTCCTATGTTTTATGATTCGTACCATCGTATTTCCAATATTTCAAATCCCAACGGGGCGGAACGTATTTATACTGTTGTAGGCAATATTTGTGAAACAGACACATTCGCCTGGGACAGGGTTTTGAATGAAGTGCGCGAAGAGGATTATCTTGTATTTCATAATGCCGGAGCTTACGGCTTTGAGATGAGCAGCAACTTTAATTCGCGCCTGAAACCAGCAGAAGTGATGGTGAAGGATGGCAAATTCAGTCTTATCCGCAAACGGGAAGTGTTTGAAGATTTACTGGCAGGACAGGTAATCGGAGAGTAAATATTACGCGATAAAAAAGCAGCCATCCGGACCGGATGGCTGCTTTTTTATTTGGGCAAAACGTAATATTCATATGCAGTAGAGTCGTGGAACTTGAAATACTGGTTATGAAATTCCGAATAGGCGAATATTCCCCACGGTGTAATAAATTTTTTATCTTCCTTTATTGCCCAGCCAAATTCGAAATCAGGCCTTTCAATGATGATGGATCTGGATTCATTTTCCTCCATTGTAGATAGCAGCCAGAATTCATAACAGCTGCCCCAGGTTTTTAAGAGAACGTGATACGGCATATTGTCTGTACGG
Organism: Chitinophagaceae bacterium; assembly: GCA_041661485.1. Classification (GTDB taxonomy): domain Bacteria; phylum Bacteroidota; class Bacteroidia; order Chitinophagales; family Chitinophagaceae; genus Rurimicrobium. The sequence continues at coordinate 412,368 of JBAZUJ010000001.1, forward strand.
ACAATTAATTTTTTGCGTGGCAGATGCTTTGTACTCTTCAGCAACTCTCTGTTCCAGTTCAGACGGGCTGTATACATTTTATGTGTTTCGTAAATTCGAATCAAAGACACTATTAGCCCGCCTGCGACAATGGCAATTACGAGTGGTTTCATTTTTATGGAAGGAAGAATGTCAATCGTTAATGGCAACGCAACAAACATTCCCAGCAACAGGTATTGATTTTCCAGATAGAACTGATCTGATCCGCGTGGATAGGTAATGTTCACGATAAATGTGTAGCCAAAACAAAAGCAATTTACCAGGACAAACTTTAAGAACATCTTATTTTTGATGTAAAAGAAGTTGACTGCAATAAAACCAATCAGCAACAAATAGTAATCGTAAAAGAGATATTGCAGCAGATTTTTATTTGAGGTCAAATTAATCAGATTCGGGAATAAGGCGATGATATTTTTTAATCCACCCAACGCTTGTGTATCGTAATTTGTCCTGAAAAAAATTGCTTTAAAAAGAACAAACACGAAATAAATTGAAAATGAAATCGCAATAGTTTTCCATTTCTCCCGGTAAGTAATAGCGAGAAATGCCATAGAAAATGTAACGGCGAAAATCATTAATGGATGGGTAAAACAAACAAGCAGCAGGAGCATGCTCGTCCACAACCAGTAGGATGCTTTCAAGCCTTTTGAAAGTGTATTGTCCAGGTAGCCCAGATAAAGGAATAAGAAAGCTGCCGCCTGTGGCAATTCGGATTGCGCCCAATAGAATGTATGCGCTGTGATAATTATGCCGAAAATAAGATAAGACAGCGCTATCCTGGTGTTCTTCTGAATCAGCAGAAGGGTAAAAAATGTGCTTGCATAGAGGATAATAAAAGAACAAGAATATAAAACGGCTATTGTGTTTAGCGAACAGCCCATTTTCGAAGCTAGCAGAGGAAATGCCTGCGTTGCCATTGCTCCGAATCTGCTGTTCTGGATCGCAAAATTCTGGTCTTTCAGAATGCTGAACAGATGATAGGCAATGTCTAAAAAAACGGTTCTTTCTTTATAAAACAAAACTGCCCCTAACAGCAGAATAGAATAGGTGCAAATGCCAAGGATTAAAACGCTTTTTTTATTCATTTAATCTTGTTGTATTCAAAAGTGATTCTGCAATAATAAAATTATTATCGAAAAACAAGCACTTTTACTTTGTTTCCTTTTTCCATTCGTCTCTATGCTTTCGCAATGGATGATGTTTTGATTTGCTGAATATCATTTGTCCATTGTCTTTCCCTTTACGCAATTCGGCTTGCTCTTCAGGCGATAATTTGATTATGGAGGCGCATTCTTCTGAGCAGCACCCATCATATTTTTCGGCACAGGACGGACATTGGATAAATAGTAAGTGGCAGCCTTCGTTTTTGCAATTGGTATGTGTGTCAGCTTTGGTGCCACATTGGTGGCATTCTGCAATCACATCATCGGTTATTCTTTCTCCCAGTCGCTCATCAAACACAAAGTTCTTGCCTTTGAACATCAATGGCAATCCTTCCTGCTTTGCTTTATTCGTATATTCAATAATACCGCCTTCTATATGATACACATTCTGAAATCCCTGGTGAAGCATATAGGCACTTGCTTTTTCGCATCGGATACCACCGGTGCAGTACATCACAATGTTCTGGTTTTTTTTATCAGCCAGCATTTCGGCCGCCATTGGCAATTGCTGACGGAAGGTGTCTGAAGGAATTTCGATTGCTTTTTCAAAATGGCCTACTTCGTATTCATAATGGTTGCGCATGTCAACCACAATCGTGTCCGGTTTGGATAACATATCGTTGGCTTCGGCAGCTTTCAGGTATTTTCCTTTGTTGGCCATGTCGAATGTCGGATCATCAATTCCATCCGCCACTATTTTTTCGCGCACTTTCATCCGCAAAACCCAGAATGATTTTCCATCATCATCCACAGCAACATTCAACCGGATACCGTTTAATGCCGGGTCAGCAGCATAAAGTGCTTTTACAAAAGCTTCATAGTTGGCAGAAGGAACGCTCATCTGAGCATTGATTCCTTCATTTGCAATATAAATGCGGCCAAATACTTTTAAACTTTCAAACTGGATAAATAGATTATCGCGGAATGCCTGTGGCTCGGCGATATAGAAATATTGGTAGAACGAAACTGTAGTACGTGGCTCTGTTTCTTCATAGAGGCGACGCTTCAATTCTTCGTTCGAAATCCGGTTGTGTAACACGCGCATAGTGAACCTTCCTTTTTCGTTTTTTAAGAATGCGCAAAGATATTTATTCTTTCAGAAATTAAAAAATTTTGAAGAGATTTACCGGCAGATTGTCAGGGCAAAGCTCCAGAAGTCTGGCAACGGAAAGTTCTGATACAGGATGAATAAGCTCCGGGCTGATTGTATTTAGTGGCACCAGCGCAAAGCGGCGATTCTGGATTTCGGGGTGCGGAATGCACAGGTGTCCGGTATTTATCACTTCATTGTTCAAAAATAAAATGTCAATATCCAGGGTTCTTTGCCCCCAGTGTTCGTTTCGCTGGCGACCAAGCTGGTTTTCTATCTGTTGTGTTTGTTCTAAAATTTCAAATGCGCCCAGGTTTGTGTGCACTTCAATAGCCTGATTAAGAAAGTTCGGTTGATCCGTTTTGCCCCATGCTGCAGTTTCATAAATTGGTGAAGAAGCTGTAATAGCGCCAATCTTCTGCGTTGTAAGCGTGTGTGCCGACTGTAATATTTGTACCGTATTTCCCTGGTTACCGCCCAGCAACAGATATAGTTTATTCACCGATTTATTACCGATTTTATTTGCTGCGAAGGTATAAACAATGATACCTTTGTTTTTCAAAAATAAAATACAGAACTCAATATGAAACAATTTTTCAAAATGTTCTTTGCTTCCTTGCTTGGCGTCATCGTGGCCAGTGTGGTAATCGTAGGATTGTTTATCGGAGCTATTGTCGGACTTGCTACCAAAGCAGTTTCCAGCAGTTCCCCCGAACCCAAAACTGTAAAAGAAAACAGCCTTCTGAAACTGGACCTCAGCCAATCCTTCCATGAGCAGGGTGAAGTCAATTCCTTCTCCTTTATGGGTTCTGATGGCGCATCAGAAGCTGGTGTGTATGAAATAACCAAGGCTATGGAAGCTGCTGGCAAAGACGACAAGATTAAAGGTTTGCTGATAAAAATGGCTCCAAGCCCTAATAGCTTTGCAACGCTCCAGCAAATCCGCGCTTCAATAGCGGCGTTCAAAAAGTCAGGGAAATTTGTGTATGCTTATGGCGAAAGCGTTACTCAGGGCGCATTGTACGTTGGTTCGGTAGCAGACAGTATTTTTGTTAATCCAGCAGGCGATGTGGAATTGAAAGGGTTGACCAGCAGTCTGGCTTTCTTTAAAAATACCCTTGCCAAACTGGAAGTAGAACCTGAAATCTTTTATGCAGGAAAATTCAAAAGCGCTACTGAGCCTTTCCGTGCTGATAAAATGAGCGATGAAAACCGTAAGCAAATTGCGGCAATACAAGGCGATGTGTGGGCTGAAATGCTGACGGCATTGGCAGGCCACGCACACAGTGACACTGCTGCAATTAATGCACTCGCACAGGCTGGAACCATTCAGTTTCCTCAGGATGCAGTAGACCATAAGATTGTGGATGGTATCCGTTATTGGGATGAGGTAGAGGCAATGATGAAGAAGAAATTAGGTGTTAAAGAAGATAAAGAGATTGCGTACGCCGATTTTGATGAATATGCAAGCAAGGATCCGGATGATGAAATTTCAAAAGATGGTCGTATCGCAGTGATATTTGCAGAAGGTCAGATTAAAGATGGTGAATCATCTGATGATTATGAAATAACTGACCAGGATATGGCAAAAACCATTCGCACGGTAAGGAACAATGATAAAATTAAAGCAGTGGTTTTGCGCGTAAATTCTCCTGGTGGAAGTGCCCGCGCTTCTGAAATTATCCTGCGCGAACTGCAATTGCTGCACAAGAAAAAACCAATCATTGTTTCAATGGGTGATGTTGCTGCATCTGGAGGATATTATATCTCCTGTGCCGCAGATAGTATTTTCGCTATGCCAACCACAATTACCGGAAGTATAGGTGTTTTCTCGATGATGTTTAACACCGAAAAACTGATGACTAATAAATTGGGAATCACTTTCGATCAGCAGAAAAATGCACCTTATGCCGACTTCCCGAATGGTACCCGAAAAATGACACCTGCAGAAGCTGCAATGATGCAGCGCGGTGTGGATACAATCTATGCCTTGTTCAAACGCAGGGTTGCTAACGGCCGAAGAATGACTGAAGCCAATGTGGACTCGATAGCACAGGGTAGGGTGTGGACAGGTTTAGCAGCACAACGCATTGGTCTGGTAGACGGAATGGGCGACCTGGACCGTGCTATCAAAAGTGCCGCAGCAATGGCGAAAGTGAAAGATTACGAAATTCGCACTTATCCGGAGCCGGTGGATAAACTGAAAAGTTTTATGAAGAAATTTAAGGGTAGCAATGCCTCAGCTCAGGAAACGATTGCAAAAGCTGTTGTGCAGGAACTGGGAGCAGAAGCCAAAGACCTGATCAGACTAAAGAATTTGCAGCAAATGAATGGGCGCGTAATGATGTTATTGCCTTTTGAAATGGATATGAAATAAGATTCCCTCTTGTAACAAACAGAAGCCGCTCTTCCAGTCCTGGATGAGCGGCTTTTATAATTATAGCATGGAATTAAAATTTTCAGGAAACCTATCCGCTGATAATGCGTTGCTTGGCGGCTTCATATAATATCATACCGGCGGCAACCGATACATTCAGGGAATCAAAAGCTTTTGCCATCGGAATGCGAATCAGCTGATCGGCACGCCGGATTACATCTTTGCTGATACCGGTATCTTCAGCGCCCATAATAATGGTGCTGGGAATCGTCAGGTCAGCTTCATATACAGGAACACTGCCTTTCATAAAAGTCCCCAATACCTGTATGCCATTTAGTTTCAATACATCCAGCGCCTGTGGTACAGAAGGTGTTCTGCAAAGAAGGATTTGAGTAAGCGCTCCTGCAGAAGTTTTAATCGCATCTTCCGTAAGGGAAGCTGCGTTGGAGGTTGGTAAAATCAGGCCCTGTGCTCCGCAACATAAGGCGCTTCTTGCGATAGCGCCTACATTCCGAACGTCTGTTACGCCATCCAGCAGCACAAACAATGGCGTCTCTCCTTTTTCTACAACAAAATCTATGGCCTCCTGCAGTTCAATATATTCCAGCAAACTGGTGTAGGCAACCACTCCCTGATGCTGGGATTTGGTAAGGCCATTCAGTTTTTCTACTGGTACCTGGCTGATAGGGATATTTCTTTCGCGGGCCAGTTGTTTGATTACTGAAATCTCTTCGCCTGTTGCCGTTCTCAACAGAAATATTTTCTCAACAGAAGTGCCGTTCTCCAGAGCTTCCAGAATAGGCTTACGGCCTATCAGCAAAGGCAGGGAGGGACGCGCAGGTCGGGGAGAAAAATTTCGTTTTTTAAATTCCATTTTTTTTGGGTAAAAATTTAATGTGGTTTTGGTTAATGTAGTCTTGTAAATCTGTCAATTGCCTGATTAACCAATTGCCTCATTATCTGCTACGCCATATTGTGAAACACCTGCTGCACATCATCATCTTCTTCTACACGTGCAATCAGTTTGAACACTTCTTCCGCCTGCTCTTCGTTCAGCGCAATTGTATTTTCAGGCAACCATTCTATCTCAGAAGAAATCGGGTTAATACCACGCTCTTCCAATGCTTTCATCATATTGCCAAAGTCGTTGAATTCACAGCGTACAATCAAGTGTCCTTCGGCATCTTCCCCTAATTCCAGTAATCCTGCATCTATCAGCTCAAGTTCCAGATCGTCTGCGCTAAGACCTTCAGCGTTCAGCTTGAACATACCAATGTGTTTAAACATAAAGGCTACAGAACCACTGTTGCCAAGGCTACCGCCTGTTTTGTTGAAGTGCATACGCACGTTAGCAACAGTACGGGTAGTATTGTCGGTCGCTGTCACAACCAGAATCGCAATCCCGTGAGGGGCATAACCTTCATACAATACCTCGTCGTAGTTGCTGGTATCTTTTCCGAGTGCGTTTTTGATAGCGGAGTCAATACGGTCTTTCGGCATATTGACAGCCTTACCATTTTGCATTACACGACGCAACATCGGGTTGGTGTCAGGGTCGGAGCCACCTTTTTTTACTGCAATAACAATATCCTTGCCAATACGGCTGAATTGTTTTGCCATACGATCGTAGCGGGCAAACATCGTGGATTTTCTTACTTCAAATATGCGACCCATAAATTGTTTTTTCTTATTGTTTTTTAAATTGACTTGAAGGCTGCAAAAGTAATGGATAATTGGAGAATGTTTTCATTCTTCAAACCTGTTTTACAATCCTTTGGTTTGATAAAGTTTAAATATTTCCTTCGAATACAAAGGTGGCCGGACCGGTGAGTACAACATTTACAGCGGTATCAGGGGCATTTTTAGTAAAAGAAACCCTCAGTTTTCCTCCGGGCGTAAGGATGGGTGTATCAAAATTGCCCAGTTCATCCATTGTGGCAGCAATGGCGCAGGCTGTCACACCTGTTCCGCAACTCAATGTTTCATCTTCCACACCACGTTCGTAGGTGCGCACATACAAACCATTTTCGTTTCTTTGGGCAAAGTTTACATTGATACCGTTGGGAGCGAATTTGTCGCGGTTCCTGATTTCCCTACCCTGATGAAATACATCTGTATTCGCCACATCGTCGCTCCAAACCACATAATGCGGAGATCCGGTATTCAGTATGCTGTAATTGTCAAAATGAAGAATGTCAAACACGTCATTCATTTGCAGGGCGATATTGCCATCCGGTTCATATTGCGCATGGTGGTCACCATCTATGGCACTGAAAAATGCTTTGTCTGATATAAGTCCTAATTGCTTGGCAAAAGCAGTAATGCATCTTCCGCCATTGCCGCACATAGTGCTTTCGCGTCCGTCAGAATTATAGTAAACCATTCTGAAGTCGTGATTTTCGGCTTCCTCCAACAACATCAGTCCGTCGGCACCAATGCCAAAACGGCGATGACACAAAAATGCAATCTGCTCTATACTCAACTGTAATTTCTGTATCCTGTTATCAATCAGTACAAAGTCGTTGCCCGCACCCTGATATTTATAAAAGTGAATCATTTTATTGCTTATTTATTGCCAATATATTGTTCCGCCCGCGAATCTGCATTGAAGGAGCCTGAACCGGCAATGCTGTTGTTGTACAAAAGAGCCCGCCAGTTGGTATTCCTTTTTTCGCCAACGGCAGTGCTGTGAACCAATTCGTAACCACCTAAGGATTTTCCCGGCTGGTAAAACAAAAATACAGCTTCGCGGCCTTGTTTTTCTGTGCTGTAATATTGCCAGACTTCGTAAGGCAACGCGCCTGTTTCATTATTAACAATGATGCGGTCGTTAGGTTTGCCATATTGAATATAAATCCTTCCACGGTCTGTTTCATAACCACTGCGGGATCCGCTTGTAAATAATTTATTGACTTCTTTTATCTTTTCAGCATAAGCCTTCCAGGCTTTGTCGGGATTTTGTTTGTCGCGCTTTTCCCAGAAATTATAGATGAAATATTTACTGTACAATTCATCAGGTTTTTTCAGAAATCCATTGATATTATTACCTTCTATCGGGTCGCAAATCAGCAAAAGCATTTTCAGGAGGGCTCTTACCTGGCTGGCATTATATTTTCCTACAAAAGTGTTGGTGAGATCTAAGACGTGGAAAGAGGCTGTGTCGTTGGCTTTGGTAACTACAGAGTCCGAGAGCTCCGGCTCTTTTGAAATGACTTTTGGTTTCGTGCTGAATCGCTGAATGAACAATGTTTTCTTATCCAATATTTCACCGTAATTATCCCGCAGCTCTACATTAAAATGATAATTACCCGATTGTAAATCTGTAATGGCAAAAGTGCGGTGAAAGTTGATGTTTTTTGCACCTGCGGGTAGGGTATCTGTCTGCTGATATTTGGGCACTACAGTTGAGTATGGTTTCCAGGAAATATAGCTTCTGATAGTGGCTGGTGTTTGTCCTGCTTTTAATTTGCTCAGATTGTACGCTTCAAAATAAATGCTTGCTGCTTCTCTTTTTTCGTCCAGATAATTTGAACCCAAAGAAAGGTCCAGTATTCCGTTCCTGCTATAAATCGTATTGGCATCACTGGAGAAGAAAGTATCCAATAACTGTATGCCGGAAAGAAAGGACGCCGAATCATTTTTTCTGAGAATCCTGAAGGTATCCTCAAACTGGTAGAGTTTTTCTTTGTGAAGCGGTTCGTATAAAGCCAGTTCAAGGGTGTAATTACCTTCCGGAACCACATATTCATACTGATCGGCAATTATCTGGTTATATGCCTCTGCAGGGGTCGCTTTGGGTGGTGTTTTAATAACGTAAGTTTCATCTTTGAATATGCCGGTATCATTGCTCAGGCGTATAATACACACAATTTCAGCTTCAAAGTTATCAGCGGTATTTTTTTTGAAATGCAGGCTGGAATTTTGTGCGCGCCAGCTCAGCACTATATTTGCATCATAATGATTGCTGTCTCTGGTGTTTTTTTTGTAGAAAAGGGTATGTGTGGTGGTTGCATTAATAGCAAAAGCATCCATACATCCAACTATTATTAAGATACAAATCAAGCTCGCCCTCAGGGTCATTATTGTTTATTTTTTTGCAAGGTACTAAATCGGTTTTATCCCTGTTCGAATTATGTCTATAGTAGTCTGTCCTGTTCTTCCTTTTCCTAATATATATTGGTGGTCATGTATCACTTCATCATCTGAAATCATGGTGGATAAAACCGAACATTTCGAGAAAATGAGCTTTCGTAACCGTTATCTGGTAGCTGGAGCTGATGGGATTATCACTTTGAGCATTCCGGTAGCCGATGGCCGTCAGCAACGTAAACCAATGAATGAGGTAAGGATTGACAACAAAACCAACTGGCAGATTCAGCACTGGCGGACTTTGGTGAGTGTATACAACCGTTCGCCGTATTTTGAATTTTACCGCACCGAACTGGAATCCCTTTTTCTTAAAAAATTTGAATTCCTCTGTGATTTTAACCAGGAAAGTATCAATGTCCTCACCGGATTATTGCGGCTAAAACTGAATTTTCAAAACACCGATTCGTTTATTAAACATTATCCTGAAACGGTAAATGACATCAGAACAGCATTCAGAAGCAATCAGTATAATCTTCAACCGCAACTCTTTAAACCATATCATCAGACATTTGAAGAACGAACCGGTTTTTTCCCAAATCTCAGTATGTTGGATTTGTTATTTGCCGAAGGAAGAAATGCATTGAGCTTTCTTCCTGATCAGCAATCATAAACTACCAGTCTTTTTCCACTTTTACAGGGCTTCCGTGTCTTTTCTTGTTTTTTTCCTGCAGCTTTTTTTCTTCCTGCTGCAAGGCGTTGAGCAGTTGTTCAGCCTGCTTTTCAGTTAGTTTGCTCGGTTGAGATTGTGGCTGTTCCTGTTCCTTCTTTTCGTCTTCTTTTTTGTCACCTTCCTTATTCTCGCCCTCTTTTTTGTCCTCTCCGGGTTTATCTTTTTTATCCTGATCGCCTTCCTTTTTCTGTTCGTCTTTTTTATCCTTATCTTTTTTATCGTCTTTGTCTTTATCCTTTCCGCCGCCACCTTCTTTCTTCAGCATCTGTTGCGCATAAGACAGGTTGTATTTGGCATCGGCATCCTGGGGATTATCACGCAAGGTCTTTTTGTAAGCATCAATGGCTTCCTGCCATTTTTTTTCACTCATATAAGTGTTACCAAGATTGTAATTGGCGCCCGAGCTTTCTTTTTTGTCAGTTGCTTTTTTGGCTGCTGCTTCATAAGCTTTTCTTGCAGGCTCTATTTGCTTTTGCTGATAGAGTGCATTTCCCAGGTTATAGGCTCCTTTGCTGATGTTGTTCGTGTCTTTTTGTAAGGCTTTTCCGTATTGTAAGGCAGCATCTTTATAATTGCCGGCAGCATACAATTTATTACCGTTTGCAATTAATTTTTTAGAAGATTGTGCAAATAAATTGCCGGGGCAGAAAATTGATATAATCAGGAACAAAGTTGCCGCTTTTGCTACTTTTACCGGTGCAGGCTTTGGTTTTGAAGCACCGGGAATCAGCCATTCGATGATGAGCAATAACAGCGCTGCCAGCAGAAAGTACTGGAAATAACTGATGTAGTTGGCATAGACTACAGAGCCCAGGTTCCTTTGTTCCATACCATCGATCTCTTCTATAATCTTATTGGCAGCCGCATCGGTGTTGCCCAACAGGGTATAGGTTCCATTGCCAGCGGCAGCAATATTTTTAAGTTCTGTTTCGTTCAACTTAGTTATAACATTATTACCCTGTTCATCCAGTTTCGGCTGATTTGTTGCAGCATCAAATAATTGTGTTCCCTGGGGGGAGCCAATACCAATGGTATGAACAATAGCACCACCATCGGTCGCTTCCTTTACTTTTGAAATGGCAGCTTCATCGTGGTCTTCGCCATCAGAAATAAGGACGATGGTTTTGAATTTTCTTTCCTTCTGGCTGAATGACTTATTGGATAATTCTATGGCATCCCCAATCACCGTTCCTTGAGTCGGCACCATATCCGGACTCACAGTTTGCAATATTAATTTCAAAGCGCTGTAATCAACCGTCAACGGAACCTGCAAATAACTTCTGCCTGCAAAAATAACCAGGCCAACTCTGTCGCTGCTCATTTTGTCAGTAAGACGGGCTATAAATTGTTTTGCACGGGTGAGCCTGTCCGGTTGAATATCCTTTGCCAACATGCTTTTACTCACATCCAGTGCAATCATTACATCCACGCCCTTGCGTTGCACCGTTTCTGTGGTTCCGCCTTTCTGCAGATTGGCAGCACCGATAATGATAAACAATAAGGCTGATGACATCAGAACAAATTTCAGCGTCGTGCGTGCAGGAATAAATCCCAGCATTTGCTGGCGCACCTGATCAATTGTTCCGATTTGTTCCAGTTTTTTCTGACGCCAATACAGCATTGCTACAAACAAAGCCACAAGCAGCGGAAGAAGCACTAAAGCACTTAAGTAAGTAGAATATTGAAAACGCATAATTAATTTCTTAGCCCCGCAAAAATAACCGCGAAAAGTTCTTGTGGAATGGTAAGATTGATTTTTTATTGATTTTTAACAAGCATATTTTTTATATGTGGCAGGATTTAAAGTATTCAGAAATTCGTTAAGTTTGTACTATCACTAAAACCTATCTTATGAAACCAATGAAATGGCATGTAATTATTGCTGCTTTAGCTCTTACCGGCTTCACTTATTTTGCCTCTTCCTGCGGAAGATGCGGCGGCTGCGACACCGTGTCGACAACCAAAGGTGCCACGCTTTCTATTTATGATTCAGTTGTTAACCTAAGTAATGAAAATGCAGCTCCTTTCCTCTCAATCGTGTCTACCGTAGTGGAGACGGATGGAGACAGGAATTGTCATTATAAAGATCTGGTGATGTGTTTGCAAGATGGGCTGGTGGCAGAAAAATTGTCTGTAAGGTGCGATAAAGAACTGCGGCTTAAAACAATAACCGTTCCTGTTAAAACAATAACTGTTCCTGCCGGAACAAATTTGCTGGAACAAAAGGAAATCACAGTGACACCTTTGTCTGCGTCTTACGCAGGAGGTTTGCCCGCGGTTAATTTACAGGCATCCTCAACATTTGTTCCGGGTACTTATACATTTACTTTGGCAGGAACCACTAAAGATGGTGCCGCAGTAAATGACATTGGCACAATAATATGGAAGTAAAAATTTCTGTTAGCTTACAAAATTTCATACTCAGATTTATTTGCCTGTGCTTACTTGTCTTTTCGTTTTCCTGCCGGAAATGCAAGGAAGGTTGCGATACCATCATCAGGATAAACGGTGCCGCCTTGAATATTAATGATACGGTTGTTCACGTAAGTGAGCCCGTTTCCGTAACGACCATTTCCTTCGATCCTGTTGTTGCAAAAGAAGATGGCGACCGGGATTGTAAGTATGAAAATAAAATAAGCTGTACTGAAGATGGTCTGAATGCTGCAAAACTGAGTTTGTATTGCAACAAAGAACTAATTATAAATGGCGTAGCTTATCCAATGAACACGGATTTACTGGAGGTGCCGGAACTCGTCCGTACCGGTTCCGGAAATAAATTACCATTTGTTGTGTTACAAACTACTCCGGACTTCCCAAAGGGCCGTTATCACTTTTTATTGCAGGGTCAGACAGACGATGGAAAGGAAGTGGAAGATATCGGGGTGGTGAGCTGGGAGTGAGGTGTAATTACTTTTCTTATTGCTCAAATCCGGGATATATTCTGCCTGCTCCAAAATTATTTTTGCAATTCTACAACTGATAATCAGTCATTTGTGGATACTGCTCAAAAAAACTTCATCAATTCTTTGGTTAGAATGAATGATGCCTTTACCTTTGCGCTCCCTTTACAGAAAGAATGGAATTTTTCCCGATCAGGATGACTGCATTTTTTAAAGAGGATATTTTCAAATCGCATTTTTTATATTAACAAAGATAATGAGACACCTAAGCTTCAAAACCAAGTCGGCAAACGAAAGCATCGTTGTACGTGACTGGTACTCTGTAGACGCTACCAACCAAACGTTGGGTCGTATGGCTACAAGAATTGCGCACGTTCTGCGTGGCAAAAACAAACCTTACTACACACCTCACTTCGATTGCGGCGATTACGTTATCGTATTGAACTCCGGTAAAGTAGTATTGACTGGTAACAAAATGGAAGATAAAGAATACCAAACGTATTCTGGTCACCCGGGCGGTCAAAAAATTGAAATGGCAAAAACATTGATTGCACGTCGCCCGAATCTGATGATTGAGCGCGCTGTAAAAGGTATGTTGCCAAAAAACAAACTTGGCCGTGCAATGGTTAAGAAATTGTTCGTTTACGAAGGAGCAACTCACCCTCATACTGCACAACAACCAAAAGAACTTAAATAATCAACCTTTTTTTTACTCAAGACATTATAATAAATAAATGGAAAAGCAAAAAAACGCCGTTGGTCGCCGTAAAGAAGCCGTAGCTCGTGTTTATTTGAGCAAAGGTACCGGTGCTATCACGGTAAACGAAAAAGAATACAAAGCTTACTTCCCGATCATGTATCTCCAGAACCAAGTGGAGCTGCCATTTAAAACTATCGAAGCAACTGAATCATACAATGTTGTGGTTACTGTAGCCGGTGGTGGTCAAAAAGGACAGGCTGAGGCTATAAAATTGGGCATTGCCCGTGCACTTTGCGAAGAAAATCCTGAATTCCGTCCAACGCTGAAACACGCTGGCCTGATGACACGTGATTCCCGCTCTGTAGAACGTAAGAAATTTGGTAAACGCAAAGCACGTCGTAGCTTCCAGTTCTCTAAACGTTAGTATGGTGCAACATTGCAGCATACTGCTGCGATGGCAAACATTTTCGAAAAATTATTTTTTAAAACATTACTCAATTATTCCACAATGGAAGAAAATAAAAGCCTTCATCAGCAACTTTTGGAAGCAGGCGTTCACTTTGGTCACCTGAAAAAGAAATGGAACCCAAAAATGTTACCATACATTTTTGCTGAAAAAAATGGTATTCATATCATCGACCTTAATAAAACAATTAACGGTCTGGAAGAATCAGCTGCAGCATTGAAAGCTATCGCCAAAAGCGGTAAAAAAATCATGTTCGTTGCTACTAAAAAACAAGCGAAAGAAATCGTTGCAGAAGCAGCAGCTTCAGTAAACATGCCTTTCGTTACTGAGCGTTGGTTGGGTGGAATGTTGACTAACTTCCAGACAATCCGCAAAAGTGTAAAGAAAATGCAGAGCATCCAGAAAATGCTGGATGACGGTACTATGGACAGCGTTACTAAAAAAGAGCGTTTGACCCTTAGCCGCAGCAAAGACAAAATGGAAAAAGTATTGGGTGGTATCTCTCAAATGGGACGTGTACCAGCTGCTTTGTTCATCGTTGATATCAGCCACGAGCACATCGCTCTTGCTGAAGCTAAACGTTTGGGTATCGCTACTTTTGCTATGGTAGATACAAACTCTGACCCATCTAAAGTTGACTTTGCAGTTCCTGCAAATGATGATGCTACAAAATCAATCGCTATCATCACTAACTATATGACTGCTGCTATTATGGAAGGCTTGCAAGAGCGTACCCAGGCAAAAGAAAATGGTGAAGAAGAAACTACAGATGTAGAAGAAAACAACACACGCGGTCTGGACATCAACGAAGATGATGACAAGAGCGAGCGTCGTGGCCGTACCGGTGGTGCTGGTCGTGGTGCTGGTGCAGCAGGTGGCGGACGTGCTCCGGGTGCAGGTGCACGCGGTGGTGCTGGTCGTCCGGCATCAGGTGGACCAGGTCGTCCGGGTGGTGCAGGCCGTGGCCCAGGTGGTGGCGGAACCCGCCCAGGTGGCAGCCGTTAATCTCCGGGCTTCATAGCCTTAGGTTTCAAAACGATAATAATAAATTGATAGTATAGAAAGCCCTCTCGTAAGGGCTTTCTATAAATTTACACAATCCTGTTTTTTAATAAAAAATCTTAACGAAATGAGTGTTACAATAACAGCTTCAGACGTAAACAAATTGCGCCAGCAAACTGGTGCCGGAATGATGGATTGCCGCAAGGCTTTGGTAGAAAGCGAAGGCGATTTTGAAAAAGCAATCGACTACCTGCGTGCAAAAGGACAAAAAGTTGCTGCTAACCGTAGCGACCGTGATGCAAAAGAAGGTGTGGTAATTGCAAAAGCTAATCCTGATGGTAACTATGGTATTATCCTGGTCATCAGTGCTGAAACAGATTTCGTTTCTAAAAACGAAGATTTCATGAACTTTGGTCTTGAAGTAGCTGAACTGGCTCTTCAGAACATGGCTGCTGATGTTGAAGCAATTAAAGCTTTGCCAATGCAAGGTGCTACAGTTGGTGAAAAATTGCTTGAAATGGTTGCGAAAATCGGTGAGAAAATCGATATCACCCGCTACGAGCAGGTAAATGCTGATGCAGTTATTCCTTACATCCACGGTAACTACCGTATTGGTGTATTGGTAGGACTGAACAAAGCAATCAACGAAAATGTTGTAACTGCAGGTAAAGACGTTGCGATGCAAATTGCAGCGATGAACCCATTGGCTCTTGACGAATCTAGCCTTTCTGAAGATACAATTGCACGTGAAAAAGCAATTGCGATTGAGCAAATTATGGCAGAAGGCAAACCAGCTGATATGGCTGAGAAAATTGCTGCCGGTAAATTGAACAAATTCTTCAAAGACAACACTTTGTTGCACCAATTGTTTGTAAAAGACAACAGCAAAACTGTTGCTGAATACGTAAAATCTACAGAAGCAGGATTGGAAGTGGTTAGCTTCCGTCGTGTGGCGATTGGCGGATAATTTCCTCCAAACTATATTTTTGAAAAGGGCAATGCTGCAAAGCCTTGCCCTTTTTTTATTCAGAAGAAAAATATTCCAATAAATTGTCTAACCTGTATATTTGATAAAATATTATCTATGGCCAAGTCAGTTCTCCTGCTATCTGCTTTATTATTCAACTCCATATTTTCTTTTGCCCAAGACCTGCAGCCTTTACTAAAAGGCGTAGCTCATATTTCTATCGCTGAAGGAACAATTGATTGTGATTTTACACTTACAGATATACCACGGGTAAGTGACTACAGCGTTTTAATCAACTCGGGAATGAATATCCGCTCTGTGAGCAATCTGGAGGACAATTATAAATTTGGGTATGAAAAAGTGTATGATGAACGGAAGGATGAAAGCTTCGGCTATTATATTCCGGATAATACCGGCAAAGCAAAGTTTATTCCGAAAGGCTTAAGATTCCGCTATACCGGAAAGTTTCCTGTGGTGAAGGATTCACTGCTGAGGCAGAGAACCGACTGGCGTGGCAATATTGCCTTCAACGGATATTCTGTGCGTGCCGACGGCCTGCAATCTTCGTGGTACCCGGTTTTTTATGATATCAAAAAAGAAAAACGGTATCACGAGGTAAGATGTGAGATTGAAATTGATTGTCCTGATTGTAAAGTTATTTATATAAACGGGCACGAACCCGTCTCAGGTAGCAAGGCCAGCATTAAAAGTGATCAGCCACTGGAACTGTTTTTATTCGCCGGTGACTTTGAGGTGAAAAGCCGCAAAGGAACGCACTTTCTGAATGCAGGAATCAGTGATAAACAAGCTTCAGCGTTTGAAACTATTACGGAAAGCTTCAAACAGTTTTACGAGAGTAAGCTTGGAATAAAATATACTTCCCAGATATCTTATGTGGTCTCCACACCAACTTCAGACAAAAATGCATGGATGTTTGTGGCATACCCAACTATAGCACAGGTAGGATGGGATTATAAAGGCATGCCAGGTTTTTTCAAAAGTGACTTTGATAAACAATACCTGGCGCACGAATTCGGGCACTTTTATTTTGGTCATTACCTGCGCTGCAATTCTGTGTTGGGTCCGGTTTTTAATGAAGGTTTTACTGAGTACATATCGCTGCAGCTTGGTCGACATCTTTTTGCAGATTCGGTATACAAAACCTCGCTGAAAAATATGATAGGCGAATTGAAAGATTTTGAACCAATGCCATTTTCTGCTATACGCACCGAAGAAGATTTTAAAAATCGCCAGCTATATGTATATAATTATGCACCCTTATTATTTACCGCCATCGAATATGAAATCGGCGAGGACCTGATGTGGAAATGGTTGAATGAAATCCTCCGGGCAGAAACAACTGTCACAGATTTTGATTTTCTGAAAAAAACCTTGCATACGGTGTTGAAAAAGGAGGCGCAGTATAATTTGATTGCAGACAAGTATTTTCAATCCCCTTCTTCACTGAAAAATGTGTTGGAGAGAGTGAACAGTGGTACTCAAAGGAGGTGAAGAACATTTATTTCACTTACAAAATCATTTTACCTCGCCCCAAACTGATTTTGCCTCATCCCAGAATGATTCTGCGTTATCCCAAACTGATTTTACGTCATCGTATAATGATTTTACGTTATCGCAGAATGATTTTGCGTCATCGCATAATGATTATGCGTCATCGCAAAATGATTTTACGTTATCCAAAAATGATTTTGCAAGTGCCAATACAAGTTATAAATTGTTAATTGTCAATTGTATGAATAAAAATGCGTTGAAGTATATCAAAATCATAAACCTTTCAAATCCTCAGCGCGCATTTGAATTGCTGGAGAATGAGTTTATTGATATTATGTATGCTGATTATTGCGTTGAAAACGGGCTTGTGATGTTGTTGGATGAAAATATTGATGCTGACAATGAAGACGATTTACTTTTTTTAAAACAACTGCTTGATGGAATCCTGCCTAAATTTGAAGAAACAATGTATGATGTGATTCCTTATACCCCGGACAACTTAAGTTTTGACATCAGGCCGGCAGGTCCTATTTCTGAAAAATTTCTGGCACATAATATTTCGACATTTGAAGATGCAGCCTTCTTTATAAGGATGATGCCATATGGACGAAACCAAAATAAAACTGATCTTACTACTGTTTTTGCAGACGGATGTGGTACCTGCAGTACAAAGCATGCTTTATTGAAGCAACTTGCGGATGAAAATGGAGTTGGTGACGTTAAATTAATCATTGGGCTTTTTCGGATGAATGCAGTCAATACGCCTAAAATTGCTGCAACCCTTAATAAGTATCAGCTCGAGTATATTCCTGAAGCACACAATTACCTTAAATGGGAAAATCAGGTATTGGATTATACACACAAATCGTCTTCTTATGCTGATTTTGAAAAAGATTTAATTGAAGAAATTGAGATTCTGCCGCATCAGATTACAGATTATAAAGTGGCCTATCATAAGCAATATTTAAAAGCCTGGCTGGAAGCTGAGCAGGAGAGAAATTTGACATTGGATGAACTCTGGACCATACGTGAGCAATGTATTGCAGACCTTTCTGTTTTGAAATAAATCTATTTGAATGAGTAAACGAAAAAATATTTTAGCAATTATTGGCAGTGCTGCTTCAGCGTCAGCTAATCTTAAGTTGGTTGAAGAAATTGCCCGGATGACTGCAAATGATTTTGACATCACTATTTATACCCATCTAAAAACACTTCCGCATTTTGATCCTGAAATTTCTGTCAATAATCCTCCTGAAGAAATTATTGCGTTCAGAAATGCTGTTCATCAGGCAGATGGGCTTATTATTTCTACACCTGAATATATTTTCAGTATTCCAAGCGGATTAAAAAACGCAATTGAGTGGTGCATTGCCACAACAGTTTTTGCAAACAAACCGACTGCATTGATTACAGCTTCGGCGAATGGACAAAAAGCTCATGAAGAACTGCAGCTGATTATGAAAACCGCAATGGCGAAATTTTCGGAGGGAACAACTTTACTTATCCAGGGCATAAAAGGCAAAATAGATGAGGAAGGAAAGTTGAAGGACGAGGATGTTATAGTCAAAGTAGAAAAGCTGATTGGTGCTTTCAGAATTCTGCTGTAATCAACATTATCATAAATGTAATTCAATGTTTGCTGTGCATCGGGTCTATTACATTTTCTATTACATTTTCTAATTGGTTTTATAATTAA
The DNA here is from genome assembly GCA_041661485.1 of Chitinophagaceae bacterium. GTDB lineage: Bacteria > Bacteroidota > Bacteroidia > Chitinophagales > Chitinophagaceae > Rurimicrobium. Next base: position 431,099 of record JBAZUJ010000001.1, read on the forward strand.
CAGCCAATACTTTTGCACGGACCAATTCAATCCTGTTCCATTAATATAAAATCCAACTCACGATGATCGCCAAACGAAACGCTGCACTAGGTTTTATTTTTATCACCATTCTGATAGATGTTATCGGTTTTGGAATTATCATACCCGTGTTGCCTTCGCTTATCCGCGAATTGACAGGTGGCAATATTACGGATGCCGCCCGTTATGGCAGTTGGCTAACCTTTGCCTATGCAGTAATGCAATTCCTTTTTTCGCCGGTAATAGGTGCGCTCAGTGACCGTTTCGGTCGCCGGCCGGTATTATTGTTCTCTTTATTTGGATTGGGGATTGATTATGTTTTTCAGGCTTTCTCTCCAACGCTTGCTTTATTGTTTATCGGACGCATTATTGCAGGAATCGCAGGTGCAAGTTTTACTACAGCTACAGCTTACATTGCCGACATCAGTACACCCGAAAAAAGGGCGCAAAATTTCGGGCTCATTGGTGTGGCGTTTGGTATTGGCTTTATTCTTGGTCCTGCTATCGGCGGTCTTTGCAGCGAAATCGGAACGCATATGAATTCAACTGCCGGCTTCGACTGGGCGGTGAGATTACCTTTTATTGTTGCAGCTGTGTTCAGCCTGCTCAATGTGGTGTATGGTTATTTTGTTCTTCCTGAATCATTACCTAAAGAAAATCGTCGTGCCTTTGATATCAAACGTGCCAATCCGGTTGGTTCATTGATGAACATTCGTCGGTATCCCATTATTTCAGGTCTGGCCGTTTCCTTCTTTTTAATTTATGTAGCAGCCCATGCCGTGCAAAGCAATTGGGTTTATTACACCATTTACAAGTTCAACTGGGACAACCTGACTGTTGGTATCTCACTTTCGGTAGTGGGCGTTTTGATTGCTCTGGTTCAGGGAGGGCTTATAAGGTTTACTATACCGAAGCTGGGTGAGAAAAACTCTGTGTATGTTGGTCTGGCCTTGTATGTTTTAGGAATGCTGTTATTTGCTTTTGCATTTAAAGGCTGGATGATGTTTGCTATCCTTGTGCCTTATTGCCTGGGCGGTATTTGCGGTCCTGCATTGCAGGGTATCATTAGCAACCAGGTGCCGGACAATGAGCAGGGAGAATTGCAGGGAGCACTCACCAGTCTTATCAGTGTCACCTCATTTGTTGGCCCATTAATTATGAATAATCTCTTTGCTTTCTTTACCGGGCCTAAAGCTCCTTTTGTATTTCCGGGCATGCCATTTGCTGTAGGTTCTTTGCTGATGCTGATAGCGATTTTCTTCGCAATACCTTCTCTCAGGCATTATCACCGTTCCCTTTCTGATGGTAAAAAAGATTGAGTTAAGGCGCTAAAAGAGATTATTTTAAAAAGAATAAATTTCTAATCCCGGATTTAAAAAATCTGCATGATATGACAACGGTCATAGTGTGGTTTGTGTTTAGTTCAGACCTTCGTGATGTCGGTTTTAAAGTACTGATATCACAAAATGAAACCTGAATCAAAAGAAAGGATAATCCGGTTATTGTTGGGTTCAATTCTTTTAGTTGTAGCACTAAGTGCCTTTGGTGGCGGTTGTTATGGTATTGCAGGTGCGAAAAGTATTCCATTGGAGTGGTTGGAAGGAAGTCCTTTTAACAATTATCTGATACCTGGCCTTTTCCTTTTTATTTTTATAGGCGGTTTTGCACTTTTTTCTGCTGTTCTTACATTTAAGTCAGATGCGAAGTATAGAAAGGTTGCTTTCATTTTTGGTATACTAATTTTGTTATGGATTATAATGCAGGTTTGGATTATCGGTTATGTATCGGGATTACAACCTGCAATTGCCATTACAGGAATTGTCATCATTATGCTGAGTTGCAGTAAAGTGTTCATCAGTAAGAAATCAAAATCATAGGAAGGTTAAATGGAAAAATATACACTCTTTGTTGTACTTGCATTTCTTTGTGAGATTATCGGTACTGTCTCGGGCTTCGGATCATCCATTTTATTTGTCCCGGTTGCTTCTTTATATTTTGATTTTAAGACCGTTCTTGGTATCACTGCGGTTTTCCATGTATTCAGTAATCTGGCCAAAATTGTTTTGTTCAGAGAGGGGATCAATAAAAATATTGCGATAAAACTGGGCGTTCCAGCTATAGTATTTGTCATTATTGGTGCATTGCTAACGACAATTATTCCTACGCAAAAAATTGAATTGTTTATGAATATTGTACTTATTGGCCTGGCGGTATTTTTGATGTTTAATTTTAATAAAAGTCTCAGCCAGACCAATTCAAATTTATATTTAGGAGGAACAGTCTCGGGCTTTTTAGCTGGCATCACAGGAACTGGTGGCGCAATTCGTGGGATCACACTGGCAGCATTTCACATGCCCAAAAATGTTTTTATTGCAACTTCGGCGGTCATCGACCTGGGGGTAGACGCCAGCAGAACAGTTGTTTATGTTTCCAATGGATACTTTGATAAACAGTATTTAGTACTGATACCCTTCCTGATTGGCATCAGCGTATTGGGGAGCTTCATTGGTAAGTTAATTCTGAAGAAAACTTCTGAGGTGTTTTTCCGATATCTTGTATTGATAGTAATTGTTCTGACATCAGCAATTCAAAGTATTAAATACTTTTCCTAAAACATGCCGCTTATTCATAAATAATTTCCTTGTTGATGCTTCCTGCTTTTCTGCGGGCCCAATACAAGTTCATATTTTCTATTTGTTGCTGGTTAGAAAATCCAAGTTAATTAAGTGTAATTAAAATTTTCCTGCTACTTGGTTTTTACAAAAATAATAATGGTGTATTGCTAATCCTTTATTTTGAAAACGGAATTAAAATATCACTTTTAAACAGAAGAGTCTGTCCGAATCCGTTGTTAAACTTTGTAAATTGCAGCATAAATAATCCCTTTTCCCAAAACAAAAATCAAATCATGATTAAAAAGATTTTTTCATTTTTCTGCACAGGCCTTTTCAGCTTGTCGGCTTTTGCACAAACATTAGACAAACAAAAACTTGATCAATACTTCGATGCGCTGGAGCAGAGCAACAAATTTATGGGTAGTGTAGCTATTTCCAAAAATGGTAAGATTGTTTATAACCGCGCTATCGGGTATGCTGATCTGGCTGCAAAAAAGAAACCGGATGTTAATACGAAATACAGGATTGGCTCTATTTCCAAGACTTTTACCAGCACTTTGATATTTAAAGCAATTGAAGAAAACAAATTAACCCTCGACGATAAGCTGAGCAAATTTTATCCTCAAATTAAAAATGCAGATAAAATCAGTATTGGCAATTTGCTGAACCACAGAAGCGGTATTCACAATTTTACGGATGATTTAATTTATCTGAGCTGGAATACACAAAAGAAATCTGAATCAGAGATGCTGGAAATTATAACAGCAGGCGGAAGTGATTTCGAACCTGACAGTAAAGCTGAATACAGTAATTCAAACTATGTTTTGTTGAGCTATATTTTGCAGAAAACCTATAAAAAAACCTATGCAAAACTGTTAATCGAAAAAATAATTGTACCTGCCGGACTTAAAAATACTTACTTCGGGGATAGAATCAATCCTTCAAAAAATGAAAGCTATTCCTATAAATTTTCAAGTGATTGGGTGAAAGAAACCGAAACAGATATGAGCGTGCCAATGGGCGCAGGTGCCATTGTTTCTACACCTGGTGATCTTACACTGTTTGCGGATGCTTTATTCAATGGCAAAATTGTTGCTGCAAAAAGCGTCGAGATGATGAAGACACTCAAAGATGATTATGGTTATGGTTTGTTTCAAATGCCTTTTAATGACAAGCAGAGCTACGGTCACACCGGTGGAATTGATGGCTTTTCTTCTGTGTTCGGATATTTTCAGGAGGAGAAAGTTGGGTTTGCCTTATGTTCGAATGGCAGTAATTATAACAACAATAATATTTCAATTGTATTGTTGAGTACCATTTTTAATGTCAACTATGAAATACCTGATTTTAAAACGTATGCCGTAAGTGCAGCAGACCTGGAACCATATCTTGGCGTGTACAGCAGCAAAGAAATTCCACTTAAGATTACGATTACGAAAAATGAAAATGTTCTGATGGCGCAGGCGACAGGACAATCAGGTTTTGGATTGGAAGCAACAGCAAAAGACAAGTTCAAGTTTGACATGGCGGGCGTCGTTTTAGAGTTTAATCCTGCAGAAAAGAAAATGATTTTGAAGCAGGGTGGAGGAGTGTTTACTTTTGTAAAGGAGTAAATATCGATGAGGAGTCTTTTATATTTTCTCTATAAAAAAAGGAAGCCACTGGCTTCCTTTTTTCTTTAGTTTCCGCAATTGCAATTCTCGCCGCATTGGCAATTTTCGCAAGTGCAATTTGGATTGGAGCAAGGCTCTTTCATCTGTCTCATGTTGTTACATTTTTGATTGTGATTAAATAAATTGACAACACAAAAGTAGAATGTCGTGTAGCCTTGCCTGTATGCAATTGAGGGGAAGATGTATATAATTTTGGATTGTACTTTTTTACAGGCTATCAAGTGATTTTCGTTTTTCAACACCAATTTTCTTGAAGTGTGAGGGAGTCAATCCTGTCACTTTCTTAAACTGGGCCGATAAATGATGCACACTGCTGAAGCCGGTTTGATAGGAGATTTCGGTAAGCGAAAGCTGATCATACACCAACAGTTCTTTTACTTTTTCTATCCTTTGCTGTATAAAATATTGTTCAATGGTTTTGCCTTCAATGGAAGAAAATAAATCGCTGAGATAACTATAATCGTAGCTCAGGTATTTTGTAATAAAAGAAGACAGCTTCAGGTTTTCATTGTCCATTCCCAGATTCAGGTAATTGATGCTCAGTTTCTTGATGTCTTCAACAATTTTATTTACGCGTGTTTCTATTAGTTCAAACCCCACCTGTTTGAATTCGGATTCTACAGCCTGTATTTGTTGCCCGTTCAGCTTTTCAGGAAGGTTCACTTCTCCCATTTCAACTGTGCTCTCCGGAATTTTCAGCTTATCAAAGATGTCTTTTACACTGTGATGCAGCGCGAACAAACCATATTTTTTATGAGGATTTTATGTGATGTCGTTTTCATTTTTTTAGGAATTGCATTACAAAAATAAAGAACGCCACAACAATGTTGCGGCGTTCCTGTACTTATTGGTTGTGAAAAATTATTTTTAAACATCAATTTTCGCATACTTGGCGTGGCTTTCAATGAATTCACGACGTGGCGGAACTTCATCTCCCATCAGCATTGCGAAAATTCGATCTGCTTCAGCGGCGCTGTCAATCGTTACTTGTTTCAACGAGCGTGTTTCAGGGTTCATTGTCGTGCTCCACAACTGCTCTGCATTCATCTCTCCAAGACCTTTATAGCGTTGGATATTCACGCTGTCTTCTTTGCCATTTGCCATTCTCAATACTGCACGTTTACGGTCATCTTCGGTCCAGGCGTATTCTTCATCTTTACCTTTTTTTACTAAATACAAGGGCGGTTGCGCCAGGTAAACATAACCTTGTTGCACCAGTGCATTCATATAGCGGAAGAAGAAAGTCAGAATCAATGTAGCAATATGTGAACCATCCACATCGGCATCGGTCATGATGATGATTTTGTGGTACCGAAGTTTCGTCAGGTTCAGTGCTTTCGGATCATCCGGAGTACCAACACTTACGCCCAATGCGGTAAACATATTTTTGATCTCTTCGTTTTCGTAGATCTTATGTTCCTGTGCTTTTTCAACATTAAGGATTTTACCACGTAAGGGAAGGATAGCCTGATAGTGACGGTCGCGACCTTGTTTCGCCGTTCCACCAGCCGAATCCCCTTCGACAAGGTACAATTCACAACGTTCAGGATCTTTATCGGAGCAATCCGCCAATTTGCCGGGCATTCCACCGCCGGACAGTACACTTTTACGTTGTACCATTTCGCGGGCTTTACGCGCTGCTGCACGGGCCTGTGCGGCAATAATTACTTTATCAATAATGATACGAGCTTCTTTAGGATGTTCTTCAAGATAAGCTTCAAGAACGCGGCTTACCGATACATCCACCACACCCATCACATCATTGTTACCCAGTTTTGTTTTGGTTTGTCCTTCAAATTGTGGTTCCGGTACTTTTACTGAGATGATAGCACTGATGCCTTCGCGGAAGTCATCACCAAGGATTTCTACTTTGGCTTTTTCGAACATCTTGTTCTTGTCGCCATAAGATTTGAACACACGGGTAATAGCCCTGCGGAAACCCGCAACGTGGGTACCACCCTCAATCGTATTGATATTATTAACGTAGGAGAATATATGTTCGCTGTAAGAAGTATTATAACTCAATGCAACATCTACAGCAACGTTTGTTTCAGCATCGTGTGTTTCTACATAAATAGGGAAGGGTAGTAGTGGCTCACGTTTCCCGTTACGGTCCAGCATCTGCACAAATTCTACAATACCACCTTCGCTGAAGAAAACTTCAATCATATTTGCGCCATTATCGTCTTGCTCGCGCTCGTCGGTAAGGGTGATTTTAATGCCTTTGTTCAGGTAAGACAATTCGCGTAAGCGACCTGCCAATATCTCGCGCACATAAACGTGCTCTTTAAAAATTGTTTGGTCGGGCTGAAAATGAACGTGTGTACCGCGTTTTGTTGCAGTGCCTATTTCGCGAACAGGATATTTAGGAATACCGCATGAATATTCCTGCTCAAATTTTTTGCCTTCACGCTCAACGGTCACGTGTAGCATGCTACTCAAAGCGTTTACGCAACTCACTCCCACACCGTGCAAGCCACCGGAAACTTTATAGGAGTCTTTATCGAATTTGCCACCGGCATGCAATACAGTCATTACAACTTCCAGTGCAGAACGCCCTTCTTTTTCGTGAATACCGGTAGGAATACCACGGCCATCATCCTGTACGCTGATAGAATTGTCCTCATGAATAATCACTTCGATGTGTGTACAATGTCCTGCAAGCGCCTCATCGATAGAATTGTCCACAACTTCGTATACAAGGTGATGCAGCCCTTTCTGACCAATATCACCAATGTACATTGCGGGTCTTTTACGCACCGCTTCCAAACCTTCCAATACCTGAATACTATTGGCTCCATAATCAGCAGGTGCCTTAAGAACTTCGTTTTCTGTACTCATTATTTATTTATAAAATGATTGTTTACTTTTTGAAAAATAAAGCCCGAAAAAAGATAGATTTTCTTCTCTCTGAAAGCTTCACAAAAGTACCGAAAATCAAGGGGAAAACCAATTAAAATATGCCTTAAAAAGCAGCCAGATTAAGATTGTGAATAAGAGTGTTTTTTTTGTGGAAATAAAGGAGGAAATGGCACATAAATATTATTTGTTTAATCTATTGTATAAGTAAAATAGCCTGGTTCGTGCAGAACCAGGCTATTCCAGTAAACCAAAGAAAATTATTTTACAACAAAACGAATCACTTGTCTGTTCTGGTTCTCACTCTTTACAGATAAGAAATAAACGCCGGCATTCAATTTGTTTTCGAGTAGAATTTCTTTATTGTTATTTCCTGCTGTGGCAACAAAATTTTCGTGGTAAACAGTTCTGCCGGTAACATCATTGACGATAAGTTGATAATCTGCTCCTGCTATAAAGTCACCTTTAATAGTAAAGTTCCCTTGGTTTGGATTCGGGAAAAGATTGATTTCAGATGGGTTAGCTGCATAAGTCTGAATACCAACCGGGAATACTTTCATTTTTAGCATATTACTGTTCGCAGTGTCTGAACTTGAACAAACGGATGCAGATTTAAGTGCTGCAGTAATGGTATCTCCGGTAATAAAATCTGTTCCGGCAACCCCTGTATAGGTTGCTCCTGTAGCACCGGCTATAATAATTCCGTTTTTTCTCCAGGTGAAGACAGGTGTCAGGCCAGTTGCTTTTGCTGAGGCTGTAAAAGTAACCGAAGCTCCGCTTGCAATATCTGTACCCGGCATGACAGCAATACTTACTGCTAATGTACTGTCATCACAAACTTCATAAGCTCCCAGATCAACATTGTCCCCCATTATACGTCTTGCACCGCGGATGTCAGCTTTGATTGATGAAAGGTTTGGCGTACCGGTAGGTGCATAAAAAGAACTGTCACCCATGTCCAAAGCAGGGCTGCCTGCGGCAAGTCTGAAATCTCTGGCGAATGTGTCCAGGAATACCGGTTTTGACAGAATTAAGGGAATTGAGGTTCCTGTAAAATAGAACTCATCTGCAACGATGCTGTTAAACAAAGCAGTCGAAACCAAAGAAGCGGGTGCGTCAATGTCTTCATAAAGGAAGCCATGATTGCCCTGTACAATGCTGTTTCTCAATTCGCTTGGTCCAAATCCATCGTCGTAACCGCCACCCCCGGAATAATAGGCATTATTATTGGCAATGGTCACATTTGTGAGGATTATGCTGGCCGGTTGGGATCCCGTAGTTGAGTCCGCCATATTTGCTATTCCGCCACCATATACCCAGGCAAAATTGTATGTGAAAAGGCTATTGGTAATTACAGTACGAGAGTTGCGTTTATTGCAAAGGCCACCTCCGTTTCCTCTGTCACTTATGTTTTCGGTAAAGGTGCAATTGGTGAAAGTAGGAGAACAATCAAAATAGTTGGAAACACCGCCACCATCTTGTTTCGCTATATTTTGGATGAATCTTACATTAGTCAAACTCGGACTGCTTTTCCAGTTCCGCATTCCTCCACCTGCCGAATCGGTAAAGTTCTTTCTGAATAGTACATTATTCAGTATGGCATCACTTTTTGCGTTGTTATTCATTCCTCCTCCAAAGCCATGGGACCATGTACTGTCAAAAATAACATTAGTTAATATAACGCTGCTGCTATCGTTGTACATACCGCCACCCTCGGCGCTCGCCGAATCTCCGCGCATTTCAATATTGGTAAACATGGTATTGCTTTTCATGTTATAGATAGCTCCTCCTCCGTTGCCAAACCTGGCATAATTATAGGCAAAGGACGAATTAGTGAATATAGCATTGCTTTTTTCGTTCCGTACGCCTGCTCCACCTTGTCTGAACTGCGTCTGATTGTAAGTTATTTTTAGTGAATCAAAACTAGGGGTGCTGTTTACGTTATAAATACCTGCCCCGCCACCTTGTGTTACATCAGTGCCATTCACATAATTATAAATAAGCTCGCTATTTCTCATTTTCAATGTCGATTTGGTCGTATAAATTCCACCGCCACCCAGGGAAGCTGAGTTGTGAGAAAGACGAACATGTGCAATTTCCATTGAAGAGCTGTCAGCATAAATTCCACCACCTACATTTCTTTTTACAATTATGCCGTTTACGGTATCATTTCCTGTTCCGTTTGCACAAGCAGAAAAAATATTGAAGCCGTTCAGTACTGTTTTAGAATTTAAACCCAATGCAAGGATAACGTGATAGATATTATCAGCACTATCCGTTCCGCCCAATTCGCCTATCAGGTTGGAGACATCTTTAGTTAAAAGTCCGCTTGTGTCACGTTCTGCAAGTGTGGTTTCAATTCCTGAAAAACCTCCATATATTTTCACTTCGTTTTTTAGAACAAAGGCCCTCGAACGCACACTTGTAGGAATTCCTCCGGCAATTTTCAGCGGGTAATAGCTCCCCCAGCGTACAAAAATTGAATCACCTGCTTTGGCAGAATCAATGGCTGTCTGCAAATTGTCAAAAGCAGTTGCCCAGGTTTTACCGGTATGGGTTCCGGCAAATGCAGGTTTTACATAATGTTTGCTTTGGGCCTGAACAGTGAAAGATGCAAGCATGGTAATGCCGGCAAATAAGAGTCGAAATGGAGTCATAAGGGGAAAATTTATACAATGACGAATGTAGTAAAAATTAAATAAAAGTTATAATTTTTTAAAGGATTTTGGATTGCGAGTGTTCAACCTACTCAGCTATAATGCTTAAGGTTTTTCCGAAGGCATCTTCAAAAATCCGCAGCAGGGTAGAATAGCGCAGATCGCAATTCCCGTTTTCTATTTTTGAAATATAACTCTTTTGGGTTCCTATTTTGTCGGCCAGCTGTTGCTGGGTCATGCCAGCTTCAGTGCGTGCCGTTTTTATCATTTCGCTAAGGGCAAAAAACTTGGCTTTTGTTTCGAAAGCATTTCTGTTTTCGCTGCCTTCCAGTCCCAGTTCACGGTCCAGCAATTCCTCAAAAGTCAGTTGTTTTTTCTTTGCCATTTTATAAGGTGTGAAGGCAACGTTTGTACATTTGAATGGTGTTTTCCAAACCATAATACAGGGCATCCGCAATCAGCGCATGTCCGATGGAAACTTCGGCAAGATCGGGAATATTGTCTGCGAAAAATTTCAGGTTGTGCCTGTCAAGATCGTGTCCCGCGTTAATGCCCAACCCTTTTGCTGATGCGGATTTTGCAGCAGCAATATAATCTTTGACAGCAGCACTTTTATCTGTTTTATAATGGGTGGCAAAATGCTCGGTGTACAATTCTATCCTGTCCGTACCGGTGTCGAAAGCAGCTTCGGCAAGCGAAACGACTGGGTCAACAAAAATGGAAACACGGATGCCCTCTTTTTTGAAAACTGCAACGATATCCCGCAGATAATTTGCTTCCCTGATAGTATCCCAACCGTGGTTGGAAGTCAGTTGTCCAAGGGCATCCGGCACAAGGGTCACCTGATGAGGTTTTACTTCCAGCACCAGTTGCACAAATTTATCTTCGGTAGGATTGCCTTCTATATTGAATTCAGTAGTGATGTGTGGCATTATTTCCCGCACATCAGCGTAGCGGATATGACGCTCATCCGGGCGCGGATGCACGGTGATGCCATCGGCACCGAAACGCTGACAATCGATAGCAGCTTGCAATACGTTAGGGTTATTACCTCCACGGCTATTGCGCAGGGTGGCTATTTTGTTGATGTTTACTGATAGTTTTGTCATTGCTGCAAAGATAAACGGGCAATCTGATAATTGGTTGATCAGGCAGGCGACAATGTTATAATTAGAAAATCGTACGTTTGGACATGTAGACAGTCTATCCTACTGCCAAAATTGTTTGATTGCCCAATAACTAATTGCCGAATTTTCAAATTCCAATCTTTCCCGTTATCAGTACTTTATACTGGCTTATCAGCGCATTCCAACTGTTGACAAATGATTCCAGTTCTTCTTCAGACTTATTGATTGTGTAATAAGCCGTGGTCAATTGGCGCATATGATTATAGATTACTACCGCTTCTTCTCTTTTTTGCTTTGTGGTCACGGCGCCTTTCGCTGCTATCTTTTGGACGCGGTCGATGTGCAGCGCTTTAAATAATTCGTTGGCAGTTTGCATTTCGGCGTGCCAGGCGGCCAGTTGCAGGTTGGCCATTGCTTTACTCAAAACGGGCTTTGTTGCCCAATCCTGTAAGATTGCTTCGATATTTGTCGTTTTAGTTGGATAATTCCGGAGCGAGAGTCGTGTGCCATATTTATTTATGTTTTTATACAGCAGTGTAGCCGCATTGCGCATTTCACTGTCGTGATGAAAAAGGAAAGATTTTACATTCATTCTGATACCTGTATAGGCCGCAATCCGTCGTTTATCGGCTTCTTGCAGGCCTTTTGTTTCGGGCATGGCCTGCCAGTATTTGAAGGAAAGGTTCATCTCATCAACAATAAATGTAAGCTCACTGTGCTCCTTTTGCAGGTGGAGTTTGGCAGGCCCCGCCTCTTCTGTAATTGCAAGCAAATCACTGATGAATTGGATGAATTCCATATGGCTGAGGTAGCGGAAGGGTAGGCCCTTGATAATCACAAGCGAAGAAATTAAAGTGAAGAAATTCTGTTTCCTTTCAACTATAGCAATAAGTGTACCATAAATCGTTATAAGGCATTTTACTTACTCAATAAGCAAGATTTTTTTACTAAGAATATTTTTTACTTATTGAGTAAGTAAGATATTTTACTAAGCAAAATTGATTACTCACAAAGCAAGTGAAATATTTTACAATATAAAATATTTCACTTATCATTCCTGATTCTCTGTTTCAGTCCTGCCTGACAATCTAAATGTCTCATAGAAGGATGTTCACACCAAGTTTTCGTGTAACAAACGTGTCCGGCTGTAATGATACGTTCCGCATTTTACCAAATCGACTAATTGCCGAATTTACTCATTAACTAATTGCCGAATTGATCGATTGGCGAAGTATATTTGCGCACTTATTTACGATTATGATACTTTCTGATACGCGCATCCTGGAGGAAATAGCAAAAGGAACCATTATTATTGAACCTTACGACAGGTCTTGTTTGGGTACCAATTCTTATGATGTTCATCTGGGCAAACACCTCGCTACCTATACCGATAAAGAGCTGGATGCAAAAAAACACAATACGATCACGCATTTCGAAATCCCGGAAGAAGGTTTTGTATTGCAGCCCGGGACCCTTTATCTGGGGGTGACAGAGGAATATACTGAAACACATGCGCACGTTCCGTTTCTGGAAGGAAAATCTTCTACCGGACGCTTAGGCATAGATATCCACGCTACTGCCGGTAAAGGGGATGTTGGTTTTTGCAACACCTGGACGCTGGAGATTTCCTGTGTGCATCCGGTAAGAGTGTATGCAGGTATGCCAATTGGTCAGCTCATTTATTTTCCGGTAGAGGGAGAAATTATCAATAAGTATAACAGTAAGGCAAACGCCAAATACAACACACGCACTATACAGCCCGTAGAGAGTATGATGTGGAAGAATAAATTTTAGTATACCTATAAAGACTGTTTACCCAAATTTTCAATTTTTTGCAGGCAATACCATCTGTTTTGCCTGCGTGTTTTTTCATAGTCAAATAGCATAATGAGCACCATTCAACCTTTTTTACGACTCAGTGGTTTAGAGCCGCTTATCCTTCGCCCGGAAACCAATTTTGTCAATGTTGGGGAAAGAACCAACGTGACTGGTTCAAAGAAATTTGCCAGGCTGATCAAAGAAAATAAATACGAAGAAGCTTTATCGGTAGCACGTCAGCAGGTAGAAGGCGGAGCACAGGTGATAGACGTGAATATGGATGATGCCATGCTTGAAGGTGTGGAAGCGATGACCACCTTTTTGAACCTGATGCAAAGCGAGCCGGATATTGCACGCATTCCTGTCATGATTGATTCTTCGAAATTCGAAATTATAGAGGCCGGTCTGAAATGTGTGCAGGGTAAGTGTATTGTCAATTCGATTTCGATGAAGGAAGGCGAAGCTAAATTCATTGAGCAGGCCAGAATTTGTAAAACTTTTGGGGCAGCTGTTATTGTGATGGCTTTTGACGAATTGGGTCAGGCGGACACTTTGGAGCGCAGGGTTACTATTTGCGAACGGGCTTATAAAATCCTGACCGAACAAGTTGGTTTCGCACCGCAAGACATCATTTTCGACCTCAATATTTTTGCCATTGCAACCGGTATTGAAGAGCATAATAATTATGCAGTTGATTTTATTGAAGCGACAAGGATTGTAAAAGAGAAAATGCCCCTCTGTAAAGTAAGTGGCGGCGTGAGTAATGTATCCTTTTCATTCCGGGGTAATGACCATGTGCGCGAAGCTATTCACAGTGTGTTTTTATTGCACGCCATTGAGGCTGGTATGGATATGGGCATTGTGAATGCCGGACAATTGCAGATTTACGATCAGATAGAACCACAGTTGCGTGAACTGTGCGAAGATATTGTACTGAACAGAAGACCTGATGCCACAGAGCGATTGGTGAGTTTTGCTGAAACCGTAAAGTCGGCCGGGAAAGAAATTGTAAAAGATGAAGCATGGAGAAATAATACGGTTGAAGAAAGATTGAAACATGCGTTGGTCAATGGTATTACTGAATATATTGATGTAGATACAGAAGAAGCGAGGTTAAAATATCCACGACCATTACATGTTATTGAGGGTCCGCTGATGGATGGAATGAACGTGGTGGGTGACCTTTTTGGTAGTGGTAAAATGTTTTTGCCCCAGGTGGTAAAAAGTGCCCGCGTAATGAAAAAAAGCGTGGCCTGGCTTACCCCCTTTATTGAGCAGGAAAAACTGGATAATCCATTGGCCTTGCAAGGCGGTGCGGCAAAAATATTATTGGCTACCGTAAAAGGTGATGTTCACGATATCGGTAAGAATATCGTGGGTGTTGTTTTGGCCTGTAATGGTTACGAAATTGTGGATATGGGCGTGATGGTTCCTGCTGATAAAATATTGGATAAAGCAGTGGAGATTGGTGCAGATATTATTGGCCTGAGTGGTTTAATTACACCTTCGCTGGATGAGATGGTGCACGTGGCAAAGGAAATGAAGCGCAGAGGAATGACACAACCATTGTTAATAGGTGGAGCTACAACTTCGCGCACACATACGGCAGTGAAAATTGCCGAGCAATATGATAACGGCGTTATTTATGTTTTGGATGCCAGTCGATCTGTTCCTGTTGCCGGTAGCCTTTTGAGTGAAGATCAAAAGACACAATTCCTCAAAGAAACCAGTGAAGAGTATGCGCAGCTCCGCAATGATTATGCCAATAAAAAAACCATAAAAGAATACATCAGTTTTGCGGAAGCGCAGAAAAATCCGGTTGCTATCAACTGGGATGGATATGTGCCACCGGTTCCATCATTTTTGGGAGCAAAATCTTTCGTCGATTACGACCTGAATGAAATCAGAAAATATATCGACTGGACACCATTTTTCATTACATGGGAAATGCGAGGACGCTATCCTCAAATTTTAAGTGACCCTAATTCAGGTGCAGAAGCCACAAAATTATTCAACGATGCCAATGCAATGCTGGATAAAATTATCGCTGAAAAATGGCTGACGGCAAAAGGAGTTTTAGGTTTTTGGGAAGCGGAAAAACCAAGCGCAGATACTGTTGTGTTAACAAACCCAAAAGGTGACGGAAAGAATGTAAGATTAGAATCTTTGCGCCAGCAAATAAAAAAAGCGGCCAGTCAACCTCAATTTTCTCTGGCAGATTTTATTGCCCCAAAAGAGCAAAATGTGCAGGATTATATGGGAGCTTTTGCGGTGTCTATTCACGGAATTGAACCACATCTGGCAGCCTATGATAAAGCGCATGATGACTATAATAAAATAATGCTGCAGGCATTGGCAGACAGGCTGGCGGAGGCTTTTGCAGAAGTACTGCACCTGCGCACCCGTAAGGAATTCTGGGGCTATGCCAAAGATGAAAATATTTCTATCCCTGATTTGATTAAAGAGCAATACCAGGGAATTCGTCCTGCTCCGGGTTATCCGGCCTGTCCGGATCATACCGAGAAAATTAAGTTGTTTGATTTGCTTGATGCAACTGATGTTGCGGGCATTACCCTTACTGAATCTTTGGCTATGTATCCCGGTGCTGCCGTTTGTGGCTGGTATTTCAGTCATCCGCAGAGTGGCTATTTTGGTATTGGAAAAATATTGAAAGACCAGCTTGAGAATTATGCAAAGCGTAAAGAAATGAGTGTTGAGGAAGTGTCGAAATGGCTGTCGCCAAATCTTGATGAATAGTTTTATGAAAGAAAATATAAGTACCTCTAATAAAGGATTGAGATTTATTGCCAACGGTATATCTGTTTTGCTTCACCCGGTTTTTATGCCGGTGATATGCTGCATCGTTATTTATGCTGCCATGCCTGAATTGTTTATCGGTGTAAAACCAAAAGTATTAACTGGTTGGGTAGGAATGATAGTGATTAACACCATTGTTTTCCCTGTTCTGCTTATGCTTTTGCTAAAAGGTTTAGGATTTATCAAAAGTATTTACCTCAAAGATGTAAAAGAGCGGGTGATACCATTAATTGGTATTATGGTATTTTACTTTTGGGCTTATTGGGTGGTGAAAAATGTTGGAGTACCTATTGCAAAATCCGACTTGACCACTCTTGCTGTAAAGGCTGATGGCCCTCAGGTTCCAGCGCTTGTTCGGATGTTGTTATTGGGTAATTTTTGGGGCATTATTGCCGTCTTTTTAGTCACCATTTTTTTTAAAATCAGCATGCATACGGCTGGTGTCGGTTCTTTATTGGGTCTTGTTTTGGTAATGATGATCGTCTCGAAATCATTTCTGCTGCTGCCATTTATCATAGCAGGTGCAGCTGCCCTGTTAATAGGATTGGCAAGATATAGTCTTGGTGCGCACAGCTCAAAACAATTAATAGCTGGCTATGTTGTAGGTATAGCAGCCCAGTTCGGTGCATATTGGTATATCTAGCGAACCGCTATTTTTTCTTTTTTGAAAATAAGAATTATAGCGCCAATCAGCGGTGCTATCCATCCCCAATGAGATAATCCTTTAGTGACCACGTGAAAAAGTGCGGCTCTTGGTGCAGGACTTTCATTAGGAATTCCATAATAAACTTTAGAGAACATACGGCTAATTTTCATGGGACTGTAAGGTGTATTTGAATATAGCAGAAGATGTTCTTTGTTCTGTAAGATTTTGCCTAAGCTTTTGTGGCCTTTAATTATTCTGAAATCAGGTTTCATATCTGCATCAAAAAAATACCAGTCACCGTTTGCATAAGTTTCCAATGCGTAATGACCAATCATCCCTACTTTCCTGGAAGGTATGCCCAGTTTGCGGCATGCTTCCATAAATATAATACTCACCTGGCTGCATGCTGCAACATTTCCCTTCATAATCTCATCTGGAATAACTTTGGCACATAAATCACGCCAGACAAACCTTCCGGCCAATACAGTAATCCAGTTTTCCTGAGTGGTATAAATAGCGTAGGCATGAATAAAACGGCGTTTCAGGATTTTATTGAGATACCTGGCCATATACAATTTATCCGCTGTATCAGGAGAATTTCTTCTTACATAGTTAGCCAGATCATCAACAGACTTGAATCGATCCGTAACTTTAGTACTGAAAAATTCATTTTTTAGCGGAATCAATTGAGCTTTTTCGCTCTTGGTTCGATAAATATAGGTGAAAGGATCTATCCAGTTGTTTGGAAAGAAATTCATTCCAGCCATAAAAATAGTAAGCGCTGTGAGGCATAGTATGCTAAAACGTTGCTTAACAGCAGATTTTCGGTTTAAATACCAGCCGCCAGCCAAAGGTTTTAATCCCTTGACAGTTAATTTAATCATTTATTTCGGTTTTATTGGTTTGATGAAATACTAAAATCACCTTTTCGGGAACTGTAGTTTCAATTCAGACCCCTTCATCAATTAGGTACAAAGGTAGGGGGATTATTAATTTTAATAACTAATAATGAGTACGTTATAGACATATTGATTGTGATGATATCTAATAAATTATAGTATATAATGACTTTTATTCACACTCATTTATTAGCCGTTCTTTTCACATTTTTAATTAAAAGTACTTTTGTTTTAGTATAATTTAAAAAATGGATTGATGTATTTCGTGGATTATTACGTTGTTTTTGTACTTTTTATAAAAGTTAAATAAACCTTAGCGACTTTGAATTTGCCTGCCGCTACCGACTTTTCACCGACAGTATGCTTCATTTTTGTGGGTTTCATTTAATCTTTCCTACTTTTGGTCATCAACAAGAAAAACAACAGAATATGCAGTTAGCATTTTGGAAAAAGAAAAAGGATAGTCCAAACAAAAAGAAAAAGCCGGTATGGCGCGAATGGATTGACGCAGCATTATTTGCCATTATTGCAGCAACTATTATCCGTACTTTTTTTATAGAAGCCTATACAATTCCTACACCTTCCATGGAAGGGAGTATGTTGGTCAACGATTTCTTGTTTGTCAGCAAAACGGCTTATGGTCCCAGAATTCCCAATACACCAATCGCTTTCCCGCTTGTTCATAATACGATGCCCATTACCGGTGGTAAATCTTATTCAGAATCAGTACATTGGAAGTATAAACGTCTGCCTGGATTTGGGAATGTTGAACGTAATGACGTTGTCGTATTCAATTTCCCGAATGGCGACACTGTGGTTGCTGAAATGCCGGACCAGGACTATTATGATATCTGTCGCAAATCAGGCGGAAGAGAAGCGGTGCATAGTATGTACACTATTATTACCCGCCCTGTAGATAAGAAGGAAAATTACATTAAGCGTTGTATTGGATTGCCGGGTGATAAATTGCAGATTATCGACGGCATAGTATATATCAACGACAAACCAGGTGAGGTTTTTCCGCATTCTCAAATGCATTATATAGTGGAAACGAATACTGCCGGCCTCTCTCAGGATTTTCTTGAAGATAATCATATCCAATTTCTGGAAGGCGCAGGCAATAAGTATTTACTGAATGTGCCGAATGATAAACTGGAGATTTTGCGCAAAAACCCGAATGTTGTCAATATTGCGCTTCAGCAATTGCCAAGACTATCTACGGCAGATATGGCTTTCCCGCACGATGCTGTAAATTTTCAATGGAACCGCGACAATTATGGTCCGTTTGTTGTGCCCAAAAAAGGAGTAACCATTACTTTGAGTGCAGCAAATATTGCTTTCTATCGTCGCATTATTGCTAATTATGAAGGCAATCAGCTGGAAGAAAAAGACGGTAAATTTTTCATCAATGGTAAGGAAACCAACAGTTATACATTCAAAATGGATTATTACTGGATGATGGGTGACAACCGCCACGATTCTGCCGATTCCCGCTATTTTGGGTTCGTTCCCGAAGATCACATCGTGGGTAAAGCATCATTTGTGTGGTTGAGTTATGAAGGTAGTTTGTTTAACCTTCGCTGGAAACGTTTGTTGAGAAGCGTTCATTCCTTAAGTCATTAATAATTAAAATTTTATGTAAAAAGTCGTTCTGCCCCTGGGTAGAACGACTTTTTTGTTTTTGGCAAATCAACCATTCATTTCACTACGGGTTTATTGAATAATTGTTTTACTTTGTCGGCACATCGTTTCTTATGACTCAAAACAACAGCAAGCAGTACATTCCTGCACTCATCGTAATCGGTTGCCTTTTCTTTGTGTTTGGTTTTATTACCTGGAGCAACAGTCAATTGATTCCTTATCTTAACATAGCCTGTGAACTCAGTGATACACAATCTTATCTGGTGGATACTGCGTTTTTTGCCGCTTACTTTTTTATGGCTATCCCATCGGCAAGTGTGTTGCGCAAAACAGGATTTAAGAAAGGGATGTCTTTAGGATTATTGGTAATGGCAGCAGGTGCCCTGGTTTTTATACCTGCCGCACAAACGAGGAATTTTAATCTGTTCCTTGCCGGCCTGTTTGTTATTGGAAGCGGACTTGCCTTATTACAAACGGCTTCAAATCCGTATGCAACAGTGCTTGGCCCAATAGAAAGCGCCGCACAGCGCATCAGCATTATGGGCATCTGCAATAAGGTGGCTGGTATCCTTGCCGTAAAGGTTTTGGGTAAAATTGCTTTGGAAAATGCAGACGGTATTAAAGCAAAATTAGTAACGCTTTCGCCTGCCGAAAAGGCGCTGGAACTCGATGCACTGGCAAGCCGCGTTATCAATCCGTATATAGTAATTGCAGCTTCGCTTGCTGCATTGGCACTTATCATTTATTTTATAAACCTTCCTGAAATTAATGAAGAAGAACAACAGGCCGGTGACAGTGAATATTCAAAAGGCAAAACCAGCGTTCTGCAGTTTCCACACCTAATATTAGGTGCTTTGGCCATCTTTGTCTATGTGGGTGTAGAGGTTATCAGTTATAGTTCTTTTACATTCTTTGGCCAGGAATTGGGATACCCGATTGAAGAAGCTAAAAACTTTGCAGCTTATACCGGCTATGGTTTGCTGATAGGTTATGTGGTTGGTATTATTGCTATTCCCAAATTTATTTCGCAGCAAAAAGCACTTACAATATTGACTGTTTTGAGTATTGTTTTTGTACTCATTGCGATGTTTACAAAGGGAGATACTGCCATTTATTGTTTTGCCTTTTTGGGCTTTACCAACTCTGTGGTATGGCCTGCTATCTGGCCTCTCGCGATCAATCACTTAGGAAGATTTACTAAAATGGGCTCTGCCCTGCTGATTATGGGTATTGTGGGTGGAGCAATTTTGCCACCCCTATATGCCAGATTTTCTAAATTGTTAGAGTTTTATCATGTTTTAAATCCACGCCAAATGGCTTATTCGTTGATGATTCCCTGCTATTTGTTCATCCTTTATTTTGCCTGGGCTGGCCATAAAGTAGGCCTGAAAAAAACGAAATAATGAGGTTGCTGCTTTCGGTTATTGCAATTGTCTATGGTTTTGCTTTTGCAAAAGCCCAATCCCCCATGCCAATCATCAAGTCAATTCCCATCACCGCCAATATTCTACAGGTAGATGAACTGGGTAATGCTTATGTGGTGCGGAATGACAATGCATTTATCAAGTTTAATGAAATCGGCGATAGTGTCGCGAATTACATTTCCATAGCCAATGGCGACATTACCAATGTGGATGTAACCAACCCGCTGCGGGTGATGCTGTATTATGCCCGCTTCGCCAAACTGACCATTCTTGACAGGATGCTGGCGCCAAAAAACGAACTGAATCTGCGCAAGCTCAATCAACTCAATATAAATGTGATTGCCATCAGCGCCGAAGGAAACCTTTGGGTGTACGATCAGTTTAGTGCCACGCTCAACAAACTGGACATGGAATTGAATTATATGGTCCGGGGCAATGACTTACGGCAGCAGTTATCAGAATTGCCCACGCCTGTCTACCTTATCGAGCGCGACCGAAGGGTGTATATGGCGGACACAACACAGGGCATTCTGGTCTTCGACCAGTATGGTTCTTATGTGAATACACTTTCTATCTCTGGCGTTAAGAATCTTCAGGTTGTAGGTTCTCAGCTGATTTATCAAAAAGGAGCAACGCTCATAGCTTATGATTTTAAAAGGATAGAAGAGACCAAAATTCCGATACCGCAAATTGAGAACACAAGGATTGTTCAGGCTGCTTTTTGCCGGAATGTACTGTATGTTTTATACAATGACAGGCTTGTATTGTACCGCAGCATGAATTGATTTTTTATAATTGGCTTTAAGCTTTATTTTTGACCAAATATTTCAGACATTGAAAACCCTTTTAGACCAGGCTCAATTACAGATTACCCTGCACCGTTTGGCGCATCAATTGGTCGAAAATCATTTGGACTTCAGTAATACGGTCATCATCGGGATGCAACCACGGGGAGTCTTGTTTTCAGACCGGATCATCGCATTGTTGCACAACATTACCAACAATCAGAAAATTCAATACGGTCGCCTCGATATTACTTTTTACCGTGACGACCTCAATAAGGAAGGAGCCCTTCAGGCGCCTGCGGAAACAGACATTGCGTTTAGCGTGGCAGGAAAAAGTGTTGTATTGATCGATGACGTATTGCACACAGGCCGCACCGTTCGCGCAGCTATGGATGCACTGCTCGATTTTGGACGTCCCGGGGAAGTGGAATTGATGACTTTGGTTGACCGCAGGTTTAGCCGCGAATTGCCGATTCAGCCCGATTATGTTGGCTTTAGTGTCGATACATTGTTCGAGCAGAAGGTGAAAGTTTTGTGGCAGGAAAGGGATGGGCGCGACGAAGTGGTTTTGATGGATTGATGGATATGAATGAATGTGAAAAGAATGTGCGAAATGTGAATGAATGTGAATTTAATGTGGCGGATATGCCGACGATATGTCCCGTAGGGACTGTATGTAGGTAGAAGAAAACAATTAAATCCGTTCTGTCCCGTAGGGACTGGATATTGGTAATAGTAGTAGTAGAAATATTGGTAGGAAAATAAAATTTAGAAACAAACATGGCCAACACCTACACCCAAATACATGTTCATTTTGTGTTTGCTGTTAAATACAGACTTGGGTTAATTGGTAAAAGCTGGAAAGATGAATTATACAAATACATAACAGGAATTATTCAAAATAATGGACACAAACTTTTGATTATAAATGGAATGTTGGACCACATTCATATTCTTGTTGGTTTAAATCCTAAACAATCAATTTCAGATTTGATTAAGGATGTGAAGCAAAATTCTTCCTTATGGATTAATAAAAACAAATTTGTTGATGTAAGATTTGAATGGCAGGAAGGATACGGAGCATTTGCCAATAGTAAATCGCAGGTGGCACAAGTCATCAATTACATTCAAAATCAGGAAACGCATCACACCCTGAAAACCTTTAGAGAAGAATACCTCGATTTCCTTCATAAATTTGAAGTTGACTACGATGAGAAATATATTTTTAAAGATTTGGAATGAATAGGTAGTCCCTACGGGACAATAAAACAACAAAACAAAATGCTACCAATTTTTAGTTCCTACGGAACAACCTGTAAAGAAATTGAATAATAAATGTTGAGTTGTTTAGATGCAATTTGCTAAGAGAAAAGGGAATAGAACGTAAATAATTTATACTAAGAAATAATGTCTTTATCTGTAAAACATCTGTTGGGAATAAAAGAACTGCAAACGCAGGATATTGAAACAATCTTCAAGACGGCAGATAATTTTAAGCAGATCCTGCAACGTCCGATAAAGAAAGTACCGGCACTGCGGGATACCACTGTTGCCAATATATTTTTTGAAAACTCCACGCGCACGCGCACTTCGTTTGAGCTTGCCGAAAAGAGACTGGGCGCGGATGTCGTCAATTTTTCAGCCTCGGCATCTTCTGTATCCAAAGGCGAAACGCTTATTGATACCGTCAATAATATTCTTGCCATGAAGGTGGATATGGTGGTAATGCGTCATTCGGCTTCTGGCGCTCCCTGGTTTTTAGCCCAACATATAGATGCGAGTATTATCAATGCAGGAGATGGAGTGAATGAACATCCTACACAAGGTTTGCTTGATGCCTTTTCAATGAGGGAAAAAGTTGGCGATCTGAAAGGAAAAAAAGTTGCGATTATTGGCGATATTATGCATTCCCGCGTGGCAATGAGTAATATTTATTGCCTGCAAAAACTGGGTGCGGAAGTAATTGTGAGCGGACCGCCTACATTGATTCCCAAGCATATTGCCTCAATGGGTGTAAAAGTAGAATACAATGTAAAGAAAGCTCTGCAACAATGTGATATTGCCAACGTTCTTCGTATACAGCTGGAACGTCAACACAAACCGCTGTTTTCTTCATTGCGTGAATATGCATTGTACTATGGCGTAAATAAAAATATGCTTGAAAGCCTTGAAAAAGAAATTCTTATCCTCCATCCGGGGCCAATCAACCGTGGTGTGGAGATAGATTCTGATGTGGCAGACGGCAAACAGTCTATTATTCTTGACCAGGTGGAAAATGGAGTAGCCATCCGTATGGCAGTTGTATACCTTCTGAGCGGAAACCGGGAGCTTCCTGAGTAAAAATCGGCTCAACTTTCCATACATGCTGTATATTTGCAAACCCATCTTACTTTGGTAGGGTGGTTGTTTTTTTTAATATAACTACAATAAACTTTCAATATGTCATCAACCTGGTTCAGGCGTATCAAAAAAGGGGTTTTGACCCAAACAAATGAGAAGCGCGAAACACCCGATGGACTTTGGCACAAATGTTCTGAGTGCCGCACGACAATTACACAAAAGGAGCTTGCCGAAAATTTATACGTTTGCCCGAAATGTAATTTTCACAACCGTATCAACTCCCCCGAGTATTTTGATATTATCTTCGATGAGGGCAAGGCAGAATATCTTTTCAGCAATATTTCTTCTATCGATAAACTAGGCTTTGTAGATCTTAAACCCTACGAAGCAAGGCTAAAAGATGCTCAGGCTAAAGATTCTGAAGATGCGTTGTCTGTTGGGGTAGGAGAGATTAATGGTAAAGGACTGGTAGTGGCCTGTATGAATTTTAACTTCATTGGTGGTTCTATGGGTTCTGTTGTGGGCGAGAAGATCAGTCGTGGTATTGATTATGCCATCGAGCACAAACTTCCGTTTATGATCATCTCCAAATCGGGTGGTGCACGTATGATGGAATCGGCTTTTTCGTTGATGCAAATGGCTAAAACTTCTGCAAAACTGACACGCCTGGCGAAAGCAGGATTACCTTATATCTCTTTAATGACTGACCCAACAACAGGTGGTGTAACTGCGTCATTTGCTATGCTGGGCGATATCAATATCGCTGAACCAAAGGCCCTGATTGGTTTTGCCGGTCCACGCATTATTAAAGAAACGATTAAAAAAGATTTGCCGGCAGGGTTCCAGCGTTCCGAGTTTTTGCTCGACCATGGCTTCCTTGATTTTATAGTTGACCGTAAATCACTCAAACAAAAACTAAGCCAGACAATTGATTGGTTTATGAGTGAAAGCAAATAAGCATACTACCTCACACATTGGCACAACAAAATATTTATATCAGGAATAAACCTGCAACGTTTGAATTCGCGATCGAAGACAAGCTTAAGGCGGGTATTGTACTGACCGGTTCCGAGATTAAATCGATCCGGAACAGCCGTGTGAGTTTCAACGATTCTTTTTGTATTATCTATAAAGGAGAGATTTGGATCAGAAATTTGTACATCGGAGATTATGCCAATGCCGGTTACGCCGGCCACGCCAACACACGCGAACGCAAGCTTTTGTTGACCAAAAAAGAGTTGCGCAAATGGGAATCCAAGATTAAAGAGAAAGGATTTACTATTGTACCGCTTTCTATTTTTATCACAAATGAAGGATATGCTAAGTTGGACATTGGTCTTGGACGCGGTAAGAAACTCTACGACAAGCGCGAGTCTATTAAAAACCGTGAAGCAGACCGCGACCTGAAACGTCATTTAAAATAATAATACAAACTTCATAAAGAAGAATATTTTTCATTTGATTTAGGTTTAACTTTAACTAACCTAAATCAAAGCTTATGCTATGGCGTACATTCAATGGCAAGAAAATTGAATTGCCGATAAAAGAAGCCGTTGAAGCGGCAATCATCAAAGAAGTATCATCAGGAGTAAAACTTAAAGTTTGTATCGGTAGTGATTCTCAGGTGCACGCAACCCACACCGAATTTGCCACCGTCATTGTGTTTGTCAGAGAAAAAAGCGGAGCATTTATGTTTATTCATAACGACCGTTCAGAGATAAAGTTCTCTTTGAAAGAACGAATGCTCGCCGAAGTTGCCAAGAGTATTGACATTGCTTACCAGTTGTGTGAATTATTCACCAGGTACAATATTGATATGGAAGTGCATGCCGATATCAATACCAACCCGATGTTTAAAAGTAATGAAGCTTTGCGTGAAGCGATGGGTTACATTCTTGGCATGGGTTTCGCTTTTAAGGCGAAGCCGGACGCTTTTGCCAGTACTTGTTGTGCGGATAAAATGGTGAACTGATTTACTTTTCAGTTTTAGCTTCGTTCCCGCCCACGCCGCATATCCGGTAGGCTAATTCTATTCCGGCTTTATCGGCAACTTTATAACTAAAGGTTTGTTCCGGTACAATGGTTTTCCCTTTTGAATCAATCAAACTATACCGGATTGATTGTTTGCTTCCTTTTTTTATAAATGAAATAACTGCAGTTGGCGCAGCAGAAGCGCCGCTTTCGAAATTGAAATTACAGTTCCGGAAAGCTTTCAATACAGCTTCGTCATTTCCTGAAATCCTGAGTTTTAAAGGCGCTTTCAAGCCGCAAAACGGAATAAGTTGCGGATACGTTTTGAATAATTGATAAGCCCATTTATTGCGTTCCGCTTCATCTTTTTCTTTATCAGCACATTCTGCAAAGGCCTGAAATGTTCGCGCTAAAAAGAGTTTTTCAAATTCCGCGTCTGTATGCTGGTCTTGTAAAATTTCGTTTAATAGTGTTTTAGCTTCTTTATAATTGCCTTGCTTTGTTTTTAGTCGTGCAAGAAAAAGTTTGAAATATTTATCGACCGGTTTCCTTTTGTTGATTTTCAATTCCTGCTCAAAACGCTTTACAAAAAAAGCGGTACTGAAATCCTTGAGCAGATACCATATTTCGTCCCAGCTTACGGTGCTTTCTGTACTGAATAATTTATAAATAACACGGTCCCGTTCCGGGTTTTGTGCAAACTGATTAATGATTAAATATTGTTGCATAAAACGGTCTGTTGTCATCGCAGCCATATTGCCCAATATTTTAGGTGAATACCACCAGTCTTTGTGCTCGAATTTCTGCATTGCAATATGCTGTTCCTTCTGTATGAGCTTCAGCAATTGAACACTGAAGTCGTAATGGCTTTGCCCAAGCGTTGTTCCAATGTGCAGCTCTTTAAAGTTGGCTGCTTTTTCTACTGCTTTTTCTGCAGCGGCGACCTGGCCGTCATAGGTAAGTGCCCTTGATAAAGCAATGTTGTACCATCCAAATCCCGGTGTCGAACCAAATCCTTTGATCATTCCATCACTCAGCTCAATCCCTTGCTTGGCCTGCCCTTTGCCGATTTGCAATATACTGGTATAATAAGCCCATTCCTGTAGACGCTTGTCTGCATTATCTGTTCCGGAAGCAATCTGGTATTCTTTTTCTGCTTCGCGAAAGTCTCCGCAAACTGACTTGAAGTTGGCGTAATTATTATGCGGTAAACCATTGTTCTTGCGCATAATCCCATAATACTTTTCAGCAGAATCGATGTTGAAAGCGTAACTGTACAAAATGCATTTGTAATGATAAACGCCCATTTTATCAGCGGTTTCATAACCTGGCTGGTATAGTCCCTGGTTGTATTTTTTATTGCGTTCGATGTTTCGGAGACTGCTGTCCAGGTAGCTCATAGCCAGTTTTTCATTGGCATCAATACTATTTTTTAGAAAGGCGTATTTTGAAGTGGTATAAAACCGGTAACGGTGCGTTGTCCAGGCCAGATAATTGTAGGCATCCAGGTACAAATCCCGTTGTAATTTCCAGCGGAGTACCCGCCTCATCAGCGCTACAACTTTCTCCGGTTGTTCTGTGTTGGCATAACATTCGCGCAGACAATAGCCAATGCGTGTATAATCAAGCTGATAATTATAAATCGGGAAATAAACCTGAATATCGTTGGTACGGGTGCTTAATGCTTTCGCATAATCTCTTTCCAACAGATACAACGCTTTCTCCAAAGGGATGATTGCATTTTTATATCCTAAATAATCGGCAGCGTGATTGAGTTTGTACTGCCCTTCAAAATACCAGCCAACATAGTAGCTGCTGTCGAGCCGCAAAAATTCGCGGGAACGAGGCAAAGCATCTTCACTTCCCGGATCTACACCAACTCTCTTTGCGTCAATTTCATATCGTTGGGCGGCTTTCAGCGTTACTTTGGACTGGCCGAAGGAGGTATGATTCAAACAAAGCAAAATGATTCCCCACACCAAAATAACGGTGTGTTTATTTCTATTCAAAAGGTTTTCGCGGGAGATCATTTAGGATTAATAAGCAATTTTTAGTTTGGCCAGTCTTTCAATTTCTTTGTTGATGATACCTTTCAGTGCATTTGTTTTTCCTTCTTTATTTTTAAAGACTAACCGATGTTCAAGGACTGATTGTGCAATATCTTTTACATCATCTTCAGTGACAAAGCTGCGGCCTTTTACCAATGCATAAGCACGCAAACATTTCATAAAAGCTATTCCGCTTCTTGTGGATGCTCCCAGTGTGATGTCGCTGTGGGCACGCGTTTCCCGAACAATATTGCTCACAGCCTGTACAATTTCCTGGTGGATAAAAACCTGTTCAGCCTCCTGTTGCAATTGTAATACTTCCTCCATGCTTAAAACCTGTTCGAGTGTATCAAGGTTTGTGGCAATATTCAGGTAATCCCTGTAGATATCAAGTTCTGTTGCTTCATCTACATAACCAAAATAAATCTTCATGTAAAAACGGTCCAGCTGGGCAGCTGGCAGCGGATAAGTGCCTTCCATTTCTACAGGATTTTGTGTAGCAATAGTAAAGAATAATTTTTCGAGCGGATGGGTTGTATCGCCTACTGTGATTTGATTCTCGGCCATACATTCCAATAATGCACTCTGAACTTTTGGCGATGCACGGTTAATCTCATCTGCCAAAAGAATATTACAGAACAATGGGCCTTTTTTGAATAAAAAATCATTATTCTTATCATCAAAAATATAAGTGCCAATCAAATCCATGGGCAACAAATCCGGTGTAAACTGGACCCTTTTAAAACTTACAGCAGTGCCATCTTTGCTTCCGGAAATAGCGTGTGCAAGGCTTCTGGCCAACACCGTTTTCCCTGTTCCGGGATTATCTTCCATCAATACATGGCCACCCGCTAAAAGTGCGGTAATCACCATTTCTATCTGATGTTGCTTCCCGCGGATTACTTTGCCGATCTGGCTGCTGAGTAATTGTATTTTGTCAACACTGGCAAAAGTGGTTTCGACTGAAAAATCTTCCATTGATTTTGGTTTTTACTTCTACAAGATTAAATATTATTAATGGATTGTTTCGGGAGAAACTGATAATATTTTTATAAAAACTTTTAATCCGCTTAGCGGTTTTTCAACTGTATATTTGAAAGTGTTTTTTAAAACAAAAACTTCTCTTTTATGAAAAATATCGGCGTGATGACATCCGGTGGTGATAGCCCGGGAATGAATGCAGCAATTCGTGCTGTGGTGCGAACTGCCATTTACCACAAAATGAAAGTTTTTGGCATCAGAAGAGGTTATCAGGGAATGATTGAAGGTGATATTTTTGAAATGAAAACAACGGATGTTTCAAATATTATTCAGCGTGGTGGCACGATTCTTAAAACTGCACGTAGCAAAGAGTTTATGACCGACGAAGGAATGGAAAAAGCTCACCGGGAGTTATTGAAGCACAGCATTGAAGGTCTGGTTTTAATCGGTGGGGATGGGACCTTACGGGGTGCGGCTAAATTCTATGAGAAGTATCCGATTCCCGCAGTAGGCTTACCGGGTACAATTGACAAGGATCTGGCAGGAACGGATGTCACCATTGGATTTGATACTGCTGTGAATACCGCAGTTGAGGCCATTGATAAGATAAGGGATACGGCTGATGCGCACAACAGAATGTTCGTAGTGGAAGTGATGGGCAGGGATGCCGGTTACATTGCCTTGAACAGCGGATTGGCTTGCGGCGCGGAAGACATTTTGATTCCGGAACTTAAAACCGACATTAAAAAAGTGGTGCAAAAAGTGAAAGACGATGAACGCCGGAAAAAGAATGTTCACATTTTAGTTGTTGCAGAAGGCGATGATTTTGGTGGGGCAATGGAGGTTAAGGATGCATTGATAAAAGAAATACCCGAGGCCGATATCCGTGTTTGTGTTTTAGGTCATATCCAACGTGGCGGGGCTCCCAGCTTTGCTGACAGGGTGTTGGCAAGCAGGTTGGGTTATGCTGCTGTAAATGCCTTGAGAGAAGGTAAATACCAGGTAATGGCAGGTCAGATAAATAATGAAGTGGTCTTTACGCCTTTTGCAGATGTGGTGAAACAAAGCGCTATTATTCCAAAAGACCTGGAAGAAATGACGAGGATTCTGACGACTTAAGTTCTCTTCTTTAGAGCCAGTAAAACTCTTTTGGATTTGGATTTGAATGCTGCAGTAATTTCCTGGTGTTCCAAAGCGTCTTCAATAATATGCTGTAATTCGTTTTTTATTTCAGGGTAAGTCCTGGATAATGTCAGCAGGATATCCATACACCAGCATCTTACGGCAACCGTTTCCTTTGGATTGATTAATAATTCGAAGCATAAATTCAATAAAGGCTCTTCCAGTTTTTCTGGAATATTAAGATGCGCGATAATGCGGGTAACATTTCTTTTTACCGCATCATGAATACCTGGAGTGTTGCAATAGTCCACCATTTCAGATAAATAGGGTGGCACTAATTCCTGGCAATTTTCGAAGCAATAGCTAACTACCCAAGCTGCCCTTTGAACTACTTTTGGTTCGCCTTGAAAGAATAAATGCATTAATTCACCAAAACGTTCTTTATTGCTTCCGATCCAATTGGCAATAAAAATTGTATTATTCCTCGAATGTTCTTTTAATAATTGTTCCTGCAGATTCATAAAAGCGGCTGTTATTTAATGCAGTGTATACAAGGTGTAATAACTAAAACCAATAAATAAAGTTGTGATAAAGAATATATTTATGAAAAGAAGCATAAAGCTCTTTAAACTGGATACGACCCAGAATTCTTCATACATTTTCCTGTGAGCCCGAAAAAAGTAATAGGCAATCCAGATAAGCGATATCAATAAAGAAATCATCAGCAATACTCCATAAACTTCATAAGAAAATATTTTCAGGCAAGCTCTTAGAATGAGGAATAAGGAAATCTGCAGCAACATAAACGAAAAGTAGTGCAGCGTAAAAATAGCATGGTCGAAATAAAGCCACTTTTTCTTACTATGAAAAAACCATAAGGCAAAGGCAAAAAGCGGCATGTAAATAAACAGAACTTTTGAAAGGTTGTGCGAAAAGGCATTTCCGAATTTTTCAGCAACCTGCCTGGGTGTATTGTGTTCGTAAATTTGTATTGTCTTTTTAGCCATCCATCTTTCGATACTATTATACCTTTTTTCAGCAGGCAAAGCCATTTGCATGGAATCCATCTGCGCAACGGAACTATAATCGTTTGGTTTTTTGATTTCGAAATAGCCGTTGCGGGTTCCTAATTCAGACCAGAAAACTTTTGTGCGGAAACTTTCTCTTTTTTGTGTGGTGGTATCCTGGTAAATAATAAGATTTTCATTGGCATTTGATGCATTCTTTCTTTCTTCAGGAAAATTATTAATAGCGGGCAAAATGGCTGGCAGAAAAAAGCACAGGAAACTGATAAAAATGTAAAGCCGGACCGGAGGAACATAGCTCACTCTCTTTCCTGCAAGATATTCTTTGGTAAGTAAAGCAGGTCGGAACAAAAGATATTTTATTGTGCGCCAGAAACCGCTGTCGTAATGGGTAAGGTCTTCAAAAAAATGCCGCACCAAATGACCAAACGATTGACGCGTCTCCGTATTTTCCTGGCCACAATGACTGCAAAAGCGTTCATTGACATTAGTGCCACAGTTAAGACAATCTTTACTTTTACGAAGGTGATGTTTGCTCATTAATTGCTGTTTAGCGAAATGAAAATTCGCCCAAAGCTAAAAAAATCTATTGTTGTTCCAATTCTTTTTCAATATCCGAAAGTCCTATCTGGAAAGGATAATCAACATAAAAGTTATTATCTTCATTCATTGTTGCTCCTTCCAAAAGGAACTTTTTCGATTGTTCAAAATCTCGTTTGGCTTCTTTCTTCTCGTTTTTCAAAACGCGCAACTTCCCTAAATAGAAATTCGGTTCCGGAAATCTGGAATAGCCTTTGATACTCGCTTTCAGGTATTTTTCTGCTTTGCTCACTTGATTGGCCTGCAAATAAGACAAACCAAGATAAAATAAACTGTTGTAATGTTCATTTCCTTTTCCCATGGTCTGGCTTTGGTGGGCAATATCTTTTTCAAAATAGCGTACAGCGCTGTCTGCCTGCTCAATTCCCAGGTAACACAATCCCAGGTAGAAGGAAAAACTATGATCCATCAATCCTCCGCCTTTAATCAATGCTTCGGCCGCCTTTAAGTCAACTATCGCACCAAAGTAATCTTTTGCAAAAGTACATTTCATAAAAGCCCTGTAAGGAAGACGCATTTCAGGATTGATGCTGACGGCTTTGTCCAAACTGGCGCAATCGTAATAGCCACCTTTAAATCTCGGCATCGCTTTCAATTGCCAGATATAGTCATACTCCGGCCAAATGGTCAAAATTGAATCACAAATGTATTGCCACCTGTTGCTCATATAATTTTGCTGAAACAAAACATTCGCCGCACTGTCCTTCCATTTTTCATTTTTACAAAAATCATGTTGTGCTTTCCCTGAATTTGAAATCAGTAAAACAAACAAAAAGCTAAGGTGCCACTGATAGAATTTTCCCATCTCGGATTTGAAAGTTTAGGTAAGCATTATAACAGGAATATTTTTCGCCATATTTATTTGTGGGCTGAACTTTCCATTCCTTCAGGCTTCTGACAAAATCATAAAAAAAGCGAATGGCTGATTGTTCGAATTTTATTTCTTTATAATGCTCGTCCAGCATAAAAAGTCTATACGAAGACGCCTGTCCTTTGCAATTGAGGGTAAATCTGAAACTGACAAAACCATTCTGTTTGAATATCTGATTTTCATCTTTTGCTTTTTGCCTGATTCGGTTGAGCAGGGACATGGAGCTTTCCGGATATTTTGCATTGACTGAGAAGTACTCAACTATATTTTTAGCCGGGCAGGAATCCACAAGCGCAAAACTGGTATCCAGGCCGTACTCAGCCGCTAAATTTGTTTGGGCACCGGCATTTTGCCCGACTAATAGACAAAACAGGAAAATGAAAATAGTTTTCATTTTGTAATATTAAGAATCGCTATAATTACGAAATGTTATTCCCATGTTTTTGCGGCCGCAAATTTGCCTATTTTCGCCCTCCTTTTCAATAAAAAAATTAAGTCCAAATAATGAGTTTTTTACCTTTTGCACAAAGTGTTGCTGCCAGTTTACAATTAAAGACCACCGATGTTAATGCTGTTCTTGAACTGTTGGCTGAAGGTGCAACCATCCCGTTTATTGCCCGATATAGAAAAGATAAAACCGGCAATCTCGACGAAGTTCAGATTCAGGCAATCGAAGATGAAGCAAAATTGCAAAAGGAATTTGCGGAAAGAAAAGCTTTTATTGAAAAGACAATCAATGAGCAGGGGAAAATGACGGAGGCCTTGCAGGCAAAGATTAATGCAGCCCTTACCATTGCTACATTGGAAGATATTTATTTGCCGTATAAACCAAAGCGCAAAACCAAAGCACAAACAGCAAGGGAAAATGGCCTTGAGCCATTGGCTCTCCTCATTTTTGCACAGGGAAATATTGACCCTGTTTCGGAAGCAAATTTGTTTCTGAACGATGTAGTAAAAACACCTGACGAAGCTTTGCAGGGCGCAAGAGACATCATTTCTGAAATGATAAATGAGGATGCAAATGCCCGTGCCAAGATGCGTAAGTTTTTTGAAGAGACTGCCACCGTTCAAAGCAAGGTGCTTGCAGATAAAGAAACAGAAGCTGCCAAATACAAAGATTATTTTGCCTTCTCTGAGCCGATTTCTAAAATTCCATCCCATCGTATGCTGGCTATCATGCGTGGTTTTATGGAAGGTTTTCTGAAAATGGATATTTCACCCCTTGAAGAAGTTGCATTGGAGAAACTGGAAGCTCAGTTTATCCAGCACCATAATGCAACAACTGAGCATTTGAAAAAGGCGATTAAAGATGCTTATCGCCGTTTGTTGCAGCCAAGCCTGGAATCAGAATTCCGTATGGCGCTCAAAACAAAATCTGACGAAGAAGCGATTAATGTATTTGCCGAAAACCTTCGCCAGTTGTTGCTTTCGTCTCCTGTTGGCAGCAAACGAATTCTGGCAATTGACCCGGGATATCGTACCGGTTGTAAGGTTGTTTGCCTCGACGAAACGGGCGCATTGAAGAAAACAGACCTGATTTACATCCACGAAAAGAACAATAAACTGTTGGATGCGGAACATAAGATAAGAACACTGGTTCAGCAGTATGCTATACAAGCTTTTGCTATTGGCGACGGCACGGCTGGCCGCGAAACAGAGCAGTTTATTAAAGGATTGAAATTGAATTTGCCCGTTTATCTGGTAAATGAAGATGGGGCGTCGATTTACAGCGCCTCGGAAATTGCAAGGAATGAATTTCCTGATCAGGATATTACCGTTCGTGGTTCGGTAAGTATTGGGCGCCGGTTGATGGATCCTCTCGCCGAATTGGTAAAAATTGACCCGAAAAGCATTGGGGTAGGGCAGTATCAGCATGATGTGAATCAAACACGCTTGAAAGAAAAACTGGATCAGACTGTTGTTAGCTGTGTAAATATGGTGGGTGTAAATCTGAACACAGCCAGCAAGCATTTGTTGAGTTATGTGAGTGGGATAGGCCCCTCAATAGCCGAAAATATAGTTCAGTTCCGCAATGAAGAAGGTCGATTTAAAAGCAGGAAGCAATTACTGAAAGTGCCAAGGCTCGGTGCAAAAGCCTACGAACAATGTGCGGGTTTTTTGAGGGTAAAAGACGGAGAGCATCCATTAGACGCCAGCGCTGTCCATCCGGAATCATACGCCGTTGTTAGCCAGATGGCAAAAGATTTGTCGGTTACGGTTGAGCAAATGATTGGGAATGAAAATCTGCTGAAAAATATTGCTCCTCAAAAATATGTGAACGAAACGCTGGGCTTATTGGGCGTTCAGGATATTATTAAAGAATTAAAGAAACCCGGCCTCGATCCGCGGAGTGAAGCACAGGCATTTGAATTTGCTCAGATTTTCAGTATTGAAGATGTTTACGTGGGAATGATTGTTCCGGGGATTGTCACAAATCTCACGCGTTTTGGTGCATTTGTAGATATTGGGGTTAAGCAGGACGGTTTGGTTCATGTTTCAGAAATTGCGCATAAGTATATTACTGATCCGAATGAGTTGTTGAAACTGAACCAGCAGGTAATGGTCAAAGTTACAGAAGTAGATATTCCCAGGAAGCGAATTGCCTTGTCTATCAAGCAAACAGAAGAAGCTCCGCTCAGAAGCAGCAAACCGTTTCATAAAAATGAAAAACCAAAGGAAACCCCAACTGAAACAAATATCAATGATGCATTAAATTTGTTAAAGAAAAAGTTTGGTAAATAAATTTGGTCAAAACTAGCCTTTGTGCAAAATGTTTTAACTTCGTAATCGTTCTTTAAAGACAATGAACTGGCCATTATGAAAAAAATGATCTTTTTGCTTTTTGTTTGCCTGGCTTCCTTTTCCGGACAAGCTCAGGAAATATATAACAGCAGCGGACGGAAAGTAGCTAAAAAACCGGCTAAAAAAACCGGATTCGACAGGGATAAACTCGTGTTGGGTGGCGATTTGCGGTTCAGTGGGGGTAATGGATTTATTAGTGTAGGTGTTGCGCCGGTTATCGGATACAAATTAATGGAGCGCTTATATGGTGGTGTGAAACTTGGTTATAGTTATGACCGTTATAAAGTAGACAGAGCCTATTTGCCAATGGGTACAGAATCCAATATTCTATCCTACAATACTTATTCCGGAGGTGTTTGGGGTAGGTTTTTATTATGGGAGAGCATTTACATCCATTCAGAACTGGAGTATAATATTTTCGACAATTACTTCCAGGATGACCTGACCGGTTTGCTCTACAAAAAGAAAGTGGAGTCTCCGAGCCTATTGATTGGAGCTGGTTTACGACAGCCTATTACAGACAGACTTTCGCTTAATTTGTCTTTTTTGTTTGACGTCCTGAATGACCCCAACAGTTATTATAAAGTAAGTGGAAAAGGCGGTCTGGATATCAGAATGGGTGTTTTGATCGGTTTTTAGATCTTATTTTTCTCCTTCGGGATTGTTTAAAAAGGCTTTGTTCCGTTTTTCTTCCGAACGAAGCTTTTTTATTTATAACCATTAGTCAATAAATAATAATCAGTATTACTAAATGCTCATCGCAATTATCCTCGCTTATTTCGCCTTATTGTTGGGCATTGCATTTTACACCTCCAGGCATTCTAATAATGAATCATTTTTTATCGGGAACCGAAAATCCAACTGGATGCTCGTTTCCTTTGGTATGATTGGTACATCACTCTCCGGAATGACGTTTATTTCCGTACCGGGAACGGTTGGTATCAAAGGTTTTGAATATTTTCAGGTTGCAATCGGGTATTGGCTGGGCTATTTCGCTGTTGCCTATATTTTGCTGCCTTTGTATTATAAAATGCAGCTGACCTCCATTTATACTTATCTGGAACAACGATTGGGGATTACTGCTTACAAAACGGGTTCCTTGTTTTTCATTCTTTCCCGCACACTTGGCGCAACCTTGCGATTGTACCTGGTGATTAAAGTACTGGAGATTTTTGTGTTGAAAGATTTAGGTATTTCATTCGAACTGACTTCCATTATTATTTTAGCATTGATTCTTTTGTATACATTACGGGGAGGTGTAAAAACGATTGTATGGACAGATACCCTGCAAACAACTTTTATGCTTTTGGCACTGGTGATTTGTGTCGGCTATATGCTCAGCGAAATGCAATTGCAACTGAATACCGTTTGGGAATCAATGTCTGCCAAAAATTATACGCACATTTTTGCTACCGATGCCGGCAAGCCTAACTTCTTCCTGAAACAGATTATTGGCGGCGCATTTATTACAATAGCAATGACAGGTCTCGATCAGGAAATGATGCAAAAAAACATCAGTGTCAGCAACCTGAAAGACGCGCAAAAGAATATGCTGCTGTTTGGTTTTGTGCAAATGGTGGTTGTTTTTATCTTCTTATTATTAGGTGGATTGCTCGCTCTTTATGCCGGGGCAAAAGGTATTACTGCCACCGGTGATGCGTTATTCCCTACTATAGCCATCAATTCCGGTTTGCCGTTTTTTATAACAGTTATCTTTTTGATTGGTTTGGTGTCAGCATTGTTCCCCAGTGCCGACGGTGCTCTTACTGCATTGACATCTTCCTTTTGTATAGATATCCTGGGATTGAAGCGCCGCGCTGATTGGGATGAAGAAAAGAGAGCCAAAGTGCGTTACACCGTGCATTTTTCTTTCAGCATTGTATTCCTGCTTTGCATTTTCTTTTTCCGTGAAGTTGATAATGGTTCTTTGATTGATATTTTATTAAAAGTGGCCGGTTTTACCTATGGTCCATTGTTGGGTTTATTCACCTTTGGGATCATTACAAAACGACATATTGGTGAAAAATTTCCGTTCTGGCTTTGTCTTCTGGCCCTGCTTCTGACATTCTCTCTGGACTTCGTAAACAATGCTGAATGGTATCTGAAAACAATCCCTTTAAGCGAAGAAAATGCCAAAACGATGCTGGATTTATCCGAATCAATTTTCCACGGCTATAAAATTGGAATAGAATTACTGATTATTAACGCCGGATTGACTTTCGGGCTTTTATTTTTGTGTTCTTCAAATTCAAAAAAGGAAAGCACGATTACAGCAAATATTTAAACCTATGACGACACTAAAAAACGGAATGAAATTAAGAGACTGGACGGAAACAAAAGCCCATTCCAGTTGGCAGATTTTTAAAATTATGGCCGAATTTGTTCAGGGTTTTGAAGACCTTGCCAAAATTGGACCTTGTATTTCCATCTTCGGCTCCGCACGAACAGTATTCGAACACCGGTATTATAATCTGGCTACAGAAATAGCCGAACGCCTTGCTGAAGAAGGTTTCGGTATTATTTCAGGTGGTGGCCCGGGTATAATGGAAGCAGCTAATAAGGGCGCCCACAGGGCTGGCGGACGATCTGTCGGCCTTAATATCAGTCTGCCTTTTGAGCAATCTGCCAATAAATTTATTGATTCAGATAAGAATTTAAATTTTGATTACTTCTTTGTTCGTAAAGTAATGTTCACCAAATATTCCCAGGGTTTCATTATGATGCCGGGAGGTTGGGGCACGCTGGATGAGTTTTTTGAAGTCGCTACTTTAATACAGACGAAAAAATTCACCCAGACCCCAATGATTTGTGTGGGTAGTGCCTATTGGAAAGGACTATTCGAATGGATGCAACACACCATGTTGCTTGAAGAGAAAAATATCAGCGAAGGCGACCTGGAAATGATTAAAATCTTTGATACTGCAGATGAAGTGGTAGCCTATATCAGGGAGTTTTATACCGACCATAAATTGCAACCTAATTTCTAATTTCTGTAATGACCACAACACTTTTTGACGAATCACTGAACAGATATGCCATTAAAATGAGCAGTGACGAACTGCCTGTTTTGAAGGCACTCGAGCGCGAAACATACAGAAAGGAAATGCAGCCGGTGATGCTCTCGGGGCATTTGCAGGGAAGTTTGCTGCAAATGTTCAGCAAGTTGATGAACCCGAAACGGGTGTTGGAAATCGGAACGTTTACGGGCTATTCCGCTATCTGCCTTGCGCAGGGGCTTGCGGAAGGTGGACTGGTTCACACAATCGAAATAGATGAAGAACGGCAGGATATTATTGAAAAGTATCTTCAGGCTGCTGATTGCCAAAACAAGGTGGTGACACATTTTGGTGATGCAACAGAAATATTGAAAGGTTTAGAAGAAGATTGGGATTTGGTCTTCATTGATGCTGATAAGCCAAACTACGGGCACTACTTCGATTTGGTGATTGACCGGCTTAAAATCGGCGGAATTATAGTTGCCGACAACGTATTATTTGAAGGTAAAGTACTTTTGCCGG
The DNA here is from genome assembly GCA_041661485.1 of Chitinophagaceae bacterium. Lineage (GTDB taxonomy): Bacteria > Bacteroidota > Bacteroidia > Chitinophagales > Chitinophagaceae > Rurimicrobium. The sequence continues at coordinate 469,356 of JBAZUJ010000001.1, forward strand.
AAGAACAACAAGGGAAAAACGAAAAAGCAATGTTTCGTTTCAACCAGAAAATAAAAAAGGAGAACAGGGTGGAGGTATTAATTCTTCCCATCCGTGATGGAATTTCTGTCATCAGAAAAGTGAGTAATTAAAAAGTGAAATATTATGAAAAGGATTTTTTGTACCCTGGGTTTTATGGCAACTGCTTTGGGTTTGTTTGCGCAGACAGCTTTTGATATAAAAGCAAAAGCATACATTAAAAAATATGGCCCCTGGGCAATTGAAGAGCAGCAACGCGTGGGTATTCCGGCATCTATCACCCTGGCACAGGGTATTTATGAAACAGGAGCAGGCGAAAGTGAATTGGCTACAATGGCCAACAACCACTTTGGTATTAAATGCAAAAAAGAATGGCGGGGAGAAACCTTCGCGCACACAGATGATGCCCCGAATGAATGCTTCAGAAAATACAGCACCGCCAAAGATTCTTATAAAGACCATTCTGATTATTTGAAAAGTTCTTTGCGCTACGCAGAATTGTTTACTTATGATAAATCAGATTATACGGCCTGGGCAAAGGGTTTGAAAAGATGTGGTTATGCTACCAATCCTGCCTATGCACAGAAACTGATTAAAATGATTGAGGATTACGATTTGCAGATGTACACCTTTGCTGCTGATGGAAAGCGAGTGAACGAAGTTGTACCGATGGAGGAACAGGCGCCTGCCGTTGTAGCTCCGCTTGTGGCTGAGAATGAAAATGAGGATCCCAATGGTGTGAAGACCAACGATGACGGAACGTCTATTATCAATGGTATCCGTGCCATCTATTGCCGTAAAGGGGAAACTTTGCTGGACAAAGCCATGAAGTTCAATATCCGCTATGCCCGTTTGCTTGAAATTAATGAACTTGCCGACGAACCGCTGAAGCGTGATATGTACATTTATCTTGAAGGTAAAAAACTAAAAGGTGCTCATCCGCATCATCTGGTGGAAGAAGGCGAAACAATAGAAGTGATTGCTCATAACGAAGGAATGAACAGCCGCCAGTTGCGGATCTTCAATCTCCTTGCTCAGAATGAACAGCCGGTTCCGGGTTCATTGCTGAAATTGCAGGAGCAATCGGATGTTCGCCCTGCAACTTACAAACCTGCGAAGGAAGAAGCTCCGGCAGCAGTGCAAACGATTAAACTCACCACCGCTCCGCAGGCACAGGAATTTGTACCAACAAAAAAGTCAGTGCAACAAACGGAAGAAATTGAGTTTGGCTACGGAGCTGAACGCCCTGCCGGATTGACACCTGCAGCAGCTACACCGACACCTGCACCAGTGCAGCAAGTGATCCAGCCCGCTAAGCGAATTGCTCAACAGCAAGAAGTTCCCCAGGAAGCTATCGCCCCTGTGCAACAATTGCAAAGTCCTGTTCAATTACAGAAAATGGATACCCGTGAAGTGGCCGCATTACAGGAAACTGCAAAAAAGGATCGTGGTGATTTGCCTGAATCATTGGATAATGAAAAGCAAACGCAGACAAGTCCAGCTTCTGATGAGCCTGTTGACGAAATCGAGCAACTGAAAGCGAAGCTGGATAAAGCGGTGTATGCGCGTTCTTCCAAATCGAATGTAAAAGTGAGCAGCGATGATTCTGCTGCTGTGTTTAATAAAAAACCAACTGTAGTTGCCAGTCAGAAAGCAGCGATACAAACAGTGGAAGAAAATCCTGGTGCAGAATATCATACAGTACAGAAAGGCGATACAGGTTATAGCATTGCAAAGAAATATGGTATTAAAGTAAAGCAGCTGAACGAAATGAATAACCTCAATTTTGAAGGGATTAAAATAGGACAGAAGCTGCGGGTAAAATAAAAGCGCCTTTTGGGCTTAATTAGTAAAAGTGTTTAAAAACAGAAAATGAGCGAAGAAAAATCTCTGAATTTTTTAGAGGAAATTATAGAAAAAGATATTGCTGCAGGCGTCAATAACGGCCGTGTTCACACGCGCTTCCCACCTGAGCCAAATGGATATTTGCACATCGGCCATGCGTCTTCTATTTGTTTGAATTTTGGCCTGGCAAAAAAATATAACGGGCAGTGTAACCTTCGTTTCGATGATACCAATCCATCTACAGAAGAGACAGAGTATGTAGACAGCATCAAGGCCGACATCAAATGGCTGGGCTTTGAATGGAGCAACGAATTGTATGCTTCAGATTACTTCGGGCAGCTATATCAGTTTGCAGTAAAATTGATTGAAAAAGGATTGGCTTATGTGGACGATTCTTCTGCCGAAGAAATGGCAGAGCAAAAAGGAGATATCGGAAAACCCGGCGTTGACAGTCCATACAGAAGCAGAACGATAGCAGAAAACCTGCAATTGTTTCAGGAAATGAAAGAGGGTAAGTATCCTGATGGGGCAAAAGTTTTGCGTGCACGCATTGATATGGCTCATCCGAATTTATTGTTGCGCGATCCTATTATTTATCGTATCAAACATGTGCATCATCATCGCACGGGCGATAAATGGTGCCTGTATCCGATGTATGATTTTGCCCACGGACAAAGTGATAGTATCGAAGAAATTACGCACTCTATCTGCACGCTGGAGTTTATTCACCACCGCCCCTTGTACGATTGGTTTATTGAGCAATTGGGTATTTTCCCTTCTCATCAATATGAGTTTGCGCGCCGCAGTGTAAGCTATATGATTACCAGCAAGCGTAAGCTGCTGCAACTGGTGAATGAAAATCATGTGACTGGTTGGGACGACCCGCGTATGCCTACCATCAGCGGTATGCGCCGACGCGGTTATCCGGCTGCGGCAGTGCGCCAGTTCTGCGAAATGATTGGTGTGGCCAAACGCGAAAACCTGGTGGATATTGGTGTGCTTGAATTCTGTGTGCGCGAGCAATTGAATAAAACAGCGAACCGTGTGATGGCTGTTCTCGATCCTGTAAAAGTAGTTCTGACCAACTATCCCGAAGGCCAGTCAGAAGTTTTGATGGCCGATAATAATACTGAAGATGAAAACGCCGGAAAACGCGAACTGACTTTTGGCCGCGAACTGTATATCGAGCGCGATGACTTTATGGAAGATGCACCAAAGAAATTCTTCCGCCTGGCGCCTGGTTTATCTGTTCGCCTGAAACATGCTTACATCATTACCTGCAACGAAGTCATTAAAGATGCCAACGGAAATATTACCGAGCTGCATTGTACTTATAACACCGAAAGCAAAAGCGGAAGCGATACCAGTGGTGTGCATGTCAAAGGTGTTATCCATTGGTTGAATGCCGCTACAGCCTTGCCTGCCGAGGTGAGGATGTACAACCGCTTGTTTACAGTAGAGGATCCTGCGAATGCCGATGGGGATTTTAAAGACCATATCAATGCCAATTCAATGGAAGTAAACCATGGGGCTTTTGTGGAACCATCATTGCTGAAAGCAGAAGCCGGCAGCCAGTTCCAGTTTATGCGCAAAGGATATTTTTCGGTAGACCGCGACAGCACTACAGAGAAATTAGTCTTCAATCAGACTGTTGGTTTGAAAGATACTTTCGCCAAAGAGATGAAAAAGTGATCGCTGATTTCTGATTGAGAATTTTTGATTGTTTGATGAAAAATCACTGTTTGGAATGATGACGACTTTTAACCTGTAAAAAAGCTACAACACATCGTTGTAGCTTTTTTATCAGTTGGCTTCTGCCAGTTCTTTCAGCATTTTCAGCACCGGGTTTTCTTCGCCCTGTTCCGCTTCCTGCACAGCGCCGGGGCGATTGTCTTCCCGGATGATTTGCAACTTGGTAACCCCCTTTTCTTTTTCGATAATGTAGTGCATCACAAAATAGTTTTCCGGTTTGTCTTCCAGTCCCGGGCGCGGAGCAAACAGGCTGTACTTTATCAGTTCCAAAGGATGCACTTCAAGGATTTCGCCCCATTGTTCCATTACTTTGCCATCCCACACTGTGCGGAAGGCGATGGGCGTGCCTTCTTCCCAGCTGGTGGTGAGCTCGCTGCCATACTGCCATTGTTTTACAAATTCGGGTTGGGTCAGCACGTTCCACAAACGTTCGCGGGAAGCATTGACTAAGATGCTGGAGATGTTAGTTGCCATAGTTGCTTATTTGTATAAAAATAAGGTGATTTTATTGATTTTTCTTAACCCGTGGTTTGCGCACGGTATCATTCACTTCCACGCCCCATTCTCCCATCGTCTTCATATTGGCAACGTAAGTGGCCTTCAGCATAGCAACTGTTTTACGGAGTGTGCTTTTCAGTTCGGGCAGCAGCAAATCCCTTTGGGCATACTGCATTTCCATTTGCCGTTTGTGATATTCAGCAGCTTCATGTGCCGCCAGCGTATCTGCTATCTTTTGCGGAACAGCGTCAAGGTCCAGTCCGATAATCTGCCTGAGCGGACTGGCATCTCCAAGACTTTGATGTTTGATTATGTGGTAAATGTGTAGCGAATAATTATACTCAATTAAAAATTGAATGATAAGAGGCTAAGGTTTATTACTGTATTTTTGGATTAAATCTATAAAAATGATCAAGGCAAAATGGTGGATATATACTGTAATCGTTGGTTTGCTTCCTTTTTTAATTAGGAGCTTAATTGTTTTATTTGATAAAAAAGGAAGTGTTGACTATTGGATTAATGAAACTGATTTTATAAGTTTAGGATTAGTACTTAACCTATCAAATATTAATGAATTGGAAAATAGAGAATTAGAAAATAAAGTTTGGAAGACCATGAAAATTGGATTTTCAATGGTTTCTATTTTGCTTTTTTCTGCAATATTTGCAATTATTACTTACTCAGATTTCAAGAATAATTTAGACATTGATAAAACCACAGTTAAATTTTGCTCAGTTTGTTTATCACTTGTTTCAGTGCTTTTTAGCTACTCTATTTACAATCGATTAAATTCATTAGAATCATGATCCAAATAATTTTAATTTCTACGATATTACTATCTGGTTTTGGGTTGTACTTTTCAGTAAGAACATTAATAGAAACACGCAATAAGTATTATTCTGATTTTTTAAAAAGAAAAAATAAAACTAGATGAAAAAACTAAGATCATTTGTTTATTTGGATAATTACAAAATGTATTCTATATCCTCACAATTGTTTGAAGGGCTTACTGATTATATTGTAAAAACTGAAAGGAAAAATTCAACAGAGAAAGAGGAACAAAAAGGACCTTTTGGTAGCGGTCAAGTTTTAGCAAGCATCCTAGAAATAGATACAAACGAAACTGAAAAGAAGTTTCTACATGATTATTCGTACAATATTTTTGAAGATGCACTAATTCAACAAAATAAAGTTCTTGAAATAAATAGTGAGAATATTACACAAACTATTTCTGTTATTGGTGATTTTAGCTTTGTAAAGATTACTGGGAATGTTATATTTAATGATTTAAAAATTATTGAGGACACCATAAGAAATTTTAATCAAACTGGTGAAGCTTTTGGATACATTACTTACAAGGATTTGTATGATGAGGAACTCAATAAATTTAAGGATGCATTAAATTCAGAAAAGAATCAAAAAAATAGAGCCGATATTTTATTAAAGGTTCTTTCAAATTTCAAATCTAAATTGAGGGAACTGGGACTTAATTTAGATGAGGAATATCTTAGGAATTTGGCTTATATAATTAGTTATGGCTATAATCAGCATTTTGAGGTACAACTACCACTTAAAGCTTCCAATGATTATTTTCTATTTAGCGCACAATTAAAAAGAGCAAATTTAAAAGATGACGAGTTTTCAATAATAAAGAAATATTCGCGAGAAACAGAAAAAAAATTCACACTATTTGGCATCCTAACTCAGAAATTAAAATCAGAAAATAAACTTCAACTCTTTAAAGATTTGGAGCATCAAAGGGAAAACCCAGATGTGCCTAATATGAAAGAAGGGTTGAAAACTATGATTTCTTTTATATCAAGTTTAGAAAAAACATTTACAGGCAAATTGGATTATGAATACGTTGTTGATCCTATTTCCCTCTATCTTGAAATATAGTGCATTAGTTGATTGTAAAATACTATTTGGACTACTCCCTACACACTCAACCTCGCCACCCGTTCTCCTTCGCTCAGGACTTCAATCTCAATTTTCAGGTAAGGTTTGTCCAGCAGCTCGGGCGCTATTGAGGCCCATTCGATAAAGCTGTAAGCGTTGGGTTGGTACAGGCATTCTTCTATTCCTGCATCGCGGGCCTCGTTGGCATCTTTGAGGCGATACCAGTCGCAATGGTAGATGGTTTTGGTAATGGCGCCATCCTGGAACTGATACTCATTGACAATAGCGTAGGTAGGGCTGCTCACAGCATCTTCTACCTTCAGATGATGACAGATAGCAGCGATGAGGGTGGTTTTGCCTGCACCCATATCGCCGGCAAAAGACCATACCGCATAAGCTTTGCCGGCCTCCCAGAGTGCCGCCGCTGCTGCGCCGATATCCGATAAAGTATAACTGATTGCTTGCATCAGAATTTATTTTTTAGGCGCTCGCTTAATGGGTTTGCCATATTTGGCTTTCATCTTGTCTTTGTAGCTCACCTTCACATTGCGCTTCTTGTTTTTCTCCGATTTTTCGTGGAAGGCAGCACCCACATTCTCGCGTTTAGGCTGTTTGATCACGATGTTCGGAACAAACTTCTTGGGTTGTTCGTCTTCGGTCAGCACTTCCGAAATCTCCAAATCGTCCGGCAAAGGAAGGATTTTTATTTTCTGCTTCATCAGGGCTTCAATATTGTCCTGCAGCGGTTTTTCGCGTTCGGTAATGAAGCTGATGGCAATCCCTTTTTTATCCGCACGACCGGTACGGCCAATACGGTGGATGTAGTTTTCAGGTTCGTCGGGCAGGTCAAAATTTATCACGTGAGACACTTCAGAAATGTCGATACCACGTGCTACAATATCCGTAGCGATGATGAATCGGTAGGTGCCGTTCTGAAATTGGTTTACGGTGTTGAAACGGTGGTTTTGTTCTTTGTTGGAATGGATAACGCCCACCACATCCGGGAAGCCTTTGATCATTTCTTCATACACTTCATCAGCCAGTTTTTTGGTAGCCACAAACACCAGCACTTTATTCATTTCGGGGCGCTGCATCAGCAACAATTCCAGTAAATAAATCTTGGTATAAAAGTTCGGCACTTCGTAGGCTGTTTGCTCGATACCTTCCAGCGGCGTGCCGGTTGGGGCGGCTTCTATGCGCACAGGGTCTTTAAAATAATCCTGCATCAGCAATTCCACATCGTCGGTTATGGTTGCGGAGAACAACAGATTTTGTCTTTTTTCCGGCAACAATTCCAATACATTTTTGATTTGTGTGCGGAAGCCGAGGTTCAGCATTTCATCCATCTCATCGATGACCAGTTTCTTGATGGCTTTCAGTTTCAGCGAACCGCTCAGGGCAAGGTCCATCAGACGGCCCGGTGTGGCCACAATCACGTCACAACCTTTTTCGGCTGCTGCCATCTGCGGGCGGGTGTTGACACCACCATACACGCCAAGCGTCACCACATTCATATAAGCAGTCAGCTTTTGCACCTCGCTCACCACCTGTGCCACCAGTTCGCGGGTGGGCACCAGTATCAATATCTGCGGGTAAGGGTCTTTCGAAAACTTCCATTGGCGCAGGCAGGGGAGGAGGTAGGCAAAGGTTTTACCCGTTCCTGTTTGTGCAATACCACATACATCCGTACCCGACATCACCACCGAAAAGACTTTTTCCTGGATGGTGGTAGGCGTTTTGAAGCCCATATCGTCGAGGGCTTTGAGGAGAGAACTATTGAGGTTGAGTTGCTGGAATGAATTCATAAGGAAACGATTGTAATCTGCGCGAAGGTAACGATAATAAAACAGCCTGTAAACTCAAGTGTTTACAGGCTGTCTTTTAAAGCATTAATTAGTACTAAACGCCCATTGAGTCGTCGGCACTTGGGCCATACACACCAGGGATAGGGATGTTCAGTAATCGAAGATAAACGCCCAATTGTGCACGATGATGTGCCGTCTGGCTCAGCGAATGGCGGATGGTTTCGTATTTGCTCAGGGTACCGATTTTGTGGTCGCCATAAAACATTGTCCAGGTTCCGTTTACGATAAACTCATCGTTTGTTCTGCTCATTGCTTCGGCACCTTGTGCAGAAGACTTGTCAAAAATAGCCAGCAGGTCTGCGTTTTTATTGTAAACCGGTGCTTCCTGGCTATCTGCAAAATTGATAGATTCTGTATCGATTGCCAGTTTAGGCCATGACGGAATATCTGCAATGTGCAATGCCAATTGTTTCATCGCCATGCTTTTTTCGTGCGGTTTCCAGTCGTGCTTATCGTCCGGCACGAGCGCCAGCATTTTACGGGTTGATGCTGCTTCCTGTTCAATTTCTTTTTGCAACAGGGAAATGATTAAGTCTGCCATAATGCTTTGTTTTTTAGATTTGATACAAAATAAGGACGCCCCACTGACAACCCTATGGCAGTGTGATTTTTTGGGTAAAAAATTATTTTTTGCTTAATAATCCACCGGGATTTGCGGCATATGATCTTTCAGTGCTGCGTGGTCTTTTTTCCTGAATTCAAGGTTTGTTTTTCGCAGGTTGACAATGCGTGAAACACGGAAATCGCGGTATTCGTTCCGCAGGTGGCACCAGGCAATGAGGTGCCAGCTGAATGCATAAAACACCAGGCCAATCGGTTCGATTTCCCGTTTGCTGCCTTCTCCTGCTTTGTTGGTATAGTCTATTTCCAGGATGTGTTTTTTACTGATTGATTCCTGCAAGGGGCTGAGGTAATCGGTATTGTTGTCAAAGCAGGGCGGTAATTGTGTTTTGGTGTTTTCATTCAGGTGTTCCAATTGCTCTTTTTGATTGCTGCGCAGAACAGATTTTACCTTGTTGAGCGCGGTGCTGTAATGTGTCTTGATAGAACGGTCTGCAAATCCCAAAGCCATATTTTCCATCAGCAAAAGGGCATTTGCTTCTTCTGTAGTGAATGCCACCGGCGACAAGAAATAACCCTGCACAATGAAATAACCTTTGCCTGCTTCGAAGCTGACGGGAATGCCGGATTCGCATAGCGCTTTTACATCCCGGTAAACAGTACGGACGCTCATATCAAAACGTTCTGCTATTTTTTCAGCAGGCACATATTTCTTTGACTGAAGCAATGTAAGTATACTGAAAAGGCGGTCGATGCGGTTCATAGTAACAGTTTAACTTTCGTTGTCGTAATAGATTTTGTAGAATTTGCGACCATCTTTTTCCACACCTTGTTCAATCAGTTCTCTGTCGCCATGAATGTAGATATGGAAGTTCTTATCCAGTTTCAATATGCTTTTGAAAACACGCGCCTGTTTCTTCACTGCCTGTGCCGAAATTTCAAAATTATCAGAGAGTTCTATCTCGTGTTCTTCGCGCCATGCTTCATCAAAGTTGCGGAAAGATTTGATCACCTTTTCATCACCAAATACTTCGGTTTCAAATTCTTCTTTGTCGAAGGTTTCGTGCGATTTGAAATATTCCACCGAGCGGTTCAGGAAATTGAGCTGATCGGTTTTATTCACCTCATATTCGTTCGGTATCTGATCGGTGATAAAGTTTTTAGCCAGCGTCAGAAAATCCGTGGTGTTGTTCACAAAATCATTTTTCGATTTGTGCTTGATAAATTCATTTTGCCAGTAATCCGTTTCATTGCTGTTACTGTCGATTATCAGGAGTGTATAAGGCTCGTCGGTAAATAAAATCAGGCAGGCTTTGTCAGGCTTTTTACTGCCCAGTCCTTTGCGGAATTGCAAGTCCATTTGTTTGTCGCCCAACTTTGTTTCGATAAAGCTTTCCTTGTCTTCAAATTTGTAAATACCAAGGCCTTCAAAATGCTTATTGCCCAGTTGGATGTCCAGGAAGCGGGCAATGAACAAATCGCCGTCTTTGATATTCGGATGTTTGGATGTTTCGATAAGATGCTGTGCGATGTTTTTTGAATTTTCAGCAAAATCGCCTCCTTCATAAATATTTTTAGCCAGGTTGAATAAGACATTATATTCCAGATTGACGCCGTGGCTAAACTCGAATGTTGTGGCATGAGACATAAAGGGCTTAAGAAACAATTTCTTAAGCACGGCATCTTCAGTTTCGTCTGTAGACTCAAATAAGGCTTCGCTTAGTGTGGAACGGCCATCATTGGCAGCTACTCTATGCAACATCAACTGGCTTAATACCGCTTCTTCTATTTGTATCATTTAAACTTAAAAATTTGAGCGTGCAAGATAGTTGATTTGTGATTTTACAAAAAAGAGCTGAAACAATAGGGGTTAGTATTTTACAAAAGGGGAAGCCAGAAAATTGTTGTCCAATGAGATAAAGTAATATCCGGCAGGAATGCTTGTGGTTTCTATTTCGTTTTGCTGACGGGTTAGTGTTTCCGAAATCACTTTTTGCCCAAGCGTATTGTATAAAATGAAAGAAGATGAGCTAACATTTTTATCAAGAACAATAGTTAGTGCATCATGAAATGGGTTTGGAAAGGCTTTTGGCTCCGCAATTTTTTGTTCTTTTATGAGCGTGCCGAACTGACTCTCGTTGCAGCCGATGTCCTGAGTAATGCCTGCAAGAGGTGTGTTGAGATAAAAGTCTGATTTGCCAATATTTAATCCTTTTGCAGCGCTTATATTCATTCCGGAATCAATCATGACAGAAGTTTTGAGCAGGGTATAGCCTTGCAATAAATAGTGCAAAGAATCAATCTGACGAAATAAGATTGCTCCTCCGGTTCCCGGATTTTTTAATTGCGGATTGAGGATGTTTCCTGTTTTTTTGCCGGTAAACATTTCCTGTTTTGTGGTCGTTTGCCAGTCACTTAAATTAAAATAAACAGTGCCACCGTCATTCCACTTTTGCGATGATGTTTTTACTGAAAAATAATTGTTGTAAGCAAATTTTATTCCGGAAGTGTCAATGCTAAAAGCTTTGCCCTGGTATAGTTTTACCAGATTATTACTGTCTCCTGTTGCGTAAATAATGTTATTGACGGCATTGCAATTGTGCATATTCGGAGCCACATCATAATCATCCAGAATATTGCCTTGCAGGCCGGTAATAATCCCATTTGTTTTGTTGCTTATATAGCTTGTGTTATTGTAAATGTGACAGTCGTTAAGTCCCGTTCCCCAGCTGATAAAACAAAGGCTGCTCTTGTCTTTATACGGTTGCTGCCCATCTGACTCTGTGATGTTGTAACGGATAGTATTGTTTTTAGTGGCACGCGATTGCGGATAATCGCAATGCATAAATCCCGGGCCGTCATTAAAGAAAGAGTAGCAATATTGAACAATGCAGTTTTCTGTACCTCCATCAATGTCAAATCCTCCGCCATCGCCTCCGTCAGTTCTGGTACTATCGGCTACGCAATATTGAAAAGTAATATTTCCAGAATTCCAGCACCAGATACCCACCACGCCTTTATTGTGCAGTTGCCCGCTGCGGGAGGCCTTTGTACGTTCGATAAGGCCATAATTTATTCCGCCTAGTACGATGCCACTAAATCCGTTATTCCCAAAATAGCAATGGTCCATATGCAGGCTGTCGTGTGCATATGAAACGGATGTTTTTTCTGCCATATCGTATGTACTGATGCCGTTTTTCAGGTTATCGACTGCGTTCACTTTACTGATATGGATGTTGGAATAACCCGGATAAGTATTGTGCCAGGAACCCAGCTGAATGCCATTTTCGAATCCTGAAATATCGAGATTGGTGAGTTTTATTTGTTTGTATTTCTTGCCTGAAGGATTATCCGTATAAAAGAAAACACCAGAACCGGTAGAAGAGTCTGCACCAAGACCGGCGAAGTTGATGTTATCTATATGAACAGTTCCTACATTGTAGGCATAAAGCCCGAAATTTTTATGGCCATAAATTTTTGCTCTGCCAATCCCATAAGAGCTGATGTAAAGAGGTTTCAAAACGCCGGCTGAATCTTCTTCAGACAAATAAATACCGCCATCAAATGTACTGCCAGCTTCAAACAATACGGTATCATTTATATTGAAATCTACGCTGTTTACTTTAACAGTGGATTTCCAGGCATCGGTAATACTAAGACCGCTACCGGCATCATTTCCTGAAGCCTTTACAAAGAAGGTCCTTGCCCATAAATGAGTTGGTAGAATAGCCAGGAAAAAAATGTAGTATAGAGATTTATAGCGCATTGCTTAATTTTATCCAATACCAATGGATTGATGCTGTGCCGGAATCTCTACATCACGGAATCCTTTACGCAGTAACCTTGCCTTGAAGTTTTGCTGCACTTCATACTCGCCATGCACCAGGAATATTTTCTCCACTTCTCTTTCATCCTGGCAGGCCAGCCACTGGCTCATGTCTTCATAATCACCATGGGCACTCATGCTTTTTATTTCAGCCACTTCAGCTTTTACCATAAAGCGTTTACCGAAGATGGAAACTTCCGGATTTCCTTTTGCCAGTCTCGCCCCCAAAGATTGAGGTTCGCAGTATCCGACAATGAGAATGGTGTTTCTCGAGTTTTCGATATTGTGCAAAATGTGATGTTTTACCCTTCCCGCTTCTGCCATGCCTGAGGCAGAAATAATCACACAGGGATTGTGGCTGTCATTCAAAGCCATTGATTCTTCAGGACTTTCAATAAATTCCAACCCTTTGAAATCAAACACATCTTCATCTCGTTTCAGCATTTTTTGAACAGATGCATTGAAACATTCCGGATGGTCTTTGATGATGTTGGTAGCCTTTTGAGATAAAGGACTGTCAACATAATATTTCAATGCAGGAAGGCGGCCTTCCAGTTCCAGCCTGTTGAGCGCATACAGCAACTCCTGCGTGCGGCCTACACTGAAAGCCGGGATAATCAGTTTGCCTTTTTTCTCGATGCAGGTGTGCTCCACTTGGGCAAGTAAATCATCAATCATTGGTTTTATATCTTCATGAAGTTTGTCTCCATAAGTACTTTCCAGTAAAATAATATCTGCCTGCGGGAAGTTTTGAGGTGAGCGCAAAATTACATCTCTGTAACGACCCAGGTCGCCACTGAAGGTGATGCGTTTTGTTTTGCCTTCCTGGTTTATTTTAAGGTTGACGGCAGCGCTGCCTAATATGTGGCCGGAATCGGTGTACAACAGTTCTACATCCTCATCAATCTGCGTTGGTGTATTATATGGTATGGGTTGAAAAAGAGGAAAAACCTGATTGGCATCTTCAATGGTATACAACGGTTCTATAAGTTCCCGTCCTTCTCTTGCTCTTTGTTTATTGATATGGTTCACATCCGATTCCTGAATTTTGGCAGAATCGAGCAACATGATTTTGGCCAGGTCTTCAGTGGCATCAGTACAATAAATCGGTCCCTTGTAACCTTCCGCCACCAATTTTGGTAAAAGCCCGATATGGTCAATATGCGCATGTGATATGACCACATAAGTTATATCCAAAGGGTCAAAACCAAAATGTTTATTAAGGGCCAACGTTTCCCTGCCTAATCCCTGGAAAAGGCCACAGTCCAGTAGTATTTTTTTGCCGTTTTTAAGATGGATAATATGTTTTGAACCGGTAACGGTGCGTGCTGCGCCATGAAAAGAAATCTTCATCTCTGAGTCTGATTTTGGATTGATAATGAAATTCGAATTTGAAGGTAGGGTAAGTTTTTATTAAAATAGAGAGCCGGTAATAATTGGAACAAAATTTGCATAGACATGTTTAGGGTTTAAAACTGTATTTATGTCTCACTCCTATGTGAAAATTTGGGTTCATGCAATTTGGTCAACAAAAAACCGTGAACATTTGATCGATTTTGGTATTGAAAAGAAGCTCTATGATTTTCTTTTTTCTGAATTATCCAGCTTAAACTGTTCAGCACTTGCAATCAATGGAATGCCCGATCACATTCATTGCTTGTTTTTGCTTGACAATCAAAAGTCAATTGCTGATGTCGTCAAGCAGTTAAAAGGTAGTTCTGCTCATTACATAAATAGCAATGATATGACCATGGAAAAGTTTTCATGGCAGAAAGGTTATGCTGCATTTTCTGTAAGTGAGTCAATTGTTCCAAAAGTAAAAGCATATATTAATAATCAAAAAGCTCATCATGGAGCAAAGGCATATCCCGAAGAGTTATCAGATTTTTTGAAGTTGAATGGTTTTGACCACAGTTAAAACCGTGGGTTACGATTAATATAGCCTACGGTTTTCAACCGCTGGCTTCGGTTGTGGGTTTGGTGTTTTTGAAACCGTGGGTTTTATTGACCAGGCAGTTGACTTTTTCGGTTAAATATAGCCTGCGGTTTCAACCGCTGGCTTCGATTGGCATTTTTAAAAAAGAAATTTTTTGACCGCTCAATTAAATATATTTGCCCGACACAAATAAAATGAACCAATGTTTAATTTGATATTTTTAGAGTTGGATACGGTAGCGCAGGCAGTTGCGGCAGTAGCTCCTGTTGAAAAAGAAAAACTTTCCCTGTTTGCTTTGCTTAAAGAGGGCGGGCTGCTAATGATTCCCTTGTTGCTTTGCTCAATCGCAATGGTTTATATTTTTGTTGAGCGTTTTTCTGCTATAAAAAAAGCAAACCTCATTGACTCCAATTTTATGCTGCGTATCAGGGAGCAAATTGTTTCCGGAAACCTGCAAGGCGCAAAATCTCAGGCAAAAAATACGAATTCACCTATTGCCAGAATGGTGGAAAAGGGTATCAGCAGAATTGGCAAACCGGTTGACAGTATTGAAAAAGCAATGGAAACTGCCGGCAAACTGGAAGTGTATCAATTGGAAAAAAATATGTCTGCGCTGAATACCATTTCCCGCATCGCTCCGATGTTTGGTTTCCTGGGTACAATCGCCGGTATGATTATCCTGTTTTTTAATATTCAGCACGAAGGTTTTTCGCTGGAAGGAATTGCCGGTGGTATTTATACCAAAATGGTGACTTCCGCTGTGGGTTTGATTATCGGCCTTTTGTCTCATGTGGCTTATGACTACCTGAATGCACAAATCAACAAAATGGTGAATAAAATGGAAGTAGCAGCTGCGGAGTTTATCGATATCCTGCAGGAGCCTGCCAAAAACTAATACAAATAGATTTTTTATTATAAATACAACAAACAGATTATTCTTTTAACTTCGCACAAAATTTTTCTGAAATAATGAACGTACACGAATATCAAGCCAAGGAATTATTGAAACGTTACAATGTTCCTACACAAGAAGGTATTGCAGTAGCAAACGTTACTGATGCATTGAACGCTTACAGCCAGATTGCTTCTGAAACAGGTAGCAAATTTGTGGTGGTAAAAGCTCAGATCCACGCTGGTGGCCGCGGTAAAGGCCGTATGGTAGAAGTGCCTGAGCAAAGCGGTGTTGCTGTTGTGAAAAGCGCTGAAGATGTTGAACGTGTTGCGAAAAATATTCTCGGAAATACCCTGGTGACTATCCAGACTGGCCCTGCCGGTAAGAAAGTGGGCAAATTGCTGATCGCTCAGGATATGTATTATGATGGACCAAGCGACAGAAAAGAGTTTTATCTTTCTATCCTGCTGGACCGCACCAAAAAACAAAACGTAATCATGTACAGCACCGAGGGCGGTATGGACATTGAAGAAGTGGCACACAACACACCTGAAAGAATTTTTAAGGAGTGGGTTGCACCAAATATGAGCCTGCAAGGTTATCAGGCACGCAACATCGCTTTCAACCTTGGTTTGAGTGGTGAAGCGTTTAAAAATATGGTGAAATTTGTAACCAACCTGTACAATGCTTATGTTGGTCTGGATGCATCAATGATCGAAATCAACCCATTGTTCAAAAGCGCTGATGACAAAATCATCGCGGTAGATTGTAAAATGGACCTTGATGATAACGCTTTGATGCGCCACGCAGACCTGAAAGATATGCGCGACAAATCTGAAGAAGATCCTACAGAAGTAGAAGCAGGCGAATTTAACCTGAACTATGTAAAACTGGACGGTAACGTTGGTTGTATGGTAAATGGTGCAGGTTTGGCTATGGCTACCATGGATATGATTAAACTGGCGGGTGGTGAACCAGCTAACTTCCTGGATGTGGGTGGAACAGCAAATGCTCAAACGGTAGAAGCTGGTTTCCGTATCATTATGAAAGACCCTAACGTAAAAGCAATTCTGATCAATATCTTTGGTGGTATTGTTCGTTGCGACCGCGTTGCAGCTGGTGTTATCGAAGCTTACAACAATATGGGTAATATCAATATCCCGATTATTGTTCGTTTGCAAGGTACCAATGCTGAAGTAGCAAAAGAACTGATTGTGAATTCAGGTCTGAAAGTACAAAGCGCTATCCAGTTGAGTGAGGCCGCAGAATTGGTACAAGCTGCCATTGCCAACAAAAACTAAGATTTAATTCTTTAAAATAAAAAAACCGTCAGAAGTGATTCTGACGGTTTTTTTATGGGATTATTGTGAAAGAATCTAATTCTCCCAAATCGTCTTCACATAAACCGCATTTATAAAATCATCACCATAAACTTTTGTTTGTCCGCCCCAGCCACCGCCATACCAGCCAACTTCATTACAGTTTGAGTCTATAATAGTTTTATTGGCATCAGAAACACAATTTCCAGGTTCGTACAGGTAGACGGTTTTTCCATTCAGGCTGTATTGCTGCAATGCCGCACCTGTAGGGCAGGTTGCGAACCCACTTCTGATTTTTATTAAAGTTGTGTTCAGGCAATCCGGAATGCCTTCTTTGGTTTTGGTAGCTTCTTTGGAACAAGAGCCGAAGTACATGCAGATAATTGCCAAAGGTAAAATTTTGGTTTTCATAGGTTTATTAAGAATTAATTATTCCAGACCGTTTTTACATAAATGGCTTTGGAAAAATCTTCACCGTTGATAGTTTGATTTCCTGCAAAACCACCCAGAAAGCCAAGTTCTTTGCAGTTTTCATCAATAACAGGAGAGGCAAAGTCGGCACCGCAAGAACCGGTTTGATACACATAAACTGTTTTGTTTTGAAAGGTGTATTGTTTTAAAGAATCGCGGCTTGGGCATCCACCTTTCCGGAGTTCCACCAGTTTCGAATTTATACATTGGCTGAGGCCTGATGTGCCTGCAATTTTTTTGCTGCAACTGAATAAGGTGAGACATGTAAGTGTCGTAGCTGTAATTGTGCTGATTTTTAAATAGTTCATAGCGTCGGATTTTGTTCCAACAAATATAAGCATTACACCAAAAACATTCGTTTACAGCCAAATTAACCAGGTTTTTCATGGCCAATTTGCCCGCCTTTCGAGTATATTTGCGCTTCAAACTCAAAGTGAATTTGCCGTTCAGGAAATGAAAATGAAAAATATTTATCTGTTTGCTTCAATTGTTTTGTCCATTTGTATGGCATCTTGTGGCGTTTCCGGAAAGAAAACTGACACAATTCAACCCAAAGATGGTGTTTTCGCTCATCCTTCCGTCGCTTCCATCAGCCTTGAAATAGAAGCTGACCCTAAAAATGCAGCCTTGTTTTTCAAAAGAGCAAAAGCCTTGCGCGACCTGAACGAGGATTCAATTGCCCTGAAAGACTTTGAGCATGCAGTTGCTTTAGACAGTACAAAAGCAAAATACTTCTCGGCCATCGGCGAGTTATTATTCGAACATAAGGATGTTGACGGTTCTGTAAAATGGTTCAAAAAAGCGATTCAGATTGATCCTAAAGACCCGGTTGCACATTTGAAATATGCCAAAATGCTGGTGTTTATCGGAGAAAATCAAAAAGCCTTTACCGAAATTAATACGGTGCTTCGCCAGGACCCCTATAATTCCGAAGCCTATTTCCTGAAAGGTGTGGTGTATAAAACCATGAAAGATACGGCAAAAGCGATATCCAGTTTTCAAACATCAGTACAGGTGGATCCGCAGTATCAGCCTTCCATTTTGCAACTGGCGCTTATTTATGCCGCCCGACAGGATTCTCTTTCCCTGCGATATTTTGACAATGCTTATGCTGCCGATACAACCCAATTGGTTGCGCTTTATGGTAAAGCAATGTTTTGTCAGGATAATGGGCAGTTCGATAAGGCAAAAGCTATTTATAAAAAATGCATCATTCGCGAACCTCAATATGCCGATGCTTATTTTAATACCGGATGGATATTGATGCACGAAGATTCTTTGGAAAAGGCTGCACGTCAGTTTGATTTTGTAGTAAAAATTGAACCTGATAATGCTGAAGCTTATTATAACCGAGGCCTTTGCTATGAGATGATGAAAAAACCGGAACAGGCAATTGGTGATTACAGGCAGGCATTGGAGTTTGCGCCCGGATACAAAGAACCCAAAGATGGAATAAACCGTTTGTCTAAATAAATCAATAAAACACCGGTATCGTTTGCCGGAAAAATTAAATATTATGATTGCACCTTCTGTATTGTCCGCCGACTTCCTGAACCTTGGGCGTGATGTTGAAATGATTAACAACAGTAAAGCAGCTCTGTTTCATATTGATGTGATGGATGGCCGTTTTGTGCCGAACATCAGTTTTGGATTGCCTGTTATCAAAGCCATCAAAAAACTGGCCAAAAAACCATTGGATGTGCATCTGATGATTGTGGAGCCGGAAAAATATTTTGAAGAATTTAAAAATGCCGGTGCCGATATTTTGTCTGTGCATTATGAAACTTCTACTCATCTTCATCGCAGCCTGCAATCTATAAAAGCATTAGGAATGAAAGCCGGTGTGGCCATCAATCCGCATACCCCTGTTTCATTGCTGGCAGATATAATTAATGATGTCGACCTTGTTTGTATGATGAGTGTGAACCCCGGCTTTGGCGGTCAGTCTTTTATTCCGAATACTATCAACAAAATAAAAGAACTGAAAAAAATCATTACAGAAAAAGGCGCTTCCACACTGATAGAAATTGATGGTGGTGTAACAATGGCGAATGCTGCTGAGATTCTTGCTGCAGGCGCTGATGTGCTGGTGGCTGGAAATACCGTGTTTTCCGCAGAAAACCCTACACAAATGATTGCTGATTTGCACAGTTTATCAAAATAAAATCGACCTTTAAGCGTTTAGCTTTCTGAACTATGCCCTATACCCGCCTGATTTCTTTGCTGATTGTTTTTTTTATGCTGCCGCAGTATGCTTTTTCTCAAAACGGGAAAGCTACCATTCAGGGTATTGTAAGAGATGAAACCGGAGCTCCTTTTCCGGATGTTCGCTATAATTTGTCGGGCACAAGTATTGGTGGTACAACTGATAATAACGGCGCTTTCAGCATTACAGTAGAACCCGGCAAGCACACGATCTGGTTTGCGATTTTGGGATACGAAAAGGCTGAAAAAAAAGTTTTTCTAAAGGACGGGGCGGTTGAAACCATCCAGATAAAACTGAAATCAAAGGACATCGAATTAAAAGCTTTTGAAAAAGTAGATGACCGGGCGAAAGGGGAAGCCGGTGGTGTTTATATTGACCCTGCGAAATCAAAACAAATGCCCAGTACGATTGGTGGGGTGGAAGGGTTGATTAAAACTTTGGTTGGAAGCACCAATGAGTTGACATCTCAATATTCTGTCAGAGGAGGCAACTATGATGAGAACCTGGTTTATGTGAATGATTTCGAAATTTATCGTCCCTTTTTAGTTCGTAGTGGCCAGCAGGAAGGTTTGAGTTTTGTAAATGCAGATTTGGCTCAGGGTGTCAACTTTTCTGTTGGTGGTTTTCAATCCAAATACGGCGATAAAATGTCGAGTGTATTGGATGTCACTTACAAGAAACCTAAATATTTTGCAGGCTCAGCAATGGCCAGTTTGCTGGGAGCCAGCCTTCACCTGGAAGGGGCAACCAAAAATCAAAAACTGACTTATCTGGTTGGTGTCCGCCAAAAAAGTAATCAATATTTACTCAAGTCGCAACCGACAAAAGGGGTTTACAATCCGTCCTTTACTGATTTTCAGGCACTGGTTCATTACAACGTCAGCAAAAAATGGGAAATGGAAGTGATCGGCAACTATGCGCGCAACAGATTTTCATTTATTCCCGAAGAGCAAACCAGCAGTTTTGGTGTTTTGAATAAAGCGTATAAGTTGGAGATGTTTTATAATGGTGGAGAAATCGACCAGTTTGATTCAAAATTTGGAGGCTACTCAGTGACATTCCGTCCTAACGATAAACTGAAATTAAAATTACTGGCCTCCGCTTTTCAAACCAACGAAAAAGAAACCTACGATATTACCGGAGAGTATATTTTGGGAGAGTTGGAAACTGATTTGGGCAAAAAGGATTTTGGCCAGACGAAATATAATTTAGGTACAGGGATTATACAGGATTATGCCCGCAACTACCTGCAGGTAAATGTGTATACTGCTGCTCACCGCGGCTCTTATGCTGCAAAAAATCATTTTATTCAATGGGGGCTTGATGCTACCAGCCTGAATATTGAAGATAAATTACACACTTATCAACGCCGCGATTCTGCTGGCTTTACCCAGCCTTTCAGTTCAGATTCGTTGACGATGCAAAACCTGTTTGTAGCTTCCAATCAATTTTCTTCCTATCGTATTTCAGGTTTTATTCAGGATAATTTCCGCTTTCAGGATTCGGTAAAATTCACGGGTTCTATTGGCGCACGTTATTTTTATAATTCATTGAATGGCGAAACACTAATCAGTCCCCGGTTACAATTAGGTTTTAAACCAAAATGGAGAACGGATATTACTTTCCGTTTGGCCAGCGGATATTATAACCAGCCTGCATTTTACAGAGAACTAAGAGACCTTTCCGGTTATACAAACCTGGATGTTCAGGCACAAAAGTCGTTTCATGTATTGGGTGGAACAGAAATCAATTTTAAACTGGCGAATAAACCCTTTCGTTTCACTTCTGAGTTTTACTACAAAGATCTTTGGGATCTTGTACCGTATGAGTATGATGGTATCAAAATCCGTTATTATGGTCGCAATGACGGACGTGGATATGCCTATGGAGGCGAGCTTCGTTTGTATGCCGATTTAGTAAAGGATGCAACTTCATGGATTAGCCTTGGAATGATGAAAACGGAAGAGCAGGTTTTACAGCGATATACAAATACAGCCGGTGGCGACAGCGCAAGTGTTTATTCAGCATTTATTCCTCGCCCTACAGACCAGCGATTGATGATTGCGATGTATTTCCAGGATTACCTTCCTCAAAACAAAAACTTCCGTGCACACGTCAATCTTATGTATGGTACAGGCCTGCCTTTTGGTCCGCCGGACGGCAACAGGGTTGGCGATAATTTGCGTATGCCTTCTTATAAAAGAGTGGATATCGGTTTTTCTGCGTTGTTGCTGGATGGCCAGAAACCGAATCGTCCTGCCCATAGCTTTTTCAGAAACCTCAATTCAATCTGGGCCAGCTTTGAAGTCTTTAATTTATTGAATATTCAGAATACGCTTTCGTATAACTGGATTCAGGACCAGACAAGCGGAAAAGTATACGCTGTTCCTAACAGGCTTACAGCCAGATTATTTAATCTGAAAATTATAGCTGAGTTTTAATAGCTTTTTCTTTTGTTGTCTTCAGTTAAATGTTTTCCTAACATTATGAAATCCCGGATTTCCTTATTCGTTATTCTCATTGCGTTGCTTTTTTTTCGAATAGAAAATCTACAGCATCATGCAAAAGCAGATCATAAGGTGACTACATGGGATGCATTCGGGTATTATATGTATCTCCCTGGTTTTTTTATTTATCACGATGTGAAAGATTTAAAATGGGTGGAGCACATTGACAAAAAGTATGCTGTTACCGGCGGGAAATTTTACCAGGCTATTCAGCTGGAAAGTGGAACTTATACTAATAAATATTTGTGTGGCGTGGCAATCTTACAAATGCCCTGGTTTTTTCTGGGACACACCCTGGCTGCTGTGACAAATAACCCACAAGATGGATTTTCATGCCCTTATCAATATGCCATAATGTTTGGGGCTATTTTCTGGGCGATGCTTGGGCTGATATTTTTGAGGAAAGTATTGCTTTATTATTTTAGTGAAAATGTCACTGCCTTCACACTCTTATTTTTAGTTCTGGGTTCCAATCTTCCTCAATACATCTCAATAGATGCTGCTCAAAGCCATGTCTATATTTTCAGCCTGTATGCAGTTTTGTTATGGTTGACAATAAAATGGCACGAAAATCCGACCTATATATCTGCTGCTTTGATTGGTTTGATTTGCGGACTGGCAGTGATTTCAAGACCTACTGAATTAATCATCATTTTTCTGCCAATTTTATGGGGCATTCATACAAAGGAAAGTGCAAAAATGAAATGGGCATTGGTCGCAGCGAATAAAGGACAATTGACGATGTGTATTATCATGGGTCTCGTCGCAATTCTTCCTCAATTATTGTATTGGAAATATACTACCGGAATTTTTATATTTGATGTAGGGAGTAAATGGTATTTTCTGAATCCCTGGTTTAGGGTGTTGGTAGGTTCGGAGAAAGGTTGGTTTCTTTATACTCCCGTTGCACTGTTTATGGTTGCAGGTCTGTTATTTATTAAGCTGTACCCCTTTCAAAAAGCCGTTATCACATTTTGTTTGCTTAATATCTGGATCATTATTTCCTGGTCCGACTGGCGATATGGTGGAAGTTATTCTACCAGGGCACTTACACAGAGTTACCCTGTTTTCGCGTTAGCATTGGGGAGCTTAATCCAGCTCTTTTTTCTAAAGAAAAAACAATTGGTTTTGGGTATTATTTGTCTTTGTTTAATTTGCCTGAACGTTTATCAGCTGTATGTGTATAACTATGTCAGTCCCGACAGTTTTTCTCCGTTGCTGCAATTTAAATAGGATAAGATTAGTCGCATTTATTTTTTTGTAGATTTAAATATAATCACCATCTTTGTGTAATGTGGTAAATCTATTATTAATACGCTCATTTTCATCTGTTTCTATCTAATAAAACCACTAATTAATCTTTATGAAGAAAGTCTTGCTCCTGATTCTTCTGTTTCTTTCTACTATTGGCTTTTCTTTTGCGCAGCAAACAAAAATTATTGGTAAGGTGGTTGATACCTTCAATAATGAAAAACTGGAATATGCCACAATTACGGTTTTACGGGCTTCTGATTCTGTGTTGCTGGGGTTTGCCAGAAGTGACGGAGAAGGCAATTTTTCTTTGAAAGTTAAAGAAGAAAAAAAATATTTGATGCTGATTACCTGTCCGGGATTTGCCGACTATATTGATGTGATTCTTCCCAAAAGCGCTGAAGTAAACCTTGGCGAAATGGCACTTTTTACGAGGGAAAAACTACTAAGCGAGTTCGTTATCCGTCAGAAACGCGGTTCAATTATTATCAAGGGAGATACCACAGAGTATATAGCAGATAGTTTCAAGGTTGATGCAAATGCCAATGTGGAAGCCTTACTGAAACGTTTACCGGGTTTGCAAGTCGATAAAGATGGACAGGTGACTGCTCAGGGCGAAAAGGTGACTAAAATTCTGGTGGATGGCGAAGAGTTTTTTAGTGATGACCCTGCTGTTGTAAATAAAAATCTTCAGGCCAAAACAATTGATAAAGTGCAGGTTTTTGATAAAAAAAGTGAGAATGCTGAATTTACCGGAATAGACGATGGAGAGCGGATTAAAACAATCAACCTGCAATTGAAAGATAAATACAAAAAAGGCTATTTTGGTAAGATAGCTGTTGGCGGCGGAACGGATGGCTTTTTTGAAAATCAGGGGATGTTCAATTTGTTCCGCGGGAAAATGAAATTTTCTGTTTATGGAATAGCTGCCAACACGGGTAAGCTTGGTTTATCAAGTGATGACAACAGTAAATTCGGGGCGGGTATGACCACCTACTCCGATGAGGAATCCGGAACTTTTTTCTCCTATAACGGAACAGGTGATGAAGAAGCAGACTGGGGTGGAAAGTATAACGGTCAGGGCCTGCCAAAAGCCTGGACTGCAGGTGCGCATTTTTCGGATAAATGGAACAAAGACAAGCAACATATTAATTTCAACTATCGCTTTAATCGCAAGAACATAGAAATCGTAAATAATACCCTTACACAGTATACCTTGCCGGATTCTGTTTATTACAACGATCAGAAAAGCAATACATTTTCAACTTCCGACAGGCATGGGCTGACAGGTTTGTATGAATGGACGATTGATACTTTGTCTACCCTGAAACTTACAGCGAATGCGGCCCAAACCAACAAGAACAACTCTAGTAATGTGAATGCTGAAACGCGTGGCAGTGCTGGCGGAACCATCAACAAAAGTTTGCGCAAAACCAATAACGAATCCGAAAATAAAAATGCAGATGTTGCCCTGATCTGGAAAAAACGTTTTAAAAAGAAAGGACGAAACGTGTTGCTGGAGGCAGATTTAAAACAAACGGATAATTTGAATAATGGATTTTTAAGAGCAGAAAATTCATTTTTCTCCGATGGTATCATTGATAGCACCGTTATTATTGATCAGGCAAAAAAACAGCAAACGAAAGCTTCAGAAGTTGGTTTGAATGTGACTTATACAGAACCGATTTCAAAGAAGGGATTTATGGAATTGAAGTATAAGTTTTCGAATCAGAATAATTTTTCCCGTCAATTGTCATTTAATAAAAATGCCGCCAATCAATATGCAGATCTGGATACCTTATTCAGCACAGATTATGATTTTGATGTAAATACACACCGTGCCGGAGCGAGTTTTCGTTGGGTGTACACCAAACTGAATTTCTCTTTTGGTGCAGCTGCGTCCAATACCAGTTTCCTCCAGACAGACAATTTATTTCAGACAAAGAAGGAACGTAATTTTAATAACTTTTTCCCTTCGGCAGCATTTACTTACAAGTTCAATAAACAAAGTAATTTATCCCTCAATTATCGTGGAAACACGCAGCAGCCCAGAATTGAGCAGTTACAACCCATTCGCCAGAATCTTGATCCGCTGAACATTTCTATTGGCAATCCCGGGTTAAGGCAAGAGTTTGACAATTCTATATCCTTCCGGTATAACAGTTACAAGGTTTTGAAGGGAACTTATTACTATGCCAGCGGTGGAAGCACATTCACCAAGGATGCGATAAGCACCAGTGAAAATATCATTGAATCAGGTATTCGCACATCACAATATGTAAACGTGGACGGGAACTACAGCGCTTATATTTATGCCGGTGCAGGATATAAAATGAAGAAATGGAATATTGATTATGGATTCAATTTTTATGCACAACAAGGCCGGAACAATAATATCATTAATGGGTTGAAAAATAAAAATGATAATAACAATTACACCTTAGGTGGCCGTCTCAGTTATGACAAAGAGAAAAAAGTAAGTGTAAGTTTCAATCCATCTGTTTCTCTCAATCAGAACAAAAGCAGTATCAGTCAGATCAATACTTCTTTCTGGAGTACATCTCAGGATGTAAATCTGCTGGTTTATCTACCGTTAAAGTTTCAGATAAACGGAGATTTAAGCTGGAATGTTCGTCAGAAAACTGCTGCATTTGACAGGAATAATAATGTTTTTCAACTCAATGCATTCCTGGCTAAAAAGTTTACCAAGAAAGATGAAATTGAGGTACGCGTTTCAGTATATGATATCTTCAATCAAAACCTTGGTTTCTATCAGTATGGCAATAATAATGCCGTTACACAGCAAAGTTATAATACCATCCGTCGGTATGGTTTGTTGACCTTTACCTGGAATTTCACCGGCTCGGCCAAAGAAAAACCGGTTGAAGAAAACCAAATGTTTGAAATTAAATAATCATCAGTTTAAAAGATCGTATCGATGAAGAGTAAAGTAGTTCTCACCGTTTTTGTATCGCTTGCCTGTTCGTATCTTACCTCTGCACAGGTTGTTCTTCAGGGCAGAATTGAGTATTTGCGCAAGATGAACGTTCATCGTCAGTTTGATGGTATGGGTGGCGACGATAACAGCTTTATGGATGCATGGCTGGCCAAACTCCCCAAGTTTGATACACGCAATTTCTCCTATTATTTTAGTGCAAAGCAGAGCAAATATGCGCCCATCAAGCAGGAAGAAAGCCCGATGCTGGCGATGATGGGAGGCTTGCCTGGTGTAGAAACACAGGTTTATTCTGATTTTGAAAAACAGCAATCCGTTGCATTCAAAAAAGTGTATGAAGAGACTTTTCTGATTGAAGACAGCCTGAAGAAATTTACCTGGAAGATATTGGATGAAGTAAGGACAATAGCCGGTTATAGTTGCCGGAAGGCGACCACCAGAATTAATGATAGTGTGGTGGTAGTGGCTTTTTATACAGATAAAATTCCCGTTAGTGGCGGACCGGAATCTTTTTGCGGATTGCCGGGAATGATTTTGGAAATTGCTATTCCCCGTTTGTATACCACCTGGGTGGCTCAGTCAATAGCTTTGCAAGCTATTGCTCCGGCTGATGTTGTAGCTCCGGATAAAGGTAAAAAAACAACAATCGCTGCAATGGAGAAGACAATCAAAAGCAGTACCAAAAATTGGGGAAAATTTGCAGATAAAAGTATTTGGTGGTCGAGCTTGTAGTGTAATTTTGCAGCAATGAAATCATTCAACGTCCCTGTCCATTACAGAAGTCCGCTCGTGTCTGCTATAAAAAGCAAACGAAAATCGGAGGATAAGCTAAAAAAGGATTTTACACCCACTCACCTGAAAATAGGTTCGCTTGAGGTAATTCTGGCTCGTCATTTTGGTTTTTGCTATGGGGTGGAAAATGCGATTGAAATTGCATTCCGTGCAATCGATGAAAACCCGGATAAACGTATTTTTTTGCTGAGCGAAATGATTCATAATCCTAATGTCAACGCAGATCTGGTATCGAGAGGGGTTCGTTTCATAATGGACACTTCAGGCAGGATGCTGATGAACTGGGATGATTTGACTTCAGAAGATATTGTCATTATTCCGGCATTTGGCACTACGGTGGAAATGGAAGCTTTGCTGCGCAATAAAGGCATTGAACCTACGACATACGAAACAACTTGTCCTTTTGTGGAGAAAGTGTGGAACCGTGCGGAGAAAATAGGCAAGGATGGCTATTCAATCATTGTGCATGGCAAGCCTAAGCACGAAGAAACCCGGGCAACCTTTTCTCATAGTAATGTGCATACACCTACTGTGGTGGTAAAGGATATGAAAGAGGCGGAGGAGCTGGCCTTATACATTAAAGGAGAAAAAGGACCGGAAGAATTTTACACCCGATTTAAAGGGCAGTATTCTGAAGGCTTTGATGTAAGAAATGACTTACAGAAAATCGGTGTCGTTAACCAGACAACCATGCTGGCGAGTGAAACTCAGAGCATTGCTGATTTTTTGAAAAAAGTCATTCTGAAACATTATCAAACGGAAGCCGGAAATGAAACTGAGCGTTTTGCTGAAACCCGTGATACATTGTGTTATGCAACAAATGATAACCAGAGTGCAGTGCAGGGAATGCTGGAAACAGATGCTGATTTAGCCTTGGTAATTGGCGGATACAACAGTTCAAACACTTCTCATCTCGTAGAGCTTTGCGAAGAAAAATTACCCACTTATTTCATCAAAGACGAGTATTGTCTTATCAATGATAAACTGATTTCACATTACGATTGGCGTCAGCATACAGAAGAGATGACGACCAATTTTATTCCAGCTAAAGAGACGATAAAGGTAATGATTACTTCAGGAGCTTCCTGTCCCGATGCATTGGTAGAGCGGATTATAGAACGTCTGGCCGAGTTGACCAATAACGAAGGTGCTATGGTGGCATTGCAGCAGGAATGGCATTGATAAGTTCTTTTTATTTTAAACCTTTTAAGATAACCTAAGGACATTTAGGGTGCTTGCTTTTTTATTTTTGGATAAAGGGAATTTTTTTCATTAATAAATCCAATAAAAATGAGCACAGAAAATTTAATGGCCAGGGCAGAAATAGGTATTTATGCACCGGTATACAAAGTTTGGGAAACATTGATTGATCCCGAAAGTAATAACAAATTTATGTTTGGCAGTAACGTTGAATCGGATTGGAAAGAGGGTAGCCCGATAACCTGGCGGGGCGAATGGCAAGGGCATCCTTACGAAGACAAGGGAAAGATACTGAAGATGGTTCCGGGTAAAACATTGCAGTACACGCATTACAGCGAAATGATGAGCAATGATGACAGTCCTGAAAATTACCGTACAGTAACGATTGATTTGAGCGATAGTAATGACCAGACAAGGGTGAGCCTGAAACAGGATAAAAACAAAACGGAAAAAGATCGGGAGGATTCGGAAAAAAACTGGAACATGATGTTGCAGTCACTGAAAGAACTTATAGAAAAGGATAATTAAAAACGAAAAGGGCTTTTAGCGGAATGCTAAAAGCCCTTTCTGTAAAAAGAATTAGAAATATTTATTCCCCTTGTTTTTGTGTAAGTATCACAAAATCCGCCAGCGATTCGTATTTTTCTATTGATGGCTTTTCGTAATCATCGGCAGGGAAACAACTGATTGTTACCATACTGATGTCTGCATTTTTGCGTATCAGTTGAGAAACAGTACCTAAATAATTATCACTGTGGAATCGTCCGCAGATGTGCATGACCACTCCACCTTTTTTGTCGTCGCCTGCAGCACGTTCAATGCTTTTTGCCATTGTAGCGTCCCACAGGCATTGCGAAGCAAACATATTCGGGCTGTGAATATTGTCTTCTCCTCCCATTATCTCCACAAATTTCTTGTAGTATTTGCCGTTTTTAGGAATATAAATTGGAAGTTTTGCAATCAGTGCTTTTGCGCTGCTATGCAGACTGTCCAGGCTTTTAGGGCCGCGTTTGCTCATCAGGTTATTGTATCGGCGCGGGCTGTTTGCAGCAACAACAGGCAATTTTTGTTCTTTTGCAAATTCTACTAAGGGGCTGTAATCTTCATAGTTGTTCCAGGCACGGCTGTCTTTCAGAAATTTTTCGCGGGTGATAAAACCACCCAGATAGTCATCCACCAGAACCTGGCAATCTGTTTCAAACATTTCCATTGAAAGGGTAAGTTTGCCACGATAGCGTTCTGTCAATAATTTCAGCATCTTGAGCTCAAGAATATGGCCAATAGTATCGTTGTGTTCTTCTCCCCAAAAAACAACATCCACTTTCCCAATACGGTCGGCAGCCTCAGTGATACTGATAAAATCACCGCTACGGGTATCCAGAATCTTGAATGGAGAACTAGGTGTAACAGGAATGGATTGGGCAAAAGAATTTACCATGCCACCAATCAGAAAAGATAAAAGAAAAGCAAAACGCTTCATAAATTGCAGAATTTGCTGCAAGATAAACGCTAATTTGTAAAAAGTGAATCCTGAATTTATTTACCTCTTCCTTCTACAATTACGATGATGGTGTACAACATGATTTTTATATCAAGCGCTATCGAACAGTTCTCGATATACAGCAAATCATACTCCATCCGTTTTTTCATTTCTTCCACATTTTGTGCATAGCCATATTTTACCATACCCCAAGAGGTTAGTCCTGGCTTTACTTTGTGCAGATATTTGTAATGAGGATGTGTCTGGCAGATAATATCAATGTAGTATTTCCTTTCCGGACGGGGTCCTACAAGGCTCATGTCACCAATCAGAATATTATAGAACTGTGGAATTTCATCTATCCGCCATTTACGCATTACACGACCCCAGTTTGTAATCCTTGGGTCATTTTTGCGGGATAAAGCAGGTCCCCCTTCTTCTGCTGATAACAACATTGACCTGAACTTGATAATATTAAAGCTGCGTCCGTAAAGACCAATTCTTTCCTGTTTGTAGAAAATTGGTCCGGGAGAGGATAGCTTTACCTTTATTGCCGAAAATATATAAACCGGCGAAAGAATTATAATTGCCAGAGCAGAGGCAAAAATGTCTATTGCCCGCTTGCAAACCACCTGCCAGTCAGGCATCAATGTAGGTTCGATATGCACCAGGATGGTATCATAAACATTATTGGTTTTTACCGAGCCTGAAATGATGTCATAAAGGTTTGGCAACACTTTTACCACAACGGCTTTATAGCTCAGGCGTGTCAGGATATTTTCCAGCAGGCTCCTTTCGGAACTGTCAACGGCAACAATTACTTCCTCAATCTGATGTTGGTCAATGATTCTTTCAAGTTGAGATAAATCGCCAAGCTGCGGCAAATAATGGCTCATTCCATTGCCGGTTTCCTTTTGAGAATAAACGAAACCTTTGAAGATATTACCTAAAATTTTATCGTTTTCATTGATTTGCTTGTAGATATTAATGGCTTGTTCGTTGCCACCGACAATCATTGTATTGAATCCGACTTTTCCGGAAATTATATTTCGTTTCACCCTGAAAAGAATGAACATTCTGGCTGCAAGGGTAATAGCAGTATGAATGAAAAAGTATCTCCAGGTCATAGAGAAGAAATAGGAAAATTCATTAGTATCGTTGCTGACAAGCGCAAAGGACAAAAGCAGACTACCAATAAAGCAGGAAATAAATGTGCGGTAGATTTCGCTGATTCTCGACTTCCGATAGAGATCGAAATAGGTGCCCGATAAATAGTACAACAGTAGCCAGGCCAATGGCAACAGCAGCAATCCCTCAATAAAGTCGATCGGTTGCATGAAGGTCAACGCTTTCCCAAAGTTGGTCTGCAAAAGCGTTTTATGTCTTATCGCCCAAAACAAAATCCACGATAGTCCTGCTGTCAGAAAATCAGACAACATCATCCATCGGATGGCATTCTTTTTGAGTGAAGATAAATACACAAACATACCTAGCGGGAAATCACTTTTATATTGTCAATCAGCAGATAACCTTCTTTATATTTTCCGTCCTCATCATTTAGATCCGCTCTTACAATGATATAAAATTTGGTATAGCTTGAGTAGGTAGACTTGAAAGTTGTAAGGTTCACATAGAGTTTGTTATTGGTGGTTTTCGGATAAAAACCAGCCAAATATTCTTGCACTTTGGTGCCGGATGCATTTTCGGCCAAAAGCCCGATTGCAAAAGGAATGGAACAATTATAATCGAACTCCAGAAAACAATCATTGGTTGGGAATTCAAAATAATTGGTTGATATACTTTCTGAAGTTTTGTGGGTTTGGTTGAGATAAAGTGCTCCCGAATTTTCGCCCTCGATTACTTTAGATCGGTCTTTTTCCAACAAGAGACTGGTGTCGCCACTGAGGTTTTTAAACAACAGTCCTTCCTCAAAATTTATTTTTAACCTGAAGGATGTGCTGCTTAAATTACCGGCATATTTTGTTTTGGGTGTAAAATTTTGCACCTGACCTGGCTTGAAGAAAAGTGTTGTACTGTCACTTTGATAAAACGGGTAGGAAAATACATAACTTTTCAGGCCCTGATTGACTACCTGCGGAGTGATGGTAAGTCGTGCATCTTTTGTAAGAATGACAGGTACAGTGCATGGTAAATCAAAAATCCCAACGGTCTGATCATCTACCACCACTTTTGCAGAAGGAATATTATGTGACGCACTTCCGGTGTAACCCGAATCTACGTTGGTAAATATAAACGGTTCGAGGTGAAGATAAGTTGGCGTTTGCTCTTTGGGGTTGATCAGATTGCAAGCCGAAAATATAAAAGGGAAAAGAAGGACTAAGTATAAGTGTTTATTCATTGCTGTTTCTGTACGGTAAGTGATTCGTCTTATGGTATAACGTTCTTATTGCTTATTCATTGTGCAGTTTATTGTGCAAACTCATCTTTTTTAAGATTTGGTGTGCAACTTCCATTGCCTGATACCCGTCAAAAGCAGACACTTTGACCGGTAAATCATTAATAATGGCGTTGGCAAATTCGGTCAGTTCCATTCGGATAGCGTTTACTGCAGGGACTTCCGGGTTTTTTACAGACAAGATTTTTTTGTCTCCATTCGCCATTTCAAGTGGAATATCCATCAATCCCTTTGGTCCGTTATTGTCGTCGCTAAGGCGGATAATTTCTGTTTTTTTCTCTAAAAAGTCTACACTGATATAGGCATCCCGTTGAAACAAACGCATTTTTCTCATTCTTTTCAAGGAAATACGGCTGCTGGTCAGGTTGGCTACACAACCGTTATCGAATTCTATTCTGGCGTTTGCAATGTCTGGCGTTTCGCTCATCACAGCCACACCGCTGGCAGAGATTCTTTTCACCGGAGATTTCACCAAATGGAGCACAATGTCAATATCGTGAATCATTAAATCCAAAATAACTGACACGTCTGTACCGCGGGGATTGAAGGTTGAAAGCCTGTGCGACTCGATAAACATGGGTTGAATGTTGGTTTCCCCCAGCGCAAGCAGAGCCGGATTAAAGCGCTCTACATGACCAATCTGGCATTTTACCCTGGCTTCTTTTACCAGTTTTATGAGTTCCTGAGCTTCTGCAAGTGTGTTTGTAAATGGTTTTTCAACAAAAATATGTTTGCCCGACAGTAAGGCCGATTTGGCTATTTCGTAATGATGAATGGTAGTCGTGACAATATCTACTGCAGTGCAGGCCTGCAATAATTCGTTGGTATCAGTGTAGCGTTTGATTTGGTATTGCTCGGTTGTTGATTGTGCATTTTCATCATTTGGGTCAAAAAAGCCCACCAATTCTATCCCTGCGATTTCTTTCCACTGTTGAATATGTATTTTGCCGAGGTGTCCTGCCCCGAAGATGCCAATTTTGAGCATACTTAGCTGTGCCTTATTTTTTGTCTGAAAGTAGGTCTGCAAGATAAGGCAAATGGAGAATTCAATGTTTGCTTATTTTTCTGGTTACTGTATTTGGAAATTATTTAAAATAAATGAGGTTAAGCATAATTTTGATATACTGAATTTTAATAAGTGTATTTCGATTGATCCTTAATATATAAATACCAGGACAACAATTAAACTTCATCGCGTACAGGCTTTTAATGGCAAATCCTTTTCCATTTATTTTGCAAATTCCAATAAGGTATAGTAATTGTCTTTAGGAATCAGCATCAGTAGCTTATCGGGTGATATCTGAAACAAAATTCCGGCCTCATGGTTTGGTGAGCTATAATTTTTTGGAATGTTATTTGCAGCCGTAATGCCACCTAAATATATATATGTCTCACTTTTGTTAAAGTAGAAAAACCCTGAGCGGATATCTGAATTGCTGCTTGTTTTAAAATAACTATTATTTCCTCTGTTCTCAATTGTGCATTTTGTGGGTAAATAATAATTTATTCCCTCAGTGCCCACAACAATCATTCTTACTGTGGTGTAGTTGATGAAATCGGCACGATTGATGGTCAAGCGGGGTGATTTAAGGCCTTTTCTGAAATCTTCATTCTGGTTATAATTTATCGCGTTTGTACTCATATTGTTGTGTACCCAATCTACCAGTTGGCTGACATTATCTATCCTTTTTTTATCCTCAGGTCGAATCATAAGACTCCAGACAGAAATTGATTTGGGCTTATCAGGTTGGGGTTCAGTTTTAGGTTCTTTGTCAAACAAATAAACCAAACCTCCAATTACTAAAATGACAATTATACCATACTTTATAGCAGTGTAAAATGAATTTTCCGGTTTTGATGCCAGATTTATTTTTACCGCGTCTATCCTTTTTTGTTCTTCTAATTTTTCCAGACGCGCCGTTTCTTTTAATGCTTTTTTCTTTTCTTCCTCTTTTTTCTTTTCTTCTTCTGCTTTTTTTCTTTTCTTCTCCTCAGCTACACGCACTTTTTCTGTTAACCGCTTCTCTGCTGCTAATCTCTTCTCTTCCGCCAATCGTAATTCTTCTGCCAATCGTGCTTCATCTGCTAAATGTGCTTCTTTCTTTAGTCGTTCAATTTCTGCTATTTCTTCCGGTGTTCTGCTGGCTATTCTTATTCTTTCAGCTTCCAGTTTGCGCAATTGTTCCAGAACACCTTTGATATCCCATGCTAAGCGGTCGAGAACGGCTTTATATTTATTACGCGTTTCTGATTCCAGGCTTAGTTCAGTCTCTAATTTTGTAATGTGATTTTTGGTATAAAACTCATAGCCCAGCATATCGCGTATCGCTGCCGGCTGCAGTTCCAACGCTACGGGCGTCTTCAGGACTTTAAAAATGCGCAGTTTGTCTTTTATGCGGATGGAATGATTGGTATTAGCAATACGGATAAATTCATCTACTTCTTTATTACACCATTCAGATTTTACATACCGGGGTGTAATCACTGAAATCATTATTGCTGTATGCTCAAACTGATTCACAATTTTGTCGGCAAACATATCATTTCCCTGCAGCTGTTCTGTGTCTCGCCAGATGTTTACCTGCTCACCCAATACTTGTCCCAGCCTTGTTTGGAGGGCAGTATGGAACGTTGTCACCCAGCCATCATCTCCTTTTATAAAAGTTTCATCATCAATATGTGCGTAGCTGATAAATACGTCAGTTGTGAATTTTGATTCCATTTCTTGAAAAAAAATATTTAAAAAGAATAATGGGTAATGTACTGCAAATTTTTAAGTCAGGCAAGCAGGTATCCTCAAACGTAATCTGTAAAGGCTTTTTCAGAACGAAAACTTAATAATTTGCATCAGGGAGGGATTAAGGTATAATTATTGTTTGCTTAATAGGTGAATTGAAATTTCTCTTTGATATTTGTATGCACAACACTTTTTTGATTATTTATGACCATACGATATTGGATTCTGGCAGTAGCATTTTTACCATTTATTTCATGTAAGGAAAATCCCACTTCAGGGCAGGAAAAGAAGATTGAATCTAAACAATTTAAGAAAGAAGCAGAAAAACCGGCAGAAGAGATAGTTCCACAGAAACCACTGATTAATTATCATTTTGAGAAAAAAAGCATTTGGAAACTGGCAGACAGTTTTGAAGGAAATCAGCATAAAAATATCATTGCAGCCATCAACAGGGTAGATGAGAAACACCTGCAACGCCTGGATAGCATTCTGGTGCCGGATAAGTATATTGACACCATTGCATACTATATGCCCTTTCCATTGTATGCAGATGCGCTGAAAGATATCGATAAAATAATATTGTTTTCCTATCCGGCACAGGCTTTTGCTGCTTACGAAAATGGGAAACTGATTATATCAGGTCCGACGAATATGGGGAAAAAAGCTTCAAAAACACCAACCGGGCTGTTTTTTTGTAATTGGAAAGCAAAAGAAACCCGAAGCACAGTAGATAATGAATGGATATTGAAGTGGAATTTTAATATCAGCAATATGGGTGGGGTAGGCTTTCACCAATATGATTTGCCTGGCTATCCCGCATCTCACAGCTGTTTGCGCCTGTGGGCCGATCAGGCGGAGTTTTTGTATAGCTGGGCCAATCAGTGGAAATTAAATAAAAGCGGACAATTGCTGGCAAAAGGAACACCGGTTATCGTTTTCGGAGCCTATCCCTTTGGCTCTCCGCGACCCTGGTTTGTGTTGGCTGGCGACGGAAAGGCACTTGATATCAGTAAAGAGCAGCTTTCTGAAATTGTAACCCCCTTTAAAGAACAGATTTTGAAGGAGCAACAGGTGCGTCAGGAGGTAATTGGTCAAGTGGCGGACACAAATAAAACTGTCGCAAAGATTTGATTTTGATTGACTTTTACGTTTACAGAATGCTTAAAGTTTCTATTTCTATAAAAAAGTGCTAATAAGTGTAAAAATATTTTTGTTGTTTCATTAAAATGGTGCACCTTTGCAGTCCTTAAAAAAATAAAATTATGGCAAGAGTTTGTCAAGTAACCGGTAAAAGACCAATGGTTGGGCATAAAGTTTCGTTTTCTAATAAAAAAGCATTGCGTCGTTTCCTGCCCAATTTGCAAGTTAAACGTATGTTTCTTGCTGAAGAAGACAAATGGATCACTCTGAAATTGTCTACTGAAGCTTTGCGTACCATCAACAAAAATGGCCTGCTTGCAACAGTAAAACAATTGCGTGCAGAAGGTCACAAAATCTAGTAATTAATAAGCATCAAAACATTCAATAAAAATGGCAAAGAAAGGCAACCGCGTACAGGTAATATTGGAATGCACAGAGCATAAAAACAGCGGCTTAGCGGGAACCAGCCGTTACATTACCACCAAAAACAAAAAGAATACTCCCGAGCGCATCGAGTTTAAGAAATATAACCCGTTGATGAAGCGTGTGACTGTTCACAAAGAAATCAAATAATCTTACTTCAACCCTTTTTAAAATATTGAGTTATGGCAAAAGCAGCTAAAACCGCGATTAAAAAAGACCCTAAACAGGCAGCAGAAGCGAAAAACTGGACTAAAGTTATTAAAGCCGTTCGCAGCCCAAAAACAGGTGCTTATACGTTCAAAGAAAACATCATTCACAAAGACAAAGTGAAAGATTTCTTGGCGAGCTAATATCCGCGTAAATTTTTTCAGAAAAGGCTGACCAACAAATGGGTCGGCCTTTTCATTTTTAGTCTATGATATGAGGAGATTGCAATTTATTCTCTTGACAACTGCCTGTATTCTGCTGGGTGCAACATTCATGTCTTGTAAGGACAAAACTATAGAAACCAATCAGAATCATAATATTACAGCAAAAAATATAGCGGCATTAAGTAGTGTTCGTAACGGCGATTTTATTTTTCGTTGCGGAAAAGATGAAGTGAGTCAATTGTTTTGTCGGCTGAATAAAAGCAACCAGCAGTATTCTCATTGTGGAGTTGCTATTTCTACCGATTCAGGCTTATACGTCTGCCATATAATTGGCGGAACTGATAATCCTGACGGGAAAATCCGGCTTGAGAAAATACAAACCTTTATAGACGCAGTCAAAAATAAACGTTGGGCAATAGTCAGGTATCAGCTTTCCGCTAAGGAGCAATCACTGTTCTTAATGCAACTTGAGTATTTCAGGATAAATAATGTAAGTTTCGATACTCAATTTGATTTGGCCACAGACGATAAAATGTATTGTTCGGAACTCTTGTATAAATCTTTGATTATTGCCACAAAAACGCCTGGTTTTATTGAATTTACTCAAACTTTGTCGGGTAAAAAGTACATTGCAATTGATAATTTATTTCAGAACAAACACTGCGAAACTATTTGTGAAATAGCCTATTAATAGTAGCTTCGCAACATAATACACACTCATTCATGAACAATAAACTCCTTTCCTTTTTTGCTCTTATACTTCTGGGTTTTGGATTTTCATCCTGTAGCAGCAATAATCCTAAAGCCGTAGCTGAGAAGTTTTTGCTAAGTGTGGCCAAAGCGGACCTGGATCAGGCTAAAAAAGTATCAGATTCTACAACAATTGAACTTCTTGACCAAGCTGATTATCTGACTATGGTGCCGGATTCTGTAAAGGAAGAGGGCAAAAACCTGAAAGTGACAATTGTTGATGTAAAAGAAACAGGTGATAAAGCTGTGGTGACGTACAAGACTTCAAAACTTGACGAAAACCAATTACTCACTCTGGCTAAAATTGACGGCAAATGGCTGGTTCAGTTGAGCAAATCTGAGCAATATGACGAAGAACCAATGATGCCCGGAGCGATTGAAGCTATACAACAGGATTCAACGGTAAAAATTCCTATACTGGATTCTGCTACTGACTAGTGTAGATCTGTTTGATGGCTTTAATATTGCGCATCATTCCTTTCCATTTAGTACGAGCAATGGGCGATTGCTTAAAATATTGCTTAAAGTTAATCTCACTGATTTCTTCCCATTCTTTAAGGCTAAGGTTCAGTACCTGTGGTATTGGTATGAAGTGATTTTCTGTATTCGGTTTCGAAAATCTGTTCCATGGGCATACGTCCTGGCAAATGTCGCAACCGAAAGCCCATCCCTCCATTTTAGGTTGAAGTTCGGCAGGAATAAGTTCGTCTTTTAATTCAATGGTCAGGTAGGAAATGCACTTGCTGCCATCTATTACAGTAGGGCCAACAATTGCATCTGTAGGGCAGGCATCGATACACCTTGTACAGGTACCGCAATGGTCTGTTGCAAAGGGAGAATCATAGTCAAGTTGCAGGTCGCAGATTAGCGTTGCAATAAAAAAGAAGGAGCCACTTTGTTTATTTAACAAATTGGCATTTTTACCCACCCATCCCAATCCGCTGCGTTCTGCCCAACTTCTTTCCAGCACGGGTGCACTATCCACAAATCCCCGTCCGGCTACTTCGCCAATATGCTGACGGATAAAGTCAATTAATTCATTTAGTTTTTCGCGGATGACAAAATGATAATCAATACCAAAGGCATATTTGGCAATTTTGGGGGCATCTGTTTCCTGCTTTTCTTCAGGAAAATAATTCAATAATAAGGTGATGACAGATTTCGCTTCCGGAACTAATTTTCTGGGGTCGATGCGTAAATCAAAATTACGCTCCATGTATCCCATTTTGCCCTGAAAACCTTTATTTAACCAGCTTTCCAGCCGTTTTGCATCTTCAGTCAATTCTGTTGCGGCGGCTATACCACATTGCATAAACCCCAGCCTTTTGGCTTCCCGTTTAATCAGTTCCGTATGTTTTGAAGCGATATTCAAGGTCAAGCAATCAATTTCAGGTTCAGTCCACGAATTTTAAGCAGCAAACTTTGATATTGTTCCAGATAGATTTTAGGAATGGCGGCAATAATGGTACAAAACAGTTGAAGATCCTGCTTTACAATTTCAGACTCGCTTTGTTTGAGCAAATATAAAACTTCGCTCAGCGCATTGTAATCGGTAGTAATTTCCACACATTGAGTAATCCATTTTTCTACTGGTTTTGCTGTCGCAAATGCATCAGCCGTAGCAGTTTTATAGGCATTAATCAGTCCTGGAACTCCAAGCATTGTTCCGCCGTAATATCGCACCACCACTACAAGGATATTTGTAAAGCCGGCACTGTCTATTTGCCCAAGGATAGGACGTCCTGCACTGCCACTTGGTTCTCCGTCATCGCTTGCTCTGAATTGTAATCCGTCAGTTCCTAACCGGTAGGCAAAACAATGATGTGTGGCTTGTGGATGTTCTTTTTTTACAAGTTGAAGTTTTTGTTTGGCGTCCTCAATTGTTAGTATTGGGAAGGTATAGCCTAAAAATTTGCTTCCCCTGTCTTTGAATAAAGATGTTGTCGGGGCTTCTATTGATTTGTATTTTTCTTTGCTCTGGTCCATTTTAATTTCGTAGAACCCTGATTTCTACTCTTCTGTTTTTTTGTGCGTCTTCTTCTGTTTTTTCAAAGGGAATGATGGGGCGGCTTTTCCCGAACCCGGCATATTCAAGTCGTCTTCCATCTATACCATTCTGAATGAGGTATAGGTAGATATGCCTTGCCCTGTTTACCGACAATTTAAGGTCGTAGGTATCGGTATCCAATGCATCACCGGTTCCTTTTACACAACATACATGGCCTTCAATCCTGATGGCCAGTTGGGGGTAATCCTGCATTGTTTTAAGCAGATCTTTGAGGATAGGTTCGCTTTCTTCCGTTAAAAAGTGACGCGTAGGCAGAAAGTGGATGGCTTCCACTCTCAGTACGTCATTTGGCCTCAGGTCTTTTAAACGCTCAAATTTTATACCCGTTGCCACACCATAACTTTTCCCGGTATTTGTTTTTTTTTGTATTGGCTTCTGAAAAACAGTGTCCTGTACCGGTTTCTTTTTTGCTACAAATGGTTTGACGGGTATTAAAGTTCCTTTTTTTGTAATTTCCTGCACAGACATTCTCTTTTTTGTGCCTGAATCCTTAACCGGCCTGAGGTCTTTTATTTCCTCAAAACCACCAGGATCTCTTTTAATAAAAATACCAACTCTTCTGTCTTCCGGAATACCATTTTTATCATCCGGCAGTGCGCGGCTAACCTCCCCAATACCTTCACAAATCAAAATTTGCCGGGTAGAAATATTATGGTCAATTAAATATTGTTTTACGTTGTTGGCGCGGCCAATGGCCAGATCCAGGTTGCGGGGTTCATTACCGAGATAATCTGCGTATCCGTAAATCAGCAGGTTTTTTTTGCCTATAATCTTTAGGGTAGAATCCAGTCGCGCCTTTCCTTCTTTATCCAGTTCCGTAATGTTAATGGGGAAATACACCTTCACCGTATCGTATCCCGATTGTGCAGCGCAACGCAGGGAAAACAAAATCAACAGTAATATGGAAGGAAATAATTTCAAGGGTATGTATGATTCTTTATAGCGCAATTCAACAAAAAAGGATATTAAATAAGTCAACGTTTGTGCGCTGTGTATTTAATATCCTTCGATAAAAATATTGATTAAAGATTGCGGTACTATGGATGTGCTCCTCTTGGGGCCTGTCCTCTGTATTTTCTGTGTGGAAGTCCACGCTTATTGCAACTTTCAAAAACAACAGCCATTGTAACCAAAGCTAACAAAGCAATAGTGATGTACTTATTAATGTTCATAAAATGGTAATTAAATTAAGATGCTTAAAGGTAAAATTTATTTTGGGAAATCAAATGACAATTCTAAAATTATCCGTTATCAATTTTGTCTTTGAGTTGACTGGTCATCCCGGTTATATATGTCCGCCATTTTTCGATCACCGAAACCATGTCTTCTGGAATCTCGGAGTCGAACATTACATTTTCGCCCGTGCCGGGATGCACAAAGCCCAATTCTTTAGCGTGAAGGGCATGCCGTGGCAGTAGCTTGAAGCAATTTTCAACAAATTGCTTATATTTTGTAAAGACAGTTCCTTTGACAATATAATCACCACCATAAGTGCTGTCGCTGAACAAAGGATGCCCGATATGTTTCATATGCACCCGTATCTGGTGCGTACGTCCAGTTTCCAGTCTTAATTCGATAAGCGTTACATAGTTGAAGCGCTCTATTACTTTGTAATGCGTAATGGCTTCTTTGCCATAATCTCCTTCAGGATAGGCTGCCATAATCTTACGGAAGCGCTGGTGGCGACCGATATGAGCAACCACCGTTCCTTCATCTTCTTCCATATTACCCCAAACCAAGGCAATGTAACGTCTGTGTACCGTATGGTTTTTGAATTGTGCACCCATTTTTTGCATGGCTGCCTCATGCTTGG
Source organism: Chitinophagaceae bacterium (assembly GCA_041661485.1). GTDB lineage: Bacteria > Bacteroidota > Bacteroidia > Chitinophagales > Chitinophagaceae > Rurimicrobium. Next base: position 510,348 of record JBAZUJ010000001.1, read on the forward strand.
CAATGACTAACAATCCGCTGGTGTCTTTGTCAATTCGATGCACCAATCCGATGCGCGGCAATTCTTCCGTTTCTTCTTTCTTTAAATAAAAAGACAGACCGTTCACTAAAGTTCCTCTTGGATTGCCACAACCGGGATGCACCACCATGCCAACTTTTTTGTTGATAATCATGATGTCATCGTCTTCATATGCGATGTCGAGCGGAAGATCTTCCGGAACAATCTCGTATAGTTCGGAAGGACGGGTTTCAAAAATAACGATTTCCTCGCCCGGCTTTATTTTATGATTGGATTTAACCGGTTTGTCGTTTACTAAAATCAGTCCGTCATCTATAGCCTGCTGCACTTTGGTGCGTGTAGCTCCTTCCAGCCTGTTCTGCAAAAATTTATCAATGCGGATAGACTCCTGGCCTTTATTGACAATGAATCGCTCGCGCTCTGCCAACACAGCTTCGCCGGTTCCTTCGACCTCGTCACCATCCTCAAAATCTTCTATTTCATCTTCTATCTCAGCCATAATATTTAGTTGGTTTTCCAGTTTTTGAGCAGCTCGGTATTCAGCTGTATGTAAGTTACTTTTCTTTCTTTAATGCTATTGTTTACCCAATAAATAGAGGGTACAAATTTACCCGCCATTTTAATAAATTCAACGTGATCATTGTAAACAAAATGAGGGACTTTGTATGCTTTTGTTTCGTTGAAAAAGTCAGCAGTGTCTACCGGCGAACCATACAAAACCATAAAAATTGGTGTTTCATTATCTTCTGCTTTTATGTCTTTAAAGATTTTGGCAGCATGCCGGCAATGCGGACAGCCAAGACTGAGAAATGCAACCAGATGTTTCCCCTTCCTTAGTTCAACTGAAGGATGATTCGCACTGTTTTTATATAGAACATCCATGTTTATCGGACTCGGTTTCTGAGAATAGGGTACAAAAACAAACGGAATAGCCATCATAGCAGCTCCGCCAATCACAGAGAGGATTCCCTGAAAGCGATAAGGTTTTACGGGATAGATTTTTGAAAGCAGAAATGTAACCGCGAGAAGAATCACGTTCTTCAGGATACTTACCAGTGGTGACATCGGCAAGGCATCTCCAAAACAGCCACAATCCACATTATTACCTTTCGTAGCCAATAGGATGAACAGGTAAATAGTCATTGCTACCAGAAACAAAATCGTAATCGGGTAGGTGAATTTTTTCAGATAGAAATGAGCCAGCATAAATAAGGCCAGCAAAAATTCGAATCCAATAAAAAATCTGGCTAAAAAGAAAGCCAGTGAATTGGGTAAACCCATATCCATAAATGTCCACTCGAAAGGTTCGATGGTGATGAATTTTGCGACGGCAGAAAAAATAAATGTTCCGCTCAGCAACAACAGCAGAATAAATCCGATAATTGATTTGGCGCTAATGGTCCGTGCCATAAAATGTGAATTGGATAAAAGTGACAGGTAAAAAGAAAGAGCCAAGCGGCTCTTTCTCTGTATCTTAAGCCAGCATTGTTACTGGGTTTTCGATGTAAGTTTTGAGTGTTTGTAAGAATTGAGCTCCAACTGCTCCGTCTACTACACGGTGGTCGCAGCTGAGTGTTAGTTTTAAGATTTGTCTCACCACAATATTTCCGTCTTCCACTACCGGAGTTGGAACAATATTTCCAACAGCCAAAATGCAGCTGTCTGGTGGATTGATAATAGCAGTGAATTCATCAATACCCATCATTCCCAAATTGGAAATAGTGAAAGTATTTCCGGTAAATTCACTTGGCTGAATTTTTTTGTTGCGTGCTTTGCTATAAAGGTCTGCAGCAGTTGTGGCAATTTGAGAAAGCGATAACTGGTCTGCAAATTTGATAACAGGAACAATCAATCCTTCCTCTACAGCAATGGCACTACCAATGCTGATGTGATTGTTAGTGCGGATAAAGTCGCCCATCCATGAACTGTTGACAGCAGGATGTTTGCGCAAAGCCATTGCCGAAGCTTTTATAATAAAATCATTGAATGATATTTTAGCGCCACCCAAAGCATTGATTTGTTTGCGCGCTTCCATTGCTTTGTCCATTGTTACCGAAATTTTCAGGTAAAAATGGGGTGCAGTGAATTTGCTTTCTGCCAGTCTTTTTGCGATTATTTTCCGCATTTGAGAAACAGGTGCATCGGTAAAGCTTTCAGTGCCTGAAGGGATATTAACCGCAGCAACAGCAGTGGCAGCATTTGCCTGCGGTGCTTTTGCTTCCTGCGGTGTGTAATTATCAATGTCTCTTTTTACAATTCTTCCTCCATCGCCGGAACCGCTGAGCGATTTAATATCAATGCCTTTGTCTTGCGCAATTTTGCGTGCCAGTGGTGATATTTTCATACGGCTGTCATCTGATGAAACAGCGGATTCTTGTTTTGCAGCAGATGCGGTGTTGTTTCCTGTATTTTGAGGAGTAGCAGTTTCTGCTTTTGGTGCTTCAGCAGAAGCCTTCGCTTCGCTACCTGATGGTGCATTTAATATTCCAGAAATATCAGTACCAGGTTTACCAACAATCGCAATAATATCATTGATTTTTGCAGCGCTGCCGGCCGGAACGCCGATGTGTAACAGTGTTCCATCAGCATATCCCATCACTTCCATGGTAGCTTTGTCTGTTTCTACCTCTGCCAACACATCATCACTTTTTACAACATCGCCTTCTTTTTTATTCCAGGTTACAATCTTGCCTTCCGTCATGGTATCACTGAGCAATGGCATTCTTACTACCGTTACGCCGGCAGGAATTGCAGCCGGCGCCTGAGTTGCCGCTTTTGGTGCTGACGGTTCGGCTGCTTTTGGTGCTTCAGCAGGAGGTACTTCTGTTTCAGTTGCAGGTGCAGAAGAATCTTTATCCAGAAGAGATTGGTAATCTTCTCCTTCTTTGCCAATGATGGCTATAATGTCGTTTACTTTGGCTGCTTTTCCTTTTTCAACACCAAGATACAGAACCGTTCCGCCAACGAATGGCATAACTTCCATTGTGGCTTTATCTGTTTCTACATCGGCTATTACGTCGTCAGCTTTTACTTTGTCGCCCACTTTTTTGTGCCATTCTGCTATCACCCCTTCTTTCATCGTATCGCTCAGTAGCGGCATTCTTATCACTTCGGCCATAAAAATATTTGTTGTTCAGAGGTTTTTTGTTAGAATTTGAAGTCCCAAAAATAGCAAATCCACTCTTATTTCTTTATTGTTTTTAAGAAAAGGAGCACTTTCTGCTGAAATCTCTTTCAGAGCAGTTGTTTTGAACTATGGAACGATGATAATATCCGGAGTTGTAAATCGGTTGCTTTCGTTGCCGGCTTTGTCTTTAATATAAAATTCGTACCGCACCGTATCTCTGTCAGGACGGCTGGGGCGCAGTAAAATAAAGGCGGCTTCAAGGTTTATTGTACAATCTCCGGTAATACCCTGAGTAGGGTCTACAGCTTCAGCGATTCCTTTTGGGAAGTAATAATTTATTTTTGATGTATCGCGGCTGTCGGTGGTGTAAATGTCAAAATTGCCGCTGGATGGTGAAACGCCAAGGTCCGCATCGCCATCCGCAAAATTAAATTTAACTGCTATGATCTGGTTGCTGCCCGATTTTACGCTATCGCCACTCATGCCGACGAATGTGATAGAAGGTTTTTCGCTGGCTTTATTTTTTTTTGTACAGGATAGCATTACACCAGATAGTAAAACGGTGAAAACTAAAAAGTAAGAGAGCTTCCCTGTAATTAAATTTCTATTTGTTGGCACAGCGCTTTTTTTTGTTGTTTTGCAAAATAATTTCCTGCTCAAAAATAATTCAAAAACCAATGCAGTTCAACACAATCAACGGAAATGATTTAGTTCAAAGTTGCGTAAACGACTTTGAGGGGACTGTATTACAGGTATATCGTCATCAAATTGCAGAAAATGAATTGTATAAAGCTTACCATGATGCACTTCATATTGATGTGGAAAGGGTAAATGCCCTTACGGACATTCCATTTTTACCTATTTCTTTTTTTAAATCTCACAAGGTTAAAAGTTTCAGGGGAAATGTTGAATCTGTAATTTTTGACAGCAGCGGTACCAGTGGAATGATCCCAAGCCGCCACTATGTTTTAGACGAGCAATTGTATGATTCGGTATCACTGAATGGTTTTGAACAATATTATGGAGAGTCAAAAGATTGGGTGATTTTGGCTTTGTTACCGTCTTACCTCGAGCGCAAAACTTCGTCATTGGTCCACATGGCTAATATGTTGATGAAGAAAAGCGGAAACCCGGACGGCGGTTTTTACCTGAACGAATTCGAAGAATTATCCCGAAAAATAAAAAGTCTGCAATCAGAGAGAAGAAAAATTCTTTTGTTGGGCGTCACCTTTGCTCTGCTCGACTTTGCTGAAGCGTATCCAATGGATTTGAGTGGGGTAACTGTGATGGAAACCGGTGGTATGAAAGGCAGAAAGGAAGAATGGACAAGGGAACAGGTTCATCAGTTTCTGAAGGAAAAGTGGAATTTAAAAACAGTTCATGCTGAATATGGAATGACGGAATTATTATCTCAAGCCTACGCTAAAGAAAACGGACTTTTCAAACCCATCCATACGATGCGTGCCTTAGTGCGAGATGTACAGGACCCATTGGAAACCAAAACTTCGGGAAGTGGAGTCCTGAATATTATTGACTTGGCTAATGTCCATTCCTGTTCGTTTATTGCTACTGAAGATATGGGTAAAGTGAATGCTGATGGCACTTTTGAGGTTTTGGGCAGAATGGATTTTGCTGCTTTGCGCGGTTGCAGTTTGATGGCTGTTTAGACTTTTCCTTTTTGTTTAAATAGAAATAGGTTGAAATATTTTAATGCAAATGCTTAACTTTCGTTTGTCTTTTCACATTTTAAAACCAAACAAATTATGGCACTCAATGCGTACTTAAAGTTAAAGGGTCAAAAATCAGGACAAATAAAAGGAAGTGTTATCCAAAAGGGCAGAGAGAATATGATTGAGGTAAATGCGTATTCTCACGAAATTGTTTCGCCACGTGATCCTGCGAGTGGATTGGCAACCGGCAGGCGAATGCATAAACCATTTGTGATAACGAAAGAACTGGACAAGAGCAGCCCTGTTTTGTATCAGGTGATGGTGACCAATGAAAATATCAGTGAGTTTGAATTAAAATGTTTCGCGCCCAATAAGGCGGCGGCTACAGGTGCCGGGGTTGAGACAAATCACTTTACCATTAAATTGACCAATGCCCATATTTCCTCCATCAGAAGTGTGATGCGCAATAACAACGATGCGGAATTGGCCAAATTCCCGGTTGAAGAAGAAATCTCATTTACCTACCAAAAAATTGAATGGACCTGGGTTGATGGTGGTATAACCGCTCAGGACGATTGGGAATCGCCGGTTGTTTAAACCAACTCTTAAATAAAATTAAACACCCCGGTTGAATTGCTTCGGCCGGGGTGTTTTTATATTGATTAAGCAAAGACTATAGGTGAATTGCTTCGCCAAGTGCCACTTCGATAGCGTCTTTTACCGCTTCACTCATAGTAGGGTGAGGGAAAATAACGTCTAATTGTTCGTGGTAAGTTGTTTCCAGTTTGCGTGAAGAAACGGTTTGCGCGATGATTTCGGTAACGTTGGCACCAATCATATGGCAACCCAGCCACTCGCCGTATTTGGCATCGAAAACCACTTTTACAAAACCTTCTGTCGCACCGGCAGCACTTGCTTTTCCGCTGGCAGAGAATGGGAATTTACCCACTTTGATTTCGTAACCTGCATCTTTCGCTTGTTTCTCCGTCATTCCAACTGATGCAATTTCAGGTGTGCAGTAAGTACAGCCCGGAACGTTGCCGTAATCCAATGCTTCCGGTTGGTGATGGTATTTTCCTTCTTTATGTGCAATCGCTTCAATACAGATAACGGCTTCTTTCATTGCAACATGTGCCAATGCCTGACCAGGAACGATATCGCCGATAGCGTAGATGCCATCAACGTTTGTTTTGTAGTAAGGATCTACGGTTACACGACCTTTATCCGTAGCAATGTTCAATGCTTCCAGACCAATGTTTTCGATGTTGGTAGAAACACCTGCTGCGCTCAGCAAAATGTCTGCTTCCAATACCACTTCGCCCGCTGCTGTTTTCACTGTAGCTTTTACACCCGCACCGCTTGTATCTGCTTTTTCAACAGAAGAAGAAGTCATTACGGTGATACCTTTTTTCTTGAATGATTTTTCCAGTTCTTTAGAGATATCAGCATCTTCTACCGGAACAATACGATCCATAAATTCAACGATGGTTACCTGCGTACCCAATGCGCTGTAGAAATAAGCAAACTCAACGCCTATCGCACCGCTACCCACCACAATCATTGATTTTGGTTGTTTTGGCAAGGTCATCGCTTCGCGGTAACCGATGATTTTTTTACCATCAATCGGCAAAGAAGGCAATTCGCGGCTGCGTGCGCCGGTAGCCAACACAATATGTTTTGCAGTGTGAACGGTCATTTTGCCGTCAGCACCTGTTACTTCCAGTTCTTTTTTAGCATTCAGTTTTCCAAAACCATTCAGAACATCAATTTTGTTCTTTTTCATCAGGAACTGGATGCCTTTGCTCATTTTGTCGGCCACACCGCGGCTGCGTTTTACTACTGCTTCAAAGTCGTGTTTTGCACCTTCTACCGATACACCATAGTCCTGGGCATGAGCGATATATTCCAGCACCTGAGCCGATTTCAGCAAAGCTTTTGTAGGAATACAACCCCAGTTGAGGCAGATACCACCAAGGCTTTCGCGTTCCACGATAGCTGTTTTAAAACCCAATTGTGTAGCACGGATTGCTGCAACATAACCACCTGGTCCACTACCCACTACGATAACATCATAAGCCATAATAAAGTATGATTTTTTTGATTGAAGATTTAGATTAAAATTGAGGCACAAAAGTAGCTAAATATTTGAGAAAAGAATGAGGCAATTTGCCAATTTGGTAATTAGGCAATGTGAGTAATATGCGTGAATGTGAAGAATGTGGCAATCAGAAATCAGAAATCACGAATCAAAAATTTTATGAGGTCGGCTTTAGGATATCCTATTCGCTTTGGTGGGCGTCGCACCGTCAGGGTTCGTCTTTTCTTTGGGCTTCTTGCCTGCCGTAGGTAGGAGCTTGTCGCGTTTGTTTCACGCAAACCTGCCTGCCGGCAGGCAGGGACGCTAAGAAGGCTCAACATGCGCAAAGTTCTCTTTCGTGTGGTGAGCCCTGCACTCGCCACACGCTTACGTAACTGCGAGGAACGAAGCAGTCTACAATTAATCCGCAACAAGCATCAACTGTCTGCAGCACTAGGATTGGTTGGACCTACAGTTGTTAGCTACGCTTATGTTGCGATAACGTGTTGTTGTTTTTTTCCTGATTGTCCGGTAGGCAGGCCTCGTGCCTGGTTATTTCCCGAAATTTTGAAATTTAATATAAGGAATGGGTATTTTTGAGGGGCTGAGGGAGATATTGCGTAATAGGTTGATGCTTTTATCCGAAATAGCGAATTTGCCAAGATTTCAAACTTGAAAATTATGACTACTGAGCAAAAACAAATAATTAGGGAATTTATAGATGCTTTTGAAGAAGTGTTTGATAAGGACTGGAATTATACCAAAGAGAGTTTAGGGATTATTGACCAAACTGAAGAACAAAAACAAAACGAAATAGAAGCAGGGTTAGAAAGCTTCTATTTTATTTCGCCAGATGGTACATTTCTTAACCCAAAAGTAGAAGACGAAACAGAAGATTGGGGGAATAGGGCGTATCTTTTAAACAGATACCGTAAGCTTAAAAACCTACTGGCAGAATTTTAAATGGAACGCAAATTTTGAAATAATCTGTAGCAAATTAAACTGCAAGCTTACTCGCGACGATAAGAGGGATCTTTTTGCAAGCCATTAGAATTACTACATTCCTTAAAAAAATCCCCTTGCTCAGCAAGGGGATTTTTAAAATTATTTACCAATAATAAAGGTCATTGATGTGCCTCTGACAAAAATACTGTCCGGCAACAACACCATTATATCATCAAATATAGCGGTGTCACCTTTCTTTGTTCTGTTTTGCAGGGCTACATAGCTGTTCAGTTTGTTGCTTTTAGACATGTCGGTCAGCATTTCCACATCAGTATAAAAGTTGCCCATCGAATCTTCATACAGGTTTCTTTCTTTATAATAAATGCGGAACTCAATCACTTTGCCTGGTGTGCCGGCAGAATCAATGGCCGTTAATCCCTGGTCCATCAAGGAATCAAATTTTGCTTTGGCCAATAATCCGCCCCGCAAATTGGAGTTGCCCAAAAAAACCGGGGCAGCTTTATATGGATATTTCGCTTTTGCTACGACTTTCTTATTCGCAGGTTTCGCTTTTTTAGCTTGCGCCCACAATACAGTTGCGCCAAAACTGCACAATCCTAAGGATAAAATCAGAAAACGTTTCATAGGCTTAAAATTACAATAAACTCAGACTTTCTTCTATGGTTTTTATTTTGGCTAAGGCATCGCTTTGTTTCTTTTGCTCAGATGCCAGAATCTCCGGTTTTGCATTAGCCACAAACTTTTCGTTGCTTAGTTTCTTTTCCACGCTCATCAGGAAGCCTTTCTGATAATCGAGGTCTTTTTGCAATTGTTCTTTTTGAGCAGCTGTGTCAATCGTTACATTGCTGCTGATGTAAAATTTATCCGTACCAACAACCAAGGAAATAGAACCCTGAATGGCTTCGCTGGTAAAACTGATTTCTTCAGCGTTGATTTGTCTGCTCAGTAAAGATGTTGCGTTGGCATACACTGATTGTTCTTTCGTATCTACCGCCAGTTTAATCACATCTTTCGGTTTCAGGTTGTTTTTTACACGGGCATCACGAACGGCCGTAATCAAATCCTGTAGTAGTTTTCCCTGCGTAAGAATTTCATTATTTGCTGAGGTAAACGAAGGTAACTGACGGTTCATCAGATCATCTTTTTGTTCGCGCAGCAAATGGTAAATTTCTTCTGTTACAAAAGGCATATAAGGATGCAGCAATTGCAATAATGACTCGTAGATGTCAATCGTTTTATGATAAACTTCTGCCGACAATCCCTGATCCTGCGCAGGTTTTACCCACTCCAGGTACCAGCTGCAGAAATCATCCCAGATTAAAGAGTAGATGTTTTTCAGGGCTTCGCTGAGGCGGAAGTCTTTCATCAGTTCTTCGATGCTCAGTTGTACCTGCTTAATGCGTTCCTGCATCCAGTCGATGGCAAATGTTTCTGTATTGCTTACATCCGGCGACACGCGTGCTTCCCACATTTTTACCAGCTTCATCGCATTCCACATTTTATTGCAGAAATTGCGGCCTTGCTCCAGGAAGGCTTCGTCATAAAGAATATCATTTCCCGCAGGGGAAGAAATCATTACACTAAAGCGAACGGTATCGGCTCCATGGTTTTCTATCAGTTCCAGCAGGTCGGGCGAATTACCCAATTGCTTGCTCATCTTACGGCCTTGCTTATCGCGGATGATACCGGTAAAATAAACCTGGTCAAATGGTTTTTTGCCTTTGAACTCGTAACCTGCCATTACCATACGCGCCACCCAGAAGAAGATAATATCCGGGCCGGTCACCAAAGTATTGGTAGGGTAGTAGTAATCCAGTTCTTTATTGTCTTTGTTTTCATTCCAGTCGAATACCTGCAAAGGCCATAGCCAACTGGAGAACCATGTATCAAGTACATCATCTTCCTGGCGGAGGTCTGCAATCGTTCCTGCCGCATTTGTTGATTGGTATTTTGCCAAGGCTTCGTCAGCATTGTCAGCTACATAAATATTGCCTTCTTTATCGTACCAGGCTGGAATGCGTTGTCCCCACCAAAGCTGGCGGCTGATGCACCAGTCTTTGATATTGCCCATCCAGTGGCGGTAAAGATTTTTGAATTTGGAAGGATAAAAATCAATTTCTTCATTCATTACCGCAGCCAGTGCAGGTGCAGCCATTTTCTCCATATCGCACCACCATTGCATCGACAACCTTGGCTCTATCACCGCGCCGGTTCTTTCAGACACGCCCACCTGATTGGTATAATCTTCCTGTTTTACAAAATTGCCCGAAGTTTTCAGGTCTTCTACAATTTGCTTGCGCACCACAAAACGATCCTGACCAATGTACAATTCAGCGGCCTCGCTCATTGTTCCGTTTTCGTTCAGGGTATCTACAACGGCCAGCTTGTGTTTCAGGCCCAGGTTGTAGTCATTGATGTCGTGTGCAGGCGTTACTTTCAGCGCTCCTGTTCCGAATTCTTTATCAATATAATCGTCGAAAATAATGGGTATGCGGCGATTGATTAAAGGCACAAAACAGAATTTTCCTTTCAGATGAGCATAACGTTCATCGTCAGGATGCACACACACTGCCGTATCTCCCATTATCGTTTCCGGGCGAACGGTTGCGATGGTAATGTATTCCTCTGTTTCGCTGTCTATTTTATATTGGATGTAAGTCAGTTTGGAATTGGCTTCTTTATGCAAAACTTCCTCATCGCTCAAGGCTGTGAGTGCCTGAGGATCCCAGTTGATCATTTTTACCCCACGGTAAATGTTGCCCTTGTTGTATAATTCAACAAAAACATTGATGACTGCTTTGTAATAACCTTCATCCATGGTGAAATGAGTGCGGTTCCAATCCAGCGAGCAGCCCAGTTTTTTCAATTGGGCTAAAATAATGCCACCATATTTTTCTTTCCACTCATAAGCGTACTCTAAAAATTCTTCGCGGCTCAGGTTGTTTTTATCAATGCCTTTTTCTTTCAGCATATTCACAACTTTTGCTTCGGTAGCAATAGAGGCGTGGTCGGTACCGGGCACCCAGCACGTATTGAAGCCCTGCATTTTGGCACGGCGAATCAGAATGTCCTGGACGGTATTGTTCAGCGCGTGACCCATGTGCAACACACCGGTTACGTTGGGCGGCGGCATTACGATGGTGTAAGCCTCACGCTCGTCGGGTGTTGAATAAAAGTAACCCTGGTCCATCCAGTGTTTGTACCATTTCTGTTCTGCTTCGTTGTGCTGAAAATTCTTGCTTAATTCCATTGTGCTTGTATGCTGATGTGTGAATGTGTTACAAAATCTTGTTTTGTAAGGCTGGCAAAGATAATAAAGATGTGTTTGGGTGAATGGATGACAGCCAAAATTAAAAAAAGGACACCCTGGCCTATGCTTAGATTGACTTCATTCTTATTTAATTCAAGCCTTTCCACCATTCCCCTGTCTCCTGAGCCGGATTGTCGAGGTGCAGAATTTCACCAATCATCGGGGTTTTATATGGAATGCCGAGTTTTTGGGCTTCCTGGCTGACCAAGGTTATCGGTTCGTCCCAATTGTGTTTACTCAAAGCAAATTTGCCCCAATGAACCGGTAATAACATTTTTGTATTTAATTCAGCTGCGGCCTGTGCCACTTCTGAAGGATGCATGTGGATGTACTTCCAGTTTTTATCGTATTGGCCACATTCCAGAATCGTCCAGTCGAATGGCCCGAATTTTTTCCCGATTTCATCAAAATGAGTATCGTAGCCACTGTCGCCACCAATAAAAATTCTCTTGCCTGGTGTGGTAAGCACATATGACATCCAGAGCGATTGATTGCGTTTAAATCCTCTTCCCGAAAAATGCCTTCCACTTGTTGTATTGACTTTGAAGCCACTCTCCAATTCAAAGCTTTCATGCCAGTCTTTTTCTGTGATACTGTTTTTATTAAACCCCCAACGGACCAAGTGTGCTTTTACCCCCAGGCCACAAATGATGTGTTTGATTTTTGGTTTTAAAGCCTTTACTGTTTTGTGGTCCAGATGGTCCCAATGGTCGTGGGAAATAAACAGATAATCGATTTCAGGGAAGTCATCCGGCGTATAAGTATCCGTTCCGGCAAAGCTTTTGGTTGTGAAATTCAATGGAGAAGCATTGCCACTCAGTACAGGGTCAACCAGAAATTTTCTGCCATCAATTTGCATAAAGTAGGAAGAGTGTCCAAACCAGACCAACACATTTTCGGAAGGTTTTATTTGTTTCAGATTGTTTCTTACAGTGGGTATCACATCTCTTGGCCGTGTTCTTTTCCCTTTTTTAAACAAAAATTCATACAATACAATCCACAGGCTTACACCTTCTGTAAGGTCAGGTGTATGATTGATATTTTTAAAGGATTTGCCATCATAATTGGCCAATGTCCTGAAATGGCTTTGTTCCACTTTATCAGGCAACTGCCCGAACCGCTCAGAGCGGATAAATAAAAACAGGATTACAGCCAGGCAAATAATTATAAACAAGAGGTATAACAAGTTCTTTAAGTTTAGATGTAAATCATAAAGATGCAAATTACAAACTAGCTGCTGTATAAAATTTAAGTAGCCTGTATCATTCCCAAAGTTTATGCCTATTTTGCTTCAAATTTCTATTTCATATCCCATTATGCAGGACAATACCAATATTTTCGATGCCACCTTCAGCGAAACTTCCAAAGCTCATTTGCTCGAAACGACACGATGGACCAAGTTTTTAGCTATCCTGATGTTTATTTTTATTGGCCTGATGCTGCTGGGTGTGATTTCACTTTTATCGTCAGGTGCAGCATTTTCGGGTATGACACAAGGTTTTTCGGCTTATGGTCCGGTTTTTTCGTCAACCGTTTTTTTGTTTATCATTTTGCTTTACTGGTATCCAACCTTTATGCTCTATAAATTTTCTACAGATATAAAAGCCGGGCTCACCGGTAATAATCAGGAATTGATTGAAAATGGATTTCGGTGCCAGAAGAACATGTATAAGTTTATGGGCATCCTCGTTATTACTATTCTTGTCCTTTATCTTATTTTGATTACCGTTGTGCTGGTGTCTAATCGTTAATAATAATACCTGATTTATTTTCAAACCTTTTGCAGCTTTTTGCAGAAGGTTTTTCTTTTTTCAAGACAAACAAATTTAAGTTCGGCTGGGTCGCCCGTATCTTTACCGCTTATGACATCTCAATATTCTGCCAACCTTACGTACAAAAAAATAATGCTTTCCAACGGTTCTTCCGTAAGTTATATGGATGAAGGTGCAGGAGAACAAACTATTCTGTTTATTCATGGTCTGGCCACCTTCGGTGGAACATGGCAACCGAATGTGGATGGATTGAAATCTCATTTTCGTTGTATTGCAATCGATTTGCCGGGTAACGGGTATTCAGATAAGGGAGATTTACCTTACAGTATTCAATATTATGCAGCTTGCGTGTTTGACTTTATCAAATTGATGAAATTAAAAAACGTAGTGCTTTGCGGGCATTCTATGGGAGGGCAGATTGCGATGACTTTGTTGCTGAATGCACCTGACGCTGCAGAAAAACTGGTCTTATGTGCGCCTGCAGGTTTCGAGCAGTTTAATGTTTTTGAAAAGACGATGTACCGCTCAATGATTGGAATGGCTGATATGTTCTCCACCAATGAAAGCAACCTGCGTCAGAGTATTTATACCAGTTTTTATAAGAATCCTTCTCAGGCAGATGGATTGATAGATGAAATGACAAAAATTATCCGTTCTTATCCGGCTACTGCTTACAAGAAAATGCTGGATGCCAGTATAGAAGGGATGATGAATGAACCTGTTTTTAACCGTTTGGGAGAAATTCATGTCCCTGTGCTGGTTATTTTCGGAGAACTGGATGCTCTGATACCCAATAAACTATTGCACCCGATTTCTACGGACCAGCTGGCCAGAAATGCTGTCGCAAGAATGCCGGATGCAAGCTTGGAAATGATTCCTTTTGCAGGTCATTTTGTACAATGGGAGAAGGCTGAGAAAGTGAACGAAGCAATCCTTCACTTTCTGCAATAGCCTACAAATACTGGCCGGTGTAACTTTCTTTTATTTTTGACAAACCTTCAGGAACGCCGGCATATAACAAGGTTCCTCCGCCTGCGCCTCCTTCAGGGCCAAGGTCAATTACCCAATCTGCGCTTTTTACAACATCCATATTGTGCTCGATGATAATGATGGAATGACCTTTTTCTATCAGGGCGCTGAAGGACATCAGGAGTTTGGATATGTCGTGTGCGTGCAGGCCTGTGGTGGGTTCGTCAAAGATGAACAACATTTTATCCTTGCCGGCACCTTTACCCAGGAAGGACGCCAGTTTTACTCTTTGCGCTTCTCCACCACTGATTGTATCGCTACTCTGGCCAAGCTTGATATAGCCAAGACCAACATCGGCCAATGGTTTGATGGCAGCAGCGATTTTCTTTTCTTCCTTAAAAAACTCTACCGCTTCGTCTACGCTCATGTTCAAAATGTCATTTACATTTTTGGTGCGGTACGTTACTTCCAGCACTTCATCTTTGAATCGTTTACCCTTGCAGCTTTCGCAAACCAGGTGCACGTCTGCCAGGAATTGCATGGCAACGACCACTTCGCCATCACCTTTGCAGGTATCGCATCGGCCGCCATCCGTATTGAATGAAAAGTGTTTTTCTGCAAAACCTCTCATTTTTGCCAGCGGTTGTTTTGTCAGTAATTTTCGCACTTCATCCCATGCCTTAATATAAGTTACCGGATTGCTGCGGGAGGATTTTCCGATAGGATTCTGATCAATTAATTCAACACCATCAATCAGTTTAATATCACCCAGTATTTCTCCATAAGAACCGGGGCGGTCACTGCTTTCGCCCAATTCGCGCAGCAGGGCAGGGTAGAGGATTTGCTTTACTAATGTAGTCTTGCCACTACCACTCACACCAGTCACCACACACAGCATTCCCAATGGGAAACGCACACTGATGTCTTTAAGGTTATTGTGGCTGCAATCGGTGAGGTCGATATATCCGGTTGCTTTCCTTTTAATTTTTGGAATATCAATTTTCAGTTTGCCGGAAAGATATTTTCCGGTCAGGCTTTTATCGTTTTTAATAATTTCATCAAAGCTGCCTTCAGCTATCACTTCACCTCCCAAATGGCTCGCCAATGGCCCCATATCAATAATATGGTCTGCTTCTCTCATCATCATATCATCATGTTCCACCACGATGACGGTATTGTCCAGGTCTCTCAGATTTTTCAAAACACCAATTAAACGCTCAGTATCCCTTGGATGAAGCCCGATGCTGGGTTCGTCGAGAATATATAAACTGTCACTCAGATTGCTGCCCAGAAAACGTGTCAGTTGGATGCGCTGGCTTTCTCCACCACTCAGCGTGTTGGCAGGCCTGTTCAGTGTGAGGTAAACCAAACCAACGTCAATCAGGGTTTTCAGTCGTTGGTTGAGTTCAATCAATATTCTGCTTGCAACCTGTGCATCGCTTTTCGATAGTTTTATCTTTTCCAGCCATTGATGCACATCGGCTGCCGGCATATTCAACAGCTCGCCGATATTGGTGTTATTGATTTTTACATACAAGGCATCTTTTCGCAGGCGCGTTCCGCCGCAGGAACTGCAAACCGTTCTTCCGCGATAGCGGGCCTGCATGATGCGATATTGTATTTTGTATAAATTCTGCTCCACCATTTTGAAGAAATCACGGATGCCTTCTACTGTTGGCGTTCCTTCCCACAAAATGGTGTATTCTTTTTCGTTCAGTTTGTTGATCGGCTTATGGATCGGAAAGTCAATCCTGGCAGCTGTGCGCATAAATTCTTTCTGCCATTCAATCATTTTTTCTCCCTTCCAGCAGGCAACAGCGCCTTCGTAAACACTTAACTTTTTATTCGGGATCACCAATTCGGGATCAATCCCTAACACTTGTCCATATCCTTCGCAAACCGGACAAGCTCCATAAGGATTATTGTAGGAGAAAAGATTTGGACTGGGTTCCTCAAACTTGATGCCATCTGTTTCGAATCGATTATTGAAATGACGGATTTTATTGTCATCTATTTCGAGATAGCAATCGCCTTCACTTTCATAAAATGCAGTTTGAATACTATCTGCTAACCTGTGCAAATCATCGTCATCAAACTCTTTGACCACAATGCGGTCAATCAACAGAAAAATCTCTTTTTTCTCGAATTTTATTTTATTCCCTTCCGCCAGTAATTCCTCTATCCGGATGGGTTTATTTTCGTTTTCTCCCTTGATATAAACCCGTGAAAAGCCTTTCTGCATCAATATGTCCAGCTCTTCAGCAATTTTGCGGCCAAATCGTGGTGTTAGTGGCACAATAATCTGAACTTTTGTTTTGAGTGGGAGGGATTGTATAAAATCGACTACATCTGCAACGGTATCTTTTTTTACTTCATTACCTGATATTGGTGAATAAGTTTTACCAATTCTTGCGAAAAGGAGACGAAGGTAATCGGCTATTTCAGTCATTGATCCTACGCTGGAGCGCGGGCTTCGTGTCGTTACTTTTTGTTCGATAGCAATGGCAGGGCAGATACCGGAAATATAATCAACATCAGGCTTGTCCATGCGCATCAAAAACTGGCGTGCATAGGCACTCAGGCTTTCCGCATATCGTCTTTGCCCTTCTGCAAAAAGGGTATCCATAGTAAGCGAGGATTTGCCACTTCCGCTCACACCGGTTATGACCACAAACTTGTTGCGCGGAATGCTGACATCAATATTCTTGAGGTTGTGCATACGTGCACCTTTAATAAAGATGACTTCCTGCTTTTTATTGGTTGATTTTGGAGAAGATTTAGGAGACTTTGCCACTGCTTTTGCCATTGCGCAAAGCTAACTTAAATGAGCGATTTATAGATTTTGTAATTAGCCCTTTTTCCTATCAAAATCTTAATACGGGTATTTATTTTACCTGCCGCCGGTAAAGGAAGTATGCGATGCCTGCAAATATAAAATTGGGTATCCAAACAGCGATTAAAGGATTTAAATCCGCCTTGGTGGAAAAGGTAGTCGATAATTGTAAAAGCAACATATATATAGCGCTCACCAAAATTCCGATGGCCAGATGCAGACCACTTCCTCCACGTACTTTTTTGCTGGAAATGCAGACCCCGATGATACACAAAATAAACCCGGCTACAGGTTGTGAGGTACGCCTGTATTTTTCAATATAATATATATTCAGACTTTCCCGACCCCGTAATTTTTCCTGCTCAATAAAACGATTGAGTTCGGAAGTAGTAAAGGTTTCTTTTACATCCACATTTTCGTACAAATCTTTAGGTACAAATGGATATTTCAAAGTCAGTTCAGGTAATATTTTCAAATCTTCTTTCACACCATCGTTTTTTCTTACTACAACGGTGTAAAGATTCCAAACCTTTTTAATGCTGTCATACGAAATACGGTCAGCTGTTATTTTCTCCAGAAGCAAAGTACCATTTACTCTTTCGGAGGAAAAGCGATAACCTGAATTGGCAAAGTAATCGTAGTTCTGAACATACACATACAATTGAGGAGAAAGCCTCAGGTGAACGTTATGGTCAGAATAAGCAACCGCTGCATGCACATATTTATTTTCAAAATCAATTCGTTTTTTATTAGCAATAGGTACAATCCAGTGATTGGCAAAAAGAAATATGGTGCAAATAAAAGCCGCACCAATAAAATAGGGACGCAAAAAACGGTTGAACGAAGCCCCTGTCGCCAAAAAAGCAATGATTTCAGATTTATAGGCCAGTTTCGAAGTAAAGAAAATGGTAGCGATAAATATAAATAGTGCAAAAAGCAGCGCAAGAATATGAGGAATGAAATTCTGGTAATAACCTATGACCGCCATTGCCGGAGCTTTATGCTCCAGGAAATCCTTGGCTTTTTCAGAATAATCGATTACACTGGCTATTACCGCCATTATCATAAGAGCGTAAACAAAAGTTCCGATGAACTTTTTAATAATATACCAGTCCAGTTTTTTTATCATTTCGCTTGCTCCCTACAATCGGGTTTTCAGTTGTGGTATCATATTATCTTTCCAGGATTTGAAATCCCCGGCTTCGATATGCAGTCTTGCTTCCGCCACCAAATGCAGATAAAAGCTCAGGTTCTGGATGCTGGCAATGTTGAGCGCCAATAATTCATTTGAAACAAAAAGGTGGCGCAAATAAGCTTTTGAATAATAATTGCTGGTATGATTATCCAGGCCATCATCAATCGGTGAAAAATCATTTTCCCATTTTTTGTTCCGGATATTTATTACACCTTTTGTGGTAAACAGCATTCCGTTTCTGCCATTTCGGGTTGGCATCACACAGTCAAACATATCCACGCCCAATGAGATGTTTTCCAGAATGTTCCAGGGTGTTCCCACACCCATCAGGTACCTTGGTTTGTCCTGTGGTAATGCCTCGCAACAGAGGGCACACATTTCATACATCATTTCTTCGGGCTCGCCCACTGATAAGCCTCCAATGGCGTTTCCATCGCATTCCATTGATGCAATAAACTCGGATGAGATTTGTCTTAAATCTTTATAGGTGCTGCCTTGTATAATCGGGAAAAGAGATTGCTCATACCCATACGGACATTCAGTTTCATTCATTCTGTTTACACATCGTGTAAGCCATCTGTGTGTCAGTTCCATCGACTTCCGGGCATAAGCATAATCAGAAGGGTAGGGCGGACATTCGTCGAAAGCCATGATGATATCCGCACCGATTTTTCTTTGGATATCAATTACATTCTCCGAGGAAAACAAATGTTTTGAACCATCAATATGAGATTGGAATAATGCACCTTCTTCGGTCAGTTTTCTTTTTCCGGAAAGAGAAAAAACCTGGTATCCACCGCTGTCGGTCAATATTGGTTTGTCCCAATTCATAAATTTATGCAATCCTCCTGCCTGTTGCAGAATATCTGTGCCGGGCCTCAGATACAGGTGATAGGTATTTCCTAAAATGATTTGAGCCTTTACCTCGTCTTTGATTTGCTGTTGCGGAACTGCCTTTACTGATCCAACCGTTCCGACAGGCATAAAAATCGGGGTTTTGATGGTTCCATGTGCTGTGGTAATCAGCCCTGTGCGTGCCTGAGAATGAGGGTCTTTTGTCTGAAGTTGAAAATCCATATTATTATTGAAGCTGCAAAGGTAAAAGTCGAAACTTGATTTTCAGTGTTTTTGATTGAATGCTATGATTTATTCAAGTTTTGCCATCAGTTTTTAGTGTTATTCAACTAAATGATAAGGATTATTTAAAAAGATGATCGTGGTCATCTTTTTTGTTTGCATAGTGATGCAAATTTGTATCCAACTTTTAAACGTCTTACAATGCTTTTCAATACTGAAAATAACCAATCCAGGCAATATCTTGGTGAAGTGAAAGTCTGGCAATCTGTATTAGAAAAATACAGATGCAAAAACGCATTATTAAAAGAACGTTTATCTCAATCAATTCTAACAATTGATGATCTATCATTAATTGAAGACGCGGAGCAATTTCAGCTCACTTTCATCAACTACGAGCAAATTATTGATTTGCTGCGGCACGATATGTCATTAATCCTTAAGAATACAGACAAGGAAAATGATGATAACATCGCCGATTTGCAAAAAATAGTTTATTCCATTGGAAAAGATATCAGTAAAATGCTTGTTGAATGCGATGATATGAAAAAGCAAGTAGAGCAATTTATCTCCCGCACAAAATATTATGGCAGATTAGTTGTTTAGGTTTTCAAGTTTTCCCAATTTTAATATCTGAATTCTGCTGGCCTGAAGGCTGATCAAATTCTCATCTTTAAAATCACTAAGCGTTCTTATCAAAGATTCTTTTGCTACGCCACTGATTGCCGCAAGATTCTCCCTCGAAAGGTCAATATTGAAGCTTTCTTTTCCTTCGGAATTATATTTTTTATAGAGAGAAACCAATGTGTTGGCCACTTTTTTGCGAAGGGAATTGTAAGCAATTCCTAATAGCTTTTCTTCTTTATCGTTAATATTCTTTGCCAGAATACAAATAAATTTTTTCATGACTGATGGGTTGCTTCCCAACAATTCTTCAAATTCATTCTTGGGAATAATGGCCAGTTCAGTTTCTTCAAGCGCCTCTGCAGTTTCCATATAAGGCCCCGATTCCAGCAGAGCCATATAACCCAGAAAATCCCCGGTATTGTATAACCCGACAATCAATTCTTTACCATCGTCATTCCGTTTAAAGGTTTTGACTTTTCCTTTTATCACATAAAACAATCGCGAGGGGTGATTTCCTTCAGAATAAATTGTTTGCTTTTTGGTGTACTTATTTGTACTTCTTCCTTCCTTCAGCTGCTCCAGGTTTTCCTGACCAATATTGGCACTGATCAAAGAATTCAT
Organism: Chitinophagaceae bacterium; assembly: GCA_041661485.1. Classification (GTDB taxonomy): domain Bacteria; phylum Bacteroidota; class Bacteroidia; order Chitinophagales; family Chitinophagaceae; genus Rurimicrobium. The sequence continues at coordinate 530,607 of JBAZUJ010000001.1, forward strand.
ACCGGTAAGGGTCGCCGGGAATTCCTGTTGCAGTAATTTAGCTTTCTTAAGCCTGATTTCTATTGCATTCAGCAATTCAGTGCCACCAAAAGGTTTTGTGATATAATCATCTGCACCCAGTTCCATGCCTTTGCGCACCTCACTTCTCTCGGATTTGGCAGTCAGGAAAATGAAAGGAGTGTTTTGGAGCAGGTTGTTTTTCTGCAGTAAATGTAAGACTCCATAACCATCTAAAACAGGCATCATTATGTCGCACAAAATCAAATCCGGATTGATGTCCATTGCCATTGCAACACCTTCTTTTCCATCATTGGCAGTATAGATTTTATAATTTGCAAGCTCAAGAATTTCGGTCATATTTTCCCTGATCTCGGCATTGTCTTCTATCAATAATATAGTTTGCATTTTGTTAGTGGTTTTGGTTGTTTGTCAGGTCAAATATAATTTTAAACCGGGTGCCTTTATCAATTTCACTTTCACAATAGACCATACCATTCATCAGTTCGGCATATTTGCTCACGATATGCAGGCCTAAACCGGTACCCTGAATATTGGTGACATTGCCTCCCCTGAAAAAGCGTTCAAACAGATGGGCTTGGTCCTTTTCCGGGATTCCTATTCCATTATCTTCAACTGACAACTCAATACTGGAACCTTCAAGTTTGCTGTCAATTTTTATCATGGATTTCTCCGGTGAAAACTTGATTGCGTTCGAAATCAGATTCATAACAATATGTTTCAAAAGCCTTTCGTCCATAGTTACCAAACCAACTTTGTCATTTTGGTAAATAATGGTTTGGTTGTTTTTGAGATGCCCATTCATTTCATGGATAATATTCTGAATCAGCTCCGGTAAATTGAAATTGCTATTCCGAACCTGAATTTTTCCTTCTTCAATTTTTCCAACGGAAAGGAAGTCGTTTAAAATATCGGTCAGCATGTTTACAGAAGAAACAATACGTTGTACATGTTTGTCCCTTTTGTTGTTATCGTTAGATTCTGTGTACTTTGAAATCAGGTAGGCTGATGAAAGAACTGTACTGAGAGGCGTCCTGAATTCGTGGGAAGCAATTGAAACAAATCGTGATTTTAACTCACTTACTTCCTTTTCTTTTTCAAGTGCATGCCGCAGGTCTATTTCGGCTTTCTTCCTTTCAGAAATATCGATAGCAATTCCCAGGTAGCCTTCAATTTCCATACTGCTGTTGCGCATAGCCGTCAGCGTAAGGGAAACCGGAAACCTCCTGCCGGATTGGCTCACATAAATTACTTCGATTTCGTTGGTAAGACCGGCGTTCACTTTTTGTGCCAACAGATTAAAGTTTGGTTCAATGCTTTGATTTAAAAGCAAAGTCATTTCATTGGCATGCTGCATCAGTTCTTCCGGGTCGTGAAAGAAAATAGGTGAAAGTTGGTTGATAACATCGTTGGCGGAAAGACCCAGGCTTTTTTCGGCCGTCGGGTTGAACATTTTGATTACCCCTTCCTGGTCCGTCACATATATAATGGCCTCGGCATGCGCCCAGATATTGCTAAGAAAGTTATTGATGCGCTTCAGTTCTGCGTCTTTGGTTTCCGTTTCTTCTACCTGCTTGGCAAGTTGCTTTACCGTTTCTGTCAGCGAGATGGTCCGTTCCGCAATTTTATTTTCCAGGTCAGCATTCAGTTGAATCAAAGCGTTTTCAGCTTCTTTCCTTTTTGAAATGTCGCTTAAAAAGGCGATCGTAAACTTGCCGTTTTCTGTTTCATAGTTTCCCAGGCTCACCTCCACAGGAAACTCACTTCCATCTTTGCGCATTGCATACAAGTCCATCCCCAGACCCATTGGTCTGTTTTTCGGTCTTTCGGTATAATGGTCCACATGCTGCACATGCTTGGAATGAAAACGCGAAGGAATAAGCTTTTCAATTCTGCAACCAATCAGGTCTTCTTCGCTGTAATTAAATTGCTTTCTCAAATAGGGGTTGACCAATACGATTTTACCTGTTTCGTCCACCACAATAATCCCCATTGTAGCATAATTAAATAAGGCATCAAAACTAAGACTTGTACTTTTTTCCATAAAGGTTAAGACGATCGATTGTGGCCAAATATACAGATTGCAGCCGCAGATACAAGCATATTTGAATATTTCTACAGCTATTTATTTTAAATATAAAATGTAGGTAATGGTGATGGATTTGAATAGATAGTTATTTTAAGATAGAAATTATATAAAACCAATCGGGAAAAGTGTAAACTTAATCACCCATTAACGTTGACATTTGTAATGGAAAAATAGTTGACTTAGTAAAAAAAACTCAAAATGATAAACCAATAAAAGTTTCACTTATTTAATCAGAATATAGAAATTGAAGTAAAAGCAACCGTCATACGCATATTATTGCATCCGGTAAATGGAACATACCAATAACAACTTCTACTCTTACGATTCAGATTTTAAAGCCGGAAACACAAAATAGTTTTTCATTTCTTTTAAAAGGTATCAAATGTATATGCTGAAATTCGGGATTGCATTTGATGCCTTTTATTCATTTAGCAGAATGCAATTTTTAAAATTATTTATAAATTAAAAAATATAAAAATCATTCTTAACATAAGTGCAAAATCAGTATATTTGTTTTAAGTGCAGCCGGTTGTTATTAACTAAGTTTTAAAATCAATACCCATGAAGTCAGGATTTACGCTTTCACTTTCTATTGCACTGATGATGTTTTTTTCATCAGTCATTTCCCAATCATATGCACAGGCAACTACCGCGGCCGGCTATTATTTTTCTGCAAAAAGCGGCACCTATTCTTACCTCAGTGGGGGTACTTCAGTTAGTGCCGTGCAGGTAGATGACGGACTTAGCGGCAGTATTTCACTGGGATTTACGTTCCGGTATTGTGGTGTGGACTATACCAATATATATGCCAGTTCCAATGGTTGGATTACGTTTGGTTCTTTACCATACATTTATGCATATCCGGGCAGCACAAGCTATCTTGCAACAGGCAGCAGTTCCGGAATCGGACCCGCTGTTATGGCGCTTTGGGATGATGTGAGCGGAACGTCAGGTACCTGTACTTATACCTCCACCGGAAGTGCACCCAATCGTATTTTTACCATTGAATTTAAAGACTGGCTTTGGGATTATTCAACCACCACGCCCGCCATTTCTTTTCAAATCAAGTTGTTTGAAACAACAAATGTTATTCAGATAATGTATAAACAGGAAGCCGGAACGCCTTACTGGGATTATACAAGTGGTGCCACAATTGGCATTGGTGGCGGAAGCAGCACAGATTTTCTTGCCTTAGATAATTCCGCTTCACCTTCCGCTTCTTATACTACACTTTATACTTCAATTACGACTAAACCTCCAAGCGGTCAGATATATGAATTTGCACCATTACCGAATTGTTCAGGCACTCCGTCCAGTTTAGCTCCTCTGGGTCCTGCAGCAAAAGTTTGTCCCGGTGCTACATTCACTTTGACAGAAAATCCCGGTTTTCTTTCATTGGGTAAAACCTACCAATGGCGCTCAAGCCCGGCCGGCTTAGGCACTTTCACCGAAATGACCGGAGAAACCAACAGTACTTTAAATACCAGCATCACCGCCAATACCGATTTCAGATTAGTAACCACCTGCACGGTATCAGGCCTGAGTTCTACCTCTAGCACCAAAACCGTGAATGTAGTTGGCAATCCGACAATATCTGCTTCCGGGCCGGTTAGTTTTTGCAGCAATCAGTTATTGCGCTTGTCCACTCCGACGGATGCAGCTTATACTTACCAATGGATAAATGTCGCAAGCGGATCCATTGCCGGTGCCACAACCGTAAATTACGACCCTACTGCAACAGGACGCTATACAGTGAAGGTGATGAGTTCTGGTTGCGCAGCAGGGGTAGTCAGTACAGATACTATTAATGTAACTGTGAAACCAGCACCAACAGCAGCAATTAATCCATCGCCTTCCGTTACCATCTGCTCCAGCGAAAGTGCAACGCTTACCGGTTCGGGTACGGGTGCATATCAATGGTATAACATTACAGGGGTAATAGCCGGAGCTACCAGCGGTAGTTATATAACCAGCACTGCGAGCGATTATACCCTGGTGGTGACCAACACAACGAATGGTTGCAGCGATACTTCTGATATTACTAAAGTTATCTCCACTCCGGCTCCTACCGTTTCCATTTTTCCTGCCGATAGTGTGAGCGTTTGTACCGGTTTATCCACCACACTGAGAAGTGTTAGTACAGGTTTGGGTCTGTCTTATCAATGGATAGATGCTGCCGGTATTATGGCGGGAAAAAATGCCGATACCTTAGGCACAGGAACCGCCGGAGATTATATGCTGATTGTTACTGCCGGGTCTTGCAAGGATACCAGCAATAATATAAAAGTGAAACTGCTTCCTCTTCCAGCTTCCGTTATTACAAGTGTGGGCTCTACCAAAGTTGTTTGCCCAATGAACAGCGACATGGTGCTGGAAGCTACCCTGGCAACAGGATACACATACCAATGGCTCTTATCGGGTGCTGCGATTACCGGTGCCACTGCTCAAAAATATTCCGTCGCTGTACCCGGAACTTATGCCGTGAAAATAACCGACGCATTTGGTTGTATTAAAATATCCGACACCTTCAGTGCGGTGTTTACGCCATCCTCAAATCCAACTGTTTCACCTTTGGATCTGGCCTTCTGCGATGGGAAAAGCCTGACGCTTTACAGCAATGCAGATAAATATTATGTCGGATATCAATGGTATAAAGACGGCATTTTGACACCGGGAGAAACCTTCCCGACCTCGAACATTGTAGCCTCCGGCGCTTATGCTGTGGAAATAACAGATAGTTTTAATTGTAACACCATGTCTGCGGCATCCGTTGCGACTGTGTATGATTTACCGGTCAAACCTTTGATTACCCAAACAGGAACTCAGCTTTCCACCAAACCTTATGTTACCTATCAGTGGTACAGAAATGGTAAAGCAATTTCAGGAGCTGATAAAAGAACTTACGATGTCATTTTTGATGGTACTTATAATGTGGAAGTAACGAATGTAAATGGATGCTTTAATATGTCCGACGACTTTCTTTTCCAGAAACTCGGAATCCGGAACACCGTTGCAGAAACCGGCCGTGCCTATTTATATCCTAATCCTTCCCGCGATAAAATTCACATAGAATACAGCAAATCATTCCGTTTATCTGTGAATGATGTGCAGGGAAAACTGATACTTTCTGATAAGGATACAACTGAGATTGATATGAACGGCTGGGCAGATGGTCTGTATTTCTTTACGCTGAGGGATAATGATGGTAAATTAATCCAGGTAGAGAAAGTAATAAAGCAAAGCAATTAAAGTGAAACTGTTTGAGGAGCGCGGAAGTCGATTTTATAATCAGCTTCCGCGTTTTTTTTTAACTTTAAGCAGAACAAAGTCCGAAAGTTTAATGATTACACATCCAACTATTTTAGAAGGGGATCTGGTAAAGCTAATACCATTCGAACCATTGCATTATTCAGCACTGGAAGCTGTTGCAGTGAAAAAGGAAATCTGGGAATTCTATTCTGTGGATGGCAGCGGGCAAGGTGCTTTTGCCTCCATATTTGAGGCCGCCTTTGCCGAAAGAGAAAGAGGCAGCCAGTATCCGTTCGCCATCTTCCACAAAGAGTCGGGTAAAATGATTGGCAGCACCCGTTTTACAGAAATACAGGTGCAGCATAAACGCCTGGAGATAGGGTGGACCTGGCTGGATCCGGCTTACTGGGCTACTGCTGTCAACCTGGAATGCAAATTACTTTTGCTCACCCATTGTTTCGAAGTGCTGGGACTTTACCGGGTTCAGTTACGGACAGATGTTTTGAATATTCGTTCCCGCAAAGCAATCGAGAAGATAGGCGCCACATTCGAAGGTGTTTTCCGGCACGATATGGTGCGGGGAAATGGCAGCAGAAGGGATTCCGTTTATTACAGTATCATTGATACGGAATGGCCGGCTGTCAAAGATGACCTGACCCGATTGCTGGAAGCAAAGCAAAAAAGTTTATCCTGATTCAAATTCTATTTCTTTATGAAAAGGCTGAAAATCATTTGTTGCCTGCTGGCTCTATTGAGCGGAGAAATGGCAATTGCCCAAACTGTTCCTTATGGCGATAATGCTGCGAACGGGAAATTTGTAAACCCTGAATGGTGTAACTATTTATTATGAAATGTTGGCATCGGCAGCTCCCTTTAATTACCGCTGCCGATCCGGGGAAGATAAAGGTTCCTGCGCTGGTGATGTCTGCGACAGGGATGTGATTTAAAGAAGAACACACCTTGTTATTTATCGGAGTATTCTAAAGGCCAACCTGAGTATGTTTCCGGGAGAACTTCATCGGGTTACTACCCTGAACCCCGACTTGTTTAACGCCACGATAGAACGCTTTCTGGAGCAACCATTTAAGACCAATGCAAGCCGCTTTGAATAGATAAAAGAGGACTCAGAAAAAATTTTCTAAAAAAAATTTGGAGAATAAATTTCCCCGTGTATCTTTGCACTCCCAAAGCGATTGAAACACATCGAAATAGGGAAACAGTTCTTACAATTGGGAGCATAGCTCAGCTGGTTCAGAGCATCTGCCTTACAAGCAGAGGGTCCGCGGTTCGAACCCGTGTGCTCCCACTTAAACCCCTTTATTTCAAGCAATTGAGATGAAGGGGTTTTTTGTTTTGGGTCTTATTTTGAGAGATTTTGCACTATTTAGGTGAAAATTAGGTGAAAATTTTAAGCTGCAATCACTGACTTCATACAAATTCAACAGTATGAATCTACAATTCAAAATCCTTCTTGATAAAAGAAGATCAATTGAGAATCTCTATCCAATCAAAATTTGATTCTTTTATTTTGACACTGATCAAAGAAAAGAAATGACTCTGAAAATCAAAATCCCAGAATGTGATTGGGATGAAAAAAGCTCTCTAGTCCTGTCCTCTAATCCAAGGTATAGCGAATACAACGCTAAAATATTTGACTTCAAATCAAAGATTGAAAAAGCTATTTTAATGGCTTCATTCAATGAAAAGGAAATCAGTTTAGATGAAATAGTCAATTTGGTTTTGAATAAATCAATTAAGCCACACTCAAGCCCTGCACAAGATATTATTTCCTATGGTCATGAATTATCCAGTAAGTTAAAGGATGCAGGTAAAATTGGAAATTCTATAGTCTACAATACTGCAATCAATAGATTGTCAAAATTCATTGGTACTAAAACAGCTTTTCATCAAATCACTTTCAAAGTAATCAATGATTGGAATACGCAAATGCATTCAGAGGGAATGAAAGTTAATGCTATTTCAAATTATATGAGGACGATCCGGGCGATTTATAACAGAGCAATAAAAGAAGGTATTGTTGCGAATTCTCATTATCCGTTTAAAGACTTTGTAATAAAATCAGAAAGTACTATAAACAGAACATTGACTATTGATGAACTCAGGAAAATAGCTTTATTAGATCTTAGCACAAACTGTATAATGGAAGATTACCGCAATTTATTCATGCTTTCTTATTGCCTTATAGGAATTAATTTATCTGATCTATTAACTATTAAAAGGGAAAATATTATAGATGGACGATTAGTCTTTAAAAGGAGAAAGACGCATAAAATTTATAGTATTAAAATTCATAAAAAAGCCAATGAGTATTTAACTGGCTTCAGTAAAAAACGTTCCTTAAATAATAATCATTTTGTCCTTCCTTTTCTTAGCTATCCCATTGATGCAGTCAACCATAAAAGTAGTATTTCACAGGTAATCAAAAATACAAATAGCAACCTTTATCGACTTGCTATTATTTGTGGTATTACAAAGAATTTAACCACTTATTATGCACGTTATTCCTGGGCAAACATTGCTCGATTAAATGGTTACTCAAAAGACCTTATAGCCGAAGCTTTGGGTCACGAATATGGAAATAAAATTACTGGAATTTATCTCGATCAATATTCAAATGATGTGATTGATGAAATAAATGAAACTGTTGTGAAATCGATATTCTTATGAGACTTTTGTTGAAAAATATATGGTCTACTTTATGAGTGGGCTTATTTTATTACAGAGTTTAGCATAACACAGATGTATGTTAAGGTGCTTGATAATAAGATGGCTACTGATATGCGGAAATTTAAATTGATTGAAGACTTTAGAAAAATGGTAAATTGCATCTAAATATATTTAATAGTGAATAATGAAAAGCTAATATTATTTAATGATTTACTGATCGTTTCCCCGGTGTTGGCAGAGTATTTGCAGGCACTATAAAAACACCTTTTATGAAAAAACTGATAATGCTCCTGCTGCCTGTGCTCTTGGTGTACAGTTGCAGAAAAGTAGATTCCAATGATTTAAAAGACGACGTACCCTATTACCAGTCTTACTCGGTGATATATGATAAGGTAGCTAATAATGTCAACGTATCAGGCTTTTGCCGAGTGCGTGATGCTAGCGGCACCAAAGTGCAGTTCAGCAGCGGTGCAGGCCTTACAGCCAATGGTGCTACGCCATCTGTAGATATTTTTGATAAAGCCATCTACAGGTGGAATTTTAATAGCATTCAGGATGTAAATTTTGTGCTCAGCAAAAACTCCGGTACAAAGATCAATAACACCGTAACGCTGTCAGACATCAGTAATTCAGATTTCGGTACAGGCTTTCCCACAACAGTATCCAAAGCTTCTGGCTTCAGCTTTAATTTTACAGGCGATGCTCTTACAGGTTCCGAGAGTCTCACTATAAACATCGCCGCTGATTCAGGCACTAAAGAAAAGATACTTACGCAGCTCAATACCGGTAACACGGTCAATATCTCTGCATCCGATCTGCAAGGATTAAAAACCGGTAACCTCAACATCACCATGACCCGTGAAAATTACCTGCCATTGGATAATAAAGATGGCACCGCAGGCGGCACTATCTTAATGAGGTATATTGTAAAGAGAGCTGCAACATTGACACCATAATATAAGTTGGAATGAAATATAAAGACAGCGCTTTTAGAGCGCTCTTTTTTTGCAATAGCTAACTAGAAAAAATCATGTGCTGCAGTAAACGAAGCTGAGTTTATAATGAACCAGTATGGATTCGAACCAATGAACCATAAGGATTCATTTCTTTTGAGACGGTTTAGCTCCTAAACTTAAAAACCCCTGAAAAGTGATTATGAAACAGAAACTGATGCTAAAAGGGCATGGTATAATAATTAAAGAATATTAGAATTAAATAGATATTTAAATGTTGTGTGGGTAACTATTTTATCATCTTCAAAGTGTCAAGAAGTATTTTTGGTGATAGCCCGGGAAATTCAGCGATAACTTTAATTATAACATTTTGCTTCAACTCGTATTCTTTGTGATATCTCTTAAGTTTTGGAAACTTTAATTTAAAAATGCTTTCCAGCTTATGCCCTTGCTTTTTTACAAAAGCTTCAGAAATTTCAATATCCCCACCACGAAGTAATTCGTAATGAAGGTAATGTCCAGCATCCAATTCTAGAATTTCTAAAACTTTATAAACTATCAATTGGCACTCCTCATTTGTAATGTTTACTATGTCAGGGTAAGTTTTTAAAGTATCGATTCCGAACTCATTAAAATCTATAGACCCATCTCGTAATAACAAAATTCCAATTAGCAAAGGATCTAAAACAAAATTTTCTATTGAGTAACGGGAACCCTCACCTAGAACGATTATATTATTATTAGATTGGTTTTTCAAATCCCAATCAATAATTCCGTAAACCTGATCATTACCATTTTGGGAGAATGCATCTACTAATCTTTTTACATCTTCACAATTTGAGGAATCATTAGGACCTGCAGCAAAAAACAATGGTTGAACATTAAGTTCCCCTAATCGAGTATAAATACTCACAAGCGAATCAAAATAAATAACGTCATACTTGCTTTCAACAAAAATCTGCCGTCTTTTATCATTTGAAATTCTTAAAAAGGGAAGTCCTTCTGTAAGAATCTCGGTTGCTTCCTGGATAGTAGTTTGTTCTGGAACTGCAATACCACGATTTTTTTTGAAAACTGCGACACCATCATTAGATGCAATTGTCGTTGGGGAATGTGAAGATATAATTACTGCGATTCCATTTGCTAAATAAATATTTTGATACAAAACTTCTACTAATCTTTTAGATAAAATTGGGTGTAATCCTGCATCTGGTTCATCAAGCAATAAGAGCTCGGGTTTACCATAATCTCCTTTAGAATTGTAAATAGCTAATGCTAATGACATAATTACTCTTTCCCCAGTAGACAAATCTGTAGGCCTAATAGTTGTACCAGAACTATTATCAGTTAAATTGAAAGTGAATATTTGGTCTATCCTAGTACCTATTGGATTATTTACAGTGTAATCAAAACCGGACTCTTTCAGGATTGTATTTACAAATTCCCAGGGAGGTATCCCATACTTTTCATAAAAATCTTTCTTACGAAGCGATGGTCTCGAAGGCACTTCACCGCGAGACTCATATAATTCATTCAAATCATTTTCTAATAATATTGTATGATAATTTTTAAAAATGGTTGAGAATTCAACGTTAAATAAGGAACCGTTAGATAAAAAAGAAGGCTCAAATGAATTTCTGAAATCTTGGGGATCTAATTTTTCCCACGATTTACCAGATTGTTTAATACAGTTCGTAAAATATTCAAGCATTCCTTGATCTTTTGCGCGGTCACGTAAAAAATGTACCGATAAATTTCGATTCATTTTCATGTTTTCAATTGTATTTGAATAAAAAGTCCAAGCTCTGTTTATATATTCATTAATGGTCGATGGATTAAACGTATCATTTATTACTGGATTTAGTCCATTATATGGAATATACTGAACCTTTGATAAAATGTTATCGTTTATCACAATACTTGAAACATTTCTATCAACCAATGCCTCAAAGAAATGCGTTTTCCCACATCCGTTCTTGCCGGTTATGATACAGAAATCAGGCAAACTGAACTGCGCCTCTCCAACTATTGATTTATGAAAATTTAATATATGAATTATCATATTGTTTTTTTAGTTTATAAACTTCATGGCAATGGTATATTCATCTATACATCAAATTCGTGGGGTATTAAAAATCTATCCAAATTAGCGTATTCGGATATTGACGTGTTTTCCCACTCAAAATCATGTCTATACATTATGATCTCAGATTTTACAGAATTAAAATCTTTATCTTGAATAATTATTTTATGAAGTTTAGAATTTCTAGAGGCTAGAATCATTTTATCCAACTTTCTATTGAAGTCAGGGAATGAGTATCCTATTATGATAAGAATATCGGTGAAATACATAATATTTTCTATTTTTTCGGATAATAATTCATCCGGCTGCTCCCAGGAAAACGAAATTGCTGGTTTAAGATTATCTTTTCTAGACATATAATTTTTTACTAGTCTTATAAATTCTAGAGTTGTGATCACATTGCCGTGCCCTTTTATCCCAGTTAGGCCAAGACCTAGTGAAATTTTATTTTCATCATCAAAATACCCAACCGTTCCATTTAATTTAATGAAATTACAATAATCAAATTCTGACGGATTTTTTCTAGAGTATTTATGAGTGGTATTAATTTCATCATAACAATTAGCAATTTCTTTACTGCTATATTTCTCAAATGCCTTTTCAAATTCATAATCATAATTCCATGAAAGAACATTTATATTTTTTGGGAATTTTGGTGAGTCTCGGTTCAGAACTTTATTTAAAAATGCGTCATATCTTTTATCAATTTTATCAGGGAAAAAAAATGAATAAAGTTCAAAAAAAAGTATAATGCAATTCTTCACTCTACGATATTCATCCTCCTCTTTATTAAGAAAAAATGAATGAGCGAAAGTATCCATGCTCCTATGTCTTCTGCACCCGTCTAATAAAAACCTCAAATCTTGAATTACTATATCAATATCGTTCAGATTTTGTAAAAATTCATCGTTACGCATATTTTGACCATAATCCCTTTCAGCACTAATTTTATACGGATTGAGCCTTTCTAAAACAACTAATATTTCATCAGGAATTGCTGAGACGATAGGAAGAGCATTGAAACTTGCTCCTGCTCCCAATAAATAAGTAATCTTTATCATCTTTTAAAATTTAATCAAATATCTATATTTAGCTAAATAAACAGGAATTATTTTAATTTTAAAGAATGGACGGAATCACGGCAGATAAAATTGCCCTTCTCAAAATAAAGGACAATGGCAATCCATTGCTGATGCCTTACCTTGATAATAATGATGTAAAAGCAGGTTTCCCATCTCCTGCCGCAATTGTAAAATTCGCAAGGGAACTACAGAGAACGCAAGACTTTTTAAAGCCACCAGCAATTTTAAAAAATTCCGGAATTGTATCATTATTAAATAGCAATATCATTGCCAGAAATTTAATTTCACCATTTCATATTCCAAACCATTGGAGAAAGGAACCGACATTTTTACAAGATTTATTTCAAGTCGTACCCAGAAATAATATATTTCAACGAAACAATGCTTTAATTGAGTATAATAATTTTGCATTTAAACCCTTAGTTCCAACGGAAGCTTATTTCGAAGAAGCCCAAATAATCTACTTAGAGGTTATAAAATCAGATTATTATGAATTTCTAGAAAACTTAGATTTAAGTGCCTTTGAAGAAACAGAAAAGACAAAAGCTCCCGTATATTTAACTGAAGCACAGCTAGCGAAATCTATCATTGAGGAGGTGTGGATTAACAACCAGCATCTTTATGAAATGAAACCTCGCGAGTTTGAAAGAATGACCGCTGAACTTTTAAGAAATCAAGGGTTTGAAGTGCAGTTAACAAAAGAAACAAGAGATGGTGGTTACGACTTATATGCTATTTATAAAATGGCTGGACAACATCCAATAAAGATGCTAGTTGAGTGCAAGAGGTATAGTCCGGAAAATAAAATCGGAATAGATATTGTTCGATCCTTTAGAACAGTAATTAATGAACAAAAAGCCAACAAAGGTCTAATTGTTACAACATCGTATTTATCATCTGATGCGAAGAAATCAATTGCAGAAACTCCTTATTTATTAGATGGTAAAGACCGGAATGATATTTTACAGTGGGTGCAAGATTACAAGGGGATTATAATTTCGTAATCATAGAATTATGCCGAAGATTGCAAAATCAATGCCCTTGATCTAGGTGAAGCTCATTTCTTTGGAATTCTTATAAGGTCCTCAATTTTATAGTTGTTTATTTATTTGAACTAATTTTATTATTTTCCGTTATGAATATTTACCCAGATAACAACATAATAATTGACATTGAAAATGGTAAGTATACAAAACAAGAGCTTCTTTCAGCGATTGGATTGAATCAAGGCAAAATATTTTTTTCTTCAGTGCATCTCACCGAAGCAGATGAAATGCGGAGTAAGGATAAGGATTTTCGAATTGCAGCAAGGTGTCGAACCATTTCAAGTATAACTTCAAATAATTACATTGAATTTAATCTTGATACTCATAAATCGAAAAAACAAGTTGTAGCACCTTCTGAAATACTAAAAAGGCATAAGTTCTGGAGTAATAATACAACGTCTGGTGAACTTCAAAAAAAAGAATTAGGCGATGTAACACAAGAACAACGAATAGGATTTAGAGAATCATTGGGGATCGATCCGATGGAAATAAATAACTATACAGCTAAGGATGTTTTAGAACAATATGAAAAAAATAAAGACAAATTCGAAAATAAGAGTTTGTCAGAACTCATAAATTCTGCGTCATTACTGAAGTTGAAAAGGCCAGCATCACAACTAGCAAAAATTGTAACTACGTTTGAATTCTTAGATATGATTGGATTTTGGAAAGATATTTATACTGAGAAATCAGATTTTGCACGTGCCCAAGATGCCCAACATTGCAATGCAGCATCTGTTTGTGACATTTTCATTTCTAATGATAGAAGGACTCGCAATAAGGCTAGAGTTGTTTTTGAAATCTATGGGATAAAAACAAAAGTTATTGATTCAAAGGGAATTGAATCATGATAATTACTTAATCAATTAAATAATTTGGTTTTATAAAATATTATGTGCTTCCATGTCGCAACACCAAAAAAAAACTAATCTGGCAAAAGTGCTTCCTGCTGAAGTGCAAATATTGGATTACCCCCCATTATCATACAACCGGATTTGCCCATCCACAATTACCAGTTTTAAAAATTGAGGAGCCGCATATTGTTCAGCCATTATCCTGGGGCCTTATACCTGGATGGGTGAAATCGGAAGCCGATGCAATTGAAACAGCAAATAAAACTTTGAATGCTCGCGTGGAAACAATTTTCACGACACCCATGTTCAGGAACTATACAAATAACCGGTGCCTGATATTCGTTGAAGGATTCTTTGAATGGAAACACGTAGGAAAGGAAAAGGTTCCTCACTTTATATATATGCCCGGTCACATACCTTTTGCTCTGGGTGGTATCCATACGACCTGGCATAACCCAAAATTAAATCAGGTAATTTCAGGCTGCAGTTTAATTACAACAGATGCTGATGAATTAATGGCCACCATTCACAACTCAAAAAAAGAATGCCTCTGGTTTTATCAGAAGGAAAGTGGAGGAAATGGCTTGATCCGAGCTCTACGCAATGGGATATCCAAGAATTAATGAAACCATACGACGAAGGAAAGTTAGTAGCTCACGAAATATCGAAGTTGATTACTTCACGTACTCTGGATAGTGATGTACCGGAAGTGCTGGAGCCTTTACCACCCAACACACTAATCTAAATCCCACTTTTTACTGGCAAGTTCAAAGTCAAACTCTTGCCATTCATCATTTTCTTCATCAGTGCTTTCTTCAGAATATACAATAAGATAGCTGGAACAGCAGTTTTGTGCCGGTTAATCAGAATACAAGATGGGTACCACCGCGGAAACTATGAGTCATACACCCATATTGACCTTAGATGGATCAATGACGTTGAAACTTTTTTCAAAGAGATCGAGGAATTGGAGTTTAAACCATACCCGAGACAAGGCAATTTACTTTCGCTTATACCGATCTATGATATCTTTTGGTATTGTTGATCGGTGTAAATTTAGAAAAGGTTCGAGTGCTCGGGCGGTTCTTGTTAGTTCCAAACGATTGTATTTATGTAGATAATCATTTCCCCCGTAATACTTAATAGCATCTTTAATAGTTGAAACGTATGTTGAAATCGGAAGAATTACATAAATGCCAAAATTTGCAATAAATAATTCTTTCAAATCATTAATGTCTTTTTCTGACAAATCAGACCGTTCGAGTATAGAGTTGACTATTTTGGTGGAATTGAAAATTGTAACAGACAATATTTCAAAGGATTTTCTGTAAGGCCATAGAATTTCAAGTTTCTTATTACATATTGCTTTGCCAAAGTCATGAGCCTCTTGTTCTGTTAAACCTCCAAATCTTTCCACAGGGTCAGGCATGTGCAAGTTTTCCAAGTAGATGAATGCACTAAAACCTTTATGCTTTGTCGTGCCATCTGATACTTCGAATTCATTGACAGATTTTTCAACTCTTTCAATCTGTTTATAAATTATGTCGAGAACGCGATTGTACTCTGTGTTTTTCCTGGAATGATTCATTTCCTCATTCTGCATATAAATTGTTGCAATAATCCCAACGAATGCCAACCCGGAAAACATTGTATTTAATCCTCCGAACATATCACCGTATGTTCCCGGAGTTAATCCTGTACTATCCGAATAAATCAGGGGAATAATCCAAGCATATCCAAACCATACTAAAATGACCAGGACTGATATGCTTTTGACTATGTTCAAAGGTCTCGTGTTCATATATCAATTTGAGAGCAAATGTATATGATTACATCATTCATTAGTCTGTTTATGGGCGTGTAAAGGCGGGACAAAACGGTGAAAGTAACACTGATCTCTTAAAACACCAATTCAATAACCATCTCATCTAAAAATGTTACTCCATATTATTTCGCATTTAAAATCATTCTTCACCCATGGAGTCAGTTGAAAATTAGTTGAAAATTTTACACCTCATAAAATGAAATCCTTTACAGCATTAGGTTTTGACGTTCAGAGCATCTGCCTTACAAGCAGAGGGTCCGCGGTTCGAACCCGTGTGCTCCCACAAAAGGTTGTCGTGTAAACGACAACCTTTTTTTGTTTGTATAGACTTCACCAGCAACTCAACTGTCCTCCCCGTAGCCTCTCCGGCACAGCTACGCCTGGCTTAGTTTTTTACATGTTCGTATATTTGAACAAACACATCATCATGCCTACTAAATGTAGTTTTACCCCATTCCCGATTCTTAGCACCGACAGACTGGTGTTGCGTCGGGTGACTATGAACGATGACAAAGAGATATTCTTCCAGCGATCCAACGAGGGTATGAACAAGTATGTACACACCCCCCTGGCCAGGACCATTGACGATGCCAGGGCATGGATGAAAAAGATAGACACCATTATAGATACCAATGAAGGAATAAGCTGGGGTGTCACCCTCAAAGGTGATAATAAGCTTGTCGGCGGCTTTTGCTACTGGAACTGGGAGAAAGAACAGGATAAAGCAGAAATAGGGTTTAGCATATACCCGCAACATCAGAATAAAGGGCTGATGCAGGAGATATTGCAAACCGGCTTGCAATTCGGCTTCGGCTTTATGGGGCTAAAAACCATAGAAGCTTATACACACGCAGAGAACGCCGCCTCTATAAAGGTGCTGGAAAAAAGCGGTTTCAGGTTTAAGGGCACATCAGCCGAAGGTGACTACCAGGTGTATGAGTTGAAGGAGGGATAAACCTGTTCAACAATTTATAACTGATAAAATTTTTCCGGCTGAATAGGTTTTGGGATATTCTCTTCCCCTAATAATTCCTTTAAATTAATTTCTATCGTTCTTGTTATGGCTGTTACCGCAGTATCCGTTGGCCTGTTTTCAAACGGGTCCTGCATATGGGTAGCTGTTTTTTCCAACAGGAAAAAGGCAGAGGAAATCAGGACTAAAAGGGGGATTTCAAAATATCCGGCAACATTATTCAAAGCTATGGAAAGGGTAACGACAAACAGGTAGATAATGGAGTGTAAAAATATCCGGTAGGTGATCGGAAATACAGTCGATTTTATTCTTTCCGCTTTGCCCTGCGAATCGCACAGCCTTACCAGGGTAGTGTCCAGTTGGATTTGTGAAAACAGCTCTAATTGCCCCTTTTCTTTTAACGCCTTAATATCCCTGGCATGAAACTGAAGTAAACTCAATGGCTTATTTGCGTGTCCCTTCATTCCATTCAGATCCTCCTTGGAAATATAGTTTTCCATATTTACTAAAGGATCAAGCCCTCTCAATGAATTGCCTAAACAATAGCACCACGCAATTTGCCTGAAGGCTATTGTTTTGATGGCCTCATCATTGCCCGATACAAATCCCTTCAACTGGAGAAGAAGACTCCGTGAATCATTAACGATAGCTCCCCAGATTTTGCGGGCTTCCCACCAACGGTCATACGACTGGCTCAGCTTAAACGAAAGGAGAACTGAAATAGCAGTACCGATAAATGCCGGGATAGTCAATGGCATTTCAGGTAGGATATCATGAAATCTTTCGGTAACAACCAACACCAGTAAAGACACTGCCAATACATAAATAAGTTCCTTTCTTATTTTTTTTAAAATGTAGGCTGCCGGAATTCTTTCATTTAATAGCATAGGAAGATAGTTTGTTTTACTGCAAATTAATAGCGTACTGCAGAAATGGCCATCTTAAAAAGTTGCAAATTTTTTGTTTCCGGATGGCTCCCCGGGGGTTAATGCAATTTCACATCCGGATACATCAGGCATAAGCCACATGCCATTTGTTTTTGTTGCCCTGCCGGCGAAATAGCGGAAATTTCCACGATTTTACGACACTTTATTGCTTGTGATTTATTTTAGATAGAATTTTAAATACTTATCTTAAAATTCTAAGCCTATGGAGATAATTGCGCCTTTGCAAACTCACTCCTGTAATGTTCTTTAGCTTTAATCAGTAAAGGAGGATCATGCTGAATATTGTATTGATTGTTTATTTGTTTAAATGAAATGACTTTGCATCCGTCGTTCAACTGCACTCATCGCCCCAAGGGGTGAATCGGGCTGTTAAATGCCCGTCTTTCCAATGACAATTTTATTCTCACAAAAAAACATCATTCAAATGAAAAACAATTTTCATCTTTTTTCACCCGGGCGGAAATTTATTTCGCCTAAATATCTGTCGTTGATTTTGCTTTTAGGATTATTAATAACGGGTAATGGTTTATATGCACAATTTTTGAACAGGCAAGCCTGGGATAACGATTATGTTTACCCGCCTTTTCCTACCTCGTTTGCCGGATTAGACAAAAATGATACGAAGTATTTGTCTAATGCCTCGTATCCCAGTCTTTATTATGGCGGAGATCATGTCTTTGTTAGTGGCTGGAGCAGCAATACAGATGGAGGTTTCACTGCCGGAACTATGGATGCACTTTCTGTGTATACCGGAACAGCCACCGTTCAGTTATTGGATAAAATAGACGTTCAGGTAGGTATTCTTGAGGGTATGGGCAACACTTATATTATTGCTTCTTACTTTAATAACAGTACCAGTAATTACGGATTCAGTTTGTACACCTTCAATGCCGGAACGGCAACGTTTGCCTATGACTATGAATTTCTTGATCCTTCCTATCCGAATATGCCTGTCTCAGGGCTTTCAACAATGACACACAACAGAATATCAATGGATGTAAACCGGGATGGTGATAAGGTGGTATTCGCATTGACTGATGGTGCAAGCAGCCGCATGTTTGGTGCAGCAGGAGTGTTAGATGCAGTGAATGACAGAATCATATTAAACGCAGTAAATTTTGTTTCCACAGTAACTGCTTCAAATGGTGGCTGCGACATTTCCGATTGCCCCTGGCCAAGCGGATGGGATATGAATATTCTGGGTTATGATACCATATCTCCGGGAATTAATTATTGTCCGTCCGGCAATTGGGTTGTTAATACCTTGAATTTTAATAATCCCCTTATTGAAATACAGGCGCAGAGAACAGTCCCTTCCACCAGTACAACGCGGTATCAGCAACTGTTTGCTGAAGTTGCGTTCAGCGGAGATTACATAGACTTTGCATTTTATTGCCCAGGCGCCCGCATAGGGTCAAGTGCCGGTTTAGATGAAATATATATTATTCCCGATATCCCGTTTACGGATTTCTTTACGCAGACCGGAACCTGTAGTAATGTAGTGATGGAAGGGGCATTAGGAGACGGACCAACCTGGATTGCCGGATCACCCTGTATACATCCTCAATATTGGGCACACCAGTTCATTGCCTATCATACAACTGATTTTCTGTCGACTTCAGAAATCAGGGATGCCAGTGCCGGCGGCGGATGGCCGACAACTAACCCCTTAGTGCCTTCAGGCGATGTATGGTTTAATATGGATATGCCTGATACTTATACGGGCGAATGGGCATTAACTTTTAAAGATGAAAGGACATCAGGATCAAACCTTATCCTGGCACGGTATAATGATTTAAGCGGGACCAATAAGTTTGCTTATGTAAACAATATGAGTTTGGGTAATGCTGCTATCGAAACCTACTCAAACGATGATCCTGATATTGCTTATAACGATGCCGGCAACCAGCTTCATGTTATATGGGGTAGTGAAGGCTCTCCTTTATTTCCTACTACCAACCGCAAAAGTTTACTGGGTGCTGTTATTGATATTCCCTCCGGCCCGTCTCTGTCGCTGACTGGTGATTATCTTGTTGTGACTAAATATCCTGACCTGGATTTTGGTTCTGTCAAAGTCCTTTCTGCTTTAAGCAAGCGGTCGGATAATATGGTAGGCTTATACACTTCATTTTGCCAGACGCAGGATGATCTTGGGACGCTTACATTCAGTATATTCCATAACCAGCATAACTGGGCAGCTCCAAGCTCCAGCTGGAAAACAACGCAGGAAGATCAAATTGACCTGGGTGCTGATGACAAATGCACTGTCAATGTTACTCCAAATCCATTCCAAAATTCAATTCAATTCAAGTCAAACAACAGGTTCGATTCTTTTAGTGTCGGCTTGTTTGACCAGGTAGGCAGAAGATTATACAACATTACCGGTAACTCAGGGCAACTCAACAGCTATTTCGAGAACAAGCTTACGAATTTACAATCTGGTATGTATATGATTAAAGTAACCGATAAAAATGGTAAAACCACAACTCAAAAAATGATAAAGGAGCAATAGTGCCTTTTTCAGACCCGTATATTTTACCGGGGTAATTGTTTGCCGTACGCAGTGGGGCTGTCTCAGATAAACGGGGCAGCCTCACTTATTTGCCTGCCAGCGAAACCTGTGGCCTGCGGGCCGAAGGATTGTTGGAAACTGCTGTTGGTTTTGTGCGCAAATTGAATTGTAACACTTACTGGAAACAGAATGTGAATTATTCTGCAATCTGAATTTCCCACTAAGTCCTTAAAATGGTCCTCTGAAGCCAATTATGCTCTGGCAGGAGTCATTGTCGGTCGCACTGATGTCACAGATGCTTTGGCAGAAGCCGCTGATGCTCCGGCAGAAACCAATGATGCTCCGGCAGAAGTCAGTGGTGCCCCGACAGAAGCCATAGATGCCCAGGCAGAAGCCGCTAACGCTCCGACCGAAGCCATTGATGCTCCGGCAGAAGCGAAAGATGCTTTGGCAGAAGCCAATTATGCCTGCTTTGTTGATGCGGTTTTCCCACAGGATGTCATTTTTTACCCTAAAAATGAAAGTATTGTTACATTTTGTTATTTGACAGTATGTAGTTTTGATGTGGTTTCATGTAGAGATCCCTGCGGGATGACATAAGTATGTGAGGCATTTCGTAAAAAAAATGTCTAATCCTTCTCTTCGTCAACCCTTCGTCTCCGCTAAGGGTGAAAAAACGTTCTATCCTTTTTATTAACCCGGTTTATCCGGGAAATTTCAACCTTCAAAAACAGCACAAGCATGCACGTCCACTAAACCGAACTGCATACCTGTGCCATTGAGGGATTTTGTGAAGCTTCTTTATTAATTACTGCAATGGAATTTGAATTTGCTGCCGTTCTTAAAATGGATAATGTAGATGTTTCCGGGAATCAGGGAAGTCACCTTGCGCCCATTCACATCAGTGTAAAGATCCGATGCATCATTTCCGGCAGGTATTGTATGGATGAGCCTGTAGATAGACGCGGAATACTCATTGCCTGTCTTTAATCGGAAGATGTTATTTCTGCTCGGGCTGCTAAACTCGTACAGCGCACTCCCCTGAATGCGGCAAATGTCCTCCCAGCGCTCAGGGTGACAGTTCTTCGTCAGGCTCAGGGTCGTTTTCTTTTTATTAATCCTGAGTTAACATTCAGATTATAGCTTTGGCGTTAAAATCAGGTTTATGTTCCAAAGTGTTTCCTCAAGGCTTACCGAGCAGCAAAAGAAAAAATTCCTCGAAGAGTTGAATGAGATTGTCAAATTGGCTCCTGAGCGTATTCAGCAGCAATGGGCAGAAGGCGGCGTGCTTTGGGATGGCGATAAACCTCATTACACCAATGATATTCATTTGAAGCTAAAGGGCAAATGTTACGGACGTTTTATGGCCTTACAGAGAAAACTGGATTACAGGATGCTGTAAGCAAGTAAGAAATTTGTCTTTGTTCTTCGCCGCCGGTTGCTCGTGATGTTTCTTAAAAATAATGCAGGGATAATGATGCTGTAACAGTGTGAAAATATTGGCCTGCTAGTTTTGCATCCTAAAATCAAACAGGTATGCAGAAAATCTTTACAAGTATCCTTATTACGGCTTCGTTGCTGTCGGCAACACAAGACAGCCAGGCGCAAATTACAAAAGCTGCCGATTACAAAAACAACACGTCCGCGCCCATCGGAACTTTTATGGGACAGTCTTTCAGGGAAGCCGGTTTCTCCGCGCTTGCCGTGATTCCGGGAACAGGAGGGAAGGAATTCTGGACTTGTTCGGACAGAGGTGTGAACGTGGATTGTGGCAGTGCCAACCCATCAGGATGCCGCCCTACCTACGACAAAATGTTTTGTTTCCCGAGCTACGCTCCCAAAATACACCGGGTAAAAATACAGGGCGATTCTGTTCTGATTTTAAAATCAATCTCCATCAAAAGACCGGATAAAACACCAGCTGTTGGTACCTTGCTCAGCACGGGTTTTGGCAGTACGGCATCAGAGCAGGCCTCAACAGATACTGTTTTGGACTGTGCTAATTTTTCTGCAAAGATTGCACCCAAAGACCCATGGAGCATCGATTGCGAAGCCATAGCAGTAGATAAATCCGGCAACTTCTGGGTAGCTGAAGAAAACGGCCCTACAATATGGAAGCTTGATTCCAATGGGGTAGCGCTGAAGCGATATTCCCCTTATGCCAACCTAACCGGTGCACAACCTGAAGATGTATTGATTGATACAAGTTTTAAATACCGTAAGAATAACCGTGGCTTTGAGAATATGACCGTTGCACCGAATGGTAAAGTGTATGCGATTATCCAGAGCCCTTTATTGTATCCTACCAAAGCTATTGGCGATGCAACGCGCGTGCACCGCATGATAGAAATAGATCCTTCCACGAATGCTACCCGGATGTTTGTCTACCTGAATGATGGTGTTATCGGTGCGGCGGGTGCCAACCAAATCCGTTTGCCCGATTGGAAACTGGGTGATATGACTGCTATCAATGACAGCACCTTCCTGGTGCTGGAAGCCGCAGCCCGCGGTACAACAGACATCAAACGCATGTATATGATTAACATCGCACAGGCTTCTGTTGTTACTTCCGGTTTATATGGTGGTGTAACGCTGGAGGCCTTGGTTGATTCTGCAGGTCTTGCAGGTGCTTCTCTAAAAGCGGTAAAGAAGACATTGGTAATGGACCTGTTGGCCAGTGGCTGGGATGCAGCGCTGGATAAAGCGGAAGGTGTAACAATTATCAACGACAGTACGATTGCCTTTTGTAATGATAATGATTTTGGACAGTCTTGTCCGCTGGCAAATGGTATTCCGGTTGCAACGGGTAACCTGAGCCATATTGTTGTGTTTAATCTCAAAGGAGCAGACAAAATTCAGAATTTTGTTCCGGCAAAACCATTAAGCATTTCTGCTGTGAAAGAAACTTCAACTGCAGTGAAATTGTATCCGAATCCTTCAGCTGATCTGGTAACGATTAGTCTTACTTTAAACAAGGAAGTGCGCGTGGGTATCAGCATTATGGATATGCAGGGAAAAGCAGCCATGGAACCGATTGTCAGCAACAGGAATGCAGGCGAACAGGCGGTAGAATTCAATATCAGCCAATTGCCAAACGGTATCTACTTTGTAAGGATAGCCACCGGCGATACAGTACAAACCATTAAAATGGTAGTGATGCACTAGGCGATTTTATAACAATATTCAGGCAGGGTGTACAAGCGTACACCCTGTTTTGTTTTCAGGGCTAAAAGGAAGAGGGTGATGTGAAGGGTTGTGAGTTGCATTTCGTGTTGTAGCCACCCCGCCTCCCCGGAGGAGAGGAGTTTCGCATGTAGTTTTGATGTGGTTTCATGTAGAGATCCCTGCGGGATGACATACGCGTGAGGCATTTCGTTTAATAATAGTACTTGCCTGGCAATAACTTCCTTCCCGTAGCCCGGATTAAGCTCCAGGCGGAAATGCCACCGGAGACAGAGACGACACGATAAGTAAGCATCGCTGGTGCAGCGCTTCAGAAAAAGGGCGGAGCCCTGCCTGCCGGACAGGCAGGCAATCTTTTTCTGTCTCCTTTTTTGGTTGCTTTTTTTGAGATAAAAAAAGTAACGATGAAATTATATAAGCGTCAGTATCCTTTTTTAGGTAACAGGTGGAGAATCCCAAAGTGGTTTGGATGTAATTTCATGTAGAGATTCCTGCGCTCGCCCCTGCCCGTTCGGTCAGACGGGGGTACTGACGGGGAATGACAGACGCGTGGTGGCATTTCCTCAAAGCCTTTGCTGCACTAATTTTTCAGAATGTTATTCTCCGGATCGGGTGAGAAAGTCCCGGTACCAAAGGCCGGATTGTTTGATAATTCTTTCCTGGGTGTCATAATCCACGTGTATCAGTCCGAACCGGGGATGATAGCCTTCTGCCCACTCAAAATTATCGGTGAGGCTCCAGACGAAATAGCCCTCGATTTTTACGCCTTCGTTTTTTGCCTTTAAGACCTGCTCCAGGTGCGACTGTATATATCCGGTCCGGTCAACATCGTTGACTTGTCCGTTCATAACGGTATCAGGAAAGGCTGCACCGTTTTCGGTTATCATCAACTTCCGTAACTGCGGGTAGGCGTCGAATTTTTTCAGAATGTGGTAGATGGATGGCGGATAGACTTCCCATTTCATATCGGTGTACATCACCTTGCGGCGCTCTGCTTTCACCAGTGCTGCCTGTATATAAGGTGTGAAAAGGGATGCCCGTACAATCTCCCGGGTATAACATTGCAAGCCGATAAAATCAAAGTCGAACACCATATCACGGTCATCGTTTGGCAATCGGTATTGATCTAATTTCTTCAGGATGGGTACATCCGTTTGCGGATAACCCAGGCCGATTAATGGTTCGATGAAAGTGCGGTTGAGCAGGGCATCCACACGGTTTGCGGCTTTGATATCTCTTTCGTTTTGGGATAAGGGTTCTATGTGCGTGCAGGAAAAGGTGGTGCCGATATGGGCATCCGGCAGCATGTCTCTCAGAACCTGACCGGCAGCAGCAGTTGCCATAGTGGCATGATGAACAGCCTTGAGATAATTGTTCAGTCCTTTTTTGCCCGGCGCGTGTACACCCAGAAAATATCCTGCACCCGTAAACACAGAAGGCTCATTCATGACCATCCAGTTCTTTACACGGTCGCCAAAATGTTTCGCACACGCTTCTGTATAATCCTCAAACCAGGAGATAATATCACGGTTGGTCCAGCCACCACGCAATTCCAGTTCGTGTGGCAAATCCCAGTGGTATAAGGTTACCCAAGGCTCAATACCACACTCCAGCAAATTATCGATTAGCCTGTTGTAGTAATCAATGCCTTGTTGGTTGAGCGGCTTTCTGCCTGTGGGCATTATGCGGGGCCAGCTGAAGGAGAAGCGGAAATTGGGAATATTCAGGGAACGGATTAACTCAATATCTGAAGGGTATAAATGATAGAACCTGCAGGCGTCGAATGCATTGTGCCTGTCTTTTATTTTGCCCTTTTGTGTGGAGAAAACGTCCCAGATGGACAAGCCTTTGCCGTCGGCATTGTGTGCGCCTTCTATCTGGAAGGCAGCCGTGGAAACACCCCATTTGAACGCTTGTCCAAAGGAGGCTCTGTTCATCGGGGTTTTCGTCAGCAAGCTTTCAGGCACCAGATTCGCTCTTCCGGATTAATGGATGAAAGAAGATTTCATTGCTTTGAAAAAAAGCCATTCTTTAAAGAAGACGAAGTATTTCAACACGATCTTTTTCATTGTATTTCTTTTATGCAAAGCAACACAGATGATATGAACAGAATATTACCGGAGGATTAAGAAAAGTGGTTTAAGACTTTAACCGGCTTTTTGTTTTTTCAGGAAACAGTTTGGTTACCGTTAAGACATCGTAAGGTATTGATAGCTTCATTTTCAGGTAATGCTGTACGGGTAGTTTTACACTTTATTAAAATGAAACCGTATGAAACAAAAATTACTGTTATTTGCTTGTTTGCTGGGATTGGGAAACTTCGTTTCTGCACAAACAAATCCCACAGCACAGACTTTACCTTTCAGTGAGAACTTCAGTTCCTCTGGCCATACCTCAACAACGTATCCTGCAGGAATTCAAGGCTGGACTATCACCACCGCACCAGGCAGTACATACAGCACCAGTGCTCCTTCTGCCGACAGAACCCTGGTAGCCAGTTCTTCGGCAAGTGTCAACAGCGGGAACGTTCATAATTATAATGGCAAAATCGGCTGGCTAAATAACAGTTCCCTGGATATGGGATTGGTTCTTGCTCTGAACACTACAGGTAAGAAGAACATTCAATTGGCTTATGATATCATGACCATCCGTAATCCATATGATACCAGCGGCAATACCCGGGTGAATGAAGTGACTATTCAATACAGGATTGGTACGACCGGCACCTTTACCACGCTTACCGGTACAGAGTATCAGAATAATACATTGACGCAAACTGGTTCCGGTGTCACCACACCACAAAAATTGGAATCCAAATCTATTATCCTGCCTGCGGATTGTGACAGCGAGGCAGTAGTCCAGCTCAGATGGGTGAGCAAACAAGTGAGTGGCGGCGGATCAAGGCCATCTTTTGCGATAGATAATATAGTGGCGGATACTGCATTGCCGGTTTCAAATAAGCTGAATATCGCAGCAACCACTAATGCTGTGGAAGGTGCAAGTCCGACAGCCGGTGTATTTACCTTTTCTTTTACACCAGTCACCGCAGGTACGACCACTTTCAGCTACGCAATAACGGGTACGGCTGCTTTAGGAACTGACTATACCATTGCGCTATCGTCTGGAGCAACACCGTCTGCACTAAGTGCTGCAAGCGGAACAATCACAGTACCCTCCGGTGTGACTTCATTTACGGCTACAGTCAATCCAATCAATGATGCAATAGCAGAAGGACTGGAAACAATCGTTTGTAAAATATCATCTCCGTCCGGGGTTTATACAGTTGCAGACAGTGTGGCAACCGTTAATCTGCTGGATGATGAAAGCACACCAATACATTTTATACAGGGATCGGGAATGACTGCCATCAGCGGTTCTTACACCATCGAAGCTATCGTAACCGGTGTGTTTCCAACCCTGAGTCCTGCAGGATTTTATGTTCAGGAAGAAGACGCGGATAAAGATACCGATATCAACACGTCGGAAGGCATTTTCGTGGTTTCTGCTGCTTCAGTAAGTGTTGGAGATAAGGTGAAAGTTTCAGGCAGTGTTTTGGAAAGTTCAGCTTCCCCATCTTTTAACCAGGCTGTTATTAACGGCAGCAGTGTGACCGTTATGGCAAGCGGACAACCAATGCCTGCAGCCAGTGCGATTAAGTTGCCTTTGACTGATACGAATGGATTTGAAAAATTTGAGTGTATGCTGGTTCGCTTTTCCGATACGCTGACTGTTACCGATAATTATACCTTAGGAAGATATGGTGAAGTGGGTTTGAGCCAGGGCGGGGTATTGTACCAACCCAGCCAGCTTGCCGATTTAAATGATGCAACTCCTTCCGGAACCAGCGCCAGCGGCAAGTCAAATATTGCCGCAGTCAATGCGCTGAATTTGTCCAACAAATTGCGCAGCATTTTATTGGACGACGGTCGCGGCTCGATTCCGACTTTACCCTTTGTAAATTCAGACAGCACTCTGAGAATAGGAAGTACGGCAGACAGTCTTTGGGGAATCATGGGTTATGCTTTCAGCAAATACCGTATACAACCTGTCACGCTTAGCGCTGTAAAATTCACGCACGCGCCAAGACCGTCTTTGCCGGATGTTGGTGCCGCAGCGAATGTTCGGGTTGCCAGTTTCAATGTGCTGAATTATTTTAACGGAGACGGAACAGGTGGCGGTTTCCCTACTGAAAGGGGAGCACATTCTGCCGCAGAATTCACGCGCCAGCGGACAAAAATTATCAGTGCTATTGCAGCTATCAATGCTGATGTGGTTGGCCTGATAGAAATAGAGAATGATGGTGTTGGCGCAAACTCAGCTATCCAGGATCTGGTCAACGGAATTAATGCAGTAGCCGGCACCGGCACCTACAGTATCATTAACGATGGTGCAACGATACAAACCTATTGTACAGACGCCATCCGTTGCGGTATCATTTACAAATCCGCTGCGGTAATGCCTGCAGGTGCTGCACTGTCCAGCCCCAGTGCTACCTTCAACAGACCGCCACTGGCACAAGCCTTCAAGCTGAAATCCAACGACAGTATGTTCACTTTTGTCATCAATCATTTTAAATCTAAAAGTTGTTCGGGTAGTGCAGGTGCAGATGCAGATCAGAATGACGGGCAGGCTTGCTATAACAACAAAAGAAAATTACAGGCCGGCGAGTTAATCAGTTTTATCAATGCAACAGTCATACCCACTTCAGGATCGAAGAATGTGATCAGCATGGGTGATTATAATGCCTATTTCGAAGAAGACCCATTGGACAGTATCCGTGCTACAGGTTATACGATATTAAGTGAAGCTAAAAAATACTCTTACCTTTTTGGGGGAATGATGGGCTCACTGGATAATGCATTTGTGAGTCCGGCTTTATTAGCTTCTGTTACAGGAGTTGCCAAATGGAATATCAATTCTGCAGAACCCACCCACCTTGGCTACGACGATTTGAAAGATGATGGCGGTAGTGATTTTTCCAATCCCTGGGCAGCATCTTATACACCAACACCGTTCCGCTCTTCTGACCACGATCCTGTCATTGTGGGATTAAGCCTCGCAAAGAAAACAGGTATACAGGAAAATTCAAAAGGACAAATCAAGCTTTATCCTAACCCTGTAAATGATCATCTTGTGATTGAATATTCCGGCAATACAGAAGCCCGTTATATTATTTACAACAGTATCGGCCAGACCATCAGTACCGGGGCAATCAATGTGAACAATAGCACGAATGTGCCATTTGGTAATTATTCCAATGGCTTGTACCTGGTGAAAATTGTAGGGCAAAACGGAGAGTTGAACACCCTTCAGTTTGTAAAATAATTTATTAAGATTCATCCAAATATTAATAGTGGCAATAAGCAGTCTGTTCTCTATGGCAGACTGCTTATTGATTTTGGTATTAACTACTTTTAATGTACCGAACAAATTTCTATTTGTTCGGTTTTTCTTTTAGTTTAGGCTTAGGTTTCAGCATTTTCTTTGCTACCTTAGTTAGGTCAACTTCTCCATTTTCATACTTCTTAGCTAGATCTTCGCTGCTCAGTCCTTTTTTTTCTTTTTTCATTTTTCAATCATTTACTTTTGTAAAAAACGTGCCTATGTAATATCAAAAATATAAGTATCTCGGCAAAATGCTACCCAAAATTACGACCTTTTTGTAGCTATAGTTAAACACATATTGATTCGTGATGCGCTCCCAAAATGGCGTAACTGTTTCTTTTGTGTTTAACTGGCTGTCGTAAGCCATGGGTAGCGAAAGATAATCAGTTACGCTATTTTTTTTACCCAAAATTTACGACAAATGAAAAAACTAATGATAGCTCTTTCGCTATTACCTTTTAATTCTATTGCTCAGGCAGAAATCGACTGGGCAATTTGTATTCAAGAAAAGCAATACCAATATGTAACACCAAAAATGGATGGATTTCAAGTAATCAAGAAGCCATTTAAGTTCTGTTACAATACAACACATTTTGGATTTGCAGATAAAACTGGTTACATTCAAATCTTCCCATTAGTTCGAAGAGCTTACGGTAAAACAGCTAAAGGAATACCTTATGAAGATTTCGCAAATGGAGAAACTAATAACTTTCAACAAGGCGACATCTATGTAAAAATTATCTACTCAAAGCCTCAATCTGTTTTCATAAACGACACAAGAGCTATAACTTCGCACGCATACTATTTAGAAACTAATCAATTTCCTATAACTGTTTTAAAAGATAAGAAATAATGAAAAATAAAGAACAAATTATTGATTTGCTTCAAGGATTTTGGAAAAACGAACTTCATAATATCAGCTTTAATATTTCTAAAAACATGGTTTTGGATATTCAAGGATTTAATGGGATTTCCAAGTGTTTTTACAATGTAGACAGAGTTAAAGAACAGTATTGGTGCTTATCAATAGAAGATTTTAATTGGGATAGATGCTTATTTACAGTAAACGAAACAACTTTATCTGTATGGGATATATCAAGCAATAAATCAGAAGAAAAGAATTTCACGAATTTTCAGAAAATCTCCTAAACTCTTCAAGGTCTTCATTGGATACAAACGATAATAATCCTTCAAAACTGTCAAGGATTTCTTTAATCTCTTGGATTTGTTTTTTATAGCTCTCTGGCTCTTGTATATGAGCAAGACCAGAGAGCCAATTAATTATTGATAGTTTTTTTGATTTTAATTCGGAATTTTTTTTCTTTAAATCATTATCCATATCACGTCCTCCCAACCAACATTTTATAACTCAATCGGCATCCAGTCATTCCTAACAACATAGAAAATCTGTCAACTTCTTTCATTCGGTGAAAATTATACCTAAATGCAATCTCATTTGCATAGGCTTGTAAGTGTTTTCTGCTCATTTTGTGATAAGTAGCACTCCAAGTTTTCTTGAACCAAGTCCAAAATCCCTCAAGAGCATTACTTGTATCCCCTTCTGATGTAACGTAATTTTTAGCTTTGTGGTCAACGACTTTGTGGTCGTAATGTCTTTCTAAACCTCGATATGCGTACCATTCGTCAGAGATTATAGTACTTCCTTCTTTTACATTACAATACACAAACGGTTGTAAAGTTTGAGCTTTTGTATCTCTTACTACAACGCATCTAACAAATGCCTGAGTTTTGTAAATAATCTCTTTAACTGTAAGTAGTGGATTCTTTTTATGAGGTCTATAGATTGTTTCTTTTTCAGCCTCTCTTAATATTCCAAGAACCGGAACTTTATCTTTAAATGAACGTCCTTGACTTTTCTCTACTTTTTTGTCGGAGTGTCTATTTTTATTCTTTCCACCTACAAAAGTTTCATCTAATTCAATCCGTCCTTCTAGCTTTTCTCCACCGCGTTCTTTCATTGCATTTCGTATTCTATGCAACATAAACCAACTGGCTTTCTGAGAAATTCCTAAATCTCTTGCTAATTGGTAAGAAGAGATTCCTTTTTTGTGTGATTGCATAATGTACATAGCGATAAACCATTTTTGATAACCAATATGCGAGCCTTCAAACATTGTACTTGTTGCGACATTATATCGCATCTTACAGTTACCGCACTTATACAATCCAGAGAAAACTCCTTTTGTAGTTAATTTGTACGACTTATCAGAAAAACAAAATGCGCAAATTGGCGTTCCGTTCCAATGAATCTGTTCTAAATGTTCTCTACACGCATTATCGTTAGGTAATTTTTGCAGCATCTCTGCAAATGACTTAAATTGTAGTAAATTTTCCATTTTGCGAAAGTATCTTTTGGATGATTTCGTATTGAGGTTATGGGGTCACATTTATTTTTATCTTTGTTCTATGGATAACCAATTAGCAGAAAAGCTTTATTTAGCTACACTAGAAAAACAATATTTACACAACTGGACAGATATTCATAGAGGTCAAAAATTTATGAATCAATGTAAACAACTAATAAAAGACAATCCAGATTTGGATTTTGATAAATTAGTTAGTTCTGCACATTTTTTACTAAAAACAACACTATCTACTGCCCCATAGTATTAACAGCTTCCTGCATCAAGACTATAACCCTTTCTTTAAGTTTGTTTTCCATCTCTTCGTCCATTTTACCTTGAACTATTATCTGATTAATAGTAAGATTTATCGTTACATTCTTTTCCATAATTATTTCTTTTTACTTATATAAATTTACGACCTTATTAGATAATAAACAAAAATAAATGTAGTATTATTTGTTAAAATTTGTTAGCGTTTTTTGGTACAGGGAAGGTTGTTAATACCTTGATTTTATATAATATCCGTTATTGAATCTGCCGTTGGCATTTGTCGGGATCTCGTTTCCTCCTGATTAAACATAATTGTTCTCGTTTGTTTCGATAAGTTTTTTAATAATTACCCAATCGTCATTGTATTTTTGCATTTCAATCCTCCTGGCTTTTGAAAACTATACTGATTATTGACGATGAAGAAAAGCTGAGAAGCTTATTGGCGCGAATTATAAGTCTGGAAGGATTTACTGTTCTGGAAGCAAAAGACTGTGCATCTGCCTTAAAGAAGCTTGAGAAATCTGATGTTGATGTGGTAATATGTGATGGAAAATTGCCGGATGGTAATGGGATACAACTAACTAATGTCATAAAAGAAAAATATCCTTTTATTGAGATCATTGTCCTTACGGCTTATGGGAATATTGCAGACGGTGTGCAGGCTATAAAAAATGGTGCTTTTGATTATATTACAAAGGGGGATGACAATAATAAAATCATTCCGTTAGTATTACGGGCTATCGAGAAAGCAGATCTTGCAAAGCGAATTTTTCATCTTGAGAATCAGATTGGCAAAAAGTATTCTTTTGCTACAATATTAGGGAAATCCACATCGCTGCTCCAGGCTGTTGATTTGGCAAAAAAGGTGGCGCCTACTGATACAACAGTTTTGCTGACAGGAGAAACCGGCACAGGAAAGGAGGTTTTTGCACAAGCTATTCATTTGGGAAGTAAAAGAAGCAAGCAAAATATTGTTGCCATAAATTGTTCCGCTTTCGGAAAGGATCTTTTAGAAAGTGAAATGTTTGGTCATAAGGCAGGAGCCTTTACAGGTGCATTAAAAGATCAGAAAGGCTTGTTCGAGGAAGCCAATAATGGAACTATTTTTTTAGACGAAATTGGAGAAATGGCTTTGGATTTACAGGCCAAATTACTCCGTGTAATTGAGTCAGGGGAATTTATAAAGGTTGGAGAAACAAAACCTACCAAAGTTAATGTGCGCATTATTGCAGCAACGAACAGGGATTTACAGTCTGAAATAGCTTCCGGCCATTTCAGGCAGGATTTGTTCTATAGAATAGCTGCGTTTCAAATTGAATTGCCGCCGTTAAGAGAGCGAATTGCTGATATAGCTTTACTGGCCAATCATTTTGTGAAGATTTTTGCATCAAAAACAAACAAACGAATCAAAAGTATCTCTGAAGAAAGCATTGAAGCGCTGAAGCAGCATTCCTGGAATGGGAATATAAGGGAATTGAAAAATGTGATTGAACGCAGTGTTATTCTTTCAGACAATGAAACGATTGGTGTATCTGATTTGCCTTTGGAGTTTCAGCATTTATCTGTTAGTGGCTCAACCTTATCCGGTAAAGGACACTTTTCTGCTTTTGATCTTGCAAGTGCTGAAAAAGTCCATATTCAAAAAGTGCTGAATTACACCAATGGTAATAAAACTGAGGCCGCAAGGTTATTGAATATTGCTCTGACAACATTGTACCGGAAACTCGACGACTACAAAATGTCCTGACCCTATCAAAACGCTAGTATTACCCTTTCAAAATGAAAGGGTTTTTTTATACCTTTTTTTTGAGAATTAGCTGAAATTCTTTATTGTAAGGCGTTTCGGGTAATTTAGTCTGTTTTGGAACGTCAATTGCAATAGTTATGGCAAATCAACAAAGGTTTCAAAATGAAAGATAAATCAAACCAGAATAATTTCAGGAAAATGCAGAGACTGGTAAATATTACCGAGAATTTTCTGCTATCCGGAAATATAGTAAGAGCGAAAAGATGCTTTACTATCGCTGAAGAGCTTTTAAGCAGAGGGTCTGCCGAAATGAAATGCGCAGTTTCTAATGTGTTTGTTTACTCTGTTTCAAGTTTTATGGAGTTCCATCATTTCAAAATCAGTACATTTTTTCCACAAACCTTGCAAAAGGAGTATTACAGTCAGATTTACTGTTCCGGAACTTAAAATTGTCGGTATTATGAAAATTAAATTGCAGCCCTGGCACTTCATTCAGGTTTTTTATGGCTCTATAGTTGTTGCCGGAATTTTATACAATCTTTTCAATAATTAAAGTTTTATGCTTACTCCTGTTCTTCTTATTTCAGGCCTTGTCCTGTTTTTATTGTTGTATAAATCGATACACTTCTTCGAAAAGATTTAAATCCGAAAAAATGACACTATTATTTATTATTTCAATTGCAATGTTTGGCTACATCAGTTACGTATTGCTAAAACCCGAAAAATTTTAACTTGATGACCACAGCATTATTTGGCCCGTTAATGATGTTTATTATAACGCTGGTCGTTGCTATTCCTTTAGGAAAGTATATGGCAAAGGTGTACAATAATGAACCTGTTTTTTTAGACAAGCTATTAAACCCGATTGACCGCATTATTTTTAAAGTAAGTGGCATTGATCCATCCAAAGAACAAAGCTGGCAGCAACAGATGTTTGCATTGCTGACGATTAATCTGGTATGGTTTCTTTTGGGTATGTTTATTTTTATGAA
This sequence comes from Chitinophagaceae bacterium, assembly GCA_041661485.1. Taxonomy (GTDB): domain Bacteria; phylum Bacteroidota; class Bacteroidia; order Chitinophagales; family Chitinophagaceae; genus Rurimicrobium. The sequence goes on from JBAZUJ010000001.1 coordinate 564,869, forward strand.
CCAGGCATGGTTGCCCTTAAATCCTGATCATAACCCAAGCCAATCCGCTCACCTTGCTTTTAATACCGTTATTTCTTTTTTGGTAAACTGTAACCTTCAACACTATTCAGGTGAATCGGGCGTAAGTTATCTCGGACAATTATACCTGATGTTTCTTCAGTTTGTAACAGCAGCAGTAGGTATGGCCGCAGCGGTAACCGTATTTTTTGCGCTGAGAAAAGGATCATTTTCAACACTCGGCAATTATTATAACTCATTTGTAAAGTCAATCACAAGGATATTACTTCCCATTTCAATTGTTATTTCAGTCATCTTTTTAGCGAATGGTATGCCGATGACATTTGAAGGCAAAAGCCAAATGGTTTCTTTACAGGGAGATACAACTCAGGTTTCTACCGGCCCTGTTGCTGCTTTTGTACCCATCAAGCATTTGGGTACTAACGGTGGCGGTTTTTTTGGAGCCAATTCAGCACATCCGCTCGAAAATCCAAATTATATGACCAATATGGTGGAGATGGTCAGTCAATTATTGATTCCTTTTGCGATGGTTTTTGCTTTAGGGTATTTTCTTAAAAAGAGAAAATTAGCCTGGATGATTTTTGGCGTGATGACCATTGGTTTTCTTGCATTGGTTATTCCCACTGTTCTGCTTGAAATGAATGGGAATCCGCAGTTGCTGAAAATGGGAATTGATAATTCTCTGGGAGCGATGGAAGGGAAAGAAGTACGCTTTGGTTCAGCTGCTTCAGCATTCTGGAGCATTGCTACAACAGTTATTTCAACCGGTTCTGTCAATTCGATGCACGATAGTTATATGCCCCTTTCGGGAATGAATCAGATGCTTGCTATGATGACCAATTGTTTCTATGGCGGTTGTGGTGTAGGCATTCTCAATTTCTTTGTATTTATTATTCTTGCTGTGTTTATCAGTGGATTAATGGTGGGCAGAACACCGGAATTTATGGGGAAAAAGATTGAGGCCCGTGAAATGAAAATTGCAATGATTATTGCTTTGCTTCATCCGTTTCTCATATTGGTAGGTACATCTCTTTCTGCGGCTCTGCCAGGTTTAACGGCAGGTACATTAAACAATCCCGGAGCACACGGTTTGTCAGAGATGCTGTATGAGTTTACTTCTTCTGCAGCCAATAATGGCAGTGGTTTTGAAGGCCTTGGTGACAATACGCCCTGGTGGAATATTTCTACAGCTGTAGTTTTAATTCTCTCCAGATTTCTACCCATAATTGGACCTATAGCAATTGCGGGTTCTCTTGCTTCGAAAAAATATATTCCTGAAGGAAGTGGAACACTTAAAACGGACACCGGCACTTTTGGATTGATGGTATTTGCGGTTATTGCATTGGTTGCAGCATTGTCATTTTTTCCTGCACTTACGCTTGGCCCGATAGCCGACTACTTTACTTTCTGATCATTTTTATATTTTTCAATTAAGACATTTTTATAATGAAATCGAATAATACTACATTGTTTCAAAGGGATTTAATACAACAGGCTTTGAGGCAATCCTTTATTAAACTCAATCCCAAATTGATGTTCCGGAATCCGATAATGTTCACTGTGGAGATAGGAACTGCAATTATGTTTTTTGTTTGCCTTTGGATTTTGACCGGCGAACAAACGCAGGGAAGCTTTGGCTATAATTTTACTGTTTTCATAGTGTTATTATTGACACTGTTGTTCGCCAATTTTGCAGAAGCCATCGCGGAGGCAAGAGGAAAGGCACAAGCTGACAGCTTAAGAAAAACCAGAGAAGATACACCTGCAAAACTGATTCAAACAATTGGAGAAGTATATATGGGGGAAATGAAAATTGTTTCCTCCTCCCAACTGAGAAAAGGAGATGTTTTTGTTTGTGAGGCCGGGGATACCATCCCGACTGATGGAGAGATTATTGAAGGTTTGGCTACAATTGACGAAAGTGCTATAACCGGTGAAAGCGCTCCGGTAATCAGAGAATCCGGTGGCGACAAAAGCTCAGTAACTGGTGGTACAAAAGTCCTTTCTGATAAAATAAAAGTAAAAGTAAGCACAGAGCCCGGCGAGAGTTTTCTGGATAAAATGATTGCATTGGTAGAAGGAGCAAGTCGTCAGAAAACCCCCAATGAAATTGCTTTAACTATATTATTGGCAGGTTTTACTTTGGTATTTATCATTGTTACAATAACACTGAAACCTCTGGCTGATTATGCCAATGCACCCATCACCATTGCCGCATTTATCTCCCTGTTCGTTTGTCTGATTCCGACAACAATTGGTGCTTTATTGTCTGCAATCGGCATTGCCGGAATGGACAGGGCATTGAGAGCAAATGTAATCACTAAAAGTGGTAAGGCGGTCGAAACTGCAGGTGATATTGATGTATTGCTACTCGACAAAACCGGCACGATTACGATTGGCAACCGGAAAGCAACGCACTTTTATGCAGCAATTGGAATTGAAGAAAATCATTTCAAAAAATGTGCAGTGTTGAGCTCAATGAGTGATGAAACACCCGAAGGAAAGTCAATTATTGAATTGGCCGGAATTAATCCACTGAGTTACAATATGAGCAATCCGAGATTTATAAAATTTACTGCAGAAACCAGAAGTTCGGGTGTTGATTTTGAAGGCGTAAGAATAAGAAAAGGAGCGGCAGATGCTATTAAAAACATCATTGCAAAAGAAGGGAATATTTTCCCTGTTTACATTGCTGATCAGGTGAAGATGATTTCAAGTAAGGGTGGTACTCCATTGGTCGTTTCAGAGAACGAAGAAGTAATAGGCGTTATTGAGTTGCAAGACATTATAAAGCCTGCTATAAAAGAACGTTTTGAACGCCTGAGAAAGATGGGTATTAAAACAGTAATGGTTACCGGGGATAATCCATTAACAGCAAAATTCATTGCAGAAAAGGCGGGTGTTGATGATTTTATTGCTGAGGCAAAGCCCGAGGATAAAATGAACTACATCAAAAAGGAACAGAGCGAAGGTCGCCTTGTGGCAATGATGGGTGATGGTACAAATGATGCTCCCGCACTCGCTCAGGCTGATGTAGGCGTAGCAATGAATAGCGGAACACAAGCGGCGAAAGAAGCCGGCAATATGGTTGACCTGGATAATGATCCGACAAAATTGATTGAAGTGGTGGAAATTGGAAAGCAATTGCTGATGACAAGAGGAACGCTTACCACGTTTAGTATCGCAAATGATGTGGCTAAATATTTTGCCATTATACCGGCATTGTTTATTTTGGCTATCCCATCCTTGCAGGCACTTAATGTAATGCATTTGTCCAGCCCGGAAAGTGCCATTTTATCAGCAGTAATCTTTAACGCTATTATTATCCCTATGCTCATACCGCTGGCATTGAAAGGAGTTACCTATAAACCAATTGGGGCCAGTGCTTTATTACGAAGAAATCTATTTATTTATGGATTAGGCGGTGTGATTGTTCCCTTTATTGGTATTAAATTAATCGACCTGATTGTCTCAATTTTTATCTAAATACAAAAAATGAAAGTAAATATTTTAATCGCATTCAGACTCACCTTTGTTGTTGCCCTTCTTTGTGTTGGCATGTACACACTAATTGTTCTTGGTTTTGCACAGGTAGCGCCCAATAAGGGAAAGGGGGAACAATTGTCGCAGAACAGCAAAACTTATTACAGTAATATCGGACAATCCTTCACGGAGGATAAATATTTTTACTCCAGGCCTTCGGCTGTCGCTTATAATGCGGCAGGTTCCGGAGGTAGTAACAAGGGTCCCAACAACCCAGAGTATCTGGCATCTGTGCAGGCAAGGATTGACACTTTTTTGGCACATAATCCGGAAGTAAATAAAAGCTCGATACCGGTAGATTTGATAACAGCGAGTGGCAGTGGTCTTGATCCGCACCTTTCTGTTGATGCAGCAAAAATTCAAATCAAAAGGATAGCAGCAATTCGCAAAATAGACGAAACTGTTTTATTGAAATTAATTGATCAACAAAACGAAAAATCGTTGTTTGGACCTGACAAGATTAATGTCCTCAGACTTAACATCTCATTAGATAGTATTTCAAAAAGTTAAACAAAAAATAAAAACAAAAAGATGAAAAAAGTTACGAAACAAATGGCTGTAGTTGCGCTATGCGGTGTGTCTCTAAGCACTAATTTATTGGCTCAGCAGAAAGGTGAAGCCTTTGAAGGTATTGATGCAACATGGCAAAATGGTAGCGACAGAAGAGACTCTTCCGTGTTTAAGAATGTCCCTTATTTCACACCAAGCATCCTTATTGATGTGAATTACACCCATTCTTTCAATAATCCGAATGACAACACAGTAGTTGGTTCTACTGCTTTAGCACGAAATAATGAAGTACAATTATCAGCATTGCATTTTGGTGGAGATTTAAATTATAAAGGAGCGCGTGCACGGTTCATGACTCAGTTTGGAACCCGGTCTATTGTTGTTCCACGAAATGATTATAGCCCCTACCGTGGTCAATACCAGTTAGCAAATGTTTATCGCTATTTAAGTGAAGCTTATGCAGGTTATCATATCAATAAATGGTATGGCATCAATATTGATGCGGGTATGTTTATGTCTTACATTGGCCTCAATTCTTATTATCAACCTGAAAACTGGGAATATCAGGCTTCCTTTACCTCCGACAATACACCTTGGTTTTTTAACGGGGTACGCCTTCAGGTGCATCCTACAAAGCATTTAAAAATTGAAGGCTGGTTAATTAACGGATGGCAGAGTTATGGACGATTTAATAGCATGCCAGGTGTAGGTGGTAATATTACCTGGATGCCTAACAGCAATGTAAAATTATTGACAAACGATTATTATGGAACTGATGCTGCCGGCATACCACAAAGAAAACGATTTCATTCCGACAACAGCTTGTTGGTGCGTTATTACAACAGACCAAATTCTAAAGGAATCAGCAGAATGGCTTTCTCTCTTACCGGTGATTTCGGATTTGAAAAAGGAGGAGGTGTGAACGGCTTTAAGAATGGGGATTCCGCTCAGGGTCCTGCGCAATATTTTGCCAGTGCAATGTTCTATAACAGAATCTGGTTTGCAAAGAATAAGCTGGCATGGACAGTTGGTGGAGGGATTATGACTAACCCCGGAAGATATCTGGTGCTTTACCCAACAGGTCAGGCAAGTCCTTTACCTAATCCGGCAAATCCTACAACAACTGAAGGTGCGTTTCCCTTCAGTGCTAATCCGGGAGATAAATTCAGTGGTTGGGATTGCTCCACCAATCTTGATTTTATGCCAAATCAAAGCATAACTTTCAGAGCCGAATTTGTATACCGAAATTCTAACGTACCTTATTTTGCAGGTGCCGGTGGTGTAACATCACAAACCGGTTATTCCACTACAGCTTTAGATCCTAACTGGCGACCTGATTTAGTGAAATCTGAAAGCAGGCTTGTATTGGCTATGTTATTCCGATTGTAAGTTTATTAAGAAACAACCTGACAACATTTACATAAGTGTCGGGTTGTTTCTATTTTTACAAAATGAAAAATATAAATTTACAGAAACTCACTTTTGCAGGATTTCTGGTTTCTATAGGAATTGTATTTGGAGATATAGGTACATCGCCATTGTATACCTACACAGCAATTATAGGTGATCAGGTTATTACTGAACTCCTTGCCTTGGGCGGGGTTTCGGCGATATTCTGGACTTTATTTTTTCAGACCACGGTAAAATATGTTTTCATCACATTAAGGGCGGATAACAAAGGAGAGGGGGGGATCTTTTCATTATATACATTAATAAGAAGGTATCGTAAATGGTTGTTAATTCCTGCTATTGCCGGTGGAAGCTTTTTGCTGGCAGATAGTATCATTACTCCCCCTATATCCGTCTCTTCTGCAATTGAAGGGTTATTGCCCAGGTTTCCGCAATTACCCGCAATCCCAATCGTCATTGGTATTATCATTTTACTTTTTGTTTTGCAAAGTAAAGGCACTGATTTTTTGGGCAAGATGTTTGGGCCGGTAATGATGATTTGGTTTACAATGATTGCATTACTGGGTATCGGGGAATTAATAGATCATCTTTATATCTTCAAAGCACTAAATCCTTATTACGCCTATAAAATGTTATCAGAGCATCCCGGCGGATTCTGGCTTTTAGGCGGGGTGTTTTTATGTACAACAGGCGCAGAGGCACTTTATTCCGATCTTGGTCATTGTGGCAGAAGAAACATTCAGATCAGCTGGTTGTATGTAAAGATTTGTCTGGTGCTTTGTTACCTGGGGCAAGGTGCTTGGTTAATGGAGCGTCTTGGAAGTAAACTAGGCGGGGTTACACCTTTCTTCGGGCTTGTGCCGGATTGGTTTTTATTTCCTGCAATTGGTATTGCTACTTTCGCTACCATTATAGCCAGTCAGGCCTTAATTAGCGGTTCCTTTACTTTGGTTGCCGAAGCAATTCGACTTAACCTTTGGCCAAAGTTGCGTGTAGTATTCCCTTCCGACGTTAAAGGCCAGCTGTATATTCCGGTAATCAACTGGTTACTGATGTTTGGTTGCATAGCTGTAGTTCTTTTTTTTAAGGAATCTAAAAACATGGAAGCTGCTTTTGGTTTGTCAGTTACACTTACCATGCTGATGACTACAATTTTATTGAGTTTCTATCTTTATACCAGAAAGGTGAGCAGGGTTACAATTGCCATTTTTCTACTTGTCTTTTTGAGCATTGAAGGTTCCTTTTTGGTAGCCAACCTGAAGAAATTTATGCATGGTGGATGGGTAACACTTTCGCTGGGTATTTTGATTTTTCTTCTGATGTATATCTGGCACAGGGCTACAGAAATTAAAGAACGACTGCAAAAGATGGTTGTTCTGGAAAACTATTTGCCAATACTCAAGGAATTAAGTAATGATAATGCTGTTCCGAAGTATGCAACAAATCTGGTGTATTTAAGTTCCTCCAACAATAACAAAAAAATTGAAGAACGGATTATTCAATCTATTCTGTACCGGCAACCCAAAAGAGCGGATATTTATTGGTTTGTGCATATAGATGTAGTGGATGAACCTTTTAAAATGGCTTATACTGTTGATATACTTGAGCCGGAAGAAGTGGTCAGGGTTACATTTAAGCTGGGTTTCAGGGTTGATCCCAAAATCAATATATTATTTAGAAAAGTAGTTGATGAAATGGTGAAAAACAAGGAAGTGAATATCCAAAGTCGTTATGCATCGCTTGACAATCATAATATCAGCGGAGACTTTCGCTTTGTTATTATGCAGCGCTTTTTGTCATTTGAAAATGAACTGTCTTTTAGTAATGGATGGCTGTTGAAGATTTATTTCTTTCTAAAAAAATTAAGTTTACCGGATGAGCGGGAGTTTGGATTGGATTATAGCAATCTCACTATTGAAAAATCTCCATTGATTGTTGCCCCACCGCAAAATGTAATCCTTCAAAGAGAATAAAGAATGTCTGAAGCCGAAGAAAAAGATAAGTCTGTTCAGCACTTCCTTGACATGATAAAAAAATCAAGAAGGGGAAAGCTGAAAATTTACATTGGTATGAGCGCCGGTGTAGGGAAAAGTTATAGAATGTTGCAGGAAGCCCATTCCCTGCAAAAAAGTGGAATTGATGTAAAGATCGGCTATATCGAAACGCATAACCGCGCAGAAACTCATGCACTTTTAGACGGCCTTTCAATAATACCGCGCAGGCAATTATTTTATAAAGGAAAAGAGTTGGATGAACTGGATGTTCAGGCGGTCATTAATCTCAGACCTGAGGTTGTTATTATTGACGAATTAGCTCATACCAATATTGAGGGCAGTAAAAATGAGAAACGCTGGCAAGATGTTTTGGAAATATTGGATGCTGGTATCAATGTTATCTCAGCAATTAATATTCAGCATATTGAGAGCCTGAATGACGAAGTGAAATTAATAACCGGCATTGAGGTCAGGGAAAGGATACCTGATAGTGTATTGGTCCAGGCTGATGAGGTTGTTAATATTGATCTCACAGCTGATGAATTAATTTTGCGGTTAAAGGAGGGGAAGATTTACAAAGCGGACAAGATTGAATCTGCACTACAAAACTTTTTTAAATCCGAACATATTCTGCAATTGCGGGAACTTGCCTTAAAGGAAGTGGCTTCGCAGGTAGAGCGAAAAGTAGAGTCTGAAATAAATAAAAGTATTGGTATCAAGCATGAGCGCTTCCTTGCTTGCATTAGCAGTAATGATAAAACTGCCAGAACTGTAATCAGAAAGACAGCAAGGCTGGCTAATTATTATAATAGCAAATGGTTTGTTCTGTATGTTCAAACGCCAAATGAAAGCGCAGACAGAATTGCGTTAGATAAACAACGGCATCTCATTAATAATTTTAAACTGGCAACTGAATTGCACGCAGAAGTTATAAAAATACAAAGTGCTGCAATTGCAAAAACCATTATTGATCAGGCAGAAGAAAAAGGTATTACCACTATATGTGTTGGTAAACCCCATTTGAACCTGTTTAAAATTATTCTTTCTACGAATGTTTTTAATGAATTGCTGAAAAAATTGTCGACCAATAATATTGACCTTGTAATTTTATCCTGATGAAAATAAAAACAAAATTGACTTTAGGGATAGGCTTGCTTTTTCTACTCATCATCTTGTTTGGTTTAGTAAGTAGTTTTTATATCAATGTACTTAAAGCCGACACAGAAAACATTCTGATTGCTAATTACAATACCTTGGAATATGGGCACGGTATGCTTGAGTCTCTTGAGTTAGCTGATTCAAGAGCTATTGATAAGTTTGAATATAATCTCAGAAAACAGGAAAGAACAATTACTGAATCAGGGGAGGGAGAAGTAACTACCGATATAAGGGTGAATTTTGATCGTTACAAATTATCCAGGGACAGCACCCTTATTCCTGTTATCAAAACGGATATTTTCAGGATAATGGATATGAATATGCAGGCTATTCAGCGAAAAAGTAATCTTGCTAAGCTGACTGCACAAACGGCCACTTATTGGATTGCTATTACTGGTGTGTTGTGTTTTCTTTTCGCTTTTATACTGCTCGTTAATTTGCCTGCAAGTATTGCTAATCCAATAAAAGAGCTTTCAGAAAGTATAAAACAAATTGCCGCACGGAAGTACTCTGAAAGGGTAAGGTTTGATAACAAAGGTGAGTTCACTGAGCTTGCCGCATCATTTAATGTTATGGCCGAAAAGCTGGAAGAATATGATAATAGTTCATTGGCCAGTTTGATGATGGAAAAGAAGCGTATTGAGGCTTTGATTAATAATATGAATGATCCTGTAATTGGATTTGATGAAAATTTGAAAATACTATTTGTCAATGAGGTTGCAACAGTAATCATTGGATTGTCGCAGAAAGAAATTGTTGGAAAATCGGCAACTTATCTTGCTATCAATAATGATTTATTACGATTATTGATTCAACAATTTGGTCATAATAACAATGATGACAAATCAAAGCAGCTAAAGATTTTCGCTAATAACAAAGAAAGTTATTTTGAGAAGGAAGTACTTAATATTTCTGTTGTCCCGACCGGTGAAAAATCACCTATGCTGATTGGTCATGTAGTAATTCTCCGGAACGTAACTGAATATAAGGAGCTTGATTTCGCCAAAACAAATTTTATCGCAACAGTTTCTCATGAGTTTAAAACACCGATTTCTTCAATGAAAATGAGTTTGCAATTGCTGAAAAATACGCAGGTTGGCGTCTTAAATGTTGAGCAGTTGAAACTTGTGGAAAGCATTAATGGCGATGCCAACAGGTTGTTGAAATTTACCGGTGAATTGCTCAAGTTGACGCAGGTGGAAAGCGGAAAAATTCAAATTTCGCTTATGCCGGTAGATTCCACCGAAATTGTAAAGTCGGCTATTCATGCAACTCAAACACAAGCTTCTCAAAAGGCAATTAGTCTACAGGTAAGTATTGAAGAGGATGCACCCAAACTAATAGCGGATTCAGAAAAAACGATTTGGGTATTGACTAATCTGATTTCAAATGCAATAAGATATTCTTACAGTAATACGGTTATTTATGTGAGTGCATTTAGCCAAGATAATAGTTTTAAATTTTCTGTGAGAGATTTAGGCCCTGGTATTGATAAACAGTATAAAGAAAGGATTTTCGATAAATATTTTCGTGTGCCTGGTACTCAGGAAGATGGCACAGGCCTTGGTTTGGCAATTTGCAAAGAATTTATAGAAGCTCAAGGTGGAGCAATAACTTTTGAGAGTGAATTTGGAACTGGGAGTACTTTTACAATTTCATTGAATTTAGCTTAATAGGTTACCTGAATTACAAGGATGGCTATCAGCAATTTTACTAAAAAAAAGTGTAACGAAAACGAAATATTGTGTTGCGATCAGCCCTGGTCTTCATCCGGGGCTGATCGCTTTTTATCAGACGCTCGGCTTCGGTATTATAGTCGGAGTAAAAAGTATCATACAAACCGTCCTGTCTGTTGGTAAATCCGTAGGATGTTCTCATGCGGGTTTGCTGAGCTTCATACCTGCCCGTTCCGCAGGTGTAGGACTGAAAATAGAAAACCGGTTCCTGAAAACATGCACCATCTGCTTTACAATCTCTGTGGTTCTTGCTGGTGTATTGTTTGACGAATGCGTGGCCTTTTACTTGCTCCATCGTCAGCGTTCTTTGTCCGGAGTCTGCAGCTGCAGAAAAGTTGATATCCAGGATTTCGCTGCTGTAAGGATATGTTTTGCTGCTGTCATAATTTGTCTTCAGTTTGCGATGAAGGTAGATATGGAATTTAGATTTTTTGCCGGATAGCGGACTCATATCATAAGTGATGCCATAACCCTGATTGGGTTTTATTTTTTTGTTCAGGTACTGTTGGTTGTAATAACTGTTTTGTTCGTTGATTAATCCACCATTGTACCAGATATTGCTGTATTGACGGGAGAACGAGATAAGTGTGTCTTTATGCCGATAGGAATAATACTTCGTCATAAAGGTATCACTGCGCATCAACACGTCCTCACTGAAGTACTGTTGTATAAGTGTGTCCCGATTGTTTACCGTGTCTGTGTGTTGCCGGTAGCTGATGGTGTAATAATTTCCTTTTCTTTTTTCTTCCAGTATTCTCCCGCTTCGGTCGAACTCCACACTATAAAAAACACTGCCGTCATTTTGTATCAGTTCCACCTTCTGTATTTTTCGCAGATGATAATATTCAGGTTTCATGAGTTGAACATTCATGTAAGCCTGCGGATCAAATCTTTTGGAAAATGAATTGTAGCTGAGGCCGGAGCTCAGCCCTTCATTTCGGTAAACATTTATTGGCTCTTCCTGGGCGAAGAGCAGCACAGGGTATAGCAAAAGGATCAGGTATAGAGTTTTCATTTTGTCGGAAAATAGTTAGGTGAAATTACTTAAATATAAGTTGCGGAGGAAGCTCCTGATTTTTGTTTAACGCTTTATTTTTCCGTGTATCATTTCGTGAGGTGTATTGTGCCTGTTGCAGGGAAATGAAGGAAAAAAGAACCCTCATTTTTCAGTTCTGTTGCTGCGATTTGTATTGCCTTGTTAAGGCAGATGTACAGAAATGTATAACGCCGTAAATGTTGTCCTGTTTGGGTTTCAGGGAAATTTCCACGAAAAAAATAATTTAAAAAATCGTGTTTTTTTCCCCGCCGACTTATTATGTTTCACCATTACTTTTGACTTTGCAATTAAGAAATAAAAATGCTTAATAATTAAATTCTGTACGAAACAAATCAGGTCAATCTTTTTGTGGCCGGAGGGCTTTAGTCGGTCTTCATCACAGAACATTATTAAGGCTGTCAGCATAATTTAAAAACAATAACAGCAGGTTTCCCTCTATCGGGGAAGGGCTGCACTATTTGAAACAATCTTGTTCACATATAAATATGCCTCAACATGGAGAATTTAGTCCATTACCTGATCGGCAAAGCCCGTTCCTTAGTCAGGCGAAGCCAGCACGTTTACAGGCCATCTGTGTTTAAGGTGTCGTCCTGATATTTCACAATTTTTTCAATCTAAATATTAATTATTGTATGAAAAAAGAACTACTGCTTCCGGCCAGTATTCAGCGTCTGCCCTTTATCAGGCGGTCGTTGCTCTTCTGTTGTTTTATGCTGGGTTTGCTCTCCGCTGCAACAACACAAAGTTTTGCCCAGATAACGGGCCCCACAACGGTTTGCTCCGGTGTGGCAACAGTTTTTAACCTGAGTGGTACACCCAATCCCAGCTATACCTATACCTGGTCGGTGATACCATCAACCAATTCAACCATTCTTACTTCATCTCCGAGTTCAAGTACCATACAATGGTTCAATACCGTTGCGGCTACTGAAATCGTACAGGTGGTGATTACCCGTCCGAGCCTGCCAAATATCACCTGGCAGCATACGGTCAATATCGTTCCGGCTCCGGATCCACAGATCAGCACTTCTTCCAAAGTGGGCTGCCAGGGTGTAAAAGGCGAAAGACCTGAAAAGCCCGATGGTACAGGTTCTGAAAGCGGAATTATTATAGATGACGGTGTTTGTATAAAAGTTTGCGCGAATTCAACTGTACAATATACAGCGATGAACGGACAGGTGGGCAGCACTTTCCAATGGACAATTGATCCTTTGAAAGGCTCATTCAGCGGCCCTTCTACCGGTACATCCGTAAATGTATCATGGGGTAGTACTTTAGGTTTTACTTTTATTAAAGTGAAAGAAACGACTACTGCAGGTTGTGAAACAGAAAAAACTGTTTGTGTCGAAATTATTGAAAGCCCTTTGCCTCTCTTCAGTGTAAACGGCGATATCAATCCTGTGACTCCTCCCTGCTTCGAAGCTTGTGTAGGTGCTGTGATTCAGTTTGCTGACCTTACCCCTAACCCTGTTTCTTCACCGCTTGTTTCATGGCAATGGAGTTTTGGCGATGGTACCTTTTCTTCTTTGCAAAATCCCACCCACACTTATGCCGGTGCCGCTATTTATAATGTGGAACTGATTGTTACCAACCAATGTGGCTGTATAGGACGTTATAAAGTGTGTATTGATGTGCAGAATCCGGTGAATCCTCCCTTGGAAATTGTGTGTCCTTCTATTGTATGTGAAAATGCAATCGGACATTACACGATCGCCAATACGTGTGGTTCCATGTTCTGGACTGTGAATGGCGGAACCATCATCAGCTCGACAATGACCAGCATTGATATTATGTGGGATAATGTAGGCCCAGATGGTTTTGGTGAAATTATTGCCGATTTCAGCAGCTGCGGTGGAAACTGTGGCCCGAAAGTAACAGCTCAGGTGCCTGTAATTCTTGCCAACGGAACCATTCAAGGTAAAACGGTGATTTGCTATGGCAAACAATATAAGTACCAGTTACCCAAATGGCCGGCTACCAATTTTAAATGGACAATAATTCCATCAGGTGCTGCTGTGATTTCCGGTTATGATCAGAATTCGTACGAAGTGAATCTTGTTGGCTACAGTAACTTTACCTTGCATTGCGAGTATGTGAATACGATGGAGCTCTGCGCTGGTAAAGCGGATTTGAATATTACTGTTGTAAATCCGATTGTCCTGACAGCTCCTTCCAAAATCTGTAAAGGAGATTTGTTCTCGATAGTAGGAACGACGCCTGCGAGTGTGGGTACCACTTACACTTTCATTGATCCGGATGGTAACACGTCCACTTCCGGTTCTTTCAATATGACAGGCACATGGACCATCCAGGCTTCCAATCCTGCCTATTGCGACATCGAACCAATCAATGTGAAAGTGGTGGATCCTCCTGCTGCAGTGAGCAGTATCAGCGGTCAGCTGGTTGTATGTCTGAACACCCCTTATGTGTATGAAGCACTGACTCCGATTCCGAATACTTTATGCAACTGGTCTATCAGCGGTGGTTTCATCGTAACAAACAGTGGCAATGCCGTTACCGTAAAATGGACCAGTGCCAGTGGAAGCTTAATTGTTTCCCGCACCTGGGCAGATTTGCCGGGTTGCACCAGTGCACCAATCAGTATCTCTGTTGCACAGGCCACTCCGATTGCTACGATTTCCGGTAATCCTACGCCGTGTGCTAATACCAATGTGCCTTATGCGGCTACCTTATCTGTTGGTTCAAGTCCGATTGACAATATTACCTGGAGCCTGAGCAATCCGGCCGTAGGAAGTGTTTCTGCAGGACAGAATTCTATGAACCCAACCTTTACATGGAACAATACAACTGTTCCGTCTACACCGGTAACCATTATTGCCACACTGACAAAATGCGGTAATAGTGTAGTGGTGACTTATCCTGTAACAGTAATTGGTTTGCCTATTGTTTCACTCAGCGTTTCGAATCCGACACCTTGCAGTGGAACACCGGTAACTTTTACTGCGACCACAACACCTGTTGGCGCGACTGTTAACTGGACATTGCCTGCAGGCACAACACCTGCTACGGTTCCTCCCGGTTCTACCGCCACAGTAACCTTTACCAATGTGGGTCTGGCGAGTCAAAACTTTACTGTGATTGCAACAGCTTCAGCTTCCGGTTGTTTATTGACCGGAACAGCAGCCAATACCGTTGCCGTAAAACCTCAGCCAAATATTAATGTGTCTCCGGGTTCAGGCCCAAGTTCATCCATTATTATTTGTCCTCCGACTTCGGTGAACCTGTTGCTGAGCACCAATTCAACCACTTCGATTGATTGGTTCTACAACAGTTCTGTAACGCCTTATGCAAGTGGTGTGACTTCTACATCAGTTAGTGCTGCCGGTACTTACCGTGTAGATGTAACGAATGCTTTTGGTTGCTCTTCGAGCGTTACAAGAACCATTATTCACAGTTGCTCTCCGGGATGTACTTTGCCTGCAGGCGCTGGTATCACTTCAACAAGTCATAATATCACTTCCTGCGCCAACAGTTCAGGACAGGCTTTGATTGATGTCAATTTCAATGGTATTCTTGGTTCTTATTTAAGTGGTCCGGCTCCGGTGGTAACCAGCCTGAGTGTATCGGGTACCGTGCCTTATTTCACGTTGCCAACACCGGTGATTTCTTATCCGAATGTTTCGCTGACCAATATCACCGCAGAGAAACCCGGTATCTACCCGGTAACACTGCAAATCTGTTATCAGACTTCGGGCGCACCTTGCTGTACCCTGGTAACTGAAAATGTGATTGTTCCGGTGATTTCAGACTTTGATTATATCACCAATTGCGTTCCCGGTGGTTATACGCTTACACTGAATGATCAGTCGCCAATCCTTTCTGGTTATACCGTGACTTCACAAACATGGAATACAAGTGGTAGCGGCCCCACAACTCCGGGCTCTGTCATTAACCTGAGTTTGTATACGCCAGGCAGCACGCTGACTATTACAAATACTGTTGTCGTGAACGGTCCGGCAGGAACTTTCTCCTGCACCCGCACGCGCACTTATACTGTACCAACAGTACCGGTGCCATTGTTTACGATTACAACTACTGATCCAACGGGTCCCGGTGTGAGCACCTGCGCCCTGAGAGAAGTGGTGTTCAACAGTATCAACAATACCGGTGTGACAAAATGGACATGGGGCTTTGGAGATGGAACAGGATTTATTTCCACTACTTCCAATATGGCTACCAGGACATACGCCAATGCTGCTCTTTCCGGTTTTGCGGTATTGACACTGGAAGATGCTTTTGGCTGCCAGTTTGATACCACCATGCCAATTACTGTTGTGCCCAATACTTTTTCATTGGACACAATAAATACTTATACCGCACAGGAAGACATCAAATGTCAGGGAACCCTTTCATCTGTGCTGCTTAGCGGTATGACGGGAGGTTATTCGCCTTTCTCCTATGTGTGGTATAACGAGCAGGTTTTGACCGGTTTCTCCGGCAACCCAATTAATGTGTTCCAGGATGGCCTGTATTGGACTATGGTGACTGATTCCCGTGGTTGTATGCGAGAAGGCAATCCCACTCCGGCAAAACGTGCATTCCAGCCATTGCCCGATGTGGCCATTACCGGCGAGCACGATTTCTGTCCTAATGTACCGATTACCTTAAGTGCTGCCAATGGTACAACCACCGGCGTTACTTATGTTTGGGAACAATTAATAGGATTCAGTTGGGTGCCTGTTGGCAGTGCAGCGGTTTATACTATCCCTGGTGGTCTTTCTGCCGGTGTATATCAATTCCGTGTGACAGCTACACAAAATTTACCAACACCTTATTCCGGCGCATGTACAGCGATTTCTCCTGTATATGTTGTAACGGTTCATGGTAATCCTTCTCCTCCGGTGATCACTGGTCCTTTTGCGGTGAATTGTGCTAATTACAGCATTCAGCTGAATGTGGCCAGTCCTGTACCAGGCGAAATCTACAACTGGAGCAATGGTACTAACGGTAATTCAACGATTGTGAACCACGGAGGTGCTTACCGCGTATGGGCCAGCACAGTATGGGGTTGCAAAAGCTACTCGGATATTGATGTTCCGATGGAGCCATCCTACTACTTCTGGCGCTTCCCATATGGTTGCTACAACTTCTGCCGTTCGCAATTGCCACGTCGTGTTGACGGTCCGAGCTATGTTGGATTTGCTTCATGGAAATGGAATATTGGCGGTGGCGGATTGCCTTTCCCTAACGGGTCATGGGCAAGCTTTGGCACCTTCTCTACAGTAGATCCGCTGAACATAAACTTTGTTCCGGGAATGGGCGGCGATGGTAATGGTTCAGGGCTTTATTCATGGTATCTTGATAATGGCCTTTGTGCAGAAACTTCGCACAAAATGTCTGTCAGCCTGGATCCTCACTGTTGCGAAATGGATGCCCATCTGGCTTACCTGAGATGTGAAACGCTTCCTGGCACAATGACACCAACTTATTATGGTGGCATTAATGTTGGAGGCGGCGGTTGTGCCGGCACGGCAACTTATACTATTTATGCAGTTGATCCTGTGACAGGATTGGCCAATGGTACTGTATTGCCTGCATCCGGTGTGTTTACCGGAGGTATGATCAACTTCTCTTACACACCATTCCCCGGTGCTACAACAGTGCGCTTTGAAGTGGTGGTGACCTGTGATGGAAAAGATTGTATTGCCAGAGGTATTGATGTCAACCTGAGCGATTATCCTTGCTCGGATATGAAACCTTGCGACCTCGAAACACAATGGAAAGGTTTCAGTTGTGTGGGTGGCAGCAGTCCATATTTTGTTGGTGATGTGCTGGTGAACAACATGATGCCATGTGCACCGGTAACTTACACGATCATTGCAGTTGATCCGGGTACAGGATTGCCAAATGGTACAGTGTCTCCTGCTTCAGGAAGTCTTACAGCCGGATGGCAAAATATCAACTTCAGCTACCATCCGAATCCGGGTGTTACTGCAGTGAAGTTCCTGATTGTCCTGACTTGCAGAGATCAGGTTTGCTACAGTTTGTTGGGCGAGTTTAACGGATTGGATAATCCAAAAGATTACCCATGCAAAGACATAGCCAAAACAACGCCTTACAGCGATGTGACAGGTGGTGAAGAATCATTACAAATGAAGATCGCGCCAAACCCTGCCAACGGCAATGTGAAAATCAGCTATAACATACCCAACTGGAAACAGGGAGAAGTATATAAAATTACTATCCTGAACCTGCTTGGTCAATCTGTATCGGAATACACTGTTAATGGCGCTCAGGGTACATGGCAATATGCTACTGTACAGCTGGCTCCCGGTGCATATCTGGTGAGATTGGTGAAAGATGGTTCCAATGTTGATGTACAACGGATGATTATTGCGCATTAATCTGACAGGGATAATGCAACAAAAAGGCTGACCAATTGGTCAGCCTTTTTTGTTTTGCTTAAGCCGGAATTTAGTAATAAGATCAGGTCTTTTTTTTTAGTGTAGAAATTGTTCTGTTTCGAAAGTGACATACCCCAGCCTGATGGCTGCAAGCGCCAGGCCAACGCGTGTGTTGATTCTGAGTTTCAGGCAAAGCCTTTCGCGCATCCCATCTACGGTTTTGAACGTTGTATTCATGGCGACGGCAATTTCTGCATAGTTCATTTCTGTGCAAACATATTTCAGGAATTGAATTTCCCTTTCATTGATAACGGGCAGTTTTTGCTTGATATTCACCACATTTTCAATGATGCGTTCGCTGAGGATATCATTGTAATAATGACCAAAATCGTGCACTTGTTTTATAGCCATAATGATTTCGGAAGTGGCGCAGGATTTATTGAGGAAACTGTTGGCTCCCATTCTCAGCAGGGAGATGATATAATTTTCTTCGATGATGGCTGATAAAATAATACAGGGCAGGGTGGGCCAGCGTTTCCTGATTTCTTTCAGCAGTTCAAAACCATTCATAACCGGCATATTCAGGTCGATAAGGCAGACATCAGGCAATTCATTGGCGGTTAATAAATTATTGAGCAATATACTGCCGTTCTCAGCTTCAATGACAACCGTTATTTCGGGGTCATTATTGAGTACAGCAACAATGCCTTCTCTTACTGATGTATGATCTTCAGCAAAGGCAACTTTTATAATTTTTAGATTCATTTAACGGTGTTTTTATATACTGATGGTAATTTTGTATTGTATTAAACCGCAGGTATTTCAATAAAAATAACAGCGAGTGAAAATGTTACCCGATGGTATCAAAAAACCATATGGGAAACGATACAAATATAAACCTAAGTAAGCAGTGCATGCAAAAAAAGAGCGTGGAAATTTCCACGATTTTTCTGCTTTTTTTTCTAAGTCTGGAGAATGAGAAATAATTTGACACTGTCAAATTAAAGTTTATATCAAAATCCTTAGTGGAATTATTTTAGAAAGTAAAAATCAGTAAAAATGAAAAACAGTATTTTAGTCGCTATTATCAGTTTTGTTGCCCTGTTTCAGACAGGCTGTAAGAAAAATCTTTCGTCCTGCGATGAACATAAGCAATTAGGAAAATTAACCCCTGAAAGCAGTTCCAGTATGGTTTCCACCACAGACTTTTGTTCTCTGACAAGCAGAGAGCCGACGCTGGATTTTGGGTTGGATAGAAGTCCGTCAATTAACAACTATGTTTTTTCACAAAGTCAGGTGAATGATGGTATTGCAAATTTTCACACCAACTTTAAATATGAAGTAAGCAGTGTTGTTTCAAATCTGGATACACCTGATAATACCTTAAGCATAAGTGAGCTTCTAACCCTGTATTCTGAATTGGAATCTGATTCTGTGGTAGACTATGACCCCGATTCCAATTACAGTGCGCTCAGGATTTCCTTTGGTATGGAAGGTAAAAAAATTGTATTGATTTACGAACCGATTGCCTTGAAGGCAACTACTGTTGCAAAGGAGTGTTTTGTGGTTAGTACAGATAAATACTACCGGGTGGATTCCGGGGATAATTTTGTTCCCCTGTCTAATGTGGATTTTGCTACACTGACGGCTAATCTCAGGAGCAGCAGCAGTAAAATTTATATTACCCATCCCAATAATACAGGTGTACACAAGTTTATCAATGCGAGTGATGAGAGCGGAGATATACGCTCCAATATTGTCAGCTTCCAGCAGATTTCCCGTATGTATTGCGACAACAATCAGGAATACTCGCTTTCGGACAGGATAAAATTTACGATTGTAGCCAATCAGAATGAATCACTAACCAGTAATTACCGAATGCATGTGGTTGCTAATTTCCGTTTGGGAATGTCCGTTCCTGCTACTAATACATTTAAAAATTATGCGGCGGATTACATGCAAATGTGTCCTACGCATTGTAATATTGTTTTAGTTAACTACTACACTTATTAATGCAGTAAACATTATACTTTTGACAGGATGTTACACTTGTTTTCCGAATTTATAACATGCCTGCTCGCCATCCTGATATTTAGAAAACTTGACGCATTTTCCAGGTTAATAGCTGTACAGGTTTGTATCGCTTTTCTGGTTGAGTTTTTGGGCTGGCAGATGCGATTGCATCTTCAGCGAAATACCTGGTTGTATAATTGTTATATGCCTGTAGAATTTTCTTTGCTTTTTATAGCTACGCGTCAGCATTTCAAAAGTAGAATACTTGCATGGTTGCTTGTTTTGCTTGTTTTTTACTGGTCATGCTGGTGCGCAGAAATTTATTATCAATCAATTCATGTTTTTGCTGTAAAAACCTATGTTATTGGTGCGCTTATCCTACTTGTAAGCTATTTCTTCGTGTTGTATAAATCTGCCTGGAATAGAATGTCATTATTTAAACAAAGCCAGTTTTGGTTTGCTATTGGTGTTATCCTTTTTTTTGGATGCAACATTCCTTTCTTTTCGATGTATGATTATATTGTTGAGAATTCGACAGATTATCAAATGGATTTGCTAACCAACTTAATGATGGTATTTACTCATTTTCGGTATCTGTGCACAGCCATTGGTTTTATACTTGTATTTCTCGAATTTAAAAACAACAAACAAAAATTAATAGCCAATGCAGAGTAACATCCTTTATGGAATCATCGTGGCAATGATTGTAATATTCCTGCTTGTCATTGGCATTGCGCTGGTTGTGGTGTTGGCCCGGAAACAACACGTAACCCACGAACTGAAAGTATCAAAGATGGAACTGGCCTCGCTGAGAGGACAAATGAATCCGCACTTTATTTTCAATTGTCTGAAATCGATAAAGGTGCTGACCGAACAGAATAATGCTGTGGAAGCTTCTCTGTACCTGAGCAAATTTTCGAGGCTGATGCGAAATATACTGGAGCAATCCCGTGATGAAGAAAGCATCCTTGCCAAAGAAATAGAAACCCTCGAACTGTATCTTGAAATGGAGTCTCTTCGGGTTAAGGAAAAAATGACCTGGAGCATCAATATACAGGAAGGTCTGGATATCGATTTTATCAAAATTCCTTCTTTGCTGATACAGCCTTATGTCGAGAATTCTATCTGGCACGGGATTATGCATCTGGAGGGCGACGGCAAATTGTCCATTAATCTGAAATATGAACCCAAAACGGACACCCTGATCATTGAGGTGATAGACAATGGAATTGGCCGGGAAAAGTCAGCCATTATTAACGCCACAAAAATGAATAAACCCCAATCGCTTGGTACAAAAATCAACCAGGAAAGAATTGAACTGATTAATTATAAACCAGGAGTGACAGCAAGTGTAGACATTCAGGATCTGACCAATGCCGTGCAAAAGACAAGCGGGACAATGGTTACAATCCGTTTTAGCGGCAAAGGAAGTGAAGAATACTAAGGGGGAGATGCTGAAAAATAAATGAAAAAATCGTGGAAATTTCCTTCACAGGCAATAGTGTTGTTGGTGTAATTTGCAGTCGACTAAAGCGTTCAATACTCTCTGCCCGGTTTTTCTGTTTGTCGGGCGAGAGTATTGTTTTTTTTGGGGAGGGGTAGTCCTTTATCTTCCTGACTGCATCCATTTCTTCCATTCTTTATTACAAACCCTTCCCGAAAAATAAATGAAAAAATCGTGGAAATTTCCTTCACAGGCAATAGTGTTACTGGTGTAATTTGCAGTCGACTAAAGCGTTCAATACTCTCTGCCCGGTTTTTCTGTTTGTCGGGCGAGAGTATTGTTTTTTTTTAGGAGACTGTCTTTTTTGTCCTGATACTCCCAATCTGTTTTCATATTTCGGTTCAATTTTCCCATCAAAAAATAAATAAAAAAATCGTGGAATTTTCCCCGACAGGTAATGTGTTTACAGCAGTATATTGTGGCGGAAATAATGCTAAGCATACTCCCTGTCTGATTCTTTGTTTTGGGCAGGGAGTTTGTAATTTAATAATGTTGAGTTTGCAGCTATGATACGATTTCCTTAACGATTTTATTATATTTGAACTAAAATATATTTTATGGTACAGCCTGCTGAATCATCTCCCCGCCTGCCTTTCCCGCTATTTTTTTCTCCGCAAAACATTTTAGGGAAAGCATTCCTTTTTTCTTATTTGCTTTTATTTGCTTCCTGCTATTCGGTCAGGCTGTCTGTGAAGAATGCTTCAGCAACGCCTGCCGGACCCATCGCTACTGAAAAAGGCTACTGGAGGGATAAGCAAATGAATGTGATTGATACTACTGTACGTCTGGGTCTGATGAATAATGAAGTGATGTATATGGCCGATTGCCCCGAAGGATATCATACTGTCGAGTATCGTGTGAGCCTGGGGCATGTGCTGCTGAACGCCATTACATTCGGAAAAGTCCGGAAAATTAAAGTGAAATATGCTTGTGTAAAACCTCAAAACAATTAGGTTATGGCCATCACTAAAATCTACCATACACAATCCTGGAATACCTTTCACGAGAACGGCTCCTTTGCTGCCAGGTTGCTTCTCAGTACCGAACATGCAGCAACGCATACGATTCCTGACAAGCTGGAAAGGTATAATGATTGCGCTGCTGAAATTCGTCGATTGCTGGCAGAAGCACTATCTGCCAATGAAGGATTCCGTGCTTATGGTTCTGCCTGGTCGATGAATAATATTGCTCATCATAAAGAAAGGATGCACTTTAATGCAATGATGAATATTAAGCTGGATATCGGCAACGATGACCTTCTGAATGGTACTGCTTATCACAGCGAAAATTTGTTATTCCTGGAATGTGGTAATACCATAAAGGAGATTTCAGGTTTTCTTTTTGGTAAAGGGAAATCTCTGAAGACTAGCGGAGCCAGCAACGGACAAACGATTGCCGGTGCTATTTCAACCGGCATTCATGGCTCAGCAGCGGATGTTGGTTCTGTGCAGGATTATGTCGTAGGAATTAATCTGATTATCGGTCCCGGACCAAATGATGTCGTTTACCTGGAGCGGCATAGCAGGCCGGCTTTAAAGGATAGCTTTGCTGCTAAAATTCAATCGCGGATTATCAGAAACGATGGTTTGTTTAATGCTGCATTGGTTGGCTTAGGTTCTTTTGGGTTTATTCATGGTGTAGTTATTGAGGTTGAAGATTTGTTTTTACTGAAGCGTTATGTAAAGCATATCAGTAAGCAAGTTGCGCTTAACCTGTCAGAATCTCAGGACTTTAAAAATTCAGATTTTCGCATTGAAGGAGAAACGGATGATGCAGGAAATCCTTTAAAACCTTACCATTTTAAAGTTTATCTGAATCCCTATAATGAGGAGGAGGATTATGTTGCAGAAGTTATTTATAAAAAACCATATCAAAGTAATTACCCAAACCCTGTCAATACGATACAACAGGCTATGTACAAAGATCTGCCTGACTTTATAGCCCGCTTTGCCAGCACATTTAACCGGTCAATACCGCTGATGCTGAAAGCGATGAAAGGCACCTTGTTCCCTAAGCTGGATACAGAAGTGACGGGAACTCTGGGAGAGATTTTCTGGGATTCCATCCATAAAGGACCGGCATTTGCTTTCACCATTGGTGTAGATCATTCACAAACAAAGCGGGCGCTGGATTTGTTTGTGCAACTCGCCAGAAATGAAGGCCCTATACCGGGCGCAATGGCTTTGCGCTTTGTAAAAGCCTCTGAAGCAACACTTGCCTTTACAAAGTTTCCCATTACCTGCATCGTGGAGATGGATGGCGTATTGTGGAAAGGAAGCAAAAAAATGATCAGTATTGAACAGTTTAATCAACGTCTGATAGAAGTCTACCAACATGCCGGAATTAAGTTTACTATACATTGGGGTAAAACAGCGCAGTGGTCTTATCCCGGCCTTGCAGATTATATGTATGGAAACAGGAAAACCGAGTGGATGCAATACAGGAGTGCATTGCTTGGTCCGGAAATGGCGAAAGTGTTCACAAACGATTTTCTTGTGACAGCAGGTCTTGCGCAATACCAGGAAGGAATTGCCGCAAATCTGATAGCAACACAAACGGTAATTGTATAAGTCTGCGGAGAAAGCTGATTAAATAATTGGCAAAAGAATGAACTTGCAGCGATAATAGCGAACCGGATGAAAATAAAAAATATAATAGAGCAAGTGTTATTTCGGGGACGAAAGACACTGAAATCTGTGCGCTTCGACATGCTCAACAGAAAATCGATATGGAGCAACCAGGTATATGAAGTATATGACACCGGCGATGCAGCAGTAATTCTTCCTTATCATAAAAAAAACAGAACTGTCCTGCTGATCCGTCAACTCAGGATTGCGACCTACGTAAATGGGAATGAAGACGGAATGCTGATTGAAGCGTGCGCAGGAAAACTAAATAAAGGTGAAAACCCGGATGAGTGTATTGTCCGTGAACTGGAGGAGGAAACCGGTTATGTCGTACTGGATGTGCAAAAAATATCCGAAGCCTATATTGCTCCGGGAGCAATCACCGAGAAAATTCATTTCTACATTACACCTTACAACGAAACGATGAAGAAGTATGATGGTGGCGGCCTGGAAGAAGAAGGAGAGGATATTGAAGTAATGGAAGTTTCGTTCGAAACCGCTTACAGGATGATGGAAGCCAATGAGATTAAAGATGTCAAAACCATCGTTTTGCTTCAGTATCTGAAAATGAATGAGGCAGTCCTTTGCGGAAAATCATAGAATCAACTCCTTGTTTTGAAACGGGCGAATGCAGGATTGTCTGCACCAAAACTGATTATATTTGTGAGCAACTTTTTAAACCAATCAACCAAAATAATTAGTCCACTATGTCTTCTAAACAATGCCTGAATTGTGGTAATGAGCTAAGCAATAAATTCTGTTGTCAATGTGGCCAGAAAGCAGACACACACCGCATCACCCTTCGTCATTTTATAGAGCACGATTTGTTGCATGGCGTTTTTCATATCGAAAAAGGAATTCTTTTTACAGTTAAAGAAACCTTTACCCGACCGGGAAAGGCAGCGATGGATTATATCAATGGCAAGCGCATCAGTTACTACAATATCTTTTATCTTTTGTTGCTGCTGGTCGGATTTAACCTGTTGGTAATGCACTACATTAAAGAATTTTCGGATACTGCCGGAGTATTAAAAGCGGATAAGGATGGTGTAAAGATTTTGAATTTTATCAATGCCAATATCAAGTATTTAATTCTCTCTTTTATTCCTCTTTTTGCTTTCAATGGATGGCTGATGTTTCGACGCCTGAAACTTAATATTGCGGAGCATCATATTGTTTCCGGTTTTGTTTTGCTGGGTTGTGCGTTGATTGCCCTGGTTTATAATCTTCTCCTGTTGTTACCTGTTTCGTGGCAGGATGGAGGCTTTGTTTATCTTGAACTTGCATTAACAGCTCTTTTGTTTTTATTTCCTGTTTATGTGTATTACATGGCATTCGGACCGCAATATAAAATTGCAGGATTTACGTTACGAATGATGGCGATGTATGTTTTGTTTTCAATTGAAATGTTGATTTTGCTGTTGATTGCAATTGTATTGATTTCGAAAGGTAGTTTTGACGGTGCGCTTGAGCTGGCTTAGCTTGGCAGATTTTAAAGTTTGATTTTATAAAGTACCACAATGAATAAAACAATGAAGGCATTTGTACAAGTGCGGAAGGGAAGTGCGGAAAAGGCTTTTGAATTGCAGGATGTTTCACTGCCGGTTGTGACCGACAATGCCATTCTGATCCAAACAGAGGCCTTTGGGTTAAATTTTGCAGACGGCCTGGCCATCAAAGGGCAATACCAGGATGCTCCGAAACTACCTGCGATATTGGGGTATGATGTTTGTGGAAGAGTAGTGGCTGTTGGTAAAAATGTAAGCCTACACCACGTGGGTGATCGTGTTACTGCAATGACGCGTTTTGGCGGGTATGCCCAATTTGCTGTGACAGATGAAAGGGCAGCGGTGAAGATTAAAGAAGAAACAGGTGTTTGTGCAGCATTAGCTATGGCAACTCAAGCCAGTACGGCATGGTATTGCGCAGAGGAAGCTTCCCGGATTTATGAGGGCGACAAAGTTCTGATTACCGCTGCGGCAGGTGGGGTAGGTTCTTTGATATTACAACTGGCCAAAAGACGAAAGGCAAAAATCTTTGCTATTGTCAGCACAGAAGCAAAAGCTGAATTAGTGCTTAGCATGGGTGCACATACTGTGCTGAACCGTTCAAAAGGAGATATTTTTGAACAGTATAAAGCCATAGAAGGAAAAGGAACGATTGATATCATGTATGATTCTGCAGGAGGTTCTTACATTCGTAAGGGTATCAGCAATCTTGCCCCGGGCGGCCGTATGGTGGGTATTGGTGCTGCACAGATGAGCAGTGCCGGCAATATATTCGGACTGATTTCTTTTGCCCTTTCATTCGGGTTTTATCACCCTGTTCCTTTTCTGATGAATTCACGAACGCTTTCTGGTGTCAATATGCTTCGCCTGGCAGACTACAAGCCCCACTTGGTACAACACTGTATGCAACAGGCGATGCAATTATTTGATAAAGGTGAATTGGTACCGCTGGAGGGGAAAATATTTGAAACAAATCAGCTGGTTGAAGCACATGACGCATTGGCAAAGGGTTTGGTCCCGGGGAAGATTGCTATAAAGTGGTAAATAGTTGTAAATTTAAAAGAGCTGTCTTTATCTTTTAAATATCTCAGTGCGCATACAAGTTTTCTTTAAAACATATCTTAGCAAAAAAAATTAACCATGTGTTTTTCGGCTGCAGCCAGCTTCACGGCCTCTGTTGTTATTGGATTGGCAGGAATAGCCACATTTGCCTCATGTAAAAGCCCGAAGGAGCGGTTTCTGGGTGCTGTTCCTTTTTTATTTGCTCTTCAGCAGGTTTCTGAAGGATTTGTATGGTTGAGTTTTACCCATTCAGCTTATCAGCATTTACAACATTTATTTAGTGTGTGTTTTCTGTTTTTTGCCTGGGTGGTATGGCCGGTTTTGATTCCGCTGGCTTTTTATAAACTTGAACCTGATCCGGGCCGCAAAGTGTGGTGTCGAAGGCTGATTTATGTTGGAATTGCTTCCGCAACTTATGCCAGCTTCAATCTGATTGTAAAATATCCTGTTCCCAGCATTGCAACCTTTCATATTATTTATAAGCTAACCAAGTCTCATTATCACGATATCTTCTTTTTCCCGCATCAGACAGCTTATGTTATTTCAACTGTTTTACCGATGTTTATTTCCAGTTTAAAAGGAGTGAAAATATTGGCCTTCTCCAACTTTATTTCTTTAATCATTGCCTTTTATTTATTCCAGTTTGCTTTACCGAGCACCTGGTGTTTCTTTGCAGCGTTTTTAAGCGCCATCATTTACTACATTCTCAATCATAAGCAGAACCGGACTTATTTTCTTAAAATAAAATAGTTTGATTACAAGGTTTGAATCTTGTAAGTTTTTTACACAAATAATGTAATAATCAACTTATTACATTGAAGGAACTTTACAGTTCAAACTTAAATTAAATCAGCTATGAAAAAGATAATGTGGATAGGGTCAATATTGCTTTTAAGTTCTCAGATGGTGGTAGCACAGAACCAAACCAGGCCTGTTAAACCTGCTAGGCCAGTCAATCCTGTTCAGCCGGTTCCCAACACTAGCAACAAAACCGATGTTTTGATTAACAATACGAACGGTACACAACTTAATCAGAACAATAAGGACCTGAACAGTACACAACCCGGTGATAATCAGCCCGGAAACAGGGTTGTTACCACTCCTCCGACACAAAATCCTGTGATAATAGACAATACACAAACTCCCAATCCTCCTGTGATTTATACTACTCCTGTTCAAAATCCTCAAACGCCTGCTGTACCGGCAACGAATCAAACGAATCAAATGATTATTCAGCGTTAAATCTTGTATTATGGAAACCAATAAAAATTCAACGGCAGAATTGAAAAAAAGAAGCTGGCTGGGTAAAGACGTTTATTTGAATGTAAGTCCCCGGGAAGGCTTATTACGTATAATTATCGGATTGATTATTGGCGGTCTTGTATTTTGGGTAGATGGATTGGCGATGATTATCCTGATAACTGTAGTGTCTTTCTATTTATTTATTACCGGTGCCATGCTGTTTTGTTATATCAAATATTTCTGGCGTCACAGTATTCTGAAAATAAAGGACCCATTGATAAAAGACCCTGAAATTCCGATAAAGAAACTTTAAATTAGTTTCGCTAATCAGGATTTGACCTTCATTTGTTCCCATTCCTGCCTGGTTATTCTGAAGATGTTTACAGTATTCCCTTTGAATTGAGTGGTTTTGTATAAAGTCATTCCATTGTTTGCGGCCACCTTCATGGAACCGAAGTTTTCAGGATGGATGATGGAAATAATTTCATTTGATAATTCATTTTCAAAGGCGTAATTCCGGCATTTAATGGCTGCCTCGCTGGCGTATCCTTTATTCCAGTATTCAGGCAACATCGAATAGCCGATTTCCAGTTTTTGTCCGCCATCAATTTCCTGAATCAATAATCCAGCCATACCTATAAAATCACTGGTGTGTTTATTGATTAAAGCATTCATTCCTCCCAGGTTATTTTCAAACCTGTATATACCGCGGTCGAACCAGGTTCTGCAACATTCTTCAGCAGTAGCATTAGTATCAAATCCTACGAATTTTGCAGACAGCGGATGCTCGAAAAATGTTTTCCAGATTGGAAAATCCTTTTCCTCAGGTCTACGGAATTTTAATCTTTCCGTTTCTTCCCCTGTCAATAAATAATTCATTTTGCTTTATTTTAATAAGGCTTCAATTTGCTTTTCATTTTTTAGAATTTGCCTCCGCAAAGGCGAGAAGATCCATTTGTTTTTCAGCTTCGAAAGCCGGTCGGGAGCCGGAATAAAAAACAGGTTTTTAATCCAGTTGAGCGCTACATATTGATGGAAAATCTGAGAGAGCTGAACATAAAATATTCGGACACTTGTATCACTTTCTTCCAATATCTGCGCCAGTTCTTTTGGGTCGGTTAAAGAGCTGATGACCAGTACTGTTCCTTTTTTAGGTGAGAAATAGCTGCGTGTGGAAAAAGTGCTTTGCCAATCGCTGTTGCTTACAATCCGTTCATCTCTTTCCTGTTCGTTAGCATTTTCATTGATGGTAAATTCCTGGTCAGGGATGTACCTGATTTTCCATTCTTTTTTCTGTAATTCTTCATAAACTGACCACACATTTGTTTTGTAAAAATTGAGCATTTCAGCAAAATAGTCGTTCCCCAAAATGTTGGTGTTGATTGAAGAGAAGAAGCTGGCATAAAAATATAAATGGGATGCATAAGGCTCCATTCGTTCCGGAATACGCACAACCAGCTCACGGTTTTTTGCAAAGACCTTCCACACAATACGGCGCACATCATCACCAGATTCAAAGTCTTTATAATTCAGAAATTCTCCTTCTACTTTCCGCAATTCGTCAATGCGGATATCCATTGTGTCCGTCTTTTTGGGAGCAACATCTTCCACTTTCTCCAACAAGGTTTTAGGAGATTGATAAAAATTTCCTCCCATTTGCTGGCTCACCGGCAACGATATTATCTGGAGCATATCTTCAAAGAAAATAATATTGCCTTTGATTTGATATTCCTTGATATCCGGTAAGGATATCCTGCTTTTTCCGGTAATGGCATCACGTAGCAAATTGTTTTTTTGACGGCGTGACGACAGTAGTGTAAACCTGTCTGTCAGTTGCTGATTATCGTAAAATAGCCGGCCTTTTACAAAACCTAAAATGGGTTTGATGACTTTGGGTAAAGCAGCTTCGAGAAATTGTTTTTTTCTTGTCCCTTTTTCTTCTGAAAAAAAATGTAATTCAAGTTTTGATTTGCCTTGTTTGCGCAGCCATAAAAAATAAAGCCATGTCGCAATCGTGCTTAAAACCGAAAGTAAAACGATGGCAAGAATTAACCATCCCACAAAAGAAGCCATTAAGCGGATAAATGGCAATTGCGCATCGCTTGCATTTTCTTTGGTAATGGGTATGTATAGAAATTTATAGGAGGCAAAAAACAAAGCTCCGAAAAAGACAGTGTTCCAGGTGAAGGGAACAAACTGGAACACATAAAGTATGCGGTTTTTCAGGGATTTGCGTTTCATGCAGTCAATTAAAGTTTTGCCTTACAATATTACAAAGATTGCAATAGTGGTTTGTTAGTTTTTTGACAAAAAAAACGAACCGCCTGATTAAGCGGTTCGTTTTAGAAAAGTAATTAGGATGAGGATTAGCTGTGCAATTCCGGCATAACGGTTTCCTGATGTTTTTCATTCATCATTTTTTGCAACCAGGAACTTAATACAAATAGGATACCTGCTGCAACTCCGGTCATAATAATGAACAGCATAAAGAATTCGTAAAGATTGGTAATAGCATACCCCAGGAAAGTCGGATATACAACAGGAACCGAAGGGTCGATGCCTTCTCCGCTTGGTGGAATCAATGCACTCAAAGTTCCGGCAAATTTATTAGCGGCAGCATTGGCCAGAAACCAGGTTCCCATCATCAACGAAGAAAGACGAAGTGGTGCCAGTTTGGATACCATTGACAATCCGATTGGTGAAAGGCAAAGTTCACCCAAAGAGTGAATGATATACAATGCAAACAACCATGACATGTTTACTTTATCACCCAATCCAAGGCCTTTTACAGCGATTGCAATGATAATGTAACCCAGTGATACTAATGCCAAACCTATCGCCATTTTATAAGGGGAAGATGGCTCCAGTTTGCGCTGGTATAGAAAGCCCCAGATGAGAGAAACGATAGGAGCCAGAATAATTACGGATAATGGATTTACAGACTGGAAATAAGAAGCCGGCATTTCCCATCCGAAGATGTGGCGCTCAGTTTGTCTGTCTGCAAACAAGGTCAATGATGCACCGGCTTGTTCAAATGCTCCCCAGAAGAAGATGACAAAGAATGCCAGGATGAATATTACGATGATACGTTTTGTTTCAAATGGTTTCAGGCTTTTATCGCTAAGAATGATAATGGGCATCAAAATCATTGCACCATAAATAAAGTAACTGATGATATCAATGTTGCTTTTGAACATCTGCTTAAAGTTCAACATAAAGAAGATGATAGCAATAGAACCTATAATTGAAAGAATTGCTTTCGTATCCAGCTTTTTTACAGGTAATCCGATGTGTTTACCTTCTTCAGAGATCAGGTATTTTTTCTGACCGAAAATAAAAGCAACCAGACCTAAAAGCATACCGATACAGGCCGCAAGGAAGCCCCATTTGAAATCCATTGAACCGCAAACAAGCGGGGAAAAGAAGGCGCCCAGATTGATACCCATGTAGAAAATGGTAAAGGCGCTGTCAATCCTTCTGTCGCCGGCAGGATATAACTGGCCAACCATTGTAGAGATATTAGGTTTGAAAAATCCATTACCGATAATGATAGAAGTAAGGCCGATCCACATTATAGAAGTTCCGCCATCAGCGCCAACATTGGCACTCATAAACATAAAAAACTGCCCTAAAGCCATTAATGCTCCACCTATAATAATACTATGCCTGTTACCCAGAAATTTATCACACAGATAACCACCAAGCAGCGGTGTCAGATAAACCAGACCAGTGTAACTACCATATATTTCAGACGCATCAGCATCTTTCATAATTAATACTTTGGTCATAAACAGGATGAAAATCGCCCGCATACCGTAGTAGCTGAAACGTTCCCACATCTCTGTGAAGAAAAGGAAATAAAGCCCTTTTGGATGGCCCTGTTTAGGAGCTGCCTGCATGTTGTCTGCTGCCATAAATCAATTTAAATTGTTAAAAAATTTGTGTTTTGAGTGAGGCAAGATACTGTAAAAAAGCAAATGGTTAAGGGTGAATTTTTTGGTTACTTTGCAGCCAAATCTATTCTCGACAATGAATATACTTTTATTGGGTTCTGGTGGCCGCGAATCCGCAATTAGCTGGAAACTGTCTCAAAGCCCGCTGTGCAAGCAACTTTTCATCGCTCCCGGCAATGCCGGAACTTCTCAATACGGCACAAATGTAGCCTTAGGTATTAATGATTTTCCTGCGCTAAAAGCATTTTGTATCGACCATAAAATAGATATCCTTTTCCCCGGTTCTGAAGAGCCATTGGTGAATGGAGTGTATGATTTTTTCAAAAGTGATGTTGCTTTGCAACATATTATAATACCCGGGCCAAGCAAGGAAGGAGCGCAACTGGAAGGCAGCAAAGCTTTTTCAAAGAAACTGATGGCCCGCCACAATATTCCAACAGCAGCCTATGCAGAATTCGACGAAAGCAATTTTGACGAAGGATTGAAATATCTGGAAAATCATACCATACCAATTGTATTAAAAGCAGATGGGTTGGCAGCCGGAAAAGGTGTTGTGATTACTTCAGATATTGAAGAGGCCAAAACTGTCTTTACAGATATGATCAGGAATGCTCAATTTGGTGATGCCAGTAAAACTGTGGTGGTGGAACAGTTTCTGACCGGTATTGAATTATCGGTTTTTGCGTTTACGGATGGTAAAAATTATGTGTTGCTACCCGAAGCCAAGGATTATAAGAGGGTAGGAGAGGGGGATACCGGACCCAATACGGGAGGTATGGGAGCGATTTCTCCGGTGCCTTTTGCAAAGGGAGATTTTATGCAAAGGGTGATTGAAAGAGTGGTGGAACCGACCATAAACGGGCTCAGAAGCGAAGGGATTATTTACAACGGCTTTGTCTTTTTTGGCCTGATAAATGTGGGTGGAGACCCTTATGTAATTGAGTATAATTGCCGCATGGGCGACCCTGAAACGGAGGTCGTTATGCCAAGATTGGAGAATGATCTGGTGGAAATGGTGCTCAGAATGAATGAACAAAAGCTGAATGAAGTAGTGATTTCACATAGCCCGAAAGCTGCAGTAACAGTGATGTTGGTGAGCAAAGGTTATCCGGGAGATTATGAAAGAGGCAAACTGATTACGGGGTTTGAAAATATAAAGGATAGCATTTTGTTTCATGCCGGCACAACAGAAAAGGATGGCATAAGAACTTCCGGTGGACGAGTGATTGCAATTACATCCTATGGTGATGACTTGAAGGCGGCATTGCAAACAAGTTATACAAATGCAGCACAAATAGAATTCGAAGGAAAATCGTTCAGAAAGGACATCGGATTTGAATTTTAAGTGCGGGGTATTTTAGGGTGAGCATGGTTTTTTGCGCAAGCCGGTAATCTAATTTTACGATACTAAAAACAT
The DNA here is from genome assembly GCA_041661485.1 of Chitinophagaceae bacterium. GTDB lineage: Bacteria > Bacteroidota > Bacteroidia > Chitinophagales > Chitinophagaceae > Rurimicrobium. The sequence goes on from JBAZUJ010000001.1 coordinate 597,986, forward strand.
CGTTATGAAGAAATTACTATTAGCTTTCGCTTTGTTTGCTCTTCAATCAGCAAACGCACAATCCATCGGTTCAACCTATTTTGTGAAAGTACAAACCGGCCAGACCTACTACCCACTGAATGATGGGACGAGCATCAGTTCCGGCTGTATGTGGGATGATGAAAATTTTAAAATTCCATTGGGTTTCAGTGCAAAAGTCGGTGATAAAATTGTTACCGATTTTTCTTTCTGTTCAGGATTGATCAGCCTGTCTTCGGATACGTCTGGCATTATTGATGCCATATTTCCTTTTTCCGGAACCGACCTGGAGGACAGAGGCTGGTTATCGGGTGTTCCGGTTTCTCCATTACGTTATCGAATTGACGGAGCTGCTCCAAACAGAATTTTTAAATTCGAAGTTTCAAACGCCGGTTTTTTCGATGAAGAAATTAAGCATAAATCATTACAGGATTCGGTCAATTTCCAGGTATGGGTTTATGAAACTTCGAGCATTTTAGAAATACGATTAGGTTCGTTTAAAATTTCCCATCCCGAAGATTACTTTTACCTGATGGGCAATACACCACTTGTTGGATACCTTAAAGACTATGATGCGGATGCAGGAACATTAGGGAAATTGTATAGTCTCAAAGGGTCTCCATCAGAGCCGATAGTAGACAGTATCAGCTCCGTTTCTGATCCAATCAATGTCTTTTCCAAAATGCCATCAGCCGGAACCGTTTATCGTTTTATTCCCCAATCTGTTGCCGTTTATGTTGGGGAAGTGGATATCTCCAATCACTTTAAAGTTTACCCAACTCAGGTAAATCAATTGCTTACAGTAGAGCAAAATTCTACGGTAAATGCAAAAGCACAGATAATGAGTGCAAATGGCCAACTAATCCAGGCGGCTGTGAGTTTAACCAATGGCAAAAACAATATTGATGTCAGCGCACTTGCATCCGGTGTTTATATGCTTCAACTTTCTACTGAAGAAGGAAATGCGGTATATAAGTTTGTTAAACAGTAACATTTACCTGAATCTTTTAATAGAAAAGTCGCCTGAAAAATGACATTCAGGCGACTTTTTGACTTTATTTTATGAGGTGTTTTTCAAAGTTATCGGTTTACATTTGTCTTCCCGATGGAAACCTTTAGTAAACAATTGAAAAACAAGAATGCCGTCCAACTTTTACTGGGTGCGGATGTATTGATCGTTGAATCTAAAAAGTGGAAGGTAAACCAGCATATCACCATACAGAACTGGACTGTAAATTATCCTGAACAAAGTTTACCTAATCAGTTTGGTCAGATTATTTGTCCCAAGATGGGCGAAAACGATCAGGCTGTCCAATTGATGTATCTCAAACATCATTTCACCAGCAATAGCACAGCCATTGTCTTTTCTATCTATTTTGAACCCGATTTTTTGTCACAGTGGGATGAACAGACTATTTTTTCAGAAGAAGCCTTCAATGAAAATAATGCAGGATTGCAGGTAGCATTTTGCAATGAAACCCAATCGGTTATTGCTGAATTAAGCAAGTTTTCCGGAGAAGCAATATTTTCTGAAAAGCTGCGCCAGATGGAACTTTCTATCTTGTTGATGCGCAAGGCAATTGATCATATTGGTGCAGCAAATGATACGTATTCTGTTCCGGCATGTAGCTTTTTGAATAGCAATACTGAACGCGATAAAGTGCTGCAGGCCAGAGAAATTCTCGAAGAAGAATTCGAGCAAATGCTTTCCATTAAAGAACTTTCAAAACGTGTGGCGATTAATGAATGCTATCTCAAAAAAGGTTTTAAGGCAATGTTTGGTAAAACAATTAATGAATACCAACAACAATTAAGGATAGCAAAAGCAAAACGACTGCTTCAAATGGACGGATATTCAGTCAGCGCAGTAGCTAATACTTTGGGATACAGCAGTATATCCCATTTCAGTACAGCATTTAAAAAGGCAACCAATATGAAGCCCTGTGAATTGCTGAAATAGTTATTCATCTTAACTTGCAGCGTTCATTCAATTATTTATTTTGCTACATTTTCCTAACGCTAAAATTAATCTTGGACTTTTTGTGACCCAAAAACGTCCTGATGGTTACCACGATATCGAAACCGTTTTTTATCCGCTGCCAATGCTCAAAGATGCACTGGAAGTTTTGCCTGCAATTGAAGAAAATCCATCTGCAATGCGGGTTTCCGGAAAAAAAATTGAAGGAGATGTTTATGACAATCTGGTCTGGAAAGCATTTCAATTACTGCAAGCCGGTTTTCCGGATAAAGTTTCGGAAGTGCAGATTCATCTGATGAAAACTATCCCGATGGGCGCAGGCCTGGGTGGTGGTTCTGCAGACGGAGCATTTATGTTGCGGCTGTTGAACAAATTTTTCAATCTTGAATTAAGCGACGAAACCCTGTCTGATTTTGCCCTGCAACTGGGGAGTGATTGCCCGTTTTTTATCTATAATACACCACATTTTGCAAAGGGAAGAGGAGAAATATTAACGCCGGTTGAATTGGATTTAAGCAGTTACAGCATTCAGGTTGTTTGTCCAAAAGTTCATATTTCAACAGCGGCAGCGTTTTCTAATATTACACCCAAACCATCAACCTTTGACTTGTCAAAACTTGGTTCTCTTCCCGTTGAAGACTGGAGAGATTTTGTTTTGAATGATTTTGAATATCCGGTTTTCAAAACGAATCCTGAATTAAGCGTAATTAAAGAGAAATTGTATGCTTCAGGTGCCTTGTACGCCTCGATGAGTGGCTCCGGCAGTACTATCTACGGTATTTTTAAAGAAGGCGAAAAATCCGGTTTGATTACCGATTCAGGTCATGAGGTTTTCTATTTTGAATAGCTCACAAATTATGTTTCATAAACAGAAAAGGACAGATTATAAAATCTGTCCTTTTCTGTAGTGTTTATCTTCTTCCCCGTTCTCCCATTCTTTGTTGTTGTATTTCCTGACGGGCAGGTTGTACATTTTGCTGTACAGGAGCCGACCGTTGTTGGGCAGGTTCCACCATTCTTTGTTGTTGTCTCTGACCGTCACGCTGTTGTTGTTGCACTCTTTGTTGTTGCATCTGAGCGTCACGCTGTTGTTGCTGCACTCTTTGTTGTTGCATCTGAGCATCCCGTTGTTGTTGAACCTGTTGTTGCTGCATTTGCATATTCCTCTGTTGTTGTATCTGAGCGTCACGTTGCTGTTGCTGAACTCTTTGTTGCTGCATTTGGGCATCGCGTTGCTGTTGTGCTGTCCTATCCTGCTGAAACTGCAATTCTCTTGCCTGTGTTGCTCTGCGCCCGCTGTTTTGCTGCTGGTTAGGATCCTGCATTTGTCCGTCTCTTTGTTCCAGCAAACGTTGTCTTTCAGCATCACGTTGCTGCTGCAATTGCGTGTTTTGAACAGGTTGCTGTCTTACATTTTGTTGGTCTGGTGCAATATTCCTTGTTCTGCCATCTCTTTGGGGAGAAGTGCCTGGATTCACACTTCTTTGTCTCAATACATTTTGTCTGCCTGCTGCATTTTGTGCACTTCCGCTGAATGTTTGTGGTCTGCGTGTTATCTGGCGATCTGTGCTTGCCACTCTTCCTGGTGTTGCATTGCTTGCCCTGTTTACTGTTGGTCTGTAAATGTTGATTCTGTTTCCGCTCACCCGTGTTGCGCCCGGGCGGGGATTGTGTGTAATGCTATAGGTCTTTGGTCTTCTTCCGGTATGACGGTAATAGTCATTAGATCTTGGTCCTGTATAGTAGCTCGTCCTGTTATCAACGTATGTATAGTTGATAATCGTTGTTTGCCTGTAAATATTTCTTCGGAAACCGTAATCATTATTGCAGTATTGATAAAAATTAGGTTGATAGAAATAATTAGGACTCAGAAATACCCACCAGTCCATCGGAATAAGTCCGAGATTCACATTGATATTAATACCGGGACCCATTGGCGCCCAGCCATAATAATTATTATTACTCCTCCAGGTCACCCAGGCCGGCGCCCACTCTGTATCCGGTATCCAAAGCCATCCATAGTAAGAATCGTAAGTCCAGCGACCATAGTGAAACGTTGCCCAGCCCCAATCGTAATCAGATATCCAGGTATTTCCATACTCAGTGTTAGCCCAATATCCATTGGTATAGTATGGACGAAAATCAGGTCCGACGTCAGGCAACCATACGTAGCCATATTGTGCATCAGAAATCCATTGTCCATAGGGCGAAAGGTTATCATAAAAATCCTGATAAGTGACTGTATTATAGTTGCCCTGAGCTTTAGTTGCGGGAATATTGGCAAATAATGATAATCCGATTATGGCTGTAAATACCCAAATGTGTAAGCGTCTCATAATTTTTGTTTTTTAAAGTAGAATAAGTAATAGCATAGACGCATAATCCTTAATGAAGATTAATATTCTATTGTTATCATATTGGTAAAGCTAAGAAATCGGCCCATCAACTATTAATAGTATTATAATAAAATAGCAAGACCGAAATCACTATTTAAATTATTATACGGTAAAAAGGAATGTATAATGCAGAACTATTTTCAGAAAGAGTAAAAAAATAATAATTAAAATTTTAGAAGTAATAGGATGAATAATTATCGTTGATTCAGAAATTTTTATGTTGTTTTTGTACCAATGTATAGATTGATTTTAGTTGTGAAAGCACCGAAAAATCTATCGTAGTGATTTTTTAGATAGAATACATATAAATGATACATATCATTTTGTTTCAAAAAAAGTCCTCTAAAAGTTTGGATCCTGAAAATCCAATCTTAATTTGGCTTAAAGTTTTGAATTTCAGTAGGGAAATTGAAACAGTCCCCTGATGGTTATGACAAATAGAATGAGGATTATAACATTAATCCTTTAAAGAGTTTAACTAGAAGCTTACCAATAAAACCAAAGAGAAAATGAGAATCCTGATCGTATTCCTTTTGATATTCTGTTCGTGTAAAAATTATACACCCAGCCCTCCTCCTATTCCCGAAGGTATATATCAAGGCTTTGATAGTTCCTTATATGTGCATGACATTTACAGCCCCAATTTGTTCGGATCGTGTATTGATGTGAAGAAAATTGATGGAAAACTCTATTTTTATGATATACTATTGGAGCCGGCAGGAGAACATACATTCAGATTTGATTATACCACTGTAACTCAGTTTGGAATTGGTTCTGAGAGTGTTTGCTATCCAATCAGGAGAGCAGGCAAATTCGAATTCTCCTACAATCACCTTATGGTTGATTACAGTGTTGGCATTTCCGGAGGAACAATGTCTCAATACAGATTTCATGGCTGGCGATAAGTTTTAAATATCAAAAATGTTTTGTGATTTCTCTTAAGAGAACAAGCGCTGCAATTAATAATTTTGCAGTAATGATTAAACTAACAATTAGGCTGATTTTCATTTCAGTCATACTTTCCTCAAGCGTTTCTGCTCAGTTCAGCGATACAATAGATTATTATGTTGCTGCCAACTTAGCCGGAAATATTAATAAAACAACTGCTTCGGTCAATTATTTATTTAATAATGGTGCGAAATTCAGTATTCAAAAAGATAAGCTGGCTTTTAATACCAGTAATAACTGGCTTTATGGCGAAAATGCCGGGAAACTAGTCAATAATGATTTTACCAGCAGCACAGATTTTAATATCTACCGGAAAAAGAATGATCGATTCAATTATTGGGGCTTAGCCAATTACACTTCCAGTTATTCTTTGAAGATAAAAAAACAGTTTCAGGGTGGGGCAGGCATTGCTTATAAAGTCATAGATAATCCAGGATTAATGCTCCGTGTGAGTGACGGTGTGCTCTATGAAACCAGCAATGTAGTGATTAATGACAGCACAGATCAGGTGTACAATACATTCCGGAATTCCTTAAGAATACAGTGCCGTTATAAATTTAAGAAAATTCTTTCTTTTGAAAGCGCAGCTTTCTGGCAGCCATCTCTTCGGTACAGCAATGATTATATTGTCCAAGTAAATGCAGGCCTTAACCTCAAACTTATGAAATGGCTGTCTTTTACTTCAAAATTTAATTACACCAGGGTCAGCAGGACAATGCGTGAAAATATGCTGATTACTTATGGTATTATTCTGGAACAATATTTTTAACTAAAGCCTTTATATCGCCTTTAAAACGATGCCTCTAAATGCTTATCTTGCAGCCTCAATTGATTGAATGGATTATAAAAGAATTTTAGTGACCGCGGCATTGCCTTATGCAAATGGTCCGGTACATATAGGACATTTAGCGGGCTGTTATTTGCCTGCAGATATTTATGTGCGTTATCAGCGTGCACAAAAACGTGATGTGCAATTTGTTTGCGGTAGCGATGAGCATGGAGTTCCTATTACTATCCGCGCAATGAAAGAAGGCGTGACTCCCCAGCAAGTTGTTGATAAGTATAACACAATAATCAAGGACAGTTTTGCAGAAATGGGTATCTCATTTGATATTTATTCCCGCACCTCCAATGCTGTGCACCACGCTACGGCTCAGGCTTTCTTCAAAAAATTGTACGACGACGGTGCTTTCGAAACAAAAGAAACGGAGCAATATTTCGACGAAGAGAAAAAGGTGTTTCTCGCAGACAGATATATAATCGGCACTTGCCCGGTTTGCAGCAATACGAATGCATATGGCGACCAATGCGAAAAATGTGGTTCCACACTTTCGCCGGAACAGCTGATCAACCCAAGAAGTGCGCTGAGCAATGCTCCATTGGTAAAAAAACCGACAACGCACTGGTATTTTCCTTTGAATAAATATGAATCATTCCTCAAAGAATGGATTGTTGAGGGTAAAAAAGACGAATGGAAAGCAAACGTGTATGGCCAATGCAAAAGCTGGCTGGACAGCGGTTTGCAGCCCCGTGCCATGACGCGTGACAGCAACTGGGGTGTTCCGGTTCCATTGGAAGGTGCTGATGGTAAAGTGTTGTACGTGTGGTTTGATGCTCCTATTGGCTATATTTCTGCTACCAAAGAATTGACACCAAACTGGGCTGATTATTGGCAAAAAGAAGATACCAAACTGGTTCATTTTATTGGTAAAGACAATATTGTTTTCCATTGCATTATTTTTCCTGCCATGCTGAAAGCACACGGAGGCTTTGTGCTACCGGATAATGTGCCCGCAAATGAATTCCTGAATATTGAAGGCGAGAAAGTTTCAACTTCAAGAAACTGGGCCGTTTGGGTACACGAGTATATCAAGGATTTCCCGGAGCAGCAGGATATTTTACGCTATGTTCTTTGTGCAAACGCTCCGGAAACCAAAGACAATGACTTTACTTGGAAGGATTTTCAAACCCGCAATAACAGTGAGCTTGTTGATAAACTGGGTAATTATGTAAACAGGGTAATGGTGTTGACCCACAAGCTTTGTGGTGGAAAAGTTCCGAAGTGGCACGAAGAGATTGCTGATGCGCAGGACAAAACATTCATTGAAGAAATAAGACTGGCAAAAAGTAAAGTTGAAAACAATATTGAAGCCTATAAATTCCGTGACGGGCTTTTTGAAATTATAGAATTGTCCCGCAAAGGAAATGTTTACCTGCAGGAAAAGGCACCCTGGAAAGAAGCTTCCGGCATTGAGAAGGGAACATTTACGGGCGAAGAGAAAATTATTGCCCAGCAAAGAATAGATAATTGTTTGTATCTCGCACTGCAGTTGACGGCAAATCTGGCCATCTTGTCTAATCCTTTCTTGCCATTTACCGCAAAGAAAATATGCAGCCTGGTGAAAGTGGTGGAACGGATGCTGGATTGGGAAAATGCCGGCAAAGTGGACCTTTTGAAAATTGGTTACTCTATGCGCCCGCCGGAATTGTTGTTCCGAAAAATAGAAGACAGTGAAATCGAAGCACAAATTATCAAACTAAAAGAAGGACTCGTGGCCAGTACACAAGCGCAGGAAGCTGCTAAACCCAAAGATGAAATTGTAGAAGTGAAAGAGGAAGCTTTGAAACCCGAAATAAGCATCGATGATTTCAATAAAATAGATTTGCGAACAGGTACCATTCTTTCTGCACAAAAGGTGGAGAAAGCTGATAAATTGCTGCAGCTTGAAATCGATCTGGGTTTTGAAAAGAGGACCGTTCTTTCCGGCATTGCAATGCACTTTTCACCCGAAGAAATTATTGGTAAACAGGTTGTTGTTGTTGCCAATCTTGCTCCGAGAAAGATGCGTGGAATTGAAAGTAAAGGAATGATATTAATGGCTGAAAATGCTGAAGGAAAATTGGAATTTGTATTGCCGCAAAATGTGGTGAACAATGGTGCAGGAGTGAAATAGACCGAATAATTTTTGTATCGAAATATAAATTTCAAAATGAAAAAAAAGAATAGAAAATGGCTTTGGATTGGTGGTGGAGCAGTTCTTCTCCTTGTCTTGCTGATTGCTTTTGGCAAGAAAGATGACGAGGGAACCAAGGTTGCTATCGAAAAAGCCGCCCCGCAAACAATCACAGAAACCGTAACTGCAAGCGGAAAAATATATCCGGAAACTGAAGTGAAAATCAGTCCGGAGGTGAGTGGTGAAATTATTGAACTGAATGTAGAGGAAGGCGATTCGGTGGTGAAAGGCCAATTGCTGGTAAAAATTAATCCTGCTATTTATAATTCACAGGTGCAGCAAGCTGAAGCGTCTATGCAACAGACCCGTTCCGGCGTTACAAATTCGCAGCAAATGTCGGCCCAGTCGAAGGCTAATTATGAGCAGGCATTGTCAAATTATAAACGCAACAAAAAACTGTACACCGACAAGGTTATCAGTGCAATGGAATTTGAGCAGATAGAAGCGACTTACAAATCATCTGAAGCGGCTTATCAGGCTGCACAGGCAAACATTTCAGGTGGAAATTACGGCGTACAGGCCTCCGCAGCCAATCTGAATCAAGCCAGGGAAAACCTATTAAAAACAAGCATCCTGGCCCCAAGCTCGGGTATTATTTCTTCTCTGTCAGTCAAAAAGGGAGAACGTGTTTTAGGCACTTCCCAAATGCAGGGAACGCAGGTTTTAAGTATTGCTGACATGAGCAGAATTGAACTTAGGGTTGATGTGAGCGAAACGGATATTGCTAAAGTGAAAATTGGTGATACCAGTATCATTAATGCAGATGCTTATCGCAACAGAAAATTTACAGGCATTGTATCAAAGATTGCCGTTTCAAGTTCTTCAGCAGCTGCACTTTCGGCCGACCAGGTAACCAATTACACGGTACATATTCTCATCTTACCTTCCAGTTATGCTGATATTGTGACTTCCGGAAATTATAAATACCCGTTCAAACCAGGTATGTCTGCATCCGTAGAAATTCAAACAAGGAAAGAATACAACATCCTCGCTGTGCCTGTGAATGCAGTGACAACACGCGATTGGACGGATTCTACAAAAAAAGGTAGTGACTCTATCCGTCAGGTAATTTTTGTCTATAATTCAACTGAAAAGAAAGTTTCCGTTAGAGACATTCAGACCGGCATTCAGGATAACAAATTTATTCAGATTCTAAATGGACTGAAGGCAAATGAGGAAGTTGTAACAGCTCCTTATGGGGCCATTGCAAGGTTGCTAAAAGATAAATCCAGGGTAAAAGTTGTGGCAAAAGACAAATTGTTTGAAACAAAAGAAGAGAAATAAGTTCCTTAAAACGAATAGATTTTGCAGGAGAATAAAAAGCAGATAGGAATTATTGGAAACGGAAGCTGGGGTACAGCTCTGGCTAAAATCCTGACGGATAACGGGCAGGAAATTTGTTGGTGGATACGGAATGAAGAAGCTATTCAATATTTGAAAATCCGGCGCCAGAATCCTCATTACCTGAAGTCTGTAAAGTTTCAGGAAGGTTCTGTTTTTCCAACCAGCAATCTTCAGGAATTGTTCTCTGCGTGCGATATCATTATATTCTGTGTTCCTGCCGCTTATGCACAGAGTGTATTGCAGTTGTTTGATACGCAAATGCTGCAAGGAAAAACAATAGTTTCAGCCATCAAAGGAATTTTACCTTCTTCAAATCAGTTGTTGAATGATTATCTGGTTGAGAAATTCAACTTTGATTTAAATAATTATGTTTCGATTACCGGCCCTTGCCACGCAGAGGAAGTTGCAGCTGAGCGATTATCCTATCTTACATTTTCCTGTCTTAATGAGAGTAAAGCAGAAGCAATTGCTGATTTATTCAGCAATCAATATTTACGAACCACATTTAACCATGATATCTGGGGCGCACAGTTGGCAGCAGTCCTTAAAAATATTTATGCATTGGGTGCCGGTATTGCTCATTCGCTCGATTATGGCGATAATTTCATGAGCGTTTACATCACCAATTGTTACCGCGAAATGTACCGTTTCCTTCAGCAACATTTTGATTTGGTTCATCCTTCCGAGGATCGCCCTGACTTTCATACCAGCGCTTATTTAGGCGATTTGCTGGTAACGGCCTATTCTATGCATAGCCGTAACAGGCGTTTTGGGGTTATGATTGGCAAAGGATATTCCGTTGAAGCTGCAGCACTCGAAATGAATATGGTTGCAGAAGGTTATCATGCTGCAAAGTGTATGCAGGTTGTCGCCGCAAATCATAACATTGCCATTCCTATAGCCACATGCATCTATGAAATCCTTTGGCAACAAAAAGAGCCTGTTGTTATTTTCCGCAATATGGAATCGATGTTGTCTTAATAATATTTTCAGAATGATTTAAATGAAAAACCACAGAATTGCTTCTGTGGTTTTTGTTTTGTTCGCTAAAAGCGGACAAAACTATAGCGAAAACTAAAACACGACATTTTACACTCTTCTACCCTGAATCAGGCGTAGAAGAATTGAAATAACGGCTAATACAAGCAGGATATGAATAATTGATCCGGCACTGTAGGCGAAAAATCCGATTGCCCAGCAAATAATTAAAATCACTGCGATGGCATAAAGTAGACTGCTCATAAAATTTGAATTTAAGGTGTGAAGAAAAGATTGATAATATTTTTAGTTAAAGGATAATGCAACATAAAAATTGAAAACACTGTTTTTTCCATCCGGGAAGCGATAACTTGCTCCTGCGTATGTATTCTCTTTGCCAATTGTGGTCATTCCGTAGGTATAACGAGCGCCAAAACTGATTTTGCTGACATCTAACGCCAAACCGGCTGCCAAACCTGCATCCAGCCTGTTGTAATCGTCATTCTTGAGCTGGTTTTCAAAATCAAAAATGGGTGCCGAAGATTTATTAGTTGCCTTCCCGTCTAATAAGTAGGAAACATAAGGGCCAGCGTGGATATTAAAATGCCTGCTGAGATTATAAACAAATAATACAGGCAATTCCAGGTAGCTCAATTTAAACTGGGCATCGCCATTTACAAATGTGCTGTTGTAAGTAAGGCGTGAACCTTTCGTGGTAAAATATAATTCCGGTTGAATGGATACAGAACCCGTAACAGGAACTTTTGCAAATAAGCCGGCATTAAATCCAGCAAGAGAATTTCTATCTACCCCATCAGAAAAAATATTGGAATAATTTAAACCTGCTTTTATACCGACTCTTGGTAGAATTCTTCCTTTGGTAACCTGAGCCGAAGTGTCAACCGGAGATATACCCAGAAGAAAAATTGTACAAGCTAATAGGGCAGAATAGATTTTCATTTTGATTCGTTTTATCTTTTCGTAATCCTCAACGTAAAAGCTGGATTCATGACAAAGGTGGGTACAGTCAATGAGATAAGTCTTACACGATTCGCCGCATGGATTACATTATTTACACCTCATTATAGTTTGAATTTTTAATTTAATGTCAGTAGTGTATAATTTAATATTGATGCGAAGCTTACCCAGGCAGCGTAAGGAACCATAAGCCAGGATGATGTTTTAGAGAGTTTTGAAAATTTGAAAATAGTAATGATAATAAGTGTGAGCAGAATCAGGACTACAGCAAATGCGGCCGACAAAGAGTGAGACCTAAAGAAGATGATTGACCACCAGAAATTTAAAAATAATTGCAAGGCAAACAATTTCATTGCAGCATTACCTTCGGGATTTGTTTCACTTTTTTTCATACAATTCCCAACGCAATTCCCATCAATAAATATAAACTTGTCCACGCCGGTCCGAATATTGATGATTGCGGATTCCATCCAGGTTTATTCAGATTAATATACTATTCAGTAAGTCCGCTTTGAGAGATTAAACCGCTTAGTATGCCTGTAAGTTCACAAATAATGATTGAGATAATTATTTTCCAGGTGGCTGAAATATTGCTTTGATTGGCCATAATTTCCGGATTAAATTATGTTGATTAAAGTGGTAAATGAGGAATGTTAATTAATTGAAGTCCTCTACCAGTGCATCTCGTAGCTCCTGGAGCTTATTATGATCCGCTTTCAGCAAAACGTATTGTTTATAAATCATCTTGTGTTGCTCAATGGTAAGAAAATCAATCTGGTTGGTCAACACTGAATTATAGGTCTCCAGAGCCGCATCTTCCCCATATTCACATGAATTTAAAATTGCTTTGCGGTCTCTGTTGGTTATAGCAGCTTTTACGTCCATCCACAACCGGTAGAATTTCCCGCTGATTGTTGTATCATCGACAGGTTCACCATCCATATTTCCAATTTCTTCAACCAACTCTTTCCAGCATTTTTTACTGGATTGACCGAATTCCTCAAACAACTCCTTCAAATCATTATCTGTCGTTTCAGTTATTGCCTTTTCATAGCCCTGAATTCTGTCGTTATTAATTTCTACAAGGGAATTCAGTATGCTTATTGATTTCTGAGTGTTCATATTCCTGCATTTTAAAGTTTACAAAAAACTTACTGCTTTGGTAAATTTGCCATAGCGCTGTTCAGGTGAGATTGTAGTACAGGTAAGGTTTTGGTGGCAAACTGACGGACATCTTCATCCCTGGATTCCTGGGCTGTCCTTTCAAACAATTCAATAGCCCTTTTATGGTCTGCTATCATTATTTCGTTGTATTCTTTATCAAAGTCTGCTCCCTTTTTTGCTGTCATTTTTTCATAATAAGCGTTGCCATTTTCATTCATAGTAGTCGGAATGGTGACAATCTTGTCCTGAGCCAACACTGTTAAATCGTTATAGGATTTTGTATGCGCATCTTCCATCATTTTACCCATCTCTTTAATAGAATTTGATGAACTGTTTTGTTGCGCCAGCTGCCCCATTTTTATTTCTTCAAGATTTATTTCGGCTACATCAATGAGAAATTGTGCATCCTTTTTGGCATACTCGTCATCAAATTTTGTTTCGTTATATTCTTTATTAACTTCCTTAGGTGTATCTGCAGTTGAAGTTGAATTTCCGCACGATATTAAACTAAACGATGAAACAGTGAGCAGAAGCGACAATTGAAGTACCCTGACTGTTAATGTGTTTGTACGTTTCATAAAATTTGTTTTTTGATGAATGAAAATGATGAAAACAAAGATGGTGTAACACTCCGGGAAAAGCGTTACACCATTAAGTGCGATTGTTATAAAATTACCACCTGATTTATCAGGATAAGTAGGGTAGATATAATGTGAAAGTTGCCCCCTCATCCGGAATGCCCAGTGCACGGATGAATCCGGAGTGATTTTCTGCAATTTTTTTACAGATGGATAAACCAATACCGGTGCCCGGGTATTCATTTTTGTGGTGCAGTCTTTTGAACAATACAAAAATATTATCTGCATATTGTTGTTCGAAGCCGAGTCCGTTATCGGTGAAGGTTATTTTGAAAAACTGTTTTAATGGGTCGGCTTTCAATTCCGGCACATCCTGTGCAAAAACAAGCTCACATTTAATTTTGATTACCGGAGCTACGCCCTTTTTTGAATATTTTAATGAATTGTTCAACAGGTTAATAAACAGTTGTTGCATCTGAAAGGGAACAACTTTTAGTTCCGGAAGCTCATCGTGTTCTATTGTTGCATTTTTGTCTTCTATGGTAGGAGAAAGTTCAATTAGTGCATTTTCAAGCAATTCATTGAGGCTTGTAGCTTCTACTACTTTTTCGAATTTGTTGGTTCTCGAAAAAAGCAGCAGGTCATTAATCAGGATTTGCATCCGGTTAGCAGAAGACTTGATACGCTCAAAATAATCCTGGCCGGTGCTTGTCAGGGTATCAATTTCTTTCTCTTCTATGCGCGAAATGTAGGTTTGAATAATTCTTAATGGTTCCTGTAAATCGTGGCTGGCCACATAGTTGAAGGAAGCCAGCTCTTTATTGCTTTGCTCCAGCTCTTTATTTCTTTCTTCCAGAGACAAACTTTCGAGATGCTGCTCTGTAATGTCGGTATTGATACCGATGAGTATTTTTTTTCCGGACTGGTCCGTTACAATTTTCCCGATTGATTTGAAATACCTGATCTTTCCATCTTTACGGATAATGCGAAAGAATGAAGAGGAGGTTAATTTGTGCATCAGCACTTTTTTTGTTCCTTCTTCTATCAGGTGTTTATCATCAGGGTGTACAAAAGACAGGAATTGTGCGATCTTCAAAGGAGCATTTGTTTCCACTCCTAAAAGTGCTTTTTGGTTTTCAGAAAAGGTAATTTCATTTGTTGTCAAATCCCAGTGCCAGGTACTGAAATTGCCTATTTTTTCGGCGTGTCTTATGGATGCTGTACTCAACATCAACTGAGCATTGGAATCCTCCAGAACCATAATATTGTTGTTGATTTTTATATACGAAGCAATAAAAACAAACAAAGAAAAAATCAACAAAAGAAAGGTGAATAACGGCGTGAATGAAATGGCACTTTCCATTCTTTCCTGCTTGTTTTTCAGGTCGATTTTTTCAATTTCGATCATTGTATTGATGCGACCCCGAATACGATCCATAACCATTTTACCTTGCAGGAGATTTAGGGTAGTGGCGCTGTCGATTGTTTTTGTTTCTGATACGGCATTCAACGTTTTGGCCAGATACAGGAATTTCAGATTGACAAGATCATATAATGTGTCGAGATTGATTTGTTGCTTCTTATTGTTTACTGCAAGTTTTTTCAGAATAAAAAATGAACGATTGACATTTTTACGCGCACCAAGGTAAGGAGCCAGAAAGCTGCTGTCATTTGAAATAATAAAACCCCTTTGCCCGGTTTCGGCGTCTTTCATGTATGAATGCAAAAGTTCAAGCTCATTCCTTACAGAATAGGAATGAATCAAATCCTCCTTAGCCCTGGTCAGGGAGGAGTTATGCTTGTAAGAAATCGCAGAAATTATGACCAGTATAAAAAGCGAAAGTGCAAAGATACTTTTCAGAAAAATCGCTGAAGTGAAAATATCTTTCAATCTCATATCGTGCTATATTTTTTATAAGCTCAATAAAAAGTTATCCCTGTCCAGACCTGAAGTATGGTATTGCCAGTTAATAGTGATGACTTCTGACAAAATCTTTTTTAAGGTATTAAAGTCGTTTGGCTTTTTAATATAAACATTCGCTCCATTTACAAAAGTCTGCTCAATATCCTGTTCAGATGCTGATGTGGAATAAATGACAATTGCGATGTCTTTAAATTGTTCCATTGTCTTAATCTCAACCAGGCATTCCATCCCGGTTTTTCGTGGCATATTCAAATCAAGAAACAGTATGTGTGGAAGGTTAATTCCCGGTTTGCAGAGATGATTCATTAATTCCATTCCATCTTTTACAATTTGCACTTCAGTTTTGATTTTTATTTCTTCAAATGCTTCTTTGAAAAACAATCTGTCGTCTACATCATCGTCAGCAAGTAAAACATATA
Source organism: Chitinophagaceae bacterium (assembly GCA_041661485.1). Classification (GTDB taxonomy): domain Bacteria; phylum Bacteroidota; class Bacteroidia; order Chitinophagales; family Chitinophagaceae; genus Rurimicrobium. The sequence goes on from JBAZUJ010000001.1 coordinate 613,725, forward strand.
TTGGATCCGTCTGCATAAATTATGGCTTGTGTTTTTTTGATTAGTTATTGGTGCTTGTGGTGGTCGGTTTCACTTCTGCTCTCCTTTTATTGATGATACGTTGGAAGGCACTAGGAGTAAGACCCGTAGCATTCTTGAATTGTGTACTGAAATGGGCTACACTGCTGTAATTCAGTTTCCAGGCAATTTCCGTAAAAGTCAATTCATTTGTGGTGATTAATTGCTTTGCCCTTTCTATTTTTTGAAGGATGATAAAGTTTTCGATTGAGGTATAAGTGTATTCAGAAAACAGGTTAGAAATATACCCATAACTATAACCCAGTTTTTCCGAAAGGTGAAAGGAAATTTTCGAAGATGGAAGTGAATCATCCATAAAAATCATTTCAATAATAGCATCCTTAATTTTCTGAACAAGAATGTTTTTCTGAGTTTCCATGATTTCAATACCATAGTCCGCTAGCGCTGTATTGATATCACGCAGTTTTTCAGCGGGTAGATTTTCTTTGATCTCTACCTCGCCAAATCCAAGTATTGTATAATTAATGTCCAGCTTATCCATCTGCTCCTGCAACATCTTTTTGCAGGCTTTGTTGATATCATATTTAATAAATAACTTCATTTTTTGAGTCGATGTCTGAATGGTTAAAGTGGTAAAGGCTTTAAAATACTATCAGGTGAATGACCAGCAAGCTGGAAAAATCCGGACAAAATTAGAAGCTAAATTAGTGAAATTATATAACGAAATCAAATGTGATATTCCAAAAATTAATTAATTATTTATTTATGGAAAGTGTTTAAAAATGAATTAGTTATAATCGGTTTTGCGATGTTGGGAATAAGTGAAAATCGATCAGTTTGTGAGGTGTATTATCAAGTTGAAAGCAGAGTAGAAGCTTCCTGACGGTTATATTTGGAAGTCCATTCTTCTATTGTCAGGCGGGCCATCAGATAGCTGATGGCAGATTCTGCCCCTTGGTTCAGATTCACTTCTTTTTCTTCCAATCCATCGTAGCAACCACCGGTTGCCGGGTTATAAATTGTCTGGTTCAAATGATTATCACCCAAAAACCAGTTAAAAGCCTGTTTCAATTTAATCAGATAATTTTTATCTCCTGTTGCTTTATAAAATTGTTCCAGGGCCATTATGGTGTAGGCTACATCTATGGGTTGTTCGCCGCCGGATATTTTCACCAAATCTTCTTTTCCTTTATGAAGCCATCCTTTATTGCTCACGACAGTAATATTGTTGCCGGCGAAAATTTTGGATAGTAAAAATTTAAACGAACTAAGAGCAATTTCTTTGTATACAGCTTCGCCACTTACTATCCATGCACACACTAATGCTTCCGGCAAAACGCTGTTGGCATAGGTTAGGTAATGTTCAAACCAATGCCATTTTTCGTCAGTTTCATGCCGATACATCTGAACCATTCTGTCTGCCAGCTCGCGAATTATAAATTGCTGTTCCAGATTGTTTTGCTGCTGGTTACAATAATAGAGGCCTTTAATTGTAAATGCCATTGCCCTCGTTGAGTGCATGGCTGAAATGTTTTTCAGGGCTTTTTGCAAAATAGAATTTGCATCAATTATAAACTCTTCAGGCAAAATATTTTCCTGCGCTATAATGTAACCAAGAGCCCAGATTGTCCGCCCGCTTGCATCTTCAAGATTACATTCATTATTTTGCGTGGTATAGTCACCATTTTCATCTGTATAATTCAGGAAATTACCAGCTTCCTGCTGGCAATATTTGATGAAGCGCATGTATATCCGCATCAGGGAAATATCATTCAGATCGCGCGTTTGTACATAGTGTTTGCAAACAACAATCAGTGCCCTTGCATTATCATCCAATGTAAAACCTGACCTGATATCGGGTTCATTCAGTTCTGAAAATTGAATCATTCCAAAATTTGTCGTCAGATGCCTGATGTGGTTCAATGATATTTCAGGTATTCTGAACTGAAGCTCAATTTGGGAAACACAGGTTTTCTTAAAGAGTTTGGCATGAGCGGTTGCTGCATTTTCCCATGCTGTCGCTGCCATTTTGTGCAAGGCATTCAGACGAAAATTCTTTCTTAATTTCCTGTCACCTAATAATCTGTTTACGGCTGCTGTCAATTGCTTCGAATTGCCAAAATCAATCGTCAATCCCGTACCATCTTTTAATAATTCCACCGCATGCGGAATCGGGGTTGATACAATAGGACAGCCACAGCTCATTGCATAAGAGAAGGTTCCGCTTACAGCCTGATTCGGATCTTTAGAGGTGAACAAGTAAATATCTGAAAGTTGCAGGTACTGTAATAATTCTTCCAGACCCAAAAATTCATTGACAAACAGAACGTGTTTTTCAAGTTTCAATTCCCTTACTTTATTCTCCAGCATTTCCCGGTATACCTCACCTTCCTGCTTCACAATATTCGGATGAGTCTTCCCTAATATCAGGAACAATACCTCCGGATGCTCGGCTACGATTTCCGGCAATGCATCCAGTGTGGTTTCAATGCTCTTTCCCGAGCTTAATAAGCCAAACGTGGACAGTATTTTTTTACCCTTAAAATGAAATTTCTTTTTCAGTAAGGACTTGTCGATATATTTTACCAGGTGTGTACCGTGGGGGATAATAGTAATTTTACTTTCGTGGATTGAATAATCCCTGACTAAGATAGAGGAGGAGGATTTTGTCATAACCACTATTCCGTCTACTTCATTCGCAATGGCTTCCACTTTGCTTTTCAGCCCATCATCCGGCTTAGGCAGTACCGTATGAAATACAATGAGTTTTGGCTTTTCAATTTCACTTAGGAGATGCTGGAAAGCCGTTTCGTTTTGGGCAAAAAAACCAAATTCGTGCTGAATAAATACGAGTTCTATCGCCGGATTTTGATTAATGTATGATGCAAGTTGCCCAAATGAATCCGCATCACTGGTGTTCAAAATAACAGGAACTTCTTCAGGATAAATGTAATCTTCCTGCCCATTCTCGATGGGGCATATTGTAAGCTTAAATGAGTTTTTGTATTTGTTTTTTAAGGAAGCAATCAAATCTGAAGTATAGGTGGCAATGCCGCACTCTTTTGGCGGGTAGGAACTGAGAATCAAAATTTCAGGAAGTGAATTTTCTCCCTGAAAGTGCTCTTCAGCTTTAATGCCTGCTTCGTTCATGCTGTCATTTTTCATCTTGCGTTTTGTTTTTCAAAAGGTCAGTTATTAGTTCCGATAGTTTTACAGAGCAAAGTGCAATATGCTCGTCTGCTGCACCATAGTATATAAAAAGCTCATCGCCCTTTAATACAGCTCCCGTAGGAAAGCAGACATTATTTACTTCTCCTTCCACTTCCCATTTTTCTTCCGGCGAAAACAATGGATAGGGTAGCCTGGCAATTTCTTTTTGCGGATTGTCTAAATCAAACAGGGCTACACATGCTGAATAGATATTACCTGTTTCATTTGTTTCAACACCATGATAGATAATAAGCCAGCCGGCATCTGTTTCAATGGGAGGGCACCCTCCGCCTACGTAGCTTTTTTCATGCTGATATTTAGATGCCAGGAATATCCCATCATCAAAATTGTTGAGATAATCATTCCAGTATTCTGCTGTCAATTCCTCAATATTGTTTACAGCACTGATTTGAATATCAGGCTTAATCCTGTGCAGAAAATATAATTGACCATTGATTCTTCTCGGGAAAAAAATCAGGTTTTTATCCCATAACAATGGTGAATGGTGGAGAGAATCTGGTTTAACAGGTGGCAAATGTTTGATGCTTTCAACATAGCGCAGATAGCATTTGCAATTCTTAATATGACCAAGAAAGGTATTAATTGAAACCTGCGGTACTATAATGCCCTTTTTTTCGAAATGTTCCAGATCTTTTGATATAGCAAGGGCACCCATTGCATTTATTCCATCATACGCTGTATACGATAAATAGTAGAGTCCATCTATTTTTACAATCCTCGCATCTTCCATTCCATGGCTCTCGTATTCATGTTGTGGAGATAAAAAGGGCTCCTTCAGCCGGTAGGTAATTGTTGTCGGGTCTGATAAACGGCAATAGCCAATTGTTGAAAAATTGCCATTACCTACAGACCTTGGGAAAACATGAATATCATTGCCAATGGCAATAACGGCAGGATTCAATACGCCCTCAATTTCAAATGGTAATCCCGATTTATGGATGACAATGCCTTCTTTTTTTACTGCTACCATTTTACTGCTTTGATATTTAATCAATTTTCTTCTGTGGCCCCTTCGTCCTGGTCTTCTTCCAGGTTGTTATGATTGTCACCTCCGATACTGTAAAAATTATTTTCTTCATCCTCTGATCCTATCATTTCATCTGCATCGTCCAGTTCCGAACCCGGAACATCTAAATCATTCTCTGTAGAAATTTCCCGTTTATTCAGTTCGTTTGGCAACTCCTCTTTTGTATTTTCAGTTTTAAGTGTTGCCGGATCTTCCGGATTAATTTCAGATTCTTTCTTTAGCCTGTTATACACATCCTCATCCGGAGGATAGGAAGGATAATCGGGAAAGAACATTTCATCATCAATGTAATGGCTCATAAAATGAAATTTTTATTGTTGTTGAATATGATTTATTGCTTAAATCGGATTGGTTGGCGTGTTATTGCTATAGGAAATCAACAGATTTTTCAGCGATTCATAGTATTCGTTCAGATTTTTACGGTCAATCTCAGGGTCATTTATATTTGGATTTGAATCCGGCATTTCTGTGATGTATTTCATCAATTCAGGATGATGCGCTTTGATTTTCATCGTTATTTTCAAAATGTCATCAGTCAATTCGTGCATCGTTTTCATAAAAAGTAATTTTAAAATGAGGAGAGAGCAGAACTATTATTCTGCCTTCAAAGATCTAATGCTTATGAGCTATTCCTCTTACACGATTATGCTATCTATTTATAAAATTCACACCTTAGCAGCAGTTTTTTTTATGATATAATGCCGGATAATAATGAATGGATTAATAATGTTTGGTTTAGCCATTGATTAAATTATTAAAATTGGTTTATGCAAGGGCTTTTTTATGGGTATTAGAATTTACATTTGCCGAAATTAAAGGGGAGCGAATGGCAGTAGCACCGGAGCAAATGGAACTGCTTGAACAATTCGAGCATTTTTACGCTACCAAAGACAGGGAACAATTAATAGCCTTACTCGACGAGCAACAAATCAGTGATATTGCTGACTTGCTGAGCGAGGAGGCTGATTATGCGTTTACTGCTTTCGATCTGATGCCTATCCATCGTTCTGCCAGCGTGTTCAAAATTCTGGATCAGCAGGTGCAGGAGGATGTAATCAAAGAATTACCACCCCAAAAGGTGGCCGAGCTGCTGAACGAGCTGCCGGCGGATGACCGTACCTCTTTCCTCGAAGAATTGCCGAGTAATACGGTAAAGGAACTGATTAAGCTGCTGGATCCCGACGAACGTCGCAAAACACTCATCTTATTAGGTTATAAAGAAGATTCAGTCGGCCGTTTGATGACGCCCGATTATATTGCTGTTTACGAAAACTGGTCGGTGCAGAACGTGTTGGACTACATCCGCAATTTCGGAATGGACTCCGAAACGATTGATGTGATCTATGTTATCGACGAACAGGGAAAGTTTATTGATGATGTCAGGATACGTGAGTTTATCCTTCGCAGTCCGGACACTTTAGTGTCTGATCTGATAGACGGACGTTTTATTACCTTGAATGTAAATGACGACCAGAGTGTGGCCAATGAGGTGTTCAAAATGAATAACCGCGTGGCTTTGCCGGTTGTAGATAATGATAATGTTCTATTGGGTATCATCACTATCGATGATGTGTTGTGGATAACGAATGAGGAGTATACTGAAGATATCCAGCGAATCGGGGGTACAGAAGCCCTGGATGAGCCTTACCTTGATATTTCTATTCCAAAGCTGATTCGCAAAAGGGCAGGCTGGTTGATTTTGCTGTTCTTTGGCGAAATGATAACCGCAACCGCTATGCAGAGCTTCGAAGGTGAGATTCAAAAAGTCGCTTTCCTGGCCTTGTTTATTCCTTTAATCATCAGTGCCGGTGGCAATACCGGTTCTCAGGCTTCCACCCTGATTATCCAGGCAATGGCTCTGGGCGAAGTAACGCTGAAAGATTGGTGGCGTGTTATGCGTCGCGAGTTGATTTCCGGTTCCATTCTGGGATTCATCCTGGGAACGATCGGCTTCCTGCGCATTGCGGCCTGGCAGTCACTTTCATTTTACGATTATGGCCAGCATTGGGTTTTGGTAGCCTGCGCCATTTCTTTCTCGGTAATGGGTATCGTCCTTTGGGGTAGTCTGATGGGTTCTATGTTTCCGATTATACTGAAGCGTTTTAAACTTGACCCTGCTGCCTCCTCTGCACCTTTTGTGGCTACGATGGTAGATGTGACGGGGGTTATCATTTACTTTTCTATGGCTTACTTATTCTTAAAAGGGACGCTGCTGTAATGAAGATTTTCCACGGAATAAGTGATTTGCCTGTTTTTGAGCATCCGGTACTGACTATCGGTACTTTCGATGGTGTTCATCAGGGGCACAAAACTATTCTGCAATCGGTGGTGAACGAAGCAAAGGCGATGAATGGCACAAGTATTCTCATCACTTTCGATCCGCATCCGCGCAAATTAATTTTTCCGCACGAACCGTTGAAACTGTTGTCAACACTTGCCGAACGCCTTGCGCTGGTAGAAGAAGCCGGAATTGATATTACAGTTGTTGTTCCGTTCACACAAGCTTTTGCGGCTTTAAGCGCAAAAGATTATGTAGAAGATTTTTTGCTTCGTTTATTTCAGCCTGCTGCAATCGTCATTGGATATGATCATCATTTTGGCCACGACCGTACCGGCGATATTGCTATGTTGCGCAGCTATACGGACAGCCATCATTTTGTGGTAAAAGAAATTCCTGCTCAATTGATTTCTGAAGCCGCTGTTAGCTCCACTCAGGTACGGAAAGCCTTGCTGGAAGGCAATGTTGCAGCTGCAAAAAATATGTTGGGCGAACCTTATTGTATTTCCGGAAGTGTAGTTGAAGGCGCGCAGCGTGGAAGAACCATCGGGTATCCTACTGCCAATATCAATGTCCCCGACCTTGATAAACTGGTACCCAAAATTGGTGTTTACGCGGTTATTGTTCACTACGAAGGTGTGCAATATACCGGTATGCTGAACCTGGGTCTCAATCCTACTGTTTCCACTACTGATGCAATCAAAATAGAAGTGAATATTTTCGATTTTGATCAAACGATTTACAATGAGGAGATTACCGTTTGTTTTATCGCCCGCCTCCGCGACGAAAAGAAATTTGAAAACCTGGATGCATTGAAAGCGCAGCTGGCCGAAGACAAAAAAGATGCGCTCCGTGTCTTGAGTGGCAATTAAAATTCTTCCCCAACCAACTCCATATTAAGACATGCACCGGCTTTAGTCCCTTGTGCCATGGCTCCCGAAATAACACGGAAAGCTGTTGTACAATCACCTGCCGCAAATACACCGGGTATTGTCGTCCTTTGCATATCATCTATCTGTACAAATCCGTGTTCTTCGGTCATCGTGCAATTCAGTTGTTCGGGTATAGGACAATGTTGTTTAAACGCTGTTTTGGTAAAAATGGCCTCCAGTTCAGTTGTAGAATCATCTATAAATACCACATGTGTTAGTACACCGTTTTCGTGCGCAAAGGATTTGATTTCTTCTTCTATTATTTCAATATTATAACGGTCAAAATCGATCAGCTGTTCTTTGGTCAGGGTACATTTTCCGTTACTCAGCAGCGTAATATCCTTGCTCCAATTCAGTAATAATTTAATAAATTCATAAGCCATTTCCCCGTTGCCGAGCAAGCCGATTTTACCATGTTTTACCTCATATCCGTGGCAATAGGGGCAGTGCAGAATGGAGATACCCCAGCACTCAGAAAACCCTTTTAAATCAGGTAATTCGTCATGCAGGCCTGTTGCAAACAATAGTTTTTTAGCAAAGAATATTTCTTCTTGTTCTGTCAGGATTTCAAACAAATCATCTTCTTTTTTGCCGCTGATGGCCTTGCCTTCAAGATGGGTTATTGTTGGGTAAAGTAAAACCTGTTCTTTTGCTTTGGCCGTAATTTCTCCTGGTTTTTCCCCGTCGTGGGTAATGAGATTGTGCGCCAGCGGTGCCTGACGGTTGCAGGGTTTCCTGTTGTCAATGATGAGTACTGTTCTTAAGGATCTGCCCAAGGTCATAGCCGCAGACAATCCGGCATAACTACCTCCGACAATAATGACATCATAAATCTTATTTTCCTGCTTATCCATAATTCAAAAATGAGACTAAAGTTAGTCGAGACTCTCAACAAACTTTCACAATAAAATTCAAAAATGATTCTTTATAGTTTTCGACCGTAATAGCTATGATTATAAGTCTGTCCATCTATTTCCACAATACCAGGCAAGGTCCCCCAAAGTTCAAAACCATATTTGGCAAACAAACCTACGCTTCTTTCATTCGTTTCTATCAGGATGGCAATCATGTTTTTATATCCGGCTTCTTTCGCCATTTCAATCATGCATTGCATCATGTCGCTGCCCACACCTTTCCCGATATGGCTGTGCGCAATATACAAACTCACCTCAGTCACATTTTCCAAAGCTTTTCTCCCTTTTCGGTAAGGACTAAGGGATATCCAGCCAATCACCTGATCATTCTGTGAGGCCACCAGCAATGGGTAACGTGCATTGCTGTGTTCTTCAAACCACTCCTGCCTGTCATGAACAGTTATCTGGTCCAGATCGGCAGTAAGGCCTTTTTTTATGATGGATTCATTATAGATGCGGACAATGTCAACAAGATCTTGTTTTTCTGCGGGTCGTATGGTGATTGACATAGGTTTTGTTTGTTTTTAGAAGTGGTATAAAATGAATTGATTCGTACATTCTTTATCCTGCTATCTTTCTGTAAATGCCCCTGATACTCACCATATTCAGGGGGAATTCTAAAATCACATGAAGAAAGCTCAGGAAAAATAAAGCCATCAGACCGGTTTTATAATCATAGCAATAAAGGCCAACTGATGCCAGCCATAAAACCAGTATCAGGTAAAATCCAGGTTTCGATATTGCTTTGTTCCATCCTATGATTGAAGTTTTGGAAAACCAGTTGAGGTAATGATAAGTATAGCAAAAGGCCAGGAAAATCTGAATTTTAATACCCACAGGCGAAATCAGGTTGAAATGTCCGTTTTCCATCTGACCAAAAAAGTTCGCAATCTGAACATTGAGCCCGTCAAGATTGCTGCTGCTGAAATTCGCTTTCGTTGATTCTGATAAAGTATAAGCCGCCGTGTCAATCGGCAAATTGAAAACGATGAAGGGGCAAAGTATCAGCAATACGATAGCAAGGATTCCAGGAGTAGTGCGATGATTGATGGTTCCGAAAATCATAAACAAGAGCGTGAATACATAGATATGAATCAGGGTGGGAATAAAAAGCCCGACCAGCACATTCGAAACAGGAATGAATTTCAAGATCAGGATGCTGGCCGCAACACTACCAACCAGAAACAGCAGGATAGCTCCCCACTTGTCGAAATGAATAATACCGATGGCAAATAACAGCGCTGTAAGCGTCATCAGGTTGGTCTGTTCGGTCAGGATTTTACTGTACTCCAAGGGCCAGAACCTTCCTGTAAAATGTGCAATCCAGGGTAATTTCAGCAGGGTAGGAATCGATATCAGTAAGGTCAGTAATAGCAGAATAAGGATGCCATTTTGTTTCCGTATAAAAAAGGATTTGCTTTTCAGCCAGTTGATTTCGGTGAGATAATGCAATGGCCCAAGGAAAGCATAAGAAAACAGAAACAGCTCGAAAGGCAGTTTTATTGCCAGTATCAGGGAAAGTAGTATCAAACCTATATTCAGGCTGTCGATATTTTTTGTTTGCATATTTTTTATTCGCTTACTTCAGTTTTACGATTCAGCTTTGATTTTGCCAGAAGCATAAACGGCCGCTCTACTAAAGCATACAGCAATGAGGCCAGGCCAACAGAAAACAAGATACTTAATAAATACATTGCGGGCATCGATTTTTCGTCCAGGTTTAGGTTCAGCAGAAAAACGACAATGATCTCATGACACAAATATAAACTGTACGAAATAGTCCCGGTATAAACCAGCCATTTGGGGTTGTTGAATTTTGCTTTATCTCCCGCGAGGTAAGTAATGATGATGCCAAAGCAAACTGCATAGGGAAAATAGTCATAGTCCTTTATGCCTGATGTTGATAGCAATGCAATAAGGACAACTACTGCAATCAGGAAAGCCGCAAGATTAACCGAACTGAAAAGTTTGCTTTTTCTGAATTCAAGAACAGCCAGCAGGCACCCTAAACCAATGCAATCATACCGGAAGAAAGTCAGGATTTTTGCGCTCAGGTTATGCGACGGAAATTGATAATGGTAAATGGACAAATACTTGCAGGCAAGAAAAACAAGAATGCAAAACGATAGCACTTGTATAAATCTTTTCCCGGACAAGGTGATTACAACAGGGATAAGGATATAGAATATTTCTTCCACGCCGATAGACCATGTGGGTTCGGCAAAGGGTAAAATTGAATCATTAATGATGGGTATTTCCGGCAACAGGAAAAGAAAATACCAGTAATTGTGCGTCTCTGTTCTTACATCCTTTGCATAATGCGGAACGGTAAACTGCAAAGCGTCTATGTGGGGGAGAATAAAGACCGCCAGTCCAACAATTAAGAAATACAGGGGTGCTATGCGTAATAGTCTGGCCCGATAAAATGTAGTGAGATTCCACTCTCCTGCCTGTATTTTACTGAGGATACTTTTGGTAATTAAATAACCGCTTAAAACAAAAAATCCGGTAACCGCAACCCGCCCCAAATGATACATTACAGGGTTGAGGTAATCTTCTGACCTTCCAAAATATAAGCGTATTAAGGAAACATGGCTGATCAGAACCATCACTGCCATAATACCCCTCAGCGCTTCCAGCTGTGGGTTTTTCCCATTTGTTTCGCTGGCAGCTTCAGGTTGATTTCGATTGTCTTTATTCATTCCTTCTTGCAATGATGATAATGTGTGTTTCCGAAAGCCCGCCTGTTCTTTTATATTCTTTATTGAAAAGATGGATAAGCTCAAAATTGTTTCGTTCCAATTCCTGCAAGATAGTTTTCATCTGATGAAAGTTAAAATAAATCCTGTCGCCGCTACTGCCTGTTTGGTACCCCGAGTCTTCCGGTTTCCCATCCACAAAACTCAGGTAAAGGATTCCTTTACTGTTGAGGAGCTTGTTACAGTCAGCTATCAGTTGGCGGCTTTCTTCTACAGACAAATAGGGTAGCACAAAACCGCCAATAATACCATCAAATTGCACCTCTAGTTTGCCAATCTCCCTGCTGTCCATTACGAGGCAATTGGCTGAAGGATTGTTTTTTTGCGCCAATGCAATCATATTCGGTGCAATATCCGTTGCTGTAATAAACCAGCCTGGCTCTTGCTGGATAAGGTATCGGCTCACATTCCCGGGTCCGCAGCCAATTTCGAGAATGTTGGCTTTTCTTTTCCCGACTGCAGCGCAAAAGGCATCATAAGTATCGTTGTACAAATCCAGCTCCATAAACTTCTCCTCATACAATCCGGCAATTTTATTCCAGGTAGCGATGGTTTCTTTATTATGGTCCATAAGGCGATCGGGTTTCGCTTGGTTTAATTTAAGAAGATATTCATTTTGCCATGGCAGCCTCCAAAGAAAGAACCTATAAAATGTTGCGTTCTGCCATCGCTTGTTATCCTGAGCAAAATCGGGCTGTGATTCAACTCCTGTGTATTCACTTCCAGCTTGCTGCCTTTTACTTTTCCGCTCATTTTATTCCGCTCATCCGTTCGGGTATTCCCTGTTTTATGTTCGGGTATCACGATATCATCAATCGAATTTAGGGTAAAGGAACGCCCGGAAAAACGAAGTAAAATGCTTCCTTTTCCACCTGCCCTTGCCCTTGCTGCATTCAGACTGTCCTCCTGCACTTCAAAAAAATCATAGTGGATATCCTTTACAAAAGTGCCGTTCAGGCTGTAGAAGCTAAATGTAAAAATCCCTTCTCCGCACACTTGTGCCTCCGCCTGGAAATGGAACAGGAAAACAGTAATCAACATAAAAAGTGCCTTCATCTGATGGTGAATTTCATCAAATTTAGGCACCTTAAAGGTATGCGCCAAGCGGTCGGCAGGCTTTTCTTTCCCGCCACTTTTTTCGGCGCACTATTTATTTTTTATTGAACACGACCTTCCGGCGTACTTATTTTGCGGGATTATAATCAATCATCCATTCAATACCATACTTGTCTCTGAACATGCCAAAGTAAGTTCCCCATGGGCTGTCGCTAATGGGCACTTCAACGCTTCCGCCGGCAGACAGACCATTGAAAAGTTTGTCAGCTTCCTCACGGCTATCAGCATTGATTACAATTTTCGATCTGTTCTCCTGTTCATTTACTTTGCCCAAAAAGGAAGGGACATCATTGCCGATCAACATGTTTTGACCAATAGGCAAAGTAATATGCATGATCTTATTCATGTCTTCTTCTGCCACCGGCATTTCAGCGCTGGCAATGTCTTTCATGCGAACAATAGTTGCGATTGTTCCGCCGAATGCCGATTGATAAAAATTAAATGCTTCTTCTGCATTTCCGTTAAAATTGATACTTGGATTGATGAGTGCCATAATTTTTAGTTTTAAGTTTTGAAAAACAAATCTCGCTCATTGTTCAGATTCTGGTATTGGGTGATTGCGACAATATCAGGGGCTTAAAACGAAAATTGATACGCAGTGTCCCTTTACTTATTTATTTGGATATGATAGCAGGTATTAAAAAGTGCTGTATGATTCTATCCACCTGGGAATGTCCGTAGGGTGCATTATAAGCTGTAGCGGTAATCACAATTACGATAGGGTAATCTTTAAAAATAATAATTTTATTACCGCCGTTGCCGCTCGAGTAATAAACTTCAAAGTCTTTTCCATCCACTTTATAAGTCTTGTTCCAAAACAAATAACCATAGTATTCCTCTTCAGCTATTGGCATCTGGTGCGACAGGCTTTTTGCTACCCAATCCGGTGTAATAATTTGTTTACCCTGCCAGCTGCCTTCATTTTTGTATAGTTGTCCAAACCTGGCATAATCTAAAGAACGCATTTGTAAACTACCTGCAGTATTGGCTACATTTTGTGGGGTAAATTGCCATTTGTATTGCGAAATACCAAGGGGTTGAAATAGTTTTTTGTCTGCATACTCTTCTAAACCACCCGGAACAGATTTATGGATAATGTCGCCAAGAACAACCACCCCTGCAGATATATAATCCCACCTTTTATCTGTTAGTTTCGATTTGTCAACCGGTAAGTTTAAGGTAAAGTCAACCCAGTTCTTTGTAGGATACATATTCTCTTCGTTTCCCGGTGATTCCTGATTTCTGTCCGACCCTTCTAAAACAGAGCTCATCGTCAACAGGTCTTTTATGGTAATACTGTCTTTTGCCGGGGAATAATTTTGATAGGCGTTCAGTTTGTAAAATTCATTAAGATGTTGCAGTTCATTCTTTATATACCCGTCCTTAATGGCAATTCCCGCAATGGCAGAAGCAAACGATTTACCTACAGACCTGGTGTCGTGGAGTGTGTTTCTGTTTGCTGTGCCGAAATATTCTTCAATCAATAGTTTCCCGTTTTTGACTACCACAATACTGGTGATGTCTTTAAATACCTGTGTGGCTATTTTCCGGTTTAGTTCTTCTATTTTGGATATATCGAACAGTTCTTTTGAAATTTGCCAATCCTTTAATGCTTTGATGGTTTGAACTGCAACAAGGTCTTTGCTGACTTTTATTTCCGGCACAATAATTTTGATTTCTCCTTCGGCAATAATATTTCCTGTTCTTACTTGTTCGGTTTTCAGGTAGGGCCTGATTTCAATTTTGAGGAGATGCGCTCCGTTACTAAACGCTTCCTGTCCGCCGTTTATCAAAAATCTGTTCCACAGGAATACTCCCCATGAGTCTTCGTTGGAAGAACTGATTAACGGCAACCTGAAAACGGTTCGCTTGTTTTTACTGTCAGCACTACCGGCACCGACGTTAAGATTTTCGACATAAATCTTTTGACCGTCAACAAGGAAGCTGAATTGATAATTGCCTTTTTTAGTAAGTTCATCGGCACTGAGTGCCGGGGAGAGCTGGTGCAGATAGTTAGACAATGAGTTGCCCAAAAAAATGCGGATGTGCAAATCCTTTTTTTCTTTCAGTTCAAAGGAGCGCAGGAAGTCCGTTTCCTTGAACTGTTCAATGGGAATATTTTGTTCCATAAAAGCAATTTTGCCGATGCTTGCTTTGTGGATGGAGTATTGAATGCTGTCACTTTTTACAAAGTCTGTTGCCTGGGCAAATACATTAAAACTGGCCAACAGGGCAACGATTGATAGTATAAATTGTCTTTTCATATCCGGACTTCAAAGATAGGGGTGTTGAAAATACCTTTGAACGGAATCTTCTCTGCTCTGAGCCGGACTAAACAATCTTCACGCTGCTGTCATCCCCCGTCCGTACCGGCACGGGGCGGGCGCAGGGATCTGTCATCAATCCCTCCCCTGATTTTATCAACCACACTATAGATCATATCAGGGTGACGGTGTGTGATGTTATTGTTGATTTACGCCTTTGTTGGTGTGGAGGCGTGTGCCATTAAGTATAGCCCACCAACAAATATATCTGATAAATACTTGTTGGTGAGCAGCGCTCCTTGCTTTCCTCAACACCATCAAGGGCAAACCCCACCCCTGCGCAGCAAATCAGTGTTTTGCAGCAGTCTTACGGTTTGCTCCTCCAGCATTTTTCCGGTGAACATTTATTTAGTGTTACAGCGTACTGATCCAGAGTTCCAGTTGCCCCTTGGGTGTTTTGTCCGCAAGATCCTTGTTGGAAACATAAACCAACCTGAATTCCGTTTTTGTAATGTTTGCCAGCACCACCTTCAGCTTTTCTGCATCCGCCTGGTCTTCCGGATGGAAATAGCGGATTTCATTCGTATAATTACCCGTTTCTACCAGGTCTATCGGCGGAATACTGACAATCATATCCTCAATTTCCTTCTTGCTCAGCAAGGCTTTAATATCTTCTTTATCAGCCTTGTTCCTGTACTGTGTATAAACCCTGTAAATCCTTTTTATGCCAGACAGGCCCAACGGAGCAGGATTATCCATATCGTCCCAGTATTTTCTCACTTTAGAATACGCATCCAAAGAGATATCCAGTTTTTCCTGTGAAATGAAATTGTTGAGCGTGTTCCTGCTGAAGACACGGCTTAAGGCAAACTGTTCCGCGGGTTGAATATTGCCAGCATAATCCTTGATTCCACTGTCTGCCGCATAATAATTATTCATTTTGATTTCCTGTATTACAGAGGCCATCGCATCCCCCTCATGTCCGTCAAACGGCACTTTGGAAACCACATCCAGCAACAGCGAAAGAATGCTTTTCGTGTCATGGTCGTCCTCTCCCTCTGGCTCCTGCGCTGCAGTGCTATCACAATCGCTGCTTGCATTGATCACGTTGATCAGAATGAATCTCACGCTATAATTGTTCCTGTTGCAATATTTTTTCAGTCGCCTGTACAATTGCAATGTTGTGCTTGTGCCGCTGTTTTCATATATCCCCCCGTCTCCAAGATAATACTGTTGGAAACTTGAAAAATTATTCAGCAAAGGGAAAGATTGAGAAGAAATTTCGGCGAAGTGAAAACTCACCGGATAATCGTCCCGGAGCAAGTCTATATTATTGCAAAATAAACTTTCGTCCGCTACAGGAGAAAAAACACCTTTTTTACCCTTGTTCAGAATAGTGGTATTGAAAAAAACCAAAGGAGTCGAGTAAGGCTTGTTCCGGTGATACAGGTCCTGGATGTTGTTTTGCAAAAAAGCGTAAACAGAATCATTCCTGTTATTCACCAGGCTGTCTGTAAAATTATTCAATTGCCTCAATTCCTCTTTTTCCTGGATATAGTTTCGGTTAAAGCACGCATAGGTATTGCTTTTTGTAGGATAAACAGCCTTTTTAATGCACGCAGGAATCCGGTCATAAAAAAGCAGCCCAAGCAGGTTGCTGTTGAAAAAATTATAAGAATACGCTAGTTTCAATTGTTCAAGCGACCTGCCGCTCGTATCATTTTTCAGGTAATTCTGGAGACTGTCATTTTGATGTTGCGCAATGTATTGCCCTATACCGGCAGAAGAGCCCGAAATGGAAGAAATGGAAAAAGTCTGGTTGTAAAGTTCTTTATCCCTTGATTTTTCTATATCACGAAGCACCGCCAGCATATACACAGCTGCCCTGGAGCCTCCTCCCTGTCCGCTTATCATGTAAACATTCATGGGTTTGGAGGTATCCTTCATATTCGTAAGCTTCGCTTTATACCAGTTCTCAAAATAGGTTTCAAGCGTTACAGTTTTAGAAGATGGGAGGTGGGGTAAAGTGTGTTTATAATCATTCGTATTATTGAATAAGGCCAATCCGGCAAAAATGGCACACAAGGCTCCGATAAGAATTCTGTAGCCTAGAGGTGTATGATTGCTGCCGGTACTGTTCAGTTTTTCAGACATCACCCACTGCGAGGTGAAGAAGCTGTCTACGATCAGCATATAAAAATTAAGGCATAGCAGCAATACCGTCAAACTTGAAACAGAAGGCAATTGAACCCGAAGAGCAAGAACAGTCAGGATAATCAAAGAACCCAGGCTTACGAACAGCAATAAAGCATGCAACTGGTTGTTGAAGCGCAGCGATTTTTTTATCTCAGCCGGGATGTTACGGGCAACCAGGTTTTGGTACCACAAGTCTCCTTTTGTCAACCCATAAAAAGTAGCGAACATACTCAATATGTAAGCAGCATAAATAAGGACAACCGTTCCCGTCGTCCCCGGTTCAAAACCCGGATCCGGAGCATCACCCTTGCTCCAGTCTTTGAACAGAGAAAAAACGATAAATCCCGCAGCCAGCATAAAAAAACCTGATGACCAGTTGCGCATTGCTTTTTTCTTTTCCCGCAAACCATCAATCCAAATCATTGAGCTCAGGAAAGCGCAGTTCAATGCAAGGAAAAAAAGAATGGAAGAATTAATAGCATCATTTTTGATGCTGAACTGTATCAGCGTTGAGCACACCATCGTCCAGGGAAGCATGGCCAGGTACTTTGCCGGTATCTGCCGGTATCCGTTAGTCATCGGATTGGCATTGCCACTGCTGTAGAGTTTAATCAGGTATTCAAAAAAATCGGCCCTGGAAACCGGGATTCCCTTCCCGAAAAGCTTTTGGTAAAGCCTTATAATATAAATGGACAAACTCGGTATTAACCAGATGGTAGCAGACATCAGTCCTAAAGAAAGGATGAGGAAAAGGGTATTTAAGAACAAGTCATTTTTGTCGAATAGCAATGCTATAATTTCGCGGCCCGCCCCCATTTTATAAATAACCAGGGGCGCCAGAACGGACAACAGGATATAAAACCAGTTATACTTTATGGTATAGAAAATTGCAGCGATTGTACTGACAAATAAATTACCTGAAGCGCGGGGTTTTCCGATCGGATTTTTAGGAGTACTATTCATAAAAACGGTTTTAAAGCATTAGAATATTTTTATAAATGTCTAATAAAATTAAACCCCGAACAAGCGTATTTCTACTGTATTTCCATCCGTAGTTCTACGGTTGCGGTTGAAACTTGTTTTTTCTGCTCATCAGGTAGAAGTTTATAAAAATAGTCTTCCCCGGTTAGCAAACTAGCCATCCATGACCCTCGATAAACTTGCCATAATTGGCTTCTGAGCGACCGGCAGTGACTTCTGCCTGAGCATAATTGGCTTCTGTCGGGCGGTCTTCGGCTTCTGCCAGGCCGACAGTGACTTCTGCCTGAGCATCTTTGGCTTCTGTCTGGCAGTCTTTGGTTTCTGCCAAGGCATAATCGGCTTCTGTGAGCCATTTTACTTATTGATGGACTTTGGATGTTATCACCTGTCATATTATTCAAAAAGCGGGCATTCGCATTAGTCTTCTTTATGTTTGCTCCACTGAGTCAGCATGTCTTGAAATTTCTTTTGTGCTTCCGGATTATTGGTACAATTTGCAGCGGATTCTTTCATCCTGCTAAGGAGGTCATTGTCCTGGATAAAAGGAATGATACCAGTGCTGCTGTTGGGCGCGTCAGATCTGGCTTCCTGAATAAGGAACAAAGCCTTAAAACCGGTAATCCTTTATCGGTTTCGCTGAGCAATTATTACACCGCTTTATCTCAGGGCAAGACTCCAGAAGTTCAGCAACTGGTCGTGGTCATTTATACCTTTCTGGCCTACGAAGGTAAACCCGATTATGCTTACAGGAATGCCCACTTTAAGTATGCTGCCGATTATCTTATCTCCGCCGGCGGGCCTCATTACCGGCATCTGGGTTATATCGACACGGTTATTTCTGTGGAAGGTATGGAAGTCTCAAAAAAGATATTCCCGCTAATGTCATCCCGCAGGGATCTGTCATAGGTCAACCCGCTATATGTTCAAAAATGTCAAGTTAGGATTAGTTTGGTTTATCAATTCCTCCTTTAATTTTCTGCTCCACTTTTTAATTTCCTTTTCCCTTTCAATCGCATCCCTGATAAACATATACTCTTCCAAAACTAATAGATATCTACAGTTATACTTTCCTGCAAATGTTTTCTTTAAAGCTTCTGAATCTAGAATATGTTCATTTATTCGTCTTTGCCAGTCGTTTGTAACTCCGGTATAAAGAACCGTTTTTAGTGCATTAGTGATGATGTAAACATAATATCTGTCCATCTCAATTTTTTTTTAATAGTGCTACAGATCCCTGCGGGATGACAGCAGGTGGGGTTATTGGCCATGGTTCTACCTCACCGCCATTTCCGCACAACGTTCTCCATCAATGGCCGCACTGACAATACCACCGGCATAGCCAGCACCTTCGGCACAAGGATACAGCCCTTTTATCTGCGGATGCTCCAGTGTTTCTTTATCTCGCGGTATGCGAACCGGGCTGCTGGTCCGCGATTCGGTGGCCACAAGCACGGCATCGTTGGTGTAATATCCTTTCATTTTTTTGCCAAAAGACTGTACTCCTTTGCGTAAAGCATCGCTGACTTCTTTGGGTAAAATATCCCGCATCTGCACACTGTTCAATCCGGGTATGTAAGAACAATCGGGCAGGGTAGAGGATGATTTTCCGTTCACGAAATCGACCATTCTTTGGGCCGGGGCTACGAGGTTTCCGCCACCGGCTTTAAAGCAATTCCGCTCCACCATCTGCTGAAACTGCATTCCGGCAAGGTTTCCGGCAAAGCCACATTTTGCAAAATCCCTTTCGTCCACCGCCACTACCGTACCTGAGTTGGCATACGGATTGTTGCGTTTCGATGGGCTCCAGCCATTCACCACCACTTCGCCGGGGGCCGTTGAGGCAGGAGCAATTATGCCGCCCGGGCACATACAGAAACTGAACACCCCACGACCGTTTTCCTGGTTTACCAGCGAATAGGATGCCGGTGGCAAATGTTCATCGCGCACCGTGCAACTGTATTGAATACTGTCTATTAATGCCTGAGGATGCTCAATGCGCACACCAAGGGCAAAAGGTTTGGCTTCTATTAAAATGTTTTTGCGTTCCAGCAATTCGAAAATGTCGCGCGCCGAATGGCCGGTAGCGAGTATTAATTTGGTACAGTCTATTTTGGTTCCGTCCTGTGTTACAATACCTTTCACTGCATTGTTTTCCACCAGGATGTCAGTCATTTTTGTTTCGAATAAAACTTCCCCGCCACACGCGATAATCTGTTCCCGCATAGCGGTAATAATCTGCGGCAATTTATTGGTACCGATATGCGGATGCGCTTCCACCAGGATGTTTTTCTCTGCACCAAAAAGAACAAACAATTGCAGGATGCGTTTCACATCTCCACGTTTAGTCGCACGGGTGTATAGTTTTCCATCGCTGTACGTTCCTGCACCGCCTTCGCCAAAGCAATAATTGGATTCAGGGTTCACGATGCCATCTTTATTCATCGCAGCTAGGTCTCGGCGGCGGCTGCGCACATCTTTTCCTCTTTCGAGCACAATCGGTTTGTATCCCAGTGCGATCAATCGTAAAGCAGCAAACAGTCCGGCCGGGCCTGCACCAATGATGATGACAGAAGATTTGTTGCTGACGTTTTTTAATTCAGGGTCGAAGGGAAGGTTTTCTGTTACAGGTTCGTCGATAAACACCGACACCTGCAACTGGATTTTTACCACCCTGCTACGGGCGTCTATAGACTGTCGTTCTATGCGGAAGCCGTTGATGCGGCTGGCCTTTACGCCAATGTTTACGGCAATGTATTTGAGGATTAATGCTTCCTGCGTGGCCTCTTCGGGCAGCACCAGGAGATTGAGTGTTTGTATCATTGTGCGTTAGGTTTTTATCCTAAAAAGCGTTTTAAAAGTCAATTTTTTTCGCGCTTATGTCATTCCGTAGGGATCTGACATAGCTCAACACGCGTGTTTTGTTTTTTATAATAATCTTCCCGCAAATGTCATTCCGTAGTATTTAGTCATTGCTCAACTCGCTACAGATCCCTGCGGGATGACAGCATGTTTTGTTTTCTTATAAGAATCAGCGGGATGAAAATAGGTTAATAAAATCTTCCCGCTAATGTCATACCGTAGGAATCTGTCATACCTCAACACGCGTGTTTTGTTTTTTATAATAATCTTCCCGCAAATGTCACGTAGTATTTAGTCATTGCTCAACTCGCTACAGATCCCTGCGGGATGACAGCATGTGGTGTTTTTCTTATAAGAATCAGTGGGATGAAAATAGGTTAATAAAATATTCCCGCGAATGTCATCCCGCAGGGATCTGTCATAGCTCAACACGCTACAGATACTTTCTGGATGACAAAAATAACCTAAGGATGCAACTCTTTATACTTTGCTTTTACGGCATCCAGGTGTGCAATGAATTTCGATACATCCGGATTGTAATCATATCCTTCTTCTGCCAGCTTGCGGTCTTGTTCGTCGATGAAGAAATAGAAAGGCTGCGCATTGGTATTGAATTGTGTTGCCTGGTAATCCGCATTTTTATTACCAACAGTTTCTACACGGCTGCCTAATATTTTAGAATCGTATTGTTCTGATTCCGGTAAAAGTTCATTGTTATAATCGCAGTACAAAGACACCACCACAAAATCTTCCTTCAGGCGTTTCATCACTTCCGGATGGCTCCATACCTGGCCTTCCATTTTACGGCAATTGATACAATTGATACCGGTGAAATCCAGCATCAAAGGTTTTTTCAACAAGGTTGATGCCGCCTTTGCTTCGTCCAGATCGTAATAAGTAACCAATCCGTATTTAGTGGCAATTTCCGGTTCGTAGATTTTTAATTTGTCTGCATATTTCATTGGTGGCTGAACACCATTGGTCGTATTGCCTGCTGCGGTATGTGTTCCGCCTCCTCCATTTGAGGTAAAATCCTGTGTTCCCATTGGCGGAACAAATGAGCTAATCGCTTTAAGAGGAGCGCCCCACATCCCCGGAATCATATACACGGCAAAGCTGAAGGCCGAAATCGCCAGTAACAATCTTGGAATAGAAACAAAGGGAACGCCGAACATGTTTTTCGGCAAATCATCATCGTGACTGAAACGTAATTTTCCCAGCAGATAAAGGCCTAACAAAATAGCCAGCACCACCCAGATAGCGATGAAAATCTCCCTGTCCAGCAGGCGCCATCCTTTTGCAAGGTCTGCATTGGATAAGAATTTTAAAGCCAATGCCAGTTCCAGGAAACCTAAAGTAACTTTTACTGCATTCTGCCATCCGCCTGGTTTTTCCAGGTTTTTCAGGTAAGAGGGGAACAGTGCAAAAATCGTAAATGGTAAAGCAATGCCCAAACCAAAACTTGCAAAACCAACCAATGGTCCCCAAACCCCGCCTTTGCTCGCCAATACGGCAATACCACCAATAAAGGCAGAAGTACAGGAGAATGAAACAATAACCAGGGTAAGCGCCATAAAGAAGATACCGGTAAAACTGTTGGTATTCGCTTTGGAATCTACTTTATTGGTCCACGAAGAAGGCAAGGTCAGCTCGAATGCGCCAAGGAAAGAGAAGGCAAACAGGAGGAAAATGGCAAAGAAGAATAAGTTGGGAATCCAGTGTGTGGATAAAGTATTCAAGGCGTTTGCCCCGAAAGCTGCGACAATCAACATGCCAAGCGCAGCAAAAATGAAGATGATGGAGAACGAATAGAAAGATGCATTGATAATTCCTTCACGGCGGGTTTTACTTTTCTTAGTAAAAAACGAAACGGTAATCGGAATCATTGAATAGATACAAGGTGTAACGACAGCAGCCAGACCAGCTCCTAATCCGGAAAGAAGGATCACCCAGATAGATTTTGGAACATCATTATCTTTTGGGACATTATTATCTTTCGTTGGTTCTGTTGTAGAGGATACAGTTGTAAGCGTAGTTTCCTTTTTAACGGTATCGGCTGGGGCTACAACTCCGGCTGCCGTATCCTTTGAAGCTGTTGCAGTAGTAGTATCTACAGCAGCGTCTGTGATATTAAATGAAAACTGCTTTCTGAAAGGTGGCAGGCAATGACTTTCGTCGCAAACCTGGTAGCCATAATATCCTGTGAGTTTTCCATTTTCTTTGATGATAGCTTTTATGGAATAATCTACTTTATCTTTAAAATAATAAAAGGTACCAATGGTTTCTTCTGTTTCGGTAACGCGCGTTCCTTTTTCAGATGGCTTTCCTTTCAGTTTGGCAGACTTAGGACTTTTAATCTCGAATGATGGTGAAATTAAAGAGCCATCTCCTCCCGGATTAAGGGAATAAATGTGCCAGTGTTCTTTTAGCTTAACGTGGAAATTAATGGTGTATTCATCTCCTTGTCCTTTTTTGATATCGTAAGTCCAGGTAGAAGGATCTTGCTCAAGTTGAGCATGGCTAAGATTGCTGCCCAATAGAAATAGGGCAACCAACAAAATGAATTTGGAAAAATGCTTCATTCGGGGAAATTAAATTGTATTGTTTGTTATAAGAGAGAGCTTAATTCAATTTAAATGTAAAAGGAACAGCTTTTGGAGGAAGACACATATTGTCATTGCAAACCTGGTATTCGTGCTTGCCGGTGATGGTAGTGCCGGCTGCTGCTTTTACGATTTGGGTGTAAGTCACCGTATGGCTGTAATAATTCACTTTTCCTTCCACGCCTTCCATGACGGTGTTGATTACAGTTCCGCTTTCTTTAATTGTTCCTTTCCAATCCACATCCGGAAGTTCCTGAAAAGCAAAAGACGGAACAATCTGGTAACCATCGCCCCCAACATTAATGGCCCAGATATGCCAGCCCTCGTCTAATACAAGCTTGAAACTCAGCTCATACTCATTCGCTGCAATCTTTTTTGCCTCATAAGTCCAGTGTGTCGGATCCTTTAATCCCTGGGCAAACGATGTATTTGAACAAACAATCGCCAAAAGGCCGAAGCATAAAATGTGCCATAATCTGCGCATACCTGTCTCTTAGTTTAAGGGGCTAAATGTACTGCAAAATCTTATCTTTGTGCAAAATACAGCGACTGCAAATGGCAGAAATATTAGTTAAAAATATTGACGAAGGAAAACAAGGCACAGCTTTAGCGCCTTCAATTGGGGAGGAATTACTGTATCCGAAGAAATTTTACATAGAAAGTTATGGTTGCGCAATGAATTTCAGCGACAGCGAAATCGTTGCTTCAATATTGAAAGATGAAGGGTTTGGTGCGACCACAATAATGGAAGAAGCAGATTTATTATTAATCAATACCTGCTCCATCCGCGACAAGGCAGAACAAACGGTTCGCAACCGACTTCATATCTTCCGCAGGGAAAAAAAGAAAAAAGCCGGCGCGCTGATTGGTGTACTCGGTTGTATGGCTGAACGCCTGAAAGCCAAACTGCTTGAAGAAGAAAAACTGGTGGATATGGTGATAGGTCCGGATGCTTACCGCAGTCTTCCGGCTTTAATCAAAGAAGCTGAAAGCGGACAAAAAGGTGTAAACGTTTTGCTGAGCAGGGATGAAACCTATGCGGACATTTCGCCGGTAAGACTGGATAATAATGGTGTGAGTGCATTCGTAAGTATTATGCGCGGATGTAATAATATGTGTACGTTTTGCGTGGTGCCTTTTACCCGCGGACGGGAAAGAAGCCGTGATGCGGTGAGTATTTTGCATGAATGCGAAGCCTTATTTAATGAAGGCTATAAAGAAATTACCCTTTTGGGTCAGAATGTAGATTCTTACCATTTTACACCAGACCATCAGCAGGACCAAAGCAATTCGGTAACGTTTGCTATGCTGCTGGAAAAGGTGGCGCTCATCAGCCCGAAACTGAGGGTTCGTTTCAGTACTTCTCATCCTAAAGATATTACCGACGATGTTTTGCATACAATGGCGAAATATCACAATATCTGTAAATGCATTCATTTGCCGGTGCAAAGCGGCAACACCCGCATTCTGCAAATGATGAACCGCACTTACACCCGCGAATGGTACCTGAGCAAGGTAAAGCGGATCAAAGAAATAATGCCGGATTGCGATATCAGCACCGACGTGATTATTGGGTTTTGTGGTGAAACGGAAGAAGAGCACAAGGATACGTTGAGCCTGATGGATCATTGTAAATTTTCGCTTGCCTATATGTACACCTACAGCGAACGCCCCGGAACACTGGCAGAGCGCCGTTACGAAGATGATGTGCCGGAAGAAGTAAAAAAGCGCCGTATTGAGGAAGTGATTGCGATGTATCGTGGTCATTCGTTGACCAATTACCAGGAATCTGTTGGCAAAACATTTGAAATATTAATTGAAAATACCAGCAAACGAAGCGATGAACATTGGAGCGGACGCAACAGCCAGAATAAAGTAGTGGTTTTCCCGAAAGGAAATTATGAGCTGAATAAAGGTGATTATGTGATGGTGAAAATAACCAGCGCAACGTCGGGTACGCTTTTAGGAGAAATTGTTTCAATTTAATTATAGAATGACGCAACCAAGAATCGAAAATTCACCTGAAAGGAAGCTTGTTGGCAAAAAACTGGACATGAATTTTGCGTACAACAGAACGATGGAATTGTGGAAAAGCTTTATGCCACATCGCAATGAGATTATAAACAGAGTAAACCAGGATCTTATTTCGATGCAGGTTTATCCGGACAATTTTAGTTTCACCAATTTTGATATTGACCTCGTTTTTTCAAAATGGGCGCTGGCAGAAGTTTCAGATTTTGACAACATTCCGAATGGAATGGAAAGCTTTACTTTGGCACCTGGTTTGTATGCAGTGTTTGAATACAAGGGTTTGAATACGGACCCGGCTATATTCCGCTATCTTTTTGGCGAATGGTTGCCCGTATCAGATTATACGCTGGACAGCCGACCACATTTTGAAGTGCTGGGAGCAAAATATAAAAACAACGACCCTGAGTCTGAGGAAGAGATATGGATACCGGTAAAATTGAAATAGAGAATGGAGTTACTATTTGATGGCAAAGTATCAATAATACAAGATAATGAAGAATTAGAAATCCGAATTAAAGCCCCGAAAAATTGGTTTTTGATTATTTTCTTTGGAGTTTACTTGTTGGGACTGTCCATTGGTTTGATCCCTAGTATATATGCTTTTCTAAAGGACTTAAATCTAGTGGCATTATTTATTTTTATTCCTTTTTCATTGTTTTATTTATTCTTCCTTAGGATTTTCTTATGGAATTTAACAGGGTTGGAAATTTTAAGGTTTCAAAATGGTCAATTCTTGTTTAAAAGAAAAAATGCACTTTTTGCGAAGCAAGAGAGATTTAATTTAAGTGAAGTAAAAGAGTTTTGGGTAGAACAAGAAAAGAAATCTCCCTTATTATTACTCTATTTTAAGAGGAAATACTTGAGTATAAAATCTTTTGGGTTAATTAGATTCTATTTTGATGGAAAATTAGTAAAATTTGGAGCTTCATTAAATGAAAGAGAAGCAAATTATATAGTTTCCTTTTTAAAGGAAAAGAACATTTTGAAAAATTATTGATGGAATTACAAAGTATAAAAAACAGGTTTGGTATCATCGGTAATTCAGCCGGACTCAATCACGCATTGAACGTGGCCGAGCAGGTAGCGAATACGGATCTGACTGTTTTAATCGTTGGTGAAAGTGGAGTAGGGAAGGAAATTTTTTCTCAGATTATTCATTCACTTTCGGCACGCAAGCACAACCCTTTTATTGCTGTAAACTGTGGCGCCATTCCGGAAGGGACGATTGATTCTGAACTTTTCGGACACGAAAAAGGCGCTTTTACAGGCGCTGTAGATAGCCGTAAGGGTTATTTTGAAACGGTAAATGGCGGTACAATTTTTCTGGATGAAATCGGTGAGATGCCTTTGGGCACGCAGGCTCGTCTCCTGCGTATGCTGGAAACAGGAGAATATATCCGTGTCGGTTCATCGAAAGTACAAAAGGCTAATGTACGTGTAATAGCTGCTACCAATAAGGATTTGCTGGAACTGACTCATCAGGGTCGTTTCCGCCAGGATTTGTATTATCGTCTCAGCACTGTTCCGATCCGTGTGCCGGCTTTGCGCGAAAGACAGGAGGATGTTGCTGTGTTGTTCCGGAAATTTGCAGCCGACTTTGCTGAAAAATACAGAACCCAAACAATCGTTTTAGACCATAGCGCGACCAATTTATTATTAAGTTATAAGTGGCCGGGAAATATCCGCGAGCTGAAAAATATCGCGGAGCAAATATCTGTTCTGGCGACCGAACCGGTTATTACAGCAGATGTGTTGCAACGTTTTTTGCCACAGGCCAATGACCGCCACGCCAGTATGGCTTTGATGCCTACTTCGGGTAGTCATGGTTTTCAAAGTGAAACCTTGACGGACACTGAAAGGGACATCTTCTACAAGCTCTTTTTTGATATGAAAAAAGACCTGAACGACCTGAAACAATTGGTGTTTGATATTTCCAGGGGTCAGCCGGTGAATATGACCACCCAGGCAGCAGACAACTTTGCTCAGCCTGGTAACTTTGCTTCAACCACAGAAAATGTAACGCCAATCATTTCAGCACCTTATTTACCAAGTAATCCTTTGTATTATCCTCAAAACGGAGAGCAGCAACTGGATCATCACGAGGAAGTAGAAGAAACATTGGCATTGAGCGACAGGGAAAAGGAATTTATCATCAAAGCCTTGAAAAAGCACAAAAACCGAAGGCGTGACGCGGCCAATGAACTTGGTATTTCGGAACGCACTTTGTACCGGAAAATTAAAGAGTACGATATTAAAGACTAATGAAAACGGCATTCAGCCTTTTACTAAAGATATAAGATGAGAAAACGTGTTTTAATTCTTTTGATGATTGTATGTGCAAGCTTAAGCAGTTGTGGTGTATATAGTTTTACGGGCGCCAGCGTGGAGGGGAAAAATATTAATTTCCATACCTTCGAGAACAGGGCAAGAAATATTGTTCCCACGCTTTCTGCTACATTGACCAACAAAATTAGAAATAGGATATTATCGCAAACCGGCCTCGCTCCAGTGAATACTGAGGATGCAGACTACGATTTATCCGGCTATATCAGCGGATATGATGTGTCGGTTGCGGGTGTTCAAAATACACAAACTGCCTCTCTGAACAGGCTGACCATCACGATTCAGGTGACCTTTATCAACAGGAAAAATAAGAAAGGTAATTTCACCCAATCATTCCAGAAGTTTTCAGATTTCCCTGCTTCTCAGGCGCTGCAATCTGTAGAGGCAAGATTGATAGAAGAAATTGGTAATCAACTGGCTGATGATATTTTTAATAAAGCTTTTGTAAACTGGTAAACAGAACAGGGCAATTTTTTAATTAAGAGCAGATAGCTTTTATTTGTAAAATATTTTGATGAATACAAATACGATATTGATTTCAGAATGGCTTGCAAAACCGCACCAAGTGGCAGTTGCCGAGCAACAACAGGTTAAAGAACTTGTTGACAAATATCCCTATTTGGTTCCGGCAAGGTGGATGAATGCGGGGGCAGATTTTGCCCAAAGTGGTTTCAGTAAAGAAATGCTGGAGACGAATGAATTATTTAATGGTAACTGGCTGCTTTTTCACACTGCTGTAAAACAATCAGTGAATGAACTCACTATTAAACCGGAAGCAGTCCTTGAAGCACAGGTCGGTTCAAGTGAGGGAATTGAAACAGCAGAAGTAGTGTTAGATGAAGAGGAGTCCATTATTCTGGATGAAGTTTTACCTGCATTTAACCTTGAAAATTCGTCATCCGAGAAAGAAGAAAATTTGATTCAACCTTTATTTATTGATAATTATTTTCAGCATCAGGGTATTGCTATTTCAGATGAAATACCTGCAGAGCTGGACAAAGCCGCTGCAGAAGAGGTTGACGAAAAGGCATTGATGGTGATGATGGGTTTTGATGAGTGGCTGTTATTTCTCAAAAAGAAGAATGATGCCAAAAAGAGTGATGAGGAAGACAAAGCAGTCATCCGTTCTATCTGGCAGCGCGAAAAACTGGCTGAGGCCATGGGTGAAGAAGACGATAACATCCCGGAAGCGGTGTTTGAAATGGCTATAAATTCTATTGACAAGCACGATATTATGGTTAGCGAGCCCTTAGCAGAGATTCATGTGAAGCAGGGGCGCTTCGATAAGGCAATTGAGATATATAGAAAATTAAGTTTGCAGAATCCTGAAAAAAAGACTTACTTTGCCGCCAAAATTAATCATTTAAACAAGGAAAATTTATCATGATCATCCTCATCACCGTAGTTATATTGTTGGTATGTGCTGTTTTAGCATTTTTTATTTTGGTTCAAAACCCGAAAGGCGGTGGTTTGAGCGGTAGTTTTGGTAGCATGAGCTCTCAGATAATGGGTGTTAAGCAATCAGGCGATGTGATGGAAAAAGGTACCTGGTATGCAATGGGTATTATTGGTGCATTGTGCATCGTATGTGTGATGTTTTTTCAGAAGCCAGTAAAAATTAAAGAACAAAAACCACAACAAACACAGCAAACAAGCCCTGCGGCTCCGGCAGCACCAGCTGCGCCTGCTGGCAAATAATATTTTACAAGATTTTTAAAAGAAAAACCGGTCAGTTCTGGCCGGTTTTTTTTATGCCTTTATCAATCAGGTTGTTTCTTTAATTAACTTGCCACGTTATTATTTTCACCATGGCCAACAAACCTAGTTCCCGCAGAAAAAGCAACTCAAAACCCGGCTCCCGGAAAGCTATTCGAATCATCCTCGTGTCGGGATTAGTACTGCTTTTGGTCGCGGTCTACTTCATATTTATACCCAACACCGGAGCATTTTCTCAGGGTGAATTTTTATATATCCGAACCGGTTCTACCTACGAGCAGGTTAAAGAGGAATTGAAAGATCAGGGTTTTGTCAGAGACATTAAAAGTTTTGATTTGCTGGCAAAAAATGCCGGCTATCCCAGTAAGGTAAAAGCAGGAAAGTACCAGATAAAAAAGGGAATGGGAAATTTTGCAATTTTACGTTTGTTGCGCTCGGGTCGCCAAACGCCGGTAAAACTGGTGATTAATAAATTGCGGACAAGGCAGGATTTTATTAATCTCGTCAGCAGTAATCTGGAAGCAGATTCCAATGTGTTAAAGCATATCCTGAGTGATAGCATTTATCTGGACCAATACGGCCTGGATAGTGTAACAGCAATGTGCGCAGTAATGCCGGACACTTACGAGTTTTACTGGAACAGTACTG
The DNA here is from genome assembly GCA_041661485.1 of Chitinophagaceae bacterium. Taxonomy (GTDB): domain Bacteria; phylum Bacteroidota; class Bacteroidia; order Chitinophagales; family Chitinophagaceae; genus Rurimicrobium. Next base: position 643,641 of record JBAZUJ010000001.1, read on the forward strand.
CAGAAAAAGTATTTAAAAAGATTGCACAACAATATGTGGTTTTCTGGAATGAAAGCCGCAAAACCAAGGCGAAGAAACTAAATCTTAGTCCGCAAGAAGTAATCGCCCTCGCATCAATTGTTGATGAGGAAAGCAATAAGAATGATGAGAAGCCCAAAATAGCAAGCGTTTATCTCAACCGTATCCGCGCGGGAATGAAGCTGCAGGCCGATCCTACTGCCCGTTTTGCTTATGGAGACTTTACCATAAAACGAATCACCGGCGTGCAGATTAGCATTCAGTCGCCCTACAATACTTACCAGGTGCTTGGTCTTCCTCCCGGGCCAATCTGCACGCCATCGCCCAAAAGTATTGATGCCGTGTTGAACGCACCTGCAACTACTTATGTCTATTTCTGTGCAAAAGAGGATTTTAGTGGTTATCACAATTTTGCTTCTAATCTTGTGGACCATAATGCAAATGCGAGAAAATATCATGATGCCCTGAATGCAAGAGGAATCAGGTAGTTTCTTGTTTTTGGTATAAATTTGCTGACTATATTTTTCAAGATGAAGAGCTCCCTGATTTTAGTGTTTTCCGGTTTATTCTCTTTTGGGGTTTCGGCTCAGCAAGCTGCAAAACCACAGGAGCGGTTGCAACAAAAAGTGATGGTTTACCCAAGTCCCGTGCACGATGAACTTAATTTTTCGGGTATTCAGGCAGGCAATATTATTACCTTATTGGATTCTTCGGGAAAAGAAGTGATGCGTCATTCTGCTGCCAATCCTGATTTTCAATGGAAGGTGGGGCATTTGCCCAAAGGAACTTATTTGTTGAAAATTACCACTAAAGAGGGTGGTGAAGGGACATCAAAAATTTTGAAGGATTAAGCTAGGTTCTTCCGTAGTATTAAATTCCAGCTCAAGACATTCGCCAATTGGAAGGAATTTCCATTCATTGATGATATGCTCAATTCTGAATAATACTTCGTCGAGAAAATGGAAATGATCGCATGAAAAGCCAATTTGTTCCATCGTTTCCTGAAATAAACCGGCCGGCATGTGGCCATTGAATATTGATTGGACGGGACCCACAATCTGCTCTGTAAATCTGAGTGAAAGGGTAAGCTCATTTTCTTTACCGCTTATTTGATCCAGATTATATCCCTGACCCACCAAACCCCAAAAACCATCCTTGACGTTTAATTCAGATTCCACACAAAAATGAACAATGTCGTGAAGGAAATAGGTAAAGGAATCTAATGATGCCTGTAACAACAAATCTCCATTTTCTGAAACAGAAATCTGATGCTTTGAAAGAGTGATTTTTTTGAAACTGATTTTCATAAAATGGGTGATGCCCCAAATATATGGTTTTATTTTTCATTGTTTGGTTGGGGGAAAACCTAAATTTTAATAGTTAGAAGAAAATTTATTTCTACACACTCAATATTTTATTTGAAGATTAATTATCATGGTTGTATTATGTTTTCTTTTTTTGCCTGCAGAGCAGCCAGAAGTATCATTAATATTTTACAATAATTACCCACATTCATACATTTCCTCAAAGCTCACTCTATCTCAAACACCTAATTGCCTTACCTTTGCAGCCTATGCAACACACCTATTTGGACGGACTGAATGATAGTCAGCGCCAGGCCGTACTGCACACCAATGGCCCGCTGATGATAGTGGCCGGTGCGGGAAGCGGAAAAACCAAAGTACTGACTACACGTATCGCTCACCTGATCAATAATGGTGTTGATTCCTTCAGGATATTGGCACTTACATTTACCAATAAGGCAGCCGCAGAAATGAAGGAAAGGATTGGTCATATTCTTGGCAATTCGGAGGCAAGAAATCTTTTTATTGGTACGTTTCACTCTGTTTTTGCAAAAATCCTGCGTATAGAAGCAGACAAAATAGGCTATCCTAAAAACTTCACGATTTACGATACGGATGACGCTAAAAGTGTAATCAAAACCATATTGAATGAACTGAATATTGACGATAAAACATACAAACCTGCTTATGTGCTGAATCGCATTTCGGCTGCCAAAAACGCTTTGTTGAATGCGGCGCAATACAGACAAGATCAATTTATCCAGCAGGAAGATGCCCGCAGCAACCGACCGATGATTGGCGAAATTTATTTGCGCTATCAGAATCGTTGTTTCAAAAATGGTGCAATGGATTTTGACGATTTGCTCTTCAAAATGTATGAATTGCTTATACGTTTTCCTGAAGTATTATCGAAATACCAGAATAAGTTCCAGTATGTGCTGATCGATGAGTATCAGGATACCAATACAGCTCAGTACCAGATTATTAAGATGCTTGGTGCGGTGCACGAAAATATTTGTGTGGTAGGTGATGACGCGCAAAGTATTTATTCTTTCCGTGGCGCAACGGTGCAGAATATCCTTCAGTTTCAGGACGATTACAGCGATGTGAAAGTGGTGAAACTGGAACAGAATTACCGAAGCACGCAATCCATTCTGAACGTTGCCAACAGCGTCATTTCAAACAATAAAAATCAGATTGAAAAATCGCTCTGGACCAGTAATGCTTCCGGAGAAAAGATAAAGATTGTCCGTACGATGACGGATAATGATGAAGGGAGATTTGTTTCGGATGCGATTTCTGAAATGAGGATGCGCTATCATTATAATAATAAGGATTTCGCAATACTGTACCGCACCAATGCGCAAAGCCGTTCATTTGAGGAAAGCCTTCGCCGCAAAAATATTCCTTATAAAATTTATGGTGGATTATCGTTTTACCAACGAAAGGAAGTCAAAGATTTGCTGGCTTACCTGCGCCTGATAGTGAATGAGCAGGACGAAGAAAATATCAAACGTGTGATTAATTATCCGGTGCGTGGTATTGGTAAATCAAGCCTGGATAGGATGTTGGTGGCTGCCAATGAAATGAATGTAACGCTTTGGGAAGTGATGAACAACCCAACCGGCGTTGGCCTCAAAGGAGCATCTGCCAATGCTATCGGAGATTTTGTGATGATGATTAAGAGTTTCAGAACTTTGCTGGACAAAGGCAATGCGTATGATGTGGCTTACGAAGTAGGAAAGCATACCGGTTTGGTTAAAGAGCTTTATAATGATAAGTCTGTAGAAGGATTGGCACGTTATGAGAATATCCAGGAATTGCTGAACTCTATTAAAGAATTTACTGAAACACCGAACGAAGATGGAGAACTGACCGATAAAAGCCTGGGTAGTTATTTGCAGCAAATAACCTTGCTGACAGACACCGGGAAAGACAATGATGAAGATCAGGATGTGGTGCGATTGATGACAATCCACGCAGCAAAAGGATTGGAATTCCCATGTGTGTTTTCTGTAGGGCTTGAAGAAAATCTTTTCCCAAGTACAATGAGTCTGTACGACCGTGAAGGATTGGAAGAAGAAAGACGTTTGTTTTATGTCGCAGTAACACGCGCCAAAGACAGGCTGTGGATTACCTATGCCAACAGCCGTTACCGCTTTGGCAGCCTGGTATCGAATGAAGCCAGCCGGTTTGTGCAGGAAGTTCCGGAAGAGTTTTCAGAAGTGGCCTACACCGGTACAGCTGGCAATCAACAGCGCCCTACTCAGGGAGGTTTTGCACCCAAGATAAATACCAAAGACAGCTCGCTTGACAAACTTCCTTCGCTTAAGCAGCTGGCGGATAAATTGCAAAAAAATGCGGCTGCCGCACCTGCACATCAGGTTTCTGAAGATTTTGCCCCTGATAATGCAGAAGAAATGGAAATAGGAATGAAAGTGGAGCATCAGAAGTTTGGGTTTGGAATGATTAAAACTTTGGAAGGTGGCAGCAACAACCGTATAGCCAATATTGATTTCGGTGCAGGGCATGGAGAGAAGAAAATAATGCTTAACTATGCCAAATTGAGAATAGTCAGATAATTCACTAAATTACTGATTTACCGAAATGTGTTGAAAAAAACATAAAATTTTAAAACAAGAATTGTACTTTAGCGCAAATACAGAGAATGGAATACGAAATAAAGAGTTTAGGAAAGTTTAAATATGTTGAAGAGGGCGTAGGAGAGCCGTTGGTTTTGTTGCATGGTTTATTTGGGGCTTTGAGTAATTTCAGAGATTTGGTAGACTATTTCAAACAAACGCATCAGGTTATTATCCCTATGCTTCCTTTGTACGACTTGTCGCTGCTCGAAACTTCTGTTTCAGGCTTGCAGCGGCATGTGTCCAAATTTATAGAAGCAAGAGGACTGGATAAGTTCCATTTATTGGGAAACTCACTGGGAGGACATATTGCATTGGTTTATACCTTAAAACATCAGGAAAAGGTTCATACGCTTACACTTACGGGAAGTTCAGGTTTGTTTGAGAATGGTATGGGAGAAACTTATCCTAAGCGTGGAGATGCTGAATTTATCCGTCGTAAAACGGAACTTACCTTTTACGACCCAAAAGTTGCTACAGATGAGTTGGTGGATGAAGTTTACAGCATCGTGAATAACCGAATCAAAGCATTGAAAATTATTTCGCTGGCAAAATCGGCTATCCGTCATAACCTTGGCGATGAGCTGAAAGAAATCAAATCGCCAACATGTCTCATATGGGGCTTGAATGATACCATTACGCCGCCGATTGTAGCCGAAGAGTTCAAAAAATTACTGACCAAATCGGAACTGCATTGGATTGATAAATGTGGTCATGCCCCAATGATGGAAGTTCCGGCAGAATTCAATACTATACTGGGTAAGTTTTTGAGTGAACATAAATTAGCATAATTAATCAGCGTTTTTTGAAATAGAGTGAATTTCCTGTCAGGTCAGCCTGCCTGAGATTCACTTTTTGCTTTTCCGCTATAACGAATACTTATAGACCATAAGCTTAAACTTGTCGTTCATTACATAGTCAAAAAAAGCAAACCCCCGATCATGTTACTCAATCAATTAATCTCATCAGAAGTTCCGATAGCCGCACCAACGGATAATATCGATTATATCAATTCCCTGTTTTTTGCTTCCAAATTGCAACAGATTCCGGTAGTAGAAAACGGGCATTATCTTGGCCTGATTGATATAAAGGAGATCCATGAACACGAAGAAGACCCTGAGGAAATGAATGCTCATTATTATGAGAGCTTTCGTCCGGCTATTTCTATCAATGCTCATCCTTTCGAAGCGATGCGCTTGCTGCATATGCACGATTTGAGTGTTTTGCCTGTGATAATGGAAGAAAACGAATACGCAGGTTCTGTAACCAAAGACGGGCTGATTAAATACTTAATCGAAAATATCAGCATCGACGTCAACGGTGGAATCATCGTACTCGAAATGGAACCCCGCAATTACAGTCTATCTCAGATTGCCCGTATCTGCGAAAGCGAACAGGTTTTGATTTTGGGTGCGCAGGTAAAAACAAACCTGTTAACCTCCAAACTGGAGGTGACACTCAAAACAAACAGTACTGATTTAGCTGCGGTCATTCAATCACTTGAACGTTACGAGTACACTGTTTTAGACACCTACGGCGACCAAAAGCTGGAAACAGATATTGTGGACCGCTACAAACTTTTAATGAACTATATCTACATGTAATCCGTAGATTAAAATACAGGAATCCTGTGTCGAACAGAGGATTCAGGGCGAAGCTACTCTCTAAGGGTAGCTTTTACTTTTTGACCAAATAAAAATGCCCGCTACATTTGTAACGGGCATTCTATAATTTAAACAACAGTATCTATTCTGCCTCGCCTTTGATGCGGATATAGGCTCCGCTTAGGGTATCATTGATACGTAGCTGGCATGCCAATCGGCTGGTGTCAGTTGCATCCGGCAATGTATCCAGCATTTCCAGTTCATCTTCATTTATAAGTGGCAACTTATCCAGCCCTTCCATTACCTGAACATGGCATGTAGCGCAAAGCGCCATTCCGCCGCAGGTGGCCATAATGCTGTATTCGCTGGCTTTCAGGGCTTCCATAAGGCTAAGGCTCATATCGTCCGGAATCTCTAACTCCTGAACTTTGCCGTCGCGGTCTTCTACTTTAAATTTGATGAGCTTCATTCGTGCAAACGTAAAATAAATAATTCAGAAATTAAAACTCGTTTACACCGTTCACTGTAGTGTATTTAAAGCTCAGGCGCTGGTCGGGGAACACATGCTTGAAAGCACTTTGGCACATCAGGGCTGCTTCGTGGAAACCACACAAAATCAATTTCAGTTTACCGGGATAAGTATTAATATCGCCAATGGCATAAATTCCTTCAACATTGGTTGAATAATCAGTCGTATCAACCTGGATAGCAGATTTTTCTACATTTAGTCCCCAGTCGGCAATCGGGCCAAGTTTTGGACTAAGGCCAAACAGCGGAATCAGATAATCGGCATTAATGGAATATTCAGCATTATCAGCACCGGCAATAATCACTTCATTCAAAGTGCCGTTACCATTAATTTTTGTAATGTTCGATTTCAGGATCAAATTGATTTTTCCTGCTTCAGCCAGATGGAAAACTTTTTCAGCAGAATCCGGAGCGCCACGGAATGTTTCACCACGGTGAACCAGCGTTACTTTTTTAGCAATGTCGGACAGGAAAATAGTCCAGTCGAGGGCAGAATCTCCACCGCCTGCCAAAACGATTTCTTTATCGCGGAACAATTCAGGATTGCGCACCATATAGGCAACACCTTTTCCTTCAAATTCTTCCAGTTTTTCAACGGCTGGTTTTCTTGGTTCGAAACAACCCAGTCCGCCGGCTATTACGATTACTTTACAGTGAATTTGCGTGTTCTCACTGGTGGTTACGATGAATGATTTATCGTCCTGACGGTCAATTTTCTCCAGTCTTTCGCCTAAAGTAAAGCCGGGATGAAAAGGCTCGATTTGTTTTAAAAGATTATCTACCAGTTCCTGGGCATTAATAGTAGGGTAGCCCGGGATATCATAAATAGGTTTTTGAGGATAAATTTCTGATAGCTGACCGCCAATCTGAGGCAAAGCATCTACCAGATGGCAACGCATTTTAAGTAAACCTGCTTCGAATACGGCAAACAAGCCCACCGGTCCTGCCCCTACAATACAAATGTCTGTTGTTATCATTAGATTAATTCTTAAATGTCGAATTTGATATTTTAAAAAAAATTTTCGCAAAGATAGGTAATTAGGCTGTTAGGCAAAAAGTTAAAACACTAATGTGACTATAGATTTTATTATAGATAAATGGGTGTAAGAAATATTTCACCGCCGCTGAATGCGTGTTTACCTACTTTAGGGTTTTGACCACATTTTAAAATGGGTAAAGGACATTTTATCGGTTATCTTCGCAGCCTTAAAATTGCTTTTGCCTTTCTATATTTAATTTAGATATTTAAGGCAAAAGGCGAAAACTATAATTCCAGATGAAACGATTAGCGATTTTAGGTTCTACAGGTTCTATCGGCACACAGGCTTTAGATGTGGTGTCCAGCCATCCTCATTTATTTGAAGTTGAAGTATTGTCGGCACACGGCAATACAGACTTGCTGATTGCGCAGGCCAAAAAGTACAAACCCAATGCTGTGGTATGTACGAATGAGACCAAATATGAAGAAGTGAAAAAGGCGCTGGAGTCGGAACCGGTTAAGGTTTTCGCCGGACAAACAGCCTTGAGTGAAGTTGTTCGCTGGGATACAGTTGATATTGTATTGGGCGCCATTGTCGGTTTTGCAGGTTTACATTCAATTTATGCTGCTGTGGATGCGGGCAAACGCATCGCATTGGCCAATAAAGAAACTTTGGTTGTTGCAGGAGACCTGGTAATGCAAAGAGCTGCAGAAACCGGTTCTGTGATTATTCCTGTTGACAGTGAGCATTCTGCTATTTTTCAATGCCTGGTTGGCGAGTATCACGAATCAATCGAAAGAGTTATCCTGACAGCAAGTGGTGGTCCATTCAGGGGTAAAAAGCCTAACTTCCTGGTTAATGTAAAAGCATCTCATGCTTTGCAACATCCTAATTGGACAATGGGTGCGAAAATAACAATTGATTCTGCAACATTGATGAATAAAGGCCTGGAGATGATTGAGGCTAAATGGTTGTTTGGCCTGAAAAATGAACAAATTGATGTAATCGTGCATCCGCAAAGCGCCATTCATTCTTTTGTTCAATTCCTTGATGGTTCTTTAAAAGCCCAAGCTGGGGTCCCGGATATGAAACTTCCGATACAATATGCACTGACTTATCCGCAAAGGGTGACGAATACTTTTAAAAGGTATGATTTTAAAGAATTTGCGAATCTTACATTTGAAGAACCTGATTATAAAACTTTCCGTAATCTTGCACTCGCTAAAGATGCGATGTATAAAGGAGGAAATACTCCTTGTGTACTGAATGCCGCCAACGAAGTAACCGTTCAGGCATTTTTGCAAAACCGGGTAGACTTTCTGGAAATGAGTGATATTATTGAAAAAACAATTGCCAAGGTTAGTTATATCGAAAAACCAGGTTTTGAAGATTACGAACAAAGCGATCTGGAAGCAAGAAAATATGCAGAGGAATTGGTAAAACAAAGTCCCCTGGCCACACACTAAAACAAACAAAAAAGAAAACACAGTAAATGCAATTTAACACAATCTTATTGATGGCAGAATGGCAAGTGAAAGGCTTGCAGCTTTTCGTAGCACTTTCCCTGCTTATTATACTTCATGAATTCGGCCACTTTTTTTTCGCCAAGCTTTTTAAAACAAGAGTAGAAAAATTTTACCTTTTCTTCGATTTCCTTTTTCCTTTCGGAAACGTACTTCCTTTCTCTTTGTTCAAAAAAACTAAAGGAGATACAACTTATGGAATTGGATGGTTTCCATTGGGCGGTTATGTGAAAATTGCCGGAATGGTGGACGAAAGCATGGACAAAGAGCAATTGGCCAAACCGCCTGAGCCTTGGGAATACCGCTCTAAAAAGGCCTGGCAGCGTCTGCTCATTATGTTGGGAGGAATCATTGTCAATGTCCTGGTCGCTATTATTATTTATTCATCCATGATTGGTTATTGGGGAGAATCTTACATTCCGGCCCAAAATGCCAAGTATGGCATTGCTGCAGATAGTAATGCGCGTACACTTGGTTTTCAGAATGGCGACATTATTGTTAGCGTGGACGGTAAAACCGACTTGAGCCTGGAAGATATCAACTCAGCGATTTTACTGAACGAAACGAAATCCGTAACTGTTTTACGTGCAGGGCAGCAAATTGCAATTCCAACCGGCTCAATCGCTTCCGGTAAAATGATCCGTGCTAAAAAAGGACAAATCATTACCTCTCAATATCCTTTTGTAATCCTTGCTGTCAATCCGGGTTCTGTTGCGGATAAAATGGGTCTGAAAGAAGGCGATAGCATTATTGGTGTAAACAGTAATCCTATTCAGTATTTCAGCGATTTTAAAGCAGTATTGGATAATAATAAAGTGGGCAGTCCTTTGCAACTAACAGTTGTTGGAAAAGATAATCAACCCAGGGTGTTGAGTACCGTAATTCCGGAATCCCGCAAAATGGGAATTGGTCTGAAAACAGATGCCAACTATTTTGAAGTAAAAACCATTAAGTACGACTTTTTCCCGGCGATAGCGCGTGGAATTACTTATACCGGAGAGAAGTTCAATATGTATGTTTCAAATTTCAAGCTGTTATTCACTTCCAAAGATGTGAAATTGAACGAAAACCTGGGTGGTATTGCAAGCTTTGCAAAAATTTTCCCGGGAACATTCGACTGGTTTGCTTTCTGGAATCTGACGGCATTTATCTCTATTATTCTGGCTTTTATGAATTTGCTGCCCATTCCGGGACTCGATGGCGGATATGTTATATTCCTGCTTTGGGAATTGATTACCGGCAGAAAGGTGAATGACAAAGTGATGGAAGTTGCTACAACAATAGGTCTGGTATTATTACTCGGCCTGATGGTTTATGCAAATGGTCTGGATATTTTCAGAGCATTTAAGAAATAATTTTTAAAGGGGTTTATAAAGAAAAGTGCTGTTCAGTTAATGAGCAGCACTTTTTTATTTACCTATTGTATTCTAATACCAATTTAACAGTTAAAACAGTAACATTTTGCAATTCATCCACATAGTTGCCTGCCCCGACACCTCGGTGGTCATTCCGCAGGAATCTATTGCGTGTGAAGTAATTAAGATCCTTGTCTGCAGCAGGCAGGCTTTCAGGATTAGCATAGTAATATTTAGGTGTTAAAGTAGTATAAAACAATCGTCAATTGCATTTGTCAGAAAGAAATTCTCCTGAAAGAAGAAGGGTAGTACGCTATAGTATATTTTCAGTTAATAGATTTATGATAGAGGTTAGGATTATTCAGCATTCACTTTTAATTCGGATTTTATAGAACGAAAAAACGGCAGCAAGATTTAATCTTGCTGCCGTTTGAAAATGTAGCTTTATGCCGATTGTTCTTATCGCAAATATTATTCAGCTAATTTTTTGTTCATCTCATCACCTTTTTCATTTTGACCTAAGGCATAATAAATGGTTTTTAAGGCAACCAATGTATTACGGTAAGTCGAGGCATCTTCAGCATTTAATTTACCCGCTTTTGGGCTAAGCAGGTTGTATGATTTCTGGAAGTACTCCAGGCCTTTGGTAAATTCTGCCAGGCGAAGCGCTTTCAGAGCATCATATTTTTTGTTATCTGCATCAGTTGTACCGGTAATATCATTCATTTTGTTGGTGATATCGGCTGCATTATTGAAATATAAGGCACCAAGGTTGTAAACGTATTCAGCTTTATTCGGGTCAGCATCAATCGCTAACTTATAAGCCATCTCTGCTTTAGCTTCCAGGTCTTTTGAATTTTTTGGTTTCTCTTTCGGATTTCCTTTCTCGTCCAGAGGATTGGCTAAACTACCATATAACACACCAAGGTTGTATTGCAACAAGGAATTGTTAGGGTCAGTTTTTACAGCCTCTTCCATTTTCTGAACGAGTATTTCAGTTTTGCCGGCGCGGGAATAATAGTTCATTTCCTGACGCGAAATTTCCGGGTTTGAAGGATAGAGTGCCTTTGCTTCAGTTAGGATTTTTTCTACTGAGGCGTCATCCTTCTTTTCAGTATACAAGTCTACCAAAGTCGAAAAAATATAAGGATCACGTGCAATCGGGCTTGCTTTTGCTTTATTCAGGCTCGCAACAGCCATATCTCCTTTTTGTGCATAATAAGCGCTCAAAGCCTGAAATTTTAAAGCCTGACCAGCGATGGTGTCCAGTTTTTTGTTGTCTGCAAAGTGTTTGCCGCCATTTATTTCACGGACGCTGATAACCTGATCAAAGGCTTTGATTGCCGCATCATAGTCGGGTTTAGTTCCTTTATCGGCATCTCCTGCATAAGCTGCAACACCGGTATTGTAGGATTTGTAAACTATACGGATCAGTTTATTGTCAATGGCATTTTTATCATAGCCAGGTTTTACTTCCAACACCTTCAGGTATGATTTTGTACTTTCGTCTAATGCAGTCGGATCTGTTTCGGCTAATTTTTCATAAATCTGTCCGCGTGTAAACCAGGCATCACCATCGGCTTTTGTAGCATCACTTGCTACCGCTTCATTAATAGAAGAGATTGCTTTTTTCATGTCGCCATCTTCCATGTATTCTTTTGCGGAATAAACTTTAGATTTTTGTGCAAAAGTTCCTGTTGATACTGCAAATACCGAAAGGAAAAGGACTGCTTTTTTCATAGATTTTAATTAAAAAAGAATTGATTTTTGTGATTTAAATGCAAACTATAATATTAACCTCAAATATAAGCACTGCAGAAAATCTTTTTCATTTTTGCTGTGAAACTTGGGTTAAACTATAACATGAAAAAACGCGCAACAGGATGACCCTTTTGCGCGTTTTTGAATTCAAAATTAGGTAAATTATTTTTTCATCGTTGTTTTGGCTTCAATGCTCAATGTAGCATGTGGCACAGCACGAAGACGGGCTTTGTCAATCAGTTTCCCTGTAACGCGACAAACGCCATAGGTTTTGTTTTCGATACGAACCAATGCTTTCTCCAGATTGGAAATAAACTGAATTTGTCGGCCAGCCAGCTGAGAAACGGTTTCGCGTTCCATAGCACCACTTCCATCTTCAGCATTGAAACGGTTTTCAGAATCTTCTGTTCCTGCACCATCTTTACGCATAATCAAGCCCTGCAGGTAAGCAAGTTCTTTACGTGCATTTTCAAGACGGGAGTTGATGATTTCGCGGAATTCTGTCAGGTCGTCGTCGCTGTAACGCTTTCCAACAGAAGTGACTATTGGTTGTTCGTCAAGTAATGAACGGTTAAACTCGTTGAATGATGCTTTGTTTTCGCTTTTCTCTGTATGCTCAGATTGCAAACGACGATGTGCAACGATAACCTGTGGTTTTTTGTCATCACGCAAAGAACGTCCAACAGGAGCCGGAGTTGGTTTGCTTGGATGAACAGGAGTTCCACTGCTATTGTTTACAATTGATTTAAGTATTTTATTGACAGTAGAAACGGAAGGACCTTTTTTTACCGGAACTTTTGGTGCTTTTGGCGCTTTCGGTTCTTTAACTGGTTTTTCTGCTTTCGCTGGTTTTTCTGCTTTTACTTTTGGTTCCGGTTTCGGAGCTACTTTGGCAACAGGTTTTTTTACCGGTGCTGCAGGAGCTGCTTTCTTAACCGGAGCAGGAGCTGCTTTTTTTGCAGGAGGAGCTGCTACTTTTTTAACTGGAGCCGGAGCTGCTTTTTTTACCGGAGCCGGAGCTGCTTTTTTAGCGGGTGCTGCAACTTTTTTGGCAGGTGCTGCTTTTTTAGCTGGAGCGGTTACTTTTTTAGCAGGTGTTGCTTTCTTTGCAGGAGCGGCTACCTTTTTAGCCGGTGCTGCTTTTTTAGCCGGTGCTGCTACTTTTTTAGCTGGCGCAGCTTTCTTTGCCGGAGCTGCTTTTTTAGCAGGTGCTGGTTTAGAAGCTGGTTTCTTTTTGATGGCCATAGCTTTTTTTATATGTTTTTTAAAACTTGAACTTTAATAGGAGTTTCATTTATTTCAATCTCAAACCCGTCAGATATATTATCTATAAATTCTATATTATCTGCCAGAATTTCCGCGCAAATGTAGGTATAAAATTTAATAATACTCGCATTTAATTGGTCATTTTTTTCAATGCGGACTATAATTCTGTCAGTCAGCTCAAAATCAGCTTCTTTACGAATTTTTTGAATACGATTTACTACCTCCCGTGCGTTACCTTCATCCTGCAATTCTTCAGATATGGTAATATCTAATGCAACTGTAAGGCTATCCTTATTTGCAACCGACCAGCCCGGAATGTCCTCGGCGATAATTTCCATATCCTCCGGCGTGAGCAATATATTATCCCCATCTACATTTATCGTCAACGCCTTCTCGCGTTCCATTAACGATATTTGATGTTGGTCAAGGTTGTTAATGATAGCGGCCGCTGCTTTCATTTTGCCACCGAGTTTGGCGCCCAGGGTTTTGAAGTTCGCTTTAGCTTTCTTTTTAATGACTCCTTCGGTTTCTGTAATATATTCGATTTCTTTTACATTAACCTCGTTTTTGATCAGGTCCTCCACTAGACGAAGATGCGTTTCTACTTTCGGATCTAATACCGGTATCATCAGTTTTTGTAAAGGCTGACGAACTTTGATATTGACTTTTTTCCGTATTGATAAAACAAGAGAAGACGCATTTTGTGCCAACTCCATCCTTTGCTCAAGGTCAGTGTCAATATAATCCTCATTTGCAACGGGATATTTAGCTAAATGAACTGATTTTGAATTGTTACGGATAGCTAGTTGATTTAAATTATTAAACATCCAATCGGCAAAGAACGGAGAGATTGGAGCCATCATCAGTGTCAATTGTTCCAGGCATTCATATAAGGTCTGGTAAGCGCATATCTTGTCAAATTCATATTCTCCTTTCCAGAAGCGACGGCGGCAAAGGCGAACATACCAGTTACTCAATTGTTCATCCAGGAAATATTCCATAGCCCGGCCAGCCTGGGTGGGTTCATAGTCGTCCAGCGATGCAGTAGCCTTTTTAATTAAGGTTTGTAAACTGGACAATATCCAACGGTCGATTTCCGGTCTTTCTGCTACAGGGATATAAGCTTCGCTGAAAGTGAATTTATCTACATTAGCATATAGGGCAAAGAACTGGTAGGTGTTGTACAAGGTTCCAAAATACTTCCGTTGTATCTCCTTAATGCCTTCTAAATCAAATTTTAAGCTATCCCAAGGTGATGCATTTGTTATAAGGTACCAACGGGTTGCATCGGCACTTAGTTTTTCTATAGTTTCAAACGGGTCAACCACGTTTCCGACGCGTTTGCTCATTTTGTTGCCGTTTTTGTCCAGCACCAATCCGTTGGCAACAACCGTTTTGTAGGCTACGCTATCAAACAGCATTACACCTAAAGCATGCATTGTGTAAAACCAACCTCTTGTCTGATCTACACCTTCTGCAATGAAATCAGCCGGAAATACCAGTTCTTTAGTTTGATTAAAAGGAAATGAATCTCCCGCGGCTAGTTTTTCTTTATTTAATCCCCATTGCGCATAGGGCATTGCTCCGCTGTCGAACCAAACATCAATCAGGTCCGGTTCGCGTTTCATGGGATTGCCATTGCTATCAGCCAGGGTGATGGAATCAACAAAAGGTTTATGTAAATCCAAGTCAGATTCGTTTATAACTTGTTGTAAATTAAGTTTTTCGTTGGAGTACTTAATTTCATTGTTTAATTCATCAATCGAACCGATACATTTGGTTTCACTGCTATCTTCGCTTACCCAAACCGGCAAGGGTGTTCCCCAATAGCGGCTTCGGCTCAGGTTCCAGTCAACCATATTTTCAAGCCAGTTACCAAATCTGCCTTCCCCGGTCGACTTTGGTTTCCAATTGATAGTTTTGTTCAGTTCCACCATTCTGTCCTTTACAGCTGTCGTCCGGATGAACCATGCATCGAGCGGGTAATACAGGATTGGTTTGTCGGTACGCCAGCAATGAGGGTAAGTATGTGCATATTTTTCCACCTTAAAAGCCCGGCCTTCCTGTTTAAGGCGAACAGAAATGTCCACATCAACATCCACATATGCAGGGTCGTCTTTGTAATTTTTTACATATCTTCCAGCAAATTCTCCGCTACCTTCGATGAATTTACCTTGTTTGTCTACTAATATCAGAATGCCTAAGTTGTTCTTTTGACCGACTTTGTAGTCATCAGCACCGAAAGCAGGCGCAGTATGCACAATTCCGGTACCATCTTCTGTGGTTACAAATTCACCTGTGATTACACGGAACGGATCACCACCGCTTAGTTCAGGCTTATTACTTTCGAATGGCAATAATTGCTCATAACGTATATATTCCAACGATTTGCCTTTGTATTCATCAACTACTTTATAAGGCAATTGTTTCTGTTTCAGCAAATGGTCGAAGGCAGATTTCAGTTCAGGATTATGACTAATCAAGTCTTCGTCATTGCCTTTGTCTATCCAGTTTGAGATGGCTTCATACAGGTTATTATTCTCTCCTTCCACCCACTCGTCCAGGTGTTCGGGGAAATATTTGTGCATCAGTGCCTTTGCCAAAACTACCGCACAAGGTTTGCCCGAGTAAGGATTAAAGGTTTTTACCAATATATAATCAATATTCGGACCAACAGTCAGACCGAGATTTGAAGGTAATGTCCATGGAGTGGTGGTCCAGGCCATAAAGAAAACCTGGTCGGTGCCTTCCAGTTTTACCACATCATTGGGCAAAACCTTGAACATTACCACCGCGGTAGTATCTTTTACATCCTTATAAGTGCCGGGTTGGTTCAACTCATGAGAGCTTAATCCGGTACCTGCTGCAGGCGAATAGGGCTGGATGCTGACACTTTTGTATAGGAAATCTTTTTTATGCAACTCCTTGAGCGCCCACCAAAGTGTTTCAATATATTTATTATCAAATGTGATATAGGGATCTTTCAAATCCACCCAATAACCCATTTTTTCTGTGATATCATCCCATTTGTCTTTGTAGCGCATTACCGCTTCGCGACATTTTTGGTTGTATTCTTCTACCGAAATCTTCTTGCCAATATCTTCTTTTGTGATGCCCAGTTCTTTTTCCACACCCAATTCTACAGGCAGGCCATGGGTATCCCAACCGGCTTTGCGTTTTACCTGAAAACCCTGCATAGTTTTGTAACGGCACACCAGGTCTTTCAGGGTACGCGAGATAACGTGGTGAATACCAGGCATTCCGTTAGCGCTTGGCGGGCCTTCGTAAAACACGAAAGGAACAGAACC
Organism: Chitinophagaceae bacterium; assembly: GCA_041661485.1. Classification (GTDB taxonomy): domain Bacteria; phylum Bacteroidota; class Bacteroidia; order Chitinophagales; family Chitinophagaceae; genus Rurimicrobium. The sequence continues at coordinate 659,930 of JBAZUJ010000001.1, forward strand.
TTCGCGCTGGCTGATGCTCTGTTCAAAAAACTTATTTTCTTTCCATATTTTCTGCATTTCCGCTTCTATAGCGGGCATATTCAACTGTTTGTATTCCGGATATTTCATTTGTGGCATCCTTATATTTAACGAGCCGCGAAGGTAAATTTATAATTTGACAATTGGGCAATTGGGCAATTAGGGAATTCGTTAATTCCGGCATTTGCTCAATTTAATAATTGGCAATCTGTCACTTCAATAATTTGTAAATTTGACAGCTAAGTAAATATTTTAAAAAAATGAAAGACATCCGCATCGACGAATATATTGCCAAGGCTCAGCCTTTTGCTCAACCCATTCTTCAGCATCTTCGTGAGTTGATTCATAAAGCCGTACCCGAGGTGGGGGAAAATATCAAGTGGGGCATGCCTTCTTTTGAATATAAAGGCCAGTTTTGCCATTTTGCTGCATTCAAACAACATGCCGTTTTAGGCCTCTGGAAAACTGCTTTACTGGACGATCCGGATAGTTATTTGCAGGAAAGAGCGAGCCAGGGTGGGGATGCGATGGGAAATCTGGGGCGTATTACTTGCGTTGCCGATTTGCCACCGGATGATATTATCCTGGATTTCTTTTTGAAGGCTAAAAAGTTAAATGATGATGGGGTTAAAGTTGTAAAGCCCAAAAAGGAACATGTAGAATTGGACATTCCCCAGTATTTCAGTGAAGCCTTAAAGAACAACAAAGCTGCTCAAGCCACATTCCACCAATTCAGCCCAAGCAACAAAAAAGAATACCTCGATTGGGTAACCGGGGCTAAAACTGAAAAGACCCGATTGGAGCGTTTGGCCACCGCGATTGACTGGATGAGCGAAGGTAAAGTTCGGATGTGGAAGTATGCGAAAAAGTGAGAGTGCGGATCAAGTTTATGGAAATACCATAATATCTTATCTTAGTTTAATGAGAGTATTCGCACGGGCAGGTTTTATTTACTTAGCTTTTATGCTCGGGTTTTGTCAAATCATAGGTTGTAAAACTGATGATTTTGAAAATTTCCTAATGCCAACGGTGAGAGAATATAACCAGATTATAGCTGCCATTATTAATCAGGATAAAATTTTCATAAAGGGAAATGAACAAATTTCGCTAAGCAAAGAACTTCAAATTATAGCTATTGTCATACCAAGCTCTCAGCCCGACAGTTCCATTCCTCCAAAGATAGAGGAGGGATTTCCTTCTGTTTCCTTCTCCAATTTGGTTGAGTCCGGGCTAATATTGCCTGGTGTAGGAACGAATGATTCCCTTTTTCTGAATTTTCAAATTGAAAATATGAAACCCATTTCATTAGATGAATCATTATTTAAAGGAAGTCTTTTTTTACAAAAAGATTCTGTTCAACATACGAAGCTTATATTTTCAGTGCCTGTTTTTAACGGTGAAAAAGATAAAGCACTTGTTCAGGCAAAGTTGGGAAATGATGCAATACTGTATTATTTCCTTTACAGGATAAATAGTAAATGGATACTAATTAATACGGAAGTAAAACGAGTGTTGCAATGCGGGTAAATACCGACTCCAGGAAATGCTGTAGCTACAACTTTAATCCAAATTTTACTCTTTCTCGTACTGCTTAGTCCATTCTGTATAAATTTCATTGCGTTCTTCCGAAGAAAATCTACAATTCCCATCGTACATATTTTTGGCAAGCCTTTGTCTCATGGCTTCATAAAGGCTCACTGCACAGGCAACCGAAATGTTCAAAGAATTTATCATTCCTGCCTGGGGAATGATGAAATTACCATCGCAATGTTCCAGCATTTCATCGCTGAGTCCGCCTCTTTCCCGACCAAAAACCAAGGCTACAGGTTGAGTCAAATCAAGCGAATATAAAGATTGGGCAGAGGCGCCCAGATGAGTGGCCCAGATTTGAAGCCCCTTTTTTCTCAATTCGGCCACACATTCTGCTACCGAATAAAAGTGTTTTATGGTCAGCCATTTGTCTGCGCTGCCGCTGCTCCTTTTTTTCCTGAATTCGTGTATCCCGATAAGGGTATTGATAACATAAATTTCCTGTACACCCACCGAATCTGCTGTGCGTAATACTGCGCCGATATTATGCGGATCTTCCACATTCTCCATCACAATCACCAGGTCTGGCTGGCGTTTGTTCAACACTTCATCCATTCTTGCTTTTCTTTCTGGTCTCATCTTTAATTCTTCTTTTTCATTATGAGTACACTAATTTTCCATGTCTGCCTGGCATAGAAAAGGCATCCCGTTGGAGATGCCTTTCAATATTTATATTTTTTGTTGTTTAGTATTTGTAACGGCTGCCACGATAATGATAGGGGTCGCGTCCGCCTCTGTGTCCACGATAATCCGAACGATATTGATTCTTATAGTTTCGGCCTTTGGTAACTGTTCTGACACCTTTTCTGTTATATCCCGTCGTGTTAATACGCGGAGGAGGGGCCTGGCGGTATTGTGGAGTGCCTTTACGTCTGAACATAAAGCAGGATGACAAGGACGCCGACATTAAAAAAGCGGAAAGCAAAAAGATGATTACTGTAAAATACTTACGCATCGATATATTTTATTGAAATGTTGTGTTCTGTTTCGAAAGCAGTTATTTCTTTGTCTGAAACATTTGCATCGGGACGAAGATAGAAATAATATTTTCGGAAAGCAAAACTTATGCTATCATTTTTTTAATCAATTCGCCATTTCGCTCAATTCTCCGTCATAAACTTTCAGTTCATTGTAGCGGGTGTCTCTTTCTACAGGAGTTTTACCTACCATTTTTATAAGGTTGCAAAGGTCAGTAGTGCTCAGCGATGGACTTTGCTCTTCGGCGCCGGCCATAGAATATATTTTTGTCGTATCGTCAATAGTTCCATCAAGGTCGTTTACACCAAATGAAAGACTTAATTGTGCACTTTGGCGACCCAGCATTGGCCAATAGGCTTTCAGGTTTTTAAAGTTATCCATAAAAATCCTTGAAATGGCATACAGGCGCATATCTTCTACCAGGCTCACTTCTCCCAGATGACTCATGTCATTATCGCCACTTCTGTATTTGAGTGGGATGAAACAATTGAAACCATTTGTTTTATCCTGCAGATTTCTGAGCTGGCTCATATGGTCAACACGGTGGGCATAACTTTCATAATGGCCATATAGCATTGTTGCATTGGTTGGCATTCCGAGATTGTGAGCCGTTTCGTGAATGTGCAACCAGCCTTTTCCATCTACTTTGTCCGCACAGATTTTTTCTCTGATTTCCGGGGCAAAAATTTCCGCACCACCACCTGGAAGTGATTGCAGACCAGCTTCATGCATCATTTTTAACCCATCTTCCACACTAACTTTAGCTTTGCGGAACATATATTCAAGTTCAACAGCAGTGAAGCCTTTAATATGCAAATCTGGGCGGTGAGCTTTAATATTCCGTAATAATTCGCAGAAGAATTCAAGGTTCATTTTTGGATGTACGCCCCCCACAATATGTACCTCAGTCACTGGCTGGCCGTCATATTTACGCACCATATCCATCATCTGTTCCATACTTAGTTCCCAGCCTTCATCCCTGTTTTTATAAACGCGGGAATAAGAACAAAAATGGCAGGTGAAAACACAAACATTGGTTGGTTCAATATGGAAATTTCTGTTGAAATAGACCTTGTTCTGATGAAGCCTTTGGGCAATAAAATTAGCCAGAGAGCCAACAAAACTTAATTCACCTTTTTCGAATAATAAAATTCCTTCCTCTTCGCCGATACGTTCATTATTTTTTACCTTTTGAGCTATGGCTTTTAAGGCAGAATCGCTGGTATTTTCTATAATTGCGTCAATGCCGCTTTGAATATTTTGCATTTATTGCAGGATGATTTTTTGTTTGATAATTGCATTGTCAAAGGTACAATGCACAAAGTAAACACCTTTACTGAAGGGGCTTAAATCGATTGTTACAATGGTGGAATCTGTTGTTTCTATTAATTTTTGTCCCAGCATGTTATACACCACAATACTGTTCAGGTGATGTTGTGCATTATCATATAATAGTGACATTCTTCCCGTGGTAGGATTCGGAAATAATTTTATGTCAGATGGAAGCATAATAGTTGTATCGCAAAGTTGCGGGTTCAGACTTAAGGAATAAGAGTGGCCATTGAGGCTTAGCTCGCTTTGAATCATCGCAGCCTGCTGTGTGGTAAACAAGAGCAAAGAGCTATCGTCTGAGTAATCCATAAAATTCATAAACATAATACCATTCCCGCTGGCAGTACAGGCATCAAGCCTTGGAAAACCTGGTTTGCCGGTTGAAGCATCTGCCTGGGGTGGGGTATCACTAAATCCGTCATCTGTTCCTCCAGAACCCGGACACGCGCCGAAATCATCTCCCCAGGTATGAAAAAGATAAAAATAATGTCCGATTTCGTGGGTAAGGGTTCTGCCTAGATCAAAGTTTTTTTGAAAAACCTGGCTGCTGCTGGTTCGGGCTCCAAAAACAGTATAATTGAGGGCTACGCCCAATTCCGGTTTAGTAAAATTCGGAAAGGCGGGTGGTACACAAAATCCCAGCAAAGTCTGACCATCATCTAATCTGTAATTCGATACCCAAACATTTAAATATTTGGTGTTGTCCCAGGCATCCAGTCCGCCTGTTGCTTTGAATTTGGCATTTTTACCACCATCTTCTCCACGAAAAGTAGTGCCTGAAGGAACAATTTTTATATCGTAACCCGGGGAGTAATTTCCAATAGCATCTTTGTGTGCCAAACAAAACTGTACCCCGGCATTGGTATTCAATGGTTGCCAAACTGCAGGAATTTTGGATTTCCAGGGATTATTGCCGATGTAATCTTCGTTTAATGCTGCAATTTGGGTATTAATGCGGTGTTCAATACCGGCAATGTTTCCAATCGCTTTAAATTTAGCTGAGTCTAAAACAATATGAAATACAAGAGGGATAACTATGTTGGCCGATGTTTTGGCCGTTGTAATGTTGGAACGATTGTATTGCGCAGCATTATTTAATGCTGTTTGCCTTTCCTGTTCGTAAGCTTTTTGTGTGCCGGGGTAAAGTGTTTCTAAATGCTTGATTATTGCATCATGGCCACACCTGACCTGAGCCTGAACCGTACTGCTTAAGCCAAAGAGTACTAATAGAAACCACAATTTGATTTTCATAAAGGGATAGGGTGGATAGCGTCTAGTCTTCTTTTGTTCTGGTGTTAATTTCGTCACGAATATGGATGGCGCGAACATAATCTTCCTGCTCCAAAGCATCATTGAGTAATGCATTCAACTCTGCATAGCTCAGTTTTTTAAGGTCATTTACATTCTCTCCGCTCTCTTTTTGTTCAGCCGATTGCGCCTGAATTGCTCTTTTTGCAGGTCTTTCTTCGCTGTTAAGAAATATACCGGCAGACTCAATAATGGTTTCGTAAGTATATATTCTGCAGTTCGCCCGCACTGCCAGTGCAAGGGCATCAGAAGTGCGCGAATCGATTTCTATTTCTTCCGAATTGTTTTGCAGACAAATTAGTTTTGAAAAGAAAATCCCCTCCTCTAATTTATAAATAATAACCTCCGAAAGCTCGATTTCAAATTTGGTCATAAAACCAAAAAATAAATCGTGTGTCAATGGTCTTGTTGGCTGCATTCTTTCCAATGCTACTGCTATTGCCTGCGCTTCAAAGGCCCCGATAACGATTGGCATTCTACGCTGCCCTTCCATTTCTCCCAGCACAATTGCATAAGAATTGTTTTGTGTTATGCTGTGCGATAGTGCTACAATTTCTAATTCAATTTTTTTCATCATCAACGGCAGGCTATACCCAATAAAAGTTTGTTTTACAGTATAAAGGTAAACTATTTTTTACTAAAATAAAGTCGGGTTTTCAGCATCAGATTCTTCATTCGGAATGAGCGCTATTTCTTTAATATCAGGGATGTTCAGCTTTTTACCAATGGCTTTCCAACCGGTTATTTCAGTGTATTCGCTTAATGCAATCTGCTCTTCAATCCACTCACTTTTCTTTTTACCACTACGGATGATTGCTGTTGGTTCAGAACTGGTACTTACCAGCGATAATTCATTCCCTTTTCCTTCTTTAATAAAGGTGAATTTGTTTTTGAGTGTTTGTGTTTCAATTACAAATCGCTTACAGTAATATTGATTGTTGGCTGTATCCAGATAAATTGCAGAAATTACATTTTCCGGATGGAATTTTTCAATCAATAAGGTGTCCGCAGTTTCATACCTGTTGGTCAATTCAAAATCGGTCAGCTCATAGCTGCCATCTTTATAAAAAGCGATGATTTTGTCTCCTTCCGAAAATCTTCCCAACAGTTGTCCATGCTCCTCTTTGTTCAGGCGACCCGTATTAGGGTCATACCAGATTTTCAGAGCCGATAGGGTGGATTTGCCTTTTTCTTTCAGTTTAATGCTCTTGATAGGATATTTCGTTACCTGGTTTCCGCCGGCGCTTCTGCCTTTAATATCTAGTGTTTCGAAGAAGAAATCCAGATTCTTCACGCGTGCTTTGCTGCCGGGAGAAAGGATAATAGAAATCGTTTCTGCTTCTCCATTAGGGTTGGCGGTGAAATATAGCACCTTACTGTTGGGATTCCCTTTTGTAAGATCGTATTCTTTGTCACGGGTTACTCCGGTTACATTAAACCGTTTACCGTAGGCAATACCTGATTTTCCATCCAGATAAACCATGTTGTAGGTGGTACGTTCATCATTTTTGCGGAAAATATCTACATGAAGAATGTCTTTTCCCACAAAGGTTTTATCTGAAACTTTCGTTACGCTCATTTTACCATCGCGTCTGAAAACAATAATCTGATCCAGATCAGAACAGTCGAACAGGAATTCATCTTTTTTAAGGCCGGTACCCACGAAACCTTCTTTCCAGTTGACATACAATTTTACATTGGCAATGGCCACGGTATTGGCTTGTATGGTTTCGAACTGGCGGATTTCTGTTTTTCTTTCGCGGCCTTTCCCGTATTTTTTCAGGATGCCTTCGTAATATTTAATGGTGTAATCATTCAGGTGTTCAATATTGTGGGTCACTTCAGCAATATTGTCATTTACTCCTTTAATATGTTCATCTGCTTTGAAGGCATCAAATTTCGAAATACGCTTAATCCGGATTTCTGTCAGTTTCGCGATATCTTCCTGTGTTATTTCCCTTCGGAAAAGTTTCTTATAAGGTTTTAATCCCTTGTCAATCGCTTCTAAAACGCCTTCCCAGGTTGTTTGTTCCTCAATGTCACGATAGATTCTCTTTTCGATAAAAATCTTTTCCAAAGAAGAAAAATGCCAGTCTTCTTCCAGTTCGCCAAGGCGGATTTGCAATTCCCGCAACAACAGGTCCTTTGTTTCTTTTACAGACTCTTTCAACAAGTCTGTGACACTTACAAAGTGTGGTTTGTCATTAATAATAACACAGGCATTCGGTGAAATCGAAATTTCACAATCCGTGAAAGCATAAAGCGCATCAATGGTTTGGTCCGTAGAAATACCGGCAGCCAGCTGAACAATCAGTTCCACATCGGCGGCAGTATTATCATGGACACTTTTTATTTTTATTTTGCCATTGTCATTGGCTTTCAAAATACTGTCGGCCAGCTGTGAAGTAGTAATGCCATAAGGTACACTACGAATAGCAATGCTCTTTTTATCTACATCTTCAATTCGGGCACGCACCCTTACCTTACCGCCGCGCGCACCATCATTATAATTTGCTACATCTATCGCACCACCTGTAGAAAAATCAGGAAAAAGCTCAAAGGCTTTGCCTTTCAGATGTTTGATGGATGCCTCCAGTAATTCGCAAAAATTATGGGGCAAAACCTTGGTTGAAAGTCCGACCGCAATGCCTTCTGCACCTTGAGCCAACAATAGCGGGAATTTCATCGGCAAAGCCAAAGGTTCATTTTTCCGGCCATCGTAGCTCAGTTGCCAATTGGTGGTTTTGGCATTGAAAGCCACTTCCAACGCGAATTTTGATAAGCGCGCTTCAATATATCGGGCTGCGGCGGCACCATCTCCTGTGCGCTCGTCACCCCAGTTTCCCTGGGTTTCTATTAAAAGGTCTTTTTGGCCGATGTTTACAATAGCGGCACTGATAGAAGCATCACCGTGCGGATGATACTGCATGGTTTGTCCTACCACATTGGCTACTTTATTAAAACGGCCATCATCCATTTCCTTCATTGCGTGAAGAATACGACGTTGAACAGGCTTTAATCCGTCTGTAACGGCGGGTACAGCACGCTCCAAAATAACATAGCTGGCATACTCCAAAAACCAGCTTTGGTACATATCGCCAATCATGACCGTGTCATTGTTATGCTTTAATAATTCTTCGTTCTCCTGGCTCATTGTGTTTTTTTCGAAAAAATGCTTCAATTATCAGAAGCGGCTGCAAAAATATCCTTTTATCCGAAATTGTAACAGAGATAAAAGTAGTTCTCATTTTTAGGGTTTTGCTTTTGCCCATGATGCTGAAATCAATTATCTTGCCTGCAACTGTGATTTTTGAATGCGAGAAGGACAATTTATAAAAAAATATAAAGACCGTTGGGATGAGTATCAGGAAAATCCTACTGAAGACCCGGATGAACTGGCCAAAAGATTTACTTATCTGGTAGACGATTTGTCTTATGCCAAGACATTTTATCCCGGCAGTAATACCGCCCGCTATATCAATTCTATGGCGGCTAAAATTTATCTTGAAATTTATAAAAATAAGCAGGAAAAATCTCATCGCTTTATCACCTTCTGGACAGTTGAATTGCCCCTGATAATGTATCGCTACAGACGCATTTTTTTGTTTTCATTTCTTTTATTCGTTACTTTTTTCTTTCTGGGCATTCTGGCTTCCACGCTTGAGCCCGACTTTGTGGGAATGATTCTTGGGCAGGATTATGTAGAAATGACTGAGCAGAATATTGCAGCAGGCGACCCGTTTGGCGTATACAAAAGCGGTGATTCGTTCCTGATGTTTTTGGCTATAGCCTGGAACAATACACGTATTTCGCTGATGATGTTTGGTTCCGGTATCACATTCGGGCTTGGTACACTTTATCTTTTATTTCATAATGGCATAATGGTTGGGGTTTTCGAGCATATGTTTTATCAGCATCATCTGGGCACTCAGTTTTTTCTGGTGGTGTTTATCCATGGCACGCTTGAACTTTCTGCTGTTGTAATTGCAGCCTGGTCAGGTTTTATTTTAGGGCATTCCATTTTATTCCCCGGTACATTTACCCGGATGCAATCTTTAACGATGGCTTCAAAAGATGCTATAAAGATTATTATAGGCCTGATACCGGTATTTGTGATTGCCGCTTTTTTTGAAAGTTATATTACCCGATATACCCAAATGCCATTAAGCATTAGCTTGTCTATCCTGTTCGGTTCATTCGGATTTATCCTGTTTTATTTCGTCTATTACCCTTTTAAAGTTTTTAAAAAAGCACAACAGCATTTTCTTGAAAAAATTTTTTAATTACATCCTTTTTTTATGCTTGTTTCTGAGCGCTGCACCAGCTTTTGCCGGTGTGGATTCCAGCATTATTACAGAGCAGTATGTGATGGACAGCAATGAATATTATGATGAAAGTGAGGATGATAATTTTGTTGAACCGGAACGAAAATTAACCGAAAGTGAATGGCGTTATTTGACGCTCGATTCTGCGTTTTCCTATAGAAATCTGAGGGAGAATGAACAGAAAATCAAAGCAAATAAAAGTAAAAATAATTGGGCGCTCAATGCACTGAAGCAATTGTTTATATTCCTGGCATCAGGGCTGGGGCAGTTCATTTTCTGGGGACTTATTGCCGGTATGCTGGCTTATGTAATTTACAAATTGTTCAAAGGCGATTTTAGTTTTTTGAGGAGTAGGAAGGATACCGTAATTGCGACAGAAAGTAGCGAAGTACTAAGCCTCGAAAGCCTGACCACTGCTGATTGGGATGGAAAAATGAACGCAGCTTTATCTGTGCCTGATTATCGTTTGGCAACAAGGTTTGCGTTTCTGAGTATTTTGCAAAAAATGCATGAAAAGCACCATATTGAATACAGAATTAATACTACCAATTATGAGTATTTCCTGTCGCTGAAAAATGAAACGCTGAAAGCTGTTTTTAAGCAATTACTATTGAAATACGAATATGCATGGTTTGGTAAATTTTCAATGAATGCAAGTGAATGGCAAAAGGTTTTAGAATTATTCAACAACGCTAAAAGTAATCTGTAAAAAGGTGAAAAGAAAAACACAACATATTTCTGCATTGTTGCTTTTGGCAATGGTGATGTTGTGTGCTTGTAACAGATTAAAAAAACCTGAAACGAACTGGAAAATAAGCCTGAAGAAGGAAGGCAAGAACCCTTATGATACTTATCTGGCTTATCATTCGCTCGATTATTATTTTCCCAATGCAATTGTAAAGCCACTGTTCAGTAATCATAATTTTGCCGAAATTAGTGAGGATAAAAAAGCGAATACACAGGGCCGCTCTATGTTGGTATTAACCGGAAAATTTATCTATTTCTCGCAAAAAGAATGGGATGGTATAGTAGATTTTATAAAAGCAGGGAATGAAGTTGTGATGCTATGTTCTGCTACAGACGTGAAAATAGAGCAGCAATTTCATTTTAAACATCATTCAGGGAAGGAAGATTATCCGATAACTAAATTTAATACCGGTGCAGATAATGAATCTGCGTTGAGCCTTACTGCATTACCCAACCAGCGATTTGGTATTTGGGGGCGTGATTTGAAAGGATATTTTGAACTGGAAAATTATGATAAAGATGGAGGTCTTGATTCAGTTGGCTATGCTCCGCTGGACTACGGAAAACCAATTGTTTTAGGAAATGTTTATTTCAGTAAAACGAATGTTGAGAAACCCAATTTTATTCAATACACTGTTGGTGCGGGGCATCTCACTTTAGTGGCAACACCTTTGGTTTTCAGTAATTACTTTTTACTTCAGGAGAATAACCATGCTTATGCCGACCATATCTGGCAATCTATTCCCAAATCAATTCAGCAGATTTACTGGGGTAGTTTTTTCCAGCGAATGCCTTCTGAGTCCAGCTTTTCAATTCTATGGAAAAATCCGGCAACCCGCCTGGCGATTATTATATTTCTGCTGACAGCTGTGTTCTATTTGATTTTTGAAATGAAACGCAGGCAAAGAATTATTCCTGTTATACCGCAACAGCTAAACACTTCTGCAGCCTTTATTGAAACAATCGGGTTGCTGTATTTTAATAAAGGTGACAATCTTAATCTCGCTGTTAAAATGGAACAGCATTTCCTGGAATGGGTAAGATCTAAATTCAATCTCAATACAACTGTTTTGAATGATGTTTTTGCACATCAATTAAGCGTTAAGTCCGGAATGAGAATAGATTCCGTAAATCATTTATTGGGTATGATTCATCAGGTAAGGTTGAACGAGGGTTTGATATCTGATGAATTTCTATTTGATTTGTATAATACGATTCAGCAATTTTATAAAAATAATTAAAAATGGAAGAAGGTCAATATTTTGAATCTGAACAAACCGACATTTCTGGTGTTTCGGCGCTTGCAGAAAAATTGAGGGAGCAAATCAGCACAGTCATCGTTGGTCAGCACGAAATGCTCGAATTGCTTTTGGCTGGCTTGTTAGCCGACGGACATATTTTAATCGAAGGTGTTCCCGGTGTTGCAAAAACACTAACCGCAAAACTGATGGCAAAAATGTTGTCGGTTCAGTTTTCAAGAATTCAGTTTACGCCTGACCTTATGCCTTCTGATGTTACCGGGACCAGTGTTTTTAATCCGCAGTCCGCTTCATTCAGCTTTCGACCAGGGCCAATTTTTGCCAATATTGTATTGATTGATGAAATTAATCGTGCACCTGCAAAAACACAAGCTTCACTCTTTGAGGTGATGGAAGAGAAGCAGGTTACCATTGATGGTTTTTCCTACAAGCTCGAAGCGCCTTTTATGGTTTTGGCTACGCAAAATCCAATTGAGCATGAAGGAACTTACCGATTGCCGGAGGCTCAGCTGGATCGTTTTTTGATGAAAATAAATGTTGCTTATCCAAGTCTTGAGGAAGAGATTAAGATATTGACGCAACAAAATATTAAGCCCGTTGCAGAACTAATTCAATCCGTTGAAGCGATAGTGAGCAGGGAAGAGCTGGTGGAAGCACGTCAACAGGTGAGGGCTGTTTTTGTCGAGGAAAAAATTATAGCCTACATCGCAAATATTGTTTTCGAAACACGGAATGACCGGTCATTATATGTTGGAGCTTCTCCCCGTGCATCAATAGCCTTATTAAATGTTTCTAAAGCAATAGCCGTGGTGCGCGGAAGAAATTTTGTGATTCCGGAAGATGTGGCCTATGCTGTTTTGCCGGTTTTGCGGCATCGGGTTATCCTGATGCCTGAGCGTGAAATGGAAGGCAGTTCACCTGATGAAATCCTGAAAGAAATTTTGAAACGTATAGAAATTCCGAGGTAAGTTAAATTTTTAAAAAGGCTGTAAATCGTCGTTTTTTAGTTGTTTATTTGCGCTCATTGAAAAGTATCGCCTATCTGTTGTTAATTTGTTTTTCCTTGTCATTTGTTGTCAAGGCAGCCGGTGTGCGTAATAGCACGAAAATGGGTAAGCAAATTGAGAAAACAATTGGCGATAATAATGAAGAAGATAGTTCCGGTGCTGAAGATGCAGGCGCAGATGATTCAGATTTTGAATTAAAGGATAAATGCCAGGCAATGTATGTTGACTTTTTGGAGTTGACCAGCCTGATTGATTTCAACACAAGTGTGCAGTATCGGGAAATGCAATCCAGGTTCAGAAAAACCTTATTTCTCTCAATATTTGCTCCTCCTCCGAATACGGTTTAATTGTTTCTAAATTAAATCGTTGTTCATTTTCTTAGCTTTTTCAATTTTATATCTTTTATGAATTCAAAGAATTCAATTATTTCTTCATTGAAATCAGACTTGCCTGCGAGCATTGTTGTTTTTCTGGTTGCCTTACCCTTATGTCTTGGCGTTGCGCTTGCTTCCGGTGCTCCTTTATTATCGGGAATTATTTCCGGTGTTGTGGGTGGAATTGTGGTTGGTCTTCTCAGTAAATCCCAAACCAGTGTTAGTGGGCCTGCTGCAGGATTAGCCGCAGTGGTCCTTGCTGCAATTACCCAGTTAGGAAATTTTGAAGTGTTTCTTACTGCAGTATTGATTGCAGGGATGATTCAAATTATAATGGGAATTCTTAGAGCAGGTTCAATTGCTGATTTTATTCCTTCCAATGTAATTAAAGGTCTTTTGGCTGCCATCGGTATCATCCTGATTCTTAAACAAATTCCGCATGCGATTGGTTATGATGCTGACGCGCAGGAAGATTTTACTTTTTCTCAGGCTGATGGTGAGAATACCTTTTCGGAACTGATAAAATCTATTGATTTTATTACACCGGGTGCCATTCTGATCAGTGTGCTTTCTATTTTAATTCTTGTGTTTTGGGATAAAACCCCGATGAAGAAAATTAAGTTTTTCCCATCATCGCTCTTCGTTGTTATTTTAGGTATTGTTTTAAGCATTGTTTTTAAAAATTATGTTCCGTTTTTAGCGATTGAACCTGAGCATTTGGTGAATATTCCCAAATTTGACACGGAGAATTTATCAGGTTATATCCACATTCCTTCCGCTGCTAATTTTGGTAATTATCAGTTGTGGGTGGTCGCTTTTACCATTGCGATGGTCGCTTCGCTTGAAACATTACTAAATCTGGAAGCCGTGGACAAACTGGATCCTCACAAACGCGAATCAAACCCTAACCGCGAATTGGTTGCTCAGGGTGTCGGTAATATTTGCTCCGGTTTTTTAGGTGGGATTCCAATTACATCTGTTGTCGTGCGTAGTTCTGTGAACATACAATCCGGTAATAAAACCAAACTTTCTGCCATTTTGCACGGGATTTTTATGCTGCTAAGTGTCCTTGCTTTAGGTTCTTTGTTAAATCTTATCCCGTTGGCTTCGCTTGCAGCAGTCCTGTTAACTACCGGATATAAACTGGCAAAAGTTTCCTTGTTTAAAGAAATGTACCGGAAAGGTTGGGATCAGTTTATTCCGTTTGTTGTCACAATTCTCGCAATCATTTTTACAGATTTGCTTATTGGTGTTTTGGTTGGTCTGGCTGTCAGTATTTTATTCCTTCTGGTAAGCAATTTCAAAAGTCCATTTGTGAAAGAAGAAAATAAATTACACATTGGAAATGTTGTGAAACTCGTACTGCAGAATCAGGTGTCTTTTTTCAATAAGTCAGCCATCAAAAAATCACTCTGGGCTTTACCGGAAGATTCGAAAGTGGTGATTGACGCTACTTATTCAAAATATATTGACCAAGATGTTTTGGAGATAATTGAAGATTTCAGAACCGCTGTAGCTCCTGATAAAAACATTCAATTAAATGTTCTTGGATTGAAAGAAGATTATGATATCCAGGATCAGATTCAATTTATTAATGTATTGGATAAAGAGACCCAACAGAAGCTTTCTCCCGCCGAAGTTTTAGATTTGTTAAAAGCAGGCAACGAGCGTTTCATTACTGGGAAATCAACCGATAAATATTTTCAGCATCAGGTGGATGCTACTCAAATTGAACAAAATCCAATGGCAGTTATTATTAACTGTATTGATTCACGCACTTCACCGGAAATTATTTTCGACGCTGGTCTGGGTGATATTCTTACCATCAGAATTGCCGGAAATATTATTACTCCGGAGATTATCGGCAGTATTAAAATTGCAGTATTAAAATTGGGTGCAAAATTGATTGTTGTTAAAGGTCATTCCGGTTGTGGAGCTGTCAGTCTTGCTTTCAAGGATGTTAATGACGAAAAAATGAGTTCTGTTACCAACAAGATACAGAAGGCAATTGTAGAATGTGGTTGTAAAATCAATGATCCGGAACCTGTTTCCGAAACCAAAATGGAAGAAGTAATCAGGAAAAATGTAGAGAATTCCCTGAAGGAAATTTTAACCGAAAGTCCTTTATTGTCAGAAATGATCAGGAAAAAGGAAGTTGGGATAGTAGGTGCCTATCACGACCTTTCCTCCAGCAGAGTTTATTTTGATGAAATGCTTTAAAATAAAAATGGAGACCAACCGGTCTCCATTTTTTATGTCATTAGAATTTAGCTTTAGTATTGCTCCAGCATATATTTTATAACGTCGGTGGTAGTAACAATTCCTACCAGGTCTTTACCGGACACTACAGGCAACGCATGGAAGTTTTCCTTTGCAAATATTTCAGCCACTTCTTTTATTGATGTTTCTGCTTCAATAACATTCGGTTTGCTGGTCATTACCTGCGGGATAGTCAGCATTTCCAATACTGCATCGTCAGCACCTTCCTGGTTTTCAAATAATGTACCAAAAGTGAGACGGTTAATATCTGTACTGCTGATAATGCCTGTGATGGAACTTCCTTTCGTAACAGGAATGTGCCTGAATTTATTGATACGTAAAATACCTACCACATCTTTCAGTTGAGCATCTTCGCTAACACTGAAAACATTTTTGGTCATAATGTGACTGACTGGTTCTCTTTTTTTCATAATCTGATGTTTTAATACAGTAAAGGTCATTGTTTACTGCATTATAGATTATGAGCAAAATCAGCAACAGTTATGATTTATAATTGAGTTGTAGATAAACCAGGCCTGTACATTTTACTATCGGCTTTCCAGAATAGCCTTCAGGTTTTTGAGGTTCTTTTTCTGTGTTTTCTCAATCATTTTTTTACCGATAAAGTAGGACATCAGGTTTATCGGGAATCTTGATTTTTCATAAAATTCAGCGGTGATTTCGGTTTGTTTTTCAGTGCTTGCTTTGAAAATATAAGCAGCTTTTGCATTTCCTTCAAATGGTCTTTTGAAACGAAGATCCACATCCATTCTGTCGCCTGTAAGGGAAGTGATTTCCTGTTCTCCTTCTCCGATGTTATCTTCCTTGCTGTTCCATTTTTGAATCGCTCCGACTGTGCCATCTGTTCCAACTATTTCGGGATGCAGGTTTGGGTCAGCTTTAACCCATTCGTTGTATTGCTCCTGGTTGCGTAACACAGATACATAGTTCACCACATCCTGTTTGGGTTTGTTGATGGTTTCCATTACACTTACGGTGTATTCTTTTGGGGTAAACAATGCTACGATCAGCATTAATGCCACAATACCGGCGATTGTGAGCAGGAGGCCTTTCAGAATTTTCATTTTTCAATGTTTTTTAAGCGTTAGTTAATGTTGCTATGTCAAGTTTTTTCATTTTCATAAGTGCCTGCATTACTCTTTGTCCCTTTTCCGGATCACTCATTAGTTCCCCCAATACTGCAGGAATAATTTGCCAGGAGAAGCCATATTTATCTTTTAGCCAGCCACACATACTTTCCTGTCCGCCATCAGCTGTAAGGCTAGTCCAGTAATGGTCAATTTCTTCCTGGTTCGCACATTCTACCACATAAGAAACGGCTTCGTTGAATTTAAACATTGGTCCTCCATTGAGACCCATAAATTTTTGTCTGTTTAATTCGAACATTACCACCATTGGGTTTTCTGACAGAATTTTTGATGCTTTGAAAATGCTGCAATAGAAAGTTGCTGCTTCTTTTGCATTGCCATCAAACCACAGGCAGGGATACATTGAGTTGGTCATTTTTTAGTTTTTAGATTCAACGAATTGTTTGAAATTGTCCATAATGGCTTGCCATCCACCTTTTTGAAGTTCAAGCGTATTCTGACTTTCCGGTTGAAATGATTCTGTAATGTGCACTTTACCATTTTCATTTTTGAAAGAGATACTTACTTTTCTTCCGTCTCCAAGCGTATATTCTATCAGTTCATTGGGTATGATTTTTGTATAATTGCCCCAAAAATCAAAAGACATACTGCCATCTTTTGCAGCCATTGTGGAAGAAAACTTTCCGCCTTCGCGTAAATCATTTTCTGCTTTAGGTGTATGCCAGTCCGGCGATGCAGAGTTCCATTCCATAATTGATTCAGGCTTTGTCCAGCTTTCCCACACTTTTTCTACCGGTGCATTTACGCTTGTCTCCACCGTTATCATTAAATCTTCCGCTGATTCTTTTACAATAGCCAATCCTTTCGGGAAGGCTTCCGCAAACATTGCAATCATTCTTTCATCTTCCACTACATTGAGCGTAACTGTTAGTGTTGTTACTCCGTTGTTTTCGCTGAGCGTATAATTTTCTTCTGCATTGGTCCAGCTCCGTGAAGCCTCGTCCAACGGCTGCTCTTCAAAGTTTTTAATTTCGCCAATGTGGGTGAAGAACATTTTTTCATAGGGCTGATTTTTCGTGATATTGCTATACATTCCGTTTCCCTGCGGGTCCAGAAAATGTATACGGCCGCCTTCTTTCCAGTCCGTTTTATAATGGCTTCCTTCGTGGAAAGCTGTTGTCCATTTACGATAGTGAACATCGTCCCACAGTGCAAACCAAACTATGTCTGCCCCTGCATTTATTTCAGTTGAAAAATTTAATGTTTTCATTTTTTATAATTTTTAAAGTGTACAATTAAACATCCATTGAACGCCGAACTTGTCCGTGCAGCTTCCATACAATGCGCCCCAGAACATAGGCTGTAAATTCATCGTTACAGTTCCACCTGCCGACAATCCATCAAACAGCTCTTGTGTTTCTTCTTTGCTGTCCGGCTCAAGATTGATGTATATGTTATTGCCAAAATTCATTTTGAAACCCATCGACTCAGGCGCATCCGTACCCATAATTACATGACCGCCAATTGTTTCCAGCGAAATATGCATAATCAGGTTTTTGTCTTCTTCTGCTATTGGTGGCATGCCTTCCTGTGGTGGTACATCACCCAGACGGGCTATTCCCATACCTAGAAATTCACCGCCAAAGACGGATTTATAAAAATTAAAGGCTTCTTCCGTATTGCGGGAGAAGTTGAGGTAAGTGCTGACTTTTGCCATAGTTTTTGTTTTAAATAAGTGAGTATAAATACGATTAAGATTTTAAGCGAACCATACAGCGCACATCTTCATCATTGATGTACCATTCAATGCAATATCCCTGCGGGTCAATATCAGGTAGAGCTATAAGTTCCTGAAATGCTAAGCCAATGGCAGGAATATCTTTCATGTAATGATGCACAACAATACATTGATAATTCCCCTTCTGAATAATAATTTCTTCGAGGGCATGGGTGGAAAGTTCCCCAAGTTTCAGTTCTTCGGCCGCGGCTTTATACATTATGACGCCATTTTCATTGGGTCTTGAAAGACCAAAATATTTTCTTTCTGTGCTGAACTCAATTAAAGAATGCAATTTTTCGTGAGCACTCTTTACACCATCCGGAAATGAACTTGCCGTTTCGCAATAAACCTTGATGTCTTCGTTTAAAGTTAATTGTTCCATTGTTTTAGTATTAAGTAGTCAGTAGTCAGAAATCAGTAGTTAGTATTCAGTATTCAGTACTTAGTAATTGGAATGTGTTTCTTCTAAACTGGTATAGCTGCAATCTTAAGTCTGATATCTTAAGTCTAAAATCTTTTGCGTCTAAAATCTTTCTATTGCAAACGTACGGACGATATATAAATTAAATGTTGTGCAAAAACGACATTTCAAGTGGTAATTTACGACATAGTTTTTCGATATTTGTGCACAATGAAACACATCTCAATTCTAATTCCGACCGGACACAGCAGCCTCCCGAATATTGATGGCTCACATCAGATATTGTCTGAAGTCAATGGCTTTTTGAAACGGTTTGGTCAGGCTCCGCTGTTTACTATTCAATTGGTAGGCTTGTCTGAGGAAGTAATACAGCGTAACGGTTTGTATACCATTCAGCCTGATTGTGTCATAGAGGATGTAAAGAAAACCGACCTCATTATTATACCGGCAATGCATGGTGACCTGGAAGAAGCGATCCGAACGAACGCGGCATTTATACCCTGGATTCTGGAGCAAAGAAAAAATGGTGCGGAAATTGCAAGCCTATGTATCGGTGCTTTTTTCCTGGCGGCTACAGGTTTGCTGGATGGTAAACAATGTGCTACCCATTGGGTAATGGCCAATCAATTTCGTCAACTGTATCCAAAGGTTAATCTGGTAGATGATAAAATAATGACTGACGATGATGGTATCTACACCAGTGGCGGAGCTTATTCCTTTTTAAACCTGCTTGTTTATCTGATCGAGAAATATGCCGGCAGAGAATTGGCTATTATGATCTCCAAAGCATTTATGATTGATATCGACAAGAGCAGTCAGTCGCCTTTTATTATGTTTAATGGCCAGAAAGAGCATGAGGATGTTGAAGTGAAAAAGGCCCAGGAATATATCGAGCAGCACGTGGAAGCAAAAATATCGGTAGATCAGCTCGCAAATATGTTTGCAATCGGTCGGAGAAGTTTTGAAAGACGGTTTAAGAAAGCCACTTCAAATACAGTAGGCGAATACCTGCAGCGGGTAAAAGTGGAAGCAGCCAAAAAGCAGCTTGAAATGGCAAGAAAGAATGTAAGCGAGGTCATGTACGAAGTAGGGTATAATGATACAAAAGCATTCCGTGATGTGTTTCGCAAAATCACCGGGTTGTCGCCGATAGAATACCGAAATAAGTACAATAGGGTGGCCAGTTGATTATTGGAGCATTGTCCTGAACGTGAGGTTTATCCTGGGTTCGCTTACTTTCTTTGTTGGTGGCAGGCGGTGCAGCCAGTTGCTTTGTGTAGCTCCGGCCATTACCAGCAAACTTCCGTTTTCAAGGTTTAATGCGATTGTTTCTTTTGTTGTTTTGTGCCTGAAGGCAAATTTTCTTTCCGCACCAAAACTCATAGAGGCTATTGCCGTGTCTTTACCTAGAGATTTTTCATCATCGCTGTGCCAGGCCATCCCTTCATTGCCATCGTGGTAGAGGTTCAGCAGGCAGGAGTTGAACTTTGTATTGGTCAGGCCTTCCACTAAATGTTTCAGCTCCAGCAACTCTTTAGTCCAGCTGAGTGCGTGTTTTGTCGTGTTGGAGTAAGTATAAGAAAAATTACTGTCGCCATACCAGGCCGCTTTCCGCTTTGTGATATAGTGTTTCCCGAATATTTTTGCTTCATCATTTTTCCATTCGATAGTTTTAAACAACAAGTCAAAATAATTGTGGGCTAAAGGTTCATTTAGTATTTTACCATAGTAATGAACGATACCGTCGTAAGGTAAGAAGTTTTGCATAAAGGAGTCAGTGGTTAGTATTCAGTAATTAGTAGTCAGGAATCAGGAGTCAGTAATTAGTGTTGTTTGATTGTCTACAGGGATTTAATAAGACCATTTAAAATTTTCGAAACCTTAGTAGTTTGTTGGATTAATATTTCTGATTGTCGGGTTTCAAGGTAAGATTGCCTTTGAGTAAGATAAAGCATTGATTTTACTTCACTGCAGGATGCCAGGGAATAGAATAGGAACTTTTTGAAATCTGGATTTGAGCTTCTATCAAAGCCTTCGGCAATATTATTTGAAATGGATACTGAAGCTCTGCAAATTTGATTTCTAAAATCCCAATCTTTGTTATCCCTAAATTGGTTATAAATAAGTACAGCTAAATCCTGACCCTTTTGCCACGCAATAATGTCTTCAAATTTTTGAATTGCCATAACAGATGTTTGTATAAGTGATTGTTTTTAAACTATAGTTTTAAAGTTATTGTCTATTGCTAAATTTTCTTGTATTAAATCGTAACCCCTGACCCCTGACCCCTGCCTCCTGCTTACTGTCTCCTGCCTAGCCATTTCCCAGCCAATAATCGCTGCCTTCCGTGTTGGCCCCCACATATATCCGCCAAATGTTCCGGTAGATTGTATTACCCTGTGGCAAGGGATAAGAAAGGCCACGGGATTGCTGCCAATAGCGGTTCCAACAGCCCTGGAAGCTTTGGGGTTATTGATTGAATGTGCTATCTCACCATAAGTTGTGAGCTTCCCCATCGGTATTTTTAGCAGGCTTTCCCACACTTTTAACTGAAAATCTGTGCCCCGCAAATGCAACATTACTTGTTTGTTATTGCTCCAATCCTGGTTAAATATGCAGATTGCATTTTCCTGAACAGCATTCCGTTCTTCAATATGCCGGGCATTCGGAAAACATCTTTTTAAATCAGCCAAAGCTGTTTTTTCGCGTTCTGCAAAAGCGATGTGGCATATTCCCTTCTCTGTATTGGCAACCAGAATTTTGCCAAAAGGGCTTTCAGTAAATGAATAGGCTATACTTAAATTTTCTCCTCCGTTTTTGTATTCGCCGGGTGTCATTCCCTCAATTTTTACAAAGAGGTCATGTAACCTGCCTGTGCCGGAGAGGCCGGTTTCTATGGCTGTGTCAAACAAGCTGGCTTGTTGGTTTTTGAGGATATCTTTTGCATAAGAAATACTGATGTGCTGCAGAAATTGTTTTGGACTGACGCCTGCCCATTCGGTAAACAAGCGCTGAAAATGAAAGGGGCTCAAATGTACCTGTTTTGCCACTTCATCCAGATTGGGCTGGCTTTTGAAATTGTCATTAATATAAGCAATCGCCTCAGCTATTTTATTGTACTGTTGACTGGCTTCTTCCATTGTTATTTTATTTATTGTAAAATTAGAAACGGGGTGTCAGGGAAACAACCCGTTTCTTGCTTTTTTAATCTTCTTCTGCTTTGTTTTTTAATGACATCAACAGGGTATAAGCTCCTTTAATAACAATTCGCTTATTGCCAAATTCCGCTGCGTTTTTTATTTCTATAAATTCATTTTCCTTAGCTCCTGTATTTACTTCCGCCAGTTCGAAGATATTTTTCTCCTTGGCGATAAAAACAAAGTGCTTGCCCTCAAAGTTCACAATAGCTTCTTCCGGCAGAACAGACAGGTTTTCATTGTGCAATTCTATTTCTGCATTCATATACATTCCCGGAAACAAGGTTTTGTCATAGTCTTCAAAATGGCAGTGAACTTCTGCATAATGCTCCGCGCTGATGTCTTTGCTGATGAGGATAATTTCGCAGGGGTGTTTTTCATTCGGTTTGTTGTTGGAATAGGCAATGAGTTTCTGACCAATAAAAAGCTTGTCCAGGTCTTGCTCGAAAACGTGCAGATTCAAATGGATGTCTGTTGGGTTTACCAGTTCAAAAAGAATGTCAGCCGGATTCACATATTTGCCAATATTCACGTTCACTTTCGAAACGAAGCCATTAATCGGTGCGTAGATATTTACACTTTTCGAGATGTTGTTTTCGTTAATAGAGGCGGGATTGATATTGATTAATTTCAATTTTTCAGCCAGAGATTTTAGTGCAATTTTTTCTGTATTGTATTCCATCAGGGTTTGCTGAAACACTTTGTCGCTGCTGGCCTTGCTTTGGTTCAGTTCTTTCTGACGTTCATATTCTGCTTCGGTATAAGCCAGTTTCGATTTTGTGGTCAGGTATTCCTGCTGCAGCTGGATGTATTGCTGGTCTTCCATCGTGGCAATGACTTCCCCTTTGTTGATATGCATTCCGGGAAGCAATTTTGTGGTTTTAAGGTAGCCGCCCAGGGGCATACTTACCGATACCATGTTTTGTGGTGGAACATCAATTTTACCATTCACTTTGATAGTGGTCGAAATTGCTTTTTGTTCCAGTTGTCCTGTCTGAAGTTTCGCTCCGTTTAACTGGGCATCGGTAAGGACAACGATATTCTCATTGCCTGCTTTTTCCGGCGTCTGTTCTTCTGTTTTGGTTTTGTCTCCGCAGGATGAAAGAAGGAAAAGAGACGCTATTATACTTATTATTTTATGCATTGGAGTTTTTTAATTTGAGGTAAGAAAATTGAGAAGCGTGATACTCTCGTTTAATAATTTCAAAGCATCGATATAGTTGCTTTGCAGGCTGATGGCCTGGTTGGTCAGGGTTACCCATTCCAGGTAATTAATGTCACCATTCGCAAATTGTTTGTTGGCAGCATCATAAATCAAGGCTACGTTTGGTATGGCCTGCTCTTCAAAATAAGCTACATTCTGCAGGTTGGTTTCATACTGCTTTTGAGCTGAGGCTATTTGTGATTGCAATTGTTGTTTGGCAATATCATAGTTTTGGACGGCGATTTCCTGCGATAATTTCGCTGCTTTTATTCTTGCTTTTTGCGCTCCGAAAAATAAAGGCAGCCCTAAGCCCAATTGCGCAGATTGAAACCTCGTGGTGCCATCATATACTTTGTTGTCTGCGCCACTTCCACGCATAGTCATGTTATTATAGCCTATGCTTATGTCTGGTAATAGTCTTGACTGCTCCAGTTTCCTGCGTGCTATGCTTACTTCTTTCTCCTGTGCAATTAACTTTAAGGCGCTGTGGTTTTCTATTGATAAGTAGTGTTTGTAGCTAACAAATGTTTGCTTTAAACTTTTCGCCTCCGGAGTAAACATCTGGCTTGTATTGAGCAGCAACATAAATTGTATTTGCATCAATTCTTTTTCCTGGTACAGCTGGTTGAGCTGCATTTTTATATTGCCTCTTTGCGTTTCTGCAGTGGCTTTTTCAAGGATATTACTTTCGCCTTTCCTGAATCTTAAGTTGCTTCTGTCTAAAAAAACGGTGTAGATGCTATCGCTTTTCTGCAGGAGCTTTTCCTTTTCCTCCAGGACGATTAAAGCATAGAAAGTTTCTGTTACCAGTTTTTGCAATTCCGCTTTTTTCAAAGTTTCATTCCATAATGCAGATTGCCACTCCGCCTTTCCCAGCTTGTGTTGCCGGGCATATACCGTTGGGAAATTGATGGTTTGAGAAACACCTATTCGGTTATCTTTATAGATGCTGTTGATTTGACCATATTCTCCAACAACACTTGTTGGTGCAATGTTGAAGGAGGTCTTCGTCAGTTGTTTTTGATAGGCCGATTTCAGGCTTTCATTCCTGACACCCAGGTTGTTTTTCATTGCCGAATCAATTGCTGCACTCAGGGTAATGGTGTTCTGAGCTTTGCTATGAAATGAAAGTAAAAGCAACAGCAAAACGGATGATATGATCGTCTTGTTTTTCATTTGTTTGGTAGGTTTCGATTTTTCAAAAATGATATACAGAATGGGCAATACAAATAAGGTCAGGAATGTTGCAATCATTAATCCGCCAATCACCACAGTAGCCAGTGGTCGCTGTACTTCAGCACCTGCACCATTGCTCAGCGCCATGGGCAGAAAGCCCAGTGAGGCTACAAATGCAGTCATCATTACCGGACGCAACCTGAGTTTGGTACCCGTCAATACGATTCGGTTCAGGTTGTTCATGCCTTCTTTTTTTAAACGGTTAAATTCTGCAATCAAGACGATTCCATTTAATACTGCAACACCAAATAAGGCTATAAAACCTACACCTGCACTGATGCTGAAGGGCATCCCGCGAAGCGCAAGGAAGAAAATTCCTCCGATTGCAGAAAGCGGAATGGCTGTATAAATAATCAGCCCTTGCTTCACAGATCTGAATGCAAAAAACAATAAGAGGAAAATCAAGGCCAGCGAAACAGGTACCGCAATCATCAGTCGTTTCTTTGCCTCATTCAGGTTTTGAAATGCTCCGCCATAAGTAATATAATAGCCGCTGGGCAATTTGATTTGTGCTTTGGTCTTTTGCATTAATTCGTCTACTATGCTTTGCACATCTCTGCCACGGACGTTGAACCCAACCACAATCCTGCGTTTGGCATCTTCGCGCTGTATCTGGTTGGGACCATCTTTTATGGAAATGTTCGCTAGTTGATTCAAGGGTACCTGTGTTCCTGTTGGTGTGGGGATGAGCAGGTTTTGAACATCTTCTATATTTTTTCTTTGTTCCGCATTGATACGCACCACCAGGTCAAATCGTTTTTCTTCTTCGAAAACAAGGCCGGTGGATTGTCCTGCAAAGGCTGTGTTGATAACACGGTTGATATCGGCTATATTCAAATGGTATTGCGCAATGGTTGCGCGGTTAAATTCAATAATGATCTGTGGCATACCGGTCACCGGTTCAATATACAGATCCTGGCTGCCAGGAACATCATCAGCAATCCTTCCAAGCTTAGCTGCATAATGAGCAAGCGTATCAAGGTTCTCGCCAAATATCTTGCATACCACATCCTGCCTTGCACCGGTCATCAGTTCATTAAATCGCATCTGCACGGGATATTGAAATCCAAAGGTCACCCCCGGCACATCTTCCAGCGCTTTGCCCATTTTTTCGCTCAATTCGTCGAATGTTGAAGCGGATGTCCATTCCTTTTTATCTTTCAGAATAATCATCATATCGCTGGCCTCCATAGGCATCGGGTCGGTGGGTACTTCTCCGCTGCCTATTTTGGTCACCACTTTTTCTACTTCCGGAAACCGGGTGGTGAGAATATGAGCTGCAGCCTGTGTGCTGGCTATTGATGTGCTTAGATTGCTGCCGGTCAATACACGGGTTTCTACCGCAAAATCACCTTCTTCCAATGCGGGTATAAATTCTCCACCTAAGAAAGATAAAGTAATCAGCGCGGTAATAAACAAGGCAAGGACCCCACCGATAACGACTCTTTGGTGGTGCAATATTTTCGCCAGTGCACTTTGATATGCCTTTTCAATCTTCAGCATTATTTTGTCTGAAGCGTTTGGCGTTTTTTTTATTTTTTTACTCAGCACCAAAGCACTCATCATCGGGATATAGGTGAGCGACAGCAGGAATGCTCCCAATAAGGCGAAAGCAACCGTTTGTGCCATTGGTTTGAACATTTTTCCTTCAATTCCCTGCAGGGTGAAGATGGGCAGATAAACAATCAGAATAATAATCTGCCCAAACACAGCACTGTTCATCATTTTGCCGGCTGAAGAACTGACCTGATTGTCCATTTCGTTCTGGCTTAGTTTATTTATACCGGCAAATTTTTTGCTGTGGCTGAGACTGTGCATTACAGCCTCTACGATGATGACCGCACCGTCTACAATCAAACCGAAATCCAAAGCGCCAAGGCTCATCAGGTTGCCGCTCACACCAAAGGTGTTCATCAGGATAATGGCAAACAACATAGCCAACGGAATCACAGAAGCAACCAGCAAACCTGCTCTGAAATTGCCCAGGAAAAGCACCAGGATAAAGATGACAATCAGCGCACCTTCTATCAGGTTCTTCTCAACGGTTCCAATGGCATTGTTCACCATTTTTGTTCTGTCCAGAAAGGGTTCTATCACAACTCCTTCCGGCAGGGTCGATTGGATTTGTACTATTCTTTCTCTTACATTTTTGATCACTTCGCTGCTGTTGGCGCCTTTCAGCATCATCACCACCGCACCGGCTACTTCACCTTCATCATTGTAGCACATGGTGCCATATCGGGTTGCAAAGCCAATGCCAACTTCCGCCACATCTTTAATGAAAACAGGGGTTCCGCTTTCAGTAGATTTGATGGCTATGTTTTCAATGTCCTGTTTGTTGCCTATCAGTCCTTCGCTGCGGATAAACAATACGGTCGGGCCTTTTTCAATATATGCCCCACCGGTGTTTTCATTGTTTTTCTCCAAGGCTGAAAACACATCGTCGATGGTGATGTTGAAGGATTGCAGCTTGTTGGGGTTGACTGAAATTTCATATTGTTTCAGCTTTCCGCCCATGCTGCTCACTTCAGCCACACCTTTTACGCCCAGCAATTGCCGGCGTACAATCCAGTCCTGGATGGTGCGCAGTTCTGTTTCATTGTATTTGTTTTCGTAGCCTTTCTTTGTGCGGATAACGTATTGGTATATTTCACCCAGTCCGGTTGTAATCGGCCCCAGTTCGGGTGTGCCTATACCGGCCGGAATTTGGGTCTGTACTTTCTGGAGCCGTTCGGCGACCTGCTGCCGTGCCCAATAGATGTCAATATCATCTTGGAACACGATGGTGACCAGC
The DNA here is from genome assembly GCA_041661485.1 of Chitinophagaceae bacterium. Classification (GTDB taxonomy): domain Bacteria; phylum Bacteroidota; class Bacteroidia; order Chitinophagales; family Chitinophagaceae; genus Rurimicrobium. The sequence continues at coordinate 686,868 of JBAZUJ010000001.1, forward strand.
GAGAGGCCGAAGCGCGAAAAACTGCGGATTTCTTTCAGTCCGCTGATGTTGCTGTTGGCTTGTTCTATGGGAAATGTTACCAGGCGCTCTATGTCTGTGGCCCCGAATGAAGGGGCAACGGTAATGACCTGTACCTGGTTGTTGGTAATGTCGGGAACCGCATCGATGGGCAGCCTTGTTGTTTCGTAAACGCCGTATATTATCAAAGCGATTACAAACAGCCCCACGATGAGCTTGTTCCGGATGGAGAACTCAATGATTCTGTTCAGCATAATATTTGCCTGTTATAATGATTGTTGTGAAAAATAAAATACGCAGGGCTGCAAACACGTCATCGGTGATTGCAGGCAGCGTTTAGTGCAACAAAAATCAGCAGGCTTTTGGCGGTTGCCAGATATTGGAATGGAACGAAGAAATGCAGAACGCCTCTTCGTAAATGGTAAATGATTTCGCTTCGCTGTAGACTGGTTTTTCTTTAAACAGGAAGACAGGAATCGCTTCTGTGATATAAGCAACAATACTGTTGCCGCAGCAGTCGTGCGATTTGAAAGGTAGTTTCATGTCCTTTTCATAATCAGAATCCTTCACATGTTTCTCCGCATAATGAAGGCACAGGTATTGCCAGAAGGTAATGTTTTTGTTTTGCTCTTTGTGCTCAATAAAATGTTCGGCCAGGAAGGGAAGTTTCAGCAACTGGTGCAGCTCTGTTGAGGAGAACAGGTACAGGGTGAGAAACGATATGGCCAGAAATTTTTTCAATGCATCAAAGGTACTGAATTTTTTTAGTGCTGTAAAGGACGTTTTTTAATCATACCACCTTTAGTGTCCTTCACGCTGCTCATCACCACAAAGGAGTGGGGGTCTATCAGCTCTATTTCTACATTCAGTTTGTTCAGCTCCAGGCGGGTGATAACGGTATAAATGATTTCGCTGTCTTTGGTTTCCCCTTTTTTGCCGTAGCCTTTTTTTCCGTTATAGACCGTCACACCGCGACCCATTTTGTCAATTATCATTTGCCTGATTTCTTCGCTGTGGGAAGAGATGATGGTGACGCCTATGTATTCTTCTATCCCTTCTATCACAAAGTCCAGGGTTTTGGAAGCGGCCAGGTAGGTTATCATCGAGTACAGCGCAATCTCCATAGACAGGAAATAAGCCGCTGCCGAAAAGATAAGCACATTGATAACGATGATAATATCGCCCAGGGTAGTACCAAATTTCCGGCTCAGAAAGATGGCCAGTACTTCTGTGCCATCAATCACAGCCCCTCCGCGCACCGACAAGCCAATCCCTGCACCCAGGAAGAAGCCGCCGAATACCGCCACCAGCAGGTTGTCGTTGGTGACATTGGGGAAATCCACTGTTGCCACACACAAGGCCAGACCCGAAATGGCCAGTGCGGTCTTGATGGCAAATCGCTTACCCAGTATATTATAGCCCAATATGATAAACGGAATATTGATGCCAATCAGCAGAATGTACAAGGGTGTTTTGGTCAGAGCAGAAATGAGCAGGGAAATACCGGTAGCGCCCCCATCGATGAAATGATTGGTCAGCAGGAAACCTTTGAAGCCGAAAGTGGCCGAAAAGATGCCAACCGTTATCAGCAGAAAATCCTTGACATTACGGCGAATAGCCACTTTGAATTCCCAATAACCCTTAGCCAGCAGGAAACGTGATACAGAGGTAAAAGTGCTGCCCGGATGCTGCCTCAGGATCCTGCGGATGATGATGTCTCTCAGAAATTGCTTCATTTATCCTTTTGCTTGTGGTTTGGTTTGGCGGTGATGGTTCGCTAAGATAAGCATACTCCCGCAGTCAGCTGAAAAAATACAGGGACTTAGCAATTTTATAAGGTTTGGGTGATGAAGATCAGGGTCAAGAACATATCCTGGTTACGTTGGGGGACGTATCCTGGTTAGGTTGGGGGACGTATCGCGGATACGTTGAGGACGTATCGTGGTTAGGTTGGGGACGTATCCTGGTTAGGTTGGGGGACGTATCGTGGATAGGTTGGGGGACGTATCCTGGTTAGGTTGGGGGACGTATCGCGGTTACGTTGGGGGACGTATCGTGGATAGGTTGGGGGACGTATCGTGGATACGTTGGGGGACGTATCGTGGTTACGTTGAGGACGTATCGTGGATACGTTGGGGACGTATCGTGGATACGTTGGGGGACGTATCGTGGTTAGGTTGGGGGACGTATCGCGGTTACGTTGGGGGACGTATCGTGGATAGGTTGAGGGACGTATCGTGGATACGTTGGGGGACGTATCGTGGATACGTTGGGGGACGTATCGTGGATACGTTGGGGGACGTATCGCGGTTACGTTGGGGGACGTATTGTGGATACATTGGGGGACGTAACCTGGTTAGGTTAAATGGTACTAAATCAATTATTTGTAAGAAAATGAAAAATGAGCTTTTTGCTGAGCTGGCTTACGGAAAGGGTGGGGGAGTTTAGAAAAGGGGTGGGTGACCGTCTCAATAGAAATCAAGGGCGAAAATTGCAAACTTTGTAGAGAAATTTTAAATTTAGAAGAACACTTTGTAGAGATGGGAACTTATATCTTAAAGTAAGCTTGAGTTAATTGAACGCGCAGTAAGTAAAATTAATAACAGATTAATCTTCTGAAAATCTATCTTTAAATAGATTTATTTTCCCACATTTTAATTCACCATCTAGCTGTTCTTTTTTTAAGTGAATTCCTAAAATAACGTCTGTCAGAGTTTTGTTTTCTGACATACAACCTATTATTCTCCTTATTAAGTCACCTGCATAATATCGCGCTCTCCAAACGAAAAATGGAAGTATTGTGTTATCAAAATGAGCGTTATGCACAATCAAATTTCTAAACCGATAAATCATTAGAACCTCTTCTTTAATTAGTTTAGTTTTCCTATCAATTTTTTCTTTTGTAACTTCAATATTGGTATAGAAATTAAAGAGTTCATTCATCTTCTCTGTTAAATAAAAACTCTTCTCATAGGGTATAATTTGAGGCAATGTGTTAATGAATTTTTCTAATACAATTTCTTTCCCTTCCTCAACATTTAGGTTTGCTTTTTGCTTTATGTCTTCAGGTATATAATCAACTAAATATGTGTGATTATCATAATGATGATAAAATTCCCAGCCATTGAAAAAAATATGTTTTAAAATTTGTTCTGAAGCAATTACAGATTGAATTACCTCAAAATTTGATTTATCGGAATCTCCTAAAATTTCTAAACTAATATTTACTTTGGTATTAAAAAGATTTTCAATTGCAATCCAATAATTAAGAATTTTGTCTTCTTGTTTCACTGATGATTCCGCTTTTCGATACCAATGAAGTGCGGTCAAGATTTTTTTTATTGACTTGTTATCTGTTAGAATATTTCTTCCAAAAAAGGAATTTTTCATTTCTTCTAATGCATAATCAAAATCTTCAACATTAATTGAATAATGATGTTTATTAGAAACTTTTTCTTCTCCAAAATTATTTATAGTTCTTAATCTTTTACCATTTTCTACGAGAATGGTTTTAGATTTATTAACCTGTAAACCGATGCCTTTAATAGACAAATAACAAGAAATCAAATCTAACGAATTGTCTAAATCTGTAAGTGCATCTGTCAGAGAGGATAGTGGAGACAGCATACTTATTTCAACCGCGGCTTGAGTATAAATTTCATTCGTGCTCTGCAAATTTTCGCTGGAAAGAGTTTTAGAGTCGCAAAGAAACTGTGTTTTATGGGGGTTATAAAATGTTACATTATTAATTTTGTAATCAATTTCGCCTTTCATTCCCTCAATCACAAAAATATAATGAACCTTTTTTCTAACCTTCTTATAATATTGATTTAACCGTTTTATTCTTTGAATAATATTTAAACCATTCATGTATACATTCACGTCTGCGTCGTAATTTCCCGCATCGAAAACATCATTTTTAATATAAATTTCAGGATTAATTTCATGTGGAAAATTTGTAATAAATCTTACCCCTTTACCAGTCTTAAATTCTCTTACATTATCTAAAATATTTGGGCAAAAGTCTTTAATATCTTTAACTATGTATCCTTTTTTAATAAATTCAATTATAATGCCTTGAGTATAATATTCTAATTCCTGAAGAACAAAAGATGAGGGTGTTTTGTCATCTGTAAGGATATCGATTATTTTTTCTAAACATTTTTCAAAATAAAAGCCGACCTTAAATTTGCCTGCCAATTCATTGCATATTTCTAAAATGTATGAGTTTCTATTACTTTTAAATATTCGTCTCAGAATTTGAAATTGTATTTCAAAATTCTCTTTAACTATTTCATCATTTTTTAGATATTCATCAACCTTAAGGTAGAGATATTCTTTATTCGGCGTACTACGTAGTTCATTTTCTTCAATTTCGGTTTTAATTTCGTCTATTAATATATGAGGATTATAAAGTGTTAGACCAAAAAACTCATTTTTTAAAAAGTTATCAGTGGATGTTTTCCAGATTTCTAGCCAAATATTCAGTTTGTTTTTAACTACTTCTTTTTCACCAATCATAATATACTTCTTAATTTTATTTCCGTAAAATTACAAAAACTTAATATTAATTTTGGCTGTTTATATGAAACTACAGGTATCTTTTTTCCTCTGCTCTCCCTAGCATCTAATCAACTTACAGCTTTCCAAAATCGTATAACTTTGGAGCATCCTAAACGCCGGAAGGCTTGCGCTGTAGTTACAAGCTACCGCGAGCAACGAAAAACAACTACAATATGGAAAATTACCTATTTGAGGAGCATGCTCATCATTTCGCAGTTTGGACCGCCGCCCGGGCTGTCAGCAGAAATTTCACCACAACCCTCAATGTCAAAAATGCAATCGACTCCAGCGGCCTTCGGAAATTTGCGGGTTCGCTGAAAGAATGCAGCCAAAATAAATTTGACAAACTACATCGGGATTGGGCAAGTCAGATTATCAAAAGCCTGGAGGCGTCAAAGGCTAAGGGGGTTTCTTACGGGCGGGCTGCAAAAATTATATCCATTTATTTAAAGACCTCCGTAGTGCTGGTGTCAAAAGGATTGTGTCAGAAAAGCACTGTTATTCATCCACCAATCGACGCCATCTTATTGGGAAATCTTCTTAGTGAATTACCACAACTTACATACCTCAAGGGGGTAAAATGGACACAACTTGACGAAGAAAAATACTGGGAATTGGTTGCCCGGTTGAGGAAAGACCTGGGGCGCTTTGATTGGAAAGTTGAGTTTTATTGGAAGCCCTAGCGGGAATAAACTAATTAGCACTTGCGCCATTCGGCGGATTATAAACAAGCAAAATGAATAACAAAACACCTAAAATCACTTTAGTCATGCTGTGCATACTGACCTGTATGTTTTCGTATGCTCAAAACCCTGAACAAAGCTTCCAGCAAGTTTTGGATTCCATCTACCAGGTCAATAAGGATGCTGTGGGAATAATGATTCACGTAGAAGCCCCGGACAAAAAAATATCATGGTCTTCGGCTGCAGGATTTTCAAATAAACTGAGCGGAGAAAAAATAAACAAAGACCAACCAGCCCTGATTGCAAGTAATACAAAAACGTATGTTGCAGCTGCAATTCTGAAATTGATTGAAAGTAAAACGCTGCAATTAGATTGTCCCGTCAGGAATTTGTTATACCGGAAAACCAGGAAACGATTGGAAAAAAGTGGCTACGATTTAAATCATATTACAGTCAAGGATTTATTGTCTCATACCTCAGGAATAACGGACTATGTAACTGATGACTATTTTTCATTTGTTGACCAGCACCCTCAATATCAATGGACAAGAGACGAACAAATAGATTGGGCTATGAAAGTGGCAAAACCCGTTGAGGCCAAAAAAAAGTTCTCTTACGCTGATATAAATTACCTGTTGCTGACAGAAATAATTGAATTGAAAACAAATAAACCATTTTATAGGGCGATTAAGGACTTATTGGATTACAATGCTCATCATATAAATAATACATGGTTTATTGATCTGGAACCTAAACCAACATCCTTACCCTTGGTGCATCAGTATTCGGATAAATTCAAAGGGGATACCTACGACTTAAATACGTCCTGGGATTTATATGGAGGAGGAGGAATTGCCTCTACAACAAAAGATTTAGCGCTTTTTTTTCAGGCCTTATTTGAAGGTAAAATAGTAAAGGATAAAAATATTTTAGACACAATGTATGCTTATGTGCTACCTAAAGAAGCGTCAAATTATTGTTTAGGTATAAGAAGACTTAATTTTTTTGGGCATACTGCCTACTATCACGGTGGATTTTGGGGAACTGATGCAATGTATATTCCTGAATATAATGCTACTATTGTCATTTTTACCCTTGTTCGCGAAAAAAGAGATCTTAGCCCTCAACTTGCTAACAAAATTATCGACGTCTTAAAATAAAAGCAATTGCAGGCACATCCTTTCCCGGCCTCGTTTTGCGTGAAGGGCAAGAATAAAACCGCATAGCACCTTTTTTCGCAGCTCTAAAAGCAGAAGGGTCGCTTTGTAGTTACAAACTACAGGGACGAAGGAACAGAAGTCTTTAAAACCAAAACGGCCACAGCATTTGCTGTGGCCATTTTGGTAAATAATCTGATTTCTATACACCGTCAATTGCTTTAGCCGGATGCCTTTAAAATTTAATCAGCTTTTCGGTTTTGTATACTTTTTGTTCACTGACAATTTTCAGAAAGTAGATGCCAGATTTCCAAAGTGTTAACACAAAAGCATATGCGTATTTCCCAAGTTTATGATTGGAGCCAAGTGAAGGTAAACCATGTAAATTAATCTTCCTAAAGTGTAAAATTGAAATTTGCTATCTGCATGAACTTTGTGTCTATGTTTAATCTAAAATAAAGTTTTATGGATACGCAAATAATTGAATTAGAAAAAAAATATTGGCAGGGAATGGAAAACCATAGTTATGAAACAGTTAGAAACCTGACTCATTTCCCTTGTATTGTTGCCGGCAAAAATGGAGTGCAAAGCGTAGATGAAGCAACTTTTAAAAAAATGTTTGAATCTGGCGATGGTAATAAAATAAAAGTTGTAAACATTAGTGATTTCGAGACGCAAATAATAGGAGAAAGCGCTATCATAGCCTATGTGATTGAATTAACAATCATGGATAAAGAAAACGAATCTCCCACCAAATGTGCTTGCACATCGACCTGGTTAAAAGAAAATAATGAATGGCTTTGCGCTTTGCATACTGAAACTGAATTGACTCAGCAGTAGAAAAAATACCTGCTTATGCACAATGGTAATTGCATCATGAATTGTAACCAAAATTTAGGCTTGCTCTGTAGCTACAAACTACAGAGAGCAGGGCATAAATTTTTAAAAGAAAATAGCCACAGCATTTGCTGTGGCTGTTTCGTTTAATAAACTGACCGGCAATTGGTTTAGCCGGATGCTTTTAAAATTTAATCAGCTTTTCGGTTTTGTAAACTTTTTGTTCACTCACAATTTTCAAAAAGTAGATGCCTGCAGCTTCTGCACTGATGTCCAGCTGGAAAATACTGCCGGATGAATTGGCATTGCTATACACCAGCTGGCCGTTTTGGTTGCTTATCTGAATGATGCCATTGCGCAATGGTTCTGAAAGGCTGAGCTCAATTATTCCATTCCCGGGATTGGGCAAAATACGCAATGAAGGGTTTTTGCTTTCCTCACGGATACTCAATCCGGAAACAAAAACACAACCCGTGGTGTCTTTACATGTGCCGGTGCTGAGGATAAGGGCATACCAGCCTTCTTTGGCAATATCAATAGTCCTGCTTGTTCCGGTAGCATAATGGGTATAATCAGGGCATTCAACCCATTCGTAGCTGTCTCCGGTATTGGCAGAGCTAAGGGTATTACCCGAAACGCTCAAGGTGTTGGGTATGGGCTTACTAATTTTAAGGTCCAGCCTCACCATACTATCGCAGCCACCTGCACTGCTGAAAGTGCTGAAATAGGTTCCGCTTTCTGTGTAACTGAATTCGTTAAAGGTATAAGCGCATCCTGAAGTCTCCACGGACAGGGGAGTGCTTGCCGTATCATTATCGCATGGGCTCAGCTTTAGCACAAACGCATCGCCGTTGCCTTTTGAACTGAAAGGGAAGTATCCGGAACCCGGATCAAAATCAGTTGTTGCGGTAAAATTTCCGATAATTACCATATTGTTGGAACGGTCTATGGCGAACCTGGCCGCACTAACGGTTTGGGTATCACTGTTTACTACTTTGCCCATTACAAAGTTGCCGGAAGAATCCAATCCCTGGATGAAAAAACCAAACGAAGTTTTTTTATTGGCAGAGAGCAGAAATTGTTTCGGGCCCGGATCAAGGTCTGCAGTACCGCCCAAAAAGCCCGTGATGAAGACATTGCCGCGCGTATCGGCGAGTATATTCCTGCCCGCTACGTTAGCTTTGCTTTCTACTATCCTGGTCCATACAAAATCACCATTGTTCTTCAGTTTTAATACAAAAGCATTCGAAGTATCTGCGCTAACAGGGAAGCTGCCGGCACCGGGATCAAAATCACATGTCTGATCAAAATAGCCGGTTATATATACATTTTGTTTGAAGTCGATTGTAATATCCTCTGGAGTAACCACGTTTGTTCCCGATAATTGCTTTACCCACTCAAAGTTGCCGGCGTTATTCAGTTTTAAAATAAAACCATCGACCAGACCTGTAGCAGTCAGGCTGGCCACACCACTTGAAGAAGGGTCAAAATCTTCCGTATCACCAAAACGGCCGCAGATGTAAGGGTTCTCCAGTGTATCAATACCCAGGCTTGCCCTGTCGAAATAACTGGTAGCCGAACCGATACTTTTTACCCAGATAAAGCTTCCGTCATGTTCCAGTTTTAGTATAAATAGGTCACCGTTTATTGGTGTTACAGGGAAGGTACCGGCACCGGGATCGAAATCGATATAGCCGCCTGAGAAAGTACCGATGGTATAAATATGCCCTGATCGGTCAGTTTTTACGCTAAAAACTCGGCTGGAATTATATTCACCACCCATTTGTTTTGCCCAGATAAAATTGCCGGTCTTATCTATTTTTGTTACAAAAATATCTTCTGTGGAATCGGCTCTCAGGGTGAATGCTCCTTCATCCAATTTCAACGTATCAATAAAGGTGCCCGCCACTACAACATCAGATAAGCTGTCTACCGAAAGGGACACCCGGTTATTCAATCCCTGCCCTTCTATTTTTTTAGCCCAGATAAAATTGCCGCCTGCATCATATTTTGACAGTGCAATTGCTGACCTGAAGCTGGAATTGGTAAGCATGAAAACACCTGGTCCGGGGTCGGCATCCAGGGTTCTCGAAAAGGCAATTGCTGAATAGATATTGCCCTCTTTGTCGGTTGCAACAGCGCGGCCTCCTTCATTGTCTGAAGTGCCGACTGTGGTTGCCCAGTTAAATTTGTAGGAGTCTGACCAGGCATTGAATGCGCATGGCAGTAATAAGGCAAATAGTAGTATTTTTTTCACGGATAGGTTAATTTACAACAAATATAGTAATTTGTCTGCAAATATAACCGACTGAAAATATTTTCGGTATTTTGTCTTGTCCTGGGGGAATCAGCAGAGAAAACTGGTATTTGAAAACAATAAATTTTGGGTAAAGGAATTACTCATACAGCGGCAATTCATCCATCCAGCGGATAGCCTTCACATCGCAGGCATTGGCGCAATGCGATTCGATTCCATTGCTGAGCAACCAGTAGGGGCAGGGGAGCTGGCTGTGATATTGCAGCAATTGGTGCAGGGTGCTTTGGGTGACGGGTACTTCGGGGGCTTTGCATTCCACCATCAGCCAGGCTTGCTGGTTTCGGTCGTGTACCACAATGTCATATCGCTTGCTGAGGTTCCCGTATTTTACCTGTTTTTCTATCGCTATCAATCCGGCAGGGTAGTGCATTTTGTGGATGAAATGATGCAACAGTGCTTGCCTTACCAGTTCTTCGGGTGTGAGTTGCAGCCATTTTTTGCGCACAATATCCCACACCAGTTTTGTGTTGTTTTCGGTTTTGGTTTGCAGCGAAAGCTCGCTGAGCAGGTCTAGATAAAGCATAAGGACAGGGGCACAAAAATAATGTCAATAAGTGGGAAACTAATCAACTTGTTTTTTGCAAAGGAGAGTCCAAAGTTCTAATATTGTGCTTCAATCGTTTGAGAATATGGTATTGTCTTTTGCAACCTGTGCCGTGAGTGTTTTGCCGATGCGCAAAGAGGCTTCGCACCGCTCTGAGCAGGTGAGCCAGCTGCTGTTTGGCGAGCGGGCCGAGATACTGCAGGTGCAGGACGAATATTGGGCGCTGGTGCGCAGTTTTGCCGACGATTATGAAGGCTGGTGCCTGCTGGGTCAGTTGCAGGTGATTACCAAAAAGGAATTTCAGAAAGAACCTAAATTTTATGTTTCCGGGCATTCCAACAAATTGATTGGTACCGAAGGGGAAATTATTTTGCCTGCAGGCGCTGCGCTCAAAGCCGGAATGATACAGCTGGCAAAGCATAAAGCAAAATTTAAAGGAAAGAAAATCGAGATTGCGGAACTAAAACCTGATGTGGCGCAGATAGAAAAAATCGCTCAGTCTTTCCGATATGCGCCCTATCAATGGGGTGGGCGCGGTTTGCAGGGTATTGATTGCTCCGGCCTCAGTCAGCTGGTGCTGCGGCTCAACGGGATAAACATTCCCCGCGATGCATCTCAACAAGCCATGCAGGGGCAGACGATTGCTTTTCTGCAGGAAGCCCGTTGCGGCGACCTGGCCTTTTTTGGCAATGCAGAAGGAAGAATTAACCACGTTGGTATTTTGCTCACCGAGCATACGATTATTCATGCCACCGAAACGGCAGGCTGTGTGGTGATAGATAAAATTGACCAGGAAGGTATTGTCAGTAAATTGCTGCGCAAAAGAACGCACACCCTGCGCTTGATTAAGCGTTATTTCTAAGGATCAGAATCCTGTTGATGCCAATAGCAATAATGTGTTCCACTGCAAATAATTGTTCAATAGTGGCCTGCGCCTGTTTCCAGGACGCTTCATTGTTGATAATATAATTCAGCACCAGGGCAGCCTTATTTGCACTCATTAATTGCCGGCAGCTTTTCAGGAAATCAGCCGAACTCACAAAGCCGGGTACAATCCTGTCCTGGAAAACATCTACAATAATCAAATCGTAAAGCTTCTTTTCGGCAGTTACAAAATCGCGGACATCAGCGCTGATCCATTGGTATTGGTTCTGCTGTTCGGCATCGATAATTTCCTTTCCCCATCCAATCACCTGTGGGTCAATGTCCACCAGTGTTGTGTCGCTGATGGTGGAATTCATTTTATGTAAAACAGAAACAGCACTTCCCAGTCCTGCACCGAGGACAAGCATGTTTTTTTTAGCGGGGAGTTCTTTTTTGAGCCGGGCAAAAGCTTCGGTGAGCGGGCGATAGGCAGCGCCATCAGAGTAAATAGCCGTAGCGGCACTCAGTTGCCAACGACCTCTGAAACGATATAAACCCAATACGGGCGTGGTTTTTCCAGGGGCAAAAGTGATTTTTACCGGGAAAAGATAACTTAGAAATTGCTGGAGGAAACTGACTTTCAAAAGCGCGGAGCTTAATTGGTATTCCGGTTTCGTTTGTCCTTTTTTCTGAAAAGAGGAACTTTACTTTCGCTGCCTGTCAACAGTCTGCCAATGTTTTTGTGATGTGTGAGCACCACTAAAGCAGCTGTACCGATAGCGAATATTTTGTAGCTCAGTTCCGGTTCGCGGAAGATAAATAAAATCAACAGCGGGAAGGCGATGCTGGCGCTGATAGAGCTTAACGAAACATAGCGTGTCACATAAAGCATAATCATAAAAACTCCGATCAGACTAACGGCTACTAAAGGCTGAATACCCAAAATCATACCGAAAAGGGTAGCAATTCCTTTTCCGCCGCGGAAACCCGCCCAGATAGGAAAGATATGACCCAACACTGCAGCGATACCCAAGATAACCTGAAGGTTTACAAAAGGTTCTGAAGTCCAGGTATAATGAGAGAAGATAGAAAGCTTAACGGCAAGAAATCCTTTGAGGATATCGAAAATCATTACGATGATACCTGCATTTTTGCCCAAAACCCTGAATGTATTCGTTGCACCTGCATTTCCGCTGCCATGTTCGCGAATATCCATTCCATAAAAACGTTTACTTACCCAAACAGCTGAAGGAATAGAACCAAGTAAATAAGCAAGTAAAACGAGCAAAATATCAAGCATTGTATTGTTCAATTTTTAGCGAGTTACAAATATAATGCTATTTTTGAGAATCGGAACATATAGCACTCGCGGCTATCTGTGTGCAATTGGCAGATTTTAAATGGGATAATAAATGGTAAAAGATATATTTCAGGTAAAGTCAAAATGGGTATTATTAACGTTTTTTTTGTTTTTTTTCGTTACGCAGCTTCGTGCACAAAGCATCGGCAAGATGTATGTCGACAAGCACAAAAAGAAAGCATTTATCCTGATGAAACAAACAGGAATTCCTGCCAGTATCATCCTGGGCGTTTCGATGATAGAATCCGGCATGGGACGCAGCCGCAATTGTAAATTATTGAACAATTACTTTGGAATCAAGGGGAAGAATAATTTGCACAAAGGCAAGACCGGCACACGATCAGCTTACAAGCAATATCCGGATGCAATGGCATCTTTCAAGGATTTTGCAAGAATGGTTCAGACCAAAAAATATTATCCATCCCTGAAAGGAAATATGGATTACAAAACCTGGCTCCTGAGAATGAATGCATCAGGATATGCAGAAGCAAAAGGAAAGTGGATTCACGATATTGAAACGGTCATCAAAAAGTATAATCTAACTGAGCTGGACGAAACAGCCATGCTTTTTGATGATGAGAATTTTCCGGTCTGGGGCACAGATACCACTATTCTGCAGTTGCAAAATCAGGAGGATTAATGTGATTATTTCTTTGTGTTGCTTTCATTATCCATAGTATACAAAACAGATAGACAAATACACCTAATTGTACTTCCAGCATTGCTTCCACCATCATTGTAACCAGCAACACAAACCATGTTGCCAAAAGATAAAATCCGTCTCGGTTCTTTTTAACCTTCAGGATTGGAAAAAACAGCCAATACAGAAAAATCGAAAGGGTAATCATTCCGCCTGCAAGGGCGACTTCCATAATCTGGTTATGTGGTACAATCCTTTGTTCCGGTTTAGTGTCCGGCGAATAGATTTCATATTTCTTTTTCATTTCCTCGCGTATGTCGCCTGCACCTACACCCAAGAGGGGGTTTTCTTTTATTAATTCTGCAGCCAGCTCGTAAGATATTATCCTTCCGATATCTGAAAAGTCGGCTGATTTATTGCCTTTTTTGTACTCGCTCAGCGAGTAAAGCGTATAATGCAGTTTCAGGCGAAAAGAAGGAACCGTTTTGTAAATAGTGAATCCAAGTGCTATAGTGACCATGGTAATTGAACCGGCAAGGATTATTTTTTTTCGCAGAAATAAGTAGATAACATAAAGGAAAGCGAAAGTATATAATACCAGCAATCCGCTTCTTACCGCCAGGATATGAAGGTATAATGTGAAGAAAATTATGGCGCAAATGAACAGAATTTTATCCAGCTGCAAACTCAGTTTTCTGTAAATAAAGCTGCACCATATGATCAACCACGCCACGAAAATACTGAAGCGGATATGATCTTTGTAAGCAGGTGTCGGGAAGACTTTGGCATAGAAGTATTCGCTCAAAATCTTTTCGGAATCTGCGAAATAAAAGGATAAAGAATAAACACAACCCGCAAAAACCATGATAATCATCCCATAGCTCAGCCAGCGAAGGTAATTGAATGATAAAGGGCGAAGGAGGCCGAAAGCAATCGGCAGAATAACGTAAGGAAACTTTACCTGGAAACGTTCCTGCCAATAGGGTATATCATCGCTCCAGAAATAAGACAGGGCATACATTGCCACCCAGGCAAGACCGGCTAGCCACCAGGTTTGTTTCAGCCAGGATTTGGGTGAAGTATTCCAAATGGCATTCAGGAAAAATAAAAACATACTGAGTGATAAAACAGCCCTGGCACACAAGAAGCCAAGCACCATTCCCAATGCGGTGATAATCGCAATCTCAGATTGGCGTTCGGTAAGGAATCGTTGTAGATTATTATTTTTCACTAATTTTGGATGCGTTAAAAGAACGCAAATGTCGTCAACTTATTATCAAAAATGAAGGATAAAATGCAGTCTTTTTTACGCGACAATTCCTTCCGGCGGCTTTTTCATACCCTGCGCTATCTCAAGTGGCAGCAAATATTTTACAGATTTTATTATCCGGTAAAAGCAATTTTCTACAGCGATTTTATTCCTTCCCAAAAGCAACTGGATAAAATTCCTTGTTTTCCTCCAATAACGTTTCCTGTTTTTTCCTGTCAACAGAATTTGTTTGTCGCTCCAAACAATCAGTTTGTTTTTTTGAATAAGACCAAAACTTTTGGCAGTTCGGTTGATTGGACTTTTAAGGAATATGGTATGCTATGGTCTTTTCATCTGCATTATTTCGACTGGCTGAATGACAAAGAAATTGGTGAGAATGAAAAACTGGCCACTATTAAGGATTGGATAGCGCAAAATGATAAAAGTTTGTTGTTCACGCATTCATATCCTGCATCATTGAGACTAGTGAACTGGATAAAATTCCTGGTCGCTCATCAGATAAAAGACACAAGTATAAATGCCTCCATTTATTCACAAGCCAAAAGATTGTATCATTTCCCCGAATATCACCTGATGGGTAATCATCTGCTGGAGAACGCTGTTTCTCTGGTTTGGGCTGGAGTTTACCTGGGTGATATTCAGCTGAAAAATTTTGGCCTTCAATTGCTGAACAGGGAATTGAAAGAGCAAATTCTGGAAGACGGAGCTCATTTTGAGAAATCAATCAGTTATCACTCATTCATTTTAAAAAATCTTTTGGAGTTGAAATTATTTCTTTCAGCAACAAAAGATTATAATGTTTTTTATAAATTACTTGAAATAAATATTATAGACATTATTTCTTTCTTGTTTACGATGGGTGATGGCCTTAATTCTTTGCCCCATTTCGGAGATAGTAACGAACGAATGTTGGTTAATATTAATGAGTTATGTTTTGTGGCACAAAATTTGATGCTATTTCCAAAGGAAATTGTTTTAAGTGATAGCGGATTCAGAAGATTTGATGTTGGCAATTTCCGGTTGTTCTTTAATTCAGGCTTATCGAAAGCAGATTATCAGCCGGGACATTTTCACGCAGATACTTTTTCATTTTGTCTTTTTGTTGATGGTCAGCCTGTTATCGTTGACAGAGGTGTAAGTACTTACGAACATTCAAAAGAAAGGTTAGCAGAAAGAGGTACGGCAGCGCATAATACCATTTGTGTGAATAATGAAAATTCATCTGATGTTTGGGCGGCGTTTCGAATGGGCAAAAGACCAGTTGTAAAAATTGAGAAAGATTCGCCTGATGAAATTAGCTGCGTACACGATGCTTATAAATCAAAGTATGATATTCTGCACAGAAGGCAAATCAGGATCGGAGAATTTTCAATAGAAATTACTGATGCCCTGGAATGTATAGGAAGAAATAATGCAATGATTTACATGCATTTTTATCCTGGTATCTACCCGGAGAAAAATGGCACCGAATGGCACTTGAATAAAGGAGGAATTAAAATAATGCTTGACTGTAAAGAAAGCTGGGTAGAGGAGTATCAATATTGCATTGGTATAAACGAAACCATATCAGCTTACAGGATAGCAGGAAGAATTACAGAAAGCAGAACCAATACCGTTATAAGTGTAAAAAATGGCGAAATTAATAGACATCGTAGTAGGGGCACGCCCCAATTTCATTAAAGTTGCGGCTATCATAGCACAACTCGAAGCCCGTTTTTCTATTAATTCAGGAATAAGTTACAGATTAATCCATACCAGCCAGCACTATGACACCAAGATGAGTGGTGTCTTTTTCGAAGAATTGAATATCCCCAGCCCGGACATTAATCTTAATGTTGGTAATGTGGAAAGTTCAAAACAAATTGCAACAATCATTTCTCGCTACAGTACTGTTTTGGAAGAACAAAAGCCGGATATGGTTATCGTTTCCGGAGATGTCAACTCCACCGTTGCCTGTGCTTTGGCGACAAAAAAAGTGGATCCCAATATACCTCTGGTCCATGTGGAGGCCGGCTTGAGATGTGGTGACCGCCAGATGCCGGAAGAGATTAACCGAATCCTGACAGATTCTATTTCTGATTATTTTTTTACAACTTCCCGTACTGCATCAGATAATTTGTTGAACGAAAGTGTTTCACCTGAGAAAATCTTCTTTGTTGGAAACACGATGATTGATACCCTTTATAATAATGAAAAAAGATTCAGACAACCGGCTATCTGGAACGAAATAGGATTAAGTAATAAATGCTATTTTGTATTAACGCTTCACAGGCAAGCCAATATTTCTGAAGGGGAAACCCTTGAAGATTTGCTTACAGCAATTGGAAAGGCTGCTGAAGGTACACCGGTCATATTTCCGGTTCACCCACATACCGCTAAAATGATTGAAAATTTTGGTATAAAAGTGGATTCAAATATTGTTATGACTGACCCCATGGGTTATCTCGAATTCAATTATCTCGTAAAAAATGCAGCTGCTGTTATTACAGATTCCGGTGGAATTTCTGAAGAATCAACGATAATGAATGTTCCTTGTATGACATTACGGAGCAATACTGAACGTCCTGAAACCTGCTCCTTAGGAACCAATATGCTGTTGGGTTGCAGTCCTGAAAATATCCAAAATGCATTTATGCAGTTAAGAGCAGGTAACTGGCAATTAGGAAAAAACCCTGAACTATGGGACGGTAAGGCTGCCGAAAGGATTGCAGATACCATCTTCGGAATACTTAATACAAATCAAAAGTCAAAGCATTCGATTTTGAAAGTGAATCGCCCCAAATTTGGAGATATTACTTATAATACTATCTTTTTAAATTAGACGTTATTAAATAAATTTGGGAATAACTGTTGCAACTAACAAAAAATTGATATTATCTTTGCTATTGAAAATAATTAACAGTTTTTTCGTTGAAATTATTTTAACAAATTATGGGAGCATTTTTACTTGAGTCAAATAAATGGTTGCTCTATCCGATTTCAGTAATATTATCGATGTTGCTTTGTATGAGTGCCATTCCCCGCATTATTTACATTAGCAAAAAAAAGAAAATTTTCGATCAGCCGGATAGTTACAGAAAAGTTCATACCGATGTAATTCCTAACTTAGGCGGCATAGCAATCTTTTTAGGCTTTTCAGTAATTGCCTCCCTATTTATTAATCCCGAAGATTTTGCTCACTGGAATTATATAATTGCTGCAATCTTAATTCTGTTCATTACCGGTATTAAAGATGACCTGATCAATGTAAATCCCTCTAAAAAATTCATTGCACAGATTGCTGCATCTTCTATTGTAGCGGTTCTGGCAGATTATCGATTGGAAAACCTGCATGGTTTTTTAGGGATTTATGAAATGCCTTATACAATGTCGCTGTTTGTAACCATTGTTGGTTGTACATTTATCAGTAACGCATTTAATCTGATTGATGGGATAGATGGTTTAGCCGGAACAATTGCCATAATTTGTTCGTTCTTTTTGGGAATTGCATTTGCCATTACCGGAAATTATAGCCCTGCAATCATCTCTTTTGCCCTATTAGGAGCGGTTATAGGTTTTTTAAGGTACAACTATCAGCCCGCCAAGATTTTTATGGGCGATTCCGGCTCATTAGTTATTGGTTTTATAATTGCTGTTTTATCCATAATCTTAACGGATGTTGTGAAGCACTTTGAAGGAAATATATTATTCCACAGTCCCAAAGCTGTTTTGTTGGGCGCATTATCATTGCTGTTCATCCCTGTGTTCGATACATTCAGGGTTTTCACAACCAGGATAATTAAGGGTAAATCACCATTTTCTGCTGACAGAACGCACCTTCATCATTATCTCCTTGATTTGGGTTTTTCTCATACCCGTACAGTTATTATTCTGGCATTGTCCAGTCTTGCTATTATTTCTATTGCTTTCGCTATCCAAGACTATCCTGTGAACCTTTGTTTGCTGGTCATTATTTTGAGCGCGTTTGCCTTATTTTCTTTATTATATTTCCTGAGGCGCAATAAGCTTAGCGAGCATCTTCCACCGGTTGATGCACCCAAAAAAAATAAATTGATTTTGTAGTTATGTTTAGAAAGCGACTGTTTCAGTCGCTTTTTTTTTGTTACAGCTTTTCTTATTTGGAATTGTCTATCTACCCAAAATGCATTCCTTGTACCTGTAGAGCTGATAATCTTTAAAACTTGTAAATAAGCATTCCCGGAAGCGCTTTAAAGGCTGATTAAATACGAAGAGCAGTCATAAAACAAGCGCAAATGCTCAACTGTAATAGACAATAATAATAAGAAATATCACCATTTCGGACAGCTTTCAAAATGAGGATTGGAAAAAATGCCTCAAATGAGATTTCAAATGAACAGTGAAATGTTTCAGTTTTTACATGTATAATAATTAAATATAAAAGGTAGTGTATTAATTTCATCACCTTTTATATTTTTGAGATACCAACCAAACTGATTAAAAATGAAAGAGTTCTTAACGCATCTCGCAGTTATTACTTTAATTGTATTGACAATAATTTTAATCTATATTATTGCAAATAGTGGAGGTAATGGCCAGGTCGTAAACACTCTATAATTAAAGTTGTATCTATGAATATGATTCCTCTTATTCATAGATTAAATATCAGGAAACAACACGCTAAATTGACCTTTACTTCGTCTAAATATAGTTGGCGTTAGCGAAGAAATTATATTGCTGTGTTTGTTGAGATATGGTGTACAGGGTAATGCCAACAAAGCCGCTTATTTATTAGTGGTTATACTCAATTCTCAAAAACAATTGTACGCTTCTTTTGGGCGCTAATATGTAGGGTAGTTTTCCCCTACGAGTTGACTTAATTGTTTGTCTGCACATGGCAGGGTTTGATTTCTTTATTAATGCAGGTTGGGATTTTAAAATGAAAAAAGCCGACCCTATAAGGATCGGCTGTAGAAGTGTGCCCCAGGCGGGACTTGAACCCGCACTTGCATTGCTGCAAACAGGATTTTAAGTCCTGCGTGTCTACCAATTTCACCACCAGGGCAACTGGTGATTAAACAATAACTTTATTAAAAGTATAGAAAATAAAGTATTGATTCAAACAAAAAATCCAAACCAAATTTGGTCTGGACTTTTTACTTTGGAGCGAAAGACGCGATTCGAACGCGCGACCCCAACCTTGGCAAGGTTGTGCTCTACCAGCTGAGCTACTTTCGCATTTTTTGTCTTTAAAAAGAACTTTGTGTTATTCCCTTTTGGGATTGCAAAGGTAGAATAAATTTTCAATCCTCCAAATTATTTTGCAAAAAAAGTACACATTTTTTTCAGTAAAATATTGATAGTGTGTTCTTAAAGCCGCGCCAGTCAAAGGTTTTAAAATGGAATAGCCCGGTAAAAAAAACAATAAAAAAGCTGCCTCGATTTTAGAGGCAGCTTTTTGAAAAGAAAATAAATCTAAATTGCAGATTAATTCTTAATAGTTATTTTGTGTGTCTGGATTGTTTTATCCATTTTCAGAACCAACAAATATTGACCCGGAATCATTCCTTTAGTGTCAATTGAATAGTGTGTGCCTCCTGCAGAAACAGGAACGGTACTTACTTCTTTACCCGACAAATCGTAAAACGAAATTGAAACATTAGTAAGAGATGAGGAAGGTAACACTATGTTTAACTGACCAACAGCCGGATTGGGATATATAGTAGCAAGTGCCTGAGGAACTTCTTTTATGCCTGCAGGGCTTTCAATACCTTCATAAATCACAAAATCATCAACTGCGGCTTCTACTAATCCATTGCCGGAGGAGCCCGATGGAGGTGTTTCAATAGCAACAAACTTCAATTGCATTTTTGGTGCGGCCGGATAAATTTCAAATGGTTTGAACATTTTTCTTCTCCATTGAAAATCTGACTGGTTTGTATTCTCAACATCTTTGGAAAATAACGGACTACTGGTTGACATTTGAACTCTCCAGATTTCTGAGTTTGGAAAGTTTCCTTTATTATTTCCATACCAACGATAATATTCAACAATCGGATTTTTGTAAGTTGTCAAATCGAAGACAGGCGTTAAAACTGTTGTTGTACCGTTTTTTACACTGGCAGACGAAACACCTGACGAAGTGGAAATAGCGTTGCCGGTTACCAGGCATTTTCCAAATTGACTGGTATGATCTTTGCCCGTTTGATGCAGGATTCCGCCTGATAAGTAGGACGCAACAGGTACTGCTTGTATCCACTTGCCAGAAGTGGCGTTGTCCGTTGCAATACCAAGCTGCCAATCTGTACCGAGTGTTGTTTCGAAATCAACAACTGTTCTGGCTGTGATACCTACACCAAACTGGTAATTAATATTAGATTTTGTCTCTGAGATTATTGAAGTAGGGTAAAAATTATAAGGGAAGAAGACACCTTCATTGCTAAGCATGTCTTTTGCTGAAAAATAATAATCAACGATAGTACCTTCGCTTTGTGCAGGTATTTGAGCAGAGAAATTAAATCCGCCTGCATCAACCATTGGAACCGAATTCCAAACGAAGCCCGTAGAACGTTTGGTGCGATAAACCAGATTCAGTGAATTAAAAAATGATGGATTGGCGATTATAAGTTGTGCATTTACATCAATTGCTTTTCCGGAAGGCTGGTGTGCAATTTCAGTATGAATAATATCTACATCCTGTAATAAATAAATTCCGTGTTTGGCGAATGCTTTAACAAGCTCATTCATATGTGGTGTTCCTGTAGAAAGATCTGCATCATCATCATCTTCAATTAATGCAGAAATAAGCATATCAAGATATACAGCACCTTCTGTACCGTTTGCACCATCTGGTTTGTCATTTAATAGTACTGCAGTAAAGAGTTTTGCCATCGTATCATAGTTGCCTACATTGCGTGCATAATCCCACCATGCGCCGGCAATGATTTCTCCATTGGCATGGACTTCACCAGTCAGGTCTTTAGGATAAACCTTAGGATCTATGTCATAGCGGCGAATGAAACTCCCAGGTGTACCATTGCTGCCCCTGGCCATAATACTGTCTTTAGTAATGCACATTGACCAAACGTCGGCCTGCCCTTCGTTAAGTCCACCATTTTTCATACCGCCACTATACATTCTGCTAACGATAGCATGCCCATATTCATGATAGACCACATCTCTGACTTCGGCAAAAGATACACAACCTCCACCATCTGGAAAGAAGTTTATTGAACTTCCGCCAGCACCGGTAAAGAAGGCATTACAAGTACCGGAAACATCCACATTAGTTGTTAATGCATAATCCATTCCGGTAAAGGAAGAGCCATATTGGTTTTTCATGAAATCATGCACCGTATTGACGTGGTAATAGGCATTGATATGTCTGCTGGTTGATTTAGTAGCAGATGTAAAAGAATCTGAAGTGCCTAAAGTTGTTACAACTTTTGAGAACGATGGGGTAATATTCGCATCAGGTGCGGATCTTACTTTTGACCAAGGTCCTTCAAGACTAACGTCGTATGTACTTGGAGCGGCAAAGGCTGCACCATTAAAAAAACCGGTATCATTAGAAATCAAAGTTGTTGCACCAATCTTTCCGGTAAGGTTTGGCAAGCCTACCAATTGGGGAGCATTTAATATGCCGTTGGTATAGATGCTGCCAACTATAGTTAAGTCTGTTGCATCTTTTGTTTCATTGTCGCGATAAAGCAACTCCCCGGTAACGCCATCAACGTATCCAAACATATTTAAAGGGACACTGCTGCTTTGTGCAACTTTTCCTTCTATTAAAAATTTGAATGCCGGATGCAAGGTATATCCTTCATTTGATGGTATTGGAAACCATTCTAAGTCGGACTCTATATTTTTAGCTGTAATAACCGCACCATCCAGTTCCGCAGAAGCAATTTCCAAAGCTTTTGTTGCGCCAATTGTTGGATTAAGTTTTGTGTCAGGAGTGCCATAGCCTGTCATGTTTACACGCGCAAGTTGTCCTTCAGCTGTAAAACGGAAGTACATTTTTGTAAACGCAACTTTCATTCCTGCTACTTCCTGGTAAAAATACAGGTATGTAATTCCCGACTGGTTTGTTTGTTGAGTCTGAAGCTTCCACTCACTACTTTTAATATTAACAACAGCCAATTGGTTGTTCATAATATTTCTGGCTTTTTCTTCAAGTGTGGTTCCGCTTACAACGATTGGTTTTCCGTTAAGGTCTTTAAAACCTCCGGTCCAACTATCTGTTGCAATGTACCAACCCGGGAATTTTGCAGCAAGTTTTGCCTGAATACCAACATCCGCACGCTTTGCAGGACGTAAAAAATGACTGTTTGTGAATACAGAAACACCAAATTTGTCGCCGGTATGAAAGTCAGCGTGCTGCTGAGCATTGGTCCCAATTGATATTGCCGATAAGCCAAACAAGAGAAATAATTGCTTCATTCGTTTATTTTAAATAAAAACTAATTGTTGAAGAAGCAATTTACACCATAAATCGATTCAATGATTATAACTAAAGTTAATATAGCTATAAACTTGAATAAGTACAATATTAATGAACCTGTTCCGTTACAGGATTTTCTTTCCCTTCATGGCGTCCTTCAAGGCAACATCCATCAGTCGTTCAGCGTAAGGTCGCGTCAGTTCATTCAGTTTTTCGGTTTCAGATTGTATCAGGTTTTTATCCGAAGAATCAATGGTTACTTTCAGTATACTTAATTGCTTTTTTGTCTCGTTTATTTCGTCGTCATTCAACAACGCAGAATTTTTGTCCAGAAATTTAGAAACGGTATCAAACAATTGCGTCGCCTCAGTTTGAGCTTCTACCAAAGCCCGTGTTTGAATATCATCTTTTGCGTGCTCAATGGAGTCCATCAGCATTTGCTCCATTTGCTCATCTGTGAGGCCGTATTTAGGCGTCACTTCAATGCTCTGAGCCACTCCGCTGCGCAATTCTGTGGCGGTAACTTTCAAAATGCCATCAGCGTCAATCATAAAATTTACTTCCACTTTAGGCAAACCTGACGGCATACCGGGAATACCGGTCAAGTTGAAAGTGGCCAGGTTTCTGTTGTCCTTTACAAGGTCTCTTTCACCCTGAAAAACAGAAATGCGCATGCTGCTTTGGCCATCTTTCTGAGTGGTATATTGTCGTCCGGCTTTGTTGGGTATTTTAGAGTTACGTGGGATAAGGACATCCATCAATCCGCCCATTGTTTCGATACCCAAGCTAAGTGGCGTAACGTCCAGCAGCAACAGTTCTGTGTTGTTTCCGGCCAATATATCGGCCTGGATAGCTGCACCAAGCGCTACTACCTCATCCGGATTCAGTGTGTCGTGAAGGTTTGTTTTATTAAAGAATTGTTTTACAGCTTCCTTTACCAATGGTACTCTGGTGCTTCCTCCCACCATGATGACTTCATCAATTTTATCAACACTTAATTGAGCGTCCTGCAAAGCTTTTTTGCAACAATCCAGGCTTCGTTGTACCAATGGCATCACTATTGCGTCAAATTGCGTTTTGCTCAGGCTGACAATATAATCGCCGATTTTTCCTTCAAAATTATCTGCTGAAGAGAGATGTTTTTTGGCTGCTTCGGCAGTCAGGCGCAGGTTTTGCTTCAGGCTGATATCTTCAATCTTGTGTTCGTTTATCCAGTAATCGGCTACCGCATTGTCAAAATCATCACCTCCCAGATAAGTATCGCCGTTGGTAGATAGTACTTCACAAATGCCATTTTCGAGGTGAAGGACTGACATGTCGAAAGTACCGCCACCTAAATCATACACGGCTATCGTTTTCACTTCATCTGCGCGAAGGCCCATGCCATAAGCGAGGCTGGCAGCTGTTGGTTCGTTGATGATGCGCAAAACATCCAGTCCTGCCAGTTTTCCGGCATCCCTGGTTGCTTGTCTCTGCGTATCATTAAAGTAGGCCGGCACTGTTATCACCGCTTTTGTAACGGGTGTTTTCAGGATATGCTCGGCTCTGTGTTTCAGTTCTTTCAGAATAAAAGAAGACAGTTCGATGGGGGAGTAAAACTGGTCATTTACCTGCACTTTTACCAGTGAATCTGTATTATCATCAATAACTTTGTAAGAGAAAAAATTGCTGTCGTGGCTGATGTCTTTGTAAGATTTACCCATCAGTCTTTTGGCTGAATAAATGGTGTTTTGCGGTTCCGATATCAATTTTTCTGCTGCCGAAACACCCACAGTGGGGTTGCCGAAACTATCGAAATGCACTACAGATGGAACGAGCGTCAACCCGTCTATTTCCCGCAGGGCGATGGCTTTCTTCGTGTCTTCGCGCACAATGGCTATCAAACTATTGGTAGTTCCGAGGTCTATCCCAACAATGGTGTCCGTTTTTTGAATGCTGCCGGTGGCTATATTAATGGCTATTTTGCCCATAATTCTGTTTTGAGGCTGCGAAGGTAAATCTGATTTCTGATTTCTGATTTCTGATTTCAGTTTTTAGATTGTATTGGCAAAGTTTTGATAATAAAATAAGGCTTTCGACGCCCTTTTATGACTAAGTAAAATCTATTTGGGATAAACCGGAGCCTTCTATCGTGCCGTAAAATCATTCTGCGCCACCGTAAAATCATTCTGCGACGCCGCAAAATCATTCTTCGATACCACAAAATCATTCTGCGACGCCGTAAAATCATTCCGCGACATCGTAAAATCCTACTGCGACGCCGTAAAATAATGATGTGACACCTTAAAGCCATTTTGCGACATCGCAGAGCCGTTCTGTGTTGTCGTAAAATGAAAGTAAATCATGCCATTTTAATTGTAATTAATTATTAATAATTAAAATACACAGATTATTTATTCTAATTAAATAGTTAGACCAGGGAATGCGTTTCTTTTTAATCTTTCAGACAGGCAATAATTTTACCTGCATCTTTTGGTTCGAACCATTGGACAAATTTGAGCAGGATGCTTTGTGAAAGCTTGGGTGTAACAATGTTTTTTGCCACCTGGGCAATCTGTATATCTAAAGTACTGATATATCCGGGTCGGTTGATATCCGGCAATGCCGAAAGTGCTAAAGCATTTGTCCAGGCTGTTTTGCGGGCTATGCTGATGCTGAAATTAATGACAGCGTCTTTACTGTTATTGTCCACATAGCGCACAAATTTCATCGGGAAACAGATGTCTTCCAGGTCGGATTGTACTGAATTGATGAGGCTGCTGATGACGACATTGATGGTATTAAAATCTTTTTCCAGCAAATGAATATCAACGCCCTGGCTGATTTCTGCCGCCGCAATGCCCAGGTCCAGATTGATATGGGCATTCATGCCGAGCAGTAAATGCTGAATAACGGTATAAGGCTGTTCTGCGGCTTCGAAGGCACGCTGCCATGAGCCGGTGAGGCTTTGTTTATTTTTATATTGATAAAAAGCCTGCAGATACCTGTTGGCAAATCTAACATCCAGACGTTCCATTCTGGGACCATCTTCAAAAGCCCCTGTCAGGATACCCTGTTTTACAGCAATGGTCATTTTTCGATAAAGGCAGGCAAAATAACCATGCCGGCTGTTGGTTGCGATACTTTCTGCTATAATTGCATCCAGTCTCAGGATGACTTCATCAATCGTATTGGCCTGCATTTCGGAATGTTTTGAGAGAAGGTGTAAAGAAAAGATAACTTAATCAACCCTTCTGATATCAGCGCCCAAAGCATTCAGGCGAACATCTATTGCCTCATATCCACGGTCGATTTGTTCAATGTTTTGTATGGTGCTTTTCCCTTCTGCCGACAGTGCTGCTATCAGCAAAGCCACCCCGGCGCGAATATCTGGTGACACCATAGTAATTCCACGTAACTGCATACCTCTGTTGAGGCCAATAACAACTGCGCGGTGCGGGTCGCAAAGCACAATCTGCGCGCCCATTTCTATTAGTTTGTCCACGAAGAACAAACGGCTTTCAAACATTTTCTGATGAACAAGAACAGTTCCTTTCGATTGAGTAGCTGTGACGAGGACAATACTCAGCAAATCCGGCGTGAATCCAGGCCAGGGATGATCGTACACTGTCAGGATGGAGCCGTCGATAAAGCGTTTTATCTGGTAATTTTCCTGAGATGGAATATAAATGTCATTTCCTTTTATCTCCAGCTGAATACCCAGTTGCTGGAAGGTTTCAGGGATATTGCCCAAATGGGCAACGTCAGCATCTTTAATGGTTATTTCACTTTGTGTCATTGCTGCCAGGCCAATAAATGACCCTACTTCAATCATGTCTGCCAGTAATCTGTGGTCGCAACCGCCCAGTTTTTCTACGCCTTCAATGGTCAGCAGGTTGGAGCCGATGCCTGTAATTTTGGCTCCCATTGCATTCAGCATTTTACAAAGCTGTTGCAGGTAGGGTTCGCAGGCTGCGTTGTAAATTTCTGTTTTTCCTTCGGCCAACACCGCAGCCATCAATACGTTGGCTGTTCCGGTCACAGACGGTTCTTCCATATGCAGGAAGGTTCCTTTCAGTTTTTCACAGCTTAAAGTAAAACGATTTCTTTCTGCATCAAATTCGAAAGAAGCGCCGAGTTTTTCAAAACCACGGATATGTGTATCCAGTCTTCTTCTCCCGATTTTGTCTCCACCCGGCTGAGGTATCATCGCATTGCCATAACGCGCCAATAATGGCCCGGCCAGCATGACCGCTCCGCGCAGTTTCCCTGATTTATGTTGGAAGGTCTGTCCGGAAAAATATTCCAGGTTCACCTCATCGGCTTGCAGAATAATAGTATTGGGTGAGGGTCTTGTGACACGCACATTCATATCACCCAGCAATTCAATCAGCATATTAACGTCCAGGATGTCGGGTACGTTGGTAAAAGTGACCGGTTCGTTGGTCAGCAAAGCTGCGCACAGTACTTGCAGCGCTTCATTTTTAGCGCCCTGCGGGGTAATTGTTCCTTTTAGCTGGCGGCCGCCGCGTATCTCGAATGAACTCATAAAAATCTTCGTTTGAATAAATGTACGATGAAGGTTTATTTGTTTTTGAAATTGCGATTTTTATTATTGTTATTCAATTTGTTGCCACCGCCGGCATTGGGGTTGTTATTATTGCCGCCACCACCGCCACCATTGGGTTTACGGTTGTTTTTGTTTTTAAAATTGCGGTTGTTATTGTTGTTGTTTTTTGGTGGAAAATTACTGCGTGGATCGAAATGCACTTTATATCCGCCGCCTTCAAATTTCATTTCGCCGCCGCTGATAATGGCCAGCTCGTTTTTTACCATATCATCGTGCACAGGTTCTTTGTGCCAGTTGGTATAGGCCAGCTTCATGTAGTATCCTGCAGATTGGGTGTAACCTTGTCTTTTTTCAGGGTCGTCTGTCAATCCTTTTTCAATCAGGTGCTGCAGATTGCGGCCAAGATGCCTGTGCTTGATAGGCGCCTGTGGGTAGGGCAGTGGTTCCGGTTTTTTGGCCAGCTGCTCTTCTGTAGGAGCAGGATATGGTCCGTCAACATCCAGACGGAAATCCGTCATCTGGTGCAAATGGTCCCACAGTTTGTGTTCATAATCTTCCATCGTTTTCAGATGGGGTGTCAGCAAACTCATCAGCTGAATAACCACCTGGGCTTGCTGCAGACGTTTTTCCCTGTTTTCAATGGTCAGTAAATACTCAACCATTTTTTGCACATTACGGCCATATTGAGGCATAAGCAGCCTTCCGCGCGAACTATTATATTCCATGAAATAAATTAAATGTTGTGATTTGAAAAATGCTCCGGAAAAGCGATTCAGCAAGTGGGGCGGCTGAGAAAAATCGTTATAAGGAATACGATTCAGGATGCTTTTTTATCTCCGTAGGGCAAATATAAGGGTATGTTACTGAAAAAGAAACAAATTTTAAGTTGATTACCATTCTAAATCCTTGTCGATTGCTTCTTTCGCAGGATTGGCTTTCCTCGATTCCAGCTTTTCCAGTTGCCTTTCCAGAATAAGCTTTGAAATGGCCATCGGAACGTCTTCTGTTTGCATGGCTACAAGTAATTTGGGTTCCAGCACATCCATTTTATACAACAATTGAAAAAACACACCGTTGTTATATTGCAGCATATACGCAACTTTCTGTGCCAGTGCGTTCAGGAAATCTTCTTCGGAGAGATAGGATTCCTCGCTCAGGCGCAGATCTTCGGGTAAATGTCGGACAAGTGATTGCTGGTCTTTATTATTGAGTGGCATTGATACAAAATTAGGATAAGCTTTTAATAAATTCCATGTCATTTATCATAAATCCTGCTGAAAGAAATCAATTTAATTCGAGTACTGAAACTATATTTGCACATCAAATTTTAAGAATGAATAAAACCATTTTTGTTACAGGTGCCACTTCAGGTTTTGGTAAGGCCATTGCTATTTTGTTTGCTCAAAAAGGTTTTGATATTATCATCAACGGCAGGCGCAACGATCGGCTGGAAGCCTTGAAATCGGAATTGGAACAACAATACAATGTGAAGGTCATCGCTTTATGTTTCGATGTGCGCGATAAGCAGGCTACCGAAGCGGCGGTTTCCGGATTGAAAACCAAAGTGGAGAAAATTGATATCCTGGTAAACAATGCAGGACTTGCTGCTGGTTTGGCTACAATAGACGAAGGTGACACAGATAACTGGGACAGGATGATTGACACCAATATCAAAGGCTTGCTGTATGTGACACGACAAATTGCACCGATGATGCGGGAGCAATGCAGCGGGCATATCATCAACATTGGTTCTACAGCAGGGAAACTGGCATACAGAAATGGTAATGTATATTGTGCTACAAAATTTGCGGTTGACGCGCTTTCTCAATCGATGAGAATTGATTTGTTGCCTTACGGAATTAAGGTCACCTCTATTAATCCTGGTATGGCCGAAACAGAATTTTCTTTAGTGCGATTTGGTGGCGATGAAGACCGCGCCAATAAAATGTATGAAGGGGTGAATGCACTCAAGGCGGAAGACATTGCAGACGCCGTTTATTATTGTGCATCTTTACCTGCCCATGTTTGTATTAATGATTTGACACTGACTTGTCTTACACAGGCTAACGGATTTTATTCCATCAAAGAATCGGAGCGAATTACAAAATAGTATTAACCAACTCTCCTAAAACCAAAGAATCAAAAAAATGGGATTAGTTCCTAACATAGGTAAATTAGCCGTTTTGTCGGACGAAGCTGAAAACTGGCTTACTGAAAATCTGGAGAAATTTTCATTTCAAAAGAATGAAGTAATTCTGAGAGAAGGACAAATTTGCAATCACTTGTATTTTGTAAAATCGGGAATGCTGAGCGGATGTTATATGCATGAGGAGGATGAAATATGCAACTGGATTTCTATAGAAAATGATTTCGCAACATCATTCTACAGCTTTATTTCCCGCACACCATCTTACGAAACGATAACGAGTATAGAACCATCTGAAGTGCAGGCTATCAGCCATTCTAAACTGAACCAGCTATATGTGCTGTTCCCCGAGACCGAGCGTGCCGGACGCCTTATTCTGGAAGATTATTACGCCCGCCTTGAAGAAAGAAATGTATTTATACAGTTCAAATCGGAAAAAGAGCGTTACGATTTATTTGTGCAAGAAAGGCCGGAAGTATTAGAACGTGCACCTTTGGAGCGCATTGCCACTTACCTTGGAATGAACCAGGAAGCTTTAAGCCAATTCCGTTCGCAGCTGTAAAAGATATTCCTTAATAATCTTGTTGAAGTTTTTTATGCTTCAGCCAATTCTCTGGCATTGTTCATCGCTGCTTCGCTTGGCTGTTCACCGCCAATCATTTTTGCAATAGCCAGTATTTTTTCGTCCGGGGCAAGGATGCGGATTTGGGTATTGATTTTTCCGTCTTTACCCTGTTCTTTAAAGACATAAAAATGTGTAGAACCTTTTGCGGCTACCTGCGGCTGATGCGTGATGCAAATTACCTGGTGATATTGTGCAAGATCCTTCAATAAAGCACCTACTTTTCGTGCTGCTTCACCGGAAATACCGGTATCTACTTCGTCAAAAATCAGGGTTGGTAAATGAACGGCACGTGCAATCAGCGATTTGATACATAAAGCAATCCGGCTCATCTCCCCCCCCGAAGCAGCTTTTTCGACCGGTTGAAAATTGCCGCTTTTATTGGCATCCAGTAAAAAATCAATCTGGTCTAAGCCTGTAATACCGGGTTTGGACAATGCTGTAATCCCAATATTAAACTGTGCATTTGGCATTCCAACCTCGGCCAGCATTTGTGTAATTTGTTTCGCTATAGAAGGAGCCAGTTTTTTGCGGGAAGCTGAAAGTTCTGTTCCGGTTTTTTGAACCTTTTCGAACAGTTCAGTTTTGCTTTTTTCAAGTGTTGCAATCTCTTCGTGAAGGTTGAGTGTTGCTTTCAATTCTTCTCCAAGCTGATTGAAAATAGCGATTAACTCATTTGTAGATTGTACCGCATGCTTCTTTTGCAGTTTTATACCAATGTCCAATCTTTCTTCCAGGCGAGCCATCTGCTCCGGGTTCAGACTGATTTTACCTTCAAGATTTTCGAGTTCTGCTGCAATATCTTTTGCCTCGGCATAAATCGAGTTTAATCGTTCGTGTAAACTTTGCGCTTCAGGCAAAACATCTGAGATACTCTGTAATTGCTGTGCCTGCCTTCTGACTTCATTTGCCAGAGGTTGTTCTCCTTCATCCAATATAAACCTTGCCTGTTGCAAAACGCCTATGATCCGTTCTGCAGAACTCAGTTGTTTCAGTTGTATTTCTGCTTCTTCAATTTCGTCCGGAAGAAAGTTGACTTGTTCCAGTTCATCAAACAAAAATTGCTTGTAATCCGCATCTTTTTGCCATTGCGCCTGTTGCGCCTGTTTGCTGTGTAGTTCCTGTAATACCTGCTGGTATTGACGGAAAGCAATTTGATACGTTTCTTTTAAAGTATTGTTTTGCGCCAGCACATCAACAACGGAAAGTTGAAAATGGTCGTCTTCAATCGCGTGGTTGTCAAATTGCTGGTGCAAATCGACCAGTAATGCTGTTAGTGTATTTAATACCGAAAGTGTTACAGGCGTGTCGTTTACAAATGCTCTTGATTTTCCGGCACTGTTTATTTCCCTGCGGATAATGCATTGTGGCTCTTCGTCCAGCTCTGCCAGTTTAAGCGCATCCTGAAAGGCAGTATTTCCTTTTACATCAAAGGTGGCTTCCACCACACATTTTGCTTCCTTATTGATGAGGACAGACGTATCTGCCCGCTCCCCTAAAATAAGTGATAATGCACCAAGGATGATACTTTTCCCTGCACCCGTTTCTCCCGTCACAATATTCAAATGCTTGTCAGGCCTGATGGTCAGGTGGTCGATGATCGCATAATTATTGATGGAAAGCTGGAGCAACATAATATAAAACTAAAGTAAACAGCCACGATGTAAACCTTAGCTGCAGTTCATTCTTTTAATAGAAAATTATTTATTGATTCGGATAATGCCGTCGTAGGCCATTCCTTTATTATTTACAGAATAACCGTTCAATACATATCCAAACTGATTGTTGGCGCGCATAAAACATTTGCCACAGGAAATTTTTTCACCGGTAAAGTTTCCGATTTTGTAAAGCTTCCCGATTTTTTTTACCCTGATGCCATAATCATTGCTTACAGGCAAATTTCCTGTTGTGATTTTATAGGCGTTGTTGCCGGTTGCCTCTGGCATATAATACGTTGAGTCAACAATTACCGTAAAATTACTATTGGGTTCGTATCGTATGAAGGTGGCACCATCAGTAATATCGTCTGCAGGAAAGCCCAGCAACTCAAATGAATTGAATTCGATAGCAGGGCAAGCTCCTTTTTTGCTGCAGCAGGCACCTAAGAAAAGTATGCTGAAAAGGATTACGGCAAATTTCAATCTGGTCATTTTTTCTGTTTTCACTACCGTTAATTTAAGTTTATTAAAGTTTATTATTTCAAATTTAGTGTTTCTTCCACAAGATATTGATTTCTGTCAGCAGCACTGCGCGAAACTAATTCGGCAATAAATCCGGTCAGGAAAAACTGAGTTCCCAAAATCATTGTAGTCAGCGCTATATAGAATGCCGGTTTGTTGATAAGGCTGCCTTCAAAAAAGAATTTTGAGATAATAAGATACATTGTAATAAAGAAGCCGACTATAAACATTGCTGTCCCCAAAAATCCGAAAAAGTGCATCGGTTTTTTTCCGAATCTGCTGATAAACTGAATGGAGAGCAAATCTAAAAAGCCATTGATAAACCTTTCCCAGCCAAATTTGGATACGCCATATTTTCTTGGACGATGCTGCACTACTTTTTCTCCGATTCTTGGAAAACCGGCTTGCTTGGCAATCACAGGGATGAACCGGTGCATTTCTCCATATACTTCAATGCTCTTCACTACTTTTTTCCGATAGGCTTTGAGGCCGCAATTCATATCGTGCAACTGAATGCCAGAAATCATCCGGTTGACGCCGTTATATAATTTTGAAGGTAAATTTTTGGTCACAGCATTATCATATCTCACCTTTTTCCAACCGCTTACCAGGTCAAAATTGCCACTTTGAATCATGGCGTATAGCTCAGGTATTTCGTCCGGGCTATCCTGCAAATCTGCATCCATAGTGATAATAACGCCACCTTTTGAAGCTTTAAAACCTTCATTCAGGGCAGCACTTTTGCCGTAATTTCTTTGAAACTTAATGCCTTTTACGGTAGTATATTGTTGTGAAAGCGATTGCACCACATTCCAACTATCGTCGGTACTGCCATCGTCTACCATTATAACTTCGTAGATAAAATTATTTTCAGTACACACTTTATCAATCCAGGCCATCAATTCCGGCAGGGATTCGTCTTCATTGTATAAAGGAACTACTATTGATAGGTCAATCGCCATAAAAGCTAGCTAGGGCTAAAGGTAAATTAGTGTTGTTCAACCGGTTTTTTTCTGCTCACAATTAATGCAGCAATAAATCCAAAAATACTGTGGATGATAATTGACTTTGCAGTGCTGTAAAGTAAAATTGAAGGTTTGGTGCTGCCATCAATTTGCTCATCCATATTTTTCATTTGCTGGTCGATGCTTTCCTGTGGCATATTTTTCATACTTTCAAAAAACTCAAGCATTGTTTCTTTCATTCTTAACATACATTCAGGGTCAATGTATTTGATATAAATCAATCCGTAAATTCCACTTATCAGCTGTGAAATTAGTATTACTACAAAAGCTGTCTGAAATGCATCTTTTAAACTAATTACACCACCCATTTCTTTTTTTTGTTTAGAAGCTGCGATGCCATAAAAGATTACCGGAATCAGAAACATCATAAAGCCTGCGGCACTAAATGCCCAGAAGTTCCATTTCATGATATACAGAAATGTTACTGTCGTCAAGAACATCAGGATAAATCCTACCATCAATCCATACCGTAGAGGAATGGCGAAGCGGTTAAACGGCTCATTTGCTTCACTGTTTTTTACTTCGAAAATCTGGCTCATATTAGTTGTTTATTTGTTCAAAATTACTTGATTACCTTTTAAAATTCCTATCACTTTGCCCGCAAGTTCTTTGTTCATAAAAGGATTGTTGGCAGACTTTGATTTCAAACCATTTAAATTGGTTTGATCTGTTGTTGAAAATAAAGTGAAATTTACTTCGCCAGCTTCTTTAATTGAACTACTTTTTACGCCAAAAATCCCATTTGGCTTTTGGCTTAATGCATCGACAAGGCGTTCCAGCGGAATTTCATTCTTTAATGAGTTGTACAAAATGGCAAAAGTGTTTTCCTGCACATTCATCCCGTCCGAAGCGTATTCAAATTCTTTGGCTTTAGCATCCCATTCCTGAGGGCGGTGATGTGCTGCAACACAGTCTATAGTGCCATCTTTCAGACCTTCGACTAATGCCTTGCGGTCATTTTTTGTCCTGATAGGCGGCATTACTTTGTATGCTGAATTATAGGAACGCATAATTTCATCATTCAGCACCAGATGGTAAGGCGTTACTGAACACGTAATTTTCAATCCATCAGCTTTAGCATTCCTGATCATTTCAACCGATTCTGCACAGGATATTCCGGTAATGTGCAATTTCGAATCGGTGTAACGTAGCAATTCAATGTTACGGTGCAAATGCAATGTTTCGGCCAATGATGGAATGCCCGGCATTCCCAATTGTGTGCTTTCAATACCTTCATGCATTAGTCCGCCCGATGATAGGGTGGCATCGCAGGGAATTTCTATTAAAGTTCCGTCAAACGCTTTTGCATATTCTAATGCTTTCAGCATCAGATTGGCGTTCTGAATTGGTTTCCAACCATCACTGAATGCAACTGCTCCATGGGTATGCATATCCAGCATTTCTGCCAGATTTTTACCTTCAAGGTTATTTGAAATTGAACCGATCGGATGAACTGAAACAGCATTTCCTTCTGCTTGTTTCAGGATATATTGTACAACAGACTTTGAACTTACTGTAGGATTGGTATTTGGTACGGTTAACACTGCGGTAAATCCACCCGCAGCAGCAGATGCCAGTCCGGAAGCAATTGTTTCTTTATGTTCAAAACCAGGTTCGCGATAATCTGCAAAAATATCAGTCCAGCCATTGCTGATATGTAAACCTTCAGTTTCGATTACAGTATCGGCCTTTTTTTCAATTTTTGTGCCAATTGATTGGACAATACCATTCTCAATAAAAATATCAACGGTATCTAAATGATGTGGTGATGAACCATCTATCACTTTTGCTCCGCGAATCAGTATTGTCATAAAATAATATTAAGTAGTAATTGTGTTTTGTTTCCTGAGATTTTTACTCAAAAGCCAGGTTTCAACTCCCAGCATTAAGAGCGCTAAAATACTACAAAGTTTCCACAGCGGAAAGGCCGATTGTTGCTTTGCGTTCAGTGCTTTATTTTCTGCATCAGCTAATTGCCATTTTATGTCTTTCCCTGACCAGTTTTTTTTCAATTCGCTTTGCGTCCAGACCGCCAGGTTACTTTCATTCCTGTTCATATTCACGCCAATAATCGTGCTGTCGTCTTTACCGGAAGTAATGGTATAAAAACCTGCTTTTTGCGTGACTTCGCCTGCAAAAACCTGCACGCCCATGCCTTCTGCTCTTTGGGGTGGAATAACATCCAGATTTTCTGATTTTATATGGAGAAGTTCACGCTCGTTTTCGGCTTTTTGGTTAATGTAAATGGCTTGCTTTTGCCCTGCAGACAAAGCGAAAATACTGTTGCCTTTTGCCAGGCTGGCCATTTGGTATAAAAACGGAACAAAGAAATAGCTGGATTGAAAATTACCGTTTTGAGCATCCGGAGTTGTAGCGCACAGATATAATTGCCCTTTAAACGGACTATAAACAGCAAAAAACGGATCGCCATTCCGGAAACTGAAAATCGATTGCTGGTTGGCGCTCAATCCTGCTTTAATCTGATAATGGTTTTGTGTGTAAGGTAATTGAACATTGTCCGGCATTCGCTCAAACATATCCTTCACCAGTCGGTTTTCACTTTGTACAGCAGTTACGGTCTGTGCCGCGGTATCAAATCCTGTAATTTGCAAGTCGCTTAATATTTTAAGGCCTGAATTGATGGATTCTTTGTTGGCATTTTGTCCAAAGAACAGCGCTACATTTTGTCCGTTCTGCAAGGTTTTCAGGAGAATGTTTGCCAGCGTTTCGTCCAGTCGTGTTAATCCGTTCAGCAGGACTAAATTATAACTGCTCAGATCCTGCGGCACAGCGTTAATGCTTTGTTCTGTCACTTTAAATCCGCTATAAGAACGCAGTGCAGCCTGAATAAATACATTCGGTTGGGATTCGTTTAACAGCAAAACCGATAAGTCCGGGGTACTGCGTGCTGCAATGGAAAAGGTATCGTCAAAACGAACATTTGCATCGTTGAGTGTAAGCAAAATTCTTTGCCATCCTGCATCGTTTATCTGAAAAGAAAGCGTGTCGTAATGTTCTTTATTTTCATTGAAAACAGGTGTAGCGGCGCTTTTTACATTGCCTGCAACGCTTAATTGTAACACAGTTGTGGCTTCCGGTTTTTTGCCAAAATATTTGGTGCGGACAATCAGTTTATTGCTTTGGCCCGTTTGCAACACAGGCGTCTCGAAAAAGGCAGTATCGATATATACATTTTGGGGTTCAGTCTGTTCGATTTGTACGCCATTGAAATGAATGTTTTTCAACAAAGTTTCATCAGGTGTGCTTGGAAATCCATTTTGCTGAAAATCGGAGATGTAATAAAGGTCTGCCTGTTCGGTTTCGTCGCCCTGAATCATACTCTGAAGTTCACTCAGGACCTGGTTGCTTGTTTTTGAAACAGAAGAAAGGCTTAATTTATTAATGGCATCAATCGCTTGCTGACGGTTTACAGGTTTATAGCTGAAAGGCTTGTCATTGCTCAGTATCAGGAATTTTCCTGTGCCAGATTGTACCAGATGCAGGGCATTCTCCCTTGCGATTTCAAAAAGGCTTCTTTGCCTGTTTTTCAAAGACATGCTTTGCGAATTATCCACAAAAATGGCAATGGTGCTGCTTTGTTGTGTTGCCTCTTTTTTGGACGCGAAATAGGGTTGTGCAAATGCAGCAATCAGGAAAAGGAGAAATAATACCCTCGCTGCTAAAAGCCATTTATAGCGAACCTGCGATTGCTTTCTGGAATGCAGCTGAAGGCTTTTGAGAAAACGCGTGTGCGGAAAAAAAACAGTTTTGTACCTGCGCAGATTGAACAGGTGAATCAGAATGGGAATGAGCAATGTGAGTCCTGCGAGCAGGAAAAGGGGATAGAGAAATTGCACAGGTCAAATATAGGATAAAACTACTTTCCGATCAGGTAATTTTCGGGCAAAAAAAAGTGCTTTTGCCAGTTGCAAAAGCACTTTTTTCAAAAAGACATTTTATTAAATGCTCAAAATCCAGCCGTGGTTATCTTTTGTGCGGCCATAACGGATATCATCCAGTGTGGTTTTTATCCAGTTCATAGTTTCCCACTCCTCAACAGGGCGAAGTTGCATCACGTCTGTATGGAAAGTTAGCTTGCCGATTGGCGCCACAGAAGCAGCTGTCCCGGTTCCGAAAGCCTCTTTCAAGGTTCCGTTTTTATAGGCAGTTTCTATTTCGTCTATAGAAATCGGCCGTTCTTCAACGGTTACCCCTTTTTCTTTCAACAAGGTAATCACACTGTCACGGGTCACACCGGCAAGAATTGTGCCTGCTAACAGATCCGGAGTAATTACTTTATCACCAATTACAAAGAAAACATTCATTGTGCCGATTTCCTGAACATATTTATGTTCAAAACCATCTGTCCACAAAATCTGATCGTAACCCATTTTTTGAATTTGCTGAGCCGGATACATACAAGCGCCGTAGTTACCTGCTGCTTTTGTCATCCCGATTCCACCAGGGAAGGCACGTACAAATTCATCCTGTACATAAATAGAAACCGGTTTGCTGTAATAGGCTGCAGCAGGACTGGTAATAATCATGAACGTAAATTTTGTAGCCGGGCGAACACCTACAAACTCATCCGTAGCAATCATAAAAGGACGGATGTAAAGAGAACAACCATATTCAGAAGGAATCCAGGCCTGATCCAATTCAATCAGTTTTCTCATCCCTTCCACAAAAATTTCTTTTGGAACATCGGGCATAGCCATACGCTCAGCCGATTTGTTCATACGCTTCCAGTTGTCTTCCGGGCGGAAAATCCGACCATTACCGTCTGCGTCTTTGTATGCTTTTACCCCTTCGAAAATAGCCTGACCATAGTGCATAAAAGTAGTCGCCGGGCTAAGGCTCAAATTACCATAAGGTACTATTTCAGGATTGCCCCAGGCACCATCTTCATAATGCGCTATCAACATGTGATCGGAATATAAACGACCGAACTGAATGTTGTTTTGATCAAATTCGTTGATTCTGCTTTGTGCTATCTTATTAACTTTAATTTCGAACGCCATATTGTTTGTTTGACTCAATATATGTGAGGGATAAAAACTAATTTTGGCGCAAAGAAACGGTTTTTTCAGGACTTGTTTCGAGCGTTATTTTTTTAATATCTGATTTATGGA
This sequence comes from Chitinophagaceae bacterium, assembly GCA_041661485.1. GTDB lineage: Bacteria > Bacteroidota > Bacteroidia > Chitinophagales > Chitinophagaceae > Rurimicrobium. The sequence goes on from JBAZUJ010000001.1 coordinate 725,176, forward strand.
AAATGTACTCCCCAATATTTTTAAGGCTCCGATTGTTTCGCAAACAATAGATGGTTTTTGGGAAACGGCGAAAGCAGTAGCGCTGAAAGAAAAGGATACCCTGGTCATCAGTGCACATTTTGAATCGGGTAGTGCGGAAGAAACACAACTGCTGAGAATGCTTGGTGCCTGCAAACTGACTGATGAACATTTCCAGGTAATCAAACTGGGAGCCGATGAAAAAATCGCCTGGTATCAATTGCGGGAATTCTCCAAAGCCAGCAAAGTTTTGTTATTAGGCATTCTGCCGGCTCAGCTGGGTATCTCGGCAATGATGGTTCCTAACGAAGTCAATCAGTTTGACGGAGCTCAATGGATGCCCAGCTTTTCGCTAGATCAGATTGCTGCGAATGATGCGCTCAAAAAGCATCTTTGGGTGAATGTTTTTCAGAAGGTTTATTTTGTCTGATTTTCACAAAACATTTTTTTGAAAAATTATTTCTGCTTGCTTACTTTTGCAAATGGCAACAAAATCTAAGTTCTACGGCGAAGGCCTCACATTCGATGATGTACTTCTTATGCCGGCTTATTCTGAAGTACTTCCCCGCGAAGTCAATATCAACACTCAACTTACAAAAGACATAACGCTTCACCTGCCCATGGTGTCGGCGGCTATGGATACCGTTACCGAATATGGCCTGGCAATGGCGCTGGCCCGCGAAGGTGGTATAGGCATCCTGCACAAAAACATGAGTATCGAAAAGCAGGCAGAGCAGGTTCGTAAAGTAAAACGCTCTGAATCCGGACTGATTACTGATCCAATTACATTGAGCCCAGATGCGACTGTTGGAGATGCACTCCGCCTGATGAAGGATAATAAAATCGGTGGTATTCCTATAATAAACGCCGCCAAGAAATTGGTTGGTATTGTGACCAACCGTGACCTCCGTTTTGAAAAAAACAACAAGAAAAAAGTAAGCGAAATCATGACTTCCGAAAAGCTGGTAACGGCTGCAGTAGGAACGAATATGACGAAGGCTGAAAAAATCCTGGAGCAATATAAAATTGAAAAATTACCAATTGTCGACAGAGCCGGTAAATTAATCGGCCTGATTACTTTCCGCGATATCATCAATCTGAAAAGTCATCCGAATGCATGTAAAGATGCAATGGGACGATTACTGGTTGGTGCCGCCGTTGGTATTACCGCCGACTCTTTAGACAGGATATCGGCTTTGGTAGCTGCCGGTGTAGATGTGATCACTTTAGATAGCGCCCACGGACATTCCAAAGGTGTGCTGGATATGGTGAAAATGGTGAAGAAAACTTTTAAAGGACTGAATGTAATTGCCGGAAACGTGGCAACTGCAGAAGGTGCAAAAGCCCTGGCTGCTGCCGGTGCTGATGCGGTGAAAGTGGGGGTTGGTCCTGGTTCTATCTGTACCACCCGCATTGTGACCGGTGCAGGTGCTCCTCAATTGACAGCAATTATTGAAGCTTCAAACGCATTGAAGAAAACAGGTATTCCGGTTATTGCTGATGGTGGTATCCGTTATACAGGTGATATGGTGAAGGCCATTGCTGCCGGTGCGAACTGTGTAATGGCTGGCTCTATTTTTGCAGGTACGGAAGAAAGTCCGGGTGAAACGATTATCTACGAAGGCCGTAAATTCAAATCTTACCGTGGAATGGGTTCTGTGGAAGCGATGAAAGAAGGTTCCAGCGATCGTTATTTCCAGGATGTGGAAGCAGATATTAAAAAATTAGTTCCTGAAGGCATTGTAGGCCGTGTACCTTACAAAGGCAACCTGAGTGAAATCATGCAACAATTTGTTGGCGGACTTAGAGCAGGAATGGGATATTGCGGAGCAAAAGATATTAAAACTTTGCAGGAACAATCTCAGTTTGTGCGTATTACAGCAGCATCAATGGCCGAAAGCCATCCGCATAATGTGGTGATTACAAAGGAAGCGCCGAATTATAGCAGATAATTAAAAAAGGTTAATGTTCAATGGTTAATGCTTAATGACTGCTTGATTACAAAATTGTCAAATTAACTAATTGTCAAATTGACTAATTGAATTACTTTTGCAAAATTATTTTTAAAAATATTATACAATATAATCTATGGCATCTCAGAAAATTCAGGAATTACTAGGCGACCAGGCCGCTTTTTATTTGGATCATAAGTGTACAACAATTGACAAATCAATGTTGCACTTACCTTCTTCAACTTTTACAGATGATGTTTGGATGCATTCCAACCGCAATATTCAAACACTTCGCAGCATTGAAGCGTTAAATAATCACGGTCGTTTGGCGGGTACAGGTTATGTTTCAATTCTGCCTGTTGACCAAGGTATTGAGCATAGTGCAGGTGCATCTTTCGCTCCGAATCCAATTTATTTTGATCCTGAAAATATCGTGAAACTGGCTATGGAAGGTGGTTGTAACGCTGTTTGCTCCACTTTTGGTGTATTGGGAAATGTGGCGCGCAAATACGCACACAAAATTCCTTTTATCGTTAAAGTAAATCACAACGAATTTCTTTCTTATCCAAATGCTTACGATCAGATTATGTTTGGTCAGATCAAAGATGCATGGAATATGGGTGCTACTGCAATCGGAGCTACAATTTATTTTGGTTCACCTGAAAGCAACCGCCAGATTGTAGAGGTGGCTAAAGCATTTGAATATGCGCACGAATTGGGTATGGCAACTGTTTTGTGGTGCTATTTGCGCAGCAACGACTTCAAGAAAGATGGTGTTGATTATCACGCTGCCGCTGACCTTACAGCGCAGGCAAACCATTTGGGGGTAACTATTCAGGCTGATATTATCAAACAAAAATTGCCAACAAATAACGGCGGATACAATGCTATTAATGTTGGTAAAACGCACAAATTGGTTTACGAAAAACTGACTACCGATCACCCGATCGATTTGACCCGCTACCAGGTTGCGAATTGCTATATGGGCCGCGTTGGTCTGATCAACTCAGGTGGAGAATCTAAAGGTGCAACTGACCTTGCAGAAGCAGTAATGACAGCTGTTGTAAACAAACGTGCCGGTGGTATGGGTCTTATCAGTGGGCGTAAAGCTTTCCAGAAAGATATGAAAGTGGGTGTTGAATTATTGAACACAATTCAGGATGTTTATCTTGACAACAGCATTACTATCGCTTAATTCATTTCATTACATCTTTAAAAAATCGCCGCTGCCATTATGCAGCGGCGATTTTTGTTATATCATTAACGAGTTCTTGTTTACTTTTGGTTTCAACCTTTTCGTTATTATATGAAAACCCGAAGCCGGAGCTTCTATGTTTTTCTTGTAGTCATTTGTTTTGCCCTTTTGCCATTCCAGGCTTTGGCCAGCAAAGATTTTTTTCGGATGACAAAACAGGAAGAACTTCTCCTGGAACTTCTTCTTCTGCTTTATTTCTCGGATTTTCTGCTCTGTTTGATCAATGTCTTCTTAAAAAGCAATATTCTTCGGGCTATTTGCATGTTCCTTACGGGTATAATGATGCTGACAGTTATCTGGGCGGCAAGTTCCACAATAATTTTTGGAACTATACTTTTGGTTTGGGTCTTACTCCATGTCCTGATGATTCGTTCGAGTTTTAATAAAAATAAATAGTTATATGAATAAGCTAAAACTGATTGCATTAAGTTTCCTGATGATTTTACCTGGCTTTTGTTTTGCCAATATGAACGGCGGATTACACATTAGCACCGGTGCAGTTGTACTGTTTTTTACTGCGGTGTTGCTATCAATTTCGAACGCAATATTGTGTCTTGTCAACGTTTTTAGACGTAAACGGGGTATTCGCAACTACAATATTTTCGCAACTTCATTTTTATTTTTAGGCGATATTTACCTGTATACGCAGGATTGGAAAGCAGGTGCAGTAGCCACCTTTGTTTTATTGGTGCATGTTTTGTGCATCCGGCTTTCTTACAATAAACAAATTCTGGATGAGCAGGTTTAATTCCCGTATTTTCCTGGGCACGCTTCTACTAATGATATTTTTACCATTTTTTGCTTTGGCAAATCATGGTGTTGAAGCTCTGGGCGAGGTTTTCGAATTTTTATACAAGCTTTTTATTGGTTATTGTATATTCTGTATTCTCAGTTTTTTTGTAGCCTGCAGCAATATTTCTGCAAAAAGCCGATCGGTTAGAATAGTCAATATAATTATACTATTTCCTGCGGTGATAATGGCTTTTATTGCACTTGCTAACTCAACGCTGATTGGTATTTTGTTTTTGATATGGATAATATTAAATGGTTGGATCATCTCTAAAAGTTATCCTGATGCTGATGAAAAAAGCGATTAATATTTTTTTGCTTATCGCAACACTGGCTTTAGGTTCCGGCATTTTTCTCTATTATTCTTTCAAAGGAAATAAGCAAGAGAAAAAAGCAATCACGGTACAAAAGACAACCAGTTTCTATCGAAGGATAAACAACCTGAGCGATTTTAAAGAAATACAAGGCTCTCCCCTGTCCGGCAAGTTCAAAGATGTCTGGTCTGTAAAGTTGGTTTATGACACAGAGACTGATGTTTTATATTATGTTCATTCCCAAAAGTTCAGGTATCATTATAATTTTTGCGCCGAAATTCTGCATTACAACGAACCGCTTGAGGTATTTAACATCCTGAACTATGGCAAAAATTTCGGCAGAAGATTTTACCTGGCAAGTCTTAATTATTATGGGCAAAGCAAAAATTATACGCTCGAATTTGTAAGTGATGATATTATCAATGCAGAGCAGATAACAACCTTGTACAAAGAAGTAATCAACACCTCTTATCTTACCGATTCATTGAAAGTGCTGGTTAGTTCTGATTATCTGGCGCGACTGGATCAAAATTCCCAGCTTACCTTACCCCGAATTTATCCATCTGCTATTTATAGCGGTCAGCAGTACCAGCTATTGCAGAGAGGATTGACTTATGGTATTCTTCGTTTTTCGGACAATTTGAAAGAAGATTATTCGGCGATTAATCCAGGAGATATTTTAATCACCAAAGGCACTCCATCCGTGGTTCCTGTTTGTGCGGGCATTATTACAGATGTGTTTCAGACCCCCTTATCTCACATCAGCGTTTTGTGTCATAACCGTAAAATTCCATCCGCTGCCTCTCTTACAATCTGGAATAGAAAAGACCTGCAAAAGTTGAACGGTCTGCCTGTTTCTCTGAAGGTAAGTGAGGATAGTCTGCAGATTCTGGCTGCAACATATGCTGAACTGGGAAACTTCAGGAAAAATATTCCCGAGCCGAAAAGAATTGCATTAAAAGGAAATCCTGAAGCAAAGAATATACTGCGTATTAATGATTTTGGGTTTCGGCAGCGGAACGAAATTGGCAATAAAGCCGCGGGATTGGGCGAACTCAATAAAGTGGCAGCCAAGCGATCAAGTAAGTTTGTAATTCCCGAAGGCGCTTTCGCTATTCCATTCTGGTTTTATAAAGAGCATCTGCAACAACCTGAAATTAATACGCTATTAATGAGCATTGTTGCAACAGATTCCAAAGACATCAAAGTATTGCAGGAACAGTTAAAAAAACTGCGAAAACTGATTAAAGAGGCGCCGCTTAATCCTGCCTTGTTGCAACAGATAAAAACAATAATTGTCTCCAATAATGTTGGTAATTCATATCGCTTCCGGAGCAGCAGCAATGCAGAAGACCGCGACGGTTTCAGCGGCGCAGGACTGTATGAAAGTAAAACCGGCATACTGAATGATACTTCAAAAACAATCGAAAAAGCAATTAAGGCAGTATGGGCAAGTGCATGGAATGATGAAGCTTTTCTGGAAAGAAGAGCGGGTAATATTGATCAGCGTACTGTTCTGATGGGCGTTCTGGCGCATCGCAATTTTCCTGACGAATTATCTAACGGTGTAGCGGTGACAAAGAATTTATACCGAAAGGATTTTCCAGGCATGACAGTTAATGTTCAGATTGGAGAAGTGGAGGTTGTTGCTCCGCCTGATGGGGTTGTTTGCGAACAATTCGTTTGTATTCCGGTTTCGGTAACCAAGTTTTTCAGTAATGATATTGCTGTCGATTATCTTACCTATAGTAGTTTGACAAAAGGTAAAAGGGTGTTGAGTATGGCTCAGATTACACTCCTGTATGAATCCCTGGATAAGATTAAAATGCACTACTTTAACAACATTGAAGTGGGCAACAAACCTGAAGAATACAATGATTTTGGCCTGGATATCGAATTTAAGTTTGATAAAAACAATAAGCTCTACATTAAGCAGGTTCGTCCTTATTATTAGTTTGAAATGATTGAATTAACTGAACATTTGCCCATTTTAAATTCCTTTGCTCCGCTTACGCTGGCGCAATTGAATGAGGCATCTCTTCAGAGCAGATATGAAAGCAAATATTTATTTTCTGATGCCCGGCTTCCTGAGATTTTAAACGAATTGAAAGATGATTATTATATTTTAGAAATTGAAGGTAATCGTCAGTTCCAATACCTGAGCTGGTATTTTGATACACCCGCTTTCAGATTATATCAGGATCATCACAACGGTTATGGAGGCAGAGTAAAAGTGCGTCAGCGACAATATCTTGAGAGTGGCCAGATTTTCTTTGAAGTCAAAACCAAAAAGGCAGAAATCAGAACTGACAAACAACGACTACAGATAAACAAGCTTTCTCCGGAACTTTCAAATGAGGAACTGGCAATAGTAAACAGTAGCCGGTTTGAATCGTCACAACTGGAACTTAAACTGAGCAATGATTTTGCACGAATAACCTTGTGCAATTTTACCAAAACAGAACGGGTAACGATAGATACTGCAGTGAAATTTTGTAATAAAAAGAGTAGTGTAGAATTAGATGGTATAGCACTCATTGAAGTGAAGCAGGAAAGAACAGACCTTCAAAGCCCTGCCATCAAGGCAATGAAAAGAAACCATATTTTTGAATCTTCCTGCAGTAAGTATGCAATCGGAGCTTCTCTTCTTTATTCAACATTGAAACGAAATAACCTGAAACCGGTTTTACTCAAATTACAACAACTATGCAAGTCCCTGAAATAACAAATGCAGCATCCTTATTGCCCGATTGGTCAGAACTTCTTATCCGGTTATTAATTGATTCAGTAACACTTTTCATCCTGGTGAGAGGCATTTATTATCCTATCCATCGACGCAAGGATTATCTTTTTACTTTCTTCCTGTTCAATCTGGTTCTTTTTATGATTTGCATTCTGCTGGGTGCATCTATGATGAAGATGGGTTTTGCTTTTGGTTTGTTTGCTATCTTTTCAATGATACGCTACCGCACAGTCAGCATCCCGATCAAGGAAATGGGTTATTTCTTTGTTTGTGTGGCAATGGGAATGATTAATGCGTTGGCGACAGTAGAGTATAATTATATCATTTTGCTGGCAGCGAATCTTTTGATTGTTCTCGCGGTTTTGTTGCTGGATAAGTTTGTCTTATTAAAACATGAAAACAGAAAGGAAATTATTTATGACAAAATTGAATGGATTACACCCCAAAATCGTCTTTTATTAATCGAAGATTTGGTTAAACGCACAGGAATGCCAATCCATAGGGTAGAAGTGGTGAACATTAATTTTTTGCGCGATGTAGCCCTTCTGGCTGTTTATTATTATGATAATGAAATACAATCTTCAGAAGCAAAAATGAATATTACCGAATAAGCTTTTATACTTGTTGCCCCCATAAATTGTCTACTTTTGCCCAAATTATCGAGCCTTGAATTATTATCAGTTAACTATACCGTCCGCAGTTTCCGAAAATCGTGATTTATTAATAGCAGCTCTTACTGAAGCGGGCATTGAAGGGTTTGAAGAGCACGAAACACATTTGATTGCGTTTGTATCAGAAGCTGATTATAAAGAAGATGATATTAATGCTGTACTGAATGAATCAGGCTTGAAAGCAGATATGGAAACCATTGCTCCACGCAATTGGAATGCGGAGTGGGAAGCTGATTTTGAACCGGTGATTATTGATGATTTTTGTACGATACGGGCACACTTTCACACCATTCCTGTTTCTACGAAATATGATATTGTTATTACTCCCAAAATGTCTTTTGGAACAGGTCATCATGCCACCACGCACCTGATGGTAGCTCAAATGGAGGAAATTGATTTCAACAATAAAAGTGTGTTTGATTTCGGAACAGGAACCGGTGTGCTGGCTATTCTTGCTGAAAAGTTGGGGGCAACGAAAGTTGTGGCTATTGACAACGATGAATGGTCGTATGAAAATACAAAAGAGAATATCCTGCTCAATAATTGCAACCATATCGATGTAAGTATGGATGCGATAGAAACGCTTGCCAGTAAACATGCTTTCGATATTATTTTAGCCAATATTAATCGGCATATTCTCCTTAATTATATGGAAACAATGCACAGTTTAATATCGGCTAATGGTACTTTGCTAATGAGTGGTTTGTTGTCTGAGGACGAAACAATGGTGAGCAAATCAGCTATTGATGCAGGTTTTACTATCCGGAAAGTGAATACACGAAACAACTGGATTACTATTTTGTGTAAGAAATCTTAACCCAATAAGTTATCAAGATCTTCTTTTGGCATCACGCCAAATACTTTTTTCCCGTTCGGTGTAAATTCCGGTTGGCTGCAGGCGAACAATTCATCAATTAATGCCTGCTGGTTTTCGGGTTGAAAATAATCTGTTTGTGCAACAGCCATCCTGCGGGCGATTTTCACCAACATAGCGTGAGCATTCACTTCTGTAGCTTTATTGCTTTCGTTTTTGCTGTGTTCCAGCAGTTCATCCAACACATTTTTTTCTTCACCGGCAGTCATTCCCGAAGGAATACCATGCACGACAAAAGTATTTTTACCGAACTGAGTAATGTCAAATCCTATACGTGCCATATCGGGAATAAGCGACAGCAAAAGCGCTTCGTCCTGTGGCATCGTTTCGTAGCTAAGCGGAAATAAAACACGTTGGGAGGCAGTTTTTCCATCTTCCCATTGGCTCATTAACCGTTCATACCAAATTCTTTCCTGTGCCCTGCGGATATGGATATACATCAGTCCCGATTTGACGGTGGTGACGAGCATTGAGCCTTGAACCAGCAGAATGTTTTGTTTATTGCTGCCTCCGCTTAGGGCAGATTTTTGTTGAACTGCAGACGGTAAATTGGCCTGAATTTCCGCCTGCGTCATATTTTTTTCAGGAAGGCGCCCTGCAATTTCATACACTTCTTTCCAGCGGGACAATCCATCCTTTTTATCGATAAAATGTGCCTGATTTTTCTGGCTGAAACTATTGCTCAGATAACTGCTACGCGCTGCAGCCACATCCTGCTGGCTTTGTGGCAACTGAACGGAAGGTAATTGCTGAATCTCGCTGCTCAACGAAAAGTCCAGCGAAGGCGCAATATTATTTCTGGCCAATGCGTGTTTCACCGATGCATTCAGATAAGCATACATCAGTTGGTCATCTTCAAATTTCACTTCCTGTTTGGTGGGGTGCACATTCACATCTACTCTTGCCGGATCCAGTTCCAGGAATAAAATATAAAAGGGGAAAAAATCTTTCGGAATCAGACCGTCATAAGCTTGTACGAGGGCATGATTCAAATAATTGCTCCGGATAAAGCGGTTGTTCAGGAAGAAATATTGCATTCCCCTGGTTTTGGTAGCCGCATCAGGTTTCCCAACAAAGCCGTGAATATTCAGGAAATCGGTTTGCTCGGAAACAGGCACCAGTTTTTTTTCATAACTATTGCCAAAAAGGGCTACAATTCTTGCTTTCAGGCTGCCGGACTGCAAATGGTATTGTTCTGTTCCATTACTGAAATAACGGAACGCAACTGCCGGATGCGCCAAAGCGATACGTGTAAACTCGTCAACAATATTGCGTAGTTCTGTTGTATTGCTTTTCAGGAAATTACGACGGGCTGGTACGTTGAAGAACAAATTCTTCAGCATAATATTCGTACCAAATGCAGTTGCACAAGGTTCCTGGCTCAGCACTTCCGAACCTTCAATGATAATTTGCGAACCAACTTCATCTTCGGCACGGCGTGTTTTCAGTTCCATTTGCGCGACAGCTGCCATAGATGCCAATGCTTCACCACGAAAACCCATTGTGCGGATAGAAAACAGGTCTTCTATTTTTTGGATTTTCGATGTTGCATGGCGTTCAAAGCTCATTCGCGCGTCTGTTGGCGACATGCCTTTGCCATTATCAATAACCTGAATCAGTTCTTTTCCGGCATCTTTAATGACAAGCTGAATTTCTGTGGCACCTGCATCTACGGCATTCTCCAGCAATTCCTTTACAGCTGAGGCTGGTCGTTGAATGACTTCGCCTGCGGCTATCTGGTTGGCTATATGATCGGAAAGGAGGTTAATGATATCGGGCACGCAAAGTCGGATTTGCTGCGAAGATAAACTCAATTTGCTTTTGATGAATTTGTTTTCACAATAGCTTTATATATAAAAATCCCCGCAATTTCTGCGGGGATCCGGATTGAGTTAAAAAGTTAATCTCCTCTATTAAAAGCCAAACATTTTGGTAACGTCTTTCAGGTCTACATCGCCGTCGCCATCTTTGTCCAATCCGGTTTTACCCAGCATAGATGAGATGTTCGATAGGTTCAGCCCACCTGCTCCTGCCTGCCCATTTCCCTGGTTTAGTTGAGACAGTACGGTTGGAATTAAGGAAGCTGCGATACCTTTAGCTGCGTCACCATTAATGCCAAATTTTTGCATAATATTTTGCACGAATCCATTCTGCATAAGTTGAGCTGCGGGGCTATTGGGGTCATTTGCCAATTGAGCCACCTGGTCGCCCTGGCCGTTTGCCATCATCCCTTTTATGGTGTCCATGATAGAACTCCCTGCAGATTGTAATACTGCATTGTTGTGCTCATTTGGCACAGCAGGGTTGTTGATTACAGACTCCTGTCCGCTGTTTTGCAGCATTTTCATTAAGTCTTCCAGCATTTTTTAGATTTTAATTGTGAGGTTGTACAGTATGCAATATACCCAAAATCGTGCCAAGCACTAGTTCGGAACATAAAATAATTGAAACCTTAGGTTACATTGTTTATAGGTATCTGCCATTCCCTTTAAATTGCCTTAGGTTTGCAGTATGAATTGGATACCATTAACATCAGAAGCACAACTCGAGGAAATAAAGGAATTAAGCAATAGCAAACCAGTGGTGATTTTCAAACACAGCACCCGTTGCAGCATCAGCACAATGGCAAAGGGCAGGCTGGACAGAGCTGAACAACCTGAAGGTGTTGATTTTTATTATCTTGATTTGTTGGCTTACCGTCCGGTTTCCAATAAAATAGCTGAAGCATTTGCCGTTCCGCACGAATCGCCTCAGTTATTACTCATAAAAAATGCCGGGTGCATCTATGAAGAGACGCACAACGGCATTGATATGGATGAATTAAAAGCTCAGCTGTAAGACTAAACTGCCTCTACGAGTATCAGTTTTTCAGGAATATGGTCTACATGTTCTTTTTCCACCAGTTTGGCCTGACGGATTTTGACAATACCGACCATATTGAAGAAACGGATGACATGATACACCGGATCGAACTCAAGCGGGCGCATGGCCATATTAATCGCTGCCGGATATTTATGATGGTTGTGGTGATAAGATTCTCCCAGGAAAATCAAATCAATACGCAAGAGGTTGGTTGACTTGTTTTTCTGTTCGAAATTGCGGTAGCCGTATTTGTGGGCGCACCAGTTGATTATCGCACCTTGGATAGGACCCATTGCCACTGTGATCGGTAATAACAGGAATAACCAATAGCTGCTGGCAAATGTTGCATAGAAAGCGATGTATATCAAAACCCAAACAATTCGCGAAGCCTGACTGTTTGCCATTTTGTCGAACCATGGCCAGTCGGGTACATTTTTTGCAAAGCGTGGATCTATTTCCATTGTATTTTTAAAAATGCCCAACACAAAATTTCGCGTGCGCCACATCATTTTCATCACTGTATTCTGATGATGGGGAGAATGGGGGTCAAGCTCAGTATCGGTGTAAGCATGGTGCATACGATGGGTGATGGCATAAGCACGTGGGCTGATAAAAGCTGAACCGGTAATGATATAAGAGAAAATGTAGAAGAAACGTTCCCAGAATTTGCTCATCTCGAAGCTGGCGTGGGCAGCATAACGATGCAGGAAAAATGTTTGTACAAATAATGCCAAATACCAATGGCAAATCAAAAATGCTAGAATAACCATAAACTAAATTCGTTGAATGATGAAAATCAAATCAATAGCAACTCAGACTACGGCATCAATGTGCTAAAAAAATAGAAGTAGCTGGAACGGAAAAGAAATGAACTGTCGCATACATATACGACAACTTGCACAAGTTAGTTCAATTTATGGAAATTTCCTCATGTTTGCTGAAGTATTTAGCTACGATTTTTAGGTTTCTTTCGGAGAAGCCTCAGGATAAAGGAACCTGTCTAATTAACTGTAAATCCATTAAAAATAAAATGACGGAGCACTGACATGCAATTCTCCGCCAATTACAATTTGCTTATTCATTTATCGATGCTGATCGATATAAATAATATTACCATCCGGGTCGGCCAGCATTATGCTTGCAGGGCCGGTTGTTTTTTCGTCGGCTTCGGCAGTCAGTTTTATTCCGCCTGTTTTTAATTTACCTTGTATCGCTCTTATATCATCAAAGTTCTCAATATTTTGCGCATTCTCGTCCCAGCCAGGGTTGAAGGTCAGAATATTACCGTTGAACATTCCCTGGAACAAACCAATTAATGCATTTTCGTTTTTCATAATCAGGTAATTCTTGTCCATCCCGCCTCCCAAAATGGTAAAGCCCAGCTTTTCATAGAATTCTTTTGAGACAGCGAGGTCTTTTACACTGAGGCTTACCGAAAATGCTCCTAATTTCATATTGCTTACTTTTTTTGGTGTACTGTTTGATGGTGTTGCCCTTGGGGTCGCTTTGGTATCATCTGCTTTGATAAACAAATTTTTGAACAGAAATAAAACGGCAACAGCCACAGCAAATCCGGCAAAAAAGGCGATTGTTCTTTTCATGAAAATATAAGAGTAGAGGTTTTCATAATGACTGAAACTACATGGGGCTTTCGTCAAAATTTACCATCCAGTGGATGCCAAATTTATCAGTAAACATGCCAAAATACGCTCCCCAGAAGGTTTTATTCATCGCCATTGTTACCTGGCCACCGGCCGAAAGGCCATTGAAAAGCTTGTCTGCTTCTTCCTGGCTGTCTGCATTTATCGAAATAGCATAATTATTTCCTTCCTTAAAATTTGCTGACCATTCTCCGCCGGTGTCACTACCCATCAACATGGTTTCTTTACTGATTGGCAAAGAAACATGCATGATTTTATTGCCGTCTTCTTCGCTCATAGGCGGAGCGCCTTCCTGCGGCATATCCTTAAATTTCCCAATGTAGGGATATTCTCCGCCAAAAACGGACTTGTAAAAATCGAAAGCTGCTGCGCAATTCCCGTTAAAAGTCAGGTAAACATTTACTGTAGCCATTGGGTATGATTTTTATGTGATTTTATGTCGACAAATATATTAAAGTTGATTGATGCGCTATCATTATTTTCTATATCAGCGCTAATGCTGATTTATAATTTCATACCCTTCTGTCACATTATCGGTTCTGATAAAACCCGATAACGTTATTTTCTTCCCCGGATAATTATCAGGAAGGGTATAGCCCCAGGAATTAAAACCAGAGCTTCCACCTTTGAACTCAATACTGGCCGAGTATTGCCCGCTGATGGAGTTGGCTGAGTCCAGTGCCAGTTTGTAATCCTCCCCACCAAAATTATATCATCCCTTTGCGGCACCTTTCTCCGTTTTTTCAAAGTCTAAATTTAGTGGCGTAAGCACACCTGTGCTTTGTGCAAAAACAGGTATTGAATTGAAGAAAAGAAAAAACAGGGGGATGGCTTTTTTCATAAAAGAGTTTGAAATGAATTAAATCAGGCCCGGCACCTTTTGCTGCTCTGCCGGGCTTGAATTTCAAATTTACTGCAAAAACAGGTTTGCAGAGGAGCTCTACTGTTGCTCTCTTTATAATTTATCGGTAAAGTAAAAATTGAATTCTCTACCCGAAAACCTTGCTCCCTTTTCCTGTTGTGATAAAATTAAACAGACTTTTCTGAATGATTTGTTCCCAGGCACCTGAGCAGACATCATAGCATTCTATTGACGGCACTAAACCATGGTGCGTGAAACGTACTTCTGTTTGCTTATCCTTTGCGGTAATGTCAAAACTGATTTGTGTTCCGGTCCATTCGGCTTTGTCTTTCAGGAAATTCAGGCCACAGTCCATTACCTGCCAAACCACTTTTTCGTCCAGGATAAATTCAACTATTTTTTGTGTGGAAAAATGAATGTCTTCCATCCGATAGGTAAACACTTCATTTAGCCGGTCTGTAATGCCTTCTATTTCTCCCTGCCACCATCCCCTTGCATTGTTGATGGCATCGAAAACTTCTCCGGCAGTTTTGTTCACCACAATTGATGTGGTATAATTGGATACGGTCATTATGTGAATTTTTTATGGTCATTAAAGTAATACAAGTTGTCCGGTATGATATTGCAAATGGGAGGTCCTGGTGATGATAATGTTCAATTTATTGCGATGCGGCTCTTTGGCAAAATCTTCTGCAGATACAGCCGTGTGTTTTTCAAACCATTCTTCCGTGCTCAGCTGATCGATTTTTTGTTTCATTACTTTATTCTGATTGGCCCAAAAAGCTCTTAATTCTGATACTGAAGGAATCTGGCTTGTTGCCTTGTCAGGAGATTTGATAAATGGTTCACTCAATTCAGGATAAAGTTTTTCGCCCATATCCAGTAGAACCAGCATATCGTCGTGTACGGCAATCAGGTGTCCCAGTAAATAAATACCCCTGTTTTTACCGGGTGCAATTTCATTTTGCATAGCCTCATCACTAAGGGTGCTGATAAGCGTATCGCAGTTTTTTATCGATGCATACCAACGGTCCAAAATCATTTTAACGCTTGTTTCTGTGTGTGTCATTTTTTGTGTTTTTTAAATTGTGTAATGCAAATGTATTGTCGTAATTCTACTTATGAGGGGTGTTAAATAGACTTTATTGTGGGTTGATTCGGACAATCACAATGCCTACCTTAGTTCAAAATTAAGGCATGAAGGAACTTACAATCATTGTCCCGGAAGGGGATAATAACCTGAGCAGTATCACCGGTGCTTATGAAATATTCAGTAAAGCGAATGCTTTCCGGAAAGACAAAAAGGGAGTTGAGATGTTCAATATTCAACTGGCTGGCATTTCTGAATCTGTTGGTTTTAATGGAGGTCTATTCACCGTGAAGCCTCACCTGAATATATCGGCCATCACAAAAACAGACCTTATCATAATACCTTCCCTAAATCATAATTATAAGCTTGCGCTAAATGATAATGAGTTGTTGATTACCTGGCTGGAAAAGCAATACCGGAATGGTGCAGAAATTGCCACCATCTGTACAGGTGCCTTTATGCTGGCAGCTTCGGGATTACTCGATGGGAAAAGTTGCTCCACGCATTGGTCAGTTACCGAAAATTTCAGGATAATGTTTCCGAAAGTCAATCTGGAGACGGATAAACTGATAACAGACGAAAAGGGCATCTACACAAATGGCGGCGCCTATTCCTTTCTCAACCTGATGATCTACCTGGTGGAAAAATATTACGACCGGGAAACGGCTGTTTATTGTTCCAAGGTGTTTCAGATTGAAATAGACCGCAATACCCAGTCTCAGTTTGCTATTTTCAGCGGACAAAAGCAGCATGACGATGAAGTGGTGCGGCATGCGCAAGACTACATTGAAAGGAATATTGATGAAAAAATGACCATCCACGAGTTGTCGGCAAAGTTCAATGTGAGCCGCAGGAATTTCGACCGCAGATTTATTAAGGCAACCGGCAACACTCCTATAGAATATGCACAGCGGGTGAAGGTTGAAGCAGCCAAAAAATCATTTGAAACCAATCGTAAATCCGTTAACGAAGTGATGTATGAAGTGGGGTATGCCGACGTAAAAGCCTTCCGTGAGGTGTTCCGGAAAATAACCGGCATGTCGCCGCTGGAATACAAAGGAAAGTATAATAAAGTGGCGGTAAGGGATGACAATTCACTGATTCCTGTTACCTGATCCCTGATCCAACAATTTTTTGGGTCTTGCTTTTATTTGCGGCAACTTTGTGTCTTGTCATTTCATTTATGCAACACAAAAAATATCTGATTACCGGCCTTGTGGCACTCAGCTTCCTGCTGGCCTGCGGCGAAAATGCTCAAACCAGTTCTGCCACAGAAAGTCCTGAAGCCAAAACCGAAGCCCTGTTCACTGCCCGCTGCGGGATGTGCCACGGATTCAAAGAAGATAAAATAGGTCCCGCGCTGGCCGGTGTGCAACAAAGATGGGGTGGCGATAAGGAGAAACTGAAAGCATTTATCCGCAATTCGCAAACCGTAATTGGCAGCGGAGACCCTTATGCAGTGGCGCTCTATGAAAAATGGAACAAATCTGCCATGCCTTCGTTTAATGATATCAGCGAGGCCGATATGAATGCTTTGGTGGATTATTTAAAATAAGATGTTCCTTTGGTTACATTTTGGTAATCCCGGCTTAACAATAACATAATCTCATTTCGTACCTAAAAAGGAAACACCGTGGTAACATTGCACTCTGATATGATGCAGGAACTTCCAGAAAAAATACTGATTGTTGACGACGAACCGGATATTATCGAGTTCATCAATTACAATCTCAAAAGTAAAGGCTATCTCACCGAGACAGCTGTAAACGGTGTAGACGCCATCCGCAAGGCAAGGACATTCCAGCCCGATCTTATTTTGCTGGATATGATGATGCCCGAAAAGGATGGTTTGCAAACCTTGCGCGAACTGCGTGTGATGCCTGATTTCGAAAAAACGCCGGTCATTTTCCTGACTGCGCTGCGCGACGAGAAATCTGAAATTACCGGATTGCAAACAGGTGCCGACGACTATATCACCAAGCCAATCAAGCCCGAGCTGCTGGCCACGCGTGTGAGTGCTGTGCTACGCCGGATGAAGAAGGATCGTGAAACCGAAGAACGTATGGTGCTGGGTGATCTCGAAATCAACAAAACGAAGTTCACCGTTACCTACAAAGGCACCGAAATTGTGCTTGCCAAAAAGGAATTTGAACTCTTGTCTCTGTTGGCATCCAAGCCGGGACGTGTATTCCTGCGGAATGAAATTCTGCAGCGCGTTTGGGGTTCGGAAGTGATAGTGGGCGACCGTACCATCGATGTACATATCCGCAAAATCAGGCAAAAATCCGGTGTGGACTTAATCACGACCGTCAAAGGCGTAGGATATAAGTTCGAAATGGAATAATTTTACTCCATGTCCGATTTTCCTGTCAGTAAAAATATATCCCTTCGTCTGCTTGCGTTTGCCAATGCCCTTGTCATTGCTATACTTGTGACGCTTGTCAGCATATTTGTAGTGCCTGAAGTATGGACTTCAGGCATTATTT
The DNA here is from genome assembly GCA_041661485.1 of Chitinophagaceae bacterium. GTDB lineage: Bacteria > Bacteroidota > Bacteroidia > Chitinophagales > Chitinophagaceae > Rurimicrobium. The sequence continues at coordinate 742,753 of JBAZUJ010000001.1, forward strand.
TTATCGCCACCTTCCTGGTCAGCTTTGGTATCTACTATTATTCAGTGGAACGCTTCGTCTATCGGAAAATTAAGCTGATTTATAAGTTTATCTACCAGACCAAAGCCACCAAGCGCGAAGAGTTTTTCTACAATAATATCCTGCCCCAGAAATCGCTGGAAGAAGTGAATGCCGATGTGCAGGAATGGGCCCGGCAAAAGAAGGATGAGATAGAACTGCTGCAACTGAACGAGCAATTCCGCAAGGAGTTTCTGATGAACCTGTCGCACGAGTTGCGCACACCCATTTTTACCATACAAGGCTATGTGGAAACCCTGCTGGGCGGGGCAATGGAAGATCCGCAGGTCAACAAAAAATTCCTGGCAAATACCTCCAAAAGCATCGACAGGTTGGTGCAGCTGGTAGACGATGTGGACGAAATATCCAAACTGGAGTCGGGGAGGATGCCCCTGGCGCTGGAAACCTTTATCATCCAGGAACTGGCCAAAGATATTTTTGAAGAGTTCAGTCTCAAAGCAGAAGAGAAAAATATCAAACTGGAATTTAAGAAAGGAACAGAAGGCAGCCTGAAAGTGTATGCCGACAAAAGTAAAATCAAACAGGCGCTGGTCAATCTGATCGAAAACGCCATCAAATACGGCAGCGAAAACGGCACCATTACCATTGGTTTTTACCAGCTGGACAATCAGCGGGTGTATGTGGAAGTGTCCGACGACGGGCCAGGCATAGCTGAAGAGCATCTTCCCCGCATCTTCGAACGCTTTTACCGCGCCGACCGCAGCCGCAACCGCTCCATTGGCGGTACCGGCCTGGGTCTTGCCATTGTAAAGCATATCATCGACGCACACGGTCAAACCATCAACGTGCGCAGTAAGTTGGGCGTAGGTTCTTCCTTTGGCTTCACCCTCGACAGCCAGAACAATGGAAAGAATACGGATTAAACAGGTCGCAGCATTAATTCGATTTTCAGTCGCTACATCCCTGTTTATTTCATTAAAGATTTCAGTTGATTTTTTATGAAGTATTACCTTCTTTTTTCCAAAAAGCTGCTTTTGATTGGATGCTGAATTATTTCTTTTTTGTAAAATGAGTATTCTGATTTGTGAAAGCAGTTTTTTGCTGTGTGATGGCTTTATTAAATAACATTTTAAAAATACTGTTATTTAAAAATAATTATTAATACATTAAAAATGTTTAAGCTTTAATTGAATTTATAATAATAATTTGCTTCTTTTGTCGTTTGAGTTGGATAATTTTTTATCCTTTTTTTTAACCAGAAGATAATAAAATGACAAACAATTGTCACCTTTTTTTTGAAGATAATTTTGAAGGACGAATATCAGTTTCGCAAAACCCTGGCACCTCAAAGGGTGTCTGCTTTACTGAGAATGTTCAACTATTGATTTTTAATAAACTTCCCGATTCATTCGATATTGATTTTGTAAGCCAGAAGCTTAAAACAGGAGTCATCTATATTATCCCGCCTGACCACAAGTACTTCATTGGCCTGAATGCAAGTTGTCAGTTTTTTTGCTTAGATATTTCAATTACAATACTAGATGCAAAATTCAGGCAATTACTAAATGCCATAGCCTATCAGGAAGATAAATCAGTTGAGATCTTGAACCCATCTGATTTCCTAAGCTGGGTAACAAATCTTAATAAAAGCAATTCTGCTAATGAAATTACAGAGATTTTGAAGCAGAAAATCATTGAAGAATGTGATAAAAATCCTAAACGGGAATATTTAGAAATTCAGGAAGAAACATATAGTTTAGGCAATCGTTTCCTTGACCTTTTGCTACAGGAGGATTTTAATATTGAATTTACTATTAAATATTATGCGTCAAAACTAGGATGCTGCACGAAAACTTTACAAAGGGCTTGTTTACTAAATTTTAAAATAGCACCACAAAAAATGATTAGACATCATTTATTTATAAAAAGTCTTCGACTGCTATCAGATAAAAATGTTTCTATAGAAAATGTAGCGCTAAAACTTGGATATTCTACTCATAATGCTTTTTGCAAATTCACCAAGGCATACATTGATTTGACACCTAGAGAAATAAGAAGAAAGTTACTTTACTCAGATTCATACTTATAATAAAAAAACACATTTCGCAATTGGATAATTTTGTCGCAAAGTGATACTTTTTTGTATTTAATTCGACTTTACTTTTGATTCATAATAGACTAACAATCAAAGTTCAGTCATTTAATAAAATCAAGCGGGTGCAAAGAGTGAAGTAGCACAGGAGCAAGGTGATAAAATGGCAAACGATAATGCCTGACAAAATACACCTCACTCACTAATACTACTCGATGCGAAATGGCCGGATGGCCAAACCGGATGTACAACATTGTTACTGTTATACAACCTTACGCTCTGGAAGGCTGTAAAGGTAGTATGATAGCTTGGACAATGCAAATACATCATTAGTGTAGCTACAAACACTCTACTTGATGAAATGGTTGTGTGGCGGGAGAACCGAGGTTTAGCCCAAATAAAAGCCTCAGAACCGCTAACTGCATTGGGCGGACATAAATGCGGCAGTTCTGATTTTTAAAAGTTTAATAAAACAAAATCCCGAGAGGGTAAAAAAGATGAAAAAAGTAATTTTTTCTGTTGCCACATTTGCTCTAGTTGCAACAAACATTCTGACCTCCTGCAAAAAGGATGCACCCATCGCAAAAAAACTCACCACATTAGAACAAATTCAATTAGTAGGTGAAAATTATAGTGATTACCCAAAAAATTTAGCGAAAGGTAAAGAACCAAATGCAGGAAGAGTGATTGCAGCAGATGCTTGTGGTGCACTTTCGGGTTGTATGACAATACTTACATCCGTTTTAGGTGCATGTGCATATTCGGTTTATGATTTGTATCAGCAAGGTTCACTAGGTTTGGTTGTGAATAATCCAAATGGAGGCACCTCAAACCCTAATAATCCCTATGATAATTTAGGTGTATTCCACAACCAAACAATTATTTCCTATGCAAATCAATATGGTCAAAATACCGGCATTACCACAGGTTCGTTGAATTCATTTATTGCAAATAGTTACAACAGTACATTTACTTATACTCCAACTTCAACTGAAACTACTTTCGTAAATAATTTTAATTTTATTCAACTACATTCTTCACTAGTTGAATCTAGCTATAATAATACAGGAATTTCAGGAATTGTAGAAAATCATAAAAATGCAGGTTATTTAGACCAAGTTGAAGCTAATATACTTTCAACTTACCTTAATAATTTAGCCAACTTTTCAACATTAAATGAAGGCCAATCTTATTCTATTGATTGTGAAAATGTCATTTTGAATTCAAATTTGCCTTCTGCCTCAAAACAAAAATTATTAATTTCAATGAGCATCGCAAGGAATTCATTTACGTTGTATTTTGGGAAAGAACTAATATAATTTTAGTATTATTCAATTGTTAAATTTCACAAAAGAGAGGTGGATAATATCCCCTCTCTTTTTATCAATCCAAGCTTATGAATTCCAAAAAACTATATAAAAAAAATAATTCTTTCCTATTGGGACTAATCATTCCTGCAATTTTACCAATAATTCCAGGTTTATTTTTATTTTTTAATTTTCCGAATGATTTTACGCTGTTATTTGCAATACTTTCCGTAATTAATTTAATACTATTTACTTGCTATTATTTATATTTTACCCCATTAGCTTTTATTGAAAACAACTTTATTTTTATTAAAACCTTTTCAGGAAAGAGCAAATTTCAAGTTAATGACATTAAAAAATTCAAAACACAATCTGATTTCTTAACTTCTATTTTTGATTTGAAAATTTTAATTATTGAAACAAATAATGGTAGTGTTTTAACTTATTACTTGCCAACTTTTGATAATGGAGAATTTATGCGATTTATTTCTGAAAACTCAGATTCCAAACAATCTATAATGAAAGTGTAAAATTACAACCAATATCAACAAGGTATTAGCATAAAGCTGGCTGATGTCAGTCATCATTTTTCTTTTCTTTAAATTATAGGGGAACTGTTCCGGGCAATATGTTCACCTGCTTCTGGACAATTTCCCCTACAACGAATTTGGTTTTCTCGAAGGCAAAATCACCTAACGCAGTACCTACCCGAAGCAGCGAGAACCAATAATGGAGGAGAATCTCATCAAGGAGCTATGTACCGCATCTATGTTCAACTACCCGATACACTCATCACAAGTTACAACAAGAAAATTCCTTTCAACCCCGAAATGACTGCCACAGCACGCATCATCACTAAAGACAGAAACTTATTACAAAGACTGGTTGCTGGTGTGGCGAAGATGGACAAGTAAATTGTTAGTCATCATTGTATTTGCGCACTTCTTTTTTCTAAAAACCAAATACAAACTATGAAGACATTACTTTGCGCATTACCACTATTATGGATATTGCAAGCAAAAGCCCAAACAAATGCAGATAGTATTCAGTCCCGAAAAAATATGGGCACGGTATATTTTTATAAAGGCAAAATGGTAAAGCCGAAACAATTGTTGGAAATAATGGAGCCTAATCCGGCGGCTTTTACAAAAATGAAACGCGCCAAAACAAATTTTGATGTCGGCACCGTGTTTGGTTTTGCGGGTGGTTTTGCCATAGGTTGGTCTATTGGTTCCCTTATATCACGGAATGAGATGGACTGGCGATTTGTGGGTGCCGGAGCGGGGCTCATCGGAATATCCATTCCGTTTTCGATAGGGTACAATAAGCGCACGACAAAAGCAGTGAAATTGTATAACGGAGCTTTTTATTGCAGCAGACAAGTGCTATTCAGTTTAATTTTCATTGTGCGCCAAGCCAGATTGGACTGGCAGCTCAATTTTAGCTTAACTGGTAACGCGGCATTTTAAAAATCACAATTCAGCAGATTTTCGTTTTGTAAAGCTGCGCCACATACTCAGCAGGAATCCCAGCACCATAAGAATAGTACCTGCCCACACCAGATTGATATGTGGAAACCGGATGGCTTTCAGCACAACCCATCGTTTGCTCTGCTCCACTTCTTTGATCTGCACTTCGGCTTTGTTTTCTTCGGGGATGATTTTGCCCAGGCGGGCAATAGCGCCAACACTGCTGCTGAGTGTATCATCTATAAAATTCTCTCTTTGTCCGCGGATATAATAAACAGGTTGCACGCTGTTTATTTTCCCTTCTAGATTATACACATCAATGATAGCTGCCACAGCAACATCGCCGGTTTGTGCCGCGTAGCGTGTGTCTTTAATATCGGTATTGAAGCCCTGGAACACCAGGAAGGCTTTGCTTAAGAAAATGGTATCGCCTTTCGCCAGTTTGAAGGTTTTGAATGAAGCAGTATCTTCCTGCTCACGCACATTGGGTTTACCACTCACCGAATTGACATAAGTGAAGATGTCTTTGTTCCAGTAGTGTTTCGAGGATGGGTTGGCGCTCAGGCCTTCCTGTCCTTTAGGGTTCACAAACGCATCCGGATACAGGGTAAATGATTCCAGCACTTTGTTGGTAGCAGAGTCTCTTTTTTCGAATAATACTTTGTAGAAAGTGCGCGGGTCTTCTACCGAAACAGAATCGCCTTTGTAGATGGCCCAATAATCGCTCATTGCCACCGGCACATCCTCATACAACATCACATTTTCCTGGCTTTCCTTTACTGCTTCGCGCATGTCAGTTTTGCCCAAGGGTAAAATGCCTCCAAGAGTATTCAATGAAATAACTTCCTTTTTATGCCCTGTAATCAGGATGCCTAAAATCAGCACACCAAAACCAAAATGGGATAGGGAAGGACCCATTTTCTTCAATGATTTCTGATTGCCAATGGCGTAAAATACAGTTGCCACAATGGTAAAGCTTGCGCAAAACAACAGGGTGATAAACTGCCATCCGTCAATCTCTTGGGTCATTCCCACCAACACAGACAAGGCAATGGCCAATACGGTGATGAGAGCAAACTTCTTGGCCAGCGATTCTAAAGAGGTGTTTTTATACTTCAGGAAAAGCACCGAAGCGCACATCAGGGTAATAATTACCACCACCCAGATTTGGATATTGTTGTAATGTGCTACCGGGTCAACTGGCGGAGCCACATCTTTGCCGGTAATCAATTTTGCCAGCGGCGACCATACCGGTATAGAAGTGGTAATGGAAATCTGCAAGGCAGAAAGCAAAAGAATAAAAGAACCGATAAACATCCAGAACTCACGTGTCCAGAGGTTTTCCTCTGTTTTGATAAGCGGCATTGTCTTGCGGCGGTAGATAATCAGTCCGATGCCGATGATGGCAATAACAGCGATGAATACAAGCAATTGCCAGAATAAGGATTTGCCTTCTCCGGTAAAAGCGTGAACAGATGTATCTCCAAGCACACCGGTGCGGGTAAGGAAAGTAGAATACCAGATACCAATATAGCTCAGTGCATAAAAGACGAATGTAATCATCAGACTGCGGCCTGTAGCACGGAAGATAAGCAGCGTGTGCAAGGCAGCCACCATGATCATCCAGGGAACCAGGGAAGCGTTTTCTACAGGATCCCAGGCCCAGAAACCACCAAAGTTCAGGGATTCGTAAGCCCATGCGCCACCCATCATAATGCCGGTTCCCAACACAGCACCGGAGAATAAGGACCAGCTTAAAATAGGTTTAATGAAGAGTTTATAATCGCCTTTCCAAAGCGCAGCTACGGCAAAGGCAAAAGGAATCAATGTAGAGGCAAAACCAAGGAAAAGAACCGGAGGGTGGATCACCATCCAGTAATTTTGCAGCAGCACATTCAATCCGTTACCATCGGTCACCATACTCAGGTAGTTGGCCTGCTGGAAGATGGGTGCATCCTGCATTTGATAACGTAGCAGAAGGAAGGGTGAAGTGCCGATTTGAATATCTCCCGGAAGGTAAATACCTAAAACTGTGGTAGCCAGCATTACCTGCACCAGTGCAATGACAGTCATGGTGCGGCTTTCAAGTGCTTTTCCGGAAAACATCACCACAATACCCAGTATGCTGTGCCAGAAGGACCACAGGAGGAAACTGCCTTGCTGGCCTTCCCAGAAGCATGACAACAGATATTTTGTGTTCAGGCTTTTGTCGGAATGCGCCCAGGCATAATGGTATTCGAAAAGATGATTGGTAATAATGTAGTAAAGGGTAAAAAAGACAGCAAGGATTGCAGCCGTATGGATGATAAAACTGTTGCGGGCAATAGCCAGCCAGCGATCGCTCTGCGCTTCATCCAGGGCTTCGCAGCGTGCAGAACGGAAGTAGGCAAATGCACTCAGCAGAGAACCAATAAAAGAAAGGACTACAAAAAAATGACCCAACTGGCCGGGGAGCAAATGTTCGCCTATGAATTCTGTTTGCAAAGAAAAATTTTTAATGAAGAATGAATTATTAAATGAGTTGCTTGCCTGATTTAACCAATTGCCTGATTTAACCTTTTTACTCCTTTAAGAAGCATTACCTACAGCAATCTGGTCATTTTTATACTTGCTCGGGCATTTCATTTGTATCTGTGTGCAGCGAAATTCGTTTCCGGACATACGACCTTTCATTACGATTTGCTCCGATTTTTCAATATCAGTTGGTTTTGCACCATTGAATACAACACGTTTGACATTGCCGTCCTTGTCTTTTACCATAAAACTGCAATGGTTTGGATCGGTAATCGGGTCATAAGTCACTTTTCGGTCTCCATGCAGAACACCAATGACATGAAACTGTTTTTCAGGATTTTGGGCAGCAGAATTGAAGGTTTCATAAGTACTCATGTCGCCAAACATTGAAGCAATAACGGCAACCGCAGCAGCCACCAAAACAAGCAATGCAATGTGTGTTTTCTTCATAAAAATAGAATAGAATGTTAGGCCAATGCTAAAGACTTGCAAATTTAGGCTTTCATGGCGTTCGCAAAGTTAATCGTTTCTATAGTTGGATTGATTTTAGTTTTACTTTTGACAATTATTTATAAAAAGACAAGTTTTAAAATTTAATATTGACTGTGGATCTTTCGAATTTCGACCCCAATTCGGTTGGGCTTAAAACAAACAACATCTTTGGATTGCCCTTTACCATTGAGCAATCAGAATTGGTTTTGCTGCCCGTTCCATGGGAAGTGACGGTTTCTTACCGGAATGGTACTGCCCGTGGTCCGGAAAACATCTTTAAGGAATCATTACAAATAGATTTGTATGATGCAGATGTACCCGATGCCTGGAAAAAGGGTTATTATATGATGCCTGAAGACCGCAACATCCGCAAAAAGAGCAATTATTTGCGCCAATGTGCAGAACTGATTATTTCCTGTTTGTCCGAAGGTGGTGATCTGGAGTGCAACAGTCAGTTGTGTGGCAAGCTGCAGGAAGTGAATGATGGCACTACTATGATGCGCGACTGGGTGTATGAAATGACCAACAATTTGTTGAAAGAAGGAAAATTGGTTGGTCTTGTGGGGGGCGACCACAGCACGCCGCTTGGTCTGATAAAAGCCCTGGGCAATTACCACGAAAGCTTTGGTGTACTGCAGATTGATGCGCATGCCGACCTTCGGAATGCTTATGAAGGATTCAAATATTCCCACGCTTCCATTATGTATAATGTGATGCAGGAAGTACCTCAGATGAAACGTTTAGTGCAGGTGGGTATCCGCGATTATTGTGATGAAGAACTGGAGGTAATCAATGCACAGCCGGAGCGCATCACTACTTTCTTTGACAGTAATATTAAGGAACGCCAATATGAAGGCGAAACCTGGAAAGCCATTTGCGAGGACATCGTAAAAGCTTTACCGGATAAGATTTACATCAGTTTTGATATCGATGGCCTGGATCCCAAACTTTGTCCTGATACTGGTACACCCGTTCCAGGTGGATTTGAACTGGAACAAATATTCTACCTGTTCAAGCAAGTGCACAAAAGCGGCAAAAAAATCATTGGTTTTGATTTGAACGAAGTTTCATGCGGCGAACATTCCACAGATGGTATTGACGCAATTATTGGTGCAAGGGTTTTGTACAAAATGTGCAATTACCTGGTGGCGAGCAAGGACAGGTAAATTAAGATTTTAAATATTGCAAAAAATTCACTGCAAAACTTCTTTGTAGTGGATTTTTCTTTTGCGTTAAACTCAAATTCCCTTAAACCGCTCTTCAGCACCCAAACCAAATAACGCATAGTCGTACAGGCTTGGGTCTTTTTCATTTAATGTCTTCAATTGTTCAGTCAACGCAACTGCATTTTGCCAGTTGGAATTAGTATTGGGTAATAGTCCAAAGCGATGGGCAACATTCGCTACATGCACGTCCAGCGGACAAATTAACTGTGCTGGTCTTATCTTTTTCCACAACCCGAAATCTACGCCCATTTTATCTTTGCGCACCATCCAGCGCAGGTACATATTCAGGCGTTTGCAGGCAGATTTTCTTGCCGGTGTGGCGATATGCTTTTTAGTCCGTTCCGGAAAATCTTCGAGGCTAAAGAAGTAATTGTGGAAATGAATTAAAGCCTGCTCCGTATTGGGATGTTTATATATTTTCTCCGGCACGAAAGCATCTTCCAGGCTATTGTAATTGCTATAATGAAATTTGAAGAATTCAATAAAATAGAAAAGATCCGTTGCATTAAAGGTGCGGTGGGCAAAATGCATCATCTTTTTCAAATCATTTTCATCGTGCTGCAACATAAACTGATATGGCACTTCGTCCATCCAGGCCATCAGCTTGTTGGTGCTGTTGATGATGCTTGTGCGGTTCCCCCAAGCCAATATAGCAGCAAAAAAACCTGCTATTTCAATATCCTGCAGTTTTGAGAACCGGTGTGGAATTACTATCGGGTCTTTGGCAATAAAGTCCGGCTGATTATACTGTTTCGCCTTTTGGTTGAGCAGGTTTATGAGTGAAGTGTTCAAAATAGATTAGAGTAGGGTAATCGCGTTTGTAGTACTGGTATACGTTTTTCCCTTACCAGTTTGTAAAGAAATTTCAAAAAGAACTTTTTGTCCGGAAGCTGGTGGAGTTTTCAGGAAAAGTTGAAAGATCTGGTTGGGAATATTAAAAAATGGAATTGCGTATAGTTTTTGGTATTCTATATAGTTTTTTCCGGAATCGGGCATTATAAGCAAGGTCCTGAAATATTCATCCACATTACTGCCTGCCGGATGAGTGGCATCAAAATCCAGTAGGGTTTTGATGTGAAATGCAGTCAGCGAATCGTTCAGAAATAAATAATCACCAGTACACTTGCAGGCATAGGTACTACTTAACTGAAAAAATGTGCTGGTATTTGCCGCAATCCTTTTTGTATCGAGATTAATTTGTAGGCCATAATTGTCTTTAGAGATTGAATCACCCATAAAAGTTTCAACAATAAAAGAAGAATCTCCTTTGAAACTGAAATGCGAATTTAAGGCTTCGATTTTTTCGATACTATAATACTGTGATTTAATACCATCGCAATGGCAACAAGCATTAAACAATAACGCACAGAAATAAGTAAAGCCGATAATCAGGCTCTTTTTCAACATGTTTTTCATAATGTTTATTTAAGATAGACTGGCTTTGTTTTAGAAGTCAGTTTTTTACCACTGGCAAACTCAAATACGAGCTCGAAAGCAAGCATTTGTTTTGATGGTACTGTTGTTCTCAGGTAAAGATCATATGGAACATTTCCGGTTGGATTCGGATTGTATGCCTTGTTTAACTGATTTAAGTTGAGAATATTGTAGTAGCTAACGCGTTGAGGATTGTATACATAAAATGGTGTCAAAAAATAATTGGTCACATCCGATCCTGCAGGATGGTTGAAATCCAGTTTGTTTAGTGTTATCAAGGATATCGATGTGATAGAATCTGCAATAAAAAACTGAGACAAGGCACAGTCACAAGCATAGGCAGAATTAATCCAGGCCGATTTTTTTAAAGCCGCAGCAATAATTTTATACTCCAACTCGAAGCGGATTCCGAATTGTTTTTGCTCCACGGTATCCGCAGCTAAAATATTACTTGCGAAAGTAGTATCTCCATTAATGTTGATAGCCAGATTTGTTGTCCGGAGTTCGGTATAATTATAAGTCCCGTTTTTTACCGGATCGCAGGTACACTGGTCTTTGATGCATCCAATCAGAATAGTAGAGTAATACAGAACGGCAATGATCAGGCTTTTCTTGATGATGTTTTTCATAGTGTTTTGTTTTCAGGGTTAAAAAAAATCCTGCTCAAATATACTGAGCAGGAATTTATTGTATTTATAAAATGCGAAATATTATTTTGCCGGTTCTGCTTGTTTCGGATCTTCTGCAACTGCAGGTGCCGCTGTTGAAGAATCGGCAGCATGCATTTCAGTGCCTTCTTTACCGACGCAATGTGGGCAGGCGCAATCTTCTTTGCCTGTGCATTCAGCACCGGCTTTGTCAGCGCAGCAAGCACCGGTTTTGCCAGCACCCATTACAGCTTCGCAGTCGGCAGGAGTACAACCGGCTTCTTTACATGCAGACATCATCATGCCTAATTTTGCTATTCTGTGTTCTTGGATGTTTTTAGCAAACATTCCGCTCAAAGTAGGCGCAATAACCAATGAAACAATCGACATCAGTTTGATCAGGATGTTCATTGAAGGACCTGATGTATCTTTAAAAGGATCTCCAACGGTATCACCTGTTACAGATGCTTTATGTGGTTCAGATTTTTTGTAGTATGTCTGACCATTGATGTCCACACCTTTCTCAAAAGATTTTTTAGCATTATCCCAGGCACCACCGGCGTTATTCTGGAACATACCCATCAACACACCACTAACGGTAGCACCGGCAAGGAATCCACCCAAAACCTCAGGGCCCAACAGGAAACCGATAATCAATGGAGATACAATTGCAATTGCACCCGGCAACATCATTTTTTTAATAGAAGCTTCAGTCGAAATCGCCACACATTTGTCGTATTGTGGTTTGCCTGTTCCTTCCATAATACCAGGAATTTCGCGGAACTGGCGGCGAACTTCTTCCACCATAGCCATTGCCGCCTCACCTACCGCGCGGATAGCCAGCGAAGAGAAGATGAAAGGAATCATAGCACCAACAAATAAACCAGCTAATACATCAGCTCTGTAAATATCAATACCATCAATACCGGCAATACCAACGAAGGCTGCAAACAAAGCCAAAGCCGTCAATGCAGCAGAAGCAATCGCAAAACCTTTACCCGTTGCCGCTGTAGTATTACCAACCGCATCTAGGATATCTGTTTTTTCACGAACGTCAGCCGGTAATTCACTCATTTCAGCAATACCACCTGCATTATCTGCAATCGGTCCGAACGCGTCAATTGCCAATTGCATCGCTGTAGTAGCCATCATACCTGCAGCTGCAATCGCCACACCGTACAAACCTGCAAAATGATAAGAACCATAGATACCTGCAGCCAAAACAAGTATTGGTAAGAAAGTAGATTCCATACCCATCGCCAAACCACCAATGATGTTGGTAGCGTGACCAGTTGCGGATTGTTTTACAATGCTCATTACCGGACGTTTGCCCATTGCAGTGTAATATTCAGTAATGATACTCATCAAAGTACCTACTGCAAGACCAACAAGGATAGAGTAGAACACATCCATGCTCGTGAATTCAAATCCACGCAAAGTCATTGTTGCAGGAAGAATATTGGTAGCCAGGAAGAAACAGGCGATAGCAGTCAACACAATCGAACCATAGTTTCCCATGTTCAAAGCGTTTTGCACTTTAGCAGTGCTTAAACCTGCATTTTCAGAAATACGAACAAAGAATGTACCGATGATAGAAAGGATAATACCCACACCGGCAATCAGCATTGGTAATAAGATTGGAGCAAAACCAGCAAAATTATCACCTGATAAACTTAATGTTTCACGGCCCAAAACCATCGTAGCCAAAACTGTCGCTACATAAGAACCGAACAAATCGGCACCCATACCAGCCACGTCACCTACGTTATCACCTACGTTATCTGCAATGGTAGCAGGGTTACGGGGATCATCTTCAGGGATACCCGCTTCTACTTTACCAACAAGGTCAGCACCCACATCGGCCGCTTTGGTGTAAATCCCACCACCCACACGGGCAAACAAAGCGATACTTTCAGCACCCAGCGAAAAACCAGTCAATACTTCAATCACCAGTTTCATTTCATGGCTGTCTACAGTAGCTGTTGGGGCAAAAGCCATTTTCAATACAATAAACAAAGAACCAAGACCTAATACCGCAAGACCGGCAACGCCCATTCCCATTACCGAACCGCCGGTGAAGGAAACTTTCAGCGCTTTGGCCAAAGAAGTACGGGCCGCTTCTGCAGTACGCACATTCGATTTAGTTGCGATACGCATACCCAGGAAACCTGCCAATGCACTAAAGAAGGCACCTACAATAAAGGCCAAAGCAATCGTCCAGTGACTGTTGGCGTCGCTCATACCCATAAAGCCCAATAATAAAGCTGCGATTACCACGAAGTAGCCCATCACTTTATATTCAGCTTTCAGGAAAGCCATTGCGCCATCGGCGATGTAGCCGGCAATTTCTGTCATACGTGCATTGCCCGAAGGTTGTTTGGTCACCCAGGCACTTTTGATAAAAGTGTACAGTAGTGCAACGACACCAAACACGGGTACGAGGTAAAATAATTGATCCATAATCTTGTTAAATTGTTAAAAAAATATTTTAGGTGGGCAAAAGTAACGGCTTTCGGTTCAAAAAACAAGAAGAAACAGAACTATTATGCTATGTGTTCCGGACTGATTTGCTTAATTGGGGTAGATGAGAGCAGGTTTTAAATTAAGGGAGGATTTGTTGTTGTAACTGTAAGCATGAAATGTGTTACTGAAGACGTGAAATGAGATTCTAAAGGCATGATATTAATTTCTAACGGCATGAAGTGAATTTCTAAAGGCGTGAAATGAGTTACTGAAGGCGCGAAATGAAATATTGTACGCGTAAAATGATTTTCTAGAGGCGTAAAATGAGTTACTAAAGACCTGAAGTGATTTACTAAAGGCATGAAATCAATTTCTAAAGGCGTGAAATCAATTTCTAAAGACGTGAAATGAGTTACTAAAGTGCTTTTTTTGTCTGAATCAGGATTTGCAGATTTTGGGGCTGTTCAGGATATAGATAGATGAGGATTTCTATTATCATTTAATCCTAAAAATCTTGATTCAGATAATTTGTGTGCATAAGAATACTATTACCTTTATTCTTAGAACCCTTTCTTTTCCGAAATTTCAACAGATATAATTAATAAGTGTAAATAAACATGCCCATCCACATAGAAACCCCGCGCCTTATCCTCCGCGAGTTGGATTACATCGACGAAAATGATCTGTACGAAATGGACTCCGATCCATTGGTGCATCGTTATATCAATAATGATCCGGTTACGTCGATGGACCGGATTACTGCAGTAATTAAAATGCTGCAACAACAATACAAAGAAAACGGAATAGGCCGCTGGGCTGTGGTGGATAAGAATACGAATGAATGCCTGGGCTGGTGTGGTTTGAAATATTTTACAGACACCATGAATGGCCGCACTAATTTTTACGAACACGGATATCGCTTTAAACAAAAGCACTGGGGTAAAGGGTATGCCACCGAATCATCTGTAGCTATTATCGATTATGGTTTTGACCATTTTGGAATGGAAACCATCTATGCCACAACTGATTTGCGGAATGCAAACTCACAGAATGTGTTGAGGAAATTACAGTTTGAGCACAAGGAAATTTTCGAATATGAAAAAGGTAGAGAGCTCAACTGGTTTGAACTAAGCAAAGAAAAATGGCATCAATCCAGGTAAGGTAAAAAAAACGTATAAATAAAAAGCGCCTCTAAAAAGAAGCGCTCTTTGAACTAAACTCACTACTCTAATCTAACTATAGTAAAGTTACCTAAACTATCGTAAAAGCTTTGTTATAATGTTGAAAATTTTAATCGGCAGGAGACAATAATTTAGCAAAGCATTAGTCGTTTGTGCGGAAGGAAAAACTACCTTTAGGGCTCTTACTGAACTAAATCTGACGATTATGAAGAATCTATTTTGGATTGTTATCCTGTTGATGAACCCGTTTTTTGCACTCAGTCAATCAACTGATTCAGTTTATCGCAAACTTGAAGATGCCCTGAAAGCACCTAACAAGGTGAAAACATTGGATTTGAGCAACCAGAATTTCCCTGAATTTCCGAAGGCAATGGATAAATTTCCCAACCTCGAAGTCCTGATTTTGCAAAATGACCATATCAGGATTATTCCAAAAGATATTGCGAAGCTTAAGAATCTGAAAGTATTGGATTTGAGCGGTAATGAATTTGTGGAACTACCTGCCGAATTTGTGGAATTGCAAAACCTGGAAGAATTGTTTCTGAACAACGATAAGGCTTTCAATCTGGAGAAAGGAGTAGAGATTTTCAATCAATTGCCTAATCTTCATCGTCTTCATTTGGAAAACAACAACATCGAAATGCTACCGATGTCGATGTACAATATGATGCAGCTTGAGCAACTTTACATCAATAACAATGCGCTGCGTGCGTTACCTCCTGATGTGAAAAAGATGGAAAATCTGAACTTTATAAAAATTTCGGAAAATAAACACGATTTGAACCAGGATAAATCTATCCACGATTGGGGAATTAAGATTGAGTTTTAAGCAGTACTAACAGCGATCAGAATGTAAAGTTGTATTTGTTTAACTAAAATTTTGTGAGACTAAACCCACATATTTATACTTATTCTTTTTAGCTTTGGCAATCCCTTTTATATCGGCGTTTTTGGATGGAAAAAATTAATGCGGGCCCGCTTCTGAGCCAAATCAACAATCCGGACGATTTGAAAAAATTGAACAAGTCGGATTTGCAGCAGGTCTGCAATGAATTACGTCAGTTTATTATTGATAGTGTCAGTGTCAACGGCGGCCATTTTGGTGCAAGCCTTGGTGTGGTAGAGTTGTCGGTAGCGCTGCATTATATGTTCAATACGCCGGACGATAAATTGGTTTGGGATGTTGGTCACCAGGCATATGGCCATAAAATTCTCACCGGTCGTCGTGAGGTATTCCACACCAACAGGCGCTACGGCGGAATTAGCGGTTTTCCTAAAAGAGATGAAAGCGAATATGATGCTTTTGGTGTAGGCCACTCTTCCACTTCGATCTCTGCCGCATTGGGAATGGCGATTGCCTCAAAATATAAAGGGGAAACACATAGGCATCATGTGGCCATTATTGGCGACGGCGCTATGACTGCCGGTTTGCCGTTTGAGGCAATGAACCACGCCGGAGTGAGCAATGCCAATGTGCTGGTTATCCTCAACGATAACAACATGTCTATCGACCCGAATGTCGGCGCATTGAAAGAATACCTGACCGATATAACGACTTCACCTACTTATAATAAGCTGCGCGAGGATGTATGGAAATTACTGGGCAAATTACCTTATCCTGAGTTTCAACGCGAAATGGCAGCCAAAATGGGTGCAGGAATTAAAGGGATGATTTCCCGTCAGAGCAACCTGTTCGAAGCGCTGGGATTGAGATATTTTGGCCCTATTGATGGACACAATGTGTTGAAGCTTGTTGAAACCATCAAAGACCTGAAAGATATTCCCGGACCGAAATTATTACACATCAAAACGGTGAAAGGCAAAGGCTACGACCTGGCTGAAAAAGATCAGACCCTATGGCATGCGCCGGGTTTGTTTGATAAAGTAACCGGACAGATCAATAAGAAAATTTCTACCATACCGGAACCTCCAAAGTATCAGGATGTTTTTGGTCATACAATAGTTGAACTTGCGGAAGCTAATCCATTGGTAATGGGCATCACGCCTGCAATGCCTTCCGGTTGTTCCCTTAAAATAATGATGGAGAAAATGCCTGACCGTGCACTGGACGTGGGCATAGCTGAGCAACATGCAGTTACCCTTAGCGCTGGCCTGGCCACACAGGGCATGAAAGTGTTCTGTAATATTTACAGTTCGTTTATGCAGCGTGCCTATGATATGGTGATTCACGATGTTGCCATCCAGAACCTTCCTGTAATCTTCTGCCTCGATAGAGGTGGAGTGGTTGGTGATGATGGCGGAACACACCACGGAGCCTATGATTTGGCGTACATGCGCTGCATTCCCAATATGATTGTGAGTGCACCTATGGATGAAGCAGAATTGCGCCATCTGATGTATACTGCACAATTACCGGAAAATGTACATCCTTTTTCTATCCGTTATCCGCGCGGGCAGGGTGTGATGCCTGAATGGCGTGTGCCGATGGAAAAAATAGAAATTGGTAAAGGCCGTAAAATTCAGAATGGTGAAGATGTTGCCATTTTGACCATTGGTCACGTTGGTAATTTTGCAGTAAATGCCTGCCGCACATTATTGACTGACGATCTTCGCCCGGCCCATTATGATATGCGTTTTGTGAAACCACTGGATGAAGAGATGTTGCATGAAATAGGGCAGCGTTATTCAAAGGTAATTACCGTAGAAGACGGAACGATTGTTGGTGGATTTGGTAGTGCAGTGTTGGAATTTATGAATGCTCATAATTATCATCCAACTATTAAAATGCTGGGCATACCTGACAGGGTAGTGGAGCATGGCAAACCAGAGGAACTTCACCGCGAATGTGGCTACGATACCAAAGGAATTATCGAAGCCGTCCGCGAAATGTCTGCCGCCAAAGTTTATAGTCACTAATCGAGTTCATTTTGTTCGTGTGAAAAATGAAGATTTTTTCATTTTTCTAACCTTAAAATGATTTGAATCGTGTTTAATTTCCATTACAGAATTACGTTGTGTTTATTGTTTATAATGTTATTGGGCTGCATTCACCTGCAGGCTCAGGATTCTGTATCTTATCAAAATAAAAAACTCAGTTACTCCCATCCGCAACTTATTGCACCCGTTTTGCTGATGGGTTCTTCCTTGATTTTTTCCGGTGGCATGAAAGAAGAACTTACTGACGCAGTTCGTTGGAAAAGTCTTGCTGATTTGCCTGAACATACTGATGCAGCATTGGCTTTTTCTCCGCTGATAGCTGCCTATGGTTTGGATTTATGCGGCGTTCGTTCCAGGACAGATATAATAAACCGAACCGTTATCCTTTGCAAAGCAGAAATAATGATGGTTGGTGGTGTGTATTTATTGAAAAGTATTACCAAAGAAAATCGTCCCGATGGCAGTAATTTTCGTTCCTTCCCGTCCAGCCATACTGCGCAGGCTTTTTTGGCTGCAACTTTTCTGAGTACCGAATATAAAGACAAATATCCCTGGATGCCCTACGCATCTTATACAGTTGCCACAACTGTTGGGGCAATGCGTATCGCCAACAATAAACATTACATCAATGACGTATTATTTGGCGCCGGCTTTGGCATTTTGTCTCAAAAGCTTGCTTACTGGACCCACCAATATCGCTGGGGAAAACACGCGAAAAAAAGTGTTGTGAAATTTTGATTTAAAACTGCCCACCCTCTGGTCTGCCCATCCTTCTGCCATCTCCACCACCACTTCCACCCGGGTTTCCAAAATCCGCTGGTTTGTCATCTTTGGCAGATTTAAAAGCACGAAGCGTGTAAGTTAGTTTCAACATCAGGTAACGTTGTAAAACGGTTGTCCTTGTATCTTCCACATAATAATCATTGATTGTTCTGCTGATACTGTTGTTTTGGTTGAGGATGTCGAAGGCATAAATGTCTGCCTGAAGCGATTTGTTTTTAAGGAATTTATAACCCAGGGATGCATTCCACAATAAATAGTTTTGATTGAAACCTTCACCCAGTCCGCTATACAGCGTATGATTAAGATTGGTATTGAATACAAATCCTTTCAGAAATATCCAGTTGAATTTTAAAGAGCTTGTTTGCGAATAATACTTAAAATCAGATTGTGGTTGCGCCGTATTGTGTGCAATATTATAGGCCCCGCTGTAAGAAACTGTAAAGTCAATATTTTCTGAAATGTTGGACCCTATTACCAATCCACCATTTACGGCATAGTTTTTATTGTTGTTGGCGATATTATTGATTAGTGACGGCGTTTTTGAATAATTGATTCCGGCACTAAAGTTCAGGTTGCTTTTAAGTTTTTTTACGGGTAAGCTGTAGGTGGCAAATGCGTTGGTGCGCATATACCCATCCAGATTGACTGGCATTGTTATTTGCACTCCATCGCCTTCAACAATCGTGCTGTTACCAATATAGTTGTTAGTAAAAGTTGCATTTGCAAAAAGAAAAATTCCGTTTCCTTTTCCGGCCATTGTCTTTCCGTACCGAAGATTTACAGAATGCGTATAATCCTGCTGAAGGTTTGGATTACCCATTCTCAATTGCAGCGGGTTGCTGTTGTCAATTACATTTTGCAATTGAGAGATACTCGGGGCATTTGTATTTGTTCGGTAGAATAAACGCAGGTTTTCTGTTTTAGTGAACTTTATATTCATCATTGCCTGTGGCAAAACATTGGTGAAGGTGCGGTTAATCTCAAGGTTTTGCGGAAAAATTTGTGTTCCTTTCAGGTTGCCACTTTGTGCATTTACAGCGGTATTGAAGCTGACTTTTTCAGTATTATAACGTATGCCTGCTCCACCTTTCTGGTAAGAATAATCATTTGAAAACTGGTTGCTCAAAGTGCTGTCGAGATTAGTATAATCCCCACCACTTACTTTATTAAACGTATTTCTGCCGGATTCGTTGTGATTGAAGGATGGGTTGTAAGACAGCTGTAACTGCATTTTTTTCGATAAAGGTTCTGTGTATTGAATGTTTACGCCTAAGGTGGTTCCTTCGCTGTTCAGGTTGTATTTTTGGTCTGTAAGAATGCTGGTATCAACATAATCGTTTAATGAATATAAACTTCCATCACCGGTTCTGCTATTGATTCGCGTATCAAAATTGGCCGAAATAGTACGTCCCTGTTTGCGGAATTTATGGCGGTATAATAAAGAATTGGAAAAATTGTAGCCTTCAGAATTGTTGAATGTTTTGTTGGAAAGGCTACTGCCTTCCAAACCACCATTAATCAGGTTTGAACCTGTCAGGTTTTTCTGTGTTTCGTTTTGCTGATAGGTTATTTTCGGAGTGATAAAAATTGCGTTGTTGCTGTCAATATTCCATTCGGCCCTGAAGTTGACTCTGTGATTCGTGTTGGTACTTTCACTGAGGTTGTTTTCGTTATAAACAAGGCTGCTGTCCTTGTTTTGTAAAGTATATGTCCTGGAAAGGTCTGTCTGGTTTGTATTTTCGGCCTTGTTAAAGAAATAGCTGCCTGTTACTTTCAGTTTTTTGCTCCAGTTGTCGCTATAATTTAGTCCTCCGGATTGTGTTTGCGTAATTCCTCCCTGATTATTCACCATGAAATTTGATGAGGCATCATCGCCGCCGCCACCGCGCCCGCCGCGCGCTCCTCCTCGGCCACGGTTTCCTGAGCTCGAAGATGAGGACACTCCCAATAAATCATCCGCACTGAAATTTTGCTGGTTGATGTTGTTCGCCAGTCCAACTATCGAAATCCTTCTGTCTCCATTAAAATAATTTAGATTTCCTCCAAAAGTGTAACGACTGTCTTTGCTGCTTTCATCGGCTCCATATCCGCCGCTTACCTTTCCGAACATACCATTATTCATTCCTTTCTTGGTTTGGATATTAATCGACTTCTCGCTGTTGCCGTCATCAAAACCTGTAAACTGAGATTGATCACTTGCCCGGTCATAAACTTGTATTTTCTCAATAATTTCTGATGGTAAATTTTTTATGGCAGCATTGGGGTCGTCACCAAAAAACTCCTTACCATCAATAAATATTTTCTTCACCTGTTCTCCATTCACTTTTAACGTCCCATCGCTGGTGCTGACTCCCGGCATTTTGTTCAACAAATCTTCGGCTGTGGCGTCAGGGTTTGTTTTGTATGCTCCTGCATTGAAAGATGTGGTATCGCCACTTTGCTGAGAACGGGCCAGCGTACCGGCTACAACTACAGTATTAAGAGAAGTAGATGTTCGGCTCAGATTTAAATCTCCAAGGGCAACATTATCATTATTGACTGTAACAGATTTCCTGAAAACGGAATATCCTAAATAAGTTGCCCGCAGATTGTAATTGCCATTCGGTACATTTTCAATCAGAAAACTTCCGTCAAAATCAGAACCTGTTCCAAATTTTACACTTGTATCTGTTGTATTTGATAAAATAACTGAAACACCTAAAATCGGTTCTTTATCACTGCTGTCTGAGAATAAGCCGGAGACTTGGTGAGTCTGCGCGTTTGCTGATTGATATGAAAAGCAACTTACAAGTAGAAGAGTAAAGAATAAAGGCCTGTAATTATTAATAAGGTTCATAAAATATAGTTTCAAAGCAGGTAAGACCTTAATGAATCTGTTTAGTTTAATACCAAACAAAGGAAATATTAATCCTGCGCAGTAGAAAAAGTGAATTTTCTTTTTAGAATATCCTTAGTAATAATGGTCAGCTTTCTGCAACAAAAAGGGTAATTATTACGAAGAATAATTACCCTTTAAATAAGTGTTGATGTGTGTTGATGTTATAATCAGCCAATCTGCTCCTGCCAGGCCAGTATTCCACCATTGACATTATTGACGTGTTCGAAGCCGGCTTGTTCCAGGACCATACATGCCTGCATACTTCTTTTGCCGGAACGGCAATAAACATAAACTTCCTGATCTTTTAACTCTTCTACATCCTCCAGTTGAAAGGACATTATTTTGCCCAATGGAAGCAAAATTCCGCCAATATTAAATTCGGCATGCTCATCGGGTTCTCTTACATCAATGATGTTTAATGCATCATTATTATCCATTAGTGTTTTTAATTCCTGAACAGAAATGTCTTTCATTCTTTTTCCTTTTTATTGTTTAATAAATTTTTGTACCGGGTATTGCCTGCCATCATTTTCGAGATGCATGAAATAAATGCCATCAGGCAATGCCGACAAATTAATTTCCTGTTTTGGTGAGGCAATTATCCCCTGTTGCAAATGTTGGCCCAATGAATTGCTAATTGAATATTTAGAATTATACGGTGTTTGATTCATTGTAATGGTAACCTTATCAGAGGCTGGATTAGGAGAAAGCTTATAATTATAAAATTGTGCAGCAGAAACTTCTTTTATTTCAGACCCGGAAATAGGCTGACCCAATATAGGGCGTATCATTATCGCTCCACTCACCAGGGATGGAGACCACGTATTGAGTACATTAAAATAAGCATGATTTCCGCTTGTCCGGTTTCTGTCCAATCCGAAATACAAACTGTCGCTGCCGCTTAAAGCCGGCTGAATAGTCCCGATGTAGAATGTACCGGACGGCATCGGGATTGGCTTATCAAATTTATAAATCCAGAAATGATTGATGGTGTCGATGTATTTGGGTTGTAAATTGTCAATCTGGTAAATAATATTGTCTGATGCTGAGCTGCCGTAAGCAATAGATTTATAGACCACTCCGGAAAAGTATTTATACGAAGCCAAAGGCACCTGACGACCAAAATAAATGGCCATTCCACGCAAAGTATCTGCCTGGTTCAGGTGATGTTCTATTGCAATTTTACCGGGAAGGGTAGGGAAAAGATTGAGGTAATAACTCATTTCTGCAGTACCGTCATCGTAAGCGAGGTAGTTATCAAATATCTGAGTGCCTGTTATCGTGTCATTTACTTTGTTTACATCTCCGGCAGGTGCCTGCAGATAATATTTATTTTCGAAAACCACTTTGTCATAATAACCTGCCGAAGGGCTCGTGCTGTAAGTGTTAAATACTACTTCGGTTGTTTTGAGGGCAGGTATATTACGGTTAACATCTGCTCCTGAAGATAGTCCTGTTCCAGAAATTTGTTCTCTGGCTTCATAACCAAAATTTGAAATATTCTGGCTGGTCTGGAAATTATTCTTAATGACGCTTTTAAAGGTTGAAGCCCGTTCCGCACCGCTTGCAGCAAGATATTGTCTGTAGGGCATAGCGGTATAATCACTAAGAATTGAAGTCGGATTTTGGGTATAAGCAACATCCTGTATCAGGGTATCAAACATATTTCTGCCAACATCAATTTTGATATAATCCAGGTTCCACACATCATCATTAATACCCATTGATGCTTTATTGATAAAACGAAACTGGAATCCGCTATGCAAAAAATTTGTGTCAGCAATTTTTACCATCGCTATTTTAAAATCCTGCAATACAGAATCACTTTTACTCCAGACTTTAATCCAGCTGCCGCTTATTTTCGATTTGAAAAAAAGCATTAATGAATCTTGCTTTTCGGGAGTGAAACCAAGGCCGCCTGGTTGATAAACAAAACTAAGATAAACACTATCTGATGGAGAGTAGGTGCTTAAATCTAATGGTTTTGATGTGAGGCTATCCGAATACCGAAGCACAGTTGCACTGCTAACATCGTAGGGCAAACCAAATTGATTAAGTGCATCAAATGTTGCCACACCCCGGCTTTTCATATTGTCAGCCATTGTATTATTAATGTACACTTGTCTGTCCTGCCATTTTGAAGTGTCGGGAATAATATCATAATTAGTAAAATCCTCGAAGAAGGGCAATGACAAAGCCGTTGTCTTCATTGTGCTGTAGGATTTATAATTTCCTGCGCGGGTGTTGGGATTATATTGCAAGGGAGCTATATTTTCCTGCGCAACTGCAATCGTCTGCACTAAAAACAGTGCAAATGATAGCAGGGAATATATTTTCAGATTAAAGTTCATAGTTTGGGGCAGTTGGATTCAAAACGTGCCACTGTAATGAATTATTGTGCGGCAGGTTTATCCTAGTTCTCTATAGTTACGCTGTCTTTTATTCCTCCTGATTGTGGGCCGTGATTGATTTCAGCTTCAGTAGGATTTTGTTTGAAATAAAATCCAATCTCATCACCTTCGCGCAGTCGGTTGGATGCGCCCAATTCGTTTAATGCACTTGGCATTTGCATGTATACAATTGCTGCTGCTGTATCCGTAATTTCTTCGCTTGCAACTGCTGTGAAATGTAAATTATTTGCCGAAAGCATTGCTACAGCTTCTGCGTAGGTAAGGCCCACAATATCCGGAACATCAAATACAGTATTGCCCAAACCATCACCCAAAACCAGGCTGATTGTGCTTCCCTGCGGAATCATTTGGCCTGGACGGATGATTTTTCCATTATAAAGCTGGTCTAAAACCGCTCCTTGTGCAATATCCGGACGATAGCTGGTATCGCCAAGATGCAGTTTGCTGGAATTCAAAATCATTATAGCACTGCGCAATGACAAGCCATTCAGGTTTGGCATTGGTGTTTTGGGAGGCTCAGTTTTGTTCACTGTCAAAAAGATGGTTCTGCCGGGTTTTACGATTTCTCCAACTTCTGGTTGCTGGCCCAGGATCATCAATGCTTTTTGAGAAGGATCGTATGCTGAATCAATTTGAATATCGAAACCAACTTTTTTCAATTCGCCTTCACCGGTCTTCAACATTTTGCCCACAATATTGGGAACTTTTATTTCATCACCATGACCTGTTATCTGGCCAAGCATTGCGAAGAAGATAAAATAGAGGACAACACATACGCCGGCAATGGCCAATACGTTTAGCTTAAATGAATTTTTGAAATCCGTTGTTTTGGTTGCTGTCTTCACATTCTAAATTTTAAATCCACAATTTGGCCTTAGACGCCACGTTTCAGGGTGTCTTCCAATAAGGCACTGTAAAAATCTTTTAAAGCAATACCAGCGCATTTTAACTGCTGAGGTACAATACTGCTTTCACTTTGCCCCGGCATAGTATTGACCTCAAGAAAAAATAATTTGTTAGTATTTTTTTGAAGTATAAAATCCATCCGGACAACGCCACGGCAATTTAAATACCGGTATAAATATTTTGCTTTATGCGCAATTTGCTCATTTGTATTTGCATCCAATTGGGCAGGCGTTATTTCATTCGTATCTCCTGGTGTATATTTTGCTTCAAAATCAAAAATGGCTGATTTTCCTAAAATAATTTCTGTCGGAGGAAGAGCCTTGACTTCACCACCAATATTGTAAACACCAATGGTTAATTCCCTGCCTTCAATAAATTCTTCAATCAATACCTGGCTATCTTCCGTAAAGGCTTTTTCGATGGCAGGAAGCAGATTTTCGACTGTTGTAACTTTGCTGACACCAAGGCTGGAGCCACTTTCGTTTGGTTTTACAAACAATGGCATTTTTAATTGTTCAAGGATATTACCAATGGAGTAGGGCTGATCTTTGAACACTAAGACTGAGTTAGAGATACCAACTATATTGGCATCTTTTACTACTTTATTGCAATTGCTTTTATTAAATGTCAGAGCAGAAACGATGGTGTTACAGGTAGTGTAGGGGATATTCATCATATCAAGATAACCCTGAATTCTACCATCTTCGCCTGGTGTGCCATGCATGGCAATAAAAGCGGCTTCAAATTTTATTCTTTCTCCTTCTAATGTTATGCTGAAATCATTTTTATCAACAGAAATTTTTTCACTGTTGCGCTCATACCACCAAGCTTCTTTTGTAATAATAATTTTGTAAATATTATAGAGCTCCTCAGGTAAATTTTGTTCGATTGTATGGGCTGTCTTTAGCGAAATGACATATTCCCCGGAATACCCTCCTGCTAATAAAGCAATGTTTTTCTTCATAAATTATAGATGCGTATGTAGTTGAGCAAAGGTAATTGAAATTTCAGCCCTTATTGAAATTTAGCGCGATGATTTATTGAGATTGCAAACATCGCCGGCAACATTTCCTCCACCGTCTTCAGGCATTCCTCCAATCATTTTTCCTCTCAAACCTGCCATAATAAAATTGATACGGGTGTTGACTTCGGCAGGTTTATTATTCCCAAAACCAACTGCTATCAACCTTTTACAATCAATCCCTTCTTTTATCAACCAGGCTGCAATGGCCAAAGCTCTTTCTTCGCTCAATTGCTGATCATTTTTTGTTCCACTGACATGTCCTTCTATACGCAGTTGACTGATGTACGTTTTTTCGTTAAGGAAATCCTTAATTATCTTCAATGCATCAATATCTGCCTTACTTAGCAGGGCATTTGAGTTGCCAAATTTTACTTTTTGCTCAGTGATAATTTCATTTCCGCTGATTGCATAATTTTGCGCAAATGTTCCAATGCTTGAAATTAAAAACAGTGACCCAATGATGATTTTCTTCATTCGATTCTTTTATCAGGCTTCAGAATGATTTTGTACCGGAGCTTCAGTATTTTCAACCTGGTCCAGTCGGGCAACCTGTTCTTTTAAATCGGCAATTTTTGGCGCTCTGTTTTTGATTTTCTGTTCAAGTTCTGAAATCAGATTTGTAAGATGACTTTTGATTTCACCTGATTTTGGTCCTTCTCCAATATTTTCAAGACTTTCCCTGAATTCTGCAATCTGGGCGGTTTCGTCTGCCGTTTCGTGCTCCAGTGTGGCCAGGAAATTTTTGGTTTGGATATGATGAACTTCTTTATTTTTCTCGTATTGTTCTTTGCGGCGCGAGCGGTCCTGATCTTTACGGTTGAAGAAATGCTTGCGGGCAGAAATAAATTTCTCCCACAGTTTTTCGCTGTGCTCCTTTCCTACGTGGCCAATTTGCTTCCATTGCTCGAAAAGTTGGTTCATTTCGTCAGAAACTTCACGCCAGTTTGAGCTGTTTTTCAACGATTCGGCGCGCTCAATAATTGCTGTTTTCTTCTGATAATTTTCATCCAGCATCGTTTTGTAAGCGTCTGCCTGACTGCGTTTTGCACCATAGAAGGTTTCTTTTGCAGCAGAAAATTTGTCCCATAATGGTGCATTATGCTCAGCAGGAACCGGTCCTATTGCTTTCCACTCGTCCATCAAATCATTGAAGGCCTTCGTGGTAATCGACCATTCTGTGCTGTTTTTGATAGTTTCTGCTTTTTCGATTATTGCGAGTTTCTTTTCATAATTGGCTTCCTGCTCAACTTTTATCTGATCAGTGTGTAGTTTTTTGCGGTCAAAGAAATTGTTTTTTGCACCGATAAATCTCTGCCAGAGAGCTTCATTTTTTTCAGGAATAGTCCGGCCTGTGTTTTTCCATTCTTCCAATAACTGTTTGAAGAATTCAGTTGTTTCTTTCCAGTTTTCCGAATTTGTGTTGGCTTCTGCTTTTTCTACAATCTCCATTTTAAGATCTAGATTTTGAAGCATTTCGTGTTCAACATCTTCATGATGCGACCTTTTGTCTTCAAAAAACTTCGATTTTAATGCCTCCAGTTTATCCCAAAGTAGTTCATTTCTTTTTTTATCTACAAAACCAAGCTGCTTCCATTTTTCTGTAATGTCCTTAAACTTTTGAGTAAGATCTTTCCAGTTGTTATTTTCAATGGTAAAGCTTTCGGCCTCTGTTACCAGGGCTTGTTTAGCTTTGAAATTGTCGTCAACTATTCCGTTAATAACGGCTTCATATTCTTTTACCGGAACAAGCAGAGATTCAAGATCACCAACCGCATTCGCTGTGCTGATATATTCTTTCAGGCGATTTACCTTAGACATCATTTTAATTTTGTCATCTGTTACGCCCCATTCTTTTATTAATTCGTCAGTCAGTTTTTTCAGCTCTCTGTACTTATCCTGCAAGGTTTGCAAAACAGCATCACCGGTGATGTGGTTCAACGTACTGACAATTTTCGCAGGAAAGGGGCTTACGGTTAGTTGGCCGCTTTCATCTAAAGAACAAAATTCTTTGCCTTCAAATGATTTTGATTCCCACCATTGTTTCAAAAGGTCCGTTGCAGATGTAATTGCTGGTTGGTTCTGAGTATCCATAATATAATAAAATGTCGAAGTATCAAGAAGTTGAAGGTATGGATAATTTCTAAAAATTGGAATACCTCTTTGTTAGGTTTTTACAAAAAAAATATTGCCTCCTGAGGGGAGGCAATATTTCAATTTAATAATATGTGGAAAGGATTATCTTTTTGAACCGAAAACTCGTGTAATAAGGTCATTGCCTGTACCTACAGGGTCAAGCCGGATTTTCTTTTCTTCTGCTGCTACAGAAACAAACAAACCACTCAAAGCACGTTCTGTGATATAACCGGTCAGGTCAGTATTCACTTTGTTCTTGATGATTGGTAAAGAATTATAAGTATTGAATACCTGTGCCCACATTTGTTCTACGTTGTATTTGCTCATCGACTTCGAAATTACAGG
Organism: Chitinophagaceae bacterium; assembly: GCA_041661485.1. Taxonomy (GTDB): domain Bacteria; phylum Bacteroidota; class Bacteroidia; order Chitinophagales; family Chitinophagaceae; genus Rurimicrobium. The sequence continues at coordinate 770,974 of JBAZUJ010000001.1, forward strand.
GCGGAATGCAGCCGTAATCTGTGGTGTGGTTCGGGATTTTAAAAGGTTGGTAGCTGCATCATCACCGCCATTCAAAATAGAGAGCCCGTCCTGAATTGTAAATGATGTGATTGAATTTACCAAAATTGGAAGGGCTTGGGAAGAGGCGTCTTCAGCTGCTCTGTTCATTGATAAGATAGCATCATCAACAACTTTGCCCATACCAAACTGACGAAGTTTTGCTTCAATCGTTTTTACTTCAGGAGGCATCAGAATTTTGATTAGTTGATTGCCAAAAAATCCGTTTGTTACTGACAGGTTTTTTGTGGCAGTCTGAGCTCCGAGTTTTAAGGCTTCTCTCAACCCACTTCCTATTTCTTCATTTCCCAATAGTTTTGAAGATACCGGTTGTTTAGATGTGCCGGAAGATTGTGTTGTTTTAATAACACCTCCATTGCTGGCTGTCTTTTTTGCTTTGTTCAGAATGTCATTAATACCCTGAGCATTTGAATTTGCATATGAAACAGGAATTAACAGAAGAGAGACCAATATTTTTTTCATACTTTGATTGTTTGTGTTTGTTAGTTGCAACAAATATAATGCCAAAAGTAATTAGTTTTATTTTTGGCCTCCGCCATTGTTATCGTCATCGCCGGATTTCAGGTTTCCGTCGCGAACCTGCAGTTCTTTTTTCTGTACGCCCTGGTTATTTCTGCTTCTTCTGTTTCTTCCGTCGCCTGATTTATTATTGTCAAACTCTGTTTTGCCAAATTTATAGGTAAAAGTTATGGTTGCAACCTGTGTTTCACGGTCGCGGTAAATCCTTTGCTGGTAAAGCGGAAGATTATAATTGGTTGTATATTTTCTGGTATCAAAAATGTCTGTGATATTCAGTACCACACTTGCTTTGTTGTTTTTGAGAAAGTTCGCTTTAAAACCTGCATCAAACCAATATACTTCGTCTCTTCTACCCTGGGCTTCCGGTTTTGCACTTTCATAATTGCCCATCAGTTGTACTGAAAATTGTTTGGTTATTTTGTAGTTGGTATTCAGTTTCGAAAACCAGCTGAATCCTTCATTGCTCACGCTTGCATCAACATTTGCACCATCAATTTTATTCTGGAAAAAGTTTGCACTCAAGGTCGCATCCCAGGCTTTGGTCATTTGTAATTTACCGGTCAGTTCCAATCCATATGTACTTCCCGAGCTAAGGTTTACCGGTTGGGTAAAACTGGTTCCGTCGGCATAGGATTTGGTAAAGTTTTGAATCAGGTTGACTGTTCTTTGGTAATAAAGACTTGCCATCACCATATTTCCTTTGGGTAATTGCAGGCTATAAGAAAACTCGAAGTTGTCAATAAACTCCGGTTTCAGATCCGGGTTTCCTGAGCTGGTATCCAAGGCATTGGCAATATTCAGGTAGGGCAACATTCTCAGGAAGAATGGGCGGTCAGTTCTGCGGGAATAATTAAGATACAATTGTTGGTTGTCTTTTAATTGGTAAGCCAGGTAAGCGGTTGGAAATAAATTCAGGAATGAATTGGAATAAGCAAGATTGCCCAGATTGCCGGCCTTTCCGGTATATCCGGCATATTCCAGTCTCAATCCACCCTGGTAACTCCATTTTTTATATTTATCTGTAAAGCTTGCATAACCGGCGTGTGTATGCTGTTCGTATTTGTAGGAGTTTTGCAATAGCGCATCCACTTCAGGACTACCTCCGGGAAGAGTTTTGGTTGGATTGTTAATTGATTCGAACCAGAAGTTTTGTGATTTCAAGCCTGTTTCCAGTTTGCCTTCTTTTGTCAAAAAAGGTGTGGAGAAGTCAAGTTGCCCATTGACATTTTTATTGCCGTTTTCGCCGGGTATTTCCTGAAGAATAGTACCATAATCCAGATTTCTGTCACCATCATACAGGTTTGTTTTCAAGGTTTGCTTCACGTCCGTATTTGAGAAAGAATAAGTAACATCTGCAGTTAATTCCTGCTTTGGTTTTGAGAATTTATGTTTCCAGTTCAGGTTAGATGAAAGGCTGGTTGGACCGCCTTTAAAGGTTTCTTCCCGATTTTGTACGGCATAACGAATGCCTGGCGAAGAAAATAAATTAAAGTCCTGATAACCTTCGGTTCCAAACCGCATCAGGTTTACATTTTGCGTAAATGACAACGTGTTTTGGGTGTCCAGTGTATAAGAAATGGTGAGGGAATTAAAAGAACCATTGAATTGTCGTTGATAATCGCCGTAGGTATACGAAGAAGAATCATTGTTGAAATTTGCTCTTTCTGTTGTGGTTCGCTGATAATTGTCGCTGATTCGGAAATTGCTGTTGAGTGCGTAGTTCCATTTGCCTTTTCTGAGATTAAGATTCAAACCACCGTTATACTTCCCGCGTTGACCTAAACCAAAAGTTGCAGAACCGTTTAATCCCTGATTTTTGTTGGCTTTGGTAATAATATTAATGATTCCATTGCTGCCTTGTGCATCATATTTTGATGATGGATTGGTAATAACTTCGACACTCTCAATGCTGGCTGCCGGTAAGGCCTGTAATGCTGAAGCTACATCACCTGCCAGCAAAGTTGCAGGTCTTCCGTCAATCAATATATTGACACTGCTTTTACCTCTGAGACTTACGTTTCCGCCTGCATCCATTGTGACTGAAGGAATATTTTGTAAAACATCAGCGGCTGTTCCTCCGCTTGCTGTGATGTTTTTTTCTACATTGAATATTTTTTTATCAATACCCATTTCCAGCATCTTTTTTTCACTGACCACTTCCACCACTTTTAAAGCAGTCTCCGATTTTGCAACAGTAATAATTCCAATATTGACAGTTCCTCCGGCGGCAGGCGTACTTATATTTTTAATTATTTGTTCAGCGTAACCAAGGCTGCTGATTTTAATAGAATAATTTCCGTCTGTAACATTTTCCAACACAAAGCTTCCATCATCTTCACTTAGTGAGCCTGAGATAAATTTGTTGTCTGCAGGATTTAATAGTGAAACCGAAATGCCTGCGATTTTTTGTTTATCAGATGATTGAAGAATGCCTTTTATATTGGATTTTGAACCCTGTGCAAAAGAAAATCCGAAGGAAAGAAAAATAAAAGAAATTAATAAAGAAAAATACTTCATATTTGAGGGAAGTGATAAGGTCAGGGTTTAAAATCGATGCAAAGTTGTAAGAATTAAACTAACGTTTAAATTTTTTATTCTTGTCAAGACGTTAATTTATTTTAAATGGAAAATTGGTTTTAATACATTTGCCATTATTCAATGAATACAATAACAGAAATAGATGTAAAAGAGTCCTTCGGCACGATTGATGTCGGTGGACAAACAATGTATTATAAGGAAGTTGGTACGGGAGATAAACTGATCCTTGCTTTTCATGGATACGGTAATGACTCTTCGTTGTATCGATTTTTAAAACACCAGGATTTTACTGTAATCAGTTTTGATTTGCCATTTCAGGGGAAATCGGTTGGAACAAAAGATACTCCGGTTACAAAAGAGAATTTGTATAAGCTTGTCCGTCATTTTCTGAAAGAAAAAGGTGTCCGGAAGGTTTCTTTAGTCGGCTTTAGTCTTGGGGCCAGAATTTGTCTTTGTATTGCTGAGAATATGCCCGAGCATATTTCCAATATGATCCTGATAGCGCCCGATGGAATAGTTCATAACAGGTTTTACCATTTCGTGACTAAAACCAGTTTGGGCAATACACTATTTCGAAATTTTGTTAGGAAAGGAGAAGGATATTTGCGGTTGTTCTCTTTTATGAATAAAGTGAAATTATTGAGTAACAGTAAGTTCAAATTCGCATCTCAATATATTGAGACGGAAAAATTAAGAACATTACTGTATGATATCTGGATGACCACAAGCCCTTTGGTACCTGATTTGAAAAAGGTGGACCAAAACATCAAAAAACGTAAAATGCCTGTCCACCTTTATGTAGGGAAAAAGGATAAAATCATACCTTACAAAAATGCGCTGAAGTTTAAAGGAAAGTCCGAACAAATAAAACTGCACCTTTTTGAAAGAGGCCATAATCTTTTGTTTTTCGATGAAGTCAGAGGCATTGTAAAAGCGTGGTTGTTCAGAACGTATTCATCTTCAAAATAGAAATGATCTTTTATATAATTCTATCAGTGTTACTGTTGGGGTACCTGCTCCTAATGGTTCTATATTGTATTGGATGGAACTTGCAAAAAGAGTTTAATTACAGCAAAATTTATCAGGCTCAAACTAAAATATCGGTTGTCATTGCTGCGCGAAACGAGTCGGCGAATATTCAAAAATGCCTGAATAGTATTCTTGCACAAAATTATCCGGCCCATCTTTTTGAAATAATTCTTGTAGATGACCATTCTACCGATAACACCGCAGGAATGGTGCGTGAAAATTTTGGTGAAAAAGTAAAAATAGTTTCCCTGTCTGATTTTATTTTTAAAGATGAAAAAGTGATTTCGTTCAAGAAAAGAGCTTTGGCAGTAGGTATTGAGCAGAGTGAGGGCGCGCTTATCGTTACTACAGATGCTGATTGCTGGATGGGAGAAAAGTGGCTGTCCACAATTGCCAAATTTTATGAAACACATTCCGCTGAAATGATTGTTGCGCCGGTAAGATTCTCTTCTGACCGATCTTTATTACAACTCTTTCAGTCATTGGATTTTTTGACGATGCAAGGAATAACAGTCGCTACAATCCGGTTAAGGATGGGAATAATGTGTAATGGGGCGAATCTCGCCTTTTCAAGAGCCGCATTTTCTGCTGTGAACGGCTACGATGGCGTCGATCATTTGATTTCCGGTGACGATTATTTGTTGCAATCTAAAATAAAACAGCAATATCCTGATGGAGTGCTATATTTAAAATCAAAGGATGCAATTGTAAATACGCTGCCACAGGAATCCTGGGCAGGATTTTTCAATCAGCGAATCCGCTGGGCTTCCAAAACCGGAAAGTATAAAGATCCGATAATGACAGTCGTATTATCGATGGTGTACCTTTTCAATCTTGGTTTGTTTATTAGTTTCGTTGCCGGTTTCGTTCAGTTCAGATTTTTTATGCTGTTTTGCATAGCAGGAATACTAAAAATTTTGTTTGAATTAATCTTTCTTTTTGATGTTTCGCGCTTCTTCAACAGGCAGAAACAACTCTTTTATTTTCCTTTTTTTCAACCTCTTCATATAATTTATATCATTCTGGCAGGTTTTTTGAGCAGATTAGGTACATTTAGCTGGAAGCAGCGTTCTGTCAAACAAAACTAAATACACAATTATGCGTAAAGGAATTTTTTTAGGTTCAGTTTTACTTTTATTAGTGGTCGCTGTCTACGGCTATTGGTTTTATTACCGGTCTTATAGTGATGGGCTTCGTGAGGGATATTTTCAGAAGTTTTCCCGCAAAGGAAATATCTTTAAAACTTATGAAGGTGAGCTGGTACAGGAAGGATTTGGTAAAAGAACTATGCCTCAGGGCGGACCCATTACAGCAAATTATTTCTACTTTTCGGTTGTTGACGAACAAATAGCCGATTCATTGGAACAGTGTATTGGTAAAGTCATCCGCGTACATTATACGCAATATCAACGGTCAATACCCTGGCGCGGCGATAATTATAACGGAAAAAATCAGGAGCCCGGCCAATACATTGTTGACAGAATTATAGTCGTGGAACCTTAAAAATGCTAAAAGTAAAAAGCCGGACAAAATCAATCGTCCGGCTTTTTTGTTTTTGTATAGAGGCAAAAAGTTTATTGCAATAAGTCCAGTGTAAATTTTATTCGCTTAATGGCTTCGATTAGGTTGTCCATTGATGTGGCAAAAGAAATCCGGATGTTGTGCGGACTGCCAAAAGCTGCTCCATCTACAACCGTTACCAGTCCTTTGTGTAAAAGATACATGGCAATATCTTCAGCAGTTTTCATTTCCTGATCCCCATCTTTCTTTCCAAAAAATGAACTTACATCAGGGAAAGCATAGAATGCACCGTCAGGATTGTTTATTTTAATTCCATTGATGCGGGCAAGATTTTTAATTACGTATTCTTTACGTTCTTTAAAAGCTTCCACCATTTCCATACTGGGGGCTAAATCCCCTAAAAGTGCTGCTACTGCGGCTCTTTGCGCTATAGAATTGGTGCCGGAAGTAAACTGTGACTGGAATTTGTCGCAGGCCTGAACTAATTCTTTATGAGCAGCCATATAGCCTAATCTCCAGCCGGTCATTGCAAATCCTTTAGAAAAACCATTGACCAAAACAACACGATCTTTTATACTTTCAAACTGGGCAATACTTTCATGTTTTCCTTTGTAATTGATGTATTCATAAATCTCATCACTCACAATGGTAATATTGGGATATCGTTCGAAAACGCCTGCCAATGCAGCTAATTCTTCTTTGCTGTACACACTTCCCGTAGGATTGCAGGGTGACGAAAAGATAAATAATCTCGTCTTTGGCGTTATTGCAGCTTCCAGTTTTTCAGCAGAAATTTTGAAATCACTATCAATGCCGCAATTGACATAAACAGGAACACCTTCACTCAGGCTTACAAGGCCGCCATAGGTTACCCAAAATGGGGTAGGGATGATGGCCTCGTCGCCGGGATTGACCAGGCAAAGGATAGCATTCGCCAAAGACTGCTTAGCACCAGTGGAAACGATGATGTTTTCAGGTGAGTAATCCAGGTTATTATCTCTTTTCAGCTTAGTGCAAATGGCTTGCCTTAATTCAGGAATACCAGCGACAGGAGTGTATTTGGTATATCCGTCTACCATCGCTTGTACAGCTGCATCACAAATATGCTGCGGTGTACGGAAGTCCGGTTCCCCAAGGCTTAAATCAATAATGTCTTTTCCCTGAGCTTTCAATTCGCGGCTAAGCTTAGCCATTCGTATTGTTTGTGGTTCAGATATTCTATCGAGTCTGTCGGCTAATTGCATTGGTTGTAGTTAAAGTAAATTTTCGCTGGGGGCTACAATCTGTGGCCATTCATCAATAAAAATACGCTTAAAATGATAATGCAAACCATTGCAATAATCAGGAAGCGAATACTTTTTTTGGATGATTCGTAAGCGAATTTGGAATCCTCATATTCATTGATTCTTTTCAGCGTGTTCTCCATGCGGGCAAAAGCAGTCTCACCTTTTACGATATAATCGTAAGCGCCATACTTCATGCTGTCTACTGCCACTTGTATTTTGTCCTGACCACTCACCATAATGACCTGGGTGGCAGGATATTTTTCTTTAATTTCCTTAAGAATCTGAACACCATTTTTAGCTGCCGTATTGTGTGCATTCAAATGATAATCAAGAATGACAATAGACGGGTTTTGACGCATATTATTCAAAGCTTCTTCACCATTGTCATAGAGGTTGAACGTGTAGTTAAACCGCTCAGCAAGATAGTCTTTCAACATCTCGTTTTGTATGGGTTCGTCGTCTACCAAAAAGATAGGTTGTATTTCTTTTCCAGCCATTTTTCTTAGGTTTTTTATAAAGTTAAAATATTTTGCTGCTGCAAGGTATTGCGGAAAAATTTAAAGTGGAAATTATAAGGAGTTTAATTTATTTTTTGGTGTAACAACCCCCCATTTTAATTAAAGTACAGTTTTTTAGTTTTTTAGTTTTAAAAAACACTGAAACTTATCTTTTCATATAACCTTTCAATTCTTCAAATGCTTTATTACAAACCCTTTCCACGTTTTTTATCAGTTCCGGAATCAGATTTTGGTGTGCGGTTTCTTCTGCTGTATGTTCGAGCATGTATACATTGCTGATTTCTTCTGTAACTCCCATGTAAGATAATTGCGGTTTCAGCGAGTGTGCAGCAATTTTTATCATGCCAAAATCCTTATTCGCCAATCCTTCATGCAGTTGTTTCAATAATTTTGGTGCATTCTCCAGGAACATTCTGATGTATTTATCCTGCTTGGCGGTATCGTTATTGGTGAATTGCTGCAGAAAATTCATATCAATCACTTTTTCGGGAAGTGGCTTTAATTCCTTTTTTTCAGGAACAGGGGTTTCTGTAGTTTTTGAAGCTTCTGCTATTTCGCCCATCATTTCGCCCATTCTTTGCAGCAATTCAGATTGCTTAAATGGTTTGGAAACATAGGCGTTCATTCCGATTTTAAAGTACATAGTTACATCTTCTTCCATCACGTTTGCCGTCATCGCAATGATTTTCGTATCCTTCTTTTCTCCTTGCATTGCTCTTACCAGCTTTGTGGCTTCCATTCCATCCATCACAGGCATACGGATATCCATCAACACAAGATCGTAGGTATTATTTTTTATTTTTTCAACTGCCTCTGCTCCATTGTTGGCCATGTCGATCTGGATACCAGGCACTAATGATTGCAGTGTGTCTACCGCAACAAGCTGATTAAATTCATTGTCTTCAGCCAATAAAATGACTGCGCGCTTAAGCTTCTCAATCAGGTTTTTGTCAGTATGATTTTCTTCTTTTTCTTCCTTCTTCTTTACAGCTTTTGAAAATGGAATCTGAACGGTAAATGTACTTCCTTTGCCCAATTCGCTGCTTACAGAAATGGTACCTTTCATCAATTCCGTCAGCTGTTTCGAAATAGCCAAACCGAGCCCTGTTCCCCCAAATTTTCTGGTTGTGTCGGAGCTGGCCTGACTGAAACTTTCAAACATCTGTTTTCTGTATTCTTCAGAAATGCCAATTCCGGTATCGATAATATCAAATCTGATACTGAAACGATTATTCGCAGTATCCATTAAGGATGCCTTCAGCGTAACGGAGCCTTTTTCTGTAAACTTTATTGCATTGCCCGCCAGGTTCAACAGAATTTGCTGTAGTCGGGTAGGGTCGCCCAGCAGGTTTGCCGGGATATATTGATCAAGATCAATCTTTAATTCAATGCCTTTTTCTTTTGTTTTGAGTTGCAGCATTTCACTGATGCTTGCAATTACATCCTGTAAAGAAAAGTTGGTTTCCTCAATGGTCATTTTGCCGGCTTCTATTTTGGCAATATCCAGAATGTCGTTGATGATGACCAGCAAATTATCTGCAGATTGGCTGATGGCATTCAGGTAGCGCAGCTGTTCAGGGCGCGGGGATTTGTCAATCAATAATTGTGTAATGCCCACAATCGCATTCATTGGGGTGCGAATTTCGTGGCTCATATTGGCCAGGAATTGTTGCTTCAATTGTGCTGTTTTTTCTGCAACTTCCTTCTCCTTATTAGCCAGTTCTACCTGTTGGCGGATTTTAAGATTACTGAGTTTGTTTAAGGTTGTTTGCTGAAAAATTTCCTCCTTAAGTTTTTCGAAAGTTTTGAGATGGCTGAATGCTTTAGGGATATTTCCCATCTTGTCATACAGGTCGCTTAATGTTTCATGAAGACTCATTTCGTCATGCCTCCTTTTGTATTGTCCGGCAAGTTCCATCGCATAGTTCAGGATTTTTTCTGCCTGGCTATATTTGGCATGTTGCATCTCTATCAATGCAAGGTAATAACGGCATGAAATCTGCACTTCCAGCTGGCCAATTTCATCTGCTTCTTTTAGCCCGCGTTGGAGGTAATATTGCGACTGCTCTGTGTTTTTAAGCTTATAATTAACCTTGCCGATTCCACTCAAGGCCAGTGCATGCAAGCCTGTCGCCACATCCGAGTGCTGAAGGTTTTCTTCGAAATAACCCAACGCTTCTTTGAGTTCGTTTTGCTTGAAATAGATATTTCCAAGGATATGATACAGTAAATTGAGGCGATGAATGCTGTCTTCATTTCTGAGGATGGGCAAAGCTTTCAGGGCGAATTCCAATGCATTTTCATAGTCGTTCAGGTCATAATGGATATAGGCAATGCTGGAAAGGTTAACGGCCTGAGATGCAAGATCTTCCTGTCTTTCATTGAGGGCAAGTGCATTTTCAAAATTATTTAAGGCATTACCCAAATCACCAATATCGCGGTAGATATGGCCGAAATTGTTGTAAATCCTGGCCAGTAAGGAGCGATCTTTTACATCCCTGGCAATACGTTCAGCCAGTTTTAAAATCTTTAGCCCCTGGTCGTAATTTCCCTGTTGCCAATAGCACCAGCCACGAATGTTGTATGCCCGACCAAGGCCAAGTTTGTAATGTTCCTGCTCAGAATATCGTTCAATCTCTTCGCTTAGCTCCAATGCGCGCTCGACATCGTAGTTGCGCACCTCAATGGCCATTTCCACTAACTTGTTTATTCTTTCGGGTGCGTCTTTTAATTGCTCATATTCAGCAACTAATTCCTGGTATCTTTTGGAGTCCATTTGTTGCTTCAGATTATTTTACTTCCTGCATCATTTTCTTTATAATTGGCGAAATGATGATTAAAAATGCACCGGCCACCAAAGCATAAATTGCTAATTGGTAGTAACCGTCTGTGTAGCTTTCCAATTTTACCAAAGCGCTTGCATTTTCGTCGGGTGAAGACATCCCCGCACCTAGTAAGCCAGCAGCATACTGGCCATAAGCACTGGCAAGAAACCACATTCCCATCATCATTCCTGATAGTCGTTTAGGCGATAATTTTGTCATGATAGATAAGCCGATAGGCGAAAGGCATAGTTCACCAAAAGTGATAATGAAATAAGCAAACGTGAACATGTTCAATGATGTAATACCATTGGTATCTGCAAGAAAACGGGTGTAATAGAATGCATAAAATGCTGCAGCCAGAAACAGGAAACCAAGTCCAAATTTTATAACTGTATTGGGCTCCAGTTTTTTATGAGCAAGTCCCAGCCAGATGAGGCCGGCTATAGGGCTGAAAATAATTACAAATAAGGAGTTTGAAGTATTGTTGACAATGTTGGGGTTAATGGTGAAAAACAATAATTCGTGGCTAAGGTTATCTTTTGCAAAGAGCGCCAGAGAGCCACCACTTTGCTCAAAAAATGCCCAGAAAATCACCGAAAAAACAATAAATACAAAAGCTGCAAGCAACTTTTTTCTGGCTTTTATATCTTTCTCCTTTAAGGTTTCGTATACAAAATAAATGATAGCAAGCGGGCCGATAGTATACATAAAATAATCTGTATAATCTGTATTCTTGATCATTATAAAAATCAAAGGAATACTCAATAAAGCACCAATGTATACCGCTATCTCCCTGCCTGTTTTTGTTTTAGCTGGTAAATGTTCAATGGGTGAATTTCCAATCGGTGCCAGTGATTTTTTGGTAGCAAGAAATGTGATCAGCCCTATAATCATTACTACCGCTGCTGAGGCAAATGCATAGCTCCAGCCAAAGTCTTTGCTTGTTCCAAGGTAAACGCACACTGCTCCGCCTAACAAGGCGCCTATGTTAATACCTGAATAAAATAACCCGAAACCGGCATCTCTTCTCGAGTCGCCTTCCTTATATAAATCACCAACCATGGAGGAGATGTTTGGTTTGAAAAATCCGGTTCCAATAATGGACAAGGCAATGCCCAGGTAGAAGAATTCCTGCGGTGAAGTGGCTATGATAATATTCCCTATAATCATTACAATTCCGCCAAACATCAGCGACTTTTTGAATCCCAGAACTTTGTCTGCAAAAATCCCGCCGATGAAAGTGAAGGCATAAACAAAGGCTTGAATGGCGCCATATTTTAAATTTGCATCCTTGTCTGAGAGTGCCAGCCCCAATAGCTTGTCGGCCATAAAAATGGTGAGAATTCCTCTCATACCATAAAAGCAAAACCGCTCCCACATTTCAACAAGGAATAAATACCATAGTTGCTTGGGGTACTTTCCTTCGAAATTTTGGATTTGCTCGAGCGATGTTGTTTGTCCTTCCATAATTAGATTTTTAGAATAGCAGCAAAGTAAATCATATTTCCCAATGTGTTTCAAATTTTATTGGCTGAAAATGACCTGCATTTTCGAAAAACTTTTCAAAATAAATGGTGTTTTTAAAATTCCTTTGCAGACTTTTGCACCTCAACGTTTAATATTATTATGCTGTATTCAATGACAGGTTTTGGTAGGGAAGAAGCCGCTATAGGTTCTTATCAGATTGTTGCCGAGATAAAGTCGCTAAACGGAAAGCAATCAGATGTAAATACCCGTATTGCTCCTGTCCTCCGGCCTTACGAGGGTGAAATCAGGACTTTGGTTAACACCAAACTGGGCAGAGGAACTATCGACATTACAATTTCTGTAAAACAGGATGGTGTCTCAAAACCAATGTCAATAAATACGAATCTTGCTAAAAGTTACTATAAAGGAATGCAGGAAATTGCTTCCGAGCTTGGACTTCCGCAAGACAATATTCTGGCAACCTTAATGACTATGCCCGAAATTGTAGCTCCCGATCAGGAAGCGCTACAGGATGAAGATTGGGCTGCAATGAAAAATGTGATTGCTACGGCGGTTGAAAATCTGAGAATTCATCGACGTGTTGAGGGTGTTTCTTTGCAACAGGATCTTGAGAATTGCATTACGAATATCGAAAATGGCTTGCAGGAAATCCTGCCATTTGAACCATTGAGGATAGAAAGACTTCGTTCTAAAATAAATACTTCAATGGAAGAATGGGTGGCAGCTGCGAATATTGATAAAAACAGACTGGAACAGGAGTTGATTTACTACATTGAAAAAATTGACTTTTCAGAAGAGAAAATCCGGTTGACCCAACATTGCAATTATTTCCGGGAGATATTAGCGAATGACGAGGAAATAAAGGGCAAAAAATTGGGCTTCGTTTTGCAGGAAGTTGGCAGAGAAATCAACACGCTTGGCTCAAAAGCGAATGATGCTGATATTCAAAAACTGATTGTTGGAATGAAAGATCAACTGGAGAAAGCGAAAGAGCAAATTCTTAATGTCCTGTAGTCCAAACTTATTGTTTTAAAAATTATTGATTGACAAAATGAAGAAAATACTTTTTGTTTTTGCGCTGACGATTTCGCTTTTTACGGGTTGCGTGCCTTCACCGTATTATCAGCAATCGTATTCCATTCCCGGAAATAAATGGAATCATGATTTCAAACCGGCATTTGTGCTCGAAATTGAGGATACAACTATTCATTACAACTTGTCTTTTATCATTCGTCATACCAATAATTATGGCTACTCCAATATCTGGTTGAATGTATTGGTGAAGAAACCCGGAGATGCAGTGTTTATCAGGACAAGAGTTGAAATTCCGCTGGCAACGCCACAGGGCAAATGGCTTGGCGTTGGTATGGGTGAAATTTATGAACAGAGAAGAATGGTAGTTCTGGATCATCATTCCATACCTGTAACCGACGAGTTGGTGTCTGTTTCTGAAGAAAGTATCAATGATTTATTCAGTAAAAAAGGACGTTATGAGATAAGGCTTGAACAAAATATGCGCGAGCAAAACCTGGCTGATATTTTACATGTTGGGCTGCGTATTGAAAAGAGTTCTGCCAGAAGTGTAAATACCACGAAGCCAAAACCCGTTTCGTAATAAAATGAAATTCCAAAGCGTCATTCATTTGTTATTGCTCGGTTATATCATAGCCGCATTGTCGTTTTGGTGGTTAAGTCTTGAAAAACAAAGCCGGATAATTTACAATCAGGAAATAGCAGCTTTGAATCAAAATGTTGATTCAGGAACTTATACAGTAAAGTATAAAAGAATAGAACAGGAAATTGAAATCCGCAAATCCAAAAGGAGTAAACAATATCTCGGTGAGGGATTAACATTTCTGTTCGTCATACTTGTTGGTTCTTCTATTGTTTACACCACCTATCGCTTTAGTAACAGGCTTTCACGCCAGCAGAACAATTTTATGCTGTCTGTTACGCACGAGCTTAAATCACCGATAGCTGCAATGAAACTGACTTTGCAAACGCTGCAAAAGCACAAGCTGGATGAAGCAAAGCAAAGTGAATTGTTGGGAAGATGTGTGAAGGAAGCTGACAGGTTAAATGAATTGTGCAATAATATACTCATCGCTTCGCAAATGGAAGGTGGCCAGTATAAAAATGAATGGCAAAAGGTTTCTGTTTCCGATTTGGTTTTATCATCTTTTGAAACCTATAATGTTCGCTATCCAAATCGATTTCTGCAGGATATTCAAGCTGAAATTTCAATCGATACAGACAAAATGCTGTTGCAGCTTGCTGTAAATAATCTATTGGAAAATGCGGTTAAATACACACCGGCCGATATGCCTGTAACGCTGAGTTTGCAACTCCAGAACAAACTTATTCAGATAGTTGTAAAAGACCAGGGGGCGGGCATACCGGATGAAGAAAAAAAGAAAGTTTTCGGAAAGTTTTACCGCATTGGAAATGAAGATACGCGCAAAACAAAAGGTACAGGTTTGGGTCTGTACCTTACCAAAAAAATTGTGGTATATCTGAAGGGAAATATTTCGCTGAAAGATAATAAGCCAACCGGCAGTATTTTCGAAATATCCCTTCCGGCAAATGCCTGATTTTATTTGTCTTTTAATTTCTCAATGAGCATTTTCTTAAAATCTCTTTCGGCGTCATAAAGCTCTACCAATTGCTGCGGAGAAATGACCTGTAAAAGCTCATCTCTATATTTTTTACTGAGTTGCAAATCCTTTTCTTTGTATTCAATATTATCATCTACCCGTCTGTAGGCCTGGTATTTGGTAAGATTCTCATTTTTATTACTCATAAACTGCTTGAGGTAAGTTTTTCTCAAAGCAGACCTTTCATCCATGTAGCGTGTGTAAACTGACCAGAATTTCGCGTTCTGATCTGGGGGCAAATGCATTTTTTCTGTAATAAAATTTACCCTCATTGCGCGCACCCTTCCTGAGCCATCACCCTGAGCAAAAGACTGCGTGCTGAAGAATGCTATTGTTATGATTAAAATAAGTTGTTTCATCGTTTTTTATAAATTTTAAGCCGGCAATCTCTGCCCACAAATTAATTCCAGCCTGTTTCGTCAAGATACTCTTTTATTTCAGCATCTGAAATACTGATACTTGCATTTGTTTGAGCTAATCCGTTAATAATTAAATCTGTATCAAAATCATCCAGGTTGGCATCCACATAATTCCTAATGTCTGCGTCAGACGCTGTAACAGTAAATTTATTGTCCTGAGTTTTCACATTATTCATTTTCATTACTGCAAAACCGGTAAAGAAAATTAAAGCCATTGAAGCGGCCAATTGCATTGTTCTGAATAATGGAACTCGTTTTTTTGCTTTAGGAACTTCTGTTTTTGCTTTAGCTATAATGGCATCAGGTAATGTTTCGAAATATCCTTGAGGAACAGCGAATGGATTTGATTTGCTCCACTCCGGTTCAGCATCCACTTTTGCCATTATTTGTGCACTCAGGCCTTCAAAATATGAAGCTCCCGGACCTTCAAATGGCATTTTATTTCCCCACTCTGGTTGTAATTCTGTCAAATTTGAAATCTTGACAACATCGCTTATTTCGTCACTTAAGGTTGCGAAATAATTGATTGGCAAGGAGTATGGCATCGTCGACGGCATATTTATCAAGACTTTTGCCCCTATCTCATTCAGTTCTGCTTGTATATGTTCTGCCCGTTTCATACTGTTCAGACTATGTATATTGTTCAAAGTTTAAATGTCTTTCAAAAATGCCTCTATTTTTTTCACTGCATGATGATAAGAAGCTTTCAAAGCTCCTTCTGAAGTACCAAGCACTTCAGACATCTTTTCGTAGGGCATTTCGTCATAATAGCGCAGGTTGAATACCAGTTTCTGTTTTTCGGGCAATGTATGAATGGCTTGTTGCAATTTCCATTCAATTTTGTTGGCATCATAGCCTTGTTCAGCTTTCAGTTTGTTACTCAATCCGTTTCCTTCCTCATCGTCAGACATTGTTACCGAACTGCGGCGCTTTTGTTGCTCCAGATAAGTAAGGGTTTCATTGGTGCCAATGCGGTAAAGCCAGGTATAAAAATTGGCTTCCTCACGGAATTCAGCCAGGTTTTTCCATACTTTAATAAAAACATTCTGAAGAATATCATTGGTGTCTTCGTGATGAACCACCATCCGGCGAATGTGCCAATAGAGCCGTTCCTGATACCGTTTGATCAGTTCCGAAAAAGCCCGCTCCTTCGTTGCTTCTATTTTAAAAGCTGACAACAAACTGCCGTCATCCATTTGTGACCAATCAGCCATACAACAATTCTGTCCGTTTTTATTTATTGAACGTCCGAAAGTAAGAAAGTTTAATGGAGGCTCATAAATTTCTTTGTTATTTTTGACATTCAACATCTTAAAAAATGAATCCACTAATACAGGAATTTGATGATTACCGTGCCAAAATGAATGAGGTTATTCTGGGCAAACAAAACAAAGTAATCAATCGTCTTTTCAACCTCGATACCAACACCTATGCCGAAGGAGCACTGGATGTAAAAACCAAAGAAATGCTGGGACTTGTGGCCAGTATGGTGTTGCGCTGCGACGATTGTATCAAATATCACCTTGGTAAGTGTCACGAAGAAGGATTGACGACAGAAGAAGTGTATGAAGTTTTTGCCGTAGCCAATATTGTGGGTGGAACAATCGTTATTCCACATACACGTCGCGGAGCCGAATATTGGGAAGCGCTAATAGCAGGAGATAAAGCTCATATTTTATAGGGCGTGCCCACAGCAAATGTCTTATACTTCGTCAAGCTCAGTATGACATTGGACGCGTTCAGGCTGCCTGCCTGCCGGCAGGCAGGTTCGCTTCTATCTTTTTGCAGAAAAAAGCAAAAAGGATATACGCTGCCATCCTTCACGCGGCTAACGGGTATTTTCATTTCGTTTACAAAAAGATAAAAAATGCGTAACCATCGGGTTGCGCATTTTTTTTGCCCGATATTGAACGAATTTCAGATTAAGGTGTATTAGTTATTGTGCCCGGGCTTGCAAAACTATTTTCAATCACTTACTTAATTTTTCAAAATGACAAATAAGATATTAAATATTACCCTCGGATTATTGCTTGTGTTTTCGCAGCAAGGCATTGCGCAAAAGCCTGAGCAGATTTATAGCCATGCCCAGGTGCGAAAATCCAATGAATTCTACATCGAGCAAATTGCCCTTTGGAAAAAAGAAACAGAAAAGGATAAAACCAATGCAAATGCCTGGTACAACTATTATAAAGCAAACCGGTATGCCCACGCTTCCGGTGGCCATGATTCCATGTATGCCCGCAACCGTTTTCAGAAGATTGAAGGAATTGTAAAAGAAATCGAGGCGAATATTCCCAACACGTTTGAAGCCCATTTTATCAAATGGGCCAATGGTTACAATAACTGGGATTTGCTCCCTGAATTGGAAAAAGCATATGCAATTAATCCAAATCGCTGGGAAACCTATGACGGGTTTATCAACCTCTATGAAGCACAACGGAATATTGAAAAGCGCGATGTGTTTGTGAAAAAGTTGTTTGATTCTGAAAAACGTTCTCCTGGCTTGCTCAATTACAATTATAACGTATTGATGTCTCTGAAACCCAACGCAATTCTAATTACGGCCGGTGACAATGATACCTATTTTGCCTGGATGCTTCAGGTGGCAATGGGAGTTCGGAAGGATGTTTTAATTGTTAATGTCGGCTTAGGAGGAATGAAGCAATATGCTGATAATTTATCTAAAGAGTTGGGGGTTAATTTGCCCAATACTGAGGTAATGAATTACGACCTGTATGCAAGTAAACTGTTCAAAGAATTGGTGAAAAATAAAGCCAAACGGCCAGTATACGCCGCGCTTACCGTTGGCGAAGAGTTTATCAAACCGGTAGAACAAAATCTTTATCTGATTGGCCTTGCGTATGAGTATAACACGGAACCCATTGATAATATAGCACTGTTGAAGAAAAACTTTGAAAAGGTTTATGAACTGGATTACCTGAATCACAGTTTTGCAAAAGATCCTTATGAGACGATTGTTGATGTCGCCAATTCAAATTATACGGTGCCGATGCTTACCTTATATAATCATTATAAACTGAGCGGAGATAAAGAAAGGGCATTGTTTTGGAGGGAAAAGGTTGAATTGGTAGCAAGGAAAAGTGGCAATGAAAAAGAACTGTCAGATTATTTCAAAGACTAATTATTCTTCCACTTGGGATTTTTTAAAAGAAAAGATATCAGTTCATATAGTGATGAACAGCTGATGCAGGAAATTGAACGTGGCCATTCTGCTGCGTTCGATCTCTTGTATGAACGTTATTCGGAAAAGTTATATCGGTATTTATTTAGGCTGTTAAACAATGATAGGGAAAGGGCAGAGGATTTTTTACAGGAAGTTTTTTTGAAAGTTTTGAATTCGGCAGATTCTTTTGATGCCACAAAAAGTGTGAGTACCTGGCTTTATACTATTGCAACAAATCTCTGCCGCAATGAATGGAGAAATACAAGCAACCGGCAGCGATTGATGAAAACCTTTGAACCCTGGGAACATCATTCGTCCAAAACAGTTAACGAGAAAATTGATGAAAAGTATAGAAATAAATTGCTGGATGCAGTGATGAATGAGTTGGAAAATGAAGACAGGGAGATATTGCAATTACGATTTCAACAGGAATTCAGCATCCGCGAAATAGCAGCAATTGCAGGTCTTCCTGAAGGGACTGTGAAGTCCAGGATATTTTATTTGCTGAAGAAATTAGCAAAACAATTAAAGTCAAATTCAATTGAATTATGAAAAATGAATCAAAATTACCGGTAGAAATTATTGAATGGTCGGGCAGCAAAAGTTTTGCTTCCTTATCTGCAGAGGAGCAAAAATTTGTTAAGAAATTTATTAGCGAAGAGGAATATAATGAGGTTTTTAATACTCAAAAGGAAGTTTCCATTTATTATAATGAAGATAAAATGCTGAGCCCGTCGCTAAATGTTAAACAAAAACTTGACGATGCTTTCAGAAAGAAACACGCCGAACCCAAATCTGTTTGGCTTCAACCTGTTGCCTTATGGAAGGTGGCAGCCGTATTCCTGGTTGTTTTTTCTGCGTCATGCCTTTATCTGACGAAAAATGCCGGGTCTCAATCGTCAACAAGTCTTCTTGTTCACGATACCATTTTTGTAGAAAAGAAAATAGAAGCAATCAAACATATTCTGGATACAGTAGTGGAATACAGATACGCGGGCACGCTAAAGGAATCTGCAAGGAAACGTTCAAAAGCGGTGATTGAAGCAGTAGATGAAAGAAAAGATACAGCAATATTATGGAGGGCGAGAAATGAGAATATTGGTATCAGGACTCTACAGCCCGAAGATTTAATAAAGGCATTGCCAAACAGCAACGGGAAATCCATGCAGGAGGACGAGTTGGTAAAACGATTCAGCTATGCGAAAATCTGATATAGCTAACCACTTATTACATCCGGCTAAGTTTTTTTTCCTTGTATTCGGCAATGACATTTTCATATAATTGTTCATATACCGGAACAATTTTATCGCGCTCGAAATTTTTTGTATGCTCCAGTGCTCTGGTTTTGAATTCGTTAAGCGTTTCATCATTTTCAAGGATTTTGATAGCACCAGCTGCCATTCCTTCTATATCTCCAACATCACTGAGATAACCCGTTACACCCGGAACATTAATTTCAGGAAGACCACCAGTGTTAGTTGAAATTACCGGAACGCCACAAGCCATGGCTTCCAATGCTGCCAGTCCAAAGCTTTCATATTCTGATGGCAGAATAAACAGGTCGGTAATACTTAAAATCTCATCTACCTGCTCCTGCTTGCCCAAAAATCTGATATCATTGCATACTTCCAGGTGACGGCAAAGTTCTTCAGCGTTCGGGCGTTCAGGACCATCGCCAATCATCAGTAATTTAGATGGAAGCACCTTTCTGACCTGTTCGAAAACATGAATCACATCTTCCACTCTTTTTACCTTACGAAAGTTGGAAACGTGCGCCAATATGCGCTCTCCGTTTGGTGCCAGCATTTTTTTGAAATGCTCCTTGTCACTATGCTGAAAACGTTGTGTATCCACGAAGTTGGTAATTACATGAATCTCCTTTTCTACATCAAAAAACCGGTAAGTTTCGTCTCTTAAATTTTCAGAAACAGCAGTAATAGCCGAAGATTCATTCATGGAAAAAGTAACAACAGGCATATATTTCGGGTCGCGTCCTACTAATGTAATGTCAGTACCATGTAGAGTAGTAATAAATGGAATGTCTTTGCCCTGTTTTTTTAGGATTTGCATGGCAAAATAGGCAGCCGAGGCATGCGGAATGGCGTAATGCACGTGTAAAATATCCAGATTATTATTTGTAATCACATCGACCATTGTTCCGGTAAGCACCGTTTCATAAGGTGCGAAATCGAAAAGAGGGTAGGCGGGGACACTCACCTCGTGGTAATAAACATTCGGATGAAAATGCAGTCGGACAGGCTGCTGGTAGGTGATAAAATGTACCTCGTGACCTTTTTCTGATAAGGCCATTCCAAGTTCGGTAGCTAAAACGCCACTACCTCCAAATGTTGGGTAACATACAATACCAATTTTCATAGACCGCAAAAGTAGCGGCAGATTTAATATTTTATCTTTTTATTTCGATATTCCGCAATAGTTTTGTTCTATTATTAACTTTTTCAGTGAAAAGGATTTTTGTCACCATATTAGCTCTTGTCTATTTTGTTGCCGGCAGCGGAATGTTGCTCAGGCAGCATTATTGTATGGGCGACCTTGTGGAAACCCAGATTGACTTCGGACAATTGGTGGTGACAGATACTTGTGGCGATTGTGGGGAAGAAGAAGCTGATGATTCATGTTGTGAAAGCAAAATCAAACTGGTTAAGAAAGTTGAGGATCAAAAAATTTCTGAATACCAGGTTTTAAATCTGTCGTTTTTAATAACTGATATCATTCCGGTTTTTATCATTCCGGAGCCGACTATAACAGTATTTCAGGAATCGTTACCTGTGTTGGCTTTACAAAAGCCACCACCAAAGTCACTACCGGTTTTTCTCGAAAATCGTAATCTCAGAATCTGATATTTTTTGTTTGAGCACTGGAAACAGTGTTGTCCTTTAGTGCATTCTATTCTGCGCTGAGAATAATTATTCTATTATTTAATTTCAAACAAAATTTATTAAAATGAAAAACCTTCTTTTTGTCATCGCCCTGATGACTTGTGTTTACAGTAGTTTCGGTCAGATTAAATCTGCCTCATTAACTGCCAGTGGTCTTACCTGCAGTATGTGCAGTAAATCTATTTTTAAAGCTCTGGAAAAAGTGTCCTCGGTTGAATCGGTAGACGTTGATATCAATGAATCAGTTTTTAATATTAAATTTAAAAAGGGAGCAAACGTTCAACCTGATGATATTAAAAATGCAGTGGTTGATGCAGGATTCGCTGTGGCTTCCTTGAAAATGACGGCTGACTTTCCATCGACACAAATTGGTAAAGACACCCATATTCAGTTTGCAAATGGTACTTATCATTTTTTGAATGTTCCAGCACAAACGATTAACGGAGAAAAGACTTTTACAATAGTTGATAAAAACTTCGTTAGTTCTGCAGAATTTAAAAAGTATAAAAAACTTACCGGTATGAAATGCTACGAATCGGGCAAGTCTGAAAACTGCTGTGAAAAGGACATTCCCGTTGGAACCCGTATTTACCACATCACACTTTAATTGGTTTTATGCGAAAAATAAAATCAATTGGATTAGTGTGTTCACTTCTTTTTTCACGGGGCGTCTCAGCCCAGGAGTTATTTAATTTTACTGAACCGGCCAGCAATATGCCTGCACGTAGTTTGGGAATTCGCCTGACAAATAATTTGTTGGATGAAACCCATCTGAATCAGAAAACGGTTCAATTTTTACCTGAATTAATGTGGGGCGTTAATAAGAAATTGATGCTTCATGCAGAAGGGATTTTCAGGAATGGTTCCGGCAACTTTAAACCTATCGGTATGGGGACCTACGCCAAGTATCGTTTTTGGAGTGACGATAAAGTGCATCGTCATTTTCGGATGGCAGCCTATGGTCGAATGGCGTTCAATCGCGGTCATATTCATTATGATGAGCTTGAGATAAACGGAATGAACACCGGCTGGGAATTGGGTTTTATCGCAACGCAATTATTGCATAAGCAAGCCATTTCCGCTTCGCTTAGCTATGAGCAGATTACCGATAATGGTCCCGGAAATGAAATTCATTCCGGCAATGCTTTTCGTGGGCTTAATTACACTTTGTCTACGGGTAGGTTGATTTTACCCAAAAAGTATACATCCTACAAGCAAACAAACTTCAATGTGATGCTGGAAGTTCTGGGTCAATATTTACCGGATAATCAAAAGCACTATGTTGATATAGCACCTTCGCTGCAATTTATTATTCATAGCCAAACCCGCATCGATATTGGATACCGGCATCAATTGCAAGGTAATATGAATAGAATGGCAACGAATAGTTTAATGCTCAGAGTGGAGCACTTGTTGTTTAATGTATTATAGAGATAATCAATAGCCTGCAAAGTCTGCAGGCTATTGATTTATTACCTCTTTATAAACCGTCATTATTTTTTCGGTTAGTAATTTTTTATCGAAAGTTTCCATTGCGTAATGATAACCGTTTTCGCGCATGACACTTATCATTGATTCTCCTTTCAAAATTGTCATCATCGCTTCTGCCAATTCCATTGGTTGAAATGGATTTATATAGAGGGAATTCGGTCCGCCCGCTTCTTTTAAGGAGGATGTGTTTGCCGTAATAACTGGTGTTTTGCTCAATAAGGCTTCGGCTATCGGAAGACCGAAACCTTCGTATAAAGAAGGATATATCAGCGCTTTAGCAAGGTGATAAACGGATTGTAAATGCTCATTGTTTTTAAAATTATCCATCCATATAAACGAAGATTCCAAACCATATCTGGAAATTAATCTTTTGCATTCAGCTTTATAGTCGCCACCTTTGCCGATTATAATTAACGGTACACGATGAAGGTCTTTGTTGATTTTGTATGCTTCGATAATCAACTCAAGATTTTTCCTTTTTTCGACACTGCCTACATACAAAAAGTATTCATCCGGCAAATTGTACAACCCTGCAACATGAAGATTTTCTTCCTGATTAGGAGTTTTGTAAAAAATCGGATTGCAGGTTTGGTAAATGACTTCAATTTTTGAAGGGTCAATGTCATAAAACCTGATGATATCATTTTTTGTGCTTTCGCTGATGGCAATCACCTTGTCGGCATTCTGACAGGCATACCTGAACTTGCGGTCGTAAATTAAACGTTCTGAAATACTATAGGTTTCAGGGTATATTTTGAAAATTAAATCATGAATCGTTACTACACTTTTTATCCCTTCGCGAGTAAGATTATGTGGAATTTCATTGCTTAAACCGTGAAATAATTCAATACCGGCAATGCTCAAATCTTTTACGATTGAAAAACTCCTCCAGTATGATTTTAACCTGGATTTGCTGATATGAACTTTGTAATAGGGTGTAGCTAAAAAAGGTTTGGTATGTTCTGCTCTTTTTACTTCCGGGCTGAATAGGTGATATTGGTTTTCAGGGAAATAGTTATGCAAATTTCGCACAAGACTGCGGCTGTAGTTACCCAAGCCGGTCGTGTTGTTGAAAATTCTTTTTGCATCAAACCCTATTTTCATTCTGCGAATGTAAATATTTAAAGGCGTTTGCTTTACGGTTTTCTGTTTCATTTTGTTTTTCGATAAAATATGTAACAAGCACCTATTATCTTTGGTTTTATGAGTAAGAAATTAAGGATATGGGTTATAGCAATTACTTTTTTGAATCTGCAATGTATCGCCCAACAAAAGCAATATCCGGTTGTAGCAGTTGCATTTTACAATCTTGAGAATTTTTTTAACCCCGAGGATAATCCTGAAACCAATGATGAAGATTTTACCCCGGATGGTTCTCACCGCTATACGGAGGAGGTTTTCAGGCAAAAAGCGGATAATATGGCAAGGGTCATCGCTCAGTTGGGAACAGAGTATAGTCCTGATGGTGCAGCTATAATCGGTGTTTGTGAAATTGAAGACGACAGGGTATTGAAAACACTGGTCAATCAGCCTGTTCTAAGAAAAAGAAACTATCGCTATATCCGTTTTGATGGTCCGGACAAGAGAGGTATCAATGTTGGTTTTATTTATAATCCTAAATACTTTAAAACCATCAGCGCAAAACCGATTAGCATTAACCTTAAATATGCAGGCGGTGGGCTCACCAGGGATGTTCTTTTAGTGCACGGAATATTATCCGGAGACACTGTGTATGTTCTGGTGAATCACTGGCCATCCAGAAGTGGGGGAGAAGCAGCTTCCGCGCCTAAAAGAGCTGTAGCAGCCGATGTTAACCGTAAAGCTGTTGATTTGATTCTGGATCAGAATAAAAATGCTAAAATTATTGTGATGGGTGACTTGAATGACGATCCTGTCAGTCCGAGTGTGGCAAAAGTATTAGGCGCAACAGGTTCTCCGTCAAAGGCTGTTAATGGTATTTTATATAATCCCTGGAATCAGTTTTATAATAAAGGTTTAGGCACTTTGAGCCATAATGACAAATGGAATTTATTTGATCAGATTATCCTTTCTTCTGCCTGGCTAAGCAACAAAACCGGTCACTGGCAGTATTACAAGGCTTCTGTTTTTGATAAGGATTTTCTGAAAAATTCCTTCGGCAGATATAAAGGTTATCCTCACCGCAGTTATAATGGAAACAAATGGATAAATGGATTCAGTGATCATTTTCCAACAGTGGTATATCTGATAAAAGATGCACCTTCGCAGCAACAAGAAGACTAATTTTGTGTTATGAAACTACGTTTATTTTTCCTTTCATTTTTTGCACTTTCCAGCCTGGCAAATGGTCAGGATATGAATTTTATTAAAAAGAGCATCGGTGTCTTGAGTGGTCCTGGTTTTGGTGGTCGTGGATATGTAAGCAACAGCCGCGAGAAGGGAGCCAGGTTTATTTATCGGAATTTCACTGAAATTGGGCTGAACTCATTTTCTGAGGACGGGAATTATTATCAGGAGTATGTTTTTGACGTTAATACTTTTCCCAACAAGGTTGAATTAAAGCTGGGAAAAAAACAATTGCAACCAGGTATTGATTTTCTGGTTGATGCTGCCAGCAGCGGTTATCAAACCACCGGAAAGAATAAAATGGAGCGCATTAATCTTGCAAAAATTAAAGATTCTGCCGAATGGCAAAAGCAAAAATCTCAGTTTAATGCACATGACATTTATCAGCTTAAAAATGTAGATACTTTTTGCAAAAGAATGAAAATCCGTTCTTCGGCATTGATGCAGGAATTGCCCAAAGGTTGTTACATTGTTCCTCAAACCAACAAGCTTACCTGGACTGTTTCTACGAAAACAATGCCTGCAACTGTCTTTTATGTTTCTGATACGTCGATGCCAAAAGGGAAAAAGGTGGAAGTAAATGTTCAAAATAAATTGCTCAGTTCAGCCTTGAGTAAGAATGTGATTGGATTTATTCCCGGTAGCCATTTTCCCGATAGTTTTATTGTTTTTACAGCTCATTATGATCATTTGGGCAAAATGGGGGCTAAAGCGATTTTCCCGGGTGCAAATGATAATGCCAGTGGTTCAGCTTTTAATCTTGGGCTTGCAAAATATTTTAAAGAACATCAACAGAAGTATTCCATTGTTTTTATTGCTTTTAGTGGCGAAGAAGCGGGTCTGCTTGGTTCTTCACATTTTGTGGAGAAGCCTGTTTTTCCGCTTAGTCAAATTAAATTACTGATTAATATTGATTTGATGGGAGATGCCTCTGATGGAATTACAGTCGTGAATGCTGTTCAACAAAAAAGTGTTTTCGATGATTTGCAAGCAATAAATTCCAGGAAGAAATTATTGCCAAAAATTGCCAGCCGGGACAATGCACCCAACAGCGACCATTATCCGTTTACACAGGCGGGTGTTCCAGCAATATTTATTTATGCCAATGGAGGCAAAGGCCATTATCATGATGTGTTTGACAAGCCTAAAGAATTATCATTAAATAATGTTTCAAAAGTATTTCAGTTGCTTACAGATTTTGTGAGCAAAAAATCAGGATTGTAATGGCGCAAAAGCAAAGAATTGTAGTGCTTACCGGTGCCGGTATCAGCGCAGAAAGTGGGTTGAAGACTTTCCGTGATGGTGACGGATTGTGGGAGAATCATCATGTGGAAGATGTTGCCACACCTGAAGCCTGGCGCAGAGATCAGGAACTTGTGCTGCGGTTTTATAATATGCGCAGAGCAGATTGTCTTGCTGCCAAACCAAATACGGCACATAAGGGTTTGGTAGAATTGGAGTCGAAGTATGAAGTCGTTATTGTCACACAAAATATTGATGATTTGCACGAACGTGCAGGCTCATCTAATGTGGTTCATTTGCATGGTGAAATTTTGAAGATGCGCAGCGAGAAGGATGAAAATCAAATTTACCCATCGTCGATTGAAATAAAGCCAGGCGATAAAGCTCCTGATGGAGGCCAGTTTCGGCCACATGTGGTTTGGTTCGGCGAAGCTGTTCCGAATATTGAACCTGCATTTCAACTGGTAAACGAATGGGCTGATATCATTGTGTTGATAGGATCTTCTTTGTTGGTTTATCCTGCTGCTGGTTTATTAAGATATGCACCTGTAGCAACTCCAAAATATGTAATTGACCCCAAAATACCGGAAGTTGGAGATTTGCAAAATCTTCACGTAATTGAAAAATCAGCAACACTGGGAATACAGGATTTGCTGAAAATTTTACTTTAATAATTTGATTTTATTTTCTGAAACAGGCATCTATAGTATTTATTCTGTTTTTTATTATTGGGTTTTAATTTTAAACTATTTTTTTTATATTTTACTGTACAAAAATTTGATTTGCAAGCTATTGATAAGTAA
Source organism: Chitinophagaceae bacterium (assembly GCA_041661485.1). Lineage (GTDB taxonomy): Bacteria > Bacteroidota > Bacteroidia > Chitinophagales > Chitinophagaceae > Rurimicrobium. The sequence continues at coordinate 797,794 of JBAZUJ010000001.1, forward strand.
AAATGATAAAATATTTTTCAATTGTCAATTATTTATCTTTATAAATTGCTTTAGTTTAAAAATCATTTGAATTTAATGTGTTGGAAAAGTAAGTTTGTACTCATTTTTTCTAACCAAATAAATTTATTTTATGATTCTTAAAACTTTACAATTGAGGAGGTTCGCAATCGCTTTTTCTATTGGGTTTATTGCAATTTCCAAGTCTGCATCCGCACAGTATAGTGTTTATGCCAATCAGCTTGTCAGTCATTCTTCTGATATTGATAATGCTTCCCGCGCAACGGATGCAGATCAAACAAACTATGCAGTAATCAACGATGCAGCTTCTACAGCTGCGGCATCCAATATTCGTGTTCGTTTTGCTGAGTGGGGTAAAGCCGGTGATGTGGTGAATGTTACAGTAAGAGCTAACGATGGCCTTTTAAGTCTTAGCCTGCTGGATAATGTTGCTATCAAACTGTATGACTCAGCAGGTGTAACTCCTGTTGCTGAATTTAATGGTTCAAGTGTGCTTAGCGTTTCATTGCTTGCGCCATTCCAGAATATTTACAATATTAAATTCATTACCAATCCGGCGTCTACTTACAGATTTAAAGATGCAATGGTAGAACTGGATAATACACTGGCTGTGAGTCTTACCGATTTCAGAATTTATGGTTTTAATTTCCAGAGACCTTGTCCGCCGGTTTTAGCAGATAAATTGACCGGGTCCGGTACAACAGGATTATTATCGCTTGCTTCTGTCAATAATGCATCCCGTATTATTGATGCTGATCCCAGCAATTTTGCAACGATTAATACAACGCTTAGTTTGTTGGGTATAGGTTCTGCATACGTAGAAACATCTTTTCCTCGCAATGCTAAAGGCGGCGATTATGTTGGTTTTACTGTTGCTGCTGAAGCCGGGGGTTTAGACCTGGATATTCTTGGCGGTCTGACAGTTGTAACTTATGACGCTGCCGGCAAAATAAAAGAAACTTTGTCTGGTTCTTCTTCGCTTAATTTAAACCTGCTTGAAGGTTCTACAGATCGTTTTTCTGTAGGATTTACTACCCAATCCGGTTCATACGAAATTTCAAAAGTAAGATTGGTGAAAACCGCAACTTTAGGATTGTTGACAAGCCTTAGCGTTTACAATTCTTTCCATTACACAATTGACCGTGCTCCGGTAACGATTACCTCCAGTGCATCCACTACTTTCTGCGAAGGCGGAAGTGTTGTTTTGACTGCTTTCGATTCTTTGGGAAGTTCAGACTTCGTTTGGAACACCGGCGAAGTTGGTGCGTCCATCACAGTTACTACTCCAGGCAATTATTTCGTTCAATCTATGGATGCATTATCCTGCGAAAGAAGATCTATCCCGTTGAATGTTGTCGTTAATGCAAAACCTGCTCAACCTAAAGTGGCGATGAGTGGTTCTGTTTTGGAAGTACCGAATGATTTCGCTTATTATCAATGGTATAACAACGGTAAGGAAATCTACGGTTCTATCAATCATACACACAACGTTACTGCAATTGGCAAATACTATGTAATGGTTAAAGATGCGAATGGTTGCGTCAATAATTCAGATACTTTCAATGTAATTTCAACCGGTATCTCAGCATATGCTGCAGGCAAAACTCAAATTTCCATTTACCCGAACCCTGCACAAAATATTGTAAACATTGATGCTGCATTTGCTGTAAATGTTCAGGTTGCAGATTTGATGGGGCGTGTAATTTTGGATATAAAAAATGCAAAGACTGTTGATATGTCAGCAGTTTCTGCAGGAACCTACATTTTCAAATTTTCTGATGTAAATGGTAATTTCATCGGATCTGAAAAAGTAAATAAAATCAGGTAGAATTTTAAGAGTGTTTGTTAGTTTGATAAGGCTAATCCGGTTCGTCCGGGTTGGCTTTTTTTATGTTGCTATTTCAAGGGGAGTTCTTTTTGAAATTTATGAATTTTCCCCATCAGAATACTCACATTCAGATCATATCCCAACATGATGATTCTTGTATTAATAGAAAGCCAGACAAAGAATGCTATTAAAGTCCCTATGGAGCCGTAGACTTTATTGTAATTCAGAAAATGGTTGACCATATAAAAGAAAATACCGGAAGAAAGGACACAAACAATGCTGGCAAAAACTGCACCCACTGAAACAAACTTGAAGCGATGGCTTAAAGATGGACCATAAATATAGATGAATGAAATTGCGCTGAAAATGATAAAATAAAGTATAATCAGACTGACGATTTTTATTACATTTAAATTGCCAAAAATTCGCTCCAGTATTACGTTCAAGATTTCTGTTTGCAAAATCAGGACGGCGATACTGATTAAAACAACGCCCATCAGCATCACTGTTAGCTTAATGGCTGCCCAGCGTCGTTGAAATGCATTTCTGACAACATATACCTTTTGGTCTTTGTCGAAATAACGCATCAGGCCCATCATTCCATTCGAAGAAAAAAATAGGGTCAGTATCAAACTGAAAGATAACAGGGAGCGCTGTTCTTTATTCAAAAAGTCATTAACAATCCTGCTGGCGGTATCATAGGTTTCTTTATTCGGAATCATGAATTTCAACGTAGTCAAAATCGTGATGTGCACATTTTCCATGGGTAAATATGGAATAAGCGTAAACAAAAAAAGAAGAGTAGGAGGGAGCGCAGTCAGGAAATTGTAAGTTACTGCGGAACAACGATCATCAAGATTGATATTGTTCATGTTTTCGACAAAAAAGCTGCCTGCTTCATATAGAGATACCCCATGAAATCCCGGCAAAATAATGCGTTTGCTTACGTCAAGCAATCGTTGTATTATCGGGATATTTATTAAAAATCGTTGAAAATTCAAAGGTTCGTTTGTTTATTCCTGTCAAATATAATTCAGTTATAGTCAATAAAAAAGACGTACAGGATGTGTACGTCTTTTACTTTTTTTCCAAAAAAAATTATTTAGTCCAGACAGAAGGGTTAGTACCGTCTTTATAACCAAAGTCATCAATATTGCCATCCTGTAAGGTTGTTACAATGTAGAACAAGGTCAATGAGCTATGCAGGTTATAATAAATGTCTTTTTTGATATAACCGTGACCCTGGATTCTTTTATTGTCAATTGTTTGTTCAGGAATCGTAATTGTATCGCCTTGTACGGTAGCATTAACGCGTCCGAAAGTAGCGTTGTATAGATTGGTAATTTGCACATCGGCAGCAGTAGCTCCAGGAAGTAAGGAAGTCTCTACAGCAACAATATAGTTATTACGTGGCGAAATAGAGCCGGTCTCATCCACATTCCAGGTTCCTACGTATTTTTCTCTGGTTGTTACTTCACACATTGAACCTTCATAACCTGGAATGCAATCACATCCGCCTGTTTCTTTGTCGCAAGTACTGGTGTTTTGACACGATACTGTCTTACACTTATCTCTTTTACAAGAAGACAACGTCAGGGTAGAAAAGAAAGAAACAGCACCTATGGCAGACAGTAAAATAAGTTTAACACTCTTTTTCATTTAGTACAAATATTTTAACAAGGCTTAAAAGTAGAAAAATCTGACTGAAAAGCAAACTATTAGAGAACTTTCTTCTAAAAAAAATAATTAATTGTTTTTTTCGACCTCTCTTTTATAATTGCGTATTGCTCTGAAGATAGCGTAGGCTACCTCGTTTTGGCCTTTTTCGCTGTTCAGATAAAGCTCTTCTTCTGTATTATTAATAAATCCAATCTCTATCAAAGCGCCAGGCATAACGCTACCTGCCAACACTTCAAGACCTTTCTGTTTTACCCCCAGATCCCGTCTTCCCTGTGTGGCAAATTCGTCTTGTACTTTTTGTGCAAGGGAAACGCTTTTTTTAAGGAAAACCTGAGAATATTGAGCGATTATAATAGCGGTTTCGGGGTCGTTTTCATTCAAAATGCCAGGTTCTTCTGTCAGATTATTACCATATTCACTGATGGCATCTTCTTTTTGTCCGGTGCGGTTAAGTCCCAGAACCCAGGTTTCTGTTCCGGATGCTGCTGTTTCGCGGTGATGGATTGTTTTGTAAACAGGTACTGTTTTTTTCTTTTTCCCTTTACCAATGGTTCTGCTGCCCGTTTTGATTTTTTCGTAGGAGCCCGGACTGGCGTTTACATGGATGGCTACAAATAAATCTGCTCCGGCCTGGTTGGCAATTTTGTGACGGTCTGGCAAGGGGATAAAAACATCTGTAGTGCGCGTAAATATTGGTTTTACCATCTTGAGGCTGTCGTTGATGTATTTTCCCACTTTTAAGGTTACAGCCAATGCAATATCTTTTTCATTCAGCATTCCCGGCCCACCTCTTGCTCCGGCATCGTGTCCTCCGTGCCCTGCATCCAACACCACCTGATTTACCTTTTTTGCCTGTGCTAATCCCTTTTGAGCGGGAAACAGACAAGTGGCAATTAAGATAGGTATGATTATATACTTCATTTTAAATTTAGCTAATGTTTGTTTTTTGTATAACTCTCTATGTTTTAATAGTTACTTTTGCAGCCAATTATATGCTCGGTAGCGGTAAAACTATATCAAATTCTCTTGCATTTCCCCTGTTTCGTTTTCTGAGCGTAACTATTGCAGTGTTTTTGCTGCATTTTTCTGCTTTTGCACAAACGGCTACCGATTCAGCAGAAATATCCCGAACCGCAAATATAAAAGATACAACCCTAATTTCAGATACTTCATCGGTAAAGACAAAAAAAGATTCTTTGCAGCAAAAAGGAAACCTGGAGCAGAAGCTGGGAATCAAAATTTCAGAAGATGCACTGGATGATGTGGTCGTTGCAACAGCAACAGATTCTGCGGTAATGGATATCAAAACCAATAACTTCAGCCTGTACGGTAATGCCAAGGTGGATTATGATGGCAGAAAGCTTAGTGCAGACAGGATTGATTTCAACCAGTCTAATAATATTGCTACGGCCTTAGTAGTAGAAGATACCAGCAAAAAGCCTGTTCCTCCAACATTTGAGCAGGGAAGTGAAAAGTTCACTTACGAACATTTACAGTATAATTTCAAATCGCAACGGGCAATTGTTCGGAACGCCAGAAGCCAGTATGGAGAAGGCTTTGTGCATAGCGCTCAGGTAAAAAGGAATGCAGACAAATCATTGTATGGCTACAATAATATTTATACCACCTGCTCGCTTCCTCATCCGCATTTTGGTATCCGCACCAAAAAGATAAAAATTATTCCGGAGGAGGCTATCGCAACAGGCTCTGCCAACATCGAAATTGAAGGGGTCCCTACACCGTTATTTCTGCCGTTTGGCTATTTCCCTGTCAATAATGATAAGCATCGCTCAGGATTTATTTTGCCTGGTTATGTCACCGACGACAGGGGCCTTGGTTTTACACAAGGTGGTTATTATTTTCACATCAACGATTATGTGGATTTGCAATTGAAAACCAACATTTATACGAAAGGTAGTTTTGGTGGTTTTCTGTTTAGTAATTATGTGACTAAATATCGCTATAATGGGACAGTTGAATTAAGCTATGCAATTAATAAATTAGGAGAATCATATGAACCAAACAGCAGTGTTCAAAAAGATTATAGGATTGTCTGGAACCATTTCAAGGATGCTAAATCATTGCCCGGCGTCAATTTTAATGCAAATGTGAATATCGTTTCGCAAAACTTCAATACATTAAACTCTTACAACGTAAATCAGATTACGCAGAATCAGTTTCAATCAAACATTACCTTTTCTAAAAACTGGGCAAATAAACCTTTCAGCCTTGTAGCCGCAGCCCGTCACAATCAGAACCTTGTCAATAAAGAGATTACAGTCACGCTTCCGGAAATAACCTTCAATATTAATCCCATCAATCCCTTTCAACGCAGAAATCCGGTAGGGCAACAGCGTTGGTATGAAAAAATTAATGTTGGATATACGGTCACAGGCGTAAATAATATCCGGATAATTGATACCGCATTCGATCTTGGCAAAATGAAATCGGATGATTTTAATAACGGGATAAAACATATTATTCCTGTTCGTGCTACCTATAACATTTTGCGGTTTATCAACCTGACTTTTGATGCAAACTACTCAGAGTATTGGAATACCAAAAAAACTTATCTCTCCTTTAATGATTCGGCTAACAAGCTTGATACTACAGTTGACAGAGGCTTTGCAGCATCCAGAGATTTTAACGGCGGATTTTCATTGAATACGCAGATTTTCGGAACAAAATTATTTAAGAAAGGAGCCATCAGAGGCTTTCGTCACCGATTGAGCCCGACTGTAGGTTTCAGTTATCGCCCTGACTTCGCTAAATCTCCTTTTAATTATGGGTATCAATATCGCAGGGATACAACACCTACATTGTATTACGCTTCTCCATTTGAGCCTTCTGTTATTGGATACCCTCAGGTGCCCGGAAGAAGCGGTTTGGTCACTATGGGTTTGAACAATAACCTGCAAATGAAGGTCCGCAATAAAAAGGATACGGCCACCGGCTTTAAAAATATCGGCCTGTTGGACCGTTTGGATTTTAATACTTCTTATAATCTTGCTGCAGATTCCTTCCAATGGGCTGATTATGTTTTTTCTACAAGCACAACAATTGCCAATCTGCTTAGTATAAATGCATCCGCAAGTTTTGATCCCTACGCCTGGGATTATAATAAAAATATCCGCTCTACCCGTACAACATTAGCAAGCGGACAGGGTTTTGGTCGGCTCAGGTCAGCCAACCTGGGTTTTTCTACCAGTTTGCGCTCCAAACCAAAAGAGACCACAGCTAATGCAGCCACCCAAAGCGAGGATTATAAAAGCCTGATGCGCAACAATGGTTACAATGATTACGTAGATTTTAATATTCCCTGGTCATTAAATCTTTCTTACTCCCTGGTGCTCACCAAAACACCTTCCCTTTATTCCCGTTCTGACACCTCAGTTCTCAATCAAAGTGCTAATATAAGCGGTGATTTTAATTTTACTCCCCGCTGGAAAGTAGGTTTCAGTACGGGTTATGATATTGTAAACAAGCAAATTACGATCTCTCAGATTGATCTATACAGGGATTTGCATTGCTGGGAAATGAGCCTACATTTAAGCCCTTTCGGCAGTTATCGGTTTTTTAATTTCAGACTGAATGTAAAAGCGCAGGTGCTACAAGATCTCAAACTGACACGGCAAAGAAGTTTCTACACAAACCAATAAAAAATGCCTGCAACTTTATAGTTGCAGGCATTTTTATTTTATTGCAGGAAGCCTACAATTCAATTTCACACTCTCTTGTTATGGTTCCGACTTTAGTATCACCTTCATCACATTTTGCGCGGGCATCACCTAATGCCATTTTTGATAATTCATTTCTTTCAACCACAGAAGTTGATCCGCCACCGCTTGATTCGCATTTGCAGGTGTAAGCCTTGCGGCAAGATGTAATTCCTAAAGCAGCAATCGCTGCTACGCTTAAAATGACCTTTTTCATAAAATATAATTTTATTTCGTTAGTAATGAAACAAAACTAGCCACTGGTAAGCTTCTTAAAGGATTTGCTGTTCTATGCTTTTGTTAATATGGGAATCGTGTAAGGCGGGAATTTGAATCGTATAAAATTTTGAGGGCTTTTGAAGGATACTTATGATAAATCTGTTATAAAATACCTTCATTGACGAAGCTTGTGAACTGTTTTCCGGCGATTATGATGTGATCGATGAGTTCAATATCCATTGATTCGGCAGCGTTCTTTAGTTTTTGGGTTAGTTTTTTATCCGATTCACTGGCGGATTTATTACCGGAAGGGTGATTGTGTGCTACAATGATTTTTGCTGCCTGGCAAAGCAAGGCACTTTTTAAAATCATACGGATATCCGCAACAGTGGCGGTAAGGCCACCGCTGCTTACAAATTCATGCTTAATCAGCAACTGTGCATTGTTCAGATATAACACACAAAACATTTCGTGATTCAAGTCCTGTAATAAAGGAAACAATAGTTCTGCCGCATCTTCTGCGCAGCTGATTGATTTTCTGTCCAGCACATTTCCGATTTGCCTGCGGCGCCCCAGTTCCATGGCTGCTGTAATTGTTATAGCACGGGCTTCTCCGATACCTTTTACCTGTTGCAATTCCGACAGGTTAAGTTTTCCCAGCTGGTTGAGGTTGTTCTGTGCAAGGCTTAATATTTCTCTGGCAAGGTCGACAGCGGATTTTTCGCGGGTTCCGCTTGCAATTAAAATGCCCAGTAATTCTGTATCACTAAGCGCTGATGCGCCTTTGGTGAGCAATTTTTCACGCGGGCGGTCATCCTCAGCCCAGCTTTTAATTCCTTTAGGATTATCCATTACCCTTTATTCAGCAAAAATCTTGCCAGGGTTCATTATTCCATTCGGATCGAAGACTTTTTTTATTGATTTCATCAGGTTTAACTGAACATCAGAGAAGGCAATGTCCATAAAATGCTTTTGTACAAATCCTATTCCGTGTTCACCGGAGATAGTCCCGCCAAGTTTTACCACTTCCGTAAAAATCTCCCTTATACCCAGAGGAAGTTTGTTTTGCCAATCCTCATCACTCATTTCCCCCTTTACAATATTCACATGCAAATTGCCATCACCTGCGTGACCGTAACACACCGAATTGAATCCATATTTCTTCCCGGTTGCTTTAACACATTCCAATAATTGCGGTAAATAAGCGCGGGGGACGACTGTGTCTTCTTCCTTGTAGATGGAATTCCCTTTTACCGCTTCTCCTACAATTCTCCGCAATTTCCAAAGCATGTTTTTTTGTTCTGCGCTTTCTGCAAACAGGATTTCACCAATGTCAAATTGCTGAACAATAGCTGATATCTCTTCGGCTTCTTTGTAGAGTTGTTCCATATTATTTCCATCCACTTCTACCAGCAGATGCGCCTGAATATCGTCCGGAAGGTCAACTGCTGAGGATTGAAAATAATTGACTGCACATTCCAATGCATCGCGTTCCATAAACTCAAGTGCCGATGGTGTGATACCTGCCAGGCAGATAGCATTGACTGCCACACAGGCTTCGGCTGCATTGCGGAAAGGGATCAACAGCAGCAAGTCGTTTTTGACAGCAGGAATAAGGCGCAAAACAATTTTGGTTACAATGCATAGCGTTCCTTCACTTCCAACAACCAGTTGCGTGAGATTATAGCCGGTTGAGTTCTTCAACACATTTGCTCCCGTCCACATTATGTCGCCGTTTGGTAAAACTACTTCAAGGTTCAACACATAATCTTTAACAACGCCGTATTTCACAGCCCTGGGCCCACCTGAATTTTCAGCAACGTTCCCTCCAATAAAACATGAGCCCCTGCTGGCTGGGTCAGGAGGGTAGAAGAGGCCTTTTTCCTTTACCGTGTTTTGCAAAACTTCGGTTATCATCCCAGGCTCAACGATGACCTGAAAGTTTTGTGTGTCGAGAGAGATAATGCGATTCAGTTTCCGCATATCCATTGATACGCCACCGTGGACTGCCAATGCACCACCACTTAGTCCTGTCCCTGCTCCACGTGGTGTTACAGCAATGCTTTCAGCAAAGCAATGCTTCATTATTTTGCTGATTTCTTCGGTGTTTTTGGGTTGTAAAACCACTTCCGGTTTGTAATGAAAATCTTCAGTATGGTCGGATGCGCAGCGCGAAATATTATCGGCATCACTTAATACATTTTCACCACCAAGTATTTGAGTGAAAATGTCGAGGTCAGATGGGAGTATTTTTTTGAAAGTCATTTTTGAAATATTTTACTTGTTACACGGAGGTACACAAAGATTTCGCAGAGTTCCACAGAGGTTTGTTACATGGAATTTATATCTCTTCACTTTAGAGTATAATTCTTTTAATTCCGTTTTTGAGAACAGAAACGTGGAAATTAAGTAATAGTCCAAGTTTATAATTGCCTAGTTTTAAATATGTCAAAACCTGTGCGGTATGCACATCTGTGAAAGTCTCCACAGTTTTTACTTCTATTACAACCTTATTCTCAACTAATAGATCTAACCTGTAACCGTGATCAAGTTTTATTTCTTTATAAACGATTGGTATGGGCTTTTCTCTTTCTACCCTTAACCCTAATCGCATTAACTCATAAGAAAGGCACTCCTTATAGGCTGACTCCAGCAAGCCTGGACCTAATTGTTTATGAACTTCAATTGCACAACCTATAATTTTACTTGATAAATCACTTTCCAACATAATGTATTAACTTCTCTTCAGGCTTAGAATTTCAATATTACACAGCGCTAAACTGATATTTCTTAAAGTTGAACGAATGCTTTAGATAATGTTATACAAAATGATTTCTTTGTGAATCTCCGCGGTTCTCTGTGTTCCTCTGTGAAATGTTTTGCTACTTAAATGCATATTGAATCAGGTTAGCTCCCATTTGAAGAGCCTGGGTTCTTTTTTCGGGATTATCATTATGAACATCTGCGTCTTCCCATCCATCACCAAGGTCGGTTTCAGAACTGTAATAGCAAACAACCCTTCCTTTATAAATCAATCCAAAACCTTTTGGTGGTTTACTGTCGTGTTCGTGAACTTTCGGTAATCCATTTGCAAAATTGAATTTCTGATGATAAACGGGATGGGAAAACGGAAGTTCAACCAGGCTCAGTTCGGGAAATACCTTCTTTAAGGCAGGGCGCACATATTCATCCAATCCATAGTTGTCATCTATGTGCAGAAATCCACCGGCTTCAAGATAGGTGCGGAGGTTTTTTGCTTCGGCATCGCTCAACACCCAGCGCCCATGACCTGTCATATGCACAAAGGGATAGTTGAATAAGTCAGGACTGCCGACCTCTACCTGTGCTTCTTTGGTGTCCAGCCTGGTATTGAGCTGCTGGTTGCAAAATTGGGCCAGGTTTTTCAGGGAAGTCGGGTTGGCATACCAGTCGCCGCCACCGCTATAGACCAACAAAGCCAGCTTAATATTTTGTGCAGCAACTGTAATCGGATTGCCGGCAGCAAGGATAAGGAATAAAAACAGGTAAAGGAATCGTTTAGTCATGGTTCATCAAATTGAAGTAAGCGCAAACAGCCATTGCAGCAGTTTCTGTACGTAATCTTTGTTCGCAAAGCGTAATGCCGGCAAAACCGTTTTGGGTAAATTGTTCAATCTCTTCCGGGGTAAAATCACCTTCCGGACCGATTAAAATTACTGTATCTTTTTTAGGTTTCAAGATATCTCCAATAGTCTTGCGTTCAAAGTTATTGTCGCAATGTGCAATGTATTTTTGACTGGTTTCGGTATGGTTTGCCAGAATTTGAGCCATTGTGGACGGTTCATTCAAATCTGGTAGAAAATACTGCTGCGATTGCATCATTGCTGAAATCAAAATGTTACGGGCTCTGTCTGTGCGAAATTTTTCACGTTCTGTGCGGGCTGAAATAAGTGGTGTTATGCTACGAACCCCAAGTTCGGTTGCTTTTTCCAGTAGCCATTCATTCCGACTGGCATTTTTAGTAAAAGCTACACAAAGATGAAGACCAAAGGCTGGTTTCTGGTGTTCGCTCACCTTGTCAAGATGTACAGTACATCTTTTTTTGTCTGCAGAAACAATTGTGGCTTCGGCACTCAGACCATTACCATTATTCAGAATAAAGTGGTCTCCTTCTTTTTTCCTCAAAACCTGAACAATATGCTTTGCGGTTTCTTCGGTCAATGCAAGGGTTGTGCCGGACTTCAGTTCTGCATCCTGGTAGAAAAAGGGAAGATTTGCCATCGCGGCAAGTTAGTACGAAAAATCGTTTTAATAAGAACCGGCTTGCTGTTTTGTATTTAAATAAGGCATTTTACCTCATTTTCTACTATAGAAATTAATGACCCAACAATAACAATTACTTAAAAAAACCACTTCTTTTCTTTCTTCTGTTTTGTTATCTTTGCGACCGTTGAAAGAGAATCTGAGGCATTTTTCCATAAATCTATTCAATTTTTCTAATCATTATGGGTTACATCAAAGACCATTTCAAGGAAGTTGCGGACAAACAATCTGCGGAAATTAAAAAATTAATTGCTGATCACGGAGAACTTTCTCTGGGCGAAGTAACTGTGGCACAAGCTTATCAGGGTATGCGTGGCATTCCCGGTCTGATTACTGAAACATCTTTACTCGATTCGAATGAAGGTATCCGTTTCAGAGGTTATTCCATACCTGAATTGCGCGAAAAGTTGCCAAAAGCGGATGGCGGACAAGAACCTTGCCCCGAAGGATTATTTTATTTAATGTTGGTGGGAGAAATTCCAACTGACGAAGATGCAGGACATATTTCAGCAGTTTGGGCTCGTCGCAGCCACGTTCCCAATCACGTTTTTCAGGTGATCGAAGCCTTGCCAATTACCACTCACCCGATGACACAGTTTTGTGCAGCGGTTTTAGCTTTGCAAACAGAAAGCAAATTCGCCAAAGCTTACAACGACGGTATCTCTAAAAAAGAGTATTGGGATTACACTTACGAAGATACAATGACCCTGATTGCACGTTTACCACGTGTTGCTGCTTATATATATCGTCGTAAATATAAAAACGGAGAGCATATCCAACCGGACGGTATGTTGGACTGGAGCGCAAACTTCGCGCACATGCTGGGTTTTGATAATGACGGTTTCAAGGAATTGATGCGCCTTTATCTGACCATCCACGCCGACCACGAAGGTGGAAATGTATCTGCTCATGCAACACACCTGGTAGGTTCTGCTTTGAGTGATCCATATCTTTCTTTCACAGCCGGTATGACTGGTCTTGCAGGTCCTTTGCACGGATTGGCCAATCAGGAAGTGATCCGCTGGATCGAAGAATTACAAAAAGATTTAGGTACACAGGAGCCAAGCAAAGAGCAAATCGCTGAATACATCAAATCTACTTTGCTTGCAGGTAAAGTTGTTCCGGGTTATGGTCACGCAGTATTGCGCAAAACTGACCCCCGCTTCACCGCACAAATGGAATTTGCAAAAGTTCATTGCCCTGAAGATCCAACTGTAAAAACGGTTTGGAACGTGTATGAAGTTGCTCCGGACATTCTGGAATCTACCGGTAAAATCAAAAACCCTTGGCCAAACGTTGATGCGCATTCCGGTGCATTGCTGAAACATTATGGTTTGGTGGAAGAAGATTTCTACACCGTATTGTTTGGTGTGAGCCGTTCGCTTGGTGTATTGGCCAGCCTTTGCTGGGACCGCGCTTTGGGCTTCCCGTTGGAGCGTCCAAAATCAATGACTACAGAATGGATCAAAAGCTATATCGCTAAACAAGCAGTGAAATAGTAAGTCCTTAAAGAATAAAGAAAGCCCGCAAGAGATTGCGGGCTTTCTATGTTTAAAATTATGTTGTCATCAATTTCTTTTCTTCAGGTTAGAGGAGCTTATCCCGACCAAAGATGGATCTGCAGACTTCAGGGCCTATCTTTCCTTAATTTGTGGAGGTTTCGTTTTATAAATCCTTTTAAATCCCTCAAATTTGTAGCCTTGTCTATGAATCAAATACTAGAGTGTATTCCCAATTTTAGCGAAGGTGTCAATGTTGCAACGCTGGAGAAAATTGCAGCTGCAATTCGTTCCGTTGATGGCGTCTGGCTGCTGCATATCGACCGGAGCCCTGCAGCCAACCGGACAGTTTTTACTTTTGCAGGAAAGCCCGAAGCGGTTGTCGAGGCGGGTTATGCAGCTATTAAAGTTGCTGCGGAGCATATTGATATGCGGACACAGCTTGGCGTTCATCCGCGTATTGGTGCTACTGATGTTTGCCCCCTGGTACCCTTGTATGGAATGACAATGGAAGAGGCCGATGACTATGCACAAAAGCTGGGAAAAAGGGTAGGGGAGGAATTGCAGATTCCTGTTTTTATGTACGAAAACAGTCAGGCGCAAATACACCGGAAAGCTTTACCCCAAATAAGAAAAGGGCAGTACGAAGGCCTGAAAGAAAAGATGAAATCAGCGGAGTGGCAAGCTGATTATGGCCCGACTGCCATGAATGAAGTTACGGGAGCAACGGTTATCGGAGCAAGGGCTATACTGGTGGCGTTCAATATATCCTTAAATACAAATGACCTTGCTGTTGCCGATTGGATTGCCGGACAGATGCGGGGTAATTCAAAATCGGATAATGCACTGCCCAAACTGAGAGCTATCGGCTGGTATATGGCCGACTATCAGCAGGCACAGGTTTCGTTCAATCTGCTCGATTATAAAACAACGTCGCCGCTCGTTGTTTGGGAAACCTGCAAAAGACTGGCTGCAGAAAAAGGTGTTGAGCTGGCAGGCAGCGAAGTGATTGGATTGATACCGGAAGCCTGTTTGCTTGAAGCAGGAAGATTTGCTTTAGGAAACGACAAGGCAACAACAAATCAATCGGTTCAGGCAGCAATTGATTACCTTGGATTAAACAAATTAAAACCTTTCGACCCGGAAGATAAAATACTGGAACGCGCATTGGCAAAGCACAACAATGCCGGGTAAAAACGAATTATGATCAAAGAACTTTTACGATACCTTTTATTGCCCTTTACCTTACTGTATGGCTCCATTGTGTGGCTGCGGAACAGGTTGTACGACAGTGGATTTATTTCCGGTGTTTCTTTTGATATCCCGGTAATTGCAGTTGGCAATTTGTCTGTTGGCGGCACAGGGAAAACACCGCACATTGAATACCTCATCCGCCTCCTGCAATATGAATACAGAGTGGCGACCATGAGCCGTGGCTACAAGCGCAAGACAAGGGGTTTTCTGCTGGCCGGTGCCAAAACCAATGCTTTGAAAATTGGTGATGAACCAATGCAGTATCACCTTAAGTTTCCGGAACTGGCGGTGTGTGTGGCTGAAGACCGGATGACGGGAATTCCATCTTTGCTGATGGCAAGGCCGGAGATAGAAGTGGTGCTGCTGGACGATGCCTATCAGCACCGCTCCGTTAAGCCGGGTTTGAATATCCTGATTACGGATTTTTCCAATCCCTTTTACGAAGATTTTATTTTGCCTTACGGGCGCCTGCGCGAAGGAAGAGGTGCTTATAAAAGAGCAGATATTATTGTGGTGTCTAAATGCCCTCAAAATCTTACCCAGGCACAGGCAAATGAAATAACTGCTGCCATCAAACCTAAATCTTACCAAAACGTCTTTTTCAGTACCATTAAGTATGGAGCGGCTTATCATTTCTTCGAGCATACACCGGCTGATTTTAGCAGTAAGAAAGTGTTGCTGATTTCAGGGATTGCAAAGCCCGAACCAATGGTGGCTTATATTGAGCAAAGAGCTGAAAAGGTTCATTTGCTGGATTATCCCGATCATCATTTCTTTACGGAAAGGAATTTTGAAGACATTAAAGAGACGATACGCAACTGGGATACTGATTGTGTGATTGTCACTACGGAGAAAGATGCCACACGCCTGTACCTGCGTCCTGAGTTGATGCAGGCCTTACCCGTACCGGTTATTGTGCTGCCTATTGAAGTCAGTATTTTATTGGGACAACAATATGAATTCGAAGCCTGGGTAGAAACCTTTGTGATGAATCAAAGTGAAAAGTTTGTAGCGGAATAGAATCTCCTCATTCCTACACAAAGACCACAAAGATTTCACTCAAAGATTCACAAAGGTTCTGTGCAACTCCGTGCTTCTTTGTGCTCTCTGTGAAACCCTATCACAAAGTTTATACTCTGAAATATTTACAAAAGCTCTGCGGAACTCTGTGCTTCTTTGCGTTCCTCTGTGTATAATTACTCTAAAGATGAACTGCCCAATTGCCTAATCCCTAATTATCAAATTAACCAATTACTCCATTACCTCATCACCTTTATCATCCGCCAGTTGTCGTGCATATCCTTGCGGAGCTCAATGTTAGTGTATCCTTCCGCAGCAAAAACAGCTTTGGTTTCTTCGGGGAAGTCACGGTGGATCTCACAATAGATAGCGCCTCCGGCTTTCAGTTTGGTTTTGCCGAGTTGAGCAATAGCCCTGTAAAACAGGAAACGGTCATTATCCTCCACAAATAAGGCCAGGTGTGGTTCGAAGGATTTTACATTTACATCCATTTCCGCTTCTTCGCTGGCAGGGATATAAGGAGGATTCGAGACGATGACATCATACTCAGGAAGCTCGTTCCAGAGGTCTTTATCAAGGATGTCCTGCTGAAAGAAGTTTACCCCTGTACCCAGATCTGCGGCATTTCTTTTGGCCAGGTTCAGGGCGCCTTCACTGATGTCGCAGGCGTTCACAGCGGCTTCCGGCCATTCTGCTTTCAATGAAACGGGAATACAACCGCTGCCGGTCCCGATATCTAAAATGCTTTTACCTTCCTTGTTTTTCTCCCAGTCGTTCAATATCCAGATTACCAACTCCTCCGTTTCGGGGCGTGGTATCAGTACGTTTTCGTCCACCAAGAATTCCTTGTTCATAAACCAGGTTTTACCCTGAACATATTGCAGGGGTTTGCCTTGCAGCAATTCGTCCAGCATATAGTCAAGCTCGTTTTGTTGCAGGCTGGTCAGCTCCACATCCTTCATCATCAGGCGGTCTATTTTACTCAGTTGGGTAATGCTGCCCATCACCTCCTGTGCAATGGCAGCCGCTTCCTGTTCCGGATATATCCTGCTCAGTTCATCTTTGAGTAAATGGAAGGCATCGCTGAAAGTCATGAGATCATTTTTTCGCTGCAAAGAACGCAAAGAATACGCAGATTCGATTCTGCAAAGTATTTACTTTATTTTCGCACACCAATTGCAATGAACGACCAACAATATATACAACGCTGCCTTCAGCTGGCTGCAAAAAGCTCCAACCACGTGGCACCCAATCCTATGGTGGGGGCCGTGCTGGTGCACAATGGGCGTATTATTGGTGAGGGTTTTCATCAGCAATACGGACAGGCGCACGCCGAAGTCAATTGTTTCAGCAATGTTGCTGATGCAGATAAAGACCTGATCCCGCAATCCACGATGTATGTCAGCCTGGAACCCTGTGCGCATTATGGCAAAACACCGCCTTGTGCCAATCGTATCGTACAGGAAGGGGTAAAGAGGGTTGTTATTTGTAATAATGACCCATTTGATAAGGTTTCCGGTAAGGGCATTCAGATCTTAATGGAGAATGGAGTTGAGGTGCTGAGCGGCATATCGGAACAGGAAGGCAACTGGCTGAACCGCCGTTTCTTTACGTTTCATCAGCAAAAGCGTCCTTATATTATCCTCAAATGGGCACAGACAGCAAATGGATTTTTTGCACCCGAAGATCGCAGTCGCCTGCAGATGAGTGATGAATTCAGTTCCAGGCTCAGTCATCAGTGGCGGAGGGAAGAAGCTGCTATATTGGTTGGTTTTACTACTGCGTTGAACGATAATCCACAACTCATTTCCCGCTATGGCGAAGGCAATCAACCTTTGCGCATCGCTTTGGATAAAGACCTCAAACTGCCTGCCACACATCATCTGATGGCGCAGGACTTTCCGACCTGGATTGTCAATCAGCACAAAGAGGAAAGCGCAGGCCATCTTCATTTTATTAAACTAGATTTTGCACAAAAGCTTATCCCCCAATTGCTGGAGAAACTTTACCGTGCCAATATCTTATCCCTTATAGTGGAAGGCGGCGCACACTTATTGCAAAGCTTTATCGACGAAGGGATATGGGACGAAGCACGGATTTTTTCCACTCCACCGATATTGCAGTCAGGTATCGCTGCACCGAAGCTGAGCAATGCAATGCCATTTCCCGAAACGGAACTGATGCAGGACAGCCTGCAGTTTTATCTGAATTCCCATCATTCTCTTTCTTATCCTGCCGAACTTACTGTTGCCCTATGATATACCTTTTTATAATGGTATTGCTCAATGCATTACTCGCGGTTATTTTCAAGCTTTTTGCAAAGTATAAAGTCGATAACCTGCAGGCCATTATTTTCAATTACTGGGTTTGTGTCATTACCGGTTCGCTTACCCTGGGTAAGTTTCCTTTGGGGGCGGAAAGTGTTTCTCAGGACTGGTTTCCGCTTGCTTTACTAATGGGCGCAGGCTTTATTTTCGTCTTCAATCTGTTTGCTTATTGCACCAAAATAGAAGGTATCACCGCAGCGACGGTGGCGAACAAATTATCGCTTGTCATTCCCGTTATTTTCTCAGTTTTCCTATATAACGAAACACTCAGTTTTATCCATATCCTGGGGATTGTGCTGGCTTTTCCTGCTGTCTACCTGGCCTCCTCTTCCACCGAAGAAAAGAAAACCACCACCACAAAAGGTACGCATCTGCTCTGGCCGGCGCTCCTGTTTTTCGGCAGCGGCCTGCTGGATACGGGGATGAAGTTTGCACAACAAAAACACCTGGCAACCGACGAGCAGCAAGCGGTTTACAGTATTCACCTGTTTGCCGTGGCCGGAGCTATCGGTACTGTTATTCTGCTGTTTCTGCTGCTGACTGGTCGCGCAAAGTTTTCGCTTAAAAACCTGATAGGTGGCATCGTGCTGGGGATTCCCAATTACTTCTCTATCTACTTTTTTGTAAAAATGCTGAACAGTAATTTCATCAAAAGCTCGGCTATGATTCCGCTCAGCAATATTGGTGTTTTATTTGCGTCTTCCTTATTTGCCATTCTGCTGTTCCGGGAGAAGATGAATACCAAACGATGGCTGGGACTGGCTCTTTCACTGGTGGTGATTATCCTGCTTTCGCTGGCTTAAACCATTAACCTATCCTTTGGAGAATTATCCGTTAAAACACTTTGCAGGTATAGCTTTTAACATTTTTTAAAAACTAAGGTTTTTTATTTTTGGTGGATAAAAATTTTACCTCAATGAAAAACAACCTGATTCCTGTTATCCTTACCGCAGCCCTCACATCTGTAGGTACTTTGTTTGCGGTGAAAAATCTTACAAAAAACGACAATGTCATCTGGGAAGGTAAGACCCAACTCCCGGTGAACTATGTCAATTACAACGACAATGCAGCCGGTGGCGTCATCAAAGCTCCTCCGATAGATTTCCGGAATGCAGCAGAAAGCAGTGTGAAGGCGGTTGTGCATATCAAAACAACCATTAACTCCCGCACGGTGATGGCCCGCGATCCTTTCGCCGAGTTTTTTGGCGATAACAACCTGCGTCAATACCGTACACCCGAACAAATGGGTTCCGGCTCCGGCGTAGTTATTTCTCCTGACGGTTATATTGTTACCAACAACCACGTGGTGAGTGGTGCCGATGTGGTGACGGTTACCTTCAACGACCGCAACTCGGTGCAGGCCAAAGTAATTGGTACCGACCCATCCACCGACCTGGCGGTCATTAAAATCGACCAGCAAAACCTTCCTTTTATGGAGTTTGGTAATTCCGACGATGTGCACCTGGGTGAATGGGTGCTGGCGGTAGGTTATCCTTTGTCATTGGATGCCACTGTAACCGCCGGTATTGTGAGCGCCAAAGGCCGTTCTATCGGTATTAATTCCACCAAATCCCGTTCTGCTATCGAGTCCTTTATACAGACTGATGCTGCCGTTAACCCCGGAAACAGCGGCGGACCATTGGTGAATACCACCGGTCAACTGATTGGTATTAATTCTGCCATCGCTTCGATGACGGGTAGTTATGCCGGTTATTCCTATGCTATTCCCGCCAATATTGTGAAGAAAGCCACTGCGGATATTATCCAGTACGGAACCGTACAAAGAGGTTACCTGGGTATCGAGCCAAGAGATTACAAGAATGCCAGTGCTGCCGAAATCAAACAATTTAACCTGATGGAAACAGAAGGGGTGTATGTGGCCAATGTATCGCCAAAAGGAGGTGCTTTGGCTGCCGGTATTGCAAAAGGTGATTTCATCGTTGCTGTTAATAATATCCCTGTGAGCACCATCCCACAATTAAATGAGCAGGTTTCGCGTTATAAGCCCGGCGACCACGTAAATGTGACCTATTTGCGCAGCGACAGGAAAGTGGTGGTGGATGTGGAACTGAAGAATATCAATGGCAATACCGAAGTGGTGAAAGAAAAAGCAGCTACTCCCCTGATGGGCGCTGTACTGCGGGAGATGAATGATGGCGAGAAGAAGAAATTTGAGACGAAGAGTGGAGTAGTGGTGAGCGATGTGGGCAGCGGTATCCTGGCGAAGTCGAATATGAAGAATGGGTTTGTGATAACGGGGGTGAACGGTAATCCGGTGAATGCCCCGGCAGATGTGGACAAAGCCCTGGCCAACGGCGAGATGATTCAGCTGGAAGGTTTTTATCCCGGCCGCAACGGAATGTATTACTACAATATTCAGGGAGGAAAAGAGTAGAGGTGGTTTAGTGAGTGAGAAAAAGGTACCGTGTGCACGGTGCCTTTTTTTTATGCCGCAACACAAGTTGTTTCACGCAACGCCGCAAGGAAGCAAAGGCGCAAAAGTTTCTCACAGAGGGCACAAAGAAACAGAGGTGCAAACCACCGCAACCCCACCACATGTGTCATCCCCCGTCCGATCCGGCACGCCCGCCTGACCGAAGGGGCAGGGGCGGGCGCAGGGATCTGTCATACCCCAACAACCAAACCACATAAAACCACAACCCCACAACATGCTGAATTCCCCTCCTGAGTTTATCCTGAGCTTGACGAAGGAGAGGGGTTAGGGGTGGGTAAAAAGACGAAATGCAACTCACCACAACACCATTTCACACCTGCCTGCCGGCAGGAAGGCAACGCCGCAAAGAAGCAAAGGCGCTACAAAGTCCCTGCCCAGGCATACCCCATTCTGCTGTTTGCTTCATAATAAAAAAATATTATCCGTTTTAAAGAGTACCTTCAAGAGGATTAGAAGTAATATCATTTACTATCTAACGGCAAAATGTCCTCCACTCAAACAGTTCCGGATCCACGGCTCAGATTTTGGTATGCTTACAAAACCTTTATTATCGAACGTACCTGCGATAGCGAACATCGTCAGCTCGATACCATCGAGGGTTGGCGACACCGGCTTTTCACCAATTTTATAACTTTCGTGCTGCCCACTTGTTTTATCGCCCTGGTACCCGGCGTGTATATGGCGCTGTCGAACGGCTATATTTTAGTGGGTGTTTCGGATATGCTGAGCGTAGTTTTGATTGCGCTGTCGGCTTTGAACCCCTGGATGAAAATCCGTCAGAAGAAAATAGCAGTCATCTCCATTCTTTACCTGCTGGCCGTTATTCTGCTGGTCAGTCTCAGCCTGCTGGGACCGGGTATCGTTTATTTACTCAGCCTGAGCGTGGTCATCACCATCACCTGTAACTCCCGCCTGGCCTATCAAACGGTCATACTCAATTTCCTGATTTGTGTAGGATGTGCGGCCATTATTCATTTCCGCTTGCTGGATTGCAACCTGGTGAAGGATTATACCCTGGCGGTGTGGATTACCGTTTCGTCCAACCTTATTTTCCTGAATTTTGTGATTGTGAAGCTGGTAAGCCAGTCCATCCGGATCCTGGAAAAAATCATCGCTAAAGAATTATTGCTCAGGGAAGAACTCTTTCACCGGAGTGTTAGTCAAATCCAGATGAATAAACTGCTGCTGGAATCCGAAGAACATTATAAAAGCCTTTTTTATCAGAACCCTTCACCCATGTGGGTGTTGGATAAGAAAACCTTACGGTTTTTGCAGGTCAATCAGGCCGCCATCAGGAATTACGGCTATACCCATGAAGAGTTTTTGTCGATGGATGTGATGGGCATCAAAACGGATGAGGATAAAGAGGCTGTTCACCAGAGAATGGATGAAAATGAAATCTGGGGAGATACCTCAACGCTGGTAACCCGGCACAAAAGAAAGAATGGCGAGGTGTTTTCTGTAGAGGTGATGTTTAATTCGATTCCTTTTATGGGAATGGAAGCCAAACTGGCCATATCAAAGGATATCAGCCTGCAAATGAACTATATCCGCTCGATCAACGAACAGAACGAAAAGCTGCGGGAAATAGCCTGGATTCAAAGTCATAAAGTGCGTGCGCCCCTGGCTGTGCTGATGGGGCTGGTGCAGCTCTATAAAGATTCGCTGCCGGAGACACCACCCGAGGAGCTGATTCAGGGTATCCTCGATTCGGCTCATCAGCTGGATACCGTCATTAAAGAAACGGTGCTTGCGAGCAACTGACAAGTAAACCCTGCTTCCGCGAGGGGATCAGGATAAAAGCTTATCCAGCGAAAATGGTTTTGAAATGAATTTGCTGACACTGGCATAGGTTTCCGACTTAGCAATGTCCCTCGGGTCCATAGACGAGCTGAGCATCATCACCTTGTAATGGTTCAGCAGGCTTGCCGGTAATGTTTCAAAAGCCTCCAGGAATTCCCAACCATTCATTTGGGGCATATTAATATCCAGGAGGATAAGGTTGGGTAATGTTTGCTTGCCGGCAGGTTCCGCTGCTTTGATTTCGCGGAGGGCAGTGGTGGCATCCAGAAAGGATTCAATCGTATGGGCAATGCTTGCTTTGGTAAGGATTTTGGTGGTAATCAGGTTGCAAAGGCTTTCATCTTCGATCAGTATTATTTTATGGTATAAAATCATGGTCGTGCAATGTTAGGGCTGTAAGCCTGCCTTAGTTCGGTTTGGGAAAGGAAAACATTTATTATAACATATTTAATTCACGGAACGGCGCAAAAGATGTTTCACGCCAAGCCGCAAAGAACCGCAAAGGTTTTTCACGCAACGCCGCAAGGAAGCAACGGCGCAAAGGTTTCTCAAGCCAAGCCGTAAAGAACCACAAAGGATTTTCACGCCAAGCCGCAAAATCAACCACAATCCCCCACAACCAAACCACATGCGAATTCCCCTCCTGAGTTTATCCTGAGCTTGACGAAGGAGAGGGGTTAGGGGTGGGTAAGACGAAATGCAACTCCCATGGTATTATTCCACGCGATGGCGCAAGGAAGCAACGGCGCAAAGGTTTTTCACGCAAAGGCGCAAGGAAGCAACGGCGCAAAGGTTTCTCAAGCCAAGCCGCAAAATCAACCACAATCCACCACAACCAAACCACATGCGAATTCCCCTCCTGAGTTTATCCTGAGCTTGACGAAGGAGAGGGGTTAGGGGTGGGTAAAAGACGAAATGAAATTATTTCACGCAGAGCCGCAAGGAAGCAACGGCGCAAAGGATTCTCACGGAGGCACAAAGAAAAAGAAGCACAGCACACCGCAACCCCACCACATGTGTCATCCTATGTTTGCAAACAGTATAAAATTGGGTAAATTGTAGATGATAATAATTGCAGAAGAAAGGGGAAAGAAAAAGCCTGAGAGCTGTCATTGGGCATTAAGCCTGTTCGGGATGTCAGTCC
>JBAZUJ010000002.1:0-792026 GCA_041661485.1 Chitinophagaceae bacterium
TGCAAAGGTAAGTGATTTTTTCTTTCTGCCAAATTTATTTTTACTTTTTCTAAAAATAATTTTAACCCGATTTATCAACATTTCCCTCTGTACCTCAATCCTTTATAACTTCTTAAGAACTTCTTTTCCCCGCTTCCTCATCGTCTCCGTTTCGTCGTTGGGAGTGCAAAGGTACACGGTTTCATTTACCAACCAAATAAAATGTTGAAAAAATGTGGAAATGCCCTCATTTCCTTTAGAATCGCAACTGTTTATTATCCCCAAAAGCATTTACAGTAAAGGGTTTCAGCACTTATGGTATTACCGGAAATTATTTTCAGATTTATTCCTGATTGCCTTAAATACTGTTGAAAAGCTTCCGTTTCAGGTAATGAAGGGGGAATTTATGGCCCATACCAAACCTTGTTCGAAATACAAAGCGACCTGTTGCATTAAGCAACAGGCCGCCTGTGTATACTATTCTATTCCTTCCTAACTATTGAACAACCAGTTTCTTATTCATAAGCTGGCCTTTTGCGTTTACGCTTATTATATAAGTACCTCTTTCAACCATAACCGGTAATACTGTATTACCATTCAGTTCCAGGGTATCATTATATACTACTCTTCCACTCATATCGGTTATCCTTACTGTAACGTTTACCTTTTCCGGATAATGCAGGGTAATCATCTTGCCATCATTCGGATTCGGGAACAATTCCAAGCTGTTCGTCAGGTTCAACGGGTCTTTCATACCGGTTGTCGGCGGGTTTTTCAGGTAGGTAAAGGTTTTAACGCTGGTCTTAATGGGATTCACACCGTCATTAATCACCACATACCAGTCATAACGGGCGCTGTCTTCAAGGCCATTCCAGATAACAGAAGGTGCAGAAGCGGAAGGCGCATTGAATATAATACCAATTGTATCAAAGGCTTTGGTCATTGGATAGCTCAGGGTAAATTCGCTGTTAGCATCTGTCTCGTATTTATTAAGTGTTGGTGAGTATGTTTTCACTTCTATTGTATTTGTAGAAGGGAAGAACTCCATTATACGCAACCAGCCACTTCCTCCATTTGCCCTGTCCTGGAAATCGGAAAGCAAGGTGTGCACTGTATTTCCTTTATAGGTATCGCTGCGTCTTGCTTCGCCACCCGGATTGATATGACCGCAAAGCATCAGGCCAAGGTTGGCATTTTCTTTCAGCTTATTATAGATAGCAGCACCTTGTGCGCCAAAACTTCCATCTGAATTGATAATCCAGTGACTGCTCACAATGGCTCTACGTTTGGGGTAGGCTTTCAACAAACTATCTGCCCAATTCAGGACAGAGGCATTTGCCAAAGGATCGTATTCAAAACTCAAAGCAATGAAATCCATTCCGCGTGCGCTGAACAACTGAAAGTGGTTGTCATTATTCACTCCATAATGTCCGCCGTAATAATCGCGGCCGGCAAAACGGCCTGAGCCAAAGAAGGAATTATAGAAAAGCGTTGCACCGGATGCGTCTCCTCCTGGAGATTGATCGTGATTGCCCACACAAATTCCATAGGGCAAACCATACTTCAGCATTGTGGTAGCAGGATTCTCAATTATTTTAAATGACGTATCCGCACGTTTCCATTCTATATTATCACCACCGTTATCGCCATTCTGCACACAATCGCCCAACTGAACGGTGTATACAATATTCTTTGTGGCAATACTATCTGTAATCCATTTTGTCTGTGCTTTGAAGGTTTCGTTGGTTCCGCCATTCATATGCGCCGTGTAAAACTGCACGTCAGGAATAGGAATAATGGTGAATTTGCCGGAATCCATCATCGGCTCATGTTTTCGGCCCAGGAAGGTCACTTTCATCTTATTCAATTCAGGGTCTGAAACAATAACGCTCAGCATACTGTCAGAATAATTAACGGTAGAATCTTTTGGTGTAAAAACAGTTGGTTGGTTCGGAGGCAAATTAGGTGCAGGAAATGTAGCATCAAATGGAGAACCAGTGCTGCTTGCTGTAGCACCATTTACAATTGTACCATTGATATTGAATTTGCCTTTGCCTGTCAACACTGTTCCGGAAACGTCGTCCATTCCCCAGCGGCCAATCAAACCCGTCGCTGTTGGCACTTGGGTATTGATAGAATCACGTAGTTCTTTTTCGGAGCGTGCATAATTCCAGATGCGCACTTCATCCAGTATTCCCTGGAAATATCCATCAGGAGTGCCTGTTGAAGTCATGGCCGTAGCAAGACCTGCATGCTGAATGCTGTTTGACCTTGGCAACACACCTATGCTATCGGTTTTTTCCAACACACCATTTAAATAAATGCGCCATTTGGCACCATCAAAGGTCACCGCTGCGTGGTACCATTGATTGTTCAGGATGGTCGTTGTTCCGCTAACCGGATGATTCAAGCCAACGCTCGGCATTCCTGCACCTTCTTCAAAATCGGCACACAAAACATTTGTCGTGCTGTTGATACCAAAAATGTAGTTCATATCGGTAGTGGTACCATCTGCTTCACCACGGCCTTTGCTGATTAGGGGAATAATAGTTGTAATACCGCCAGAACCGGATGTAGTTGACTTTCCTGTACCCTTTTTATAAAACCAACATTCCAGCGTAAATCTGGCTGCACCCAGGGAATCAGCCACACCGAAGGTGACATATTGATTGGTGCCATTAAAGTCGTAAGCCTTCTGGGCAAACGAAACTTGCGTGCAAAAGAGCGCAACTAAAATGCCAAGCCTGGTAAAATGTTTCATCATCAGATATTTTATGCAAAACTCCATTGCACGTGTTACCAAATAATGAAGTGAAGGTTTCTTTTCAATGACAAAATCATTAAGCAGTATAAAAAAAGGAGCGCAGCAATATCAACATTGCTGCGCTCCTTCCTATATATACATGTATGTTGCTTTTTTACAGCACCACAATCTTCTTTTTAAACAGATAATAATTTAGCACAAGGTTCATCAACAGGCAAATCGCCACCATCTGGTGCAATTCGGCAAACCATTCAAACTGCATGAATTTATTCTGTGTCATCAGATGCCCATTGAGTACCGTGATAATTCCTAACAATACCTGCAGGGATATCAAAACAATCGTCCAGACAGATGCTTTATTTAATAAAGAAGAACCTTCTGCTTTCGCAACGCGCCTGCTTTTCGTAAACCAAACTATGACCAGCGCAAACAACAGATAAGCCATTGTACGATGGATATAATGCACCATTATCGGGTTGTCAATGATGATTTGGATTCCACTGTATACCTGTCCGCCAAAACTGCTTACATTTTCCGGCAGGTAAGTACCGTTCACATCAGGCCATGTTGCAGCCACCGGAGCCGCTTTCAAGCCAGCCATAAAAGCGCCATACACCAATTGCACACCGAGCAAAACCAATAACAACAGCGAGAAGCTTTTCAATTGATCATTACTTACCCTTTTGCTTTCTGGTATTAATAATTTCAAGGCAAACCAAAATGTATAGCACAACAATACCAGGGCAAACATAAAATGCATGGCCAATGTAATATGACTCACGTGCGTGTCTTCAGGATTCAGGCCGCTCATAACCATGATCCAGCCTACTGCACCCTGCAATCCACCCAGCACAAACAACCAGATCATCGGTTGCACCATCCATTTCTCAAAGTATTTCTTTGCCAGAAAATAAAAGAATCCAACAAGAAAAACCCCGCTCAGCACAACCCTTGCCCATTCGCGGTGCATCCACTCCCAAAAGTAGATGGCCTTAAAATCCGACAAAGTATAATCACTGTTTTGGCTGGCAAACTGACCCGCAGCCTTCTCTTTATACAAATCGAAAGCCGCATTCCATGCTTGTTCGTTCATCGGAGGCAGCACACCCAGGATAGGTTTCCATTCGGCAATAGACAAACCGGAACCCGTTAGGCGGGTGATGCCGCCCAGCAAAACCTGTATAATAATAATGGCAACGCCGGCCAGCAGCCACCAGGCGACTGCTTTCCGGCGTTGGAGGATCGTTTTGTCATCTATTTGTATAGACATCTTTGTGTTTATTTATTCTTTTAGACCTCACCCTAACCCTCTCCCAAGGAGAGGCAAGCACGAATTACGAAATTGCAATGAGCTTATACTTATCAAAACGCAAAAAACATTTCACTTTTCATTTGACCTTTGACCTCACCCTCTCTACTTCGTCAAGCTCAGTATAAATCCGGAGATGAAAGCACTGGTGTGGCAATCCTTATTAAGCAACTTTATTCCTTTTAGACCTCACCCTAACCCTCTCCCAAGGAGAGGGAAGCACGAAGGAATGAGAGGTACTATTTATTCGGATAAACTTTTAAAGCGGCTTCAAGGCAATCCATAGCGTGGTTAATATCATCCAGGTTCAGCACATAAGCCAGGCGGACTTCATCTTTACCTTGTCCTTTGGTAGCATAGAAACCTGCTGCAGGAGCCATCATTACTGTTGCGCCATCGTGCGAAAATTCTTCCAGCAACCATTGGCAGAACACTTCTGTATCGGCCACCGGCAATTTTGCCATAGCGTAAAAAGCACCACCCGGATTAGGACAAAAAACGCCTTCCATTGCATTAAGGCGTTTCACCAGCAAATCGCGACGGCTATTGTATTCAGCATGTACTTCGTCAAAATAATTGAGTGGTAAATCTACCGCTGCTTCGCCAAGGATTTGGGCAAAAGATGGTGGGCTCAATCGTGCCTGTGCAAATTTCATTGCTGCATCCAACACCTGCTGGTTGCGGGTGATGAACGCTCCGATTCGGCCACCACAAGCACTATAGCGCTTGCTGATAGTATCCATCAGGATGGCATGATTCTCCAGACCAGGAATACTCAAAGCAGAAATATGCTTGCGTCCGTCGTAGCAGAATTCGCGGTAAGCTTCGTCGGAAAACAGGAACAAATCGTGTTTCAGGCAGATATCGCGCAGGATTTCCAACTCTTCCATACTGTACAAATAACCGGTCGGGTTATTCGGGTTGCAAATCATAATCGCTTTAGTGCGTGGTGTGATGGCTTTTTCAAAAGCATCTATCGGAGGCAAAGCAAATCCGGTGTCGATGCTCGAAGGAATCGGCACCACTTTCACCCCTGCACTGATGGCAAAACCATTGTAGTTGGCATAGAAAGGTTCAGGTATAATAATCTCATCATCCGGGTCCATACAGCTCATCACACCAAACAAAATGGCTTCCGACCCACCGGTTGTCACGATGATCTGGTTGTGATTCACTTCAATATTATTGCGGTGGTAATATTCTACCAGTTTCTTGCGATAGCTTTCAAAGCCAGCGCTATGGCTGTATTCCAACACTTTCATATCGGTGTGGCGCACAGCATCCATTACGGCTTTAGGCGTTTCAATATCAGGCTGACCGATGTTGAGGTGATACACTTTAGTACCACGTTTTTTTGCTGCTTCGGCAAAGGGTACCAATTTACGAATTGGGGAAGGCGGCATCTGCTCGCCACGTAAGGCTATTTTTGGCATGGCGCAAAGGTAAAGTTGATTTTGGATATATGATTTATGATTTTGGAGAGTATACTGTTTAGTGATAGGCCATTTCCACATTGGTGGCAACCCACATATGAAAAAAAGCAGAGATATTTTTGTTATGTTTGAGGAAATGAAACACCTGTTGAAATATTTATTCTTAATCCTGTTGCTGCCGATGAGTGGAATGGGGCAGCAGCAGGTGATTATAAGTATGGTGAATGAGATTAAATGGGGATTCGATTATAAAAGGGAAGAAAATACTAAATCTACAAGCCCGTACTATCCTATTCAATTTTTGAAGCCTTATTATTTTAATGATTCATGTATTTCATTTTATAAAGAAAGACGTGTCAGTAAAATAGAGGCATTTGATACATTTGGAAAGAGTGCCTTTACGCTATTCTTAAACAAAGATGGCACATTGACATCAGCTTATTCTGTTGACAGAGATATTGCTTTTAAAGAAGTTTTTGAACCTTCCTTTTATTCACGGACTTCAGTCATTCTGAATGCCAATCTTTACGAAATTAAAGACGTTTTCGAACCATCATTTTACTCACTGAATTCTGCCATTCTAAATACACCACCCAAACTTAACGACAGCTTTGTCTCCAAAATATTTGTTTACAAAAGTGCAGACACGATAATTACCTTTTATCAAAACACAACTTATACCTACAAAACAGGCGAAAAGATTAACGCTCGAAACTATTGGTATAATGATATTTATATGCGCAGAAACAACCGGTACCTTTATAAAGTCCAAACCCCATACAACATAGACGGTAAAATGAAAAGATTGCTTGCTGTAAATTATGAACCACAAAAGCTCTATAAGTGCAGCGAAAAGAGGTACTGTAGTTGGGTAGGCATTACAAAAAACAAAAGGTTCTATGGTGATATCACACAGCAGGGGCTTTATCATCCTTTCATTACTAAACTGACCTTTGAAAAATGTATTGATTGGTTCGTTGATGGTGAAAATTTGGATAAGCCTGTTAATTCGGAACTTCTATTGGAGGAGTTACACCCTAAAGGTCATGGAAATTATGATGTAAACTATGATCTTATAGCGGCTAAGCGTCGCGCAGAATATACTTTCGATGTTTATACGCAAGATGAATCTGGCTTGAACGATACTGCATTTCTGTATTATTATCCAATGGCAAGCGAAGATGAGTTGAGAAATTGTCTTTACTTTGAAGGGAAAGATCCTGCTAAGAGCGGTGAAATCAGTCCTGGCAGAGTCACTGAAAAAATGCGTTCCCTAATCCCCAAACGCAATCCACTCTACACCATCTGCTACGAATACTACAAAGATTAAGCATAAAAAAACGCCCCGAAAATTTCGGGGCGTTTCATTTATTATTTAGAAGGAGTTGTTGTTGTGGAGTGTGTTTTCTTTTCCGGTGCTTTTTTGGTTTGTGCTGCCTTCTTGTCGCGAGGACAATCTGCCTGCCAGTAGCTGCGGGAATTACCGGAAGCGCGGAGGTAAAGAGAGATGGTGATATTACCAAACCACATCCAGTCGTTGGAACGGCTGTCGCCACGTTTGTATTTATAATCTACATAGTTACCATCCCAACCCACAGCTTTGTCGCCGCGGTAAGACAGCATGACTGCCTGAGCACCTTTGTATTTATTTAAAGAATCAAGGTTTACGTAAGATTTGCTCACATCATCCAGGTAGTCGGTAGTGGTTGGTCTGAAACCCATTTCGCCGCTGATAACCAATGTTTTATTTACCAGAAATTTCATACCCGCACCGAAAGGAAAGGATACATTGATATTGGAATATGGTTTGCGGTCAGGATACATGGGTAGCCCCTGGCCTTCTGTGCTCAGGTGTTTCAGGTAAACTTTCTCACCATTCATACCGTTGGTCCAGGGATTGGCATAAAAAATACCTACTCCTGCAAAAACGTAAGGGCTCACGCGATAACGAACGCGATCGACAGGCCAAAAGCTATATTCCAGTCCGGCATGTGCCTCGATAACCCTTGATTTGAAATTAAGGTTACGTAAGAAATTTGCCTTGATATCGGACAAGCTGTCGGCCCCGGAAATAGTCGTGTAAGATGCCCCGAAACGCAAGCCCACCTGCGGGTTCATATACATTTTGTAGGACAGACCTATCAATGGATGATACCCTGAAGATGGAAACCATTTGTCCTGCAAATCACCGCGATAATTGGCGATACCAAAAGTCAGCCCTGCTTCGTGATGCTTTGGGTTTTGGGCATTCACCAGGGTAGGCAATAGAAGTGCAAGTGAAAGTATATATCGTTTCAAGACTGAAAAATTTTTGAATATTATCGGTGTAAGATAAAACGAAAATGCTTAAAACAAAAGAAAATGCCAAATTTTTTGACATTTCCCCTTGTGGCACGCAGGCCAAGCCATTAATTTTCAGAAACTTAAAGCTCTCCTGTTTTCAGGTTTCCCTCTTCGTCCACCAATACTTCGGAAGGTACTATTTCTACCTGTGCTTCTGATGCATCCGAAGGCAGAACAAAATCTATATTAATATCTTTCAATTGTGGCAACTGAGCAGGAGAATTAATGCCCAGGTAATCCATAAAATGGCGGGAAACGCTGTATAGCAAAGGTTTTCCCACTGCATCTTCATTGCGGCCAACGATAACAATCAACTCTTTTTCCAGTAATTTCTGTATAGAATAGTCTGCGCTTACGCCTCTGATAAACTCGATATCGCTTTTGGCAATCGGCTGTTTGTAAGCAATTATAGCTAAGGTTTCCATAGCCGATGCCGACAGTTTTTTGATATGCTTGTCGCCATTCAGTTGCAACACCGTTTTATGGTATTCTTTTTTGGTCAGGAATTGGTATCCGCCGCCTATTTCTTTCAGTTGGAAAGGATAAAATTCGGATTCATACTTTTCGCGCACCGCCTCTACACATGCTTCAATACGGGCAGGTTCAACGGCTTCTTCCAGGGACTGGCTGACATATTCAGTCAATTCAGCCGGAGTGATAGGGCGTTCGCTTGCAAATATAAGGGCCTCTACATGAGGGATTAATTGTTCCAGTTCCATAGTATGCTTTACTTCTAAAATCTGACCGAAAATAGAATTGCTTTTTTACAGATTGCGAGAAAGAAATACACAGCTGTGGGTAAAATGGGCATTAAAAATGTAAAACCGCTAGTCATCAGCCTTTTGGCCAACCCGCAGCAGCACAGGAAAATGAACTTGTAACAAGGCGGCATTTCCCCATGCCAGCCTCAATTCCCCTTCTATCCTATCCACAGGGTTCTCTTTCTTATCCTTTATATAATGCTGCACCGCAGACCATGTATTCAAATAACCCAGCAAATGCCCGAAGGTCCAGTTTGTGGATATCTGAAACTCCGGGGACGGTATTTCTTTAAGCGGGAAAGGAATTGTTTTGTATCCCTCATCTATATAATGCCGTTCCGTATCCCAGTAAGGTCCCACTATTTCATAATAAAATCGATTGATAAGCACATCAATTGCCGGATTGACATTCATTAATCCATAACCCGCCACAACAAACAAACCATCATCCTTTAAGGTTCTGTTTCCTTCCCGGTAAAATTTTTCGAAATCGAACCAGTGTATCGCCTGTGCCACCACTATCAAATCAAACTTCGCATCCGGGAAATCGGTTTGTTCGGCCGCTTGCAGCGAATAGGTAATATTTGGTTTCTGTCCGGCATTTGCTAATTGCTTTGCGCTGATGTCTGTTGCAAATACCTGTTCGAAACTGTCAGCTAAAACCGAAGCCACCTGCCCGTTTCCGGTGCCGCAATCCCAGGCAAATGTCCTGTTCTTTACCAACCCGTTGATATATTCATAAAACGCAGCAGGATAAGTGGGCCTGTATTGCGCATATAAATCAGCCTGTGTCGAAAAATTATCTTTCATAAAACGAAGCGATAAGTGTTACCCAAATTTCGTCCTTTTGCAGCAAACAAAAACCTCACAAATTGTTATAGTAATTGTTACGGAGTGTGCAATACCTTTGCCTTTGCTATGATGAAAAGACTAGTTTTTGTTTGCTCAGTTCTGCTGATTTCCTGCGGCAAAAAAGCAGAGACCACCAAGCCTGTTGTCTCAGGCATTTCAGAATCCATTTATGCATCGGGCACTGTCAAAAGCGATGCACAATACCAGGCTTTTGCCACCGTCAGCGGTATTATTCAGGACATATTGGTAAGCGAAGGCGACACCGTTAAAAAAGGAGCTGCCATTCTTACTATCGTTAATGATGCACAACGCCTGAGCAAAGAAAATGCTGCACTGGCTGCATCCTTCGCCAGCCTGGATGCCAACCAGGGAAAACTACATGACGCCCAACAAATGACAGACCTTGCGCGCAGCAAAATGAAAAACGATTCTTCTCTATACTTCCGCCAGCTAAACCTGTGGCAACAAAACATTGGTTCGAAAGTGGAGCTGGAGCAAAGAGAGCTTGCCTACCAGAATGCGAAAAGCGCTTATTATTCTGCCCGGGTAAAATATGACGACCTGAAACGCCAGCTGATGCTGAACGCAGAACAATCCCAAAAGTCATATGAAATATCCAGCAAACTGGCGAGTGACTTTACCCTGCGTAGCGAGATTGACGGCATCGTTTATCAACTGCCTAAAAAGAAAGGTGAGCTGGTAAGCCCGCAAACTCCGCTGGCTGTCATCGGCAGCGCCAGTAATTTTATCCTGGAAATGCAGGTAGACGAATACGACATTCTGAAAGTAGAAAAAGGACAAAAAGTAATGGTGACGATGGACAGCTATAAGGGAAAAGTGTTTGATGCCCTGGTGACTAAAATCGACCCGATCATGAACGAGCGCAGCAAAACCTTTCTGGTGGAAGCGATGTTTGTTGTGCAGCCAAAACTGCTGTATCCCAATGTGAGTTTCGAAGCCAACATCATTCTGCAAACAAAAGACAAAGCCTTGCTCATTCCCCGGAGCTATGTTATCAACGACTCGTTTGTCCTAAAGAGCAATGGAGATAAAGCAGCTGTAAAAACCGGATTGAAAGATTATAAAATGATAGAAATAGTATCCGGTATTACAGCAGAAGACGAACTGAAAAAACCAACAGAATGAAAATAAAGCTGATTACCAGTGTTTCGAAATCGCTGTTGCTTGCCCGCTGGAAACAAACGCTGGTAGCAGCTGTCGGCGTCACCTTCAGCATCACAATGTTCATCACTTTGCTGAGTTTTATGACAGGGTTGAACGATATGCTGGACAGCCTCATTCTCAACCGCACGCCGCATATCCGCCTGTACAACGAAATACAACCCACCAAACAGCAACCGGTCAGTCTTTCGGAAGCACACAAAAATGATTACAATTTTATCCGCTCCATCAAACCCAAAAACGAGCGGCAGGAAATAGCCAACAGCGGAGCTATTATGTCGGCCTTGAAAAAGGATCAGCGCGTAATGGGCATTGCACCGAAAATTATAGCCCAGGTATTTTATAATGTAGGTTCGGTAGACCTTACCGGCGTTATCAATGGCATTGATGTGGAAGCCGAAAACAAGCTTTTCTTTTTTGATGACTATGTTACCGAAGGCAATTATATCGACCTGAAAAACATTCCCAACAGCATCGTGCTGGGCAAAGGTGCAGCAGAAAAAATGCTGGCCAATATTGGTGATGTCATCCAGGTCACGACGGCCAAGGGCGAGCGCCTGCAACTAAAGGTGGTTGGCTATTTCCAGTCGGGCATACAGGATATTGATAAGGTGCAGAGCTATTGTTCTATTGCCACCACACAGAAACTGCTGGGCGAATCCAACACTTATATCACCGACATACAAATCAAGCTGTACGACATGCTGCAGGCGCCTGCCATGGCTCTGGAATTTCAGGAATTATTTGGTACAGAAGCTATCGATATTCAAACCGCCAATTCACAATTCGAAACCGGAAGTTCTATCCGTACGCTCATTTCTTATGCGGTAGGTATCACCCTGCTGATTGTAGCCGGATTCGGGATTTACAACATTCTCAACATGATGATTTATGAAAAGATGGACTCTATCGCCATCCTCAAGGCAACAGGATTTTCGGGCAGGGATGTGAACCGGATTTTTATTACGATTGCATTGAGCATTGGCTTTTTTGGAGGAGCAGCCGGACTGCTGTTTGGCTTTGGATTATCGTCACTTATCGACCAGCTGCCGTTTAACACTGCAGCATTGCCCACCATCAAAACCTACCCGATTAATTACAATCCCAAATACTACATCATCGGCGGATTGTTCTCCATTGTCACAACTTACCTGGCGGGATTTTTTCCTTCGCGTAAGGCCAGCAAAATTGATCCCGTTATCATTATCAGAGGAAAATAAACATGGAACAAATCATACTGGAAGCCCGCAAAATTTCGAAATATTTTCACGACCCGAATACCATTCAGGTGTTGAAAGAGATTTCTTTTGAGATGCGCAAAAGCGAGTTCGTTTCGGTGATTGGCAAGTCTGGTTGCGGAAAATCAACCCTCCTATATATTCTCTCTACAATGGATACGGATTATGAAGGCGAACTGCTGATAAACGGCGAAGCCATGCGTGGCAAGAAAGAAGCTGCACTTGCCCTGGTGCGCAACAAGTATATCGGTTTTGTGTTCCAGTTTCATTATTTGTTGAATGAATTTTCGGTGCTACGCAATGTGATGCTGCCCGGCCTGAAGCTCGCCGAATACAGCGAAGCAGAAATTGAAAGCCGTGCCTACGAAAAACTGAAAATGCTGGGCATCGAAAGTGAAGCCCTGAAAAAACCAAACCAGCTGTCCGGCGGGCAAAAACAAAGAGTAGCCATTGCCCGTGCGCTCATCAACGACCCGCTCATTATTATGGGCGACGAACCAACCGGCAACCTCGACAAGAAGAATACCGAAATTGTATTCGACATTTTTAAAGAACTCGCAGAAACTTATCACCAGTCTTTGCTTATCGTTACCCACGATAATGAGTTTGCCCAACGCACCCACCGCATTATAGAAATGGAAGACGGGAAAATTATCAGGATGTAGGTTGGCTGACAGACTGGATTTATAAGATTTAAAATAAAACAATTGCAAAAGCGTTATTGCCCTTATGACCTTCCTACACAAACGTTACCGGAAAATGCTTTTGCTGATTGTTGCCCTTTTATACCTGGCTGTTCTGCTGATTTATCTGGCATTGATGGGTTTTGGTCGGTTCCTGTATAACAGCAGGGGCTGTGAGCAGTTTTATATTGACAATACGGAATTACACACACGTACAGACATTCCCGCTAAACTGGAAATCGATTGTCATTACAACAGCAAAATCCTGTTGAAACGCGTTTATTTTGTGATCGATAAAAAGGAAGTGAAAATGCCGGGCCATATCGTTTTTTCGGAATTCAAACCATTGCCTTCAGTATCCGGTTTTAAGACCAACGATTTCTTCCGCTTCAATGGAGACACACTTGGCAAGCTGCACACGAGTGCCTTATTCTATAAAGAACATACCAAACAAAACGGTGAATATTACAAAGCGCTACTGGACACAGTGAGCGGGCAGGTATGGCTGAACCTCAGGTATGCTGAGTAAAACGAACCTATTCCGGCGATGATGTCAAAAGATAAAGTGCGTATTCGTCCCACTCATTCGTATGCTGTGGCATAATTATTGAAGTACAGAAAGAATACAACTATTCTTATGCCGCTGACAAATCTGATTCACACCCAACTCAGCCCGGAGGACCTGGCCTTAGCTTTAAGCAAACTCCATGAAGTACTGGACATTCTAAAGCCCAGCACCATGGATATCACACCTGCAGAACGAAAAAAATATGGCAGAATCCGGGAGCACAAAAAGCTGATTGTTCAGAAAGTACTTGACTACAACAAAAACCAGCCGGATATGAGCAGCCCGGACATTGACTGGGATAAATTTCATGCCAGCTGGGCCAGCCGCAGCGGTTTCGCCACTATAGAATCTTTGTGCAACATCTTGCTGGAAGCCTGCAGCGACCCGCGCATACTACACGATTACTATCTGTATGACACCGCGATGGTAGAATATAATTACACCAAATACAGGGCCACCCGCAGCACCGGAAAAGGCGGGGGCTTTACCACCAAACTGGAATCTATCAAAGAACTGTTTCCGAATAAGAACGGAAGAAGAGGCAAAACAAAAAAATAGATTATTGCCCTTTAATTTCTTTCCCGCTAAATCTGCACTCACCTGCAGGATTAGCGGGTTTGTTGTTTTCAACTATACCGGAACGGCAAACAAGCGCTTTGTGTTTAATTAAACTAATACCAGACTTAATTAAATCAAGGTATGCGTATAATTTAATTAAGTATAGCGTTAATTAAACTAAAGTCACAGCATAAATTAATTAAGTTCTTAGTTAATTAATTTAAAGGCTAAAATGATTTAATTACGTGTAGAGTTAACTAAACTTGTTCTGATTTTAATTAAGTCATAGTGCAATTATGACTTAATTACGTGTAGCATTAATTAAACTAAAGTATCGGTTAATTATATAAATGGCCTATAATAATTTAATTAAGTGTAGAGATAATTAAACTAAACCTTGGTTTAATTAAATCAAATTGCAAGTACGATTTAATTACCTGTACCATCAAATTAAATTAAAGTGTCGGTTAATTAAATCCAGGTTCGAGTTTGATTTAATTATGTGTGGAGTTAATTATTAACGCGATAAACCCAGATAAAAATCGGTTTGCAGCAAATTTTGAATCATGAAAATGATTAAAAATGCGTTATTTAGACGATTGTTAGCTCAGGTCCTGAGAAGAACAATACCCAGGAACAAAATCAGACGACTTATTCTCTTCACCTTCTATTTGCCCCCGGGTCGAAAAATGCCGACTGAACAATAAGCTCAAAAGATATCAAAAGACCTTAAACTTACATGAGAAAAACAACGCTTCTGCTGGCAACATTTATAGCCCTGAGCTGCAGTTCGGGCGCTCAAATAAAATTTACTACAAAAGTAGAAACCGCGTGGATGCCTTACGGTGCCAGACTTGTAAGAGTAGATGCCGGGCCCGGTTGGAAGGGGTATAATCTCGATAATAAGCAAAATGGTTTTGCTCTAAACCTTGTTAATGGCGCTAGAATTAAGGATCGCTTTTTTGCCGGCCTGGGTTTGGGATATCTCAATTTCGAAGGTATAAATGGTTTTTCCCTCTATTCGGATTTTGAATTTTACTTCCTGAAAAAGAAAAAGCTGAATCCATTTTTAAACCTTACTATTGGTTACAGCCATCTTAATAATCAATATGAGGGAGGAACCGGAAGTGGCTGTACCTCGTATGGTGCAGGAATACAATACCGGCACACACCAAATCTTGCTTTTAGTGTTCAGACGGGTTTTCTCATTACACAACAAGCGCTCTTTTATCCGGTCAGATTGAGTATTGTGCTGAATAAACCGACCACCAAAAAAGAGACTGCGAAGGGACCTGGTTCAGCGAAGGAATAATGTAAAGCAGATAAAAACGGCACTGCAACCTGATGAGGTTGCAGTGCCGTTTACATTTTCGAAATGGTTTTTAAAAAATTAATTAAACGTTCCGTTGAAGAAATTGAAACGGGCTTTGTGATCATTGTCTCTTTTATCAAGCGCTTCGCGGATCTCGTTTTCGAGCAGCCCGCTGCCGCCGCCATAATGCTGGATGATAATAATCTCCGGCTGCTGAAATAAAAACAGGTTACGCAGTTTATGTTCGCTCGTTTCTTCGATGCCACTGCTCAGCAATACAATATCGTATTGCATTTGCTGAAATTTCAGAATCGCATCTTCATCTTCATACGCAGTAGTGCACTGCCAGGCCTCATTCTTTTCTATCAATCGTTGCAATACCGGTACAATTTCCGTGTTGCGGCCCACAACGAGTATTTGTATTTTATCCATGTTCTAAAAATATTTAAAACAGCCCGAATCGCAAAATCCGGGCTGTTGTTTTTGCATTGTCTTAGCGTTTAATTGCCACAATAGTTCGGTTGGTTTTTAACCCACCCCTAACCTCCCGCTAAGGCGGGACAGGCTCTCCAGGGAGGGGAATTCGCATGTGGATCAGTTAAAACATTGCGCCCCTGCCGGCAAGCAGGTTTGCGTGAAAAGACTAAGCTTGTTTTACCATTTGCACTTCGGCAACCAGGCGTACTTCTTCGCTTACCAATACCCCCCCGGTTTCCAATGCTGCATTCCAGCTCAGGCCAAAATCTTTACGGTTGAACTTTCCGCTGATGCTGAAACCTGCTTTCATATTACCCCAGGGGTCTTTTCCCAGTCCGCCATATTCTACATCCAGCGCAATACTTTTGGTTACTCCATGCAAAGTAAGGTCGCCTTTCATTTCAAAATTATCCTCGCCTTTTTTGTGGAAAGATGTTGAGGTAAATTCAAGTTTCGGGAATTGCTCTGCATCAAAAAAGTCTGCGCTTTTCAGGTGATTATCACGATCGGTATTACCGGTATTAATAGAAGATGCTTCTGCAGAAAAACTGATCTGTGCATTTTCAAAATTATCGTCTTCACTTGTCGCCGTAGCTTCGAAATTGTCGAACTTGCCGGATACATTGGTGAACATCATGTGCTTTACTTTAAAGCCTACTTCTGAGTGTGTGGGGTCGATTGACCAGTTAGCTGTTGCCATTGTTTATTTTATTTATTTTTTAGAAATTTTATTGTTGCTGAAATTAAGCATTCATTGTCATCGGCACTTCCATCAACAGGATTTCGGCGTCGTCGCTTAATGCTTTTAAGTTAATGTTGGCTACGTCCCAGATACCAAAACCATCGCGGGCATTCACTTCTGTTCCGGCAATATCAAAATCACCTTTTAATACAAAAGCATACACACCATTTCCCGGTTTTTTGATGCTGTACACGGTGGCGATATCCTTATCGAATTTGCCCATGTGGAACCATGCATCCTGGTGGATCCAGATCCCTGCATCATCCGGATTCGGAGAAAGGATTTGTTGCAATTTATTGTGACGATCTTCCGTATCCAGTGTAATCTGATCGTAACGGGGTTGTACATTTTTCTTGTTCGGAAACACCCAGATCTGTAAAAATTTCACCAGGGTATCGGCGCTCTTGTTGTACTCGCTGTGCTGAATACCGGTACCGGCACTCATGGCTTGTATATCCCCTTTGCGGATGGTTGCCACATTGCCCATGCTGTCCTGATGCTCCAGGTCGCCTTCCAGCGGGATACTGATAATTTCCATATTGTCGTGCGGATGTTTACCGAAACCTTTTCCGGCGTCTACCTGGTCGTCATTGAGCACGCGCAATACACCAAAGTGCATACGTTCTGGGTTGTAATAATTCGCGAAGCTAAACGTGTGGTGACTGTCTAACCAGCCATGGTTTGCGTGTCCGCGTGTTGCTGCTTTGTGCAAAACTGTATTTTCCATAATCTTTGAATTTGTGTTTGGTAAATGATTAAAACCTGTTACATCCGGCATTGGAGTTGGCTCCAGCGATTTGAGTTCGTCGATACCGTTTGCCAGCACCTTGCCGATAGCGGCTGAGGCTACAAACATCCCGGTGCCGAGTAAACCTTTGCGGAGGAAATTCTTTCTGTCCATTGTGTTGTTTATTTTGATTTGATAACACAAATGTCGGATGCCGGAGCTCGCCCACAAATAATGTAGATTAAGAAATTATTTTTTAAGGTTTTTTCATGCAGAGGCGCAAAGTTTCCTCAATAGCGCAAAGGTTCTTTTCGGTATATTTGGAATAAGATGAAATTGGTTTTTGCTTCGATATTATTTTGTTTGTTGCTACTGCCGGGTGTGGGGCGCGGGCAGGGGATTGTGATTGATGAGAATGCAAAAAGAAATAATTCCTTAAATTTTGAAAGCAAGTATGAAGCAGGGAAAAGGTATAGGCTTGAAAATGCAGAAATTTATAAAAAAACCAATGTCAGGAAAATAGAACTTTTTCAAAAGGGCTATGGCCTTCGTTTTATGCTGACCTTTGACAATGCTGGCAGAATCCTTAAAATGAAAAACAAAGCCGACAATGAGTCTATAACGATTATTACAGACACCATTTTCGAAACTGGCAAGACAATTGTTGTAGATAGTTTTTTAGAAAGAACTATTCTTTATCGACTTGATACGCTTGTAATTGAAAATTTAGACATCCGTGAGCGAAAAGGTAAAATTGTTCGATACGACAAAATGCAATCTAAGTCATACAAAAGCGGGGCATATCTAAATGAGCGGAATGAATACTACAGAAATCTATTAAAACAATCACAAGCTCGCTATAAACTAAGGCAGTTTTTGGACCACGGTCGTTATACTCCACCTAAACGGATTGATGGAAATTTTGATCCTCATTACAGGTTGTATCTTAGAAGACGGGCCCAACCAGCAACGAAACCAATATTAAGAAGAAAGCCTTACCCGTCAGAAAAATTCTATCTCGCACAAGCAAAGACTTCTTACCTAAATACTTCTGGCGATACAGCAAACAAAACATTTAATCATCTCGCAAAAAGCAAGATCGAATTTTTTGTTCGGGGGGAGGATTTTAATGAAGGAAACTATTGGTTTGACTTTGGCAATAGCTGGCGATGTGGCAACAGGTATGTTAGTGATAAAAGCTCTCTTCTGCCCAAATACATAAAAAAGCAAAGCACGAACAGCAGGGGGCTTATTGATACAATTTACACCCTTATTTATTATGAGCAGGCAAAGGATAAACCATGTGTCAAACCACCTGACACCCAATTTACAGATTACCTGAGAGGATATTCTGGTGTGCCGGTAAAATCCATCCAATATTATTACAGCTACGAATACTTTGATGAATAGAATCAAATTTCTTTTACTGTTTAAATAATAATAATTCAATATCTGCGTTTTGCATTTCTCTAACATTTTTTTGCGGAGAGGCTATTTATTATCAAAATAAAGATGTAATTTGCTCCACATTAACAGTACTCTTCATCATTAAAAACAATATACCATGAAAAAGACCATTGTTTTATCCGCCATTCTGCTGGCTACCGGCCTGATTTATTCCTGCAAAAAGAATATCAGCGACAAGAACTCCGGGAATACGGTTTATTTAGATCTTCCGGCACAACCTTATGCTTATTACGACTCTCTTATGTCCGGCAATTCAAATGGGTTGAATAAAACCGCCACATTGGGGAGGGTCCTTTTTTATGACAATCATTTATCCATCAACAATAGTATCTCCTGCGCCAGCTGCCATAAACAGCAACTGGCTTTTGCAGATAATGTGGCCCTGAGCAGAGGATTTGAAAACAGGCTGACCAGCCGGAATTCTATGGGCATTCAAAACCTTGGTTTTAGCTCCGCCAAATTACAAAACGGCGTTGCGGGCAGGCTACCACTTTTTTGGGATGGACGTGAAAATTCGACCGCTAATTTAATCGCCAGACCAATTACCAATCACGTGGAAATGGGTATAAGTGATTTAGATAAACTGGTTGAAAAGCTTAGCTCGCTACCTTACTACAAGGATTTATTTTTAGCTGCTTATGGCTCCGAAACGATTACTGTAGAAGGTATATCTGAGGCTGTTTCTACATTTATGTGTTCTATTAAATCTACTGAAAGCCGCTTTGACAAAGGCAATCAGGGTGCGAATGGCCTGAATGCAACAGAAATGAAAGGTCTTGCTTTGTTCAATAATGTTTACAATTGCAACAATTGCCATCAACCTCAAAACATCGGCTATATGGGAAGAAGCATGTTTAACATCGGGCTTGAATATCCTGCTAAAGACAAAGGTGCAGGCGCAGTTAGCGGAAATCCTGCAGAAGTAGGCTCATTCAAAATACCTAACCTGCGTAATGTTGCCCTTACCGCTCCTTACATGCACGATGGCCGTTTTGCCACGCTGGAGGATGTATTGGATTATTACAGCCACGGTATACCAAACGATCCGAATCTTGACGAGAATTTGCGTGACAAAAACGGCGCGCCGTTACGAATGAATATTACAGCAGACGACAAAAAAGCCATCATTGCCTTTTTGAATAC
The DNA here is from genome assembly GCA_041661485.1 of Chitinophagaceae bacterium. Taxonomy (GTDB): domain Bacteria; phylum Bacteroidota; class Bacteroidia; order Chitinophagales; family Chitinophagaceae; genus Rurimicrobium. Next base: position 19,539 of record JBAZUJ010000002.1, read on the forward strand.
GCTTACTGATTACAGTATGACGACGGATCCTAAATTCTCCAATCCATTTAAAACCAAATAAGCACACATCCTCATGATCAAAAAACAATTCCTGAAATCAACCGCATTAACCTTACCTTTTATACTGGCTTTTACTTCAGCTGCTTTTTCGCAACAAAATGATATTGCACCAAAAAAAGAACATAAAACAGAGCACTTCGTTGGCGTACAGATGAATGAATTGATCCGCCAGGTGTTTAATTTTAATAATAATGGCGGCAATTCTGCCAATAATAATCCTTACTTGTTGATGTATACCCTGAAGTTCAGAAAATGTGGTATTGGCATCAGGGCAGGGGCCGGCTATACTTACCAGGATTTTACTACAGAAGATGGCCTGACAAACAAACTGACGCAAATCAATGTACTAAACTGTCGGCTGGGTGTTGAAAAAAGTTTCAGATTGTCCTCCAAATGGAGCACGGGTGTTGGCATTGACGGGATTGCCAATCTCAACAAAAACTACACGACCAGTCTCTTGCGTTCATTTGACACCGTAACGACCAAAACGAATTCCGAGTTGAATAGCTTTGGCGGCGGGGCGATGGCCTGGCTTCGCTACAATATTACACCGAATGTATTGGTGGGTACCGAGACCAGCTTTTATTATGCTACCGGCGACCAGAAACAAAAAATAGCCATTACACAGCGCGACAGGATGAACTTTCCCTTTACGGATATGGTAACAACTGTCACCACGGATGAGTCAAAATCTTCGTCGGGCGTGTTCAGCGTTCCGGTTACTTTCTTTTTGATTGTAAAGTTTTAGCGACAGCTATTTATATTTCTAAAAGCATTTTCAATGCAAACAATACCAATAAGGTTTTAATACTTTATTGGTATTGTTTTTGTTACAGGCATGAGACAGCTTTTTATTTTAATGCTAATTTATTTGCTGCTGATGTTGCCGGGTGCAGAGATGGGACAAGGCATAATAGTGTCAAAATTTGCAAGCGATGCGCACACTCTGGCGCAGGTATGCATATGATCGTTCATCCCTAAATGGGTGTTCTCCTAAAAAGCACCCTTTCCTCTATAATAAAGTCCAAGTCCGGCATCCGAATCTAGTAAAACATATTCATCATTTTTCATCATTTCCTTAGTGTGTGAGATAACCATTTCGGGTTTAGTGCTTAAGTCAAAGTTTTTATTGTAGGGCAGCAATACAATGTTGTTTAAACCTAATGTTTCTACGTAATAGACCGCAGTAGGAGTAAAATACCATTCTGTTATTACTACTATTGGTTTATTATTGGCCTTATCATGAATTTGCATAATAAAATCCTTTGTTTTTCGGTCATAATCCCATTCTATTGTTCTATCTGTTTTATTAAAAGCAAGAAGGGAAATACACCCTGCAAAGACTATAGCGTTCATTGTTATTTTTCGATGCTCAGCAATTTTGTAATTGTATAAATGATTAGAAAAAAGGAGCGCTAAAATGGGGATATACATCGTAGTTTTTCTTTCGGCAGGAAACATGATACCAAAGCCGAAACAAAGTATATGAAGTAGTATTATTAATGTGATGAAGCTAATTGCAAATAATCTGTTTTTCTTTTCTTTAAGTGAATGGTAAAGAACATAAATGATAATTGAGAGCATGAAGATAGTTAGGATATCATATATCCACATAAAATCTTCTTTAGGCAAAATGCTAAACGATCGTAGAATAAGGCTTTTTATGGAATCCCAAATACTTGCTACACCAAATTCAAATTCGTTATACTTAATCAGGTAGCTTATGGGTTTGGCTACGAGCGATAAGGTTACTATTCCAGCAATAACCGGTGCAAGCACCAAGTGCTTTTTAAGATTTCGGCCTGGCTGCTCAGCAAAGGTGGTTAGCCACAAAGCTATACTGTATACAGGGAACAATACTAAATTGGTAAGCAATGATAAGCTTGCCAGGCTTAGCAAGACAAAAGCAAAATATAGAACAGGAATACTTTTTTTATCTTTAAAATGCCAGATACAACTTAGAAATGCAAAATGTAAAAACATACTAAGACCATAACCCCTGCACAAACTATAAAAATCGAGAACAAACGGATTCAGAAAAAGAACCGCAAACAATACAAATTTGGAAATGGGGTTAATCAGTTTTTTATTAATTATCCACAAAGCAACTAAAAGACAAGCCCAAAAGGCTACTACATTTGGTAACCTCATTGCAAAGTCACTATGCCCGAAAAGATTAATTGAAAGCTTGTACAATACGGTATTTAAAATATGATTGTTCGCCGACCTCCAGGCACTTTCCTCAGTAAAAAGTTGCCATATAGTATGCTTGTGAAGCATCAGGTAGGTCCCACTTTCATCATGGGTAAAGGATAAGGTCTTTGCTTTATAAATGACTATCAACCCTGCTATAATCCCTAAAAAAAACAGAATTCTGTTAACCGTAATCTTAGCGGATATCCTTAAATTATTCATTAAACTTATTGTTCTGAAACTATTATTACTTCCGGCTCTGTTGGTACTAAACAATTGTTTTTTACAATTGTCACCAATGACTCAATGCCAATAAATGCGAAAGTACTCAAAACAAAACACACTTATTCGCATTGCTCCCGCGCCAATCCATCATGTATAGCTTCTTACAAGATGACAGTAGCGTGTTATTTTTAGACTGTTTTACCCAATTACCCATTTAACTTCATTAACCATACTCAAATCTCCCTTAAATACTCCGATTTCATTTTGCTCAGGAATTCCGGTGTGACACCGATGTAGGAAGCGATTTGCTTTTGCGGAATGGAATTGATGAGGGTGGGATAAGTGCTGCAGAATTTACCATAGCGTTCCTTGGCACTCAGTTCCAGATTGTCGAGCACACGCTGCCGGCTGGCTACCGTAGAATTCTCTACCAAAATGCGAAAGTAACGTTCAAACTTGGGTACCTTTTCGTAGAGTTTTTCCTGGTCACTTTTGCTCAGGATTAAAATTTCGGAATCCTCTATCGCATCGATATTGAGGTGAGCGGGTTTGCCACTCAACAGACTGAACATATCGGTGACCCACCAGTTTTGTGGCGCAAACTGCAGAATGTGTTCAATCCCGTTTTCATCAACAGAATAGGCACGAAGGCAACCTGACAATACAAAAGCGGTACGGTCGCTCAGTTCATTTTCGTGCAGGAAAAAATCTTTACGGGAGAGCTTTTTCTCCTGCAGTAAAGACAGGAAATAATCCTTTTCCTCCTGATTGAGTTTTATAAACTTATGCGTGTGTGCGATGATAAAAGATGAGTCCATGGGGAAAACGATGTATTCAAAAATACAAACTTAAGCAAACAAAAAAGGCACACGTATAAACGTGTGCCTTGCATTAAAAATGTTACTGCTTATTTATCCAGAACTAAACGGAATATTGCCTTTTCATCTCCGGCTGTCACATTAACGAAATACACCCCTTTAGCAAGTGTTTGTGTTAATGAAACCGGCGCATTCATAAAACCACTTGAAACAGTGTTTTCACTCGTATGAATTACTTGCCCCATCATGTTGGTAATTACGATAGATGCTTGTCCATTATACAAATTTTTCAGCCTCCCTTTAATGGCAAAAGTACCATCATTGGGATTTGGAGAAAGGACAGGTTTAAGATTATCTAAAATATCAACCTTTGTTGAAGTGGGAGACAAAGAACCATCTATCAACAGGAATCTTGATGAAGGCTTAATACCGGTAAATGCTGCGCTGAACCCTACATAGCCCGTTCTTGTAATTAATGTTGGAATGGCAGTTACCGAATTTAAAATGGTTATCGTAGTATCTGTAGGCTCCTCTGTTTTGAGAAGTTTTAATGAAGATGTTACCGCTCCGGCCAATTCCGAATTAGTGAAATAAATGGTAGCCAGGTACGATGTTGCTGGCTCTTCATTACCAAGTGTAAATGTCACCTCTTTGAATGATCTTTTTACCGGAGAAAACACTGCCGGCTTAAAACCCGCGCCGGATCCGGTAATCGTTGCCGTTAAACAACCAAGGTCGGCTGTCATATCCTTAATGCCGGCAATCAGGTTATTATTGGCAGGATTGTAAAAATAGACTTCCTCACCTGTATGCACATCCCAGGTGCGTGTGCTGGAAAGTATAGTTTCTATAGGTGTAATAAGCGCAGGAATACTATCATTATTATGAAGGGTGACAGACATTGTATCAAAATCGGGATTTACAAAAACATTACTGCCCATAGGACTTAATGTAAAATCAAGGATAATGTTCCTGGAGTCTTTAACTACTCCATTGTCGAATACTGTCAGATCTGCATATTGTGTTGCGGTACTTCCCAATGGGAAAGTCAAACTAGTAGTACTCAATGAATAGTCTTTCCCCGAAACAGCAGTTCCACCGGCAATAGACAGAGTAGCCATAGGACTACCACCTACAAACGCGGGGCCGGAAGGTTTTAATCCTATTTTGTAAGTGGTACTTGAAGGGCAGGATATAGAAGAAGAAAATTCGCTGGTATCAAGGCTTACAATGTCAAACCCTATAAAAGAACAAGGAATATACGCAAGACCAACGCCTACCGCATACCATGCATCAGTTACACTTTTTACTTCCGGAGAGCAGGCACCATAGGTGAGGATCGTATAATTAATGGATGCTGTACGGCACTCGGCATAAGTAGCTGTGCTGGAGAGCACTAATTCGGTATTGTACAAAATATCAGGGGATTTGGTCCAACCTAATCCGGTAACAGAATAAACGCTGCCTTTATCATTTGTGCCCGAGCCACCTTCTACAAGCAGATAATAAAATTTATTCAGCACACCACTGTTGCTATGAACGCCGCAATAATCATTGGCACTGGTGGGAGAGCAACCTACAACACTGGTCCAGTAAGTACCGGTATACGTATCAGGATCATTTTTAAGTTTTGGTAAATCCATGCGTCGCAAGGGATTTCCTGCATCAATTTCTTCACCCATGTACCAGGTTTTTTTGGATATTGCATCTGTTTCAAAAGGGTCGGAATAATGTTCTATGGTTGCGCCCCAGCAATCGCTGAATCCTTCATTCATTGCCCCGGACTCTTTGGTATAGACCAGGTCTGAAGTGGCTGAACATATACCATGACCAATTTCATGAGCAGTAACATCAAGACTGGTCAGCGGATCAAATCCACTTGCCGAGCCGGTACCATCACCATACGTCATAAAAGAACCATTCCAGAACGCGTTATTATATCCGGAGCCATAGTGTACGAAACTCGCTAAAATGCCACCTAAATCATCCCAGCTGTCGCGGCCATGTTCTGCAAGCCAATAATCATACACCTTTTCCGTACCCCATTGTGCATCCAAAGCAATATTATGTGATGCGGCTGTTGGCCATGTATTGGTGGGGCTGGCAAAATCTACAGCAGAACCATATGCGGTAGAATTATTCAGATTAAGTGTATAAACACCATCACCCCTGGTAGAATCGAACAAAATGTAAGTTCCTGCCTCCTTGGAGGTTATAAATGAAACGGTACCGCTGTACTTTGAAGCGCCCGAAGCCGCAGTGTGCTTTATCAATGCATTTGAGAACAAAACTTTTCCGGTAACAGCGTCAATAAAAACATGCTGCCGGCTCAACGGTTTTTCTGCATAAATATCAAAGCGATATGCTAAATGCATCTTTCTGTCTTCTGTATCGCTCATCATATCTTCAATCCACACCAGAATGCCTTTTGGCAAAAATGAGGTATCCTCTTTTTTGTACATTTTTTTTATAAAAACTTCCTCCTCCGGAATCTCCCATTTGTACAAATCTGCACCAACAAATTTTGTGGCCAACGCAAATGCATCGCGTTCTGCAATTGATGGAACAGTTGAAGGATTATTACTGAATGTGTAATAGTTGCTTGTCAAAAAACGGACTAATCCATTTTTTACAGATAGGGTTGCACCACCATATTCTACTTTAATGCCTTTGTAAAACTGGGTAAACCGCATTGCCGTCATTCCGGTCTTTCCGGTAGTATTATGCTTCGGCACCATCAGATTGTCTTTACCATCAAGACCCAGATACGCTTTAAATAGCTCATTTGCATTATCTGCGCGAAGCTGGGTCTTTGGTGCAAACCTTATGGATTTTGCTGTGTTGTCAATATTGTTCCGTTCAATAAACTCTATGCTTGCGCCGGCCTGTTGGGCTTGGGACGCCTGAAAACCAAATCCGGAGACAAATAATGAAAATGCCGAACGTAACAAAACTTTCTTTGTAGAAAAAACCATACTTTATTTTTTTGGTGATAAAAACTTTCACAAGTTAGGGGTTTTTACCAAGCCGTTAACAAATTGTTTATATATGCACATAACAATTATCAATATGATAAAGCCGGACAATATTGCTATTGCCCGGCGTACATAAATATGCTTTTATTATCCGTTCAGTTCCTTCATCAATGCATTGAAGGCAGCCTTCAATTCTGAAAGTTCAGTTTCAACAGCAGTCAGCCTGGTTTCATAATCGTTCGAAACTTTTGCGGCGGTTTCAGGCTCCTGCAAATATTCTTCTATCAACTCTTCGCTGGCAAAAAGATGCATATACCGCATTTCCTTTTGGCCTGACTGTCGTGGCAATTGCTTTACAAAAACTGTATCGCTTCCGGACAGCTTCTCTAAAACCTGTTGCACTTCTTCCAAATGATCGAACTCATACAACCTGCCGGAATTACTATTGATTTCTCCGGGAGTGAGGGGGCCGCGCAAAAACAACAAACACAACACTGCAAGTTCATCCGGAGTGAATGGAAATTTCAGGGCAAGATTGTGTTTATATTTCGTGCTGCGTATGCCACTTCCTGTGGCGGTAGAAACGAGTCCTTTTCTTTTGAGCCGGTCAAGGATTTGCACAATAGTTGATTCGTCATAATTGACCACCGGTTTGCGTGCGGACTTTTGATTGCACGCTGCGGTTAGCCCGTTGATGGTCATCGGATAATACTCCGGAGTAGCTTTTGATTTTTCAATCATTGCACCTATCACCCGGATTTCTTCGGCATCAAGTATTGGTAAGGTTTGTTGTTCTGTTTCCATGGATGAAAGATAGGAAATCGATAAATTATTGCGCCAGTTTTTCTTTTAAAGCAGCGACAGTCTCTTTTGTATTACCGATAAATATTTCTTTGCCCACAATGGCTACGGGTCTTTTGAGAAAAGTATATTCTTCTAAAATTAAATCGCTATAGTCTTGCTCTGTAAGGGTTTTGTCCTTCAATCCCCTTGCTGCATACTGTAGCGAGCGGCGACTGAAAAGCGATTCATAAGAACCACTGAGCGCTTTCATTTCGTCTAATTGCCTGGCTGTTATTTTATTCGTCTTGATGTCCTGCAGTTTAAAATTATCCGCAGTAATATCAAGATCCTTTATTATCCTGCTGCAGGTCGAGCAGGTGGAGAGGTAGTAGATTCTATTGGGCATTACTCGGAAAGCTTAAAAGAGTTCAAAAATTTACTGCAAGAAATATTTTTCTGTTTTGCCGTATCACATCCAACTTGAAGCATATACATTTTATTACGAACAAGATAAGCCCTCATTATCATGATATGCAAATCATTATCAAAACTTACACAAACCTCTCTTCCGGGAAAACCTTTATATTCAATAGTTTTCTCTGCAAGTAATTTACCTTTCATATTCGCAACACCACCATCAATTGCGCCTCTAAAAACATTAGGTAACAACTCCAGTTTATCCGAACTTATTGTTGAATCAGGATAAGTAACAGTCATAACAGAATAACTAAGGTTTTCGTCTTGCTCCTGAGCAATCGTTTCGTAAACAAATGCATCAATATTCAAAGTGCCTATCGAAGTGTTTACCGCCTGGGTTGTGTGTTTTGGTCTATAGGGAAATTCTATTTCAAATCCAGCTTCTTTAAAGGCCTGCCACTTGTCCACTTTAGCTAATGCTGTATTCGCTACTATTATTATCAATAATGATATAAAACTGATTTTCTTCATTTAAGTGTTTAAAATTTAATCAAAAAATATTTCTAATGCGCCTCCAGCCAATTGTCACCCACTCCACTTTCAGCCTTTATAGGCACTCCATTCGGCAAGACCATTGCTGCTTCCATTTCACGTACAATCAATTCCTTTACGATATCAATTTCTGCTCTCGGAACGTCAAATACCAATTCATCATGCACCTGCAAAATCATTTTACTTAACAAATTCTCTTTCTTCAAAGCATTGTGTACGCGTATCATCGCCAGCTTAATCATATCTGCCGCAGTTCCCTGTATCGGCATATTAATTGCGTTACGCTCTGCATATCCGCGCACCACCTGATTACCACTTTGTATGTCGGGCAACCAGCGTTTACGACCGGCAATGGTTTGTACATAGCCGTGATCGTGAGCAAAAGCAATCGTGCTGTTCATGTATTTTTTAATACCTGAAAACTGTTCAAAATAGGCGTCAATAATTGTTTTCGCTTCCGTGCGTGAAATACCTAAATTTTCTGCAAGACCAAATGCGGATTGGCCGTAGATAATACCAAAATTCACCGCTTTAGCATTCCGTCGCTGATTTTTGTCTACTTCACTCTCAAGTACGCCATACACTTTTGCCGCCGTAGCTGTATGGATATCTTTTCCGTCTTTGAAAGCCTGAATCATATTTTCATCGCCACTGATGGCCGCAACGATGCGTAGTTCTATTTGAGAATAATCGGCAGAGATTAATACGTGATCGGCATCGCGCGGAATAAATGCTTTCCTGATTTCGCGTCCACGATCGGTGCGGATAGGAATGTTCTGAAGATTAGGATTATTACTGCTCAATCGGCCGGTGACCGCTACGGCCTGATTGAAAGAAGTGTGTACTCTTCCTGTTTTGGGATTAATGAGCAAAGGCAGAGAATCCACATAAGTACTTTTCAGTTTACTCAATTCGCGAAACACTAAAATATTATCAACTATCTGATGTTTGCCACGCAGTTTTTCCAGAACATCTTCACCCGTTGCGTATTGACCGGTTTTGGTTTTTTTCGTTTTTGTATCGCCAAGATTCATGTGATCGAAGAGTACTTCACCTAATTGTTTTGGTGAAGCAAGATTAAATTTTAATCCTGCCTGCGCATATACGCTGGCTTCTGCTGTAGCAATGTCGGTTTGCAATTCTTTGGAATAACTGTTCAGGAAACCTTCGTCAATACGGATACCTTCATACTCAATATCCGTCAATACTTTTACCAATGGATTTTCAATATCCATAAATACTTTTCCTACTTCTTTTTCTACCAGCAATGGATCGAAAATCCCTTTCAATTGTAATGTTACATCAGCATCTTCTGCTGCGTACTCCTTCACTTCTTCCACCGGCACATCGCGCATAGTTCCCTGCCCTTTTCCTTTTTTGCCAATCAACGTTTCGATAGACACAGGTTCGTAATTGAGGTATTTCATGCTCAGGATATCCATATTCCTTTTACCTTCCGGCTCTATCACATAGTGCGCCAGCATGGTATCATAGATTTTGCCTTTTAGCTCAAACCCGTACCATTTCAGCATCAGCATATCGTACTTGATATTCTGCCCGATCCATTCAATATTTTCATTGTCAAAAACTGACTGAAACCTTTGCAGAATGGCGACAACACCTTCTACATCTGCAGGGACGGGAAGATAAAATCCTTTACCTGTTTCCCAGGAAAAACTAAGCCCCACCAATTCGGCAAGGTTGGCATCAATATGAGTTGTTTCAGTATCAAAGCAAATAGAACTGAGTGCTTCCAGCTTTGGAATAAATGTATCCAGATCGGCTTCGCTAAGCAAAGTATATTCGTGTGGAATGGTGCTGATATTATTGACGCTTTGTGGTAAAAGGTCAAACAACATTTGTTGGGTCGATGGCAAAGAATCTGCTTCGGCATTTGGTTTCGCAACCGTTTTGTTTTTAATTGCATTGCCAAACAAATCTGTAGAAACCGCTTGCGTTGTTGCTGTAGAATTTGTAGCACCAATACCTAAAATACGCGTTGCCATTGTACGGAATTCCAGCTCTGCAAAAACTTCCTGCAGCGCATCTTTATCCCAATCTTTCACTCTGAAATCTTCTGCGTGAAACGCAACCGGAACTTTTGTAATAATGGTTGCCAGCCGCTTCGACATAATGGCACTTTCCTTTCCGGCACGAACTTTCTCACCAAGTGACCCTTTCAATTCGTCAGCATGTTCCAGTATATTTTCAAGCGTGTCATATTGCGCCAATAATTTGGCAGCAGTCTTTTCGCCCACACCTTTTATACCGGGAATATTATCGCTCGCATCGCCCATCAATCCCAGCAAATCGATTACCTGGTCTACACGCTTGATATCCCATTTCTCACAAATCTCTTTTACACCCAACACCTGCGGGCCTTGGCCAAATGCAGCAGGTTTGTACATCAACACATTCTCCCGCACAAGTTGTCCATAATCCTTGTCGGGCGTCACCATGTAAACGGTATAGCCAAGGTCTGCAGCTTCCCAGGCCAGTGTGCCAATCAGGTCGTCTGCTTCATAACCATCCAGTTCTTTGCAAGGCAAATTGAAGCCCTTTACAATCCGCTTGATATCCGGTATTGCATTAATTAAATCGTCCGGGGCTTCCTGGCGGTTGGCTTTATAATCGGTAAAATCATCATGACGAACGGTAGCAGCCTTTGTATCAAACACTACCGCAAGATGGGTTGGTTTTTCTTTGGTCAATAATTCAACCAATGTGTTGGTAAAACCAAACTGGGCATTGGTATTTTTACCTGTAGACGTGACACGCGGACTGCGGGCCAAAGCAAAATAGGCACGATAGATTAAGGCCATCGCATCCAGCAGAAATAATTTTTTTTCGGACATAGCGCGAAGTTAAATTGTGGCAGCGGATTTTTGATTGGGGAATATGAGTATTTGTGGCAAACAAGCTTAATTTACCTTAAACGGATGTCTTTCTTCCCAGGCGCCTTCCTGCTGGTGCTGGTTGTTTAATTTACCGGAAACCAGTCGGCGTAGATAAGGGGATCGTACCAACAGAAAGGTATGCAGATAATGGGGTGTACAACCGAGGCGCGCTTTGGCTTCCAGGGCAGTACGCCCTAAAATCAACAAAGGTTTCCTGGCCAATATGGCCTGCTCAATACTAAAATAAAGGATGTTGAAATAAAGGTTTAATGTGGCATTCTTTTCATAGTCGAAGCCAATATAGAACATATCGAACGCGTCCTGATGAAGCCAGGCAGAGGCAAAGGCCACCATGGTTTCTCCTTCATAAAAAGCCCAGACTTTAAGCTCCTTGTCATAATATTTTTTGAGCTCCGGTAGAAATTGCTCATTGAGCAAGCCCATACTAAAAGCTCGGTTTCGGCTTACCTGCTCATAGAGTTTAAAAATTATTGCAGACTCGGAAACAACCTCCTCAACGCTCAATTCGCGAACGCTCAGCTTACCCAAACTACTTCGCACTTTGCGTAACTTCTGTGCATATTTATGCTTTAGCGCCAGTTCATAATCCACAAAAGTTTGCCAATCTGCCGGCAATTTCATTTGCATAGAAATATCATTGCGCAATTGACTGTATTTCGGGGCATAATTCTGAAAATAGGGCACCAGCTTTTCCGGAACATCCTTTACTAAAACGGCTACTGCACATGCCTGTTTTGCCACAGTTATAATCATTTGCTCATAAACCCGATAAGCGTCTATGTTGCTGAGATTCTCTGTTGGAAAAAATGTAGCAATATCATGGCGAAATAAATGACCGGCAACCAGCATCGAAGGTTTGATAAAACCCAATAATGGTGGAACTATTGCCGATTGAATACCCGAAAGCAAACCTTTGTTCAGGTGCTTTGGTTGCACTTTCAACAACTGAAAATAAGCAATGGCGCGGGGATTGTCGCCCGATCCGCATAAAGCATAATAGGTGCTGATATCCGGCAGGCGGATAGCCTCATATATGGCTAAAGTCTTTGTTTGCAGCGCATGTTCTTCGGGCAAAACATGATCCCATCCGCCGGGCAATGAAGCAACCGAAGTAAAAACAGAGACAGCCGGCACTTCACATTTTTTAGGGAACATTGGCTTCTATTACGAAGCAAAGTAACATAATTATTTGTGGCAATCGGTTACCTTTGCAAGTAAATAAAACCGGGAACAAAGTTCTTTCGTACATTTATCTGCTTTCTTTGGAAAGTAAACAATTATATTAACATAAAATAGTGAATAAGACTTTAACGGCTCAGGAATTACTTGAGTCAGGAATTTTAGAAATTTACGTAATTGGCCAGACTGACGCTGAGGAAACGCAACTTGTGGAAGAAATGTCTGCAAAACATCCTGAAATAAAATCTGCTCTTAACGACATTTCTTTTGCGCTGGAAGAATATGCAACAACTCATGCGGTTGCACCTTCTCCGGCAGTGAAGCCATTTGTGATGGCTTCATTAAACTATATGGCAAGAATGGAAGCCGGAGAAAAAGCTGAATTTCCACCTGTTATTACCGAAAATTCAAAAATAAGTGATTATGCTTCCTGGTTATCAAGGCCTGACCTTCGGCTCAACGAAGAACTTGAAGATGCAAAAGCGCTAATTATCGGATATACTCCTGAGATGATTACAGCCATTGTATGGCTTAAACAAGGCGCCCTGCCGGAAGTGCATCATGATGAACACGAAAAATTCCTGATTGTTGAAGGATCGTGCTGCATTACTATTGATAATATTGAACATCACCTTGTTGCCGGTTCCTCCATTACCATACCGCTTCACGTAGATCATTCGGTAATTGTTACTTCCGATGTTCCGTGCAAAATCATATTGCAACGACTCGCAGCATAAACCTTCCTTATTTTTTATAAAAAAACAGAAAAGGCTTTCCGATTTGGAAAGCCTTTTCTGTTGATGTTTTAGATTCTATTAGTGGGCGATTCTTACATCTACCGCATTCAAACCTTTTTTTCCATCCTGTACCTCGTAAGATACTCTGTCGTTTTCGCGAATCTTGTCGATAAGACCAGTTGCGTGTACGAAGATGTCTTGTGTGCCATCATCAGGCGTGATGAAACCAAAACCTTTAGTTTCATTGAAAAATTTTACTTTACCTTGTTGCATTGTGTTTAAGAATAAATATACCTTACGAAGGTAATGTTTCGATTCTATATTCCCAAATAATTTAAGTGTTTTTTTTCGATGCATTCTACCTAAAAAAGAAACCCGTTTTCAACTTTGAAAACGGGTTCCTTTTCTGATTAAATTTAATCTTCTTATCGAACGATGAGTTTGTTTACTGTTTTTTGACCATCCGTTGTTACTGTGATAAAATAAACACCGGAAGCCTGATTGGCAAGATTAATACTTTTTACAAAAGAGTTACTGATGTTTGCATAATTCGCCTGGTAAACTTGCTGCCCGGTGATATTTGTTATCACAACTGATGCTTCAGTTATAGTTTTTGAAGCATTGAACGATATGGTAAACTGACCGTTGTTTGGATTAGGATAAATCTGGAGGTTGTCCATATTTGTTACCTCACCAATACCGGTTGTTCTGCGACGGAAAATAATCAGGTAATCCTCAATTTCTCCGGAAGTGAATGCATCACATCCCTGGTCATTTGGATTGTTATTTCCGATATCATTGTTCAACACAACCCGCATTCCAGTTTCTACGTTTGGAATTACAGCAGCAGGGATAAAAATAGTATCGTGAGGATAAAAATCGGTTGAAGATGTTATTTTACTCCAGATCAATTCTGATGCGCCGTCATATTTCAGGTTATGGTTGAAATCCATGAATACCGAAATTTTAGCGTCGGCATGATTAACTGTTCTAAGTGTGTGATAAACCGCAATCGGATACTTGGTTTCAGCATACAGTTCGATTGGTGCTAAATCTGTACGATCTGTACGCATACGGATTGACTCCGGATTTCTTACGTGCGGCCCGCCTGTGTTCAAATCAAAAGTGTGCAGTTTTACGGCTGTGATATCAGAACTATCTACACCGCTGGAATTACCATTTGCCAGACTATAGCAATAGCACTTATATGGTTGCTTAAGTTTGATATATACTTTGTTAGAGTAGATAGTGTCATTAGATACTTCGCAAACTGTGCGTAAACGATAGTAGGTAGATTGGCGAACAACCGGTTGAATTGTATCTTTAAATTTGCTGGCCGGCACATTCGCCCAGATAATATTATCTAAAGAGTATTCCCACTCCCAATGGAATTGAGAAAGGTTTTTACCATGAGCTGTATCCCAAACTGTAGTGGAATAACCATCGCAAATCGAAGTATCAGATATATAAGCTATACCTGCAGAAATTGGGCCCGGGCATTTTGGGTTTACAACTTTAAGCAGATAATCTTCCGTTTCACCCTGAGTGTAACCACCGCATGGAGGAACATCCGATGAAATAGTAGCGTCTCTATTCATTACAACACGCATACCTATTATTGTATCCAGCAAAGCCGTTGAAGGTATCGTAATATTGGTAATAAAACTTGAAGCCGTACCACTGATAACCTGGAACGCAGCAAGCTCTGTAGATGGAGTATAAATACCGTCTGCATTATAATCGATATAAAGCGCAACCCCTGATGAACTGAATGCAAATGTATCTTTCGTGATACCCATTACTGAGAATTTGTAACTGGTATCCCTGTTCACTTCCTGAACAGGTTTCAAACCTGTATTTAAGGTGTAGGTACGGAAAAATGTTTTGTTGACATAACCCGGAGTTCCTCCATCTTTAGTATTATTAATTAAGGTGTCGTTTCCTTTGGTAATCAATTTTACATTACCAATATTAACGGTATTCAGGTTATCGTCAATGGTAGCAGAAGAATAACAATAACAGTTGTAAGGTAAGGTAATCAGTGAGATACGTTTTACCGGCGTTGTATCAGACAAGCCCGCATTTTGACATTTTACAACTACCCGGACAAATGTATCTAAACTGCCACACAGACCACTAAAATATTGCGAAGTTGCAGTACTGCTTGGCAGACCTATATCAGTCCATGGCCCTGTAGCACTTGCTGCAGATTGCCACAGATAAGTAACGCCATATAATGGGAATGGAGACGGTGTAGCACCCGATAATTTAGCAACAAATGGAGAGCATGCGCAAACACTGTCCGGTTGGCTGATAACACCGGCTGATGGTTTAGCGCAACATGCCTGATAAAATTGCATCACCTGATTGTCATTTGGCAATATAGCCTGACCAGGTCCATAAGTACCTACTCTGTCAATTGTTGGAGTGGTGATTGCTGGTGATGCATTTTTAATAATAAAGTATTTATAACCCGGGTTAGCTCCACAAACAGGGGTAGGCAAAGCTGACGCAGCTTTAACTTCTCCCATCCCTACCATATAACGGGAAGATCCTGTTCCCGGAGTTGGTGAAGCTTCATATTTATAGCAATACTCCACAATATTACTACCTTCATATATTTTCACCTGAAATGTAACACCAAGGTAACCAGTGCCTGCTGGCAAGGCTTTCCAGCGCCAGTCTTTCCATTCCATAGTAAATACTTTTGTTCCGGAAGGAAGCAGGGAGGTCTCATAACTTGCAGTACCCCCGGTACCATCCATTTGATCACCGTAAAAAGGCCATAAGCCGGGATAAACGGTTTGAGTTCCCGGGTTCGCAACACAACCAGATAGAGCAGCACCAAATTTTATCCAGCCTTTTGAAGAAACCTGACAAGAATTATAACCAACCGTAGATCCGCATGCTCCATGCCTGTAAGTAAATCCAAGCGGGATACCCGTCTTCGAGGCGCAATCCGTTTCAATGTCCATTACCCGGGTACCGGATGATAAATACACCAAAGGGGAGATGGAATTGTTTAATTGCATGGCGCAGCCAAGTTCGCCTTGTGCTTTAGCACCAAACGACAGCAACAGGGAAAGCAACAGGGTACTTGCTTTCAGAAAAGTAAATGTTTTTTTCATAACAATCAGGATTTTGATTGAACAAATGGTGCTTACTCTGTGATAGGATTTTCGGCATTCTCCTTGTATTACATTCAAGCCGGTGTTATAGTTTTCATAAAACGCCAATTTGAAGCAGCAAGATAAAATTTTTTTCCGGAAATACAAATTATTCTTTCCACAGAATTGTAAAAACCAAATGGCCCGAAGAATAATTTCTTCGGGCCACACAAAAAATATAATTTAAAGAAAAACCTACTTCAACTGCACGCTTCCGGTTCCGATTTTATATCCACCATTATAGAAGCTGATGTTGTAATCGCCTTTTTTATAATTGCTGTCCTGTTTCCAGTCAACACTTACATTGGTCATTTTCTGTCCTTTCTCAATGTTTACTCTTTTTACGATTGTATAATTCAGCGCATTACCGTCTGCATCGGTTGTAACACCTGAACCATAGGCTGCGTTGCTTAGCAATTGTCCTTCCAGACCTTGTATTACCACAAAGATTTCCTGCATTCCGCTTTCTGCAACACGGTTTTCGTCAATGTCAAATACGACACGTAAAATATCAACGCGTTTAGCTTTTGAAGTTGTCACTTC
The DNA here is from genome assembly GCA_041661485.1 of Chitinophagaceae bacterium. Classification (GTDB taxonomy): domain Bacteria; phylum Bacteroidota; class Bacteroidia; order Chitinophagales; family Chitinophagaceae; genus Rurimicrobium. The sequence continues at coordinate 36,106 of JBAZUJ010000002.1, forward strand.
AACTTCACCGTTACGTTTTTGATTAATCGGCTCCATTTTAATATTGGAAATATGTAATACCGATCCCAATTTTTTAAGGGTGGTCGCTTCTGCGGTAACGGAATCGTTTACCTGCGTCAATCTTGTATTGTTTGAGGTAAGCTCTGTGTTGGCTGTTTCCAGTTCAGCAATACGCTCTTCATAAGTTTTTACCTTTCCACGCAATGTACCAATCAAAGACTGCGCTTTTTTCAGATCTGCAATTGACGCATTCTTTTTAGAAAGCAAAGATTTGATCTCAGTTTTCAGTTTCGACAATTCGCCGTCTTTATCTTTTACCATTTGATCCAGCTCTGCATTTTTGCCGGTCAGGTCGTCAAGGCGTGCAATCGCGGCATCATATTGTCCCTGCAAAGTGTCTTTTGCAGCGTTAATGTCTGTATTTTCGGTAATTAAAAAACTATTTTGTTCCGCTACTTTTGATTTGCTGAAATAAAGATAACCGTTGCCTGCGAGCGAAAGCACTAATAAACCAATCAATATCTTGCTGGTGTTATTCGATTTTGCCGGAGTTTGGGGTGCGGCTGTTTGCGGGTTTTGACTTGCGTTTGTTTGATTTATTTCCTGATTCATAATATTGTTTTTGGTACGATTGGTGCAAATGTAAAATTCATTCTATGACAAACGAACAATTGAAGAGTATCCTTTTCATCGATATCGAAACGGTACCGATACAGCCCAAGCTTTCCGACCTCTCTGAAAACATGCAGCAGCTATGGATAAAAAAATCCAAATTACTAAGAACCGACAAGCCTGAAGATGCTGACCCGGCAAAGCTTTTCGAAGACCGAGGCGGAATTTTTTCCGAGTTTTCAAAGGTCGTTTGCATCGGAATCGGCAGCCTGATACAACAGGAAAAGGAATGGGTTTTCAGGCTGAAATCGCTGTGCGAAAGCGACGAGAAAATATTGTTAAATAACTTTTTGTCTATACTTGAGCGTTTCAATTCTGCGAATAAGGAGATGAAATTCTGCGGTCATAATATTAAGGAGTTCGATTTGCCTTTTTTGTGCCGCCGGCTCATCATCAATGGAATTCCTTTACCTCCACCTTTGCAATTAAATAATAAAAAACCCTGGGAAATACCACATCTCGATACTCTTGAAATGTGGAAATTCGGCGATTATAAAAATTACACCTCCCTTGCATTGCTGGCCGAAGTATTAAATATTCCTTCGCCTAAGAACGATATCGACGGCAGTATGGTCGGCCGTGTTTTCTGGGAAGAAAAAGATAATGAACGCATTGCAAAGTATTGTATGCAGGATGTACTCACAACAGCCAAAGTTTTTATGCATCTTTGCGGTCATAAAGATATTGAGGTGAACCCAATATACCCCTAAGAAGAAGACTGATGGCTGATTTTAAGCAAATAATTGATTCGATAAAAAACAAATCCTATGCTCCCGTTTATGTTTTAGACGGAGAAGAACCTTATTACCTCGACAAGCTGATGACGCTTTTTGAGGATCAGATTTTATCGCCTGCCGAGAAGGAATTTAATATGACGGTGCTTTATGGTCGCGATACCAGATGGCAGGAAGTGGTGAATGCATGCAGAAGGTTCCCGATGTTTGCGGAACGTCAGGTTGTTTTGCTGAAAGATGCTGCTGCAATGCCGGAATTTGGAGAATTATTGGGTTATTTTCAGCACCCATCTCCCACTACTATTTTTGTGGTGGAATACCGGAACAAGAAGATAGATGGAAAAACCAATGTTGCGAAATTTATCAAGAGCAATATCGTTTACTTCAATTCAGAAAAAACAAAGGAAGAGGCCATGCCCGCCTGGACAAAACGCTTCGGACAGGAAGTTGGTTTCGAGATTCCTGACAGGGAAGCAGATATGCTGACGATGTATCTCGGTAACAACCTTCAGAAAATTGCCAATGAGATAGAAAAAATACGCATCAACGTACCGGAAGAAAAAGTACTGAGCGCCGCACTGATTCAAAAGCATATCGGTATCAGCCGCGAGTATAATATTTTCGATTTCCCGGAAGCGTTTTCATCCGGCAACAAAGAGAAAACGTACCGCATGCTATCATACTTTCTGACTAACGCCAAGGCCGCGCCAATGGTATTGATAACAGCATCTTTATACACTCACTTCAGCCAGTTGTACAAAGCAAATTATGCTTCCAGATTACCGGAAAAAGAATGGGCCGGCGCCATTGGCACAAGTCCGTATTATGTAAAAAATGTAATGAGCAAAACGCGCAAATGGCCTTTGCACAAAGTGGAAGAATGCCTCATAACCATTGCAGAGTACAATGCAAAATCGGTTGGTATTGATTCCGGGGCTAATGATACCGAGTTGCTAAAAGAGTTGATGGGAAAGCTGGAATTGATAGAGATGATGAACTAAAATTACTGCAAATAAAAAGTCGGGCTGCCCAATTGGAGCAGCCCGACTTTCTTTTACCTAAGCTTTTCTTATACCAATTAACACCTAAACATTATACGCGAATGTCATCCCGCAGGGATCTGTACAATCTCTACACGCTATAGATTCCTGCGGAATGAAGCATGTAGAGGTGTTGCAAAAGGTTACAATTTTAGTATTTAGATTGGCATTATTTAGCTTTTGCAATCAATTCTTTTGCCATTTTCACGTAGTCGTCATTTTTAGCTTCTGTAGCCAAAGTGATTACTTCGTTAGCAGATGCAACAGCGGCTTTTTTATCGCCCATTTTCAGTTCAATTTTTGCTTTCAGCAAACGAACCCAGAACGCTTTAGGATTTTGATCCACTGCTTTATCTACCCACATTTTAGCTTTGCTCAAATCTTTATCATTGTCATAATAATAAGATGCAGCCTGGAAATAAGGACGTGTATCATTAGCCAGAGAAGCGTCGATATTTTTCATCACTTTAGAATCGATTTCTGTAGTGATTTTAACTGGCACTCTTACATAATCCCACAACAATTCCAATGTAGCTGAAGTTGGTTTTACTTTCGCAATATTGATCGTAAATGATTCTGTTTTTGCTTCAGTTGCTTTTGCTGCCACTACGATACGGGCAACTTCTTTTTCTTTATTGTAGTCGGCAACGTTACCACCTAAAGTCAGGTCGCTGTACAACATTACAGTCCAGGTGTTTTTACCGGGAATCGTGTATAATGCATAGGTACCAGCCTTAACAGGCACATCGCCAAAAGTAACATCATCGCTGAAAGTCAGTTTGGTCGCAGCGTTAGCGCCTGTGCGCCATACTTTTCCATAAGGTACAAGGTCACCAAATACCACACGACCTTTTACCGCAGGGCGGGAATAATCTACAGAGATGTCACCCAAACCAAAACTTTGTTTGATGGTCTGAGAAGGGCTTGGGGCAGGCACTTTAAGGGTTTGTGCCTGGGCAGAAAAAGTGCTCAATGATAATATTGCAGCACTGGCAAGAGTCAGAAATTTAAACTTGTTCATTAGTATTGTCTATTTATTTATGAAGGTGAAAATAGTGTTTCGCTATTGTTCTACCAAAACAGTTCCTGCCTGGTAATGGTAAAGGTAAAGGTGTTTATTTTCGATATAAAAAAGGTTGTTCTCGGTATCCCACTGAGGTTTAAATTCAAATTTTGTGAAGATGGCCATCCCATTGTCTGATGTCTTTTCATTAAAAACGGCACCATACTTATTCAGCAAATCCGTCATCCAATACACCAGTTCAAATCCTCGGAAAGTCAGTTCTGACGGCTTTCCGCCAAAGTTGGCACGGTATTTATTGGCAATATCCATTCCGAAAGATACGGTCTGGTCGAAGTAATAAGGTTGTGTAATATTGATGGCAATATGCTCACCAAAATCAATCATTTTCTTTGTGCTCACAATATTTTTCCAGCTTGGCATTCCAAATATATTAAACCGGTAATTCGGAAAATATTTATCCAGCTGGTTAATGAGCTTTTCGGCATAGGCAACATCAATCACCGGCATAATAATGATATTGGTAATCATGCTGTCAAATGCGGCAACAAGTGTAGCAGAATCGGGTAGTTTGTCACAATCGATTTCGCTGATATTTTTCACTTTGCTGTCTTCTATGATGTAGGAATATGCAGCACTGTCTGTTACATTATTCATCCGTTTGTACAGCACAAGCGATTCTTTATTTCTTTTCTTAACCGCTGCTTTGGATATTTCTTCGCAATTGGTTTGCAGTGTCGGGTTCATCAGAATAAAATAAGGATTGTCCCGCACATTGGCATCTGATGGAGAAAAAGCTGAGATAAAATTGACATGCTTCGATTTTGCATACTTAGCCAGATCGTCTACATGCTGTGCCGATACAAACCCGATAATCAAATCCGAATTCGCCAGGCTATCTGATTTAATCATTTTTTCTACTCCCGACTCCGCACCGCTGATGTCATGCACATAAATATCGGTTGTGTAACCCATTGTCGCCAGCGTATCAATAGCCAGCTTTATGCCTTCGTAAAAATTGATTCCGCTTTCTGCTTTGTCCGGCCATTTGCTTCTTGGTGTTGGCTTTCCACCTTTTACTAACTCGTCCAGATACAGCGGAATCATTACATCAATCCTGTACCTTTCTTTTTTAGTGCTGGCAGGATAATCGATGTCGCGCTTCTTTTTTTTCTTTTCTTCCTTTTTAACTTCCGCCACCGGTTTCGGCGGATATTTATTGTATACTTTTCTTCTTGGCTTTTCCTTTTTCCAGAATTGTGCTGTTGCGTCATTGCCGGAGGCAACGCACATCAACAGTACAATCAGGCGGAGGTAAAATTTTCTACTCAATATCATGTTTCAAATTATTCAGTTCAAAAAGGAAAAGCACGAATTAACTATTCCCACTCAATGGTAGCCGGCGGTTTGGAGCTGATGTCGTACACCACACGATTGATACCTCTTACACGATTGATAATATCATTGGAAACCTGCGCCAGGAAGTCGTAAGGTAAATGTGCCCAATCTGCTGTCATGCCATCTACCGATGTAACTGCACGCAACGCAACGGTAAACTCATAAGTTCTTTCATCGCCCATTACGCCAACACTTTGCACCGGCAAGAGCATAGCGCCTGCCTGCCATACTTTATCATACAACCCTTTTTCGCGAAGCAGATTGATATAAATAGCGTCTGCTTCCTGCAGCATTTTTACTTTTTCTTCGCTCACCGCGCCCAATACACGGATGCCCAGACCAGGACCCGGGAAAGGATGGCGGCCAATGAAGATATGCTCAATACCCATTTGGGTACCGATACGGCGAACTTCATCTTTGAACAATGCACGCAATGGTTCTACCAGTTTCAGGTGCATTTTCTCCGGCAAGCCACCCACATTATGATGCGATTTGATGGTTTGAGAAGGACCATGAACTGACATAGATTCTATCACATCGGGGTAAATAGTGCCCTGACCGAGAAAACTCACATCTTTCAAAATCTGACCTTCTTCTACAAAGACCTCAATAAACAAACGGCCGATGATTTTACGCTTTGCTTCGGGGTCGCTCACACCTTCCATTTCTTTGTAGAAACGTTGGCTTGCATCCACGCCTTTTACATTCAATCCAAGCGTTTTATAACCATCCAATACTTGCTGAAATTCATCTTTGCGCAGCAAACCATTGTCTACAAATATGCAATACAGGTTTTTGCCAATCGCTTTGTTAATCAGCATCGCAGCTACTGTAGAATCTACACCGCCACTCAATGCCATCACTACTTTGTTGTCGCCAATTTGTGCTTTTAATGCAGCAACTGATTCTTCTACGAAAGCAGCCGGAGTCCAATCTTGCTGACAGCCACAAACGCCCACAATAAAGTTTTTCAACATCGTGCGACCATCGGTGGTATGTGTTACTTCAGGGTGAAACTGGATCGCAAAAACCGGGTTGGCAGCATACGAAGCGGGGCTTCTGAATGCGGCAACCGGAATACTGTCTGTAGTGGCAATAATGTCAAAACCGTCTGCCAGATGTTTGATAGAATCGCTGTGGCTCATCCAAACCTGGGAACCATCGGCTACGCCTTCCATCAGGGCATTCGGTACAATCGCTTTGAGATGTGCACGGCCATATTCGCGGTGTGCAGATTTTCCTACCTCGCCGCCCGACTGTTGAGCCAGCAGCTGTGCGCCATAACAAACGGCCAATACCGGAACCTTTTGTGCCATCGCCTGAATATCAGGTTTTGGTGCTTCGGGGTCGTTTACCGAATAGGGCGAGCCTGCCAGGATAATTCCTTTCAGGGTTTCGTCGTAAGCTACCGGTTTGGTGCAGGGTTGTATTTCGCAATAGACATTCAGTTCGCGGATATTGCGTGCAATAAGCTGCGTGTATTGCGAACCGAAATCGAGGATAAGAATTTTATTGTGCATTGGTAATTTTTATAAAAAGTATCGGGTAATCTTAGTACAATGAAACAGATAAGGACTAAGCCTGGCCTGTTTGTCCGCCCAATGTAAAAGGAACAGGTGATTGTGCCTGGTCTTTGATGACACCATTGGCAGCTTCAAATTGTTTTACATTATCTATCAGGGCCAGCATCAGGCGTTTAGCGTGATGAGGCGTCATGATGACACGGCTTTTCACTTTAGATTTTGGGGTGTTGGGCATTACATTCACAAAGTCCATAATAAACTCGGCAAACGAATGGGTGATGATAGCCAGGTTGGCGTACTGCCCGTCTGCCATTTCTTCTGTCAGCTCGATATTCAATTGTTGTTGTTCCTGATTTTCCATGAGTTTTTGTTTGTTTGTTTTATAAGGCAGCAAAACTACTAAAACCACACCGCAATTAACGCCCACAGGTAGTCCTTTTATAAATTTTATACCAATATAGCAGTAAGATAATAATATGGCTTCGTCAATAAATACACAAATATTGCGACAGCATCAAGCATAATCAGCTGCGCCGAATCAGCTATGACTTCCTCAAAATCCCGACAGTCCCAAACGGACAGAAATCTGTTTTCGGAGGTTCCCGACAGCTTCAAACTGACGGAAATCTGCTTTCGGGGGTTCCCGATACCCTCAAACCGAAAGAATGAGGTCGTCGGGTCAGGTTTATAATATAAAAAATCCTATTTCAATAAAAGGGATCGTGTTTAAGCGTATTGTTACAAACCCTGTATAGCTTTATACTCATCCACCAAAGCCAGGGTCTTATCTGATAAAAACGTATACGCTTCCTTCAATTCTTCCTGATTTTTCTCCGTATGGTCGATAAAATCGCTGAAAAGTTCCATAAAGGTTTTGAATAAGGTTTTCTTTTCTTCATCCAGGTCGCGGAAAGATTCTATCAGCACCTCAAACTGCTCCAGCAAAGGTTCTACCTTTTCGTTCAGCTCATTGGAATGGTCCATATAGGGCGCAAATTTTTTCAGTATTTCGAAAGACAGTTGGGCTTTTTCCTTTTGTAGTTGCATTTGGGGGAGAGGAGACCTTATAATAAGCTCTCAGGATTTTGATGTGTGTGAAATATCCGCGCAATAAAAATGGCTGCAGAGTCGAAGCGATACGTTATGATAAAAGGAAAATCGTCCATTACCTTATAGCGGATATCGAGATGAGATATTGATGCGGCGTGCGGCATTTCCTGTATTCGGGCAAAAGTTTGTCTGATGGCGGTTTCAAAACGTCGGCCTAGTCCCTTTTGCTGCCTGTTATAATATTTAGCAGCCTCCTGCATATCTTTTAGCGCAAGGGGAGAAATTTTCAATTCCTTCATCAGGCGTCCCAGTCTATCTGTTGTTGGGCCGTTTTCCAATCGAGCATATAGGCAGGATTTTCTTTTGCTTTTAATATTTCTGCATCGACTAATTCCCGCTGCCGGGCAGAAAGTACGTCCGTCGTATCTTTATTCAAGCTTACAAAACCAAGGTTTTGCACCAACTCCATAAAGAAGTCCAGTTTATTATCCGGTATCTCCAGCGTGATTCGTGACATAACTATTCGTTTTATATCTACAAAAATACAAGAAAAAGCTGGTTTCGTTTAGAATGGTGATATTCTGTAACAGAAATTTCGTGAAGGATTACAAAGGGATTTTGTTTCTCTGATGTTATACTCCCCGCTTTTCCCAAAAGCCCAAAACACAAGAACTACCTTTGCTGCAACCCAATAATTAAAACTGTATGCGCAAAGGAAACAAAGCAAGGATTGAGCTACTGAAACTAACAGGTGTATCTATCCTGATAGGTTTGATTTGTGGCCTCCTGGGCTATTCTTTAAAAAAAATAACCGAACATTCTGAGCATAGCTTATCTGCCTTGGCGGCTTTGTATCCCGCTTTATATTTTGTTTTCCCGCTGGCCGGGCTTTCCCTTATTTATGTCTTGCGCCAACAGCTTTTTAAAAAGAATGAAAACAAAGGCATCAAGGAAATTTTTGACAGCCTGAAGAATAAAGAAGAAAAACTGCCTTTCTACAAAATCCCTTCTCATTATATCAACGGTTTTCTGACGGTCATTTCCGGCGGCTCTACCGGCATTGAGGTTTCTACCGTTGTGGCCACTGCCACCGTTGGTTCGCTTGCCCATGAGAAAGCCAAAATCCACCTGGCTTTCCGCAAGGAAATGATGTGCGCCGCAGTAGCATCCGGTGTTACCATATTATTCGGCAGTCCGCTGGCAGGCATTTTGTTTGCTTACGAAGTCATCTCCAAAAGAATAACAAAATTCTCTTTGCTCAGCATCCTGCTGGCAGCCTGCACTACCTGGGGTTTCGAAAAACTGGTTAACGACGAGCCTTTATTTACAATCAACATACACAGCTGGCATTATTATGCCTTACCCTATTTTGTATTGCTGGGCCTTATCGCCGGACTCAATTCTGTATACCTCACCCGCTGTGTGCTGTTTTTTAAAAACAAAGTGGCCACCCTGAATAATTATGCGTTGAAAATCGGGATTGGTGTTTCCATACTTGGCTGTAGCCTGCTGGCTTTCCCGCAATTATATGGAGATGGTTATTATGCTATGGGCGGGCTATTCCAATTGCCGGCAGACGGATTTTCATTGTCGTATCATCTTGTGGTGTTGGTAGCCATTTTCATGTTGAAACCCATAGTGACCTCAGCCACCCTGTCGGCAGGTGGAGATGGAGGAGTGTTTGCCCCAAGTCTTTTTATCGGGGCTTTTTTAGGATTGGCAGTTGCGCTGGTGTTGAACAACTATTTTGATGCAGGTGTTATTCCTGTCAATTTTATGGTGGTGGGTATGGCTGCTGTGTTGAGTGGAAGCCTGCATGCACCCTACACTTCGGTTTTCCTCGTGTTGGGTCTTACTGATAATTATGTGTTACTTGTACCAATACTGATAGCTTCGCTGGTGGCAAAGTTTACGGCGAAATACGTTTTTCCCTATACGGTGTATAGTTATAAAGGAGTCGTTGTTTAATAGAATACTTTTAATCCTTTTCCCAATCCCAGGAGAATTCTGTAAAAATAAGAGAGAGCATCAGGTTGGATTTTGTAGTCAGGCTCATTGTTGATTCATTCTCAGAACCGCCGCTACCCAAATTTTCGGAGCCTTTCATCAACGTCGATTTGCCTAAAAATGCCATTCCCCTTATTTTCCAGCACAGACCTGCAAAAAAAGAAACTTCGGCCATACAATACGGGCGCACACCAAATGTTGGCAAAGATTTCAGGTCAGTAATTTCTCTCAATACAGCGCCACCGCCAAATGAAAACCCGCTTTTTTCATTTTTTCGAAACACAACATCACTGCCCGTTTTGTAAACAAAACCTACAGGAATATTGAATTGCCAGATATCAAACTCAGGGGTAAATTTTTTGCCTCCGTTTAAGCGAATTTCAGGTGATTCGAGTTTATAAAACAGCGCATCCAAACCTATCGTTAAGGCTACAAGTGACTTGTCATCAATTTTTCCGAGCGGGAAATAATGCTCCAATCCTAAACCATAAGCTGAGCCTTTAATTTTGGCTGATACTACACCAGCGAAGGCAGTTGTTTCGTTTAGCGAAAATTCTTCATACACATAATCCAGCGTATAGGTAGCACTCACAGGACAAAAATTGAAATTGGTCTGACTTCTGTAATAACCATCCAGACTCTCACCGTTCTCTTTCTTTTTTTTATACCCTTCCAGGTATTTCCGCTGTTGACGGCTATGATCCATGGCAGACATACCGCCACTAAACTGGCCACTACATTCTAATGAAAAGGAAAAGACAACGAATAAATAGAAAATGGTTTTAAAAAGAGAATGGCTCATTTGCGTTTTTTAGCGGCCGCAATGATACAATCGGATATTCACAAAGTATAATTATTCTCCTTCTTTTTTCTCCACCCTTCTGCTGCCTGCATACAACTCATACTCAAATAAACGGCAGTCAATTGTACTCGTGAAAAACTCAATTCTTCGCTTGGGTTTCAGTCCGATTTTTTTTGCAAGCTCTAAATTGCCGGTAAAGACATAACCAAAATATCCGCCGCACTTCTGCTTCATATAAGTGCCGATACGGCCATAGGTTTCTTCCAGTTCGGTGACATCGCCAAGACGCTCACCATACTCAGGATTGATAAAGAAAACGCCGGGTTTGCCCTCCGGAACCGGGGTGTCAGCAAAATCACATTCGCTGAATTCTATGAGATAAGCAACACCCGCTGCTTTCGCATTTTGGGTTGCATTGGCAATGGCCTGATTGCTGTAATCGGTGGCAATGATTTTTGCTTCGTGTGGCAATTGTTTGATTTGCTGGCGCAAATTGTCCATTTCCCTGTGGTAAACTTTCGGGTCGTAATCACTTAAATGCATAAACGCATAATTGGCACGGAAGATACCGGGGCGTGTGTTAGTCGCCCACAAGGCGGCTTCGATAGCAAGTGTACCCGAGCCACACATCGGATTAATAAACGGCGTAAGTCCATCCCATTTTGAGGCCATGATGGTTGCTGCGGCGAGGGCTTCCAGCATTGGTGCACGCCCGGGAATTTTACGATAACCATGACGGGCCAGAGATTCGCCGGAAGTATCTACAAAAACTTCGGCTTCCTCATTCTTCCAATAAAGATGAATGACTGCACCGCTTGGTTCTGCACCTGTATTGGGGCGAATACCGGTCGCTTCCCGCATCCTGTCGACTATAGCATCCTTCACGCGAAGACTGGCAAACATACTGTTGTTGATGGTGTCATTCTGCACATTGCTGGTTACCGAAAAATATCCATCCTCAGGAATGATTTCTTCCCATGGACAATCACTGAGATTATTATACACATCGTCGGCATTATTGGCCTCAAAAGACAGCAGGCTGTACAACACCTGGCTTGCACAACGCAGGTTAAGGTTGAGGCGAATACAATCATTCATCGTTCCCTCCAGTTTCAGGCCGGTGACAAAGGTTTCGGTAATTTCAAAACCCAATGCTTTTACTTCCTGCTCCAGATAAGGAGCCAATCTGTTGTGGCAAGTGATGGTAATTGGTGCGACAGTTGTAAATAATGACATTCGGCAAAGGTAAACCTGATTTGGGATTTCAGATTTATGATTTTAAAACTTACCTAAAAGCCGCCGCCCGCACCGCCACCGCCCGATTGTCCGCCACCAAAACCTTCTGTTTGTTCCGGCAATTCTGTTGAGCCGCGCGAAAAGCTTTGCGCCACTAATAAGGCTTCAGCATTTGTTTTCAGGAAGTTATCTTCGTCGGCTTCTTCTTCAAAAGTGATACCATATTTTGGTATTTTCAGGTATTTGATTGAAACATAAGCGACAAGAATCATAATGATTCCGGCTGTAGTTAATGTGATTTCAGGATGACCAAGGCTGAAATAATATTTGAAGGTCAGCACTGCAGCTGCAATTAAAACCAAACCAATCCACAGCAAAATTTTGTCCTTTCTTTTCAAACCAAAAAACACATAAACCAACGGAACACCAGCTGTGAAAATATAGAAAACAAATGCCAGCGGAATATCCTGTCCGGGCTTCAGGCTCATTTCAAAAAATTCAATACTCAATTCGCGGATAACGTAATAATTTCCGGAAATATAAAACATCAAAAGTGCCACACATTCGAAAACAACAATGCAATCTTTCCAATAGAAAAACCGATCCAGCTGTTTCATTTGCCTGGCTTTAAAATAAAAACCCAGTGATAAAATCATAAAAGCAAATGGCATGATGAGCTTAGCCATTGCGCCCACTTTCATCACCAGTAAAAAGAAAATAGCGTAACAAAAAAGTGATAGTAAAAAAGCGACCAATCTGTCCGCATAACGCAATACTGCAGTGAATAAAAACGGGAGCATTAAAAGAGAGTAAAGTAAGGCGCGACCCTGCGTTTCAATATCGTAGTTGAACAAACCTGCTACTGCGATTCCTGTAGCAATAAGGCCGGAATACAACAATGCTTCATCGGTTCCGGAATGATAAATTCTGCTGTTGCTAATAAAAATCTCTAACAAAGCCACAGATGCCAAGGCATACAAAACTGCAGTTACAGGAAGCGCAGCAGGCGAATCGAAAGCACTCGAAAACATCAAGGCATAAACTCCTAATGTTGCGCTGATAGCAATCCAGGTGAAAAGAAACAGGCCAATTTTAATAAACAAATTCGGGCTGTAAAAATTGCTTGGGTACTTTAAAATTGTAGCGGCGAACTGCTCATCGTTCAGCAGATTTTGAGCGTACCAGCGTTTTGCCTTTTTTACAATATCAATATTGCGAAGCCAGGTTTTGTTATAAGCTATCATTTTTTAAGGCCCAGTATTTTTTTGTAATTGATAAAGAAAAGTATCACGCCAATGCAGGAAGCAAACAGGTAAAACATTCCTAAAATGAAAACTCCTTCGCCCCCATTATCGTCAAACAGAATAGAGAAAATGGAGTAGGTAAGCCCGATGTAACTGTACACAATGGCAAGCAATAAAAACCAGAACGATTGCTGCTTAATGGCATAGCGCACAAAATAAATACACAGGCCGACGAGGAGTAAGAAACTCAATACTTTCATCGGCTGATTGAATAACAAGGTAAGGCAGGAAGCGAATAAAATATTGATTCCAAAATTGTGGTAGGTGAAACTGAAATGCGTCTTTATACTTTTTACGTCACTAACTTTTGACCATACAATCAGTGCTGCACCAAAAAGCAAGGCAGTGAAAACAATGTGTGTTGCTGAAAGATTGTAGCCATTTATTAACTGCATCGGAGCGATGCTCAAACCAATTGTTCCGGCTATGCCGGTGATGCCCAGAGCAAGCAATCCTTTATGATCGAATACATAAGCACAATACAAAAAAACAGCAGAAGGAATCAATGTTGCCAATCCATACCGGTGACCGAACAGTGAATACTGAAACTGAATATAGCCGATAAAAATGCCGAGCAAAAGACAAGCCAGTAAGGCGATGTAGTCAAAAAACGGTGATGCATTTTTTACTTCGTTATTACTATACGGCTGTTTATTTTTAAACGCATAATAAAAGCATCCGCCACAAAGCAAAGCTATAATAGCCAGTACCGCCTGATGCCCTATGGTGTCAATATTTTTGTAAATAAGAATACCAATACCGGCCGTAAAAAGCAGAATGCCGAGATAAAGAATCGTTCTTAGTTCCCAATGAACGGAAAAGAGCTTTCCTGATTCATAGGCTTCTATTTTTTGTAATTCTCCCTCGCTTATAATTGCGTCTGAATGTAATTGTTTGGCGGTACTCATCATAAAATTATTACGGTGAAAATACTTCCTTATTACGTGATAACTTATTTTGACAGCATTAAAATAAAATATAGCAATCCGGATTGAATGGATTGCTACACTTTTCTCCTCCATTAAAACTTATAAATATCACAAACCGGCTCTTCCCTCCACCCAAAATGGTTGTGTGACTATCTGGGCATTGGCAACACCACGAGCACGAAGTGCTTTTCTAAAATTCTGAATGGAGCGTGCATTGCCCATCAGGTAGAATGTGCCTGTCTTCCATAAATTCCATAGGCTTTCATCAAGTTCATTCAGGAATTTAATAGCAGTTTCTGCATGTGATAAAGATTTGGGAACAACATCCAGCATAAGGCCAAGTTTTTCAGTAATTGCTTCCAGTTCCTTATCCATTTCCAATACACCAATGTAATTCTGCTCTTCCACGTCAATGGCTTCCTTCAGGCTTTTGAATAAGCCGATGGTCGTTTCGTCACCAAAGAAAAAATGATACTTACTGGTCTGGCGCAATATCTTAAATCCTCTTGGCATTCCCATAGAAAGCGTGTCTCCAAATTTAAGCGCATCAATAAAATTACTTCCGGGTCCATTGCCGTGCAGATGAAACAACACTTCACAAACACCTGCTTCAGAATCAAAGATCGAAGGGGTATAATTGCGGAACTCGTTATCATTAATTCGAAAAATAACCGCTTGTCCTTCGCGGAATCTGATGTTGTTGAAGTCGCCCTGAAACCTTATGCGCTTAAGGTTGGAATTAAGATATTCGGTATAGATGACACGTACATTACAAAACTTATTGACAAAAGAACTTTCCATAAAGTCTCCGATCCATTTTGGTAATTTGGGCATAATAAAATTGATTTTTAAATCGTTAAGATTCTAACTTTACAAAAGTACCAACTCGTTATTCCGGTCTTTTATACCAAACGGAATAGTATTTACATCAAACGGATTTTATGGCTGTAAGCGTATACGACAATTCAGGAAACCACTATTTAGTGGGCGAAGGTCTGAGCCATAACCTTATTGTTCAGCCAATTGTAACAGAGCGAAAAGATACGCTTAGCTTTCCCTTTGGTGATGCCGAGATGACACATATTGCCTTTTCCGGCATTTACATTATCTACGGCGATATGGTAATGAAAGACCAGCGCACGTTGTATTTCGACATGGTAGATGAACACGAAATGGTGGAATTACATTTCACACTTTCCGGCGAAGGGACAATGAAAAATAATGTGAGTGGCAATCAGTTTGTCTTCAAGACAAACGAGTTTAACATGCATTTTGTGCCCCATTTTTCAGGAAGCTTAAACTATAATCATCAAGACCGTTATAAGTTTCTGGAAATACATTTTACCAGAAACTTTTTCCTGGAACTTGCCCGGGACAGCAACACATCGCTAATTCAATTTGCAGAATCTATTTCGGGAAATGTAAAAGAGATCCATAGAGAGAACCTGCAGATTTCCTTTGAAATGCATCAGTGTATTCGTGACATTATGAATTGTAAATTCACCGGCGGACTAAAATTACTTTATCTGCAATCAAAATGTATTGAGTTACTGGCGATGCAGGGTCAGGCTTATGAAGATCTTGCAAACAGAAAATCGATTGCACAGGTTTGCAAATCTGCGTATGATCTGGAACGTATTCATTTTGCAAAGGAATATTTGCTGAAAAATGCAATAACACCACCATCTTTAAGCGAATTGGCCAAAGTGGCCGGCGTCAACGAATTCAAACTAAAGTCAGGATTTAAAGAGGTATTTGATAACACTGTGTTTGGCTATCTCAATGATTACAAATTACAACAAGCGAAAGAATTACTACTGATGGGCAACAGCATTAAATCTGTAGCCGACGATATGGGCTATTCTTCCGTGCAACATTTCAGCACGGCATTCCGAAAAAAATACAATGTGCCACCCGGTAAGCTCAAAAAGTAAATCAGTCTTTACAGTTCTCTTTTGAAAGAGTGAACGAATACTCCAGCGATAATTCATGCGAGTTTTTAAATTTCATTTTCCCGTTTACATCCATTTGTTCGCCGTAAGCTTCTACCGCTTTGTTGTCATTCAAAATAAAAATGATTTCACGGTCTGACATCATTCCTTCTGATGAAAAATGATAGGTAGCAAATAAAGTATCCGCATTCATTGTTCCTTCAAAAGTTCCTTCGTTTTTGTCTTTTTCAGAAAGCTTGTAAATCAGTTTACCTGTTGCACTTTTATCATTAATCTCAACATCCATAAAAATGCTGTCTTTGTCACTAACGAAGGCGTAGCAATGCTTTCCGCTGATGGTGGATGTAGAATGAATGGCTGTGTCCATTGCTTTTGTTTCAGAAACGGAGCTTGTAACATTAGAATCGCAGGCAGATAAAAACATTACGGCAATGCCGGAGATAAGGAGTAACTTTTTCATTTCAAATAAGTTTTGTTGGTCTATTGAAGATAATCATTCGTGAGCACAAAAAAGCCTTGCAACAATGATGTTGCAAGGCCTTTTAAGATACTGTTCTCAATTATTTAAACACAGAAGTCGGTTTTTTATTCTCGTCTATCGCTACAAAGGTAAACTCGCCGCTTACTGCTTTTTCGCGCACTTCGCTGTACATCTGTTCTACAAAAATCTCCACCCGCACTTTCAAACTGGTGTTGCCCACGTAAGAAACTTTTCCGATCAGTTCGATAATTGTTCCGCCCGGTATCGGCATCTTAAAATCAATCCTGTCACTGCTTACCGTTACCATTCGCTGACGGCTGAACCTTGTGGCTGCAATAAAGGCTACTTCATCCATCGACTGCATTGCCGTGCCACCAAAGAGTGTATCGTAATGATTTGTTGTATTCGGAAAAACTGCTTTAAAAATGTGCGTTTCTGATTGTTTTATTCTTTCCTGTAAATCCATAGTTTGTGTTTAAGAACCGCAGCTGATACAACCATCCTGCATGGTACAAACTGGTCCATCAACTTGTGTTGCTTCGATGTCTGTGCTTGTTTGTCCCTGGGTGTTTTCCGTATGAGGAATCATTGGTTCCACATCATTGTTGGCTTGCTTTTCTACAGTAAATTGTACTGCCTGGGTAGCCGCCTGAGAACGCAGATAATACATACCTGTTTTCAATCCCTTTTTCCACGCGTAGAAATGCATTGAAGTCAATTTCGAAGCAGAAGGACTGTCCACAAACAGGTTCAGCGATTGAGACTGGCAGATATAAGCGCCGCGGTCGGCAGCCATATCAATCAGATTACGTTGTTTGATTTCCCAAACTGTTTTGTAGAGTTCTTTGATTTCTGTTGGTATTTCTTCAATGTTTTGAACAGAACCATTTGCTGCAATGATTTTGTTTTTCATTGAATTCGTCCACAGGCCAAGGTTTACCAGGTCTTTCAGCAAGTGTTTGTTTACGATAATAAACTCTCCACTCAATACACGGCGTGTGTAAATGTTGGAAGTGTATGGTTCAAAACATTCGTTGTTGCCAAAGATCTGAGAAGTAGATGCGGTAGGCATTGGTGCTACAAGCAATGAGTTGCGCACGCCGTATTTTTTCACTTCAGCTTTCAGTGAAGTCCAGTCCCAGCGATCGCTTGGTGTAACACCCCACATATCGTATTGGAAAATTCCTTTTGAAACAGGAGAACCTTCGTATGTTTCGTAAGCCCCTTGTTCTTTCGCCAGGTCTTTACTGGCAGTCATCGCCGCGAAGTAAATGGTTTCGAAAATATTTTTGTTCAGCACTTTTGCCAATTCACTTTCAAATGGCAAACGCAACATAATAAACACATCAGCCAGACCCTGAACACCAAGCCCAACCGGACGATGGCGCATATTCGAAGTTTTCGCTTCTTCTACAGGATAGTAGTTGTTGTCGATTACTGCATTCAGGTTTTTAGTTACCTGGTAAGTGATTTCGTATAAACGCTGATGGTCAAATTTACCATCAATAACGAAGCGGGGTAAAGCCAATGAAGCCAGGTTACAAACCGCCACTTCTTCAGGAGAAGTAAACTCCATAATCTCCGTACACAGGTTACTGCTTTTGATGGTACCCAGGTTTTGCTGATTGCTTTTGCCATTGGCAGCATCTTTGTACAACATATAAGGAGTGCCGGTTTCTATTTGCGACTCCATTATCTTAAACCAAAGTTCCTGAGCTTTGATTGTTTTTCTCGCTCTTCCTTCTGCTTCGTATTTTGTGTATAAAGCTTCGAATTCTTCACTATGACAATCGCTTAATCCCGGTGCTTCATTTGGGCAGAACAGGCTCCACTCGCCATCTTCCTCTACGCGTTTCATAAACAAATCGGAAATCCATAATGCGAAGAATAAATCTCTTGCGCGCATTTCTTCTTTACCATGATTCTTACGCAAGTCTAGGAATTCAAACACATCTGCATGCCAGGGCTCAAGGTAGATCGCGAAAGCACCTTTACGCTTTCCTCCACCCTGATCTACATAGCGCGCAGTATCGTTGAACACACGCAACATTGGAATGATACCATTGCTTGTTCCGTTTGTGCCGCCAATATAGCTGCCTGTTGCGCGGATATTATGAATAGCTAAACCAATACCACCGGCACTTTGTGAGATTTTAGCTGTTTGTTTCAGTGTATCATAAATACCATCAATGCTGTCGTCTTTCATGGTCAGCAGAAAGCAGGAACTCATCTGTGGTTTTGGTGTGCCCGCATTAAACAAAGTTGGTGTAGCATGTGTAAACCAACGCTCGCTCATCAGGTGGTAAGTTTTGATGGCACTTTCGATATCATTTTTGTGAATACCAACCGCAACGCGCATATACAGGTGTTGCGGGCGTTCAACGATTTTACCATTGATACGAAGCAGGTAAGATTTCTCAAGTGTTTTGAATCCGAAATAATCGAATGCAAAGTCCCTGTCGTAAATAATGGTGCTATCCAACAGCTCAGCGTGCTCCTCTATAATCGCCATTACATCGTCTGCAATCAGCGGGAGATGTTTTCCTGTTGCGTCATCTATATAATGATACAGGTTGCGCATGGTGTCAGAAAAAGACTTTAATGTGTTTTTGTGCAGGTTGCTCACCGCAATCCTTGATGCAAGAATAGCATAATCCGGATGGGTAATGGTCAACGACGCTGCGGTTTCTGCTGCAAGGCTGTCCAGTTCTGTAGTTGGAACACCTGCATAGATACCTTCAATTGTTTTTTTAGCAACGTCTATCACGTTTACCATTGGGCTCAGGCTGTACGAAAGCTTTTCGATACGCGCCGTTACCTTATCAAATTTTACGGATTCCTGTTTTCCGCTTCTCTTTATTACGTACATAAAATGATATATAATTTAGTTGTGAATAGTCTTTGTTGTTTTTAAAAATCTTCCTCAAGGGAAAATGTGTTCTTCTCTTCTTTGTTATTGCCCATCACACCGGCTTTCTGATAATCTCCCACTCTCTTTTCGAAGAAATTCGTTTTGCCTTGCAGCGAAATCATTTCCATAAAGTCAAACGGATTGGTTGCGTTGTATACTTTAGGATTTCCCAGTTCGCCAAGCCACCTGTCTGCCACAAACTCAATATATTGTTGCATCAGCTTTGCATTCATACCGATCAAGTCTACCGGCAAAGCTTCTGTGATAAATTCCTTTTCAATCGTTACTGCTTCTGTGATAATATTTTGAATTTCCTCTTTGCTCAATTTTGTTTCCAGCATACTGTACAACAAGCATGCAAACTCGCAGTGCAATCCTTCATCGCGACTGATGAGTTCATTGCTGAAAGTCAAACCCGGCAGCAAACCTCTTTTTTTCAACCAGAAAATTGAGCAGAAGCTACCGCTGAAGAAAATTCCTTCAACTGCTGCAAATGCTACCAGTCTTTCTGCAAAACTTCCGTTGTCAATCCAGCGCAATGCCCATTCCGCTTTCTTTTTAACAGCAGGCACAGTATCAATAGCGTGGAATAATTTGTATTTCTCTTCGGCATTTTTGATATAGGTATCAATCAGCAAAGCGTAAGTTTCGCTATGGATATTTTCCATCATAATCTGGAAACCATAAAAACATCTTGCTTCCGGCAATTGCACCTCGCTCATAAAGTTTACCGCAAGGTTCTCGTTCACTATTCCGTCGCTGGCAGCAAAGAAGGCAAGGATATGGCTGATAAAATGACGTTCGCCATCATTCAGCTTTTCCCAATCCTTCATATCATCGCTCAGGTCTATCTCCTCTGCAGTCCAGAAGCTGGCTTCATGGCGTTTGTAAGCTTCCCATATTTTTGGATAATTGATTGGAAGGATTACGAATCTGTCTTTATTTTCTCTCAGTAAAATCTCTGTGCTTTCGTTGCTCATTGGTTGCTCTTTTTCTGTATTAATATTTGCAATTTCTCCGGAAACGAACAGCGACACGATGGCCTTTAAAGTTTTTCAACTTAGGTGTGTGTTGCAATGCGTTTGCCTTATAATTGCTCAGGCTTCGCTTTAAAAATGTTTGGTTAAGGGTACTCTTGACTTATTTCTAAAAATCGCTATTCGACTTATTGTCCGCAGTCTATTAAAATTGAGGTGGAAACCTTTCAAAAACTGACTTTCGTAACAAAAAACATACTTTCAGCAAAGAACTTATGCAATGATACAAACACCTTTTTTCATCTTGCTTAAAAGTTAGTCACACGGGTGTGAACAACTCAGGAAATGCCCCACTGACA
The DNA here is from genome assembly GCA_041661485.1 of Chitinophagaceae bacterium. Taxonomy (GTDB): domain Bacteria; phylum Bacteroidota; class Bacteroidia; order Chitinophagales; family Chitinophagaceae; genus Rurimicrobium. The sequence continues at coordinate 56,502 of JBAZUJ010000002.1, forward strand.
ATTGTATTATATTTTTAACACAGGTGTTTTTTAATTCTATCATGCTATTTCAACAATTATTGATTTTTACCTGTTTAGCAAATAATAAAGGCTGCAACACATGCTGCAGCCTTTAACAAAAATTGAGAATTAATAAAACCGAGAATCCTACTTTTTCAGAACCTAAAGTGATAAAAATAACTATTGCTTAAAAATCCGAAGGGTAATTCCGGGAAACATTTGCCTGAAATTATCGGTAAATATTATTTCAGGTGCTATTTGAAAACCTTTGTCCAGACCGATATTAATGTAGGCTTTCGCTGTTTTTCCATTAAAAATTTTATCGGTGGGTTTTAGCAAATACCCTGCACCAATCGTGAAACTTTTTATTTTAAGCCCATCAAACAGGCCATTTGATACATTCCCGATTTCTGCATTCAGAAACCAATTGGCATGTGTTGTATAATTGCCGTCTGCACGTTTTTCGAACAGGAAATACGGCGTGGCGCTGATGCCAAACACAGACCGGGCGTTTTTCAATCCACTCCAGGGTTTAGATAACTGTAGTTTTATTTCTGCAAAAGGTGATATTCTGTCTCTGATAACACCTAAGCCAATATTACCTGTGATGATAATCATGTCGTTTTGATTAATTTTCAACCCGCTTTCATCCTCAAATTTGACCAGGCTATCGGTCTGAACCTTATAAATGGTTGTCATTTCAGATTTGGGGTGTCTGGTGATTTTATTACCCCTCGAAGCAGCTAAAATCAGCCTGTCAACAACCTTATTCAAATTTTTCATTTCAAGAATATCTCCAAAACTTTTGGACCAAAAAGTAATCTGAATGGGCGTGTAGTCATATTTACCCCACACTTTTTCTGATGCGTATTTTGAAATAAGAATTCTAACGGTATCGTTATCCAGCTTCAGTCTCGATAATTGACCCTTGGTATTGGCATACATATCTCCATCTGCATCATGCCGTTTGAATCTGATTGCCTGAACTCCTGTTTTATCCGTAAACAGGTAATCAATACGCAGGCTGCCAGAGCCCGAAGTGGTCAAAGAATCTTTGTAATTCGCAAAATCATTATTGAAAATAAGTAATAAAGAATCCAGGTTTTTGATAAGAGAAAAATCATTGGCATTATACATTTCGATCTCCATCCTTGTACCATTCTCCAATACAACAATATGATGTTGGTTGATAAAGTTCCTATCAGCCGTGAATTTCCTTTCGGCAGCAGAAGGTTTTTTTTCTGAAATGTCTAACATGTCTTGTGCGATTCCTTTGCTTACAAGGCACAGGGAACTTAATGCCAGTAAAGGCAGAAGTTTATTTTTCATAAAATTGGTTTTTTTATAGTTTTATTTTAATTGAAAAGTTCGGTGCGCTCTGGCTTGCAGAAGCAATGGGATTTTCCGTTTGCCTGGTCTCTCTGCCATCTTCCCGCTGCCCGATCCGGAATTGCGTTTTCGGTTTTGCCACTATGGGAGATTCATCTGTTTTTCCCAGATCATCAAAGGAGACAACGGGTAAATTTCGCTTCAGAATAAGGGTTTTTGTAGCGCTCATTTTAGTTATCGGAATACCTGCCAAAATACTATTAACAGAAGGTTCGGGAGTATCAGGCTCTACCACAACCACCTGATGCTCTTCTGTTTTAGTTGCTCTCCCGCTCTTTTCTAAATTGGATTGCAGTTTCCGCTCTTTCTTCTGATGAACTACTTGCCTGACTTCTTTTTTTTGGGAAGCATCAGGAGAAACTGTTGGTTCGTCTAATGCGGGTTCTGCCAAATGCTTTTTGCTTCCGGGTTCAACTTTTACTATTTCCATTTTCCGCTGGCCATTAAAATAATATCCGGCAAAAAGCACAAGCAAAAAAATGACAGAAGCCGCTACTGCATGGGGAACAAGCCTGATTCGCCTCGCAGGTTTTTCATCCATTTTTTGGCCAAGCTTTTCCCACAAAAACTCAGCATTCGCCAATTTATCCTGTGAAGGAGACTCCAGTTCAGCTAATTTTTTCCTTATAATTTCTTCTGCGCGACTATCTTTCATACACCATCTCTTTTGAGGTCAATATTTTTTGTAAAAACACTTTGGCTTTGCTTAACTGCGATTTTGATGTCCCTTCCGAAACTCCCAACATCGTGGCAATTTCTTTATGGCTAAATCCTTCAATTACATAGAGGTTAAAAACAGTTCTATAACCATCCGGTAATTCATTTATTAGCGCAAGAATTTCATTTGCATTTAATTTTTCCAACACTGCCTCACTAATGCCCACCTCCCCGCCATACTCCTCCGGAACAAACTTTACTTTCTTTCGTTCCCGCAAATGCATCAGGCATTCATTTACCATTATTTTTTTCAACCAGGCGCCGATACTATTATTGTCCACATATTGAAACCGGTCAATCGTTTTGAAAAACTTATAAAATCCATTCAGCAACAATTCTTCTGCAACATGACAATCCTTTACATACCTGCTGCAAACCATAAGCATACCTTTTGAGTAAACTTCAAATAGCTTCTTTTGGGCTGTACGATCACCGCTTTGGCAAGCTGCAATGATTTCATTCATTTGAAAATGTCTGGCGGTTTTCTGGTCTTCTCCTATAAATATGCAAAAGTGGGCCAAAAGGTTGCCTGAAAGCCGAAATATTTTCAGTTTAAAGGGAAAACAATCAGACTTTTGCACGCAATATCTTTAAAGGCAACATTTTAGGATTCCACATTGTATAAGAAAGATAAAACATCTATTTTTACACTTATCAATAAAATCCTGTCGAATCCAGACCAAAACAGACGCATAAATGACAACAGCTCAAAGTGAACGTGAATTGGGTAAAAACCTTCGTTTTTTAAGTGGAGGTGGAGAAATGGGCGCATTAACCCGTCAACTGGACTGGAGCAAAACCCCTGTTGGCCCAATTGAAACCTGGCCTCAAAGTTTACGCACAACCATCAGCATCATCTTAAACTCCCGGTTTCCTATGTTTTTGTGGTGGGGACCAGAATTAATTTGCTTTTACAACGATGCTTACCGCCCCAGTCTGGGCGAAAACGGAAAACATCCAAACATATTGGGAATACCCGCTAAAGAGGCCTGGCCGGAAATCTGGGACACAATCAAACCGCTGATTGACCAGGTGATGTCCGGAGGAGATTCTTATTGGAGCGAAGACCAACTGATTCCCATTTTTCGTAATGGAAAAATTGAAGATGTTTACTGGACATTTAGCTACAGTCCGGTAAATGATGAATCAGATACTGTTGCCGGCGTTTTGGTGACCTGTAATGAAACTACGGTAAAAATTAAAACCTTGGCCGATCTGAAAACAAGGGACAAGGAATTGAATTTTACTATTGACGCAGTAGACCTTGGCATTTGGGACTTAAACCTGGCAACCCACAAATTTCGTGGCAATGAGCGACTGAAAAAGTGGTTCGGGGTTGGGGATGAAAATGAAATAGAACTCAGTAATGCTCTGAATGCGATAGCAGATGAAGACCGTAATAATGTAGCTGAGGCAATAGCTCGTGCAACAGCAAAGGGTTCCGACGGTATTTACGAAATCACCTATACTATTATAAACCCTTCGGACAGGAAACAAATAAGAGTAATTGCCAAAGGACGTGCAGAATTTGATGAGAAAGGAAACGCAATCCGATTCAGCGGAACACTGGAAGACATTACCAAACAATCAGAATCCATAAAAAAATTACAGGAAAGTGAAAAGCGGTTTAGAAATGCTGTAAAGCAAGCACCGGTAGGCATTACTATTTTGCGGGGCGAGAATTGTTTCGTGGAGATGGCCAATCAAAATTATCTTGAACTGGTCGACAGGAAGGAAAGTGAATTTGTAGGCAAACCGTTATATGATTCCCTGCCGGAAGTAAGAGAAGTCGTTGAGCCTTTATTGTTGGGTGTCTTGCGCACAGGTATTGCATTTAAGACGGAGGAGTTTCCCATCACCTTAAACAGATTTGGCAGGCAGGAAACAGCCTACTTTAATTTTATTTATCATCCACTCAAAGAAAAAGAGATCACGACCGGAATAATGGTTGTGGTAACAGAGGTGACAGAATCTGTAAAGGCCAAACAGAGAGTTGCAGAAAGCGAAAAACAATTCCGGCAGATGGTGATGCAATCCCCAATCCCAATGACTATTGTGAGAGGGCCAAATCATATTATCGAAATGGCCAACGTGGTAATGTTCGATAACATCTGGCACCGGCATGAAAACGACACAATCGGCAAAAGTATCCTCGACGTTTTCCCGGAACTAAAAGAACAGAAATATGAAGAATTGCTGAACCAGGTTTACAGGAGTGGAGAGATACACCGCGAAATTGAATCGCTGGCTTATGTAAAAGGAAATGATGGCCTGAAAAAGTTTTACCTCGATTTTGAATATGCTCCCTTATTTGAAACCGATGGCAGGGTTTCAGGTATTATGATTACAGTGAACAATGTCACTGAAAAAGTAGAAGCACGAAAAACAATTGAATCAAACGAGCAGCGCCTCAGAGCTTTAATCAAAACTGCACCTTTTCCCATTGGCGTTTATATTGGCAAAGACCTGATAATTGAAATAGCCAACCAATCAATTATTGACATTTGGGGTAAAGGCCAGGATGTAATTGGAAAATCATACAAAGTAGTTTTACCCGAATTAAAAGGCCAGGGTATTGTAGAGCAAATAGAAAGTGTATTGGAAACCGGAAATCCCGTTCACCACTATAATAAAATGGTAGAATTAGTGGACAATGGTGTGAAAAAACATTATTATTTCAATTACAGCTTTACCCCCCTAATAGACGCAACAGGAAACGTGTATGGGGTGATGAATACAGCGGCTGATGTAACAGACCTGAATGTTGCCAAACAAAAAATCGAGGAGTCTGAAAAACGATTCCGCAATGTAGCTGATAGTGCACCTGTACTGATATGGATGTCGGGCCTAAATAAGGAATGTTATTTTTTCAATACAGCCTGGCTCAAATTTACCGGCCGCGGCATTGAAGCGGAATCGCAGAATTGCTGGATGGAAGGTATCTATCCCGAAGACCTGAAGCGATATACAGACACATATTTGAGCTCTTTTGAAAAGCGGGAACCCTTTCATATTGAATACCGCCTCAGAAGGCACGATGGCGAATACCGTTGGATTTCAAATAATGGTGTCCCCAGATTTACAACCGATGGTGTTTTCGAAGGTTTTATAGGGGCGAGTATGGATATTCACGAGCAAATCATTTACCAGAAAAAGCTGAAGGAAGATGAAGAACGCTTAAACATCGTTATCAATGCAAGTGAGCTCGGAACCTGGGAACTGGATCTGAGGACCAATGCAGTAAGTTATTCAGAAAGGTTTTTAGAAATTTTTGGTTTCAACAAAAAAGACACAGTTTCCCATGCAGAACTTTTAGCAATGGTGCATCCGGATGATCTTGACATCCGCACTAAAGCATTTATTGAAGCTTACAGAACAGGGGTGTTCCAATATATCTCAAGGATAATCTGGAAAGACAATTCTATTCATTGGGTGGAAAGAAAAGGAAAGGTATTTTATGATGAAGAAAATAAACCAAGAAAATTAATCGGAACCATCAGGGACATTACTGATGAGAAAGATTTTCAGCAAAAACTACTGGAACGTGAAGAGAAGTTTCGATTGCTCGCCGACTCTATGCCGCAGTTTGTGTGGACCAGTGGCGCGGATGGAAACCTCGATTATTTCAATCAATCGGTTTATAAACAAACAGGTTTGACAGGAGAGCAGGTGATGAATGGTGGCTGGATTGATATTGTACACCCGGAAGAAAGAGAGGAAAACATCAAAAGATGGCAACACGCGGTACAGACCGGCGGGGAGTTTATTTTTGAACACCGATTCCGGAATAAAGACGGTGAATATCGCTGGCAACTTAGCAGGGCTATACCGCACAGAGATGCAAGCGGCCAAATTAAAATGTGGGTTGGAACGAGCACTGATATTCAGGAGCAGAAAATGTTTACCTGGCAACTGGAACAAAATGTGGAAGAAAGAACCCGGGAGCTGGCACAGCTTAACGAAGCCCTTACTACTAGCGAACAGCGCTATCATCAGATGGTAAACGAAGTGCAGGAATACGCAATCTTGTACATCAACAAAAATGGCGTTATTGAAAATTGGAATAAAGGCGCAGAAAAAATAAAGGGGTACGATGCAGAAGAAATAATTGGTCAGAATTTTTCTGTTTTTTATACCGAGAAGGACCTTCAGATAAACCTGCCGCAGGAACTTTTAGAAAAAGCAAAAACTACTGGCAAAGTAGTACATGAAGGATTACGCCGGCGAAAAGACGGCAGTACGTTCTGGGCAAATGTTGTCATTTCAGCTATCCATGATGAGGCAGGAAATGTGACAGGCTTTTCAAAAGTTACACACGATTTAACTGAACAAAAAGCAGCTGATGATAAAATAAAGCAAAATGCTGAACAACTTGAACTTAAGAACCGGGAGCTAGAAAAAATGAATGCCGAGTTGCAATCATTTGCTTACATATCCAGCCACGACCTGCAGGAGCCTTTAAGAAAAATTCAAATTTTCGCTGCCCGGATTCTGGAAAAAGAATATGAAAACCTGAGTGAAAGAGGGAAAGACCATTTCCAAAGAATGCAACTTTCTGCAAACAGGATGCAAACGCTGATTCAGGACTTGCTGACTTATTCAAGAACGAATGTCACAGACCGGAATTTTGTCAAAAAAGACATTAACGATATCATTGAGGAAGTACGGTCAGATTTAACAGAGCTTATTCAAGAAAAGCAAGCCAGGATCGAGGTGCAAGACTTATGTGAAGTGTGGATGATACCTTTTCAGTTCGTGCAGATGATGCACAATCTGATTGGCAACGCACTGAAATTTTCAAGAGAGGAAATCAATCCTGTCATTAAAATTTCATGTAAAGATTTAAAAGGTCATGAAACAGGAATTGAAAAATTAATTCCTGAAAAACATTATTGCCAGATTATTGTCGAAGATAATGGCATAGGATTTGAAGGTCAATACAGCGACCGGATTTTTGAAGTTTTCCAACGCCTTCATGAAAAAGGAGAATACAGTGGAACAGGCATTGGTTTATCAATAGTCAAAAAAATTGTGGAGAATCATAACGGGACAATTGTTGCATCGGGCATTCCCGGAAGCGGCGCACGCTTTGATATATTTATCCCGTATAAATAGACTTCTACTGAAATTCTGATCTACAAACGCTGGAACTCAAACTGAGGGTTTCCTTTAATTCCGTTATTATAAAAATCGACAAAGCGAAGCTTGTAAAATACGTCCTGCTGATCTCTGATAATATAGAATCGTGTGGCATCAACTGTAAATTTACCGGCATTGATATTATAGGACTTCCATTCAAAACCGATTGAGGAAGTAAGACTGCTAAGGTCTACTTTAGCAGCTTTCTTCAAATCTATTTCTTCAAAAGTTTTGCTCTCTGTTTCTACTCCTGCCGCAGTTTTATAATGATTGAGTAAACAACCAACTACAGAATATCTCAAGTCAAGATCATAATAAAGATGTGTGTACTTTGTAAATGCAATATCCCATTCTGCCTTGGGTGGTTCTACAATTAATGTCTTACCACCATTATCAAAAGACAAAAAGGAAAAATTATAATCTTCGTCTTTAGAAATTTCGATTGTCTTTTCCCCTGAACCATTAAAGTCTGCAAACCTAACCAGATACTTCTTTTCATCTACTGAAACGATCTGGATTTTACAAATACCAAGATCTGCGCCAGACTCATCTGTCCCGCGATTAAGTATAAAAATATTTCCTGGCTTCCATTCTCCGATGGCAGTACTGTCAAGGCTTCCGGAAGGCATATCAATCCTTGAAGCGACGCCAGTTGTATCGGAAATATTAACGTCAGAAAGTTGACTTTTATTGACAGGATAAACTGCCATTCTGAATTTCGCCCCGTTCAAAATTACTCTTCTTCCTTCGGGTGTTGCTTCGAACCCAAGGTCCCAGGCAGTTATTAAATTCTTGCCCACCATGATGTTATTCTTAAAACTGAAGTAAACCTGCCAGCGGTAATCTTCAGACATATCTATTGCCCCGGAAGTTGCTTCACCCTTAGGTTTCAAGGGCACAGGGGTTTCTTTATTTAAACAACTGCTAAAGCTTCCACATAACAGAGCCAGAACTAAAACCTTTACAAAAATTCCTTTCATAGAAACTGAATATTATTTTGAAAACCGGTATCCTAAACCTAAAAAATAAGTGCGGCCTGTACCCACAGAAATACTTGTGGAAGAAGATTGATGAGCACCACTGCCACCACCCGAAACGCCGCTCGCAAAACCTACATTTTTTATATCAAACAAGTTTTTACAACCCAGCGATAAGGACAACCTGTCTTTTAAAAACTTTTTCATAATGGTAGCATCGGCCAACGTGTACGGATTGATTGGCAAAAGGAAAACATTGTTCTGATTATCTATACCCGTGCCAGGCATTTTACCGGTATATTTTACAAATAGAGAAAACGTGGTACCATAATTTGGCAATTCATAAGAGGCGTTGAACCGAATTTCAGGGGTGTAGACATAGTCAGACGGTATGCCATTCACTTCACTTGGCAAACGGTTAGAACGACCAATGTACGAAGCGCCTAAAAGAACATTCAGATTTTTGTACTGACCTGAAAAATTCATTTGTACACCTTTCGTTTTGTAATTTTCAATATTGATATAGGTATACCTGTTATTAGCTGCGTCTGCCAGAGCAAGCGTAATCATGTTTTCAATACTATTATAAAAACCCGACGCATCAACCTTATACCTTACTGCATTGAGCTTAAAATTGTAGTTGATTGCCCCGCTAAAGTTGTCGGCTCTTTCAGATGTAAGATTTTCATTACCCACAATATCATGGTTGGAATCTTTGAATTCAAAATACAACTCCTTAACAGTTGGCGCCCGGAAACCTTTGGCATAAGATGCACGCCAAACAAGATTCTTAAGGATGTCGTATTTCAGATTAATGGATGGCGTTACCGGTGATGTGAAAGCGGTATTGTAAGCATAACGCAGCCCGATACGGCCAATCAGCTTCCTGGTAATATTATATTCGCTGCTTCCGTAAATGGCATAATCACCTATTTGTTGCTGCTTACTTAAAATTCTTCTTCCGCTACCATTTTCAATGTTTACATCATAACCCAGTTCATAGTTAAGCTTGTTTTTATTGAGGCTGTTGCTGAAAGTAGCACGTGAGTTAAAGGATGAGTACGACGAAGTATCCTGATCCTGAGAAGACCCCAGCGGACTGTCCATTGTCAGCAAGTCTGTTGCATAAGTATTTTTTTGTCTTTTGTATTTATTGTATGCTGCAAGAAAGGTGAAATTTTTGCTCTTAAGTATTTTACCGTTTGCAAACACCGCATTATTAAATCTGAACGTGTTATAAACATCATCTGATGCTGTATAACCATAAAAACCGTCAGGTGCGCCCCTGTTGGTAATTATGTCATGAAAATATTCGCTTTTAAAACGCAAGGTTGTTGCTTTATTAAGTCTGTAGCTATACTGCAGATTTGCGTTGTACTCTTCTTTAGGATCCCATTGTACAGAACGGCGGCCATCTGCTATTGTTGGTTCAAAATTCATGTACCTGAATCCTTCTGAAGGATCCCAGCCATCAAAAAAATTGCGGGAACCAGCAAGCACTACTGTGTGCTTTCCTTTATTAAAACCAAGGTTTGCATTCACGTTATACTTACCGATAGACTCCGTGTACGTATTAATGCCGGCATCCACATTCCCCTTAACTGTACTTTTAGTAATGATATTTATTGTTCCGGCAAGAGCATCTGTACCATAATTTACAGACATAGGTCCTTCTACCAGTTCTATTCGTTCGATATTATAGGTATTCATTTGAGAGATATCAACGTTCCCGTCCTGACGACCAATAACGGGTACTCCATCAATCAAAATCTTTACATTCTGCCCTGTAACTCCTTGTATGCTCACACTGCTTCCCAATGCAGGATCCTGTGCCACATTCACGTTCATTTCGTTCAGCAATACATCACGCAGATTTTGCGCACCCATTGCTGCAATTTTCTTTGCATCAACAACCCTGATTCTCTGCACCGCATCTTCAATCTTCCTGGGACTGTATTGACCGGTAATCACAACATTTGACAATATCCTTTCGCTGATGCCGTCTCCCGTAGTGTCCGTTTTTTGTGCCAATGCAATCTCTGAAAAACAAAGAATTACTATTGCCGCAAAAATATTCTTCTGTAAAAAATGCTTAGTTGTCATTGAATACAAATAGTTTTTCGAGGGTTAGTTTCTCTTTCGCCTTATTCAATATGCTGCTCAATTTTTTCAAATCATTCGGACTGTACACCATTGTAATAGACTTGACAGCAGTACTTATTGAAATCGTTTTCAAATCCTGCCAGGGATCGCATTGATGCTCTCTGTAATACGCATCAATCCTGGCCTCGAAGGAATAAAATTCTTCAATAGATTTTGACAAAACAACATTGCCAAAACCAACATGCAGGCTTTCGCAACTCTTGCAAAAGACAACATATCCTTCCTCATTTTTATGGAGTGTTTTATAGCAGCACATCTACTTAATCGTTTTGTATTTTCGAAAATCAGCCATCTTGCTGACTTTACAGGATTTTAGATTTCATTAAAAGCAATCTCCGGGAACAATTAATTGTTCCCGGAGATTGAACTCAAATTATTATGCAAGTGGTAAGTCTTTCACCAAAGCTCTCCATGTTTCCAATTCAGGAATACCAGGTTTACGTTCACCGAAGAATTGAACAATCATTTCTCCGCTGGCATCAAATATTTCAAGAGAAGTAACATCGCCATCAGTGCTTGGTTTCTTTACTATAAATGCAGAATCAATATCCGTTTCATTAAGGTGTAAATTGAATTTTGGATCCAACACATTATACCATGGACCGGCTTCCATCACTTTGTTAACCGTGCCGCTATGGATTTGAATACAACCTCTGTTTCCAACAAATACCATAATAGGAACCTGTCGCTCTGAAGCCAAATCCAGCATCTTGCGTGCTGAATTATTGGGTACTTTTTGAACAAAGCCTGCCGGAGCTAAGCGAAGAGCTTGTGTGCGTGTCAGTTTGTGTGTACGTGTTAAGCCAAAAAACTCGTGGGTATCTTTCAGATTTTTCCAACCTTCCTGAAAAGCATCAACATCAATGGAAGAGTCCTGCAATTCTTCCGCAGGTGCAGGATAAGCGTCGAAAGTTAAAATCGCATTCTGATCTTCGGCAGTGAATTTTTTCACCAATGCTTCATATGCGTCCACGTTCGATAATGGTGTAACGTAAACCTTATGGACCGCCTCTCCGCTTTTATCAAAAATCTGGATGCTTTTGCGGTCACCTTCAGAGACTGTGAAGGCATATTTCCAGTGCATCATAAACAGGCGCAAGTCAATATCTTTATTAACCGCAAGACCGATAGGACCTTCAAAAGAAATGTTATCATAAATTCCTTTGCGTTCATGCACCACACTGTTGTTTCGGGTGAGGGCCATTACTTCACCGAGATTAATAATCTCTTTTAAAATTTCCTGAAAAGCAGGATTCAGCAATGTGGTTCCTTCGCCAATGCTAAGGGCAACCAACTGTGCTTCACTTACTTTTAATTCCTGCGCTGCATTCCTGATGCGCATTTTAGGGTTCGAAGCTTTAATGCTTTCGTATTGTTCTTTCAAACCCGGAGCTATTGTGTTTGACATTTTTTTTATTTTAAGCGTTAATTAATACATTGTTGCCAACAGGCATAACCATCGGATGGCGGCCCATTGGAGGGTGAAAAATGGATAATGGTAAATCGTAAACATCACTGATGGACGCATCTGTCATTATATCGGCACATGTGCCAAAGCCTTTCATAGCCCCATTTTTCAGTAAAACTATTTTGTCTGCATATTGCAAAGCAAGGTTCAAATCGTGCAAAACGGCAACGACACAATTTCCTTCCCCGGCAAATTCTTTTGCGATATTTAGCGCGCTATGCTGATGACGGATGTCCAGGTTATTGCTGGGTTCATCCATAAAAAGATAACGCGAATTCTCGCTCTTACCTCCGCTGATCTGAGCCAGCACTCGTGCCAGATGAACACGTTGTTGCTCGCCTCCGGAAAGTGTCAGGTAATTTCTATCCTTAAGTTTTTGGATACCGGTTCTGACCAAAACTTCATTCACTATGTCTTCATCTGTTTGTGTTTCACGTCTTTTAAAATGCGGGTATCTACCCATCATCACGACCTCAAACACACTGAAAGGCAATTGCAATTGATTCTGCTGTTGCATCACCGCCGCAAATGTGGAAAGGGATTTCGGAGACCAATATGTCAATGGCAATTTATTAATGAGCACATTGCCGGAATTCATTTTTATGGACCCGGTTATGATTTTAAGCAGGGTTGATTTCCCTGCACCGTTAGCGCCTAAAATTGCAACAAGCTCTCCGGGTTGCACATCAAACGAAATGTCAGTCAAGGCCAGCGAGGGCGATATTCTGTAGTTAATATGTTGAACGTTGAGCATCAGAAGTTTTTTTGAGACTTTAATTCCTTAACCACCATATATAAAAAAACCGGAGCGCCTATTATTGATGTAATAATTCCGATTGGCAATTCTGCAGGGATAAATAAAGTTCGCGCAGCAAGGTCTGCACACACCAACAGCAATGCTCCCATTATCGGGGCAAGAAATAAGAGGTATCGGTTATCTGGCCCGACAGTAAGTCTTATGATATGTGGCACCACCAGACCTACAAACCCTATCACACCAGCCACCGCAACAGATGCGCCAACACAAAGCGCGGTGAGCAATACAACCACCTTTTTTACACTTTCGGTATTCGTTCCTAAATGTGCTGCGTTAGACTCCCCTAACGAAAATGCATTGAGTGATTTTGCCATTGCCGGTAAAATAAAAACGGGTAACAATGTGAACGGCAAAATGCCAGCAACATTGCCCCAGGATGCGCCACCAAGGCTACCCAACATCCAGAAAGTAATGCTGCGTAATTGTGCATCGTTGGCAGCATAAGTAAACAAGCCTGTACCTGCGCCTGCCAAAGAATTAATGGCAATGCCAGCCAGGAGCATGGTAGCAATAATTGTTTTACCACCCGATTGAGACAAGCGATACACAACAATTGCAGTGATCAGGGCCCCTGAAAAAGTTATGAATGACAGAGCATATGTGCCTGACACACCAGTGATGGAAGAGATAGAATTGATACCCAAAACAATGGCAGCAACCGCGGCGAAAGATGCACCGGACGAAATGCCGATTAAGCTAGGATCGGCTAGCGGATTGCGAAACAAACCCTGCATAGCAGCGCCCGAAACGGCAAGTGAAGATCCTATCAAAACAGCCAGGAGTACACGCGGCAGCCTTATAGCCATCAACACAGACTCCTGAACGTCTGAGTATTGAACCGCTGAATTAAAACCAATTCGTTTCGTAAGTATTGCCATTATTTGTAGTGGGGTTATTGACACTGCACCCATTCCCATCCCTGCAAGCACACTGATTATTAACAACGTACTTACAGCGATGGTAACAATTCTAATTCTTGTTAACTGCATCTAGTTTTTTTGATAATGCTGCTACAGCTTTTCCAAGCCTCGTTCCAAATCCGGTCAGAAACTGACCATCCATTTCTATTACTTGTTTTTTCTTTCCTGCATTGGTCATTGCTACGCCGGGCACTTTCAATAAGCCCTCCATTCCACCAAGACTTTCAAGGCCACTGGTAAACATCAGAATGACATCAGGATTAGCTTGCAGCAATGACTCCGGTGTAAGCGGTTTGAAATCCTCAAAACCAGTTACCGCATTTTCGCCTCCGGCCAAATTGATCATTGCATTTGAAGAAGTTTTTTCGCCTGCCACCATCATCGTTCCTGCACCACGTGCATAAATGAAAAGCACTTTAGTTTTTTTGCTAAGAGCAACTTTCTCTTTTAAATCAGCATCAATACCATTAACGATTTCCTGCACTTTGTCGGATTTCTCTAAACTATCCGCAATACCTTTTATCAACTTTTTTGTACCCTCTACAGAAGTTTCAAGATTATAAAGCAACACCCTGATATGAGCGCTTTTTAATTGCTCAACAAGTTCAGGCTTTACATTTTCATCAACTCCTATCACTATGGATGGCGCCAGTGCAATAATTGCTTCTGCTGACATGCTTCTATTGTGACCAACGCCGGGCAATTTTGTCATTGCTTCAGGGTAAGTGCTGGTTACATCGACGCCAACAATCTGATCCTGCATTCCAAGTGCGCAAAGTATTTCAGTTGTTGTTCCGCTAATAGAAACAATCTTTTCCTGTTTGATTTCTGCGGCTTCTTTTTGTCCTGTCGTTGCTGTGTTGTTATTATTTCCACAGGCAGATAATAACAGCATCAGTGCGGTGCAAAATGTTTTTAAAATCGACTTTGTCATTTGAAAATGTTTTGAAAAAATTATAGAAACACAAGCTGTAAACAGCCTGCGTTTCTATGTTTCAGATTATTTGGATTTATTGAACGATGAGTCTTTGCTGTGTTGCCTGGTTATCGGCTACAACACTAATAATATAAATACCTGAATTCAGGTTGCCGCTGTTTAATATTTGTGCGTGCAATCCTTTTGAAGTTTCTAAAAGTTGTGTCATTACAACACGACCGGTCATGTCGTATATCTGAGCAATGGCGCTGTTTACATTTGCATCGAAATTGTAAACGATGTTGATGTTTTGACCATTCACTGCAGGGTTTGGAGACAAGGCAACTGTTGTGTTTGTTTTATTGGTTTCTTTTATCGAAACCGCAGTCAGCAATTGTTTTGTAAAAATGACACTACCATTTCCGGTTGCACCACTTATCCAACCGGTAAAATTTAATTTCCAGATGTTACCATTGTTTGTTCTTACAAAATAAACATTCGAGTCTTTGATAACGCCGGAAGTAGATTTCCAGTTATATCCCAAACCATTAATGTTATCGCTGAAGGTAAGCGGCCCATAGGCGTTAAATGTGGCTCTTGTTGTTGGATCAACTACAGCCTTTGCAACTTTTAAAGTGTCATTTACCAAAACCCCAGTAACGGTATAACCTGCAATACCCATTGAAGCATAATCACCGGTTGAATATTGCCCAAAGACAAGATCCCACTCTTCGGCAGCCGGTTCGCGGTCGATGGCAGTTTTTGTATCTAAATTAAAGTAGCCGTAATTTTTTGTGCTGTAAGCGCTCTTAGCAAGAGTAGAAGTTGTAGAGCCAGAACCGTCAAGATTGGCATAGGTAAAAGTGTACGTACCGCTTGCCAGTTTATCAATGGTCAATTTCTTGAAATTTCCACCTTGTGTTTTTACAATATAAATAGAATCGCCATCTACATTATGTGAACCCATATCATAAATTCCCCAACCCAAATCGTAAGGATTAGCTACGTCAGCATATCTGCCCAATGCGCCATTCCATGCTGTCTCCATATTATATTGTGGAGTCCACAAGCTAAGCCCGTTGGTATCTACACTTGCCCAACCCGATTTATTCGCTTTAGGGTATGCCCAGATTGTTCCGCCACCACTGTGGTTCACCATTATGTCAGAGCTCATTCCGCCTGAAGCACGGAAGGCTATATCCCAATTGTTTTTTGCCTGTACACCTTTTTCATCATCAGCAAGGCTGTACCAAACCTGATTAGCATACCCAGCGCCCATTACAACAGTGTCGGTAACAACAGTCTGTGCTTTTGCGGCAAATGCGGCAATACTCAATACAGTAATAAGTAATTGTTTTTTCATTTGAAATGTATATTATAAATTAGAAAAAAATTTCTCATTTACAGATATGCATATCATAGATGGTGGCCAATCCTGACAAAAGTCAGCAAAGCCTTTCTTGCTCCCGGCCATACCTTCCTTTATCAGAAGTTGGCGCACCATTTTTGATATTGATACTTCTTTACCAGAGTATCAGCATGCTGAAAATGCTATCAGTATTGTTTGGGGGGAGCAAGTAATTAGGATGCAAAAGAAGGAACTTAAAAAGACTCTTAGTTTTAAAATCAGGAAAAGAACTTTATTAAATCGGGAAAAATAAACACATTGCAACAAATTGCCATATGGCTACCTTTTATTTTCCCGTGGCTTATTCCTCAACGGATTTATTATGGTTTTGCATATTGGCTTTTTTTTGGCGCGAAAAAAATATTTAGTATAGATACAATGCTTATTTTTTCGCAACTTTGCAGCGATTAATTTTTTCTATTCAAAACAGCCATTATTTGATGGCACATATATATTTATGGGTTTATTTAGTTTTTTAACGCAAGAAATTGCCATTGACCTTGGTACTGCGAATACGCTTATTATTCATAATGACCAGGTTGTGGTAGACGAACCATCTATTGTAGCAAAAGACAGAACAACTAACAAAATAGTTGCTGTAGGGAAGAAAGCGATGATGATGCATGAAAAAACTCATGAAAACCTAAAGACTATTCGTCCGCTAAAAGACGGTGTTATTGCCGACTTTGATGCTGCAGAAAGCATGTTGCGGGAATTTATCCGTATGGTTTACCCTAAAAAACCTTTATTTCCTCCTAGCTGGAGAATGGTTATTTGTATTCCTTCCAGCATTACAGAGGTAGAAAAACGTGCGGTGCATGATTCTGCTGAACGCGCAGGCGCCAAAGAAGTCTATATGATTCACGAACCGATGGCAGCCGCTTTGGGTATCGGTATTGATGTGGAAGAGCCTACCGGCAATATGATTATTGACATCGGAGGCGGAACTACCGGTATTTCTGTAATCGCTCTTGGTGGTATTGTTTGCGATCAGTCTGTACGTATTGCAGGAGATGAATTTACAACAGATATTATGGAGGCCATGCGCCGCTACCATTCATTGTTGATTGGAGAACGTACTGCTGAACAAATTAAAATACACGTTGGTTCTGCGTTAAAAGAACTGGACAACCCACCCGATGATATCGCTGTGAATGGCCGTGACCTTGTAACTGGTATCCCGAAACAAATTATGGTAAGCTACCAGGAAGTTGCCGAAGCCCTGGACAAATCATTATTCAAAATTGAAGAAGCGATTTTAAAAGCATTGGAAAGCACACCTCCGGAACTGGCTGCAGATATTTATCGCCGTGGCTTGTATCTGACGGGTGGTGGAGCATTGCTTCGCGGACTTGACAGAAGAATTGCCCACAAAATCAAATTGCCGGTACAAGTTGCTGAAGATCCGCTTCGTGCGGTTGTTCGTGGTACCGGCCTTGCTCTGAAAAATATTGCGAAGATGTCCTTCCTGATGAGATAAAACCCGCTCCGGCAAGGTTTCATTTTTTCAAACTATAATTAATTGTCTCCGGGCCTACAATAGTAATTCATTGCGCGTACTCCTTTCCTTTATACAGCGTTTCTTCAACCTTATACTTTTTATAGGGATAGAAATTCTGTGTATTGTCATGATTTCGAAAACGAATACATTACAGGGAAACGAGATTATGAATTCTGCCAACCTGGGTGTTGCATTCTGGTATAAAAAACAATCCGGTGTAACCAATTATTTCGGGCTACGCCAAATGAATGATAGCCTGTTGAATGAAAATATGCGGCTACGTCAGCAAATCGCCCGATTCTCGGAAACGGATACACTGACGGACAGTTCTGTAGTCAGGGGAGTTATTCTGAGCGATTCTGTCCGCAGCATTCAATACGCTCATTACACTTATAAAGAAGCCCGTGTGGTAAACAATTCTATCAATGCGGCCTCCAATTTTATAACCATTAATCGTGGATCTAAAGATGGAATCGAACCCAATATGGCACTCATTTCCAG
This sequence comes from Chitinophagaceae bacterium, assembly GCA_041661485.1. GTDB lineage: Bacteria > Bacteroidota > Bacteroidia > Chitinophagales > Chitinophagaceae > Rurimicrobium. The sequence goes on from JBAZUJ010000002.1 coordinate 74,418, forward strand.
CACGGGTGTTGTAGGGCGCGTTACCAATGTATCGGCACATTTTGCAACAGCATTATCCATTTTGAATACCAAACAAAGACTGAGCGCCAAACTGAAAGACGGTACCACCAGTTTTGTATATTGGGAGCAGGCATCCGGTCCGGAAGAAATGCTGATGAAAATTACGCAGGCAGAAATTAAAATTAAAAGGGGTGACAGCATTCTTACAACCAGTTATTCCACCTTATTTCCTGCTGATATGCTTATAGGTACTGTTCAACAGGTTTATATTACAAAGAAAGACAATTCCCGTGTGTTGCACATCAAACCTGCTACTAATTTCCAAAATCTGCAGTTTGTGTATGCCATTAAAAACGGCTACATAGAGGAAAGAAAACGACTGGAAGACACTACTCAAAAACAACAAGCCCAAAAGAAAAAATGAGCCAGTACGTAAAATACGTTGTGCAGTTCTTTTTGCTGCTCTTGTTTCAGGTGCTGATACTGAACAATGTGACCCTGCATTGGTGGACGCAACCCGAAGGGTTTCCTGTATTTACCCCCTATATCTACCCATTATTTATTTTATTGCTTCCTTTTGAAACCCCGGTATGGTTATTACTGGCGGTCGGATTTATTTGTGGCTGCATTGTTGATTCCTTTTTAAATACCCCCGGGATGCACGCTTTTGCAATGGTGTTGATAGCCTATCTGCGGACGAACGTATTGCTGGCTCTTTTGCCAAAAAACCTGAAAGAGTACAGCCAGCTTTCCCCTTCTGTAAAAACGATGGGATGGCCGCCATTCCTTACCTACAGTGCATTCCTTATTTTTATTCATCACGTTACATTTTTTATCATTGAATTGTGGAGTCTCAATAACTTTGGCTACCTGCTGTTGAAAATACTGGCTTCAACTGTTACCACAATGCTGCTGATTGGCGTATACCTTTTATTGTTTTCGCGCAGGGCGGCTATGCAGCGATAAGATTGACCTGCAATTCTTTTATCAGTATTTTATCAAAAAAAACACCATTTTTGGCTGTTATTTTTTAGCTTTGACCTTTAAACATTTACAGTATTCCCTACATGGCAGGCACTAAATCCAAAGCATCTTATACCTTTTCTGTAATTGGCGTTTCGCTTGTTCTGTTTCTTTTGGGAACAATGGGTTGGATTGTCATCAACGGAAAAAGCCTGGCACAGGTTGTAAAAGAAGGCATGGCTGTTCAGATAGATTTTCATGACAACGTTCGCAATGAAAGTGTAACACAAATGAAATCTGTTCTTGACAATCAGCCATTTACCAAAAAAAGCCGCATCATATCCAAAGAAGAAGCTTTGAAAATGCAAAACGAACTGGAAGGTGAAGATATTTCCAGCTTTTTGGGATTCAATCCGCTTTTTGCAAGCATCGAGCTCAATCTGCACAACGAATATGTAAATAAGGACAGCATCGAAAAAATCACACAGTTTATTCAGCAAAGCAATGTGGTAAACAGAGTGAGCTATCCAAAAACGATTGTCAACCAAATGAATGATAACCTGCAGAAAGTAAGTGTAATTCTGGGTATTATTTCTATTGTTCTGATTTTGGTGGTAATTGTTTTGATAGACAATACGGTTCGCCTGGCAATGTTCAGCAATCGTTTCCTTATCAAAACGATGCAGATGGTGGGCGCCACACGTTGGTTCATTTCTAAGCCATTCGATCAACGCGCCATTGTAAACGGACTCATCAGCGGAGTACTTGCTGTCCTGGGTTTATTTTTGGTAAAATCTTTTGCTGAAGCAAATGTGCCTGAATTAAAAGCCCTGAACAATCCTACCTTATTAATTTTTCTGATGCTCGGAATGGTTATTGCGGGCATCCTGATATCGCTTGTGAGCACTCACCGTTCTGTAGTAAAATACCTGAAACTTACCGTAGACGATTTGTACTAAGCAATTTTTCTTCCAAACTTTTTAAAACAAAATTCCTATGAGCAACAACCTGAATAAAACCAAACAAGAGTTCCTGTTCGACAAAAGCAATTATAAATGGATGCTGATTGGTGTGGCATTTATCTTGTTGGGATTGATATTGATGGCGGGCGGCAAAAGCGCCGACCCACATCAGTTTAATTATGATGAGGTATATAGCTTCCGCCGCATAACACTTGCTCCTATTATGATTCTGATCGGACTGGGTATAGAAGTTTATGCGATTATTAAAAAGGACAAATAAAACGGCGCGTTCCATATTTCTGCAACGAGCTGCAACTTTTACAAGTTGCAGCTCGTTTTTCATTTATAAGTGGTATTGACACTTAAGGTATTGCACTACTTTTGTATGATTTTTAGACATTTAAGTGTTTTTTTTAAATTATTATCTTTAATTTGAACTTCTAAAACAACTCTTATGAAATTCATCAAGCACTCCCTGGCACTTCTGTGCCTAATGCTTCCGCTCCTGGTGGGGGCCCAGAATGAAAAAATACCTTTCGATTCAAAAATCAAAACCGGGCAACTGGCGAATGGCCTGAAGTATTATATCATTCAAAATAAAAAACCGGAAAACAAAATCGAACTGCGTATGGTAGTCAACGCAGGTGCTATTCTTGAAGACAAGGATCAACTTGGATTGGCTCATTTAATGGAACACATGAATTTTAACGGGCTGGCTCATTTCCCTAAAAATGAAGTAGTCCATTATCTGCAAAGTATTGGTGTTGAATTTGGCGCTGACCTGAATGCGTACACCAGCTTCGACGAAACAGTCTATATTCTTCCGATTCCTTCCGATGACAAGAAAAAAATAGATCAGGGTTTCCAGATCATTGCAGACTGGAGTGGGGCAGCATTGTTGGAGAATGAAGAAATAGACAAAGAGCGCGGCGTGGTGCTGGAAGAAAGCCGCCTGGGCAAAGGAGCTGATGACAGAATGATGAAAAAATGGTTGCCGGAATACCTGAATGGGTCTTTATACGCTGAACGCTTGCCTATTGGTGACGACGAATTGTTGAAAACCTTTAAGTACGATGTGATCAAACGTTTTCATAAAGACTGGTACCGCCCAAACCTGCAGGCAGTAATGGTTGTGGGAGATATTGAACCCGCAGAAGCAGAACGTTTAATCAAAGAAAAATTCAGTGGTTTCAAAAACCCTGCCAATCCCCGTCCGCGCCCGGAAAGTTTTAACCTGCCTGCCCGCACTGCCAGCAAAGCCATGGTGCTTAGCGATAAGGAAGCACCTTATACAGTGGTGCAAATTATTGGTAACAGCAAGAAAAAAACATCCGCCACTACTGTACAGGAATATCTTAATGACAATAAAGAAGCATTATTCAATGCAATGATGTCAGCACGATTTGAAGAATTAAAAAATTCGGCCAATCCTCCGTTTATTTTCAGCTATGGCGGATTTAATGGTGGATGGGCACGTAGCTGGGCCAACTTCCAATTGTTTGCAGTTTGTGGCAACGACAAGATAAAAGACGCCACAGAAGCGCTGATTAAAGAATCGTTGAAAATAAAAAAATTCGGTTTTACTGCAGCAGAACTTGAAAGAGCCAAAGCAACAATGATGGCCAATTATGAAAGAATGTACAATGAGCGCGACAAGACGGAATCTAAAAACAAAGTGAACGAGCTGGTGCGTCATTTCCTTACCAACGAGCCGATTCCGGGAACAGAATGGGAATACAACACAGCTAAAACCTATTTACCAAAAATAACCCTGGCAGAAGTGAATAAGCTAAAAGACGACATCAACGTTGACAAAAATTATTTTGCACTTGTAACGACTAAAACTGAAGGCAAATTACCGACAGACGCTGATTTGAAATCTTATGTAGACAACGCATTGAATACTGATGTGGTTGCATACGAAGAAAAGGCATTGCCTTCGAAACTATTGACTAAAGAACCCGTTGCAGGAAAAGTAGTTAAAGAAGAAAAGGATGCTGCTGTCGGAACGACTACCTGGACTTTGGCCAATGGCGCAAAAGTAACTTTCAAAAAAACCGATTTTAAAAATGATGAAATCATCTTCTCAGGATATCGATTTGGTGGTTCATCTGTTTATGCCGGCAGCGATTATCAAAGTGCGGATTACAGTAATAATGTAGTTGACGAAATGGGTTATGGCGAATTTTCCAACACGGATTTACAGAAATTTCTGCAGGGGAAAATTGCAAACGTTTCAACTGTTGTAGACCTTAACAGTGATATGGTAAATGGCCGCTCTTCTGTAAAAGACCTGGAAACCGCCATGCAATTACTATATCTGAAATGTACTGCACCACGTGTGGACGAAATGGCGTTTTCTTCTTTCAAAAACAGACAACAGCAAATGATTGCTCAAATGAAATCTGACCCGCAAAGTTATTTTTCTGATACGCTGAACAAATTCATGTACAACAGCAACCCGCGCATGAAGGAGATTCCGGACCCTAAAGATTATGATGCAATAAAACTGAGCAATGCCGTTTCATTTTATAATAAACGATTCAATACAGCAAACGGCATGAATTATTTCTTTGTCGGTAGCATTGACGAAGCCACATTTAAACCTTTAGTGGAAAAATATATCGGCGGATTGAGCAATGAAGCGGTCGAAAACAAATCAAAAGATCTGGGTATCGAACCTGTTCAGGGTGATCGTCCTTTCACCATTAATGTAGGTAGCGAACCAAAAAGCATGGTGAACGAAATGAGCTACTTCTACACACCGTACAACCAGAAAGACGAGCTGGAATTGACTCTGCTTTCTGAGGTAATCAACAACAGAATCACTGACATCATCCGCGAGAAAATGAGCGCTATCTATGGCGGTGGCGCAGGTCTTCGTCTTCAGAAATATCCTAAGGAGCGCTTTATGATGCAAAGTTATTTGCCTTGCGGACCAGAGAATGCAGAGAAAGTAAAAGTCGCATTCTGGGAAATCATTAATGAAGTGAAAAAACCGGGAAATATAAAAGCAGAAGAACTGGCAAAAGCAACAGAAACCAATATACAGAAATACAGGGTGGGGATGAAAACCAACAACTATTGGTTGGCATCATTGAGCAAATACCAACAGTTTGGATTGCCTACAGAAAACCTTAATAATTTTGAAAGCCGTCTGAAAGCTGTAAGTCCTGAATCACTTACTGCTACAGCAAACAAATACCTGAATTCAAAAAATGTTTTACATGCACTGATGATGCCTGTAACAACAAAATAAAGATTCATTCTCTATTCTAAAAAGAAGGGCCTCAGAAAATTCTGAGGCCCTTCTTTTTAGAATATAATCTATATTTCTGAAAAGTTCTTTAAATCGATACCTCTTTCAATAATTTCGGACTTATTAGTGGCGATTAATACCGCTAACTTTTCCTTTAAATCATTATTTAAGATCCAGAAGTTTAAGTCTATTTTTAAAACAGCAACAAGCAAATCGCCTTCATAAAAATCGCCTTCGGCAAAAAAATCTCCTGACAAAATATCTAAAACCAACGGGACTAAAAATTTCAATCCTGTTTGTTGGCTGATCATTAACCTGAAATCTTCAATACTGAATTCAGAAAGCGGGACTTTTCTTAACTCGTGGCATTTTTTTACTAAATGAGAATTAAAATCAGGAACAGCCCAATAATCTCCTTCTAAAACCTCTAAAGAACTATTTTTATTATTCAATCCCTGACTCATAATATAATTTTATTCAAGCGCTTTATCAATCTCTTCATTTATTTTCTTCAGATCATCTGCTATGCTCAGGCTATCATTCCCATTGCTATCCGAAGCATACATGAGCAGGCACATGGCCAGAAAATCCTGATCATCTTTTCCCGAGTAGGTTTGCTTCAGTTCTGCAATTTTCTCATCAGCAACCTTCACTGCCTTACGGATAGAATCTACCTCATTCTTCTTCACCAAAATGCGGTAACTCCGGCCGGCCAGCCATAGATTTACAGGGGTTAGTTCTTCGTTTTGCATTTAGGTTTGAATTTATAAAAGGTTCAGATGATCTTTCTTAATTCCCGGATTCACCATTCATTTCAGTTGTTGCAATTTCTTCTTTTTTGTGTATCATCTTTTTCTGAAAAACAAGCAAAGTAATCACTCCGGTACTGATGGCTGCATCCGCGATATTAAAAACAGGATCAAAAAAGCTGAAGAGTTTGCCACCCACAAATGGTATACTCTCCGGAACTTTAAACTCAACCATTGGAAAATAGAGCATGTCTACCACCTGGCCATGAAGGAATTTGCCATAACCTTCTCCAAAGGGCACGAATTTGGCAATATGAAAACTGCTTTCGCTGAAAATCAGGCCATAAAACATACTGTCAATCAGATTACCCATTGCACCCGCCAAAATCAAAGCACCGCAGATGATAGCGCCTCGGGTATATTGACGAACAACCAATTGCTTCAATACGTAAAATCCAAAACCAACCGCTATCAGGCGAAATGACGTAAGCAATAACTTGCCCATTGTTCCCTGGCTGAATTTCATACCGAAGGCCATTCCGTTATTTTCTATAAAGTGTAAACGAAACCAAGTGCCGATGACATTAATTTCTTCTCCATAATAAAAATTTGTTTTGATATAGATCTTTGACCACTGGTCGGCTATAATGACTAATAATATAATAAGCAGGGCGTAGCGATATTTCACTTGATTGTGTTTTTGTTCGTAAAATGCAAATATAAGGGCATAGGCTTTAGGCTTGGTATTTCCCTTATCATAAAAAGGAAGACTTATGAGTTTTTTAATGTCGCTGGTATCAATACCTTTGCCCTGATTTAAAAACGCGTTCAACATCAATTATAATATGTCATCTCAACAACACAAATTAGCCACGCGCCTGATTCATGCCGGCGTTTCTCCGGATCCGACTACCGGTGCTATCATGACCCCGATTTTCCAAACCTCAACTTATGTGCAGGCTGCTCCCGGCGATCATAAGGGTTATGAATATGCCCGTACGCAAAATCCAACGCGCGATGCCTTGCAAAACGCATTAGCCAATATTGAAAATGGCAAATACGCTCTTTGTTTTGGAAGCGGTATGGCCGCCACCGATGCGGTAGCTAAACTATTGCAACCTGGCGATGAGGTGATTGTTTCGAATGATTTATATGGCGGCACCTATCGCATTTTCACCAAAATATTTGCAAACTATGGCGTTGTATTTCATTTCATCGACATGCACGACGCCAACAATATTGCCAATTATGTAAACAGCAAAACCAAGATGGTTTGGGTAGAAACACCGACCAATCCAATGCTGAACATTATTGATATCGAAGCCGCTGCTAAAATTTCGAAAGCCAACAATCTCACCCTGGTTGTTGACAATACTTTTGCGTCACCTTATCTTCAAAATCCTTTGGATTGGGGAGCGGATATTGTGCTTCATTCTGCTACTAAATATCTTGGCGGACACTCTGATGTTGTTCATGGTGTTTTAGTAGTAAATGATGCAGGACTGGAAGAGCGTCTTCGTTTCATTCAAAACAGTTGCGGAGCAGTTCCTGGTCCACAGGATTGTTTCCTTGTTTTACGTGGAATAAAAACCCTACATGTCCGTATGCAGCGCCATTGCGAAAACGGCAGAAAAATTGCACATTGGTTACGTGAAAATCCGAAAGTTGGTAAAGTACTTTGGTGCGGATTCGAAGATCATCCAAACCACGCAATTGCACGCAAACAAATGCGGGATTTCGGCGGTATGATTTCTTTCACTTTGAAAGATGATAATATTAATGCAGCACTTGAAGTTCTGAAAAAAACACAATTGTTTTCTTTGGCAGAATCGCTGGGTGGTGTTGAATCATTGATTGGCCACCCTGCAACAATGACACACGCCTCTATTCCTCAGGAAGACCGTGTAGCGCGGGGGTTGAGCGATTCTTTGATTCGCCTTAGTGTTGGAATTGAAGATGCTGATGATCTGATTGCAGATCTGGCTCAAGCAATCGGGTAAAAAATAAATCCACAAATGAGAAAGGGTTTTGCAAATGCAAAGCCCTTTCTCATTCTAATTTACACCCGGAATTACATTGACATTTTGCAGGGATCTATGCGAGCTAAACACGTTATAGATTCCTGCGGAAGACAGCATGTGCATGATAGTAAAATGCGACTATTTTAGGTGTCAAATTGGCACGATATCTATTTTGAATGGAATTGAAATGTTCTAGTGCGGAAAATCCAGTTCGTAGATATTGGGCCACAGTTTCCCTGTAACATAAATCTTGTTTGCCGCTGCATCGTAGGCTATTCCATTCAGCACATCAGCTTTTGGATTTTTTGTTCTGGCTTCGTAGACCAGTGGTGCAAGATCTATTCGTCCCATCACTTTTCCGGACTCAGGATCAATTTTAACGATGAAATTTGTTGTCCAGACATTTGCATAAATGAAGCCATTGATAAACTCCAGCTCGTTGATATAGGGCAAAGCCAACCCATTATCTGTAACCTTCAAAGTCTTTACCGGTTGCATATTCGCGGGATCCAAAAAGCTTAGCGTTTCTGTTCCGTCACTCATAATAATCTGGCTTCCGTTTGTTGTCAGACCCCAGCCTTCGGCATTGCTAAACTTGAATTCCCCCAGCTTTTTAAACGTTTTCAAATCATAAATAAAACCGGTTTGATTTTTATACGTAAGCTGGTAAACTTTATCGTTCAGGATGACGATACCCTCCCCGAAATAAATCTTTTTATCCAGTTCTATCTTCTTTTCAAACTTACCGGACTTCAAATCTGAAATGCCAATCATTGATTTCACATCCAGCTCTTCAGGAGATCCGGTACTTTCATACAAATGTCCGTTTGACCATAGCAAGCCCTCAGTAAACAAGGTGATATCATGAGGAAAGGACTGAACAACTTTATACGCAATATTTTCAACGGGAGTTTCTGCAAGCTTTGGTTTTTCAACTTCTTTTTCTGCAGTGTCTTTACAACTGCAAATGAAAGTGAAGACACCCAAAATGAACAATTTGATTTTACCCTTATGATTCATATTCATCAAGATAATTTAATAGAATTTTTGTTTAGAAGAAAGATATTTAAACAACAAAAGCCTTTAATCCATCAGCAAGAGCGCGGTCATTGCTAAGGCGCGGCACCTTATTTTGACCACCAAGTTTACCAATTCCACGCATATATTCAATAAATGCTTTAGGCTGTAATGCTGTTATACGAATGGTTTGAAGAATACCCCCACGAATCAGATCATCATAATAAACATTCTTTTCGCGCAAAACATTATCCAACGTTTTGGCAAATGCATCTAAATTATCCGGTTGCTTTTCGAATGAAATCAGCCATTCATGATAGGGCAATGAGCCATCGTTTGTTTGTATCATTGGCGCCACAGTAAATTCGATAATGTGAGCGTTATGTTCTTTTGAGGCAATACGCATGGCGTGCTCCACCTCCTCGGCTATTACATGTTCGCCAAAGGCAGAAATAAAATGTTTGATACGACCCGTCACTACTATACGATAGGGGTTAAGACTAACAAACTTTACCGTGTCTCCTATATTATATCCCCACAGCCCGGCGTTACTGTTTACTATTAATGCATAATTTTCCCCAAGTTGAACATCAGCGAGGCTCAACCTTTCAGGGTTTTCATTAAACACTTCTGCCGCAGGTATAAACTCGAAAAAAATACCGGAATTTGTATTTAGCAAAAGACCTTCCTCATTCTGGCTATCCTGGTAGGCAAAAAAGCCTTCGGATGCCGGAAAGGTTTCTACAGTGTCGATTTTTTCGCCAATACTTTCCATCAACTTGGCGCGATAAGGCTCAAAGTTGACACCACCGTGAACTATCACCTGAAGATTCGGAAACAATTCTTTGATTTTTTTCCCTTCATTGGCTTCGCTCAGCCAGTCAAAATACATCTGCATCCAGGGTGGAATACCACTGATGAGACGCATGTCCTGTTTGATGGTTTCAGCTACTATTTTACCAAGCTTGGTCTCCCAATCTTCTATACAATTCGTTTCGAAACTCGGCATCTGGTTTTTGCGCAAATAACCCGGCACAAAATGATTGACAATTCCCGAAAGTCTTCCGGTGGGAATTCCACCCACCCTTTCAAGCGTTGGCGACCCTGAAAGAAAAATCATTTTACCGTCAGCAAATTCCGGCTTGCCTGTTTCTGCCATATAATTCAGCAAAGCATACTTCGCTGTGTCGATATGGTTGTCAATAGAATCTTTGGTAATGGGAATATATTTGACACCGCTTGTAGTGCCGGAGGTTTTGGCGAAGTACATTGGCTTGCCTTTCCATAAAACATTTTCAGTGCCGGTTTTGATTTGTTCGATGTAAGATTTAATGCCTTCATAATCTCTTACCGGAACTGCCTGAATAAAATCTGCATGGCTGCCAACCTGAGCCAGATGATGGTCTTTACCAAAAATCGTATTCTTACCGTCTTTTATTTGCTGCTGGAAAATGCTCTGCTGATCGGCAAGAGCGTTGGCCATATTCCTGCGAATCTTTTTCTGAATGACTGCGGCATAAGGTTTTGCCAGAAACGATTTAATTTTCACAACTGCACAATATTAATTATTGAATAAGAAGTGTAAATGTAAGGTTTTTTAACAGGGAAGAAAGGTGATTTTCCGCGCTTAACTGAGCGTAAATTTTTGCGTGAGAAAATACAGACCTGCCTTAATCTGCTCAAAATCAACAAAAAAACTTATGGAACTTTTCAAAAAAATTTTTGCTGTTCTACACCAGGCAGAACAGCAAAACGAAAAAGATTAATGAATTAGAAAAATCAGATGCCGGCAGGCAATAAAATTTGTGGTGCAATTCCGATTGCAATGATAATAATCGCCGTGAGTACCAAAAGAAATTTATCTGTTCCTGAAACTTCAGCATTCAGCTCAGCCTCGCCCGTCTTGAAGTACATTGCGATGATGACACGGAAATAATAATACGCACTGATGGCTGCCATTAATAAGGCAAATATGACCAGCCACATCAGGTTACCCTGACTCATAGCTGCCTGCAACATCATAAATTTAGCCATAAAGCCAGCCGTCAAAGGAATACCGGCTAAAGACAAAACAAATATAGTCGTGACAAATGCCAGTAATGGCTCCTTTTTTGCAAGGCCATTAAAACCATCAAAGGTGTAGTCTTTTAATTTGAGCAAAACAGCAAACATACCTAAAGTAGCGACGGTATAGGCGACAGCATAAACAATCAATCCCTGCCATGCCAATGCGCTCACCGAAACAACAGAGAACAGCATGAAACCAGCTTGTGCAATTGATGAATAAGCAAGCATTCTTTTTACACTTTGCTGGAAGACTGCGGTAATATTACCAACAAACAATGTAGATGCAGTGATAATAGCCAAAACCATTGTCCAGCTGCCACTTACAGAAGCAAACGAAGTGTGAAACAAACGGATAAAACCAACAAAAGCAGCTGCCTTACCAATTGTTGCCATAAAGGCGGTAAACGGAGTTGGAGAGCCATCATAAACATCAGGTGTCCAAAAATGCATCGGTGCGGCAGACACTTTGAATGCAAAAGAAATCATCAAAAACAGAATACCTGTCAATACCAATGGGTTGAGATGTTCCATTTGCATAAAGCTGAATTTGCTCACATTGAACTCACCTGTGGCGCCATAAATCAGCGTAATACCCATCAATAAAATACCCGTAGAAAATGCACCCATTAAAAAGTATTTCAAGGATGCTTCGCTGCTTTTAAGATTACGTTTGTCACTGCCAGCCAATATATACTGTGGAATAGAAATGATTTCGATGCCCAAAAACATAATCAACATATTGTTGAAAGATGACAACATGAAAGTACCCACCAGAATAAAGAAAAACAGCGCAAAATATTCTCCAACGTGTTTGCCAACTTTTATAATATCGTTGCCCATTAATAAAACATAAAGCAAAGTTGCTGCTGTCATCAGTGTGTTAAACCAAATACTGAACGGGCTGATGATTAACTGAAAATTGAACAAAGATTTCGAAACGCCCCATTCTGCAGTGCAGAGTTCCCAAACGTTTACGCCCAACAACAACACAAATAACAGTGTTGCTATTGATAAAACTGATTTCTTTTCCTTCACCACAAAACCTGCGTACATCATAATGATGCCTAAAATCGTTGCCGCTATAATTGCCTTCATAATATTTTATCGAATAATGTAAATAACGCTTGAACTATTTCTTAAAAAATCAATGCCTATTTCAGCAAAACCAAATCCAGTAATGGTTGTGGAAAAACACCCAAACCAATAATGAATGCCAACAAAACGACTACTGCAGTTAACTCTGCTCCACTCATTTTTGCTACTGCCAATACGCCGGAATTGTTTTCTCCGTAGGCTACTTTTTGCACCATTGATAAAGTATAAACCGCACCGAGTATAATACCCAAACCGGCAACTGCCATAAAAATTATGTGGTATTGCGAGGCACTTTGAAAGATTCCTGTAAACAACATAAACTCACCAATGAATCCGTTGGTAAGCGGCAAAGCAATATTCGCAAAAGAGATAATAACCAAGGCAATGGCAATACCGGGTGCAGTGCTTGCAAGGCCCCCCATTTTCTTGAAATCCTGTGTGCCATATCTGTTTTCAACCATGTTCACAATTACCCACATTGCAGTAATGTTGATGCCGTGGTTAAACATTTGCACCAACAATCCGTGGTTGGATAATTCTGTTCCGGAGAACGCAGCAGCACACATCAAACCCATATGAGCGATGGACGAATATGCGACAAGGCGTTTCACATTCGTTTGAACCATTGCTATTAAAGAAGCATATACAATACCGACAATAGATAAAGTCATTATAGTATCCGCATAAAAAGCGGTAGCCTCCGGTAAAACAGGAATCAACCAGCGAAGAACTGCATACAAACCCATTTTTACCATCAACGCACTCAGGATAATTGTGATTTGTGTGGGCGCCTGCTCGTATGCATCGGGTTGCCAGGTGTGGAAAGGAAAGATTGGCATTTTGATGGCAAAGGCAAGGAAAAGCAACCAAAAAAGTAAATGTTGCTGCATCATTGGAAGTGCTTTGCCGGCATTGATAATATTCTCCCAGCTCATTGCATTCACACCATTTGTTTGCAAAGACAAATAAATCAAAGCAGACAACATCATCAAGCTACCAACAAAAGTATAAACGAAGAATTTGAAGGTAACCTGAATGCGGCGTTCGCCACCCCATTTTGAACAAAGAAAGTAAACCGGAATCAATGCCAATTCCCAGAAGAAGTAAAACAGCAATGCGTCTGCTGCTAAAAACACACCCATCAATCCACATTGACTCAAAAGAATCAAACCATAATAGGCTGCAGGATTTTCAATGTTTTTATTTCTATTCAATAGCAACACCACCGGAAAAATAATGCCGGTAAGCAAACAAAGCATTGCGGCCATTCCATCTGCTGCCAGGCTGAATGATGCGCCAATAGCGGGCATCCAGGTCAAACTGATTGGCGGAACCAGTTCTGTACCACAAAAAGCAGCAACATAGGCTGAAACACCAAGGCTGATTAATGAGCCAAACAGCGCAATATTTTTAGCGGCATCTTTTGCAAGAAAAGAAACAATGCCCACCAACAAGGGAATTAATATAAGTAGTACTAAAATCATATTTCCTGAAGCTAAAATTCTTTATTAAAAATTGACACAAAACAAGCCAACGACAAAAATCAAAACGATACCAATCACCATTGTAAATAAGTAAGCGCCTACCTGACCATTCTGCAGCAAACGCATTCTGTCGGCACCCCAGCGAACCAGTTTCCCCACACCATTCACGCCACCATCAATACCTTTTCTTTCAATAATTCTATCTAAAAATCCGCTGAATTTCACCAAAGGATTGACGATAACGGCATCATAAAGTTCATCCACATACCATTTGTTTTCCAGCACTTTGGCCAGGCCGGTATTGGGTTGAAAGTTTGGCGTCTTTGTGCGCACATAAGCCACCCCAATCATTATCGAAACCAACCCAACTGATATACCCATCAACATCAGCTCGGTGCTGTGTTCCATATGGTGGGCGCCGAAGTTGGTTACTGCTGTATGCAAAAACTCATTTAAGGAATGATGCTCGCTGAATACTTCCGGCAATCCAACAAATCCTGAAACTGTAGCGAGAATAGCAAGTACAATTAAAGGAAAGGTCATCGCTGCTGGACTTTCGTGCAAGTGATGTTCCTGCTCGTGTGTACCTCGGAATTTTCCGGAGAAAGTAAGGAAGTACAAACGGAACATGTAAAAAGCTGTCATCAGTGCCGCACCCAAAGCTGCAACGTACAATACAGGATTGTGCGCAAAAGCAGCAGCGAGAATTTCATCTTTCGAAAAGAAACCTGCGAATGGAGGAATACCTGCTATCGCCACGCAACCAATCAGGAAGGTGATTTGTGTAATGCGCATTTTCTTGCCCAGGCCACCCATCGAGCGGATATCCTGTTCGCCACCCATCGCATGAATGACAGAACCTGAACCAAGGAACAACAATGCTTTGAAGAAGGCGTGCGTCATTACGTGGAAAACCGCTGTGGTATAGGCGCCGCAGCCAATGGCCAGGAACATAAAACCCAATTGACTCACCGTAGAATAGGCAAGCACTTTTTTAATATCGTATTGTTTGATAGCAATAGTTGCTGCAAGAATAGCCGTAAGTAAACCCACAATTGCAATGAAATGTAATGCAAATTCAGATTGATTGTAAATAACAGAACTGCGGGCAATCATATAAATACCGGCCGTTACCATCGTAGCAGCATGTATCAGTGCAGAAACCGGTGTCGGGCCGGCCATCGCATCGGGCAGCCAGGTGTACAATGGTAACTGAGCACTTTTACCCATAGCACCGATAAAGAAGCAAACCGCAATCCAGGTGTATGTTCCGCCGCTTAAAATAGTTTGGTTGGTATTAATCTGAGCAAAAAGTTCGTTGTAATTCAGTGTGCTGAAATTGTACAAGACCAGCATCATTCCTACCAGAAAACCAAGGTCACCAATACGGTTCATTACAAAAGCTTTCTTTGCAGCGTTGGTATAGTCACGATTTTTAAACCAAAATCCTATCAATAAATAAGAACACAGCCCAACGCCTTCCCAACCAATAAACATAATGAGATAATTAGAACCCATTACCAACAGCAACATCGAGAAAACGAACAGGTTCAGGTAAGCAAAATACTTCACCACACCTTCATCGTCGTGCATATAACTGGTAGAATACACGTGTATCAGGAAACCGACTCCGGTAATAATCAGCAGGAATAAAGAAGACAGCGCATCAATTTTGAATGCAAAAGGAATCAACAACTTGCCCGAATGAATAAAATCAAACAACGGAACAATTGTATCTGCTGCTCCGGCTTTTACTTCAAAGAAAATAGCCAGGGACAAGCCAAAAGAAACCAACATCATCAGGCTGGCCAAGAAACCTGCCGCTTGCTTTGGCATTGACTTCCAACCGAGGCCGTTGATCAGAAAACCAATCAATGGAAACAAGGGAATTAAGTACGCTAATTGTATCATATTATGCTTTAAAAGAATAGAATGTTAATTTGCTCAAACAATTTTTTTTATCTCCTTCAGCGTTCCAGTAGCTTACTACTATAGAATCAGCTTTTTGATTGGGGATGCGAATATCAATAAATAAATTTCTTTTTTCGTTGTCATTTAAAAAACGATGTGTTCTTATCATTCTCGTTTTAATAATTTGAGAGCCACTTTTCAGTTGTACAATAAACTGCGGCATTTTCCATACGTCCCACTCTTTTTGATAAGCATGAAAATCGGCGGCCACGCGAATCCATTCATTTTCTTGGGTATTAGCAAGCGAAATAGCCGCGAAATGTTGATCTTGAGTTTCTTTATCTACACAAGAATGAGCAGAACTGGTATCTGAGTAAATCAAATTCAATACTTGTGGTTCAAATTCCGGCAACTCGTTCGTATCTTTTAGTTTAAAGAACATTTCGGGCAAAGACCATCGCCCTACCATTTTCCAATAATATTCTTTGGTGGTGCAATTAGAATCCACTAAGCCACCTGCAGTATGTGCTTGATAGGTCCACCAAATATTGATGTATACAAACAATATGATTACAGGTGTTGCCACTAATGCCAGATACTTTTTTTGTATCGTTAACTCTATAAAGCTTGCCATTGCAAAAAGCAATACTGGATAACTTTGAATCATTGCTCTGCCACTAAATCCACCATAATCCCAAACATTCCAAGCACTAACGATATAATAATTTAAGGCAAAGAAAATCATTACTGCAAACTTATTTTTGCCGCGCCAGGCATAGATTAAAAACCCCACAAAACACAAAAGCATCATTGGTGAATAGCGCAACCAACCAGCTCGGTATGACCAACTATACATAAATGCATGGGGTCTTAAAAAATTAAAGCCTTGGTCTCGATAACTGTAAACAATCCATTGACCCGATACGTAATGCCAATAAAACAATTGTATAAATACAACCGAAAAAAGTCCAAGTGCCGCAACCGCCACCGTCTTATTATTGCGTATAAGCAGCTTAAATCTATTTTTTAAGTCAGAAAGAGATTCTACGCCCCAGAGCAAAGGAATTAAACAGGCAATAATTTCTGTAGGTCGAATTAGAACTAGTAATCCAATTATAAAACCCGAGCGGATGGCAAATTTCGCAGAAAGTGTTTGGTAGAAATAATGCGTATTTAACAACAAAAAGACATACAATGTAAACAACCACGAATGCGACATTCCTACATCAATTGTTGCATAGTTGAGGTAATTGGTGCCCAACACCAACAACAACAAAACAATAGATACCACCGTATCGGAGTAATAATACTTGAG
This sequence comes from Chitinophagaceae bacterium, assembly GCA_041661485.1. Taxonomy (GTDB): domain Bacteria; phylum Bacteroidota; class Bacteroidia; order Chitinophagales; family Chitinophagaceae; genus Rurimicrobium. Next base: position 91,261 of record JBAZUJ010000002.1, read on the forward strand.
TAATTTGCGTAAATAATACAATCCAATAAGCGTAAATAATAATCCCCAAATTTGTAACGACAATTGGTAGGGAATAGAAAAACCATCGGCAGGAAAACCAGTAAAAGATACTATAGAATGTGCTGCTACAAAGGCAGGCAAATACATTAGGGCCATTCCGCAGCTATATTTCAATATATAATTTCCCGACTTTTCATCTTTAAAACCATGCTGAAAAACACCAGTACCTGAGGCCTGATATTTGTCCATTATACTATCCTTGAAACTAAATTTTTTGATGTCTTTGTAAATGAATATTGAAGGAAGATAATAATAATAACCTTCAACATCATAAGCAATGGTGGCCTGTGTATGCTGCTGTTGCCAACGAGGATAAAACACAAAACTGCTGTATGCCATTAATGCAAAGCATAATAGCAGAGTGTATTTCGAAAGAATGTTGAGTTGGCTACTCATTTTTTGTTTAATCGTGTACTATAATTATGTTTAAATATTTTGTCCAAATTTTCCTGAAAGAAAAAATTAACCCTGTTATTATTCCCAATAGCCACACAAAAACGATGTTGAATATTGATGGCTCCGGATGAAAACCTGTGTCTGAAGATATTTCGTAAAACAAATCAAACAGCTTGCTCATTTTTATATCTGTTATATCATATTTACATTCATCACCAATAACTAATTCACTAATAATCGAAAAACTGACAAGGTGAAAAATAACTAAGGATATTATCACTATACCAATTGTAATAATAACCTTTTGCAACTTGCTCATTTAATGCTTCAATCGGTTGAGGATATTCACATCCACAGAATGCACTTTCCGGTACACCATTACAATGATGGCCAAACCCACTGCAACTTCCGCTGCTGCCACCACCATAATAAAGAATACAAAAATCTGCGCTGCACTGTCATTATACATTTTTGAAAATGCAGCGAGCAATAAATTCACAGCATTCAGCATTAATTCGATGCTCATAAAAATAATGATGGCGTTACGGCGCATCAGGGCTCCCATGATGCCAATGCAAAAAAGCGCAAGGCTGAGGAAGAGATAGTATTGAATAGGCATTTCTTAAAAAATTATTTTAATGAACTAAATAGCAAACTGATTATTCCATATCCTTCTTACCAATCACAATCGCACCAATCATTGCACTCAAAAAGAGCACCGAGCTGATTTCGAAAGGCAAAACATATTGTTTGAACAGCACTTGTCCCAACACTTTTATCAAACCAATATTTGTGGTTTCTGTATTGATAACACCCAGAAGATTTGCTTTACTGATTGCAGCAATGATGACAAGGAATAATGTTCCTCCCGAAACCACACCTGCCAATTGCACCAGCCAGCTTTTTTGCGGCTCGGTATCTGCGTTAAGGTTCATCAGCATAATCACAAAGAGAAACAGAACCATTATCGCTCCGGCGTAAACAATGATGTTTACAATAGCCAGAAATTGGGCATTGAGCAAAAGGTAATGCCCTGAAATGGCAAAAAAGGTAAGGATCAGAAAGATAACGCTGTTAACAGGATTGCGACTAAGAACGACGCCCAATGCGCATCCTATAGCCATTACAGTGAGTATCCAAAAAATGATTTGTAAAATATCCATGCTATAAATTATGCTTTTTGATCTTTTTTAGGGTGAGGAATCAGCATATCCTGTTTCTTGTAGATAAAGCTTTCGCGGGTAAAGTTGGCCGGCATTACGGTCTCCGAAAGATAAATAGCATCTTTAGGACAAGCCTCTTCGCAGGCACCACAAAAAATGCAGCGCAACATATTGATTTCATAACGCGCAGCATACTTCTCTTCGCGGTACAAATGTTTTTCGTTTGCTTTTCTTTCAGCAGCTTCCATTGTTATCGCTTCAGCCGGACAAGCTACTGCGCACAATCCGCAGGCAGTACAATTCTCTCTTCCTTCAGCGTCACGGTTCAGCACATGCAGTCCACGGAACACAGGGCTGAACGGACGGGTCTCTTCAGGATATTGAACAGTCGCTTTTTTCTTAAAAATATGGCCTACCGTAATGCTCATTCCTTTGAGCAAAGCAGGAAGATATACACGCTCTTTGAGCGTCATCGGGCTGCGGTCTATCGGTGCGGCGCGTTTGGTTAATTTTTCCATTTCTCTTCTTTCCTCTTTTTTATTTAAAAAGCCAAAGTACTGCTGCTCCGGTGAGCAACATATTCAACAAAGCCAATGGTATCAATGATTTCCAGCCAAGATTCATCAATTGGTCATAACGGAACCTTGGTAAGGTCCAGCGGATGAACATAATCAATAAAATCATTCCGGTAATTTTTGCGAAGAATACTGAAACGCAAATAATTGTAAATAATATCGATGGAACTGAAGCGGCAAGTGCGTCCATTCCCGGGAAGTTGTAGCTACCAAAATAGAGCGTAACCATCACCGCAGAGCCAATGAACATATTGATGTATTCTGCAAAAAGGAACAAACCGAGCTTCATAGAAGAATATTCCAGGTGATAGCCCATATTCAATTCTGAATCACACTCTGCAAGGTCAAACGGCGCGCGGTTCATTTCGGCCATTGAGCAGGTAAAGAAAATCAGGAAGCCTAAAGGTTGTTTGAAAAAATTCCATGTAAAATATCCATTATCCCAAAACCCATGTTGTTGCTGAGCAATATCGCGCAAGCTCAACGAACCCGCCAACATCAACAATGCAATCAGACTGATACCCATTGCCAGTTCGTAAGAAATGGATTGAGATGCAGAACGGATCGCACTGAGCAGAGAGAATTTATTGTTTGAAGCCCATCCGCCAAGCATAATGCCATAAACACCAAGACTTACTACACCAAACACAAACAATATACCGATATTGATATCCGCCACCTGCAAAGAGAATACTTTCCCGCTTGCCAACTGAATATCCGGACCCCAGGGAATCACAGCACTGGTCATTAATGCTGTAAGCATAAACAGAAACGGTGCCAGCAGGAAGATGAATTTAGTAGAGTTGGTTGGAATGATTTCCTCTTTCATAAAGAGTTTTAGTCCATCAGCCAGCGGTTGCAACAATCCAAAGGGACCTGCACGGTTGGGACCATAACGGTCCTGCATGACCGCGGCCACTTTACGTTCGCCCCAGGTTGCATAAGCCGCCACTCCAAATGAAGTAAGGAGGATGGCCATAATGAGCCCGCCTTTGCTCAATATAAAAAACCAATCTATTTCTAATAAAATCATTGTGCGCAAATGTAATTAGTTCGTAAATTTTTATGCTTTCAATTATTTAAAATCCTCAGAATGTGCAGGACCTTGTATTTGGTTCAGATGCACATTCGGTTTATTCACATCGCTCACGTCGTGGATGTCCATTTTCATAATTGGCTCTTTCCCGATAACCTCTGCCAGCAATTCTATTTGCGGTTCGTGAACCGTCTTATTATAATGTCCCTGAGAAATAACGCTGTGGCGGCTGATATTGCTTGGCCCTTCGATTACCCAGTCACTTACTTTTTTCTTTTCAAAACGGCATTCGTTGCAGATCCAGCCTGGTTTTCCGTCGCTCGCTATGGCTACTTCTCCCCACTCATCTTTACGGGCAGTTACACGATACACTTCATCCCCACGCATCCAAAGGCGAACTTCACCTTTACATTTTGTGCAACTGCAATGAGCATCAACCGGTTTTGTAAACCAAACCCTTTGTTTGAAACGGAATGTTTTGTCTGTCAAAGCACCTACCGGACAAACATCAATAACGTTACCAATAAAATCGTGGTCCAGCGACTTGCTGATGCAGGTACTGATACGAGCGTGCTCTCCTCTGTCCAGAATTCCGTGCTCGCGATAATCCGTCAATTGCTCTGCAGCAAATACACAACGGAAGCACATAATGCAACGGTTCATGTGCAGTTGTATGTTTGGCCCGATATCTTCAGGTTCAAACGTACGGCGCTCAAATTCTGTTCTGGTACTTTCCCAACCGTGGTCATAGCCCAGATCCTGCAAATGACATTCGCCGGCCTGATCGCAAACAGGGCAGTCCAAAGGATGGTTCAGCAACAAAAATTCTGTCACACCTTTGCGGGCATCCAAAACTTTTTCAGAAGTCATGCTTTTCACTTCCATCCCATCCATCACGCCGGTGCGGCAGCTCGCCACCAGCTTTGGCATCGGGCGAGGATCCTTTTCAGAACCTTTGCTTACCTCTACCAGGCAGGTACGGCATTTACCGCCGCTTCCTTTCAGATGGCTGTAGTAACACATGGTTGGCGGAGCAACTTCTCCACCCACTTTGCGCGCAGCTTCCAGTATCGAAGTTCCCGCAGGCACCTCAATGGTTATATTGTCTATCGTTACTTTAATGTTGTCACTCATTGCTATTTCTAATGTTGCGCCTAGACGCTATTTATTTAATTCACGCCAAGACGCAAAGGTGCAAAGGCGCAATTCTAATCTTTTATAACTGGTTTACAACTCTGTGAAAACCATCTTTTAGTAAATCCACATTAAAATTGATCAATAAGCCTAATTTACAATTTGTCAATTTCAAATAAGTAATGACTTGTTTATAGTGGACTTTTGCCAACTCCTCAACCGATTTAATTTCAACAATAACTTTTCTATCTATCACCAAATCCGCCCTGAATCCACTTTCCATTTTTAACTCATTATGAATAACCGGAATCGGCTTTTGTCTTTCTACAAATAATCCCGTTTGTTGCAATTCATAGTCCAAAATCTCTTCATAAACACTTTCAAACAAACCCGGTCCATACATTCTGTGTAGGTCAAAGAAGTTTCAAAAACAATTTTCGATATTTCATTTTCTGTTCTTGTCATAAATCTTTGCGCCTTCGCTTCTTAGCGTCTTTGCGTGAAATAAAACCTACGCACTAACCACTTCCAACGGATCTGCATATTGCGCTAATCCATAATTTCTCGTCTGGCTTTCTTCCGGATTCAGGATATGCCATTCAAACTCGTCTCTGAAATGCCTGATGGCTGCTGCAACCGGCCAGGCCGCTGCATCGCCCAAAGGACAAATCGTATTGCCTTCAATTCTTCTTTGAATATCCCACAGCAAATCAATATCTGCCATTGTTCCTTGTCCGTATTCTATCTTTTTCAAGATGCGGTACATCCAGCCCGTTCCTTCGCGGCAAGGGCTGCACTGTCCGCAGCTTTCGTGCTTGTAGAAACGCGCCAGAGACATTGTATGGCGAACCACACATTGGTCTTCATCCAACACAATAAATCCACCGGAACCCAACATTGAACCCGTTTGAAATCCGCCATCAGAAAGGCTTTCGTAGTTCATATAACGCGTTTCGCCTTTTGCTGTTTTCAACAAAAGGTTTGCCGGCAATATCGGAACAGATGAACCGCCCGGTATACAGGCTTTTAATTTTTTGCCGTTGGCAATTCCCTGGCACCATTCGTCACCATAAATAAAATCTTCAACAGAAAGGTCGAACGGAATTTCATAAACTCCCGGGCGTTTTAAATTTCCGCAGGCCGACATCAGTTTGGTACCAGTAGAACGGCCAACACCAATTTTGCCATATTCTTCGCCGCCCATATTGATAATAGGCACAACAGCCGCAATCGTTTCAACATTGTTCACCACCGTCGGGCGCATCCACACACCTTGTATCGCAGGGAACGGTGGTTTGATGCGAGGGTTACCCCGTTTTCCTTCCAGGCTTTCTATCAATGCTGTTTCTTCTCCGCAGATATAAGCGCCGGCACCGCGATGTACATAAATTTCGCAATCGAAACCAGTACCTAAAATATTTTTACCCAGCCAGCCGTTTGCTTTTGCTTCTGCAATGGCTTGTTCCAGGATATCGGGAATCCAGGCATATTCGCCACGGATGTATACGTAAGAAGTATTGCTGCCCAAGGCGAAAGAAGAAATAATCATTCCCTCGATGAACAAATGCGGCAGGAATTCCATCAGGTAACGGTCTTTAAATGTTCCCGGCTCCGACTCATCTGCATTCACCACCAAATGGCGGGGAACACCTTCCGGTTTTGCCAGAAAGCTCCATTTCATTCCCGTTGGGAAACCCGCACCACCACGACCACGCAGACCACTCTTCTTCACCTCTTCCACCAATTCGTCCGGTGTCATTTTCAGTGCTTTCTCCACAGCACGGTAACCACCGGTTTTGCGGTAAGCCTCATAATAACGAATGCCTTCGACATGGGCATTTTCCAATAATAATTTCGCAGCCATTAGTCCTCAAAAAAATTTTGTTCTATAAAATCAACAAGCTTTTTTAAATCCTTGTTGGTATCTGTATTCAAATTCCAAAGTCCTTCGTCTAAATATTCATTCTTTATTTCATTGCTTCTGTAAGCCTTAAGCAAATCACTATAAGAGTAATTGTAACCTTTTATTTCCGGCAGATTTAGATTTAGGCCTTCTTGTTTTTCAAAACATCCAATCATTCCCTGCCAGCATTTATCGAAAAAAACAAATTCATCTTTAAAACATGTCTTTACTAAATTCTCTAATTCACCTTCATCGCTATCATTTGGTAGAAGATAAATCCTAAAATCTGCTCCAGCCTCTTCACTTACTTTTTGATATTCTTTTCTTCTTTTATAAAGTCCTCCACCTTTGCTTTCATAATCTGTATCAAAAATGATCAGATTTTTTGCGTTCGCCTGAATCCTTTCAGTATTTATTAAATCAGGTTGGTTTTTCAAATCGACTTTCTTTAATTTATCCTTTCCCTCTGTATTCACTATTAAGCCTCTAAAGCCTTCTTGTTCACTGTCTATTCCAAAATATTTGAAAAGTACGGCTTCAATAAAAATCTTATCCGACTTCCCTTCAACAAATATTTTATTTAGCCCGAAATCTCTCATCACTTAATATTTTCCTCCTCTCAAATTTACATCCGAGTTTAATCCTGCATTTATCTGGTCAAAATTATACGTCGAAGCAAACACGTTTCTGTCAGACTTTTCGCTTAATGCCTCTTCTAATTCTATCAACCGAATCTTATCTTTCATTTCACTCACTTCTGCTGCCGCCTCTACAAAAGCATTGATACAATCCTGGCTATGGGTGGTGCAGAATAATTGTGTATTTGTTTCTTTTGCTAAAGTCAAAACATTTACCCAAAAGCTTTTTAATCTTGAAAAATGAATACCAGTGTCGATTTCGTCAATCATCACTTTAGGACTATTTCCTCTCAAAATGAATAAGACAATTTTCAATGCTTTGATAAATCCATCTCCAAAATAACTAATAGGTTTGTACTCGTCTTGCGATTGTGTCCTAATTTCTAGTTCATTTAAACCAATCCGAATTGCATTAATTCTCAATGGGAAAATTTCATTTAAAATTGTAATGAACTTCGTTTCTGTTGAACCTGTTCTAACAATTTCAGAATAACGATCTAAAATTGATTTGTTCCTTTTGTGATGGCTGATTGTGAAATCTTCCATTTTGAGTATTGGAAAATCGAAGTCGCTATTCAAATATTTTTTATACGACTCTCCTTTCACGTCTAAATAAAAAGATGCAACAAGCTCTTGCTGCCCACTAATGTTTTTTCTTTTCGGATTAGAATTATTAATTAAGTCTAGCCAATTGTCTATAAGTTCCAATTTAGCATCTGTAGAGTCGTCATTTGATCTATGTAAAGCCCAAGATTTGGCATCTTCAGGAAATTCTGATTTAATTCGATTTCGTAATTTTAAAGAACGAGTCTCTTCGTTTGATAAGTTCATTTCAATCTTAGTATCCTCTTTTACATTAAACTGATGAACTCCTACTATATTTGTTCTTTGATTTTCTTCTTCTTTTCCAATTTCAAATTTCAAGTCGGTCTTTGCATTCATACTTCTGCTCAAAACCATATAATTAAATGCAGTTAAAGCAATTCTCATGTCTGGCTCCAATAACAACACCTCCAACAAACTTGTCTTACCCACATTATTATCCCCTGTAATCAAGTTTACCTGTCCGATGTTTTCTACAACTAATCGGTCAAATTTCTTGAAGTTACTTACCTCGAGTCTTGTTATGTGTTCGTTTGTCATTTTACTTTTCTAATTATTCATCCGTCTTCACACTCTGCCTGCTCATCAACACCCATTTCCCCTTTTTCCAGATCCAAACCTGCAAAACATTCAGTTTAAAACGCAATTGCTGGTTTCCCATTATAATGTCAAAAACACCCTTGCTGCGTACTGCGCCCACATTCTGATCAATCGCAATATTCGTTTGCGTGAGCTGAATATTGGTATAAGTCAGTTTCCCATTGAACAAATCTTCAATCAACTCTTTTTTATGCTCTATCCAACCGTTGGAATGTCCGTAGGTCAGCTTATTGCTTAATACTTTGTTCAGCGTTTGCTCATCTTTTTGCACCAAGGCTTTATTAAGATTCAAAACTGCCTGATATAAGCCTGCACTGTCTTTTTTCTGCTGCGCAAAAACATTTTGCGACAGCAACAATAAAAAAATAACAATCACAGAACTGTTTCTCATTGCAACACTATTCAGCATTGTAACGAATCATCAAATAATCTTCAAGCGGTGTAAAGTAAAAATCATTCCATCCCGATTTATGACTTTTCACTTCGTCCTCATCCGGCAGATTTTTATGGTTTAGTACCACCAATGTCTGCTCGCCATCCGCTTTCAATTTAATGTTCACAACAGAATCTTCTACATCTTCCGGCCACTCGCTTGTTTTCCAGGTAAAACTCAATTCGTCTGCACTCAGCTTTTGAATTGCACCTATTGCCCATCCACCAAACATACTGAACGCACCATCTTCCTTCGCCTCAAAAACGGCATCCTCGCCACTCCATATTTCAATCTGCTTTTGGTCCGTTATCATTTGCATCACCTGTGCAGGTGTTGCCGGAAGCAGGATTTCTATTTTAAGGTTGTGGCTCATTTTATCTGTTTAACAAAAAACTGTTTTCTTCTTTTTTCCCGCTTTGCCCATCGCTTCTATCTTTTCGATATAAGGAATGACTTCAGGAACCTTGCACGCTGTGCCTCCCATATTCACACTCACTTTTCCTATTGCTTTCGCTACTTTCTTAGCTTCTTCATTCAGGGGTATATAATAAGCGCCCACCGAAATCAAAAATCCGTTCATCGTATACTTTACTCTGTCTGATTGCGTGTGGATTGTTTTGCCAATCCTTTGCAACAAATTTTCTATTTCTTTTCCGTCCAGTTCTTTGTCCGGCTGCAGCGCCAGCAAATTGCTATAGGTACTCCAGCCAGCCGATGCAATTAACTCATCATCCGAATCAATCCATTCCATCGCCAGTTCGCGGCCAAAGTTACTTTCCGCTGCTGTCCAGGCCACAGTGTATTCACTTACCATATGCCAGGTTACCTTTTCCACCCAATGTTGCAATTGTGATTTGCTCATTTTCTTCGGTTCCGAAATCAAGCCAGCGAAATACATCACATCGCTGTTTCCTGTGTCGTAAAGAGCTAATGCCAACTCGTAGTTGTGCTTTATTTTCTTCTGGATGACCTTCATATCGCCAATCTTCACGCCCCAGAATTCACCTTTTGCACCGTGGTTTATCCAGGTCTTCCGGGTTTGTTCGTTTCCGAGTTTTTTCAACTCCGTCATTACTTCTGCGAAAGTCATCCTGTTCTAATTTTTTGCTGCCGCTCTCAATTCCTCAATAATGGCATCTACTTTTTCAGTTGTCAAATGTTCTCTGAAGTGTTTGCCCAACTGCATCATTGGTGCATAACCACAAGCTCCGAGACATTCTGCAGGTTTCAGTGTAAACAATCCATCTTCGGTGGTTTCGCCTGCATCAATGCCCAGTTTGTTTTTGATATGGGAAATGATTTTGTCACTTCCGCTCACCATACAAGGACCAGTCTGACACACTTCCAATACATATTTGCCCACAGGCTTCATATTAAACATGGAATAGAACGTCGCCACTTCATACACTTCAATTGGCTTGATGCTGATTAATGTTGCCACGTAATCCATTACCGGCACATCCAGCCATCCGCCAAATTCTTCCTGCGCCAAATGCAATACAGGAATCAATGCACTTTTGTGCTTTCCTTCCGGATAGCGTGCGATGATTTCTTTTACTTTGGCTAGCTTCTCCTGAGAAAATTGAATATTCATTATTACTTTTTTACTCGTTTAGCATTTATTTTTTTTAGCTTTTCCAAATCTGCTAAATCCTTCAATCGTCCACTCGCCTCTTTGTTTCGCATCAATTCATTGATATGGATACATCTTATTTCAACATCTCCGTCTTTATAAATCTTACTATTATCATAAACCTCATCAAAAGTTACACCTGATATTGAAGTCAGCAAATCTATCCTTAACGGCTCTCGGCCAATCATCAAGACATTGTTTTCCTTCGTAAGATCTTCAATTGTAAATCCAATAGTTGAACCCATAAAATCTTCAACCGTGTCTAAAACCAACTGTGCATTTTCTTTCTCCGACTTTATGAAAAAATCTATATCGGCCGTTGTTCTTTGATACCCTTCAAATATTACAGCCCATCCACCAACAAGAACATACTTAACTTTATGCTTATTCAACAACTCAATAAACTCAATAAAAACCTCATTCAGAATCATCTCTATCCTCCTTTAATGAAGTAATCCTGAAAATTTTTTCGATAACCAGCGGATAATTCTCTCCCCAAATTTTCTTTCTGGCCGCCTCTACCCATTCAGCACTTTTTTGCCAGGTCAAACTTGCATAATACTCTATCTCCCGCTCCTCCGCTTCTTCAAATGTTCCTTGCCAAAATACTTTTTCCATTGCCATAAAATAGTTTTTTAAGCATCCAACTCTCCCGCAATCACATTGAGGCTACTCAAGGCAATTACCGCGTCACTCAGCAATCCGTCTTTAATCATCTCAGGATAAGCCTGGTAATAAATAAAGCAAGGACGACGGAAATGCAGGCGGAACGGTGTTCTTCCTCCATCACTTACCAGGTAAAAACCTAATTCGCCATTACCACCTTCTACCGCGTGATACACTTCACCAGCTTTAATGTCTATCTCACCCATCACTATTTTGAAGTGATAAATGAGTGCTTCCATCTTAGTGTACACTTCTTTCTTCTCCGGCAAATAATACGCCGGAACATCCGCGTGATAAACACTGGGATCCAGGTCTTTTATTTTTTCAATAGCCTGCTGAATGATTTTATAGCTCTGCCACATTTCGCCGTTGCGTACCATAAAACGATCATATACATCACCTTTCGTTCCAACCGGAATTTCAAAATCGAAATCTTCGTAAGAACAATATGGGGTATGCACACGAACATCATAATCCACACCTGTTGCGCGAAGATTCGGGCCGGTAAAACCATAGTTCAAAGCACGTTCCGCAGAGATAGGACCCGCGCCAATACAACGATCCATAAAAATACGGTTGCGGTTCAGCAGGGTTTCGAATTCTTTAAGCGCTTTTGGCAAATCAGCCATCAGTGCGTGCACTTTATTCCAGCAATCGTCGGTCAGGTTTCTTTCAAAGCCACCGATACGTCCAATATTTGTGGTCAGGCGCGCACCGCAAATCGCTTCGTAAATTTCATAAATACGCTCACGAATCTGGAACACATAAGTAAAAGGTGTCAGGGCACCGGTATCTACCGCCACTACCGAATTACAAACCAAATGATCTGCAATACGGGCAAATTCCATCAGCATTACACGCAGATAATCCACACGTTTTGGCATTTTGAGGCCCAACAGTTTTTCAACGGTTGTTTGCCAGCCAATATTATTAATAGGAGCCGAGCAATAATTGAGCCTGTCGGTCAAAGGTTGTATTTGTCCGTAAGGGCGGCGCTCAGCGATTTTTTCGAATGCGCGGTGTATATAGCCTAAATTCTGGGTTGCACTCAGCACTTTCTCGCCATCGATTTCCAGTACATTCTCGAATATACCGTGGGTGGCAGGGTGTGTTGGCCCCAGGTTCAGGGTTGTGGTTTGCTTTTGGATAGACTCCTCAGCAAGCTGAATATGTTGTGTATGTTGGTCTGACATTGATAGCGTTTTTTTTATTCAAACAAGCGTTTTTGCTTAACCCCGTCCAAACATTTCATCATCTTTATCCGTGCGGGTCGGATCCTCCATCGGATATTCCTTGCGCATCGGGAAATAATTCATTTCGTCAACATTGAGAATTCGAACCAGATTGGGATGGCCTGTAAAATTCACACCATAGAAATCATAGGTTTCGCGCTCCATCCAGTTGGCTGCCGAAAATAAGGTAGTGGCTGTAGCAATATCAGGCTGCGCCACAGGAACTGAAGCACGGACACGAATACGCTTATTGGCAACCAGGTTATGTAAATGATAAACGATACAAAGCTCTTCGTCTTTTCTGTCAGGATAGTGTGCTGCGGTCAGGTCGGTCATAAACTGAAAAGCCAGGCCTTCTTCTGCGTATAAAAAATTCAGCACCAGCATATTCATCTCAGGCTTCATATTGAAGGAGAAGATTTCGAAAGTTTCTTCGAAACCCCAAACGGCTGTGCCAAATTTGTCGCTGAGTACCTGTTGGATATATTCGTTGGTCATTATTTTGTTTGCAATAAAAATTTTAAAGAGCGCTTAAATGGTTTTTAACCGCTTATTCAATTCCGTAGCTTTCCATCAGTTCTTTGTATCGTGGATGTGTGCGGCGGCGGGTACTTTCTGCTTTTACCAAATCCTGCACACGCAATATCCCTTCAATTATACCTTCCGGACGCGGAGGGCAACCCGGCACATAAACATCTACCGGAATGACCTGATCAATACCTTGCAAAACAGAATAGCTGTCAAAAATACCTCCACTTGAAGCGCAGGCGCCAATCGCAACCACCCAACGCGGCTCGGCCATTTGCAAATAAACCTGGCGCAAAACCGGTGCTAATTTTTTAGCAATCGTTCCTGCTACCAACAGCACGTCGCACTGACGTGGCGTGAAGCCCATACGCTCTGCTCCAAAACGGCCAAGATCGTAGTTGGAACCCATAGTACCCATAAACTCGATACCACAGCAAGAGGTAGCAAACGGCAAAGGCCATAAAGAATGTGATCTGCCCAAACCCACCAGCTGATCCAGCTTGGTAGCCATAAAACCTTCGCCTGAATAGCCTTCAGGAATGATAGCTGGTTTGGAATTATTCGTATTATACTGAACCGGACGTCCCATAAAATATATTTTTTCGAAGCGCTAAAACCCGTGGCTTCAGCTCTGTTTCATTATCAAATTAATCTTCCCACTTTAATGCGCCTTTCTTAATAATGTAGGTAAACCCTACCAGGAAGAACGCAACAAACATTACCACCGCAAAAAACCCCTCTGTGCCCAACTCTTTAAAATTGACGGCATAAGGATAAAAGAAAATGACTTCCACATCAAAAAGCACAAACAAAATAGCAATCAGGAAATACTTGATAGCCATTGGCTGGCGTGCGTTTCCGATGGCTTTGATACCACTTTCGAAGTTGGCCAGCTTGTCTTTTGTCTTACGTTTGGGACCCAGTAGATGTGAGCCTCCCATCATTATCGCCACAATACCCACTGCCAAAAATATCTGCATCAGTATCGGCAAATAATCAGACAATGTATTGGTAGCAGCGTCTAACAAAAACAAATTCATAAATTTAATTATAATTGGATAAAGGTTTACAAAAATAGGATGAAGCCGCAAATATACAACGAGATAAATGGCTTTTTAATGACAATTTTAGATAAATAATAAGTGCAGCTTTGCACATTCTTATTTTAGCAGCGCATATTCAAATATCTTTGCGCCCGTTCGATATGCAAAAACCACTTTCAATAGCACTTGTAGGCAACCCAAACAGCGGCAAAACTTCTTTGTTCAATGCGTTGACGGGCCTCAACCAGAAAGTAGGGAATTTTGCAGGGGTGACCGTAGATAAAAAAACGGGAATCTGTCATTTACGCAATGGTGAAACAGTTCATATTATCGATTTACCAGGCACTTACAGCCTTTACCCTAAAAGCCAGGACGAACAGGTAGCTTACGATGTGTTGCTGGACAGCAAAAATCCGGACAAACCGGATATGGCCATTGTCATCGCCGACGCTTCCAGCCTGAAACGGAATTTATTGCTCTGCACACAGATAATGGACCTGAATATTCCGGTCATTATCGTGCTCACAATGATGGATATTGCCAAAACGAAAGGCATCAGCATCGATATTGCGGAATTGCAAAGGCATTTTGGTGTGCCCATCGTAGCAGCCAATCCGCGCAAAAACAAAGGAATCGAGGAACTGAAAAAAACAATTGAAGACTTACAGAAACAAAAACATACGCAGTCCAAGACCGGTTTTATCGACATCCGCCTGCTGTGTGGCAACTGGATAAGCGATGCCAAAGAAATTGCTGTGGCCAGCAGCGATTATGCCGCTTTGCATTTGTGTTGCCAGATGCCGGAAGTGCCGTTTTTGCACGCAGCCCAAAGAATTCAGATTGCCGCCAGGATGGGTGAAGCAAAATTCCACAAATCAAAAATACAGGCCGAGGAGATTTTATTGCGCTACCGCAAAATCGGCGATATACTTACAAAATGTGTGGTTGAAGAAACGCCGACCCAGCGGGCTTTGCGCAGCGAAAGAATAGACCGGGTTTTATTACACCCTTTGTGGGGAAACCTTATCCTGCTGGGGGTTTTGTTTATCTTATTCCAAAGCATTTTTTCTTTCTCGACCTATCCGATGGATTGGGTGGAAATGGGTTTCAGCTGGTTAAGTTCGGTTTTGTCTGAAGCGCTGCCGGAAGGGCTTTTTGCCGATTTGCTGATCAACGGAGTTTTGGCGGGCATCAGCGGGATCGCTGTTTTCATTCCGCAAATCATGATTTTGTTTGGCTGTATCACCATCCTAGAAGATTCTGGATACATGGCACGCATATCTTTCCTCACCGACCGCTTGATGCGCAGTGTTGGCCTCAATGGGCGCTCGGTAATGCCGCTCATCAGCGGGATGGCCTGTGCGGTACCGGCTATTATGGCTGCCCGAACCATTCAAAATAAAAAGGAAAGATTAATAACGATTTTGGTGACACCTTTAATGAGCTGCTCAGCGCGTTTACCAGTATATACCATATTAATAGGACTGGTTATTCCGTCCAAAACATTCCTGGGTTTTTTCAGTTTGCAGGGATTGGTGCTGATGGGACTATATCTTCTTGGTTTTGTAATGGCTTTAGTAGTTTCCAAAATAATGGACCTGTTCATCAAGGTGCGCGAAAAGACCTACTTCCTGATGGAATTACCCGTTTACCGTGCACCGCGCTGGAAAAACGTGGGCATTACCATGGTAGAAAAAGCCAAAATATTTGTGCGTGATGCCGGAAAGGTAATTCTGGTGATTTCAATTATTCTTTGGGCGCTCAGCAGTTTTGGCCCGCCACAAAAAATGCGTGAGCTGGAGCAAAAATATGCCACACTGAAACATTTACAACCGACCAGAACCGTTCAACTCAACAATGAATTTGCCACCGAAAAGCTGGCTAATTCTTACGCAGGAATTGTAGGCCATGCAATCGAACCAGCCATCCGTCCGCTGGGTTACGACTGGAAAATCGGCATTGCATTGATTACTTCTTTTGCCGCCCGCGAAGTTTTTGTAGGAACAATGGCCACCTTATACAGTGTAGGCGATGCTGAAAACCAGGATGCTTCTTTGCGTGAAAAACTGGCAGCTGCCCGCTGGCCCGACGGAAGACCGGTTTATACCTTAGGCACCGGCGTTTCCTTATTGTTGTTTTATGTTTTTGCGATGCAATGCATGAGTACAATGGCCATCACCAAGCGCGAAACCGGCTCATGGAAATATCCGATTATCCAGTTTGTGTATATGGGTGTGTTGGCCTATGCGTTTGCCTTTGTGGCGTATTGGGCGTTGGGTTAGTTTTTTCACACTAGGGCGCAAAGAACCGCAATGACGCAAAGATTATCATATTTCAATATTATCACACAAATTATCTTATACTGATTATAAAAGCTCGTCAGTTTCAGGCTTGTGTAACAATTAAAAAATCGCAGTCAGGTAAAGCCCAACTGCGATTGTATTTATAAAGATTTAATTAATTACTTCGTGTCGTAAGCCCATTTAATATAGGTAGCTCCCCAGGTAAAGCCGCCACCAAATGCAGCAAGGATAATGTTGTCGCCTTTTTTCAATTGGCTTTCCCATTCCCACAGGCACAACGGCAATGTGCCGTTAGTAGTGTTACCATATTTCTGAATGTTGATCATTACTTTTTCTTCCGGAATACCCATGCGCTCGCCGGTTGCGGAGATGATGCGCATATTAGCCTGATGCGGCACCAGCCAGGCCACATCTTCTGAAGCCAGTCCGTTGCGTTCCATGATTTCTGCAGAAACGTCGGCCATGTTTTTTACTGCAAATTTGAATACGGTTTGTCCTTCCTGATAAACGAAATGTTCTTTGTTCATCACTGTTTCCATCGTTGCAGGCTTTACAGAACCGCCGGCTTTCTGATGAAGGTATGCACGGCCTGCACCATCGCTGCGGAGAATAGAATCCATCAAACCATTTCCCTCTTCATTTGGTTCCAGCAAAACGGCTCCGGCACCATCGCCAAAAATGATGCATGTAGCGCGGTCTTCGTAATTCATAATTGAGGACATTTTATCTCCGCCTACCACAACTACTTTTTTATATTTTCCAGTTTCAATAAATTGTGCTCCGGTAGTCAATGCGTATAAAAAGCTGCAACAGGCGGCATTCACGTCATAACCAAATGCATTTTTCATTCCTGTTTTATCAGAAATAATATTAGCCGTTGCCGGAAACTGCATGTCCGGCGTGGTGGTTGCACAAATAATCAAATCAATCTCCATCGGGTCGATGCCACGCTTACTCAGCAATTGATTTACTGCATGGGTGGCCATATCCGATGTACCCAATCCTTCGCCCTTCAGGATACGTCTTTCTTTAATACCGGTGCGACTGGTTATCCATTCGTCGTTGGTTTCCACCATTGTTTCCAGCTCAGCATTTGTAAGAATGTAATCCGGCACATATCCGCCTACAGCAGTAATAGCTGCGTGTATTTTTTGCATTGATTATTTTTTATAAAAGAATTTGTAATCTTAAGTTCTAATTCATTCCACCGCAGGTGCTGATTACCTGTCCGGTTACATAGCTACTCAAATCCGAAGCCAAAAACAAAGCGACATTTGCAATCTCTTCCGGTTTGCCAAAACGTTGCATGGGTATTTTTTCAAACCATTTTCCGCCACCTTCACTATCGTTCAGATAACTTGTCATGTCTGTTTCCACAAAGCCCGGAGCAATAGCATTTACACGCACATTGCGGCTGCCCAGCTCTTGTGCAATAGATTTTGTAAAACCAATTATACCCGCTTTGGATGCTGCATAGGCACTCTGTCCGGGGTTTCCTTTTACACCTACTACCGAACTCAGATTAATGATACTTCCAGCACGGGCTTTCATCATCGGCTTGATTACCTGGCGGGTAAGGTTATATACACTTTTCAGGTTGGCATGAATCACATCATCCCATTGTTCGGGGGTAACGCGCAGCAAAAGATTGTCTTTCGAAATACCTGCATTATTGACACAGATATCAATTCCACCAAAATCTTTGAGTACGTCGGCTGCAAGAATTTCACTTGCCGCATAATCACCTGCATCAGATTTGTATCCTTTAGCTTGTACACCAAACGCTTTTAGTTTTTCTTCCAGGGCTTTTGCACGCTCTTCGGAAGACCAATAGGTGAACGCAATATTCGCTCCCTGTTCGGCAAATTTCAGTGCAATGGCTTCGCCAATTCCACGGCTGGCACCCGTGATGAGTGCTGTTTTATTTTCCAATAACTTCATTGAGTGAACTTAATTAGTCGGCTAAATTAGTAAAAATATTGGTGGCGAACCTCCTTTATAGCGAAAAGCTTAAATGTCAAGAGAAACATCTCCACCCACAGGATAGCCGGTGCAGGTAAGTACCAGTCCTTTTGCCATTTCATCATCCATCAAAACTTCATTATAACTCATCCATACTTTGCCTGAAGTACAACGGGCAACACAGGTGCCACAACGCCCTGCCTCGCAACTATAAGGCATCTGCAGGCCAGCTTTTTTTGCTGCGCTCAAAATGGTTTCGGGATATTGAACCTCAATTTTGTGCGTTTCCCCGTTTATATTTATAAATACCAAATAAGCATTTTTATCCGGAGGAAGCTCTTTCGGTTCCAATTTCAGGGGAATAAAATCTTCCTTGTGTATGTTCTTTTCTGCAATGCCATTTGCCACCAGGCCAATAGACGCCATTCTCATATACTCATACGGACCGCACAGATAAAAAAGGCATTCTTCGTTGGCATCGGTTTTATATTCATTCAGCAAAATTTCCAGCAGCCATTTGCTTAACCTTGCGCGGGCAAGGTTTGGTGCAGTGCTGAAAAGAAATTCTATTTTAAAACGTGTGGGAAACCGGGACAGCAGTAAGCTTAGTTCTTTATAAAATATGGTTGTGCTTATATTTCTATTGCTATAGATCAGCACAACATCTACATTGGGTTCTGTAAAAAGCACCGTTTTTATCAGGGAAAAAACAGGTGTAATACCACTGCCTGCAGCAAAAAAGAAGATTTGCCGGTAAGGGTTTAGTGAAGGTGGTAAAACAAAAAATCCGGAAGCGCCAATTGTCTGCCATTCGTCGCCCACTATTCCTTTATCCAATAATATTCTGGAATACGCTCCGTTTTCGACCCGCTTGACGGTAACCATGAGCGGTTCATTCAAGGCAGGAGAAGATGAAATGGAAAAACTGCGGCGTTCCTCGCCAAAAGGACGATGAAAAACTAAAGTAAGAAATTGACCAGCCTCATAAGCAAAATTGTCGGCAGGCGTTTTTGGTTCCAAAACAAAGGTTTTGGTGTCAGCCGTTTCATTGATTATTGCAGTAACCCGCAGGTTTTTATATAGGCCCATTTTAATACTTCGCTGTAATTTATTCCAAAAAAATAGCCCGCGAATCACCACGGGCTAAAACTTTTAAAAAAACAGAACCATTATTCAGCAGAACCGGAATTCATAAAATCCCATTGCTGGTCTTCCTGGGAAGGGAGAATACTACGCAAAAAGAAAAACTGGGCGCCAAACATCAAAGGAATTGTTACGGTAAGCCCGATTAAAAGGCATAGCGTTCCAAGAATTGAAAGTCCAATTCCAAGCAAAACAAACAAAATCAACTGACCGATATTGTTGCGGCCAATTTTCCAGCTGAGGCGCATAGCGTCCATCAAGGGTATGTCGGTGTACAACACGATATAAGGATAGGCAAAAAACCAAACCATAAAAAACAAACCAACGGCGAGGCAGATCAAAATAAGAATTAAGAAATTGGTTCCGAAAAGCGCCATAATATTTTCAGGCGTAGGGTCGGTTGCTATTGCTCCTAAGGCGCTGAATCCGATTAATGCAAAAAAAGCAATGATTAAGGGTATAAAAATTAAAATCCCAATACCTATCATCAACAAGTGTCCGGTGAATAAGCGGCCGAACCTTGGCGACCAGCTAAAAAATTCATTAAACTCGAGTTTGCCATTTTTCTCATAAGTAGCATAAGCAGTAAAGATGCTAGCCCCGAAGATGAAAGAGAAAAATCCGGCCAATTGACCCACAAAAGGAATCATGGCCAAAATAAAGTAGGCAATATAATAGACTACTGTAAAACCGGCAAAAAGCCAAATGTTGGCCTTGACAGCATCCCAGGCTTTACCCAGGCTTTGACCCATGTCCATACTTGCAATTGTTGATGTGCTTTCCATACGTTTTATATTAGTTTTAACAAAGATAACTGCCACACCAATGGCAACAAAATAATATTTGACTCTTTCGGTGAGCTTTCGGTGAAAGATAAAGAACCGCAAATAAATCTATGCGAATTACCGCTGCAGCTGAGGCCGTGTGCTGATAAGATATTCCAGATTGGTGTATTGGAAATCCTTTTCAGTGTAGGCTTTATTAATCTGTTAAGGAATGCGGGGATAATACTAATGGAGTTGGAGAAACCGATTCCCATTCCTGAGAACCGCCAATTCGTAATGTTCCTCTTTTGGATAAAGGAGCAGGACAACCTATCTGACTTATTTCCGTAAACCGATAAACGGATAAGTATTCAAATAATAATTGTGTTTCGAAAAAATCTCTTACTTCAAATTCGGGTTTTCCAAAATAAACAACTGGTAAACGAAAGGGAAATTCTTTTTTGAAGCTTCCTGAAGTTTTCATTTTTGAATAAGGTATAATTGTGACAAAGCCGGAATCCCTTTTATGCACACCCGAGCCTCCTATGCGATCTCTTACCTGTACAAAATTATAAATGGCTGTAACAGTTGAATCTATTTTGCCGGGAACCATTTTGAAACTGACGTTTGCAAACTTATCTGATTTAATTAATATGCCTTTTATTATTAAGGTCGCATATCCCGGATTTGTAATTTGAAGACTATATAATCCCGGCAGAATAGGTTTTATCGCATAGTCTCCTCCCCCATCTTCTGAGACTGAGCCATTCTTCAAAAGACCATCCTGAATGAGTTTAATTATGACTCCATCTAATCCACGTCCATTACTATCTGTGACCCTACCTCCAATTTCTCCTGGAACGTAAAATTGCCCCTTCGCCGCAGGCAAAAAGAAAAAAACAGCAAACAATATGACTAGAATGCTTCTCATTGAACAATACAAATATAGTATAATACAGGCTTCGCTTTTTAACAGGTCTTCCTCAAAAATCCCGAAACGAAAATCCAAAATTTCGTTTACTTTTGCACCTCGGGCGTTGAGCCCGATTTTTGTACCTGCTATTCTGCATTGCAAGTCTGCTCAGCGCGCGAACATACTTTTTACTTTTAATACATTTCATTTTTAGCAAATGCCGCGCGACAATTCCATCAAAAGTGTACTTATCATTGGCTCTGGCCCCATTATTATCGGACAAGCCTGCGAATTCGACTATTCCGGCTCACAGGCTGCCCGCAGTCTTCGTGAAGAAGGGATAAAAACCATTCTCATCAACTCGAATCCTGCCACCATTATGACGGACCCGATTGTTGCTGACAAGGTGTATTTGTTGCCACTGACGGCGGAAAGCATTGAGCAAATTCTCGAAGAAAATGATATTGATGCGGTATTGCCTACAATGGGCGGACAAACTGCCTTGAACCTTGCCAAAGAAGCGGACGAACTGGGACTTTGGGAAAAATATAGTTGCCGCCTGATTGGTGTCGATATTAAAGCCATCAATAAAGCGGAAGACCGCGACCTTTTCCGCAACTGGATGATTGAAATGGGTATACAGGTGGCTCCGGCCCGCGTTGCCAACTCCATGCTCGAAGGAAAAGAATTTGCACAGGAAATCGGTATTCCTTTGGTAATCCGCCCATCCTTTACTTTGGGTGGTACTGGTGGTGGATTTGTAAAACACAAAGACGAATTGGAAGCTGCGCTGGAAGCAGGTTTGAAAGCTTCTCCGATTCACGAAGTACTGGTTGAAAAAGCAGTTTTGGGCTGGAAAGAGTTTGAACTGGAACTGTTGCGTGATGCTGCTGATAATGTAGTCATCATTTGTACGGTAGAAAACTTTGACCCGATGGGTATCCATACCGGCGATAGCATTACTGTAGCTCCTGCAATGACATTGAGCGATACCGCATTCCAGCTGATGCGCAACACAGCCATCCGTATGATGCGCGACCTGGGCAACTTCGCCGGCGGTTGTAACGTTCAGTTTGCTTTGAACCCTGAAAACGAAGAAATCATCGCGATTGAAATTAATCCACGCGTGAGCCGTTCTTCTGCATTGGCATCCAAAGCTACCGGTTACCCTATTGCGAAAATTGCTGCGAAACTGGCGATTGGCTACAATCTTGACGAATTGAAAAATCAGATTACACAAACCACTTCCGCTTATTTTGAGCCGGCATTGGATTATGTAATCGTAAAAATACCACGCTGGAACTTTGATAAATTCAAAGGAGCAGATGATACACTTGGCCTGCAAATGAAATCTGTTGGTGAAGTAATGGCGATTGGAAGAACCTTTAATGAAGCACTTCAGAAAGCTTGTCAGAGCCTGGAGAATAATGCTACAGGATTGATGTCTATTAGCAGCAGCCAAAAAGCAGAAGAACTGATTGAATACCTGAAACGCCCGACCTGGGACAGAATTTTCCGTATCAAGGAAGCGATTGCAGCCGGTGTTTCTATTAAAACAATAAAAGAGCTGACTCAGATTGATCGTTGGTTTTTGTACCAGATACAAGATATTGTAACACTGGAAAATCAACTGACCGCCTGCAAACACCTGAATGAAATTCCTACAGAATTACTTTGGGAAGCGAAGAAAATGGGTTTTAGCGACGATCAGATTGCAGCTTGTATGAAAGACAATACGGCTGACGAAGTTTATGAATACCGCAAGAGCCTGGGCATCAAACGTGTGTTCAAAATGGTGGATACCTGCAGTGCAGAGTTTGAAGCCAAAACACCTTATTTCTACAGCACATTCGAATCTGCCTCGGTTTCTACCAGCGGTGCAGAAGCTTTATTGCACAACGAAAGTGTTTACGAAGAAAAGAAAAAAATCATCGTACTGGGCAGCGGCCCGAACCGTATCGGACAAGGTATCGAATTCGATTACTGTTGTACGCACGGTTTACTCGCCATCAAAGAAGCGGGTTACGAAGCCATTATGGTGAACTGTAATCCTGAAACGGTTTCTACCGATTTCGATATCGCAGACAAATTATACTTTGAGCCTGTTTACTGGGAGCATCTCTGGGAAATCATTGAGCACGAAAAACCGGAAGGTGTTGTTGTTCAGCTTGGCGGACAAACCGCATTAAAGCTTGCTAAAAGACTGGAAGAAAAAGGAATCAAAATCATCGGTACATCATTTGACGCAATGGATATCGCAGAAGACCGCGGCCGCTTCTCTGACTTGCTGCGTGACTTGGGAATTCCTTACCCACAATATGGTACCGCTTATTCTACAGACGATGCAATTGAAGTTGCAAAAGAAGTGGGTTACCCGGTGTTGGTTCGTCCTTCTTATGTGTTAGGCGGACAAAGAATGCGTATCGTGATTAACGACGATGAACTGGAAAAAAGTGTGATCAGTTTGTTGAAACATTTGCCGGGCAACAAAATCCTGATTGACCATTTCCTTGACCGTTGCCAGGAAGCTGAGATTGATGCCATCTGCGATGGAACAGATGTTCACATCATGGGAATTATGGAGCACATCGAACCGGCCGGTATCCATAGTGGAGACAGCCACTCGGTTTTACCGGTATTCAATCTTCCTCCACTGGTTGTAGAAGAGATGGTGGATATTGCGAAAAAAATTGCGCTTAACCTGAATATTAAAGGACTGATCAATATTCAGTATGCCATTAAAGAAGGCAAAGTTTATGTGATCGAAGCAAACCCGAGAGCGAGCCGTACAACGCCGTTCATCGCGAAAGCTTATGGTGTTCCATATTTGAACATTGCCACACAGGTGATGCTTGGCGCAAAGTTGAAAGACTTTGTTATGGAAAACAAACTGGAAGGTTTTGCTGTAAAAGAACCAGTGTTTAGCTTTAGCAAATTCCCGAATGTCAATAAAGAATTGGGGCCGGAAATGAAGAGCACTGGTGAAGCCATCCGTTTTATTAAAAACCTGAAAGATCCTTGGTTCCGCAATCTGTACAAAGAACGCAGTATGCATTTAAGCAAATAATATTCTAAAAAAGCCCTGAAAATTTTCAGGGCTTTTTTATTGTGTAAACGCTTCTAAATCCTTCCAAAAATCCGGATAAGATTTATTCACACATTCTGCATTTTCTATTTCAATTGCACCTTTAGAATTCATTACTGCCAGCGCTGCAGCCATCGCCATCCGGTGATCGTTCGGGCATTTATAAATTATAGGCGGAAATTTTTTCCTTCCGGTTATTACTATTTCGTCATCAACTATTTCAAAAACAACTTCCAGCTGAGACAGCAAACCGGCAATACTTTCGCCGCGGTTACTTTCTTTATGCACCAACCGATGCAACCCCTTTAATTTACTTTTCCCTTTACAAGATGCAGCCAAAACGGCAAGTACAGGAAACAAATCGGGGGCATCGGTTAGGTCTGCGTCCAATGCATTTAATTGTGCCGACTGAATAATTAAATCGCCATTCTCCCATCGCACCACCGCACCGGTTTCTTTAATTATTTCCAGTAAAGCTTTATCAGCCTGCTTACTCTTTTCGTTCAAACCTGAAAGTGTAACGGAACCACTAATTGTCGCAGCAGCAATCCAGAATGCTGCACTGCTCCAATCGCTTTCAACAGTAATTTCTATTGCTCTCTTTTCACTAAAAGGTTTCGGTTCTACAGTAAAGATTTTATAATCATCACAATCAATCTTGCAACCAAACTCCTCCAGTATTTCCAGTGTCATATCGATATATGGCTTGCTAACTAAATTCTGAACACAAATCTGTACCGTATGTTTTGTAGAATTCGCAAAAGCTAACAGTATTCCGCTGATAAATTGTGAACTCAAGCTTCCATCTACAGTAATGTTTTTAGGTTGCAATGGACCTTGAATGGTAAAAGGAATATGGCCGTTAAAATCAGGTAATTTGACATTCAATTCTTCAAGCACATTTTTAAAAAAAGTCATTGGCCTTTTTCGTAAAGAACCACTACCCTCAATCGTATTAACAGCTTCGCTTAATCCGGCAACCGGTGTAAATAATCTTGCTGACAGACCACTTTCTCCACAATTTATTGTTCCGGAAGAATGAACTAAACCATCGGATTTAATAATCAGTTTCTCTTCAGAGAAAGTAATTGATGCTCCTAAATTTTGACTAATATTTAATGAGGCAATTTCATCATCAGATTTTCCATAATTGGAAATTATTGTTTGACCATTGTGCAATAATGCCGCCGCACAAATACGCTGACTCATACTCTTTGAAGGAGGAATCAAAACCCGGCCGGCTATTCCGCCAAACTCAAGACTGACTTTCATACAAAAATGTTTGAAGTGCAGTTCGGATTTCATCAAAAGAAAGTGGATGTATAACAGCATTTCCAATTGACTCAAGCAGAATAAAATCTATTTTATCGCTATTTCTTTTCTTATCAAGGAGTATGGTATTTATAACTTTATCTACATCAAATTTCAGAGAAACCTGAAGCGAGTATTGTTTTAAAAGCTCTATGACATTCGGTCTGATTTCAGTGGATAAGTTTAAGGTTTTTTCTGAAGCAATCAGAGCGACTATCGTACCCAAAGCCACGGCCTGACCGTGTTTCAAATGATAAAGTGTTTCAAAAGCATGGCCGGCTGTATGGCCAAAATTTAAGGTTTTGCGCAGACCCGTTTCCTGCTCATCAGCCAAAACAATGGAGTTCTTTTGCTGTACACACTTATTAATCAAGCTCGTTAAATTCGCTGCCCGTGTTTTGAAAGTTGTTTGTGTTGAATCAAGCAATTCCTGAAACATTGCTGCATCGCCTATACAAGCATATTTTACTATTTCTGCAAAGCCGTTGGACCATTCTGCCTCGGGCAAGGTTTCTAAAAAAGAATGGTCGTAAAGAATAAATTCGGGTTGGCGGATACTGCCCAACATGTTTTTAAACTGGCGTACGTTGATACCGTTTTTTCCACCAATCGCCGCATCTACCATACCTAATAAAGTAGTCGGCACGAATGCAAACTTCATTCCACGCATGTATATCGAAGCCAGGAAGCCAACAACATCAGTAACCATGCCACCACCAATGCCAATTAGTTTCATCCCCTTATGAACTTCGAATCCTGCCAGTTTTTCTGCCAGCAACTGGATGGTTTCCCAGGTTTTCGACTTTTCACCGGATTCAATTATCAATGTTTTATAATCCTCAAAAAGATGACCATACACCTGATTGACATTTTCATCTGTAATGATAACAGAACTTGCAATTGGTGCAATTTGCAGTAATTGTGAATAATCTGAGTTTAAATAATATTCTGTATTTCCCGCAGGAAAAGCGACGGTATAACTCATGCTGGTTATTGTTCTGAAAATCTCTTTAAGTTATTTCTTAGGTTGCAGCATTGCCTGAATCTGTTCTGGCTTACCTAAAATTTCAATCGACTTGTTGATTGCTTCGTCATCTCTGAGAT
This sequence comes from Chitinophagaceae bacterium, assembly GCA_041661485.1. Taxonomy (GTDB): domain Bacteria; phylum Bacteroidota; class Bacteroidia; order Chitinophagales; family Chitinophagaceae; genus Rurimicrobium. The sequence goes on from JBAZUJ010000002.1 coordinate 117,489, forward strand.
TTTGAATAATTCTGCCTTTTTGATAATAGTATCTGGCTGCAATTTCATTTTCAAGAATACGCTTTACTTCATCTTTGTTTTTCAACAAGTCCTGCTTTTTATCATGCATCACTTTAGTTTTTAAAGCAGCCAATTCTACTTTGCTTGCTTCGTACAGCTTATCTTCTTTTGCTGCTGAACCTAAAGAATCCAGCAGGATTTCTGTCTTCGTTTTATAAGCGTAATCTTTTCCGGATAACCAATTGCTGAAATCTGTAAACTCAAGCTGAGTAAGGGAAAAAGAACTTGGTATGGCAATACTTTTGTGTTGTTTCACGTATTGTGTAGCGTAATCGAAGAAATAGTTTTTGGAATAAAGCGTTCCGGCAAGAGCACTTAACTTTTCATCGTTTGTAATAATTTCCGGTGTAACGCCTCCGCCACTTTTTACAAAACGACCATTCTTGGTTTTAAACGTTCCAATCAAAGAATCTGCAAACTTATCTGCAAACCCGTTTTCATCTCTGTGCGAATAATCGATCGCCTGAATGCAGCGCCCGCTTGGTGTGTAATATTTTGCTGTTGTTAGTTTCAAACGGGCATTAAAACCTACCGGGCGCGTTGTTTGCACCAACCCTTTCCCATAAGATTTGGAACCAATGACAATACCTCTGTCAAGGTCCTGAACCGTGCCGGCCACAATCTCAGATGCGGAGGCAGAAGATCCGTTTACTAAAACAGCCAATGAAATTTTTGTATCCCATGCACCACCTTCCGTATTAAAGTTTTTATCCCACTCTTTATCTTTACCCTTAGTAGTCACCACAAGTTGGCCTCTATCCATAAAAATATTACATACTTCTACTGCTTCATCCAACAATCCGCCAGGGTTTCCGCGCAAATCCAGCACAACAGATTTCATTTTCGGATTTGCTGTTTTAAGGCTGTCCAGCGCTGTACGAACCATTCTTCCGCAGTTTTGGGTAAACTGTGTGAGCTTTACATAGGCAATATCATTGTTCGCACCGATAAAGCCGGCATAAGGAACGCTGGAAACTTCTATTTCGCCCCGCGTGATAATCCTCTCAACTTCTGCATCGGTAAAAGCATCCTTTACCTTCATCACAATCTTTGTTCCGGCGCTGCCTTTCAGTAAAACACTTATTTCGTCAATTGTTTTGTCAAATACATTTTTTCCGTCAATAGCTATGATTTTGTCACCCGAATGCAAACCTGCTTTTTGTGCCGGACTGTTTTCATAAATATCCCCGATAAAAGTTTCCTTTTCTTTTTTCCGAAGAGCGGCACCAATTCCACCGTACTTGCCGGTTGTCATAAATTCATAATCCTCAATATCCGATTCAGTGATGTAATTAGTATACGGATCCAAATCATTTAGCATTGCATCGATACCCACCTTTGTTAGCTTTCCCGGCTCAATAGGGTCAACATAATAGGTATTCAATTCTTTAAATATGTTCGAGAACACCTCCATGTTTTTAGACAGTTCAAAATAAGAATCTGCCGTTTTCGCCTGAATAAATAAAGATAATCCACCCACAACGGTAGCTCCAAGAAGAAAAGGTTTCCAAAATTTTATATTGTTCATAGTAAGAGTCAAAGCTTATTTTATCAAAAGCAAGGTACACTTTGCCATTCTCGCACACAAATCAATTTTTTTCTTTTAACAAAATAAAAATCAGTTATTGGAGTTGTAATTAAAGAAATCATTATCTTGCAGTTAGAAATTGAAATGATTATGAAAAAATTTACTCTTATTGCAGCTTTACTTGCTGCTGTTAGTTTATCTAATATAGCTTCCGCACAATCTTTTTCTTGTGATAAAGATACCAGTAAAACGGCTTGGGGCGCGGTTGGATATCCTGTTGATGTTCATATAAAAGCAAGCAACGCTACCAGTTCTGATATCTATATCTACTGGCGTCTGCTTAATCTTCATAAAGATGCAAATTGGACTTTGGATGGAGCCTGTGATAATAAAGTATGTTTGGTAGAAGCAGATCCTGGGTTTTTAGATGGTACTGGAACTTTTACAACAAATGTTATCCATGCAACTGAGTATTGTGATTTTAAAGTTACTTTTTTGGGAGATGCCGCAGCTAATGGCAGTAAAGCTATTGCTACTTTAGAACTTAAAAGTGGTTCTACAACAGACACGGCTACTTTTATAGGATATAAAAGTGCAGCAGGGATTTCGGGAAGCATTTTACAAAACAACGATGTTTCTATCTTCCCTAATCCTGCTACTAATTATATTGATGTAGTGTATAACCCAAGCAGTGATGTAAAAAGTATTACTGTTTATAATTTGATTGGTAAAATTGTAAATGTTTACAAAGTAACCAATAAAAATAGCGCACGCTGCGAATTTAACGCAGATATGCCTTCTGGTATTTATTTTGTTCGCATTGCAGACAGCAAAGGAAATATTATCGCCACAAGAAAAATTACGCATCAATAATGTGAATTTCTTTTTTCAAAAAGCCGGGTAACAAATTGTTATCCGGCTTTTTTATTTTATACATTTACAGCAACAAGCCTCGTAAATCCTTCACTATGCGCCATTCATTTATATCATTAATAATTAGTTGCCTGTTCTTCACTTCATTAAATTCAAATGCGCAAACCAGCTTTATTGAAGGCGAGATTGTTTATGCGGTAAGGATAGAATCCGTTAATCCAAAGCTTGAGAAACAAATCTCAACAGGAGAACTGATAATAAAATTGAAAGGAAATTCTGTGACCAAAGAACTGAGCCTGATTTCGGGATTCAAAAACACCATGCTTTTCGAAAAAGGAAAAGATGCCTACTCACTCATAAAAATTGGTGGAGAACAATTTGCCTTACAGCTGGATGCCGAACAACTAAAAAAGAAACAATTAAAGTGTGCCAGCTTTACCACGGAAGAATATACGAATGACATCAAAAGCATAGCAGGCTTTAAGACTGAAAAGGCGAAGCTCCTTTGCAATGATGCCCCTCCTCTCCTGATTTATTACACAAAAGAGTGGACGATTAACAATGAATATCTATTTGAGAATTTTCCGTTCTTTCAGTATTTACCACTGACCTATGATATTAAAAATGACGACGGCAGCTTGTTTCATTTCGAACTTCTAACAATTGAAGCTTCACCTCAGGATAATGGTGCTTTTAAAATTCCTGATGGTTATAAAAAAATTTCTTACGAAGAATATAAATCCTGGCAACACTAATTTGTTGCAATACCAATCGTCGCAATACTGATTTTAATTCCTCTTACCGCTGTCAATGCTGCCACACAACCCTCTATTGTTGAGCCCGTTGTTAATACATCGTCAAGCAACAGAATATGTTTGCCCGAAAATGCTGATATATCATTCACCGAAAATGCCTCGTTCATATTCTCGGCTCGTTCAATACGACTTTTGCGCGTTTGTGTATCTGTATTCTTAATGCGAATCAGATTAAGGTTGTCTATAGATACATTTAAGATTTCCGCCACTTGCTGCGCTATGATTTCGCTTTGGTTATACCCTCGGGATTTCGACTTCTTTACATGTAGCGGCACCGGAACAATCACATCAATATTTGATGACCAGCCTTCTTTTTTGAGTGCAATTCCTAATTTTTTTCCCAAAAAGGATCCGACCCTTTTATTTCCACGATATTTAAATTCCTGGAGCAAGTGCTGCAATAATCCTTCTTTGGTGTAATAGGCCAAAGAAGTGGCATTTTCAAAGACAATACGCCCGGCAAATCGTTGTACAGTCTGATTTTCCGCAATACAGTGATACATCGTAAGCGGTAGCAGAGCAATACATTCTATGCACAAAATTTCTTCTTGTGCAATTAAGGTTTTCCCACATCCTTCACATAAAGAAGGATAAATAAAATGAAGCATTCCGCTCCACAATGATGAGAGTGATTTAATCAAACTTTGCAGAATTATATAGTAAACAGCTTACTGTTCTCTATACAGCAAATCTTCTGCCAAACTTTGCAAATGCTTTTTTTGTTCCTTATCAGCAGAGAGTTCTGCCAGATTTTCGAAAGCAAGATTGGAATAATATTCAACCGCTTCGCGGCACTTTCTGTCCGCGCCCGTTGCTTGAAACAATTGCAGCATCGACGGCACTTTTTCTGCTTCATCTTCAGCATCCAGCCATCTGTCAATTTCAGCCAGCTGGTTTTTATTTGCATTTTGCACCGCCTGCAAATGGAGGTAGGTTTTTTTGTTAGCGATAATATCGCCCCCTTTTTGCTTGCCCAGCTTATCCGATTTTCCAAACGCATCCAGATAATCATCCTGCAATTGAAAAGCAATTCCCAGGTTTTTGCCAAAGGCATATAATTTGTCGCACTGGTCTTGCGGAGCATTTGCTATCAGGGCACCGATTTTCATACTGGCAGCCAATAGCACCGAAGTTTTCAATGAAATCATTTCGATGTACTCTTCGCTGCTCACATCATTCCTTTGTTCAAAGTCCATATCCATTTGCTGTCCATCGCAAACCTGGATAGCGGTGATATTGAATAATTCAAGTACTTTCTTGAAGTTGGTATCCACTCTCGACAAAGCCTGATAAGCATAAATGCTCATAGCGTCGCCGCCCAGAATACCAGCGGTCAATCCATACTTCGCGTGAATGGTTGCAAAGCCTCGACGCAAAGGAGCTTTGTCCATGATATCGTCGTGAATGAGGGTAAAATTATGAAACAACTCTATCGCTATTGCTGCATGCCAGACTTCCTCTTTAATCTCTCCAAACAGTTCGTTGGCCATCAGACAAACTGCCGGACGAACGCGTTTTCCACCCAGCGAAAGCAAATAGCGGCAGGGATCGTAAAGGTTTTCTGGCTGTTGAGGAAATAAATCGCAGGCAATTATTCTCTGTTCAAATTGCTCAACGATATTGCGGAAAGACTGCATAAATAATTTAACCTGTATGTTCTTTTAAAAAAGGCCTTTACTAATTCGTAGCAAAGGCCTTTTTCTGTCTAAATATTACAAACGTTCGATAACAATCGCACTTGCTCCGCCACCACCATTGCAGATGCCGGCCGCACCATACTGTGCATTGTTTTGGTTCAATACATTAATCAGCGTAACAATAATGCGGGAACCGCTGCTGCCCAATGGATGACCCATTGAAACCGCACCGCCCAATACATTTACCTGCTCATTTTTCAGGTTCATGATTTCGCAGTTGGCCAGGCCTACTACGCTGAAGGCTTCGTTCAGCTCGAAGAAGCTGATATCTTCCATTTTCAATCCTGCTTTTGCTACTGCCATTGGCACTGCAACAGAAGGTGTTGTTGTAAACCATTCAGGAGCTTGCTCTGCATCTGCAAAACCTTTGATGCGCGCCAATGGTTTCAGTCCCAAAGCCGCTGCTTTTTCTGCACTCATTAAAATCAGGGCAGAAGCGCCGTCGTTCATTGTTGAAGAGTTGGCCGCAGTTACGCTGCCATCTTTCTGGAACGCAGATTTCAAACCAGGGATTTTATCAAATTTTACATTAAAAGGCTCTTCGTCTTTGCTGAACATTTTTGGTTCGCCCCCACGCTGAGGAATTGCTACAGGAACAATCTCGCTGTCAAATTTTCCTTCGTTTACCGAAGCCTGGCTACGGGTGTAGCTTTGGATAGCAAATGCATCCTGAGCTTCACGGCTGATATTTTTCTCTTTCGCACAAAGCTCGGCGCAATTACCCATCGGGAAGTTGCCATATACATCTGTAAGGCCATCTTTTGCCAAACCGTCTATGATGGTAACATTGCCATATTTATTGCCCCAGCGCTGGTTTGCGTTGTAAAAAGGCACATTACTCATACTCTCCATACCACCCGCTACAATTACATCAGCATCACCCAGCATAATATTTTGTGCCGCCAACATTACCGCTTTCATACCGCTTGCACACACTTTATTAACTGTTGTTGCAATCACATTGTCCGGCAATCCGGCAAATTTTGATGCCTGGCGGGCCGGAGCCTGACCCAGGTTGGCCTGCATTACACAACCCATGATTACTTCGTTCACCTCGTTTACATCCAGACCAATACGCTCAATTGCACCTTTGATAGCAAAAGCACCCAGCTGAGTAGCCGAAAAATCCTTTAACGAACCACCCCAGCTTCCAATTGGCGTACGAACTGCCGAAACAATAACTACTTCTTTCATTATTTTTTTGTGTTTAAGTTTATTTTGAAACGAGGCCAAAGTTAAGGGAAATGCCCTTATGGAAATACGCTTACTATACTATGCGCCATCGCTGTATCCGTTATGTAACAATTAGGGTTTTCTATACTTATAACTCAATTTTGGGCGTGCCCCTTCGGGCCGGGCTGTCCGCTATTACTCCTCGTCCCGTCCCAAAAGACGGGACTGTGGGGTAGCCGCTGCCATCCCTCACGCTGAATAAACTTGTACAATCATTAATTCCGGCACAAAAGTGCCATTTTTTTGCAGCAAAGGATAAGAACTTTTCCTACTATGTGGCCGACCTTTGTGCTAACACTAAAACCCAAAACCATGAAAAACATTTTCTTCATCCTCGCAAGCTTACTCCTATCTGGAAACACCCGGGCCGCTGACTATTGGCAAAAAGTGAGCGTGCCGAGCATAAAAAATCTCTTAAGTGTCTCTTTTGGCAACAAATCGGTAGGATATATTGCCGGTACGGACAGCACTTTGCTGAAAACAAATAATGGCGGCAAAACCTGGGTCAGCATCAAACCGACCGGTATGGTTTTTTCTGTTATCTCGCCTGACATTACAGATGTCCATTTTATTACTGACAATATTGGTTACGCCATCGTGGGCAATGCGGTCAATCCTGTTTACAATGGTGTGTTATATAAAACAACGGATGGAGGCGCCAGCTGGACGGCGCAGAATTCGGACATCACATGTCAGGCTATGTTCTTCTTTAATGAAAACAACGGCTTTGTAGCAGGCGGAAAGTTTTTCAGCGGAAAAAATGTCAACAAACTCGATGCAGGGGTATGGCAAGCCACACAATATTTCTCCTTCAATCCGGTAGAACAATTGCACGCTATAGATTTTTATAATGCCAATGTGGGCATAGTGGGCGGCGACAGTGGCTATGTTTACCGGACATTCAACGGTGGCATCAACTGGGACACTGTAAAAACAATCATCGACACCAGCATCAACGACCTTAAATATATTGATGAGAATACCATCCTGGCTGCCACAAACAATTTCGGTTCTTCAATTCTGATCAGCAAAGACAAAGGCCAGACCTGGAATTTTGATGGCAGTTCAGCCACATTTTTTTATCCTTATTTCCGAGCAATGGCGCGTTCAGCGAAGGACTCCTTTATTTTTGCCGGCACTTCGCTTACCACCGGAAAAGGCGTTATTTTCTATTTCGAAAAAAAGATAATGACCATCTTTCAGGCAGAAGAAAATCTGAACCATGTAACATTAGCCTACGACAGTACTGCATTTGTGGTAGGTGATAATGGACTTATTTTGACCAACGGGGTAGAAGGTGCCGGCATTACGGAAAAGGAAATGCCTGTTGGCAAAATAGCGTTGTACCCTAATCCAACGAATGGAAAATGCAGCATCAGCGCAGCTTTTGAATATACTGCTATTGTATATGACTGTTTGGGCAGAAAAGTTTTTGAGGACGCAAGCTATTCCACAAAACATATTATCGACCTTACGGGTAATGCTTCGGGTGCATACTTCATTGAAATACTTACAAAAGATAATAAACGAACTTCTTTAAAATTGACCTTGCAATAAACAATCTTGATTCCGACAAATGCAAAGGCCACAACAATAATTGCTGTGGCCTTCTTTTTTTTATTATAAAACAACTGTTATTTCTTCAACTCTTCCAGGCTCTTCATCACCTTTTCTTTCAATTCCTCTTTGAAAGCAACCAACTTTTGGAAAACAGCGTCATCGCTGCTGCCTAAAATTTGCGCTGCAAGAATACCGGCATTCTGCGCTGCATTCACAGCAACAGTAGCAACAGGCACTCCATTTGGCATTTGCACAATACTAAGCAATGAATCCCAACCATCAATAGAATTGCTTGATTTGATGGGAACACCAATAACTGGTAAGGCGGTAAGTGAGGCTACCATTCCGGGAAGATGAGCAGCACCACCAGCGCCGGCAATAATTACCTTCAGGCCACGTTGGTGAGCCGTTTTTGCATAGTCGAACATGCGTTCTGGTGTGCGATGCGCAGACACAATGCTGATTTCAAATTCAACACCAAGCTTTGTCAATACTGCAGCTGCTTCGTTCATAATGTTGAGGTCGCTGCTGCTACCCATAATAATGCCAATCATAAAATGTCTTTGTATTTATTATTAAGAAACAATTTTTACTAAATCTTTTAAAGCAATTGCTTTTCGTGTTGCAACTGCCAGGTCCTTATCCACTACTGTAATGTGTCCCATTTTGCGGAATGGTTTGGTGATAGCCTTTCCGTATAAATGAACATAAACACCGCTTTGCGCCAAAGCTTCGTTCAGACCTTCGTATCGTGCAGCCCCTTCATGTCCTTTTTCTCCCAGCAAATTAATCATCACCGCCGGACGGACAATACTGGTGTCGCCTAAAGGCAGATTGATAATGGCCCGGATGTGCTGCTCGAATTGCGAGGTTACATTTCCTTCGATGCTGTGATGCCCGCTATTGTGCGCACGCGGGGCAATTTCATTCACCAACACTTTTCCTTGTTTTGTGACAAACATTTCCACCGCCAGAATACCGACAATGTTAAGTTTCGTGGCAATATTGATGGCAATTTCGTTGGCTTGTTTTTCAACATCCTCGCTGATTGTTGCCGGAGAAAAAAGAAACTCAACCAGGTTGGCTTCGGGATTAAAGGCGCATTCTACTGCGGGGAAACAATTGATATCACCGCTTTCGTTGCGGGCTACAATCACAGAAATTTCTTTATCAAAATCAATCAGTGTTTCCAGAACGCTGGGTACATCAAAAGCATTTTCCAGCTGATCAACACTTTTCAATTTTACTACACCTTTGCCATCATAACCGCCGGTGCGCATCTTTTGAAAGAATGGAAAAGAGGCAGCGTGTTGTAAAAGTTCACTTTTGTCTTTTATCAGAAAAAAATCAGGACTGGGGATATTGTTTTCTTTGTAAAATAATTTCTGCAAACCCTTATCTTTTATCAGCTCAATCACTTCTGCCTGCGGAAAAACCTTCTTGCCTTCGCTTTGTAATTTTTTCAAAGCTTCAGTATTTACATTTTCGATTTCGATGGTGATGACATCTTTGTCCTGCCCGAAAGCATAAACAGCTTCAAAATCATTGAGGTTGCCGACTGTGAATTCGGTAGCTATATTTTTACACGGAGCATTTGGGTCCGGGTCCAGGCAGCATACAGGCAAGTTGAGGTTGATGGCCGATTGAATCATCATGCGGCCAAGCTGCCCGCCGCCCAGCACGCCAATTTTAATAGTATCCGGTTGAATGTATTGTTGCAAATCAGGTTTGTTTTTCTGAGTGCAAAATTAAGGGAAAGGAAGTAGTATTTTGTTTTCTCGTTGAACCCACCCCTAAACCCTCCAAGGAGGGGAATATTTGGTTGCGGTTTTTTGTTTAATAATTTTTTAAGGTATTGGCCTAATACGTTCGCAATTTCAAAATGAAAAAGTTTGGTTGGTCTAATAGGTGATTTTCAAATCGATAATTCTTGAATTTATCGACTCGAGCGCTTCCCCTCCTTGGAGGGGTTAGGGGTGGGTATTGTTTTCTTTAACTACACTTTGTTCCCTTTTCTGGCATTGCAAGTGTTGCACATCGGCTGAAGGTTTTCAATATTATCCTTTCCACCCAAACTCTTTGGAAGGATATGATCAATTGTCATCAGTTCGAAATCTTTTGTATAAACATCAATATGAAATCCGCCTGCATTATTGGCGGCTTTAATCAGGTAAGCTCCTTTTTTATCGCAGGAAGGATTCGCGCAATCCAGGCCATAGGTGCTGAACACCCGTAGCCTTTTGTGATTACTGAATTTCGTCTGTAGTAAGGATAAGTCGAAGCACTCTACGAAAGTGTAACTGTGTCCTAGTTTTTGGGGGAAAGTCATTTATTATTTTTCTGACTGCGAAATTAGGAAAAGGAATTGCTTTTAAACTAATTAGTCTATTCCCTAAATTTGCCGGATGGAATTACCCGAACATCTACTTTTTGAGCAATTGGCAAATGGCTTGCCAGCATCAATCACCTTGCCGGCGGCGGCCTTAGAGCGCGTGGCCATCAACCGTGCTTACCTCGACGAAAAACTGAAACAGGGAAAAGTGCATTATGGCATCAATACCGGCTTCGGTTCCTTGTGCAATGTAGTAGTGAGCAACGACGAATTGTCTTTGCTGCAGGAAAACCTGGTGTGCAGCCATGCATGCGGTTTTGGCGAAATGGTTCCTGTGGAAATTGTACGTTGGATGCTGTTCCTGAAAATAAAAGGATTGTGTGGCGGATACAGCGGCGTGCGTACCATTATTGTGGAAAGACTGGTAGATTTTTACAACAAAGGCATTATCCCTGTGGTGTTTGAGCAGGGCTCGTTGGGCGCTTCGGGCGATCTGGCACCACTGGCGCATTTGAGTCTGCCGCTTTTGGGTAAAGGAAAAGTGCATTACAAAGGACAAATTGTAGATTCTATTGAAGCACTGAAGGCAGAGGGAATTGAACCGATTGCTTTGGCAGCCAAAGAAGGTTTAGCCCTGCTGAACGGAACACAGTTTATGAGTTCTTACGCAAGCTGGGCATTGGTAGCGGCAAAAAGATTATCCGGCTGGGCCGATTTAATTGCCACACTTTCGGGTGAAGGCTTTATGATGAAAGCCGATCCGTTTCATCCGCGCATCCATACCTTGCGCCCGCATGCCGGACAAATAAAAACTGCCGAAAATGTGCGCCAATATCTTAGCGGCAGCGCATTGCAACAACAATATAAAGAACAGGTTCAGGATCCGTATTCATTCCGCTGCGTGCCACAAGTACATGGCGCAAGCAAAGATGCGTTGGGCTTTTTTGAGTCGGTAGTAACCACAGAAGTGAATGCTGTAACCGACAATCCATTAGTGCTGCACGATGAAGACACCATTGTAAGCGGTGGCAATTTCCATGGTCAACCGTTGGCTTTGCAACTGGATTTCCTGGCAATTGCCATTGCAGAACTGGCCAGTATTTCTGAGCGCCGCACTTATCTGCTGGTAAGCGGACAAAGAGGTCTTCCTCCATTCCTTGCGCCCAGTGCGGGTCTTAACTCTGGCTTTATGATTGCCCAATACACTGCGGCAAGCATCGTAAGCCAAAACAAACAATATTGCACACCGGCTTCGGTAGATAGTATTGTGAGCAGCAACGGACAGGAAGACCATGTAAGTATGGGTGCAAACGCGGCTACAAAATTGTATAAAGTGATGCAGAATGTTCAGCGCGTATTGGCAATAGAATTGCTATGTGCCGCTCAGGCATTGGATTTCCGTCACCCTGAAAAAACATCGGAAGCACTGGAAAAAATCCACGCTGCCTTACGTTCGCAGGTTTCGTTTATGGACAAAGACCGCGTGCTGCACGATGATATGATTGTTGCTGAACGGTTTTTGGATAGGGAATTGGAGGTCTATTTATAAGGGGCAAATTTTTAGAGGAAGATCAAGAAAACGAACAATTCCACAAAATGCAGCTATTTCTTAATTCTAAAATTGATCGGCAGCGTATAATACATCTTCACAGGCCTTCCATCACGCCTTGCCGGATTCCACTTTGGCATCAGCCCGATGATGCGGATTCCCTCCTCCGTAAATCCGTAACCATTCTTAGTGAGCGGGGTTATTTTTGAAATACTCCCATCTTCATTTACCAAAAACTTAAACACCGCTTTACATTCCTTTTTAGCTGCTAAAGCCTTAGGGGGATACTTCATCTTTTTGCTTAAAAAGGCAAACATGGCTTTGTTACCTCCGGGAAATTGGGGATCCTGGATTTCAATTTTAATGGTGTGCTTTTGCCCCTCAATAGTTGCAGGCTGTGGGTCTTGTGCTTTAGCAGATATTCCTGCACCAAAGACAATACAGCCTAAAAGCAACATCTTTATTCTTGTTTTCATAACGAATACCAAACTTGTTTTATTCTGCTTCTTCAGCCTCTTTTTCTTTCTTCTTTTTTGATTTCTTTTCCTTTGGTTCTGTGTCCTCAGATTCGTTTTCCCTGGATTCCTTTTTCTTTATTTCTTTTTCCCGTGGTTCGTTGTCCCTTGCATCTTCTGCATCTTTAGGAATTGAAAACATTATAGGTAGTTGAAAATAAACCTTTACTGCTTTCCCGTTTTGTTTTCCCGGTTTCCATTGAGGCATTGATTCTACCACCCGCACTGCTTCTTCATCCATACCATATCCGATGGGTCTTACCGACATTGCATTCTTTATATCACCATTTTCATCGACTACAAACTTTACATATACCTTGCCCTGCCTTTCTTCATCAAGTGCCTCTTCGGGATATTTCAGATTTTCCTTCAGATACTTCAGTAATTCACTTTGTCCACCCGGAAATTCAGGCATTTGTTCTACATAGGTAAAAACGCTAACCGCACCAGGTTGCGGTTGCGGACTGTTGCTTGTGCCGGTGTTTTCTTTAGGAGCTTCAACCGGTTCTGTTTGGGCATGTGCAAAAAAAGTGCCCGTGGTCAAAACGGTAATTAAAACAAACTTCTTCATCTGATAAATATAGTTGATTCTGCAAAAGGAGTTAATTTTTACAATATCCTGAAATATATTTTCAGTTAGCAGAAATAGTACGTTTACCTTTGAGGGAAGAAATGATTTCGGATATGAAAAGAGATATTGAGAACCTGGAAGATATTCAATTAGTCGTCAATACTTTTTATGGTCGGGTGCAGCAAAACGAACTGATCGGCCCCATTTTTGCCAGCAGAATAACAGACTGGACGCCGCACCTGGAGAAGATGTACCGGTTTTGGCAAACGATTTTATTACACGAGCATACTTATAGCGGAAGCCCTTTTCCTCCACATGCTACCTTACCCGTTGAGCAGGAACATTTTGATACCTGGCTCGGATTATGGGAGTCTGTGATTGATGAATTTTTTGAAGGAGAAAATGCAACGGAAGCCAAGAAACGTGGCAAACTTATGGCGCAGCTTTTTCATTATAAAATTGACTATCTGAAAAATCATCCGCAGATGAAACCCCTTGTATAAAAAAAACATTTTAAAATGAAAAACTACGAAACTGTCAGTGAAGCGGTAAACGACCTTATTGCCCGCGGCTACACCTCCGATTTCAACCTGCATCCCGAAGGTGAAAAATTAATTTGCAATACGGACCAAACTTTCCTTGCGCCCGAAGATTTTGAAATTGATGAGATCCATCGTTTTGAAGGACAGACTGACCCCGGTGATGAAATGATTGTCTTTGCCATTTCTTCTCCCACACATAATATTAAAGGAATTGTAGTTAATGCATTTGGCATTTATGCCGATGCCTCGTCCAGCAAAATGGTGGCCCATTTAAGCAAACACCTTTAAAATTGCTGTGTGGAAATAAAATTCCCCCTTTTTTCCCTTTGTGAAGAAACCAAAATATTGAGCTAAGGCAGTATCTTAGCGCCTCTAATTTTCATCAACACTTTTAATTTAAATGAAAAAAATGTTATTCATTGCTTCGGCAATGCTTCCGGTTTTTGCGTTTGCGCAAGACGACCTTGTAAAAAAGCTTGAGAAGAACAGCAGTGATAGTTCGAAAGCTAAATTTGTATTCACCAAGGGCATCGACCTCGAAAGAACTTCTGTAAAAGCGCAAGGCAGCTCGGGAACTTGCTGGTCTTACTCCACCAATTCCTTTTTGGAAAGCGAAATGATCCGTGCAGGAAAACAACCTGTTGAACTGGCACAAATCTACTCTGCCCGCAATGTGTATCTCGAAAAAGCAGACGCCTATATCCGCATGCATGGCTCTGTTTCCTGGGGCGATGGCGGTTCTTGCCACGATGTTATTAATATGTTTGACAAATATGGAGCAATGCCGCAATCCGAATTTACCGGCTTGAATTATGGAATGAGCAAAAACAAATTCGCAGAAATGCAGGCTGTTCTTCAGGCAATGCTTGATGCACTCGTAAAAAATCCTAACGGAAAATTATCGCCAAACTGGAAAAAGGCGTTTACTGCTGTAATGGATAGTTATCTGGGAGAAGTTCCTGAAACCTTTAAATGGAAAGGCAAAACCTACACGCCACAAAGCTTTGCTGACGAAGTGGTAGGCCTTGATGCCAGCAATTATGTAGAACTTTCTTCTTTTACTGACAAACCTTATTACAAAAAAACAATGTTGATGGTGCCGGACAACTGGAGCTTCGACAAAGTTTATAATGTAAAAATGAGAGACATGACCGATATCATCGATTATGCGCTCAGCAAAGGATATACCGTATCATGGGCAACAGATGTGAGCGAAAAATCTTTCAGCTGGAAAAATGGGGTGGCTTATGTACCCGAGAAGGATTATGACGACATGAGTGATACTGAAAAGAAAGAAATGTTCAACGGCCCTATGCCGGAGCGTGTGATCACACCAGCAATGCGCCAGCAGGCTTTTAATAATTACAGCACTACCGACGACCATGGTATGCACATTGTAGGAACTGCGACAGACCAAAAAGGTCGCGAATATTATGTAGTAAAAAACAGCTGGGGCACAACAAACGATTACAAAGGATATTTGTATGTTACCAAAGCTTACGTTCAATATAAAACAACGGCATTTCTGCTCAACAAAAATGGTATTCCGCCATTGCTGAAAGAGAGAATGAGCATTAACTAAAGATTACTTCAAATAAAATTAAAACCCTGTCTTATAACAAAGGCAGGGTTTTCTGTTAGAAAAGGTTTTATTTTTGAGGCCAATATGTACATTCAAAACCAAAAATTCGGCGACGAAGAAACCTTGCTCGAACAATTGTTTGACTTTTCTCTTGGCGAAGCAGAACCTGCTGTGTTGGGTATGATTAATGAAATAAACCAGGAAGTGCTGAATAATAAAGCCTTTCAGGATTATAAAGCCACACTGAGCGATGACGAAGAAATAATGGAACTGGATGATGAGGAAAGGCGTATCCGTTTAGCAGAACAACTGATGGCTGTTTATCAAAGTTTTGAAGTAGAAAAAAATCAGCTTTTTGGCCTTAAGGGATCAGAGAAAATATTGCTTTATTCCATTGATCTTTACTAAATCCATGTTTACCATTTCACTTCATAAAGTAAAAATTTTTGCACCGCTTGGCCTGTATCCGCAAGAGTTGCTTTTGGGTAATCGGTTTGAGGTGGATATCGACATTCAAACGGAAGTAAGTGACGAAAATGGCCGGTTTGTTGATTATACTATTCTCAACTCTTTAATACAAAGTGCCTTTAAATCTGATATTCATACCCTGGAGAAAATTGCTCAAACTATCCACACTGCAGCATTTGAGCAATTCCCTTTTATAAAACAAGCAAAAGTTGCCGTTCGGAAAATCAATCCGCCAATGCCAGGAGAAATGGCTTATGCACAAGTTGTTTTTGAAAAGTAAGTGTGTATTTGAAAATTTTTGTCTTCAAACTACATTAATCTCATTACCTAATTGCCTTACATTTGTGGCATTATGCAGGATCTCCAATCTTTCTTCTCTTCGAAGCACGTTATTGAAACGATAGACTACCAGTTTGAACCCTTGCAATGGGGTGCTCAGATTGAATGTGCCACAAATGGTATATTCGATTTTTCCGACGCTGATATCGTATTGCTGGGTTGTGGTGAAATACGCGGAGAACAAGTAGATTCAACTCATTTCAGTGCTGCGCCAGATGCTATACGTCAGCAGTTCTATCAGTTATACAACTGGCACTCAGGTATAAAAATCTATGATGCCGGCAATATATTGCAAGGTGCCGATATCGAGGACACTAAAGCAGCCTTGCGCCTGGTTCTTCAGGAGATTTATGCTGCCGGGAAGGTTGCCATTATTCTTGGAGGAAGTCACGATCTTACCTTATTACAATATGAAGTCTTTAAAAGAGCACAGCAAATTATAAACGCTTCTGTTGTAGATATGTTGGTTGACCTTGACGAAACGGAACAAACCACTTCCCGCAGTTTCCTGATGGAGATGCTGACCGGGAGTCCAAACTTTATTGGTCATTATAACCATATTGGATTCCAGAGTTATTATGTAAACCCAATAATGTTGGAAACTCTTGATAAAATCCGTTTTGATTTTTTCAGGCTGGGAAAAGTGAAAGAGCACATAGAAGATATGGAACCGGTTTTGCGCAACAGCAACTTGTTGAGTTTTGATATGAATGCTGTCAAATACAGTGATGCTCCGATGAACACGATGGGCAGTCCGAATGGTTTTGGTGGCGACGAGGCATGTTTGCTTACACGTTTTGCCGGAATGAGCACCGCACTAACGTCTTTTGGTATCTATGGTTTTGACGAACGTAAAGATAAAGATAATATGACAGCAACCCTTGCTGCCCAAATGCTCTGGTATTTTGTTGATGGTTTTTTCCTTCGTAAAAATGAAGCAGAACTATCTGATAAAAACGAATTTGTAGAATACCACCTGCAGTTTACCGGCAACGACATTATGTTCCTGAAAAGCAAGCGCAGCAACCGTTGGTGGATGCAATTACCCGATGGAACATTTGAACCCTGTAGCTACAATGATTATTTATTGGCCAGCGAAAATGAAATTCCGGAACGATGGTTGAGGATTCAGGAGAGAGGGTAAGTCTTATACTTTTCTACAAGGCGAACATGAAGAAAAATTACATTATCACAGCACATAAAAACCCTCAGCAACTTGCACGCCTGGTGCATTCGTTGAATGATCATAATGCCGCCTTCTATATCCATATTAATGCAGATGTAGATATAGCACCTTTTGAAGCAGTATTGAGTTTTCCTTATGTTTTTTTTATTCAGGACCGCGTAAAATGTATTTGGGGAAATTTTGGGCTTGTGCAGGCAACAATCAATGTAATGACTTTTATAGCAGAAACGAATACGGAAGGTTGGTGCATCTGGCTTAGCGGTCAGGATTATCCGGTAAAAAATGCGGAGCAAAGGGAGGCTGTTTTGGCACAAAACGAGGGTTTTAATTTTATCGATTTAAATCCTGTTGAATACGTGTTGCCGACGCAATGGAAAAAAAGACTCTTATACTACCGATTCACGCCATCGCAAAAGCAATATGACTATTTTTTACTGCCGGGCATTTTTACAATTCATTTTTTAAAGCATTTTCCTCAAAATCTGGCTAAGATTTTTCTATTATTATCGAAGGGCATAACGCTGAATACTATTTTTTCTAAAATTAAACACAAAAGGACACATCCCGTAAACATAGCCCCTTATGGAGGCTCTACCTGGTGGGCACTCAATTTCGCCACCTTAAAAAAGGTGGTCTCTTTTATCCGGGCGAATACAGCTTTTGTTCAATATCATCAAGACACGAGCATTCCGGATGAACTTTTTTTCCAAACCATAATTAATCATTTATGCCAAACGGATCCAAGCATAAAAATTAAACCTTCGCTGACTTTTGTAAATTGGAATCTTACAAATGCAGGTTCATCTCCTGCTGTTTTTACTGCAGAAAATTATTCTGAAATAATGCAGCTTCCGGAGACCAAAATTTTTGCAAGGAAATTTGATGCTGAAGTTGATAGTGCAATTTTGGACTTAATTGACCGTTCTGTTTAACTAAAACTAATGTAGGTAGGAAATACGGCGATAATAAGAGCTATATTTGTCCCTACAATAAACTAACAAATCCAGTTGCTCGAAAATAAAAAAATAACCGA
Source organism: Chitinophagaceae bacterium (assembly GCA_041661485.1). GTDB lineage: Bacteria > Bacteroidota > Bacteroidia > Chitinophagales > Chitinophagaceae > Rurimicrobium. Next base: position 135,372 of record JBAZUJ010000002.1, read on the forward strand.
AGAAGAGAAAGCCATATTGGTTGGCCTGGTGCATCACCGGCAAACCGAAGTGATGGTAAACGAGTACCTCACAGAATTGGCTTTTCTAGCCGAAACTGCTGGTGCTGCTGTAGACAAGAACTTTATTCAAAAGCTTCCCAAGCCTGACCCAAAGACATTCTTAGGCAAAGGAAAGCTGGAAGAAATACGCGAATATGCTATAGCGAAAGGCATTAACCTTGCCATTTTTGATGACGAACTGACCGGTTCGCAAATCATCAATATCGAAAAAGCAATTGGCATAAAAGTCATCGACCGAAGCGATCTTATTCTGGACATCTTTGCACGCAGAGCAAAAACAGCGCAGGCCAAAGTGCAGGTGGAACTGGCGCAATACCAATATTTATTGCCGCGGCTCAAAGGCATGTGGCAACATCTGGAACGGCAGGGAGCTGGTATTGGTAGCCGCGGCCCGGGTGAGACGGAAATTGAAACGGACAGGCGTATTGTAAAAGATAAAATTTCATTGCTCAAAAAACGTTTGCTGGAAATTGATAAACAATCATTTACTCAACGCAAAGAACGGGGAGAATACATCCGTGTAGCCTTTGTAGGATATACCAATGTTGGCAAAAGCACATTGATGAATATCATCACAAAAGCTGATGTTTTTGCAGAGAATAAATTGTTTGCAACACTTGACACCACAACACGTAAAGTTGTATACGAACAGACTCCTTTTTTGCTGAGCGATACTGTTGGGTTCATCCGCAAATTACCGCACCATCTTGTGGAAAGCTTTAAAAGCACATTGGATGAAGTCCGCGAAGCAGATTGTCTTTTGCATGTTGTAGATATTTCCCACCCGGCTTACGAAGACCAGATGGGCGTGGTTATCAAAACCTTACAGGATATCAAAGCTTTCGACAAACCTATTGTAACCATCTTCAATAAAATGGATGTTTATGAGAAAAACACTTTCGACCAATGGCTGGATGATAGTGTGAAACAGGAAATGCTGCTGGACCTTAACGAACGCTGGCAACTTGCGACAGAGAACAATGCTGTATTTGTTTCGGCTACCGAACGGCGCAATATTGATGAATTAAGAGATACAATTCTCAAAAAAGTCAAGGCGCTATACGAAAAGCAATACCCTTATCTCACTGATTTCTATTAGTAGGTTTTCTAAAAAATGCAGGCAGGGCAATTGGAAAAATTAAACCTATTTTTGACTGTTCATAATACTTCAAAAGGTTAAAACATTTTTATGGAAAAACCAGTTATTGGCATCACAACCGGAGATATAAATGGTATCGGGCCGGAAATTATTATTAAAACCTTGTCCGACAATCGAATCCTCGATTTGTGCACGCCCATCGTTTTTTCATCCAACAAAGTCATCAATTACTACCGCAGAATTGCCGTTGATCATCAACTTGTTTTTCATAGCACCAAAGAAATGGACAAGCTGAACCCCAAGCAGGTTAATGTTTTCAATTGTTGGGAAGAAGAAGTGTCTATTCAGCCGGGTGTCCTTACTGACGCCGGCGGAAAATATGCCGTTCGCTCGCTCGAAGTGGCCACACAATGTTTGAAAGACGGACAACTCGACGCTTTAGTAACAGGCCCGATTCATAAAAGCAATGCCCAGTCTGCCAATTTTCCTTATTCCGGGCACACCCCATTTCTGAAAGCGAAATTTGAAGCAAAAGATGTTTTAATGTTGCTTTTCCACCAGGATTTACGCGTAGCAGTAGCAACAGAACATGTGCCTTTAGACAAAGTAACGGCAAGCATTACAACTGAATTGTTGCAAAGCAAACTCACCTTACTGCGCGAAAGCCTTGTAAAAGATTTCGGAATTGATAAACCACGGATCGCTGTGTTGGGACTGAATCCACACGCTGGAGATGAAGGCGCTATCGGCACACAGGAACAAACGATTATTAAACCATTGGTAGAACAGTGGCAACAAAATGGCCACCTGGTTTATGGCCCCTACAGCGCTGATGCTTTTTTTGCAAAAGGAAATTATAAAAACTTTGATGGCATATTGGCTATGTACCACGATCAGGGCCTGATTCCGTTCAAGACTTTAGCCAATGGAGAAGGAGTGAATTTTACTGCGGGCCTACCTGTAGTGCGTACATCTCCCGATCATGGAACGGCGTTTGATATTGCCGGAAAAAACCTGGCTGACCATAGTTCTTTCATGGAGTCTATTTTCCAGGCAATAGAATTGGTACGCCAGCGCGAAAGCTATGGAGAATACACCGCAAATCCTTTGCGCCGCCGAAGAATGGAAAAAGAAAGAGATTAAAAACACTAACGAATAAGAAATGATTCAATTCGAAAAGTTTACACTTAACAATGGTTTGCGCGTCATTGTTCACCAGGATATGACTACACCCATGGTGGCAGTTAACCTTTTGTATGATGTGGGCGCACGCGACGAAAACCCTGCGCAGACTGGTTTTGCCCATTTATTTGAGCATTTGATGTTTGGCGGTTCCGTCAACATTCCGGAGTATGATACCCCGCTGCAAATGGCAGGTGGGGAAAATAACGCCTACACTACCAACGATATTACCAACTATTACGTTCAGTTGCCAAAGCAGAACATTGAAACGGCATTCTGGCTGGAAAGCGACCGGCTTTTTTCTTTAGCCTTCAGCAAAAAAAGCCTTGATGTTCAGCGCAAAGTTGTTTGCGAAGAATTTAAAGAACATTATATCAACAAACCATACGGCGATGCCTGGAAACATCTGCGCGAAATGGCCTACACGCAACATCCCTATCGCTGGATGACTATCGGTAAGGAGTTAAAACATGTGGAAGATGCCCAGCTTGATGATGTAAAGAACTTTTTCTTTAAACATTACCGCCCTGTAAATGCAATCTTATGCGTGGCAGGGAACGTAACGACGGAAGAAGTGAAAACCTTAGCCAAAAAGTGGTTTGGCAATATAGAACCAGGTGAAAAATACAATCGGCAGCTAACGGCTGAACCTGTTCAAACAGCAGCCAGAACGGAAACGGTGGTGCGCAAAGTTCCTATTGATGCACTGTATAAAGCATGGCATATCCCTGCAAGAATGGAAAAAGGATATCACGAAAGCGATTTGATTACCGAAATAATGGGCAATGGCTATGCTTCCCGTTTGTATCAGACACTTGTAAAAGAACAACAGGTATTCAGCAGTATCAATTGTTATCATACCGGCAGCCTCGATGCAGGATTGTTGGTAATAGAAGGAAAAGTAAAGGAAGGTTTTACGCTCGAAATGGCGAACAGTGCCGTGAAAGCACAAATAGATCTTTTGGTGGGAAAGGGAATAACCGAAGATGAATTGCAAAAGGCGAAAAATAAAATCGAAGCAATGATTGCATTTGAAGATATGAGCATTTTATCCCGGGCCAACAACCTTGCTTTTTATGAGTTATTAGGCGATGCTGCACTCATCAACGAAGAATTGAATCAATACCAATCTGTTACGAGCGCTTCTATGCTGGAAACCGCCAAAATGATATTCAGACCCGAAAATGAAAACACCTTGTTTTATAAAGCAGAGCAGTAATACCGATTAAAAATTAATGTTAGACGGAGGCAAAAGAAAATTGCCTCCGTTTTATTTTAAATGGCAGAATTAGCTCATATATTTCAGGTCGCAAATACACTCTGTTAAGCCAAATAAAAAACCTAAGTTTGTACTTCTTTTTATATCTTAAATGCGCCTGATATTTCGTTTTGCAGCTCTGCTGATTTTATTGTTTCCGGTGGGTGTGAAAGGGCAGGAAATATCTTCGTCCAAAAAGCCCCGTGTATTGTTTTTATTGGACGGGTCTTCAAGCATGGCCGAAAACTGGAACGAGGGTAAAAGTCGTTTTCAACAGGCAGGGAAATTTATTCTGGGTCTGATAGACAGCTTAAGCGAAGCCAATAGTGAAATTGAATTTGGTCTTCGGGTTTTCGGGCACCAATATCCATCGCAGGAAAAAAACTGTTATGATACTAAACTTGAAATCAAATTCTCAAGATATAACCGTACACAAATGGAAGCCCGGCTGGAAGCTCTGCATGGTTACGGTGTATCTCCGATTGCATTTTCGCTGACAGAAGCTGCCAGTGAAGATTTTGAAAATGAAAACAAATATGCTTACAGCATTATTCTTGTAACAGATGGAGGTGAAAGTTGTGGCGGCGACATTTGTAAAGTTGCCAATGATTTACTGCGCAGAAAGATTTTCTTTCGACCCTACATTGTCAGCCTTGTGGATTTTGATTACGCCCCACTCAAAGAAATGTATAAATGCCTGGGTACATTTCTTACGGTAAGTATTCAACCACAAATGAACCCTGTCATTTCAAAAATTGTTGATGCCCACCGCGAAGGTTTTGTTCGGGCAAAAACTGGAACAATTATTCCGGTGCTACCTCCCGAAGAGAAAAAACCGGAGATTGTTGTTATTCCAAAACCTGCACCCACTAAGGTTGACACTATCATCATTCCGATTACAATTAAAGAGCAACCCAGGAAAGTTGAACCCCAAAAAGTGGATACAATTATTATCCCGATTAAAATAAAAGAACAACCTAAAAAAGTTGAACCCATTAAAAGAGATACGATTGTTATTCCGATTACAATTCCGGCAAAATCCAAAGAAGATCCAAAGAAAACCGTAATTGTACAGCCAGAAAAAGTAGCAGAGCCAAAAGTTATTTTACAGGTTCGCGATAAGCGTATTATCAAACCGCTGCGTGTCAATACTCAACCCAGAACATTCAAAACAATTGAGTACAACCCTCCGCGTCCGAAATATTTGCAGGTTCCGCCGTTCATTCTTTCAGCCATCGGCGATGCACCACCAGCTCCTGTAATATTGGTACGCAAAAAAGAAACAATTGTTCCTGCATTGATTGCCGCAAAGAAAAAAAACTTCAAAAGTATCATTCAGATTATACCACAACCCAAAGCCCTGGCGGTTCCTCCTTTTCAGTTGATTGCTATTGCTCCTCCACCAGTGGTTGTGCCGGAAACAACCGCTGTTGCACCGGTTGTAAAATCTGTAGTACAACCCATCATTAAACCCGCAGAAAAACCAATCGTTAAACCTGCTGTGAAAAAGCCGGAGAACGAATATGTAATTGAAAAAACTGCTGCACAGGAAACTCTCGTTGAAGTTTATTTTACAGATGGTAACGGAAAGTTTTATTCTACCACGCCTGAAATATTATTGAGCGATCCGGTGACAAACAAATCAGTAAAACAATTTTACAGAACAGTAAATCCGGAAGGCAATCCCGATCCGGCCAAAGTACCTTCGGGCAGTTTCAATCTTAGTGTGGTAGGAAGTGACAGAACTTTTTTGAAATCGATTGAAATTGCACCAAACATGAAAAACAAAATTGTCATAACCGTTAGCAGTGGGTCATTACAATTTGTTTGGAAAGGCGCTGCTGACAAAAAACCGGTAGACAAATATTATGCAGTTGTAAAAAGAAACTTCGTTCCACAACCTGTGGTAAAACAGCGTTGCGATACGATCTTGCCTTATCCTCCGGGAAACTATCATATTGAGATTAACACTTTGCCGCCGAGCGTCCGTTCTACAGACCTAACATTTGGTTCTACCGTAATCATACCAGTTGATCGCCCGGGAACAATTCAGATTACAAATACGAATGCCATGGGTAAAGCAAATTTCTATTATCAGCACGGCGACCGCTTTTCCCAATTTCATGCGATGAACATCACCGGAAATCCTGCCAGCCAGAATGTGGAAGTTTTACCGGGTATATATGAAGTCCATTATGCTGTTGCTCCTGGCTTACCTGAAAAAACGCTTGTGTTTTATGTCGTTTCCAATGAAACGAAATTGATAGAATTGAAATAAAATGTCTGATATAATTCTAAAGAAAATAAACAGCAAAGACGAGCTTTTTAATGGCGTTTTTGCATTGCGTGAAAAGGTTTTGCGCATACCGTTAGGACTTTCCTTATACAATGAAGATACCAGCGGCGATGCAGAAGACGCTATTTATGTTGCTTTGTCAGACGAAAAAGTTATTGGCTGTGTAATGTGCAAAAACATTGGTGATGATTGTATAAAATTGCGCCAGATGGCTGTTGACGAATCCTTCCAAAAATGCGGTATTGGAAAGCTCCTGGTATTGGAAGCAGAAAGAGACTCCTTGCAAAACGGATTTAAAAAAATTTCCCTTCATGCCCGTCAAAATGCTGTGGGCTTTTATGAAAATCTGGGCTACAGAACTTATGGACCGGTATTCACAGAAGTAGGGATTCCACATCTTGCAATGGAAAAATTATTATAAACTTTTACTTTCGATGGCTCGCCTTTTTGGATTAATCCTACCTTTGTTTTATGTCATTTTTTATATCCGAAAATAAACCCTTTCTTATTGCCGGACCATGTAGTGCCGAAACCCGCGAACAGGTTTTGAAAACAGCAGAAGGAATGAAGGATTTACCCCTCCAGTTATTTCGGGCCGGCGTATGGAAGCCCCGAACCCGTCCGGGCTCTTTTGAAGGAAAAGGGAAAGAAGCGCTGGAATGGTTGCAGGAAGTAAAAAAGGAATTTGGGTTTAAAATAACGATAGAAGTAGCAGAAGCCGAACATGTGGAACTTGCTTTACAACATGGCATTGATTCCGTCTGGATTGGTGCACGCACAACGGTAAACCCTTTCCAGGTACAACATATAGCAGATGCCTTGAAAGGAGTTGAAATTCCTGTAATGGTGAAGAATCCTGTAAATCCGGATGTGGATTTATGGCAGGGTGGTATAGAGCGGATTATGACTGCGGGAATAAAAGATGTTGCGGCCATTCACCGTGGATTTTCAACTTATAAAACCAACAGCGGTTTTCGCAATCAACCCAATTGGATTATCCCGGTGGAGTTGCGCCGCCGCATCCCCGGATTACCTATTTTTTGCGACCCAAGCCATATTACCGGCAAGTCAAGTATGGTAGCACAAGTAGCACAAAAGGCAATGAATATCGGTTTTGATGGATTGATGATTGAAACACACATTCAACCAAATGAAGCATGGACCGATGCTGCACAACAAATCACGCCGGCAGAGCTTGATGAACTTTTGAAAAATCTGGTAATCCGTAAAGAATCTGCACCCGAAGGAACCGGGCTGCTGGAACTGGAATATCTTCGCCAGACAGCGGACAATATTGATGCTGAAATTATTGAATTGCTCGCCAGGAGAATGGAAATAAGCGGACAAATGGGCGTGATTAAAAGACAAAACAATATCACCGCCTATCAGCCGGAACGTTGGCGCGAAATACTGGAAAGCCGTTGCCTGCAGGGTAGCCGGCAATCATTGGATGATCAGTATATTGCTGCGCTATGGCAAATTATACACGACGAGAGTATCAAAAAACAATTGGAATTACCGGTAAAAAAACCCGGCCAAAACCTTTAAATTTACAATCAGAAAACACAAACTATTGGCACTCATTCAACACACAAACATTCAGGTAAGATTTGACCAGCAGGCTGAAAATTCTGCGTCTTATGTTTTTCCTTTTATAGAACAAACACATACCATCAACGCCGCAACAACTGTAATGGAAGTCGGTTGTTCTGAGGGAGGGGTTTTGCTGCCTTTTTTGAAAAAAGGGTGCCACTGCCTGGGTGTTGACCTGTCGCCGGAACGAATCGAATCCTCAAAAGAACTTTTGAAAGAATTTGTGGAAACCGGCCAGGCAACGATGATTTGCAAGAATATTTATGACGATGATTTTGTAGAAAAGTACGCTAATGGCTTTGACATTATTATTCTGAAAGATGTGATTGAACATGTGCCCGAACAGCAAAAATTTATTCCACATCTCACACGGTTTCTTCGCCCCGGCGGACAAATATTTTTTGGATTTCCACCATGGTACATGCCATTCGGCGGGCATCAGCAAGTGTGCGCAGGCAAACTGGCAAGCAAGCTTCCCTATTATCATATTTTACCAAGAGGAATGTATGTTGCTTTGTTGAAAATGATGGGTGAGCCCCAAACAACAATTGAAGCTTTAGTTGAAATTTGGGACACCAGCATTACGATTGGGCAATTTAAACGCTACCTCAAAGAGGCCGGATTAAAAGTAGTGAACAAGCAACATTACCTGATTAACCCGATTTACAAATATAAGTTCGGGCTTGAACCCCGCAAGCAGGCAGCATTTGTAGAATACATTCCTTATGTCCGCAATTTTGTAACAACCTGTGTTTATTATACCGTAAGCTTATAAGGTTTACTTTTCATCCTTAATTTATACCGGATTGTTTGAACCACAATCCGGTAATTTTTTGCCACTAACTTTAGCTTATAAATATTGCGCTATGCAGAATGCATTTTCATCGTTCTATCATTTCCCTTATGTCGAAATCGTATTGAGGGCTCTTGCCGTGTACCTGTTTATGATTGTTGCGCTGAGAGTTTTTGGCAAAAAAGAGCTGACCCAATTGTCAGTTATTGACTTAGTCTTTATTCTACTCATCAGCAACGCGGTACAAAATGCAATGGTGGGACCGGATACAAGCCTTGAAGGTGGGCTCATTGCGGCTGCGGCCTTATTTGCTGCCAATTATACCCTTAAAAGATTGTTGTACAAAAATGCCAGGCTTAGCCAGATGTTGCAAGGCGAAGCCCTATTACTCATCTATAATGGGGAAATACAAATTCAAAACTGCGCCAAAGCCGAAATCACCACATCCGAATTGAATGCAGCTGTGCGCGAACATGGCGTCAATACCATATCAGAAGTAGACATGGCAATGCTGGAAGTAGATGGAAATATCAGTATCGTAAGCAGGGATTTTCAAAACCGAAGCAGGCAGCCATTAGTCAGAAAACACAAACTCAAAGGAAAAATTTCGAAACATTAAGGAAAGTAATTTTACCGCTATCAAAACAACAATCGGTTATATTTGCGCTCTACAAAATACTATCAGGAGTTTCACCCTTTCTACCGCACAACTTTTATGAATTACATTGGCAGCAAGTGGTCGCTTTTATCTTTTTTAGAAAAATCCATCCTGGAAATTGCAGATAAAGATTGTCGTTCTTTCTGTGATTTATTTGCCGGAACCGGTGCGGTTGGCAAGCATTTCAAAGAAAAAGGATTTGAAATTACTGCAAATGACATGCAGTATTACAGTTTCATTCTCAATCGCCATTATATCGGCAATACGGGCATGCTTGCTTTCGAAAATTTACGTGAACTTTTACCGGAGATTCCAACATTCAACATTGATAAAAGGGCTTTGTTTATTTGTAATTATTTGACATCAATACCACCGGTCGAAGGATTTATTTATAATAATTATTGTCTTGGCGGCACCAGGGGAGAAGACGCCGAGCGACTTTATTTTACCGATGAAAACGGAAAACAATGTGACGCCATCAGGATAAAAATTGAAGACTGGTATAAAGAAAACCTGATTTCTGAAAACGAATATTTCTTTCTTCTGGCTACGCTCATCGAGAATATTGACAAACTTGCCAATACAGCATCTGTGTATGGGGCTTATCTCAAAAAAATAAAAAAATCTGCTGCAGGTAAATTACAAATGAATCCTGCTGTGCAAATTTCGGGAAATCCTCATCAACAGGTTTTTTGCGAAGATGCCAATACCCTGATATCAAAAATAAAAGGTGATATTTTATACCTCGATCCCCCTTATAATCATCGTCAGTATGCTGCCAATTATCATTTGCTGGAAACGATTGCAAAATACGATGCTCCGGCATTGAAAGGCAAAACCGGTTTACGCAATTATTCAGAACAAAAGTCGGATTATTGCATGAAAAGCAAAGTGAGCGCGAGTTTTGAAGCTTTAATCCAACAGGCAGATTTCAAATACATTTTCCTTTCCTACAACAATGAAGGATTGATGTCACTGGACGAAGTGAAAAAAATAATGAGCCAACGCGGCGAGTATGGACTCTTTACAAAAGAATATTCAAGGTTTAAAGCGGACAAAACGGAAAACCGCCAACACAAAGCCAACAGTACTTTTGAATATCTTCACTATGTAAAAATTAAAGACTGATTCGTTGTTTATTACAGCCAATAACTGATTAAATTTGGGCTGGCTATGAAAAGTATTCCTGTAAACAACCTGCCCAAAGGCGATAACGAATTGAAGGTGATTCCTTTGGGGGAATTTACGCCTTATGATTTTCAAAAGCCCCACAGGCATTCTTATTTCGAATTTTTTATTTTCGAAAAAGGTGGCGGCTCTCATTTTATTGATTTCACAGAATTTCCGATAAATGATTGTTCTGTGCATGTGGTTTTTCCCCAACAGATTCATCTGGTAAAAAGAACAGTTACCTCGACCGGGAAAATCCTTTTATGCAGCAAACATTTTATGAATTTGCTGGGTACTTTTTTCTATCCACAGCTTGCGCAAAATAATTATAATGCTCCTTGTCTCGAATTTGAAAAAGATGAATTCTCTCTTTTGATGACAACGATAGATCATCTGCAGGAGGAGTTGAAATCATCGGGAATGTTGTCTTACAGCCTGAGCCAGAATTACACTTCTATTTTTCTTTCCCATTGCATCCGGCACAAAACGGCGGCTTTGGTTGAAGAGCGCCACAACCCCAATTACAGCATTTACGATTGGGAAAATTACAAACGTTTCTCTGACCTGCTTGAAATGCATTTTCTTGAAAAAGCCAATGTACAAGACTATGCCGGCGAATTGGCCATCAGCGCCAAAGTGTTGAATAATTGCCTTAAAAAAGTGATAGGAAAAACAGCAGTAGAATTGATTCAGGAAAGGACATTGATAGAAGCCAAACGTCTCCTGCTCAATTCGCAGGACAGCATAAAAGAAATTGCATTTAAGCTGAATTTCAAAGACAGTTCCTATTTCACCCGTTTCTTTACCAAAAACGAAAGTCAAACACCCAAAGAGTTCAAGCAGTTTTGGGAAGAAAAATATTTATCCTGACCTTTATTCAGGAAACGAAAAAACGCCGCTGGTATCAGCGGCGTTTTTTTGATCAGGCAGTTTTCCAAGAATTACTTTTATTCCTTGTGTGCTTCTACCACTCCTTCCAGAATATGATTGCACAATTCGTCCAGCTTTGCATTATCCAGAATGTGCTGCATTTGTTCCTTGTTTTTTATGTCACCTATTTCTATCAATGCAGCAGATGAAGTATTCTCGCGCAACACGTAAAGATTCTTTTCGGAAAAGTTCTTCTTTTGCTCCCACTCCGGGCGGGATGCACGTTTCAATATGGCATAAGCAAGTCGTTTGCTTTCTTCTGCTTTTGCATTTTTATCATTGATGGCAATATCAAAGGTCCCTTTACCTTTTTCCTTTCCCGGCTGATTGTCTACATGGATAGAGATGAAATCATCAGGATGTAATTGGTTCGAATAGGCCACACGTTCATCGAGGCTTAGAAATTTGTCTTCGCTTCTGGTCAGATAGGCTTCGATGTTGTAATTGGGGGCCAAGTCTTTTAATCGCATGGCGACCTTCAGGCTGAGATTTTTTTCCAGTAAACTTCCATATTGTCCGCCTGCATCTGTTCCACCATGCCCGGCATCTACTAATAACACCAATTTCTTATCGGCCTTCATTACTGTACTTCCAGGTGCGGTTCGTGGGCTGAATGCGAAGAGTAAAATACTGCCTGCAAGCAATGGCAATATAGCTGCGCGTCTTAAAACTGAAACCTTTATTGTTTTGTTTCTTTGTAGCATAGTCAATCGTCTTTTTATGGGTGAAGAAAAAAATTGATGTTCCGGTGTTAAATACGTTGTGCTAAAATGAACCTGTAATAGCATTTTCGCAAATACTGCTGTATGGTCTTCCTGGCCCAGACCATTGTTGCTGTTTACAATGGCTTCCTCGTCTGCTATAAACTCGTGCACCATTCCCAATTCCTTCTGTATAAACCAGTAAAAAGGGTTCATCCAGAAAATACAGCTCAGCAATTGGCTGACCAACTTATCAATGGTGTGTTTTTGTTTGATGTGGGTCAATTCATGTTGCAATATTATTTTGCCGGATGCTGTTTCCGGAGAAAGGGTGTCTCTCCAATATATTGTGTTCATAAACGAGAAGGGTGCTTTCTGCAGGTTGGTGTTTACCATCCTGATTCCGTCAGCAAATGAACCGGGATACTTTTTGCCCAAACGCAATATCATGAAAACCCGGGTCAACATTGTGACAAGAAGACATACGCTTACTGTAATAGATAATCCAATAATGATTGCCTGCCAGTTAATACTATTCGTTGTTTGATTTTGAGTGGCAGATGGTATACTATCAGCACTGTTAAGTGTATGCAGCAATTGCTTTGTTGAATTAAATAATATCGGCTGCTTCTCTAACACCGGCGACCAGTTAAAATCCAATAAAGGAATTTGCAGGCTTGCATACAAGGTAAATAACAGGAAAAACCTGTTGTAGTTATGTAAGCGCCTGTTCTTCAGGGCAAGAAAATACCATCCGAATAAGATACCGCTTACGGTGATGCTTTTTAAGATAAAGAGGATTAATTCCTGCATAAAACGCGCTTTATTTCTTCTTTAATTGTTTCAGTAAAAGTTCCAGGTCCTGTACAGAAAGTTGTTTCTCATCAACAAGAAAAGAAACAATGCTGCTGTATGAACCTTCAAAATAGCCCTTAGCCATGTTGGTTAGTGACCCTTTGGAATATGCCTGCTTGGACACTGCTGGATAATACCGGTGAATCCTGCCGATAGGTTCTATGCGAACGAATTCCTTTTCTACCAGTGTTTTTAAAATAGTAGCAACGGTATTTTTATGAGGTTGAGGTGTGGGCATATTATCCACCACTTCCATCAATAAGCCGCTTTCCAGCTTCCACAATACCTTCATTACCTGTTCTTCTGCTCTTGTCAATGATTTCATTAAACTATAAATATAGTTCAAAGGTAAAACTATATTTATAGTTTCAAAATAAAAGGCAAATTATTTTTGAAATAGAGGAGATAATTACATTACAGGAAAAAAGAGAAATACAGACAAAAAAGTTCAAAGAAAATTGCTTTAGTGTATGGAATGGTTCATGCGATGCTGTAGAATCTTATGTAAAGAAAAGAATGAATGACCCAGAGAGCTATGAGCATGTTGAAACTAGCTTTTCAGATAAGCGTGAATATGCCGTTGTTATTATGAAATATAGGGTAAGAAATGCTTTCGGAGGAAAAGTTATAGGCGCACTAAAAGCTAAGGTTAGTTGGGACTGTAAGATGTTAAGTGTTATTGAGACTTTGTGATTTCGTGTACTGATTTACTATAAGCATTCATAGATCAAAATCAAAGAATTTTAATAGTCAACTTATCGTCTTTTATTTCACTATTTTAGCTCTAATTACGATATAAGCAATTACTTAAAAAAAACAAGATGGGAAAGATTTTAGATTGTTTAATTATAGGAGCAGGTCCAGCCGGACTTGCTGCAGGAAAATTATTAAGCCAATCAAATACTGACTTCTTAATAATCGATAACGGAGACTATCTTTATAATAGAAACCCCCAAATACCGAAAGATATTGTAACTGGTATTGGTGGGGGTGGGCTTTACTCTGACGGTAAAATTTCTTTCTATCCTTCCGGATCTAGTCTCTATAAGTTAAACTCTGATATTCTTAAAGATGCCTATATAGATTTACAAAATAATTTATCTCAATTTTCTATTAAAATTCCCGATTTTAACCCAGAATGGCAAACAATAAAAAAAGAAACTGATGAGGAAAATATAACCCTTAAGGAGTATCAATCGATTGTTCTTTCTGAAAGAGAGTTGTCTAACCTAGCCTTTTTCTTATATGATCAAATTGGCAAAGATCGTTTTCTAGTAAAAACTAAAGTCCTTAACGTTCATAAGGGTTCAAAAATTTATACCGTTTCTGTTAGTGATAATGAAAATAGAAAATCAGAGATACAAACTAGAAATATTATTTACTGCGCTGGCAAATTTGGCTCGAAAAATCTTTCAGAGTATTTAAAACCAGAGAATTTAATTTTCAAAAAGTTTGAAGTTGGGATACGTATAGAAACAGATCATGATGATTTTGATTATAAAGAATATAAGCAAACCGACTTAAAGCTACTCATTAATAAAAACAAGGATGTAGAGTTTAGAACTTTCTGCTTTTGTAGAAATGGGTATATTGTTCATGGAAAGTTTGAAGAACTTGATACTTACAATGGGGTTTCTAATAAAATTTCATACTCAAAGACAAATTTCGGGATAAACTTGAGAATCAATAATGAGGATGTTTATAGAAAATATTCATTTGCGCTAAATAAACTTATGAATAAGTCTTCGGTGATTTCGCAGAGTTTAAAATCATTTTTAGACAGTAAGAATGAATACTGGGACTCTAAGGTTTACGATCAAATTAGAGATTGTATTTTGAAAACATTTCCTAAATTATCTCAATCAAATGCTCAAGTAACTGGGCCAAGCTTTGAATACTTCGGTTATTATCCGTCTTTAACTGATGAATTAAAGGTTGAAGGGCAAAATTTCTGGGTTTCTGGTGATTCCACTGGCGACTTCAGAGGTCTTATGCCCGCTTTAGTTAGTGGATCTATTGCGGCTCTTTCTTTGATAAAAAAACAGGCAAAAGAAAAGGCAAGTATAAACGAATTAGTAAGAATTAAAACAAGTCACACTTCAAAAACAACTACAATTTTTACTGCACAATCAAAAAAGTTTTTCTACTGCAAAGACGCTATCTGTGAGTTTGTTTTCACACAAGGCTGTATTCCTGTAAATCCATTTCAGGCGTTTGGATATTTTTTGAATGATAGAGTAGCTAGGGATTTAGTAAGAAAGGGTAATAATGAACTAATATCCCGATGCGATGAACTTTGGGTTTTTGGGAGTATTGCTGATGGAGTGCTATTTGAAATTTCAAGAGCATATGATTTGAAAATTCCTGTTAAGTTTTTTACTATAGAAACTTATTCAAATCAAATAGAGGAAATCACTGATCCTAATAAGTTAGTTTTTGAGCCAGAAGTTTATGCTCAAATTGGAAAAGAAAAATTAATAAAATTTATTGAGCAATCCTATGACGGCGAGATAAAAAAATCACAATTATTAATTGAATTTGATGGACTCAAAAAATAATTCTTTACCTATATACCTTCATTTTTTAAATCGTGAACTTCGAAGAGCTGAAGGTGTTACATATACTGATTTAGATATTATTCACTTCTTAATTGTTGCAGTATTTTGTTCTGATAATTATTTATATAGTAGCTCCTCTTTACTACAGGAAAGCAGTAAAGAATTTCCACAAACCACTCAAACTCTTTTAGAGTTAGAAAAATATGGGTTTTTAAAACTTCTAACAAATGAGTATTCATTTGATGAATTTATTCAATCTAGAAGAGAGATTTACGCTCATAAGGAAAGCAGATACCCAATGTATTTTGATGATGTAGATGAATCATTATGGCCTAAAGATCCAATATTGGTAACTGATTCCACGACTTCCATTTTACGAGGTTCATTAAACACTTGGTTGGATAATCCATATCGCTCAAATGGACCCGATATAAAACATTTAAGTAAAGACAATTTAAACACTTTTAGCAAAACGCTATATGAACAAAAGGAAAAGGCGATTTCTCTTGATTTATTATTAGACGCTGAAGAGCAAAATAATATTCTTTTAAATAGGAATTTAGGAAGATTGATTTCATTCCATTATACAAAAAGATACTTAGATCTTTTCGGAGGAGATATTATTTGCAATCTTCCAAGATTAACTTTTTATGACCCCTTATCTCCATCAAAGAATTTAAAGAATTACTTAATTATACATCATATATTAAAATTTTGCTCTGTTTTTGATTATTTCATAGATAGCAATAGTTTTATCATAAGTAAGTTTGTTGAGTTTATTTGTGAGCCCTCTTTTTTATTTTTAAAACAAGAAATAAACATTTTAAATACTTCCATTATTCATTCTAACTGTTTGAGAGATTTTATACGTTCATCACAAATGACAGCTAAAAAGGATCAGCTTCATTTACCAACTAAAGACTTTTTAATGCAATCTTATTCGATTTTATCTAATGTTGGCCTAAACTTGTCAAATAAAGAACATGAATTTTCCAAACAATACTTTTTAGCCAAACAAGAGATTAATGCACCCAAAAAGGTTCTTGTTGCAGCAACAACTTTGGTTGAAGCTAAATGTTTTTTAAAAGCGATGGAATCTATTGGCTATACTCATTCAATAATAACAATAAATAAACTTACTTTTTGGAATTTCGGAATTTTAAATAATATCGATATTTTTATGCTGAAAATTCCAGACATGGGTTCTTCATCATCAAGTGCATCTACACTTGTTATACATGACGCTATTCCTCTATTAAAACCTGATTATATTATAATGTTAGGGATAGCTTTTGGTCTTAAAAAAGCATCCCAAAAACTTGGTGATATTTTAGTTTCGAAAGTTTTAGAAAATTATAATTCTGCAAAAGTTACTCCGCAAGGCATTATACAGCGTGGCAATAAAATTCCTTGTGGTCCAACTCTATTAAATAGATTTGACAGTTCTTCAGTAACATATAGTAAACATACTGTTGACGTCGGGCTATTTATTTCCGGTGACTTACTTGTAGATAATGAAAATCTTGTTATTGAGTTGAAAAAATCTTTTCCAGATGCTATAGGTGGAGAAATGGAAGGCACAGGATTACAAGCTGCAAGTAATAGAGAAGGAGTGGAATGGATTGTGATTAAGGGTATTTGTGATTTTGGATTTGACAAACAAACTCCTGAGAAAGAAAGAGATCAGGTAAATGCAATAAATAATGTTTGCGATTACTTTATTTACACCCTCCAAAATTATCCTATTTAGTCGTTGTTAACAAAATCTCCAGGAGAAAGAGATGATAATCTCATTTCCTTAATGAGTAGTTTCAAGAAAGTTGATGAAAAAACTAAAGCACAAATTTCTGAACGATATGATTATCTCATTAGCTTAAAACCTCAAGAACTGGTTAAAGGAGTGAGTGGTATGACAAGAAATTTTGGGTGTAAATTTTCGGGCGATTTGATCGTTTTGGAAAATTTAGAGTATGGAAATGCTTTGTATATACTCTTTGAACATTGGAAGGAATTAAGCATACTAAGTAGAACTGAACTATTTAATAGGGATGAAAAGGATTACGAAAGAATAGTTCATAATAAAAAATACTGAAAGAGTCAGGTCGCTAACATAATAATAGAAAAGCTTTCCTGCTTCTAACCTTAACGTCCCCTAGAATGTCCCTCAAAACAAAAGACCCTTGCAAGTTGTTCACTTACAAGGGTTTATCTTTTCTTTTGCGGACTGGACGGGACTGATTTTTATTAATATGTTTTTATGTATATTGACGAGAACGTACAGCAAGAAAGGTTTTTAGAAATTTCGATGTTCATTTATATCCTTTGATATTTTATGGTGTTCAGCGAAAAACGCCACCTTTACGCCACCTTAATAATTAATCTTCAGGTTTATTATTATCCTTTATTGTGGGTTTACTATTAAATAAACCCGATTCTTTAAAGAGAAAATTCCCCGCAATAGTAATAACACCAACAAGGAACGGTACTAGAGACTGCCCTTTTTCAATAACTTCTAAAAATACTATTACACTTATTGAGGCTAACAAAACTGACAATGCTGCCCAATACCGCATTTTAAATGCACGAAAACTAAAGTCCATCTTTCTAGAATCATTTCGTTCAGCTCTCTGTCCTTCCTCGGTTTTATGTTCGAAATATATTTCTGCAATCTTAATCATTGAATCTCCTAGTGACTCAATAGAATGTTGCCAACTATGGACAAGTTCAGGTGTTATACTCTCTGTCTGTCTCCCGTTTAGAGACTCATCAGCATTTGCAAGCTGCTCGGAAGTTGCATTTCTCAAAGAATTAATTAAATTTTTATCTTCATTGTTTTCCATAAAATTTACTTTCTTTTAGTGTTTAAGAATCTTCTGTAAAAATGAAGATTTAGATTTCATAACATAACTATGCTCTAATGTACCTTTATGATTTTTTACGTCATTTTTCATTTAGCAAAATTTGGTTAAAGGACGAAGATAAAAACATTATTTATGAATGTGTTTTCAAAACCGAAATGCCATAAATTAAAATTGTAACGGGAACAATGGGTATTTCACATTCAAAAACAAAAGAGACAATTATCCAGTTTCTTTTATCAGTTTTTGCACTAAATATAGATGAACAAAGCGGAAGCAAGGAATTTTCGATTGCTATTAAAAAAGCAATGAAATTCCAACAAGAAGATGATACGCTGCATTTTCGAGCTTGTATAGACTTGCTAGAAGATACTGAACTAGCAATAATTAGTGCTTTTACCTATCAATTAGGAGATATAAAAACCCAATCTGATTTTGGAGGACAATATTTAAGATTATACGGTATTTTGAATGCAGTAAGTCTTAAAATTAGTGCTTTGATAGAGATAGCTAATTTAATAAATTACAGTGAACGAGACGGCTTAAAGAAAAGGTTGCAGTCCTTGGATATTTACATTTTGAGAAATATTGCAGGCTCGCATACTGTGGATTGTAACTTTAACTACAAGAACGATGGAAGCGCAGTTACATACAAAGAAACCAGTTTTCGGATATATCAGAGTAGTATGAATAACTTTGGAGGCTGCATAAAAGTAGTTAATAAGCAGGGCGAGTATTTAGAATACAATCTTTTGTCAATACTGACAATCTATGAGAAGGAGGTTAGAGATTTATTGATTAAAATGGCTTATTTTTCTATAGAGAAATTGGTTATTAAAAAAGAAAAGAGAGTTCTATTGAAACAGGAATTGTCTAAAGCAATTGCTGAGTTAATAGATTATGAAAAACTGGATAAAAACAAAAAACAGTTAAGTAAAATGATAAGTAAATTAGGGTTTAAAAAGCAGTAATTAATTAAGCAAAAACCGTTTTTTCTTGTCTTTTTCATTACGAATTTTGTTTTAGATGCCTTTAAGTATTATGAGCTTTATTTCGTTTTTTTGTAAAAGTTATTTTGATTCGAACTTATTTAAAAATCAATCAGAAATAATATTGGTCATTAGTAAACAATACGGAGCATTCAGATTAGATGGGATTAGGGACAAGCATAAGTTTTAAGTCGGCTTTAGGGAAACTTGGGATGGATGACGAAAAGTCGTCTGGAATTCGCTTTGTTGACGAAATGGTAAGCGAAAATGACCCAAATTTGTATTTGTCTTTAGAGTATGCAAAAGATTTTGGAGCTAGTGCGGTTTACTTTAGGTTTTACAATGACAATCGCCCCCCTAAGCCTCAAATCTATATTTACGACAATTCGGACTTCACTTCTGATAATGTCTGTGGTGCTGATATTCATCATAAGCTTTGGAATGCTGGAATAGTTCCGTTCTGCTTTATATTCGAAAAGACTCAAATTCTTATTTTTAATTGTGCCAAAAAGCCAGAATGGGATAGCAAAGGGGAGGACTTTACTACCAGTCCACACGATTTAATAAGTTTATTAAGTGAGGTAAATGATAAGTTGCAAGAGTATAATGTTCGCCAATTTGATTCTGGCTTGTTTTGGGATTCAGCAGCGGGTAAAGATTTTAAGTATGAAGAGGGTGCTTATGAACAATTACTTAGTCAGCTAAAGGCTGTAAAAGCAAATATTATTTCCCGTGTAGGAAATGAAAATGCTGCACTTGTAAAAAGGATTTTAATGATGCTTATATTGATTAAGTATCTTGAAGAGCGCAAAGATGATGATGGTAACGGAGCATTGAACCCTGCAACCTTTTATGAACCGTTTAATGATAAAAACCCTTCTCTGGAAGGTGCATTGAATAATGCAGATACATTTATAAAAGTCCTTCAAGAGTTATCAAGCAAGGAACACTTTAACGGACAAATTTTCTACTTGTCAAAAGAAGAATGTAAAACTCTCAAAGAAATTGACCTTACATTATTCAAATTCTTTGTAAGAGGTGATGTATCGATATTTTCTACAGGAAAGCATGGGATTGGACAAATGGCTCTATGGAAACTTTATCAATTTAACTACCTCCCAATAGAATTGATAAGCCATATCTATGAGGACTTTTTAGCAAATGAAAGTGGGCAAAAAAAGAAAGGAGTTGTTTATACACCACCTTATTTAGTTCAATTTCTTATTGACCAATGCATGCCACTCAAAGATGGCAGACAGGATTTTAAAATAGTTGACCCTGCGTGTGGTTCTGGTATCTTTCTTGTAGGGGCTTTTAAGAGAATGATTCAGTGGTGGAGAGTAAGAAATAGTTGGTCTAAGCCGAAAAAAGAAAATATTGAAGAGTTAAAGATGATATTGAAAAATAACATTTTCGGCTGTGACCTAGAAAGTGAAGCCGTTACGCTTTCATACTTTAGTTTAGGACTTGCTTTGCTTGATGCATTGTCTCCAAAAGAAATTTGGAGGAATGTTCATTTTGATAATTTAATAGATAGCAATCTTTTTCAAGGAGATTTCTTTAAAACTCTTGATGAGGGAAAACTTAAAAATGATTTTCATCTCGTTATCGGAAATCCCCCATTCAATTCAGAGTTTACAGATTGGGCAGAAACTATTAATAAAAAAGAAAAACAAGCTAATCAGCTTCGTCCCGACATTCCGGATAATCAAATTGCTTTATTGTTTCTGGAACAATCATTCAAATTGTTACAACATGGCGGACGTTGTTGTCTAATTTTGCCTTCAGGACCTGTTTTGTATAATACAAATACTCACGAGTTTAGAAAATACCTTTTTGAGCAACATTATTTTAAAGGGGTATTCGACTTTACCCCATTGAGGGCAAAGCTTTTTACGGGTAGCAGCTCAAGTGCTAAACCTGCAGTAGTTTCTATACTTTCAGAAAAGACAAAACCCGAAAACAGGTCTATATATCATTACATTTTCAGAAGAACAAAAGCATCAGGAGAAAAGATAGATTTTGAAATAGACCATTACGATATTCATAAAGTATCCCACAAAACGGCAACAAATAATTCTGGTGTCTGGCAAGCTAATTTTATGGGAGGAGGACGCTTACATCAACTATTAAGTAAGGTATCTGAACTGAGAACATTAGGGGAATATCTAGATGAAATGGTCACTAATAATAGTTGGAAAGTTGCTGAAGGATGGATAGAAAATCCTGATGCTAAGTCAATAAGAAAAATTCATTCTTTGTTGGACAGGGAAGAGCTCTCCGCAAATGAAAACGCAGAATTAATAAAACTACTAACAAAGCATAAAGCGGAATGGGTTACCAATCATAATTATGTTGAAACAGATTCTTTTACGGAAAAGGGAATTACTTCAATAAAAAAATGTGACGCTGAATTTTTTTACAGAGCTTCTAAAAAAAATAAAGAAATCTTTCAACCGCCTCACCTTTTAATTAAAGAGCAATCTGGCGTGCAATCTATTCCAATAGAATTTAGAAGTGATTATTTGACTTTTAGAAATGAAATTATTGGTATTCATTCTCCTGAAGAGGATACTGAACTATTGCAAAGAATTGAAAAACGGTATAAAAATAATCCTTCCTATTCTGCATTACTATGGCTACTTAGCGGTCGTATAATTACAACAAGAGAAGGCGTTGTTTTAAAAAATGATATACTTTCCCTTCCATATCCTGACAAGGAAATTCAGTTTGATTCTATTGAAAAGGAATTATTATCAGACATTTCCCTTTACTATTCCGATTTCAGAAAAGCAGGTGAAAAAAGTATTGTTTTAGAACGGGTACAAAAGAAAGAACTCGATACTTTTGGGAAATTTTATTGCAAAATACTTAACTCCATTTATAAAAATTTTAAACCACTCACTCCAATAGTTGGTGACGAATTTATTGCGTATCCATTTGTTTTGGGAGATAAACCTGAAATAGAAATTCCCACATCCATTGAAAATATTGAAGCGAAACTAAGAACGCTGATAAATGTCCAAAAAGGTTACAATCTATGGATTAAGCGCATCATAAAAGTATACCACAAAAACGTGATTTTTTTGTATAAGCCAAATCAAAAACGATATTGGCTTCCTTCTATTGCAGTAAGGGATGCAGATGAGACTTTTCTTGACTTATATAAACAAGGCAAGTAAATGGGAGAATTAATCGATAACACTTATGGTATACTTACCAGCGCCGAAGACAATACTATAATTACTAGTATCTACAATTATTTAACTTCGGTTTTATTAGGTTTTAAAGGCAAGAATGATGAGAATGAAAATGCGATAACAAATCGTTTATGCAAATCACTAAACGCAAGGAAGCCATCTGAATATCCCTTCTATTTTCATCACCAAAACCTAGAGAATGAAAAGGAAAACACCTCTACAGATTTTGCTGTGTTTGGGACATATGCATATGCTGTGGAAAATGATATTGAAGACACGGACTCACCCTCACTAATTAAGTTTGAAGCAAAGAGATTAAATTCAAAATTACCTTCAATACGTGAGAAAGAATACGTTTGTGGAGAATACCTAGATGGCAAGTGTATAAAAAATTCGGGCGGTATCGAGCGGTTTAAAAATGGACGGCATGGTCAAGACGTTGTAAATGCAGCTATCATTGGATACATTCAAACGGATACCCCGACCCATTGGTTTGCAAAAGTAAATGAATGGATTCAGGAGCAAATAAAAAATCCAAGTGACTCTAAATTATCTTGGAAGAAAAAGGATATACTTAAATTGAACAATCAAAAGGAAAATTCGTCAAACTTTTCATCAATATCTCATAGAGTATTTGGTGATGAGATTCTTTTGCAACATTTTTGGATAGACATTTCGTAATTCAATTCCTTCAAGTGTCTAAATCTGCAATAATTGCAGTTGTACCGGTTTAATATGCATGCAACAAACATTTAGAATATCTCCTTAATTTCTACTTCTAAACCTTTGCAGACTTCCAGCAAGTAAATATATGACGGATTAAAACCACCTTTCTCTAAACGCTGTATAGATTGCCTATCTTTTCCGATTTTATCCGCCACATCTTGCAAGCTTAAACCCTTGTTTTGTCTCACTGTTCTCACCCTCTCTCCTAACTTAATCAACTCTTCTTTTTGTTCATTATTTATTGGCTGAGGCATAACCAATAATAGAAGCAATTTAACTTTTGATTGACAACCTTACGAGTGTCAAAAGCTAAAATGATGTTTATGTTTGTGGCAAATCAATTATTCAAAATGAGTATAAAACTATCACAAACAGGGCTGTTAATATGCTCTCTATTTTTTGCTTCGTGTTCTAATTCTCCAGAAAAAGCAATCAAGTCTATGAAAGACAAAGCAGATGAATACATGTTAAAAGGTGTCAAACCAACAATCCCAATGATTATTGCCGACTGCTCGGATAATTTTAAAAAGGATTTTAAAAGCGATATTGAATGGACGAGTAAATTAACTGTATTTGAAAAAGATTTAATTAGGCATTTAGACGAAAAAGAGTTGTTTGATACAACTAAACATTTTCCTAAATCTACACTATCATACGAATCCTGCAGAACAATCATTAATAATAAAGACAGCTTTTATTTTTACTGTAACAATGAGGTAACGATTAACGATTTGGTTTATAAAAATGAGCAAATCGGTAATGATAATAGACTTTACTTCTTGAAAGATTTAAATGAATTACAACCGGGCAAAGAACCAGTAATTTCATTTTCGGTAGATATTCCGACAACTGAATTTGATAAGCAAAAAATAATTGGAATGCCTAAATTTGATGATAGAATAGATTATCAAAGAACTGAGCCTGCAAACGTTTATTTTTATAACGAACAGTCTAATAGGTTTATTGAGGAGTTTGATTTTGCGAAGTATTTATACATTTCAATGTTGAAGGTTGCAAATAATGATACTGCGTTAAATAGAGATGATTGGGGTCGAATAATTAATAGATATGAGCAAGGACAAGGTACCGATAATAGTTTCAGCAATAGCTATTATAAAGTAGCATCTTACTATAACTCCTTTACTTCGGATGATGACGCAGTTGCTAAAATAAATGAAGTGGTGGCTGGAAATGAGTATTATGTATGGGATAGAAATGAGGATAAGAGTTACACTGGCCCGTATGCTGATAAAGTATCAATAACGGGGCAATTTAAAACTGTAGCAAATATTTTAGGAATGGTATTTTTCATCAATGATACTAAAATATTGAAAAAAGAGGATGCTGCGTTTCAACTAAAAAGCATGAAGAAAGTGAACTTTAAAACAGGGAAGATTTTGCAATAATGTAAATTAAATAGCAAACAAAATGAGCCGATGATAATTCATCGGCTCATTTTGTTTGCTTACTCTATGATAGCAATTTGCCTTGTCTCCACTGCTACTTTTTTCACTTTCATAATAGTTGCTGTTGAAGCATCTGTTATTTTGGCAATTTCTCTGATGGTGGTTTTGCCCTCAGTCAAGTATCTCAAAATTAACTTGTTCGTTTCTTTATTTAAAAAGTCAATCTTCCTCTCATTACTTCCGACTTTTCTGCCGAATGTTACTCCACGCTGCCGTGCTGCAAGCTTCCCCATTTCTGTTCTCTCTTTTATAAGCTCTCGTTCTTGTTCTGCAATAACGCTCACAATGTGAGAGAACAGTTTGAAGATAGAATTCGGTTTGCCATCAACTATACTTTCGAGGTTCATGTTTTGAATATGAACATTGACATTATAGTCTTCGCAGATTTTCAAAGTCGTGAGAGTATCCAAAGAATTTCTTCCCAAACGACTAAACTCCTCAACAAATAAGTCAGTGATTTTTCCGGACTGAATCAATTTTAAAACAGCGAGACCTTGTGGTCTTTTTGCAAATGCAATCGAACCGCTAATTTGCTCCTGAAATATTTGGTCATAATCCTTGTTATCCATTAATTGTCTTGAACCAGTTTGGGCAAGTGTGCTCCATCGAATGTATTTTACCTTCATTTTGTATCATTTAATTTCTTAGGAGTAAAATTAAACTTAAGGAGCGTCAAAACCCCTGAAAACAGGCGCTTTAACTGAAGTCTAGCGTTTCACTTTTAATGTTGAATTTAATTGATACAAGAACTTATAAGAGTTAGGTAGTAAAATTCAAAAATTTTTTTCCCCAGGAATCGAATTCAAAACCATTGCATTTAAAAAGTTCTCTTTAGTCTCGATTATACATACATCATCGCAATCATCGCAATAGTCACAAATAAAAGTATCTGAAATTAAAATCCCTATGTTTATACTTCTTCTCCGCATTGTTTCTTCATAAATATTTGTACTTCCACATTCTTTACAAACCAATATATCCGCATTGTTTGATTTTCTCATTTTGCAATCCATAAATTCTTATTGACAACAGTTATGTTCTCATATTTATTATAGCAAGCTTTTCGAAAAAGTTTTGTGGAATTGAAAATGTATATATAAAAATCACTTCTTGTCAAATGACAAGAAGTGATTATGAAATTAGTTTAAGACTTGCGTTAAAATTCTTTCTCTTTCACCAGTAATCTCTATTGCAATATCTACTATGAACAAACTCTCTCCTGGTATATGGGAACTATCTTTTTTAAAGCCATTGAGAAAAACGTTTGAGAAACTTTTCCAACGTTCTTAGAATTTTCACCCTAACTAATTGCAAATCAATTTAGCGTATTCCAAATTATTTGGAAACTTTTCCAATCCTCATTGCCCTTTATCAATTAAGCTATTAAATATTTCTTCAATCATATTGTCTTCGCTTATTTCACTATGACTATCAGAATCCCTAGTTCTATCTTCAATATAACTTTCGGCCTCAGCATCAAGATAAGCAGCATATTCTTTCTCACGTTTTTCTAAATCTCCTAATTCGTCTGCCAGAGATATTTTATATAGCATTTCAATTTCCTGTAATTGGATTCTAAGTGAGTCCAAATCAGAATTGTCAACAGATGACATTTCCTTGGCCACAATTTGAGAAACCTTGATTTGGAAAGATGGGGTTAAAATTATTTTGTCGTACGTATCAGGAAAAATGGCTTCGAGCTTAGAAAACATTTCAAGGCTATCAAGCCATGTTATTTTGTCTAAATGTAAATCTATCAATCTGTCTTCATCATAAGTCAGTTTGCTTTTGTCGAGTTGTTGTAATAATTCTATATAAGCCTTCTGTTCAGAATATGATAAATCATCAATGTAAATGTTATCTTGAAATTGGGTATAAACTAAATTCATTACTTCCAAATTATGGCTGCCAATTTCTGCATATACCTGGTTCAGAAATTCATACTTGTAATTAGAGTTGCTACTCCAGAAAAATGTTGAATCCTTTTTTCCATAAGTATGTTTCAAAGCTCTACAACTTCTCAGATCAATGTATATTGCTTTCAATCTTGCAGCACCGCAGATAATCATTTTCTTATCTAATAAAATTTTTCTATACTGTTTAGTGTCGTCTGTTACAGTAGCAGTAAATATTGTGAAGAACTGATTGGTAAAAAGGATTGAATCAATAATACTTTCTATTAGGTCATTCTTGCCTTTTAAGTAGTTAACCAAGAAATCCTGAATTGAAGGATTTTGATATTCTACAACAATTGTGCTGTATGAATCTTTTTGTGTTTTTATAAATGTATTTTCCAGCTCTCTCAACGCCCGTTCAAATTTTATAGAATCGTAACTAATCTGAAATTTATATGAATTAACAACTAAAAATTCTTTGAGCGCTTTCTCCCAATCTTCTATTGTTACAGGTGTTCCCATTCCAAGCAATACTATTAAAGCGTACTGGGAAAACTTATCCAAAGAGTTTTCGTAAGCATACAACCAAACGCTTTCAGGATTATCAAGAAAAGACTTAAATACATCGGCAAATTGATTGGCAGGGCAATGTTCCCATACTTTCCTTTGTATGATTGTTTCTATGATTCTCGGATTATAATTTCGATGACTAATTAATTCTGAATACTTTTTTCTTCCTAACCAGTCTCCTTGAATTTCACTGACTAAATCTTCTAAATGTTTAAGTGGAACACTTGCAAAGTATAAATGGTTGTAGATTATTTGAGCCTTGATAAGATTAGTGTAAGATGATAAATCAAGTACACTCTTGGCTATTTCTATGTTATTAATTTTAAAAGCTTCAAAAGCATTTTTTGCCTGATTCAATATATATTCTCTGGTAGCTAATATCAATGCTTTATCAGGAGACCTTTTTATTTTCTCAATGAACTTTACTATCCGGTTATCCTCATTCGGCGTGTGTCTTTTTTCAAAAAAATTCTTGCCAAGAAAATCGTCAAAAAAGAAAACTTGTTTTTTGCCATCAGAGAAGAATTCATATCCATCGTCAATAGACTGATTGAGATATATAAATTCATCGAAGCCATCGGACAGTAAGTAAAGAATTAGAATCCTTGACAAAGTAGTCTTCCCAATTCCGGGAATGCCGGAAATAATTACATACCTATTGTCTTTTAGAATATTTAATGCCTTATTAAAACTTTCGTTTTGAACATAGAGTTTTACTTGCCCCCTTATTTCTTCAAGTTCAAATGCTGATTGGTTGTATATTTTACTATGTAAAACCTTTTCCAAAATATTTGTACCTGATAGCCATAGCTTGTAGTATTTTAGTTCAATATCATTATGTATTGACAAGAGGTTGTTTAAGTCGTCTCTTCCTAATACATCAGTTGTATCTTTTATAAATGGGTTAAATAATTCTTTTATTGCGTTTTTATTTGCCGGTGTAAGGCCAACGCTTGTAGTAATTACATAGCCAGCAGGACATAACTTTTGTACCTTAATAACTTCTCCTTTCAAATGATTGAAAAGAGATTTATAATCTTTGAATCGCTTAGCTTGGATAATGATATTCTCTTTCTTTCCTTTGGCATATCTCAAATCAATCCCACCATCTTTACCGGTGGTAAAACTCTCAATAAAAACTGATAGTTTTTTCTGCAATAAATCCCTCGACATATTTTCAAATTCGTGAGGCGAAAGAATTAAAAAATCGTAGTCCGTCATGTATAAAAATCTTTTTAAGTTGTTTAAACATCATTTTTTGAAACCGTAATGCTTAGATTTAATTTTTCAAAAGAAATAATCAAATCTGCTAAAACATTATTTAGTGTTTGCTGAAAACTAAAATAGTGGTTCATAACGGTTATTATAAGTTTAATATAAATAGCACATTGGATTTCTACAGTATTTTCTCTCGTATTTGATTCTTGAATTAACGAGATGAACTTTTGCTTTTCTCCATTATCCAAATCATTTAAAAAGGAATAATCAATATTAATTCCTTCTTCTTTTAAATTTACTCCTAAGTGAACCATTCTGTTTCTAACTTCATATACCCAATCAAACGCAGTGAAGTAAAACTCAACAAATGTTTCCTTGTGCTTATTGTCCAATACTTCTACTTTATTCAGGTACTTTATAAAAATTTTTGAAATTTCCCTAATCCTGAAGAATTCACCAAAGAAGGCTTGGAGCAAAAATTCACTTCTTCTTACCGGATTGCCTTTCAATGAATTTTTATCTTTTCTCAATTCCGATAGGTCGCTAAGGACAATATTGACTACATCAATTATTTTATTGAGGTCGCCTATCCAGAGAAAGAATGTAGCTCTTACTTGTCCAGAAAAGGTGCTATTGAATATTTCAGCAAGCTCTTCTTCAGCAAGCTTGCCGCCCTTATCAAGACTCTGTCGATGAACTTCCTTTGCAAAATCCAAAAAGCCAGACATGAGTTGTTTAGGTGGCTGAAAAATTGATATTTCAGTGTTTTCTTGCATCTGTCGAAGTTATGAATTAGTACTCAAAAGCTGCGACAGCAACAAAGTCATTTCACTAAATGGATTGTTATGTCAGCTTCATTTCCTGGTCGCCGTCGCAGACATTGGGTTTCTTACAACTTAGGAGCCCGTATTAAAGCTATACGGTAAGAAAAAGGTATAAAGCAGATTGATTTGGATTATGTTCTTGACCTTGATAAGAGTAATATGAATCGTATTGAAGCAGATAATACCAATCCATCAATCTTGCTGCTTAGAAAAATAAGTGTTAAGTTAGATGTGTCGTTGAGCGAAATTGTCACTTATTAATTCAACAATGCGCGTTTCAAACAAATGCAGGTTATTATTAAATTTCGAATAGTTCTTTAAATTGTTGGAATGCATTTATTATTTTGTGCAATTCTTATAGCATTCTAAAAAAATCTTAATGCCAGTTAGGTACGAATTTATTGATAATATTCTGGCTGATAAAGGTTTAAATAACCCTAACCTTAATGTCCTTGTAGCAGATCAACATTTGTATAAGACAATGTTGTATCAACATAAGGGTGATCTTACAGCAACTGAGATAGGTCGAAAATTTATTGGTAATATAGATCAGAACACAGCGGGTGAAAAGTTTGATTCCTTTTTTAAACTTGCTATGGCGGAAGGCGCAGATTTGATAATGACTCCTGAATATTCGTGCCCAATCATTTGCCTCTCAAATTGTTTAAAGAATAATGTTCTACCGGCAGAAAACCATATTTGGGTGATAGGATGTGAATCGCTTTCCCCACAAGAGTTTCGTGAATTTATTGAAAACAATAATAATGTAGTAATTATTTCTGAAAGTGATGCTGCAACTTCTCACGAGGATAAACTATTGGATCCAATTGTTTATTTATTTAAAACAACCGAAGCAGCAAGTGGGGAAGTGAAGACAGTATTGTTATTTCAATTCAAAACGTTTCCTATGGGAGGAACGCCAATCGAGGCAGCAAATCTGCTTTTTGGTACACGTAGGTTCATTTTTCGAAATGATGAGGACTCAATTTATTTGGCGACAATAAACTGTTCTGAAAGTTTAGAAATTGATTTGGTGGGAAATCTTCGTCAGTTTGTTCATCACCCATATCTTTTACTTCATCCGCAAATGAACACCTCACCACGGACAAACGCACTGAAAAATTATCGTACACAGTTTTTTAATAGTTGTGAACTTGATGTCGAAAAAGAAGTCATAAGTTTGAATTGGGCAACAGGGAGTGACGCAGCTGGAACAAAAATTAACTATGGAAATTCTGCGATATATACCAAAGCCCAAAAAATTAGTACTACCGATAACAGAGTGACTAATAATGACAACTTGGGATTATACTATAATGACTGGGTGAATGCAAAAGCAAGTATTTTGGTTTTCGATGATGGAGAGGCAATATTTTATTTTGAAAATGCAAAGGTTTCAAGACGTACATTACCAGTTCAAAACCAAGGTCGTCATGGGCCCAAAATGTTAAAGAGATTTATATGGGACAATGGATGGAAAAATTTGAGTGTAAGTCTTAATCAAGATTTTGCTAAAATGTGTTTAAAAATTGGCGGAGATTTCAATGTCTTTTTAAGTCCGGCTTTACAATGGGTAAGTAAAGAAAGACTTCTGAGCTTAAGTGTTGGAGAAATTGATGGAAATAAGTTAAAAAGCGCTTTCCCAAGCAAACTATTTTCTATTGCAGATAATGAAGAGTCAAATCGCCTTACGGTTTTTCAAGATCCTGCAACACAAGAAAACAAAAGGCTTCTACTTAACAAATATGCGAGCCTTGTTAATTTAATATCAGCAGGCAACAACTTAATTCCAACAGATTCTCATATGATAGATATGGTAGGGAAATTGGAAATTAGCTACAACGAGAATGATCATTTCTATAATATAAATGGACCGTCGGGTATTCCTTCCTGCATAGTTTATCTTGGAGACTCTGATGATGCTAAAGTTTCTGAATTAGAGGCAACTCTGATATCATTATCAAATGATAATAACCTTCCAAACAGGTTGCTTATTTTATATAATCATCTTGGAGTCTCAAAGAAAAATTACAAGAAGTCCGCCCCTGTTGTAAATGCCCCAAATAATTCAAGTAGGATTGGTATAAATAAAAAAACAAATGATTAATATAGATACGATAAAGGCAGAATTGGAATCGTTCTTTGCTAATGTTGAAAATGTTTCTGAAAATCTATTTCGCTGTAAACGCTTTTACAAGGGGGAAGCCTATCAAGTAGTTTATATTGATACTTCAAATAATATTCCCTTTGATAACATCGATTCCTATTTAAAAGAAAACATTTCCCAGGATTACTTTCAAAATAAAGGAAATCTCCAGTGGAATTTCTATTTAATATTTCTAACTGATAAAGTTTTTAAAGACGGAGAAAGAATTTTAATTGAAGGAAATCCTGACTATGCTCGCAAGCTCATAATAAAACCCGATGAATTTAGTGATTGGCTGAGAAAATCCTACATTACTACCAATGTAAAAAATTCAGGAGTAGAATTGGGGTTGTCAGACATTTGGAGAAACCATCTAAAGGAAAATGATCTGGACTTTATTCTTTTTGACAAAATTCCATTGAATGAAGGAATTAATAGAGTTTTAAATGAAGATAAAAATGTAATTTCTCAAACTCAAGTTTCGCAGGAATTTGATCCTAAAGATATTGAATTAGGGCAACTAAGATTTTTAGATCCAGGTAATTTTCGTGAGTACCCCATTTATAACGAACCATTCGAATTTAAACAAGTTAACCTTATTGATGGAGCCAACGGTTTTGGGAAAACCTCTCTATTGGAAAGCATCGAATTTTTCTTCACAGGGAAAAATTTGAGAACTGATGAAAGTCCCGCAGATTGCAATATTAAGGTAAGATTTGATTTAGACAAAGATTATAAAATATTCCAGAATAACTCAGCCCTTTTTAGAGAAAGAGACAAAGTCTGGTATAAAAGTGTGAGGTTGATTCGCGGAAATGAACTTAACCTCCACTTTAATCACTTCAACTTTTATAATACCGATACAGCATTTAAACTCTCCCATAGTAAAACGAATGTTTCTGATGTAAATGAAGCTTTTGAAGCTGTAGCATTGGGAGAAGAGGTTAATTTAATAAGAAGGCAAATCGCCAAATATCAAACTCGTCTTGGTGACGAAATAAAATCAAGGCAAAAAGAAATTGGCAATTTAAACAGTGATATAGAAAGCGAAGAGCAGATAATATCAAACTTGCGAAGTTCCAAGGAAAACGATATTGTTTTAATAGAATCTGTTTATGACAGAGCTAAGGAGCTTGGGCTAAATCTTACAGATCAAAAAACATCTAATTCTTTAGAAGAATTAAAAGCAGAACTAATAGCTTATGCAGCAGAAATCAGCCAACTTACCAAGAGTATAAATTGGATTGAGGAACTTTCAATGGCTCAACTTCTTTTGGAGGAAATTAATCTTGATAAAATAAAAAAGGAATTTGATGATTATTTAGCCATAAAATCAAATAATGAAAAACTAATCCACGAAACGCACCAAAAAATTAGTGAAAGTATTGCTTTGGAAAAAATGCTTTCAGAGTTATTAACTTACTATAAGTATGATGTTTCTCTATTTAATAATCTAACTGAAAATATAAGACGAAATGAACTTCTGATAGCAAGGTTAAACCTCATTTCAGAAAAACGTGAACGTATTTTTTCAGTTTTGGATCGGTCTTCCAATCTTCAAGTTAGTAGAATACGTATTGAGCAAGAAAAAATATTATCCACAAAGAAAATTGAACACTCAAAAATTATAGGTCAAATAGAAATAGCTGAGAATACGATATCTAAAGTTAATTCACTCAAGGCAAAAATTAAAAGCGATGGAAAGATGCTATTGAGTTTGGAAAGTGAACAATCAAACTGCCCACTTTGTAAAACAAATTTTAATACCAATCAGGAACTACTTTTAGCAATTATTCAAGAGGTGGATTCAACTTTAAAAACTGAAAATTTTGACTCCTTACTAACTGCGAAAATCGAATTAGAAAGAGAAATTCAACAAACAATTGATTGCCTCTCAGAAATCAGTAATCTTATACAAGTAGTTAATGTTATTCTCGAAATAAAAATTGATGATAAATTAGATTTTCAGAGTGCATATAATCTTATTGACGCAGAACTTAAAAACGTAGAATTAATACAAGAGCAGTTATCAGCGCAAAAATCATTCAGGGATCAAATAGAACACGAGGGCTTAAGTGAAAATAGATTTGAAGAAATTAACACACTTTACATGCGTAAATTCCCCAAACAAAATCTATCACAATCTTCAATTGAAAAGGGAATTTTTGAACAACAAGAAAGTCAGCTGAAATTAAGACAGATTGAAGAAAACAGCACTTCAGATTTTTTAATAAAAAAATCCGAAGTAGATAAAAATCTTAAAAGTTATAGTCCCGAAATAGGTTTAGAGGAAGATAGTGAAATAATGGAACGAGTAATTTCAATCAAATATTATGTATCAGTATGTAGTAAAATTTTCAACTCTAACTTTGACCAGAATAAAGACATAAGAATACTTCAACTTGATTTGAATACTGTCTTAACACAACTTGACGATATTAAATCAAACTTAGAAATAGAAAAAAGAGAAAGTGAATTTATACAAAAAGCAAAAGAGGTCAAAGCGGAAAAGTGTAGCAAAAGAGATTTACTGTCAACGGAAGAGAAAAAGTTGCAAAAAAGTCTTGACGCTTTAAATAGATTATTGGAGCACAACAGTGAGGCAGATTTTCTCCAAAAATTTCTTCAAGCTAATAATGAGGAGTTAAAAAGAATATTCCTTACAATTCATACGCCAAAAGAGTTTAAAGATGTGATGATTTCCAATGGTCGTATTGTTCTAAAAAAATTCAACAACGTCGATAAAGATTTGATGAGTATAAGTACTGGACAACGTTCGGCATTGGCGTTATCATTGTTTTTAGTCTTAAATAATAAATTGAGCAAAGGACCAAACGTGATAATTTTTGATGACCCTGTTGCTTTCACCGATGATATAAATATCCTTTCTTTCCTCGATTACATTCGGGAAGTAATTCTAAAGGATTGCAAAAAGCAATTATTTTTTGCTACAGCAAATGAAAATTTATCCTTCTTATTTCAAAAGAAGTTTGAAATGCTTGGCGACGAATTTAAACACATAACGTTAATGAGATGATCTGTAAAAAAACTAAGGTGGCGGAAAGGTGGCGATTTTGATGAGACACCAACGAATATGATAGTATAAGAATGACTAATCGAATTGACTGAAAATATTGCAGGGAGTGCGTTTTAAACAAATAGTGTAAAATCCTGTTCACAAATCTCATTCCCGTCCGGTCCGCAAGGATTATTGAAGAGTCGCTCCCAGAGCGACTCTTCTTTTTTTATTCTAAATAGGTGGCGGTTTAGGTGGCGGTTTTTCTTGAGCTTTTTCTAATCAAAAAGCTTTTCATTAGACTCTTCGTTACGCCATTTATCAGCCAAAAGCGTTGCGTGTTCAGATGAATCCATTTTAATGTAAGCCCTAAATGACTTTTCACTTTTATGTCCTGTAATAGCCATGATAGTGTAGGTAGGTGTCTTGTTCAGATATTCATTTGTTGCAAAAGAGCGCCTTGCAGTGTGAGAACTTAAAAGCTCGTATCGTTTATAGGTCTTTGGGTCGGGAACTCCCCCTCTTGTTAATATCTTTTCAAAATTTGTATTTAATTGAGGTAACTTCTTGCCAATTTCTTTTAAATACCGATTAAAGACTTGGTTAGGAGGGCACTTCGGTAATCCTTCAGGATACTTGCCAATAATTTCTTTAACGATTGGATGAACAGGAATTGTTCCTCTGCATTGGGTTTTCTGAAACGTCATATAAATCAGTTCATTCTCAATTCTAGCTTTTCGAAGTTCTGAAAAATCACTAAAACGTAGTCCCGTGAGGCAACCGACAACAAATAAGTCTCGCACAACCTCATATAGTTTAGAGTCAAAACATTTCAGTGCAAGCATATCATTGATGTCTTTTCGAGTCAAATAAATATTGTCTGGACTTTCGTGCGTAACGTTTACTTTCTGCTTAACCAAAGCGTCATCAGCGATAAATTTGAGCTCATGAGCGTAGTTCATCATCGTTCTAAATGTTTTCATATACTTTCCTGCACCATTAAAAGCCATTTTTAATTCGTGTGTCAAATAATTAGCAAAATCGTCTATGAGTTTTTGATTAATTTCAGAAAGCAGATAATTTCTCTTCTGCTTTGATTCAAAGTTGATAAAATGTTTAATAGTGGTTTCATAAGTTGAAATAGTTGAATTGGTTAATGCTTTTCCATTCTTATTAAGCCTTGTTTTGCTTTTACTATCATCAACCATTTTTTGAAAGAAAGCTGTTATGCGGATTTTCTCATTATCTGTTTTTATTATGTCGCTAACCTCTCTCATCAACTTTTTAGAATTTACCGTTTTTTTCAACAGTTGTGCGGATACAATTGTTTGGGGATATAGTTTATGTAGCTCCCCGTGCGTTTCTCTAACCAGTTTTCCGAACTCATAAAGACAATCTTTAAGAGAATTGTTTTCAGGTATGTCACGAGGTTTGCTAATCCCTTTTTTCGTTACCCAATCGTTAGAATGAATACTTAAACCCGGGAAAAGAATTGCTGTCTGCTTTTGGTACCTTACGGTAGCATAAATTGCTTTTCTACCTTTCTGTTTCGGCTGTCTGAGATAAAAATTAATACTTATTTTGGTCATTATTTTAAGGTTTTAGAATTAAGGAATTTTTGAAGGGACTTTTCATTAATGTAATACACGCCATTTATGCACGATGCATGCAAACCTTTATGTCTGATATATTTCGTAATGGTATTAGGGGACTTTTTCAATAGAATAGCCAACTCATTTCGAGTATATACTTTTACTGACTCTTCGGCATTTTGGCTATAGTAAGGAGATTGTACTGAATTATGGAATTCTTTTAGGGCTTCCATAATAAGTTGCTTGATGAAATGGCTCATGGTAGAGCAGACGATATTTGTTTCCACTTTTATGAATTTTTGAGATTAGTAGATAATTTTTTAAATAGGGTGCCCATTTGGTTTTGCAACCAAGCATTTTGAGGGAATATTTCGTGAAAAATTTAGTTTGAAATCGTTCCAAACTTTATGCTACACACTAGGCTGCTTTTTGAGTGCTTTCGTTATTTGTAGGAAGAGGAACAGACTTAGATGATGTATTTTGGGGGAAATCCATTTCAATATTGATTATAGAAGCCTCCACAGAAGATGGGTTAATCTCGAAGCCATGATAAACTAGTTCTTTATTGAAAGCTTCATTAATTATCAAACCTGCTTTAGCTGTAGTGCCAGTACCATTGAATATGTCCATATAATGGCTACCTTCCTTGCAAGATGTCATCAAAAATAAGTAGGGTATTTCGATAGGGTAGGTACTTGAATTTTCCAGAGCAAAACCATGTTTAATACACTCTTTTGATAATCTTAGTGTAGTTGCTGTACTCGTTTTGACAATGCCATCACGAACATTTATAAATGACGAAAGGCGCACTCGCTGACCCTTTCCAAATTTTAAGTCCTCTTTTAAATGAATATCATTTAACCAGTCGTAATTTGTATATGGTTCTTTGCACAATGAAAATTTTAATAAGTGCTCTACATTTCCCATGCACCCATATCCGTCTCCAGGCTGAGAAGAAATTTTTGTCCAGTATAGTCTGTCGCACAGGTTAAATCCTGCCTCATCCATCGCTATAATAAACTTCTCTATACTAAGAGCGTGCCGACTTCTTCGGATAGGGTCTAAAATATTTACCCAAATACAGCCATCTTCTGTAAGAATTCTTTTGCATTCTATGTAATGACTTACTAGTAGTTTAACAAACTCGTCCACTGTCCTTTGTCTGCCAAGTTCATCTTTGAAACCTTGCGAGCTCCTCATGCCAAAATATGGAGGGGAGCCCCCAACGACCTGTATTGATTTGTCGGGTATCTGAGATAAATCTAATGAACTTTGATTGTAAAGATTAATATAGTCAATCGCATATTTAAAGCGTGCCTTAAGTGTAGAACTTTCCTTTTTGGGTACACCTAAGGCTTTTGCATCCCGACATAACGTCTTAAGTGAGGCGTTGACTGGCTGCTGTCTTAGCCATTCGTCTTGTTTTTCTTTCGTTGAAAAAGCTTTTTGGAGGTGTTTCCTAAGAACACTTAGTTTACTCAATTTGCTTTGAGAAGCTAATTTGTTTCTCTCATTGAAAGCAGCAGCTAATTCTGGATTCAAATCACTTCTGTTGCCTTGCTTTAAATTACCCACCTTTTCTAAAATTTCTTTGCGCATTAGCAATGAAAAAATAGAATCTTGTTTCGGTAAGTCATGAATTATACTCCTATAATCATCAAAAATACTGATACGGGTTTCGAGACTTTTGGAAAGCTCATCCACTTTTTTGTCATCCTCCTCGACGATACAAGGGACAAGTGAAATGCCCAAATCCAGAGCTACTTGATGCCTTAAATTGCCCGACGTTATTTGTCCCTTATCATTCAAAAGTAGGGGTATTATAATTCCGAATAACAAGACAGACTTTTTTACGTGCTGATAATTGATATTGGAGGCTGGGTTTCCATAGAGCCTGAGATTAAGAGCGCTAGGGGTTAACGTTTTTGGGTCTTTGTAGACTACTTTTAAAGTGTTTTCCATATTTCTGATTTGTTTCCACAAAGGACAGAAATATGAGAAAGGATATAAATCCAAACCCACTACTAAACATTAAATAGTGGTTTTGGTGGTTTTGGAGGATTCGTTGCTATTATTTAAAAAGAGTTGAAAAAGCATCCATATATTTTTTATTCGGTGCTCTAAATGGAAGATAGGTAAAACTAGGTTTATCGAGTGCTTTTAACGAAAAAGTGTTAAAACTGATAGCCACTAAGTCATCACCAGAAAAGTCTGAAGGAATCAAGTTCTTAAGCATACAGGTTGTGAGAAATGCAGCCAAATATTGTTGATAACCTATATGATAAGACAACCAAATATAATTCCCATTCTTATCCTCAGTAATAAAAGGTACATCATTCTCACCTTCAACGAAAGGTTGTTTCAGGAAGGAAATTGCTTCTAAATATTGCTGTTCGCTGCCCTGCCAAATTTGGATGAGATTTTTTGTTTTGCGCTCTTTTTTATTTTCTCTATGAGGTATATTCTTAAAATTAGTTTGTGTTTTCAGACTAAATATTGCCGCCTCTTCCAATAAGAAGTTATAGAACAAGGTATATTTTCCATATGCCTTTGCAATTAGGTTAAAAATATTATTGTCATCAATAGAGATGATTGCTAAATCAGGAAGATGAAACTGTTCAAAATAATTATCTGAATGAAGTAAATGCAGCATTAAAAAAATTTCCTCCTCTTTAAATCTCGAAGTGTCTTCCCCATTGTAAAGTGAATTTAAATAATGGATAGCAGAAATGTAGATTTTTTTGCGCTCTATGGGAACTGCGAGTTTCCTGTTAAGCACTATTTTTTGTAATTCTTGAATCTTGCCAGATATTAATGTCTTTGCATCTCCTATCAATAATTCATCGCGAAGTTTCAATTTTTCTTGGGCAAAGAAATATTTTGCCGAAGCATCTTTAAGTAATCCATATCGTTCCGATGTCGAAGCATCTAACTCTTCGTAATTTGTATCGCTTTGCGCAAAAAATAAGTGTGACTCGAAAATAACTTGAACTTCATTTTCAAACTGTAGTAAATTTTCTTCTTTAAGTAAGTCGTAGGTTTCGTTATCCATAGTGAAACAGTTTCGCAGACAAACTTAAATGATTTGACACTAAATAATATTTCCAACACCGCACTTTTAATATATAAAAATAAAAGGCGAATGAAAATAATACTTACGTTCAATGAATTCTTATCTCTACTTCTCGAAGGAGTAGATGCAGCAGGAAATATTAATCTTGAAATACCTGACCTGCCGAATAAAATAGCCATACTGAAAAGTCAATTTGAAAAGGAACAAGACGCAAAGGAAAAAAGCAAAATTGAAAAGCAGATTAAAATTGCTGAGTTAAAATTCATGATTTCA
Source organism: Chitinophagaceae bacterium (assembly GCA_041661485.1). Classification (GTDB taxonomy): domain Bacteria; phylum Bacteroidota; class Bacteroidia; order Chitinophagales; family Chitinophagaceae; genus Rurimicrobium. The sequence goes on from JBAZUJ010000002.1 coordinate 174,371, forward strand.
CAAATACAAGGAACAAGATAATTTTTGCGTGCGTGGGCGCACGCTGCCGTGGAATTCTGATAATAATTGCTTCAATTAATAAAGTCAATTCGGAATTTAGCAATCTTAATTTATCTACTAGGTTTAATATTCATTAATTAAAACTCTCTACAAGAGAGGGGGAGGGGGGGCTCCTCATTAAGTAATCTGGCACACTTTTTATTTTCACAAAAACTCAACTTACAATTTACTCGTGAGTATAAGATTTATGAAGATAAAAATTACAAAAGAAATAAAGACAATCCTTGACAGTGCAGGGAATAGAACGAGAATTAAAAATGCTTACAAAGTTTACGCTGCAGTGTATATGGCAAGCCTCAGGAAAAGAACCGATAACTATTTTTATGTCCCTTCAACGCTTCTTCGGTCAATCAACACTAGGTATTCAAGAATACTAGAATTATTAAAGGATGCAAGTATCATAAAATACAAATCAACTTTCAAAATTGACCCCAATGATATTTTTAATCAAATTGAATCGAAAACCTACTCCACCAAATTTGGGTACTGTATGCAGTATAAATTTCTGATAGATTTTGAAGACTGTGAAGTAATAGAAATTGACATGAAGTCTGGTGTAAAAAGGAGGTGGTATGAAGTTCTCTCAAACAGCCTGATAGAGTTGGGATACCCACCCGAAATTAAACGTGACACCTTCGGGAGAAGGGTTCATTATCCATTGATTCAAGTGTATAAAACAGAACTCCAAAACAAAGGTCTTTGCATTATAGATGCAAAAACAAGTCAGCCGCTCTTATTGTGGTGTCTTTTGAAAGAGAGAGACATCATTGACCCTGCATATCACCAGATTTTTTCAAATAAGTTGGATTTCTACAATGAACTGGCAGCTGAATTGAAGTTGAAAGATAGGAAGGCAGCACAAAAACTATTTGTTTATTGGATTAATGGAAAGGGAAAATTAAGAGATTATAGAATTGAAAGACTTTTTCCATTAGCTACATCCTTTATTCGAGGTTTAAAGAATGGAAATTATAAGAATAGTGCATCTTTTTTTCAGAGGAATGAAGCGAAAATTTGGATTGATGATTTACTCGAAAATATCCCTGTAGAATTTGCATTGCCTGTACATGACTCCTTAATCATTAAAGAGCAAGATTATGAAACCGTATTGGCATATTGCCAATCCAAGTACCCCGAAATAAGATTTAATAGAAAAGAGATTGGGGAATAATAAAAGACTTCTTGTCATTTGACAAGAAGTCTTTTTATTTTAAGAGCTTTATTGCGCACGAAAAACATTCAGCCTAACTCATGCCTTATTTGCTAAAAAGGAGCGACCAAATAGCAAATGGAATAGCAATGATTAGCAAACCTGATTGGCTATGCGTAATAGCAACGTCAAAACAATAAAAAATCCACTTGAAAATAGAATCACTGGTAAATGGCGGTAATCTGTTTTTTCTAAAAATAATTGCATTTAAATATTTTTTTTAATATCGTATTGCCCCAAATATTGCAAAAGAACCCGAAAATATTTCCCATTTCATTTCTTATGTTTGCCAATATTTGTCAAGACAATATTATTATAATGGCTACACAATTTGGTGAACGTATAAGAGAGCTAAGAACAAAGCAAAATCTGCTTCTGCGGCAACTTGCATCGCAATTAGATGTGGATACTTCTATTATTAGCAAAGTAGAGCGAGGCGACAGGCAATTAAAGAAAGAGCAAATTCCATTTTTAGCTCAGATACTAAAAGCTGATGTAGAAGAATTGCAAACTCTTTGGCTTGCCGACCAATTGTATAATATGGTGCAGGGCGAACCAATGGCAGACCAAGCATTAAAATCTGTGACTAAAAAAATTAAGAACTCAAAGTAATGGCATCAAACTTTTTTACAAACCAAAGTGAAAATACGCTCTACAAAAAATTTGTAGGCGTGTTTGAGCATATGCAGAACATAGAGTACTTCAAATCAGTTATAGGATATTTTAGAGCGTCGGGGTACTTTGCTATTCGCAAACATTTTCCTGCTGATTTAAAAGTAAAAATAATTGCAGGAATTAATGTTGACCCCTTTATTGCCTTAGCTCAAAAACAAGGTTTATTATTAAATGTAAATGCAAAGGATGCTAAACAAAGTTTTTTTGAAAGTATTCAGGATGACATAATAAACGCTAAATATGGCAAAAATATTGAGGAAGGGATTTTGCAATTGATAGAGGACATTGCTTCTGGAAAAATAGAAATTAGAGCGCACAATTCAAAAAAGTTACACTCTAAATTTTACATCTTCTTGTCTCCAAATTTCAATGAACATAACCCTAATGGTATGGTCATTATGGGCTCTTCTAATCTTTCTGCACAAGGTTTAGGCTTAGAGGCGGTAGAGTACAATTATGAAATGAATATTGAGTTGAGGGATTATGAAAATGTTGCGTTTGCAGATACCGAATTTGAAAAATTATGGTTACAAAGTACGTCCATACTCCCAACTGATGCGCCAGCGTTGATAAAGAAAACATACTTAGATGCAAACCCAACTCCATTTGAGCTGTATGTAAAATTTCTTATTGAATTTTTTGGAAAAAATATTGAGTATGACCCAGATAGCATTAGTGATATTCCACTAAAAAAATTCAAAAAACTAAGCTATCAAATAGATGCAGTCAATCAAGGTTACGAACTTCTATTAAAGCATAATGGTTTCTTTTTGGCAGACGTTGTAGGTACAGGAAAGACGGTAATGGCGGCATTGTTGGCTAAGAAATTTATTATTAACAACGGGCCCAAAACAAGAATTTTAATCGTGTATCCTCCTACACTAGAAAAGAACTGGACAAGCACCTTTAAAGATTTTGACATTCACAATTATTGCGATTTTATTACCAATGGCAGTTTGGATAAAATTATTGAAGGAAAATTTAAAAATGATAAAGAACGGTACGATTTAATATTAGTTGATGAAGCGCATAAGTTCAGAAACCATAAAAGTCAACAATTTCAAAGCCTGCAAATAATTTGCAAATCCGGCAGAGAGAATATTGGCGGAATTGAAGGTTTTGAAAAAAAGGTAGTCCTCATTTCGGCTACTCCTCTCAACAATAAACCTGATGATATTTATCGTTTACTTACATTATTTCAAGATGAACGAAATTGTAATTTGCCATCAGTTCCTGAAAATAATTTGCAAAAATTCTTTTACCCACATACTCAAAAATATAAAGAGTATATTAATAAGTCACCTATTATTCTTGAAGAAATCCAAAGTATTTTCAACGACATTAGAGACAAAATAATTAAGGATATTACAATCAGAAGGACGAGAACTGACTTGCGAAAAAATGAGCGATATAGAAAGGACTTGATAGAGCAAAAGATTTATTTCCCAAAGGTTGCAGAACCCTTTACAAACGAATATCTACTTCCAACAGATTTTGCAGAGTTGTTTTTAGAAACTTTCAATACGATTATTGATAAAGACAAAATTGACTTTTATAGATACCAATCTATTGCTTATCTTACTGACAAGGCAAACAATGGTACGTATCAAAATGCAGAGACTATCTCTAAGTCTTTGGCAAGCATTATGCACAATCAATTAATTAAACGTTTAGAAAGTAGTTTTTATGCATTCAAGAAGTCTTTAGCAAAAATTACAAAATCTACTGAGTACATGATAGAGATGTACGAAAAAGACAAGGTTTATATTGCACCAGACACTTCTATTTCAGTAACCGACATGTTGGATAAAGGATATACTGATGAGCAAATTGAATATGAAATGATGAAAAAGAATGATGAATTTAATCCACGAAATAGAACTTTTGAGCAAAAAGATTTTGACAAAGAGCTAAGAGATAAGGATGGGAAGGCTCGTCCAAAATTTATTGATGGTCTTAAAAGAGATTTGGAATATTTATCAATTTTGAATAATCGGTGGCAAGCAATAGAGGAAAATAATGACCCCAAATGGGACATTTTTGTAGCCCTTTTGAAAACAGAATATTTCAATACCGATAAAAATGAATTAGGGAAGTTGGTCATTTTCACCGAAAGTGTAGATACTCTTACCTATCTCAAAGAACGGTTGAAAAATGAAACCGATTACAGAGTATTAAGTATCACCGCCGAAAACAGAAACAAAGACTTTGAAATAATCAGAGAGAACTTTGATGCCAATTACGAAGGTACCTTTAAAAATAATTTTGATATTATTTTAACCACCGATGTTTTGGCGGAAGGCATCAACCTGCATAGGGCTAATGTTATTGTCAATTACGACACACCTTGGAACCCTACAAAATTGATACAACGTTTAGGTCGTATCAACCGTATAGGTTCTAAAGCAAACTTTATTTACAATTACAATTTTTACCCATCAGAGCAGGGAGATAATAGAATAAATTTAAAAAACAGGTCTTTGGGAAAATTGCAAAGTAGCCATAGTGCTTACGGCGAAGACAATAAGATTTATTCTCTTTTAGAGATAATTGAGCAATGGGAAATGTTTGACCCTGAAAAAAGGGATGATGATTCAGATATTAGGTCTGCATATCTTGAATGGTTACGAAAATTCAAAGAACAAAACCCTGAGCATTTTAAGTCTATTCAAAAAATGCCTTTGAAAGTTCGTTGTATTCGAAAATTGGCAGCTACAATCGAAAATAGTATTGCATTTGTAAAAAACGGTACTTACAAAAACATTTATATGCATAGCCAAGGTGCATCTTATCCTATACCATTCGAAAAAGCAGTAAAAATATTCGAAGCGGCTAAGAAAGAGGAATCTATTTTGCCAATACCCGAAATTCATTACAAGCAAATCAATCATATCCTTGAACAGTTCGAAAGAGACATCACATCTCCCGAAATTGTGGGTGGCAAAGAAGATACAGATGATATTAGAGCTAACTCTGCTCTAAAGCATTTAAATAATTGGCTGGCAGATACGCTTATTACAGACGAGGGTAAGGAAGCTGCAAATAGCTTAATGCCTTTGGTTAAGAAAGGCACTTATGCCAACCTTACCAATGAGGTTTATAAAATACGAAACGAAACAGATGGTGATAAAATAGAAAGAGATTTAATAATCTTTGCTCAAAAATACACTTCTAAAATAAAGCGTATAATAAAAAAAGATACCGACCCTTTAGAACCAAGAATAATTATTTCTGAAACGTTTGCTTAATACTGATACAACAAAATGAATATAAAAGATATACGTGATATTCTTGAAGCGCCATACAATCGTAATGTTTGGAAAGAATTCATTAAAACCCAATTTACCAACAATAACTTATTAATAAAGGATTCCTCTTTTGATTTGGGTGAAAGTGACCTGTCTACAGAGTGTTATATTTTAGGGAACTATGCTATTGACGAATTTACTAAAATTGGCATTTTTGAAGTTCAGCTTAAGGACAATGTAAAATTGAACCGCAATCGTGTAGGTCTACGGAACCTTATTAAGGATGTTACGAAGCAGGTGGCTGGCGCAATGGTGGTTTTCGTGAAAGGAGATGAGTGGCGTTTTAGTTACATCAGTAAGCGCAAGGTTAAAAACAAACATACTAATTTAATTGAAGACAAAGAAACAGCTCCAAAACGTTTTACATATTTATTTGGAAAAGGAGAAAAGGCACTAACGGCAGCACAACGGTTCGATACATTAATACAAAAGCAAAAAGGGAATCTATATCAACACTTAACGCTCGATGACTTTGAGGCAGCTTTTTCAGTAGAAAAGCTAAGCAAAGAGTTTTTCGACCAATATAAAAAAAGCTACGAAGATTTTGTAGAATATCTAACTGGAAAAAGGTACAAAAAAAGCGGGAACAGGTATTTGGAACAAAGTACTAATGTACCTAACAGCCAATTGAAAAGCCTGTTCGGTAATAACGAAAAGCAAGCACGAGATTTCTGCAAGCGAATGATGGGAAGAATTGTTTTTTTATATTTTATACAAAAAAAGGGTTGGCTTGCTGTAGAACAACATAAGAAATGGGGAGATGGGAAAATGAATTACTTATATGATTTATTTGATAAATCAAAAGACAAAGATAATTTCTACAATGAAGAATTGGTTCATCTTTTTTTTCGTACACTCAACAATCCTAATTCTGAAGACGAAAAAAACCTTCTTAGGTTTCCTTATCTAAATGGGGGCTTATTTGATGACACACAAGACAACCAATACAACAAACTAGTTCTACCAGCCGCTATATTTAAGGAATTATTTGACACATTTAGCAATTTCAACTTTACTGTTTACGAAGACTCGCCTGATGAACAAACAGTAGCAGTAGACCCTGAAATGTTGGGGCATATTTTTGAAAATTTATTAGAAGATAATAAGGATAAGGGGGCTTTCTACACACCTAAGGAAATAGTCCATTATATGTGTCAAGAAAGTATAGAAGCATATTTACTGGTAAATGATAATTTGTTAGTAAATAATAGCGAAGTGGCAAAATCAGCTATTCACAAGATTATTCGTCAATTAGATTTAGATGATGATGAGAAAATGTTTGTAGATAAGCATGCTTATAAAATAATTGATGCTTTAGAAAATGTAAAAATTTGCGACCCTGCAATTGGTTCAGGAGCATTTCCTATGGGCATACTACAAGAGATATTTCATACCCAAATTTATTTACAAGAGCTAAAAGGTTTTAAAAAAGATGTTACTGATGCTGATATAAAAAAGCACATTATACAAGAAAGCATTTATGGAATAGATATTGATGAAGGTGCTGTGGATATAGCTAGGCTAAGATTTTGGTTAAGTCTAGTTGTTGATGAAGAGAAGCCCCACCCCTTGCCTAATCTAGATTATAAAATCATATCCGGTAATTCATTGGTTAGCAGATTTGGTGTAGAAGAGCCTATTGATTCTGTCTTTAAAACACTTAATGAAGACAGGAAAAAGAAGGGCTTAAAATCAATTGATATAGCTGATTACAAATCAACAATGAATCGGTATTTAAACACTTCAGATAAACAGGCTAAAACAGAATTTAAAAATCTAATTAATGAAATTAAAACAGCCTTCATTGTAACATTAAGCCGTAAAAATATTTTGAATGTTGCTACCGCTAGGGGTGAATATGAAAACTTATTAGGCAATAATCTTTTAGGACAAAAGAAAGCTTCATTAACTGAAATTTCTATTGCAAAAGAAAAATTAGAGAAAGCAGAAAAGGAGTTAAATGAAATTAGAGATGGTATTATTTATAAAAATTCAATAGAATGGCGATTTCAATTTCCAGGCATTTTAAATAATGACGGCAACTTTGAAGGGTTTGATATTGTTATTGGCAATCCCCCTTACATAAAAGAGTACACAAATAAGGACGCATTTGATGGTTTTAGAAAATCTAAATACTATCAGGGTAAGATGGATTTATGGTATGGATTTGCCTGTGTGTTAATTGACAAATTAAAACAAAATGGAGTGCAGTGCTTCATTGCACAGAACAACTGGACTACCAGTGCTGGCGCATCAAAATTGAGGGAAAAGATTCTCACGGATACCAAAATATTATCTTTTATAGATTTTGGCAACTACAAAGTATTTGCATCGGCAGGTATTCAAACTATGATTTATTTACTTCAAAAAACAAGCATTAAATCAGAAACTTCTTATCCGTTGAAATACACCTTGCTTATTAACGAGGATTTAAAAGAAGAGAATTTAGGAGAGTGTTTAGACTTCCAATTTAAAACAGACTATGCACAAAAGTATTGGTTTGAAATAGTCCCCTCTATTAATAAACAAAAAGCATTTACATTTAATACCAATGAAGATGAAGTATTACTAAATGAAATTGCATCTGTAGCCAATTATAGATTTTCTGATAAGGAGGTGGCAAACGGTATCCACCCACACTACGATTTTGTAAATAAAAAAATAGCAGAGGAAAGTGATGGTATTTTAAAAAATGGAGAAGGGATATTCGGTTTAACCACAGAAGAGTTGGAGCAATTGCAGTTAAATAAAAATGAAAAGGAACTTATAAAGCCCTACTATACTACCGATAATTTCAAAAGGTATTATGCAAATCCTGAAAATAAATTGTGGCTTATTTACACAGACTCATCTTTTAAAGACCCCAAAAATATTGAACCTTACCCACACATTAAACAGCACTTAGATAGGTTTGAAAATGTAATTACTTCCGACAATAAACCTTATGGTTTGCACAGGGCAAGAGAGGAACGATTTTTTTTAGGCGAGAAAATTATTGTGCAACGCAAATGTGCTGGTAAGCCAGTTTTTACTTACACCAATTTCAATACTTATGTATCAGCTACTTTTTATGTAATCAAATCATTTAAAGGCAATCATAAATTTTTAACTGCATTGCTCAACTCAAGGCTTATAGAATATTGGTTGAGGAACAAAGGTAAAATGCAAGGCAACAATTTTCAGTTAGACAAAGAGCCAATAGTAAATATTCCTTTGGTAATTCCCGAAAATGTTGCCCAGTTTGAAATACTGGTTGATTACCTGCTTTACTTATACAATGATAACAAAGCCGAAGTATTATCACATACCGACAACAAACGAATTGCATCCCACATTGAAAGTATATTAAACATGTTGGTGTACGAACTATATTTCTTAAACCATATGAAAGAAGTTGGCATAGATATTTCGCCTTTTGTAGCAGTAAAGCCACTTTCAAAAACAATGGATAATGAAGAGGATGCAAGCATTATCAAAGACTTTTACTTGTGGTTTCAAACACCTGAAAATCCTATAAGGCAGAGAATGATATTAGTGGAAACACGGAGCAACGATAAAATTTCAATTATCAACCAGAATACAATATGAGGAGTAAAATAGATAAACTGTACATCAACAATTTTAAGTTTTTTGACACGGGCAAGCAAATAGATTTAGGAGGTAAAAACCTATTGCTTTTTGGTGAAAACGGAAGTGGCAAAAGTTCAGTTTATTGGTCATTGTACACGCTGTTTGAATGTGCTTTTAAAGATGAAGGAGACATAGAAAAATACTTCAAACCCATCAATGACCATCCACAATCATTAGTAAATATTTATGCCAATGTGCTTGACAATGGTGCAGGTATCAAACATTGCAATTCATTCATAAAACTAACTACCACCGATACTGACCCTGTTGATTATGAAATTTCTCTTTTTGAAACAACAATAAGCGGTAACACTGATGCAATAGACATCAACAAATCTTCCGACTTTATTAATTACAAAGTTCTTTATAAGTTTCAGGACTTTTGGAATGGAGAAACTATAAATCTTTCAGGAATATTTACCGGTTATATTTTACCGTATGTAAAATTTGATGAAATAAAAACAATTTTTGCCGGAACAGAGCATACATTATCCAATGCTTATGAAATGTTCTATTTTGTTCAAAAAGGGCAAGAGAAAAGCCCTAATACAGTTCCAGACTTCAAAGACCTGAATAAAAAGAATAAGGCTAAGTTTAATTTACTACTTAAAAACTTTGACACGTCGTTTAGTGAATTAGTTGACTTTATAAATGTAAATGCACCAAAATTATTATTGAAATTAGGCTACGACATTGGCTTTAAACTGGTGTACAGAAAAGTCAAGCAAACAAAAAAGAATGCTGATTTCAAATACAACTTTTCTATTGATTTTATTATCACATCATATTTAGGTACCGATATTACTATAGAAAGACCCCAATCATTTTTAAACGAAGCAAAAATTACTGCCATTGCATTAGCAATAAGGCTTACCATTTTAAATAAGAGAGTAACAACAGAAGCACCCGACCTCTTAAAATTTATTGTGTTTGATGATGTTATGATTAGCTTAGATATGAACAACAGGGATAAGCTAATTGATTTTATACTTAACAAGGAGAATAAGTATATTGAAGATTACCAACTGCTTTTTTTGACCCACGATAAAAATCTGTATGACTTTGTTGCAAGCAAAATAAAGAAATGGGATAATGTAGGTAATTGGGTCTTTAAAGAAATGTACGCAGGTAAAGTCGATGCACTAAATAAAGAGTACCCTATTATTATTGATAGTGAATTAGAATTAATAGACAAAGCAATTAAGTACTTTGATGTTAAAGACTATACAGCTTGTTCAATTTACTTGAGAAAAGAATTGGAACGAATAGTTGTTGAGAGATTACCAATTGAATTGAAATCAAAAGTGAATGAAAAATTTATTCCGCTTGAAACGCTTTGGGACAGAATGGTAGAACGTTACAGCATTTTAGGAAAGGAAATTACTCCTGACATTAGGAAAGCATTCAGTGAATCAAAACTTCATATCTTGAATCCACAGGCGCACTTTCAATCTCTTTCTTTACCAGTTTATAAAAATGAGTTGGATAAAGTATTCCAATTGATAAAGGATATTGAAGCGGACTATCCTATTCCAAGTAAAACATTGCTGATAAATAAAGAAGCAACTCTTCTATTTTCATTGGTAAATGACACTCACAATTATTCTATACAATTTGAATTACTCAGTGACTTCTACACTGATAAATTAGGTGGGATAGTTGAGGTTCATTACCCGAAATGCAAAGTTCTAACTTGGCAATACAACGGACAAGAGTTTTGGGACTTTCATGCAAATCAAGTTATCGTTTTACCTAAGCCAATGGAATTTAATAAACTTCAGCAATTGATTTCGCTGATTGAGAAACAGCCATTAGGAATTACAAAAAACGACTTTGTTGACATGACAACTATTGAAGACAATATTTGGACTTTAAAAGATGTATTAGATAAGGCAAATATTACGTTTTAAAAAAATTTTACTCTACAAGTACCATCATAATCTAAGCGTCCTAAAATTAACTGAGATTATTAAAATATTACACCTTATAATTTTGAATTTCTACCACGAAGAGGAGTAGTTATACTGAAATAAAATTTTAGAAATTTGAAAAGACTTCTTGTCATTTGACAAGAAGTGATTTTTTATTTTACAATTTCGAATCCATAAAACTTTTGCAAAATCACCGCTATAATGAATATGCCAACACCTTGTTGTCAATATAAATTATGAATAAGCGAAATGAAAAAATTAAGCAATGCGGATATACTGGTATGTAAAGAATGTGGAAGTACTAATGTTTATCAGGAAACAATGAGAAGAAGAAGTTTAAATTTCGGCATCATAGTCTCTGATACTTTTATATGCGACTTTTGCGACCACTGCGATGATGTATGTATTGTGGTGACGAAAGAAGACTTTTACAAAACAATGGAAGATAATAGTAAATTAGGTTAGGATAACAACCTACGAACAGAAAAATCAAAAAAAGCTTGTACCCTAATCGGTACAAGCTTTTTTTGATTTTATTTTTAAAAAAACACTCAACACTTTTAAACTTTTAATTTTCTGCGCATAAAATACTTAACAAGAAAAGTTGAAACGTTGATGACTCTTCACTTTTCAATTCATCTTGAAAAATCAGAAATCAAATGTTATAAAAGTTCAAAATCGTCTTAAAAAAATTACATGGATTATCCGCAGTGAGGCATGGACGCACCTAGCAACACTAAAAAGCAATATTTAAAAATCTTAAACCCTTAAAACAAATAAAAATGGAATACAAATTAATTAATGAAATAATCAAGATTAGCGAATCAAAAAATTGGGAAAATGCAAAGCATGAATGGGAGTTTCAATACGTTTATAGAAATCCCAAAACACAATCATGTTTGTGTGGAAAAAAGTCGATAGTAAATGTCTGTATAATAAAAAATGCTGCAAACAAAAAAGTTGCCGAAGTTGGCAACTGCTGCGTAAATAAATTCCTTGGCATTGAAAAGGGTAACAATTTATTCGAAGCCATAAATAGATTGAATAAGGACATTACTAAAAGCCTTGGTGTCGGTGCATTAGAGTATCTCAATAGTAAAAATTTGCTTACTGAGCTTCAATATAATTTCTATAAAAGTTCAGTTCGTAAATGGAAATTATCGACCAAACAGATGGCGACAAGAATTGGCATAAATAGGAAATTTCTTGAAATTACGTCTTATGATGTAACATCAACAAGTAGTAGAATAAACAAAGTTCTCAGCTTTGCTGAAAATAATAAAACTGCTGACTTAATTTTCTTGAGGTCTCTTAAAGAATATTTTGAAACAAATGGCAAGCTGACCGAGCGCCAGAATTATTGTTTAAATTTCCATGTAGAGAAATTAAAAATTGCCTAAGAATTTCTGGAAACTTTCGAGCACCCACTTCTATCAAGTATTTGAAGTTGAGGTGCTCTTTTCTATCACTTTTTTCAATAATACTAAACGTGAACTTTCAGGTAGTTTAAAATTACTGTCCTATTTTAATTCAACAATTAAATTAAAACGCTAGAAGATCGTTATAATGCCCGATTCTAGGGGTTTTTAAGCTCGGTTGGCTTAATTTTATTCCTAAGAAAATAATTGATACAAGATGAGAGTAAAATACATTAGATGGAGCACACTAGCGCAAACTGGTTCTCGACAATTAATGGATAACAGAGAATATGACCAAATATTCCAAGAGCAGATAAGCGGGTCAATTGCGTTTGCAAAAAGACCGCAAGGTTTGGCAATTTTAAAATTGATTCAGTCTGGAAAAATCACGGACTTATTTGTTGAGGAGTTTAGCCGCTTAGGTAGAAATGCTTTCGATACTCTTTCAACTTTGAAGATTTGTGAAGACTTCAGTGTAAATGTCCATATTCAAAACATGAATATTCAAAGTATGATAGACGGAAAACCTAACTCAGTATTCAAGTTATTTAGTCATATTGTAAGCGTTATTGCAGAACAAGAAAGAGAGCTGATTAAAGAGAGAACTGAAATGGGCAAACTTGCAGCTCGTCAGCGTGGTGTTATATTCGGCAGAAAAGTCGGAAGTAATGAGCGCAAGATTGATTTTCTCAATAAAGAAATCAATAGGACGATTTTGAAATATTTGAATGATGGCAAAACAACTATTCGTGAAATTGCAAAACTTACGGACGCTTCAACTGCTACAGTAATGAAGGTAAAGAACGTAGCACAACAAACTAAACAACTAATACCAGAGCAGTCTTAAAACTCCAAAAACTTTCACAGAAAAGCACAAAAAAAGGCATTGGTTTTCCAATGCCTTTTTCTGCAAGAAAGATTCGTGCTAATTTTTTACTAACCGAAGATTTGCTGTTTGATTTACTCGAAGGATGTATGTTGCGCTAGGCAAAGCTTTCAAATCTATTTTATAATTTTGACTATTCGGAAAACTAGATGATAAAAGCTGACCTAAAAGATTGAGCACTTCTAATGACTCGATATTAAATGGTGCGTCAATCTCTACAATATTTGAAGTTGGGTTAGGGAAAAGAGAAATAGACCTTGAAATATCTTCAGTAATAATCCCAGTCGAATTATAAACATTTAGTTTGGCGGATGCTGATGTATCAACGCATGCGCCCCCATTACGCAAACAACGATATTGATAATTATTCATTGCTGTAGTTACGGGATTAATAACAAGTGTTTTTGATGTAACTCCCGAATAGGTAACGCTAGGAGTAATGTTTGCGAATGAACTTCCTGTATTTTCTTGCCACTGATAAGTCGCACTGCCTACCGTATCAGAAATTTGAAAAGTTGCACTGCCACCTAGCAATACCGAGTCTTTATTTGGATGTTTTGTAATTAAGCTTTTTAAGCTCAAGTATTGCTTTGCTATTTCACATTTTGATAAGCTCCTGCTCCAAATCGCAATGTCATCAATCACTCCATTCATATACCAAAAGCTTTGGTACTTACCAATAGTAAGATACTTAATGTCAGAATGAATAATAGGGTTAGCTAACGAACCTTGCATGACACCATTTATATACAAATCCGTTTTAGGAGAAGTAAAGTCTGCGGCTAGTAAAATGTTATACCATTTACTTGTGTCAGGTGAATCGATTGCTGTAATATAATTAGTACATGCAATACCAGTTATACCGTTACAGACAGCAGCTCTTTTCACAGATGGGTCATACCATTGCGCAAATGTTTTTTGTTCAAGAGAATCAATTAATAGAATAATGTTTTGCGGTTGCCCTACTAATGTTTTCAACTTAAACCACGAAGAGATTGTAAGCCCATTAAATGTTGAAGTTTTCAAAGAAGCAGGAAATGTCGCAGAGATATAACTGGAAGTGCCGTCAAAATTTAATGCACTATTAGAATTGCCAAATCTATCGTCACTTGGAGTTGAACCAGTATTAAGTGCATGATAATTATTGCCACTACTATCATTTGTATTTCCCGTAAAGGGATACCAAGCTATTAGTGCAGTTGTATCAATGTAGGGCGGCACTGATTGCGCATGAACATTCGTTGAAGAAAGTACAAGGCAAACGATGTTTGCGGTAGTGATGATTTTGTAAATTGATTTTACCATAGTAATTGTTTTGTTGTTTCTCTTTATACGTTTGAATAGTTATCAATAGAAGTATATCTCCTAACCTTTCCGTTGTTCAAATAAACAACTACTGCATCGCCTGCCCATCGGGCATCTTGCACATTTTCATTTACAACGATTGTATTGTAATTATCACGAGAATTATGCAGATGAACTCTATTGCCATCGCATTTTATTACGCCAAAAGCTTTCGCTGTACTCCAAGACATAGTTTTATTTTTTTTAGAATTAAACAATACCCGAAGATAAAACAAAGTTGTCATTAATGATAACTTTTAAGGCTAGATTTTCTCCACCTTTTCATTGTGAAAAAGCGAGAAAAATCTGAAGAAATTTTCCTGAAAAAGCTTGGTGCTCGTATTAAAACAATACGGAAAGAAAAAGGTATTAAGCAGATTGATTTAGGCTATGCTCTCGATTTAGATAAGAGCAATATGAACAGGATTGAAGCTGGTAATACGAATCCTTCAATACTATTGCTTCAGAAAATTAGCTCTGAATTGGACATTTTACTAATTGAGCTTTTTGATTTTTAGTCAGGCATTTAAACCCTCAACACGGCGAAAGTCTATGACAATGATCTCGTCGAGATTAATATGGCGGTGAAAGACAATAATTCACAAAGCTACAATTCAGGTTGTGTTAGTTGAATAGATAATAGTACATAATCCGTTAATGTTGATAGGACTTTTGAAATGAAGTACGTCGAAATTTACATTAATAGTATATTCAATCAAAAATTCTAAATAAAACTAAATGTCTTATCCAAGATTAAGTTCTTTAAGCTAGATAATTGCAAATCCTATCAAATCGGAATGACTCAATTTTCCAATGATCGAGAATTAAGACATGAGTTTTTTTACAAGAACGAGGCATTCATAAGAACGGTGGGATCGAGCACTTTATCTACTGGAAAAGACGATGATTTCGCTTTTCATAATATTTTGTTTGAAGATACTGAAGATACGAAAGAGGAAATTTCAAAACTTACAGGTAGAGCTGTTAATATGTGCCATAGTGCCATATAAGATTTCCTTTTTTTCTTATGGTTTGTAAAAGATAATAGTGTTAGTTTGGATATCATTAGCGGTATAAATGATGAGAAAGAAATTATTGTAGTTACAAAATGTCTTGTAATTTATACTAACAGGTTTGGGGACTTTATTACGGAATATTTTAGTTCAGATGAGCTGAATAAGGCTTTAGAAATACAGCAAAAGTATTTAGCCGTATTTCCTTCAATTAATCAAAAAGGAGAAGGGTTTAGTAATGAAACAGTAAATAAAATTGAAACTAATTATAACAGCACCCTTTATAACGATCACAACAGAATACAAAGGTCGTTTCAGTTTTTACAAGCATTAAGATGTTCTATATTTCTTCCTCAAAAGATATCTTTGTATATTCCAATATTCGAATGTTTATTTTCAATTGATGCTAACGAGGTATCACACAAGGTTTCCGAGAGAATAGCATATTATATAGGCTCAGATAAAGATGAAAGGATTGAGATTTTTTCTTTAATGAAGGACTGTTATGACCTTCGTTCCAAATTCTTTCATGGAAGTAACCTCGGAAAGAAACATAATAGTGTTGATGCACAAAAAAATATGGCAGATAAAATTGATTCGATTTGTAGAAGAGTCCTTTTAAAAGTGATTTATGAAGATGCAGCAATTTTTCTGGATACCAATTCCAATTTGCAAAAATTCTTAATTGTCTGAAACAATGTGGATACAGAAGTGGTATTATTTGGAATATTTACGCAAAGTGCCGTATTTGAATTTTCGAGAAGACGATCCATTTTTAAAACCTTAATTCAAGGTTATTTCAAATTAATTTTTAGAATCGAAATTAAACATTCTAAAATAATTTTAAAATAGCATTAATAATATTATCATTATACCGAAATCAGTTCAAACAAATTTTATTTTTGTACAAGCTGTAACCAAATAACCGATAGTATTTACCAAACATAAAAGGTGTGTATAAAATAAACTTTTGCTTCATCTTATTATTCCTATCCTGTTTGCTTTCTAATGGGCAATCATCCGTATTGGACTCCTTAGAATTGCAGTTTGATCAGTTACCGTTTACTCAAAAAAAGCTAGATATTGGTATCAAATTAACCAATCAATACAGCAGACAACATAACACAGAAAAGACTGAAAAATACAGTTCTGCATGTACTTATGTTTGTGCACAAATTAACGATCCGGCATCTTGGGCTTCTTTTTATCGTTTGAAAGCCGTTCTGGCGCAAAGATCAAATGATTTTGATAGCACATTCCATTACTGTAATCTGGCACTAAAACACGCCAACCTTGCAAGCGGCGACGTGAGGGTGCTCGAATTGAAGCGATCATACTTTCTCAAGGGCGAGGAATTCATGCAATTCGGAAGAACGGCAGATGCCTTTTCTAATTTTATAATCGCTGATAGCCTTCATACAAGTAGTTCATCATCAGATCCAAACATGAACATCATTAATATGAAAATCTTAACCGGTTTGAGTTCGCTTTATGGAATACTAAATGAAGTAGAAAAGAGTATTACATGCGCAAACGAAGGTCTTATCATCGCCAAAAAACTTGATGATAAAAATCAAATTGCGGCAATTGTATCAAGATTAGGTCAAGGCTATCTGGCCCAAAAACGTTATCCAGAGGCATTAAAGACGTTCGACACTATGCTGCATTACAGCATGGCAAATACACTACTTAATAAGCAACAGGTATACATTAGTTATTTTCATGCAAAAACAGAATCTTTCTATCAGATGGATTTATGGGATAGTAGTATTTATTATGCTAAAAAAACCCTCGAACTTGCTTATTTGTTGGGTGATTTTCAAAAAGAAAGAGAAATGTACCTTAAACTCTATAGCCAGTATGCAAACCTTAAGCAAAAGGATTCCTGCTATAAATACATTCAATTATCAAAGAAATTTGAAAATTCTAAAGACTTGAATTTTGCCCAAAGTTATAATCAAATGATTGCTGCATGTTATGCTTCATTTCAGGATTTTGATTCAGCTTACCAATATATAGAAAACTACGCCTATCTGCAGGATTCTATCCATAGCACTATGTATAAAAACGAACTTTCAGAATTAGAAGTAAAATATGAAACCGCACAAAAAGAAAAAACAATTGCCGAGCAGCAACTTTCTTTAAACCAATCGAAATTGGATGCCATTGAACTGGAAAAAAACTTACAATTAGCAGCATTAAAATTGGTGTACGATAAGAAACAAAGTGAAGCCAAATCTGCTCAAGAAAAACAGCAACTCCAATTTGAAGCCGAAATAAAAAGACAGGAAATTATCACTAAATCGGAAGCTGCGAAGGGAATTATTATTAAATCCTCTCTACTCAAAGACAAACAAATTGCCGGTCAGGCGTTGACCTTGGGCAAGCGTAAAGTTTCCATTATTGGTTTTGCGGCATTGACTGGAATACTCTTATTAGTCAGTTTTTTTGCATTTTACAGCTATAATACAAAAAGGAAAACAGCTGAATTATTGGCTTCTAAAAATGAAAAAATTGAAACGCTGATTACAGAACTACAACACCGAACAAAAAACAATATGCAGGTAATGAGTAGCCTGCTTAGCTTACAGTCAGATCATGTAGAAAATACCGAGGCACGAAATGTTCTTGATGAAGGTAAAAACCGAATAGATGCCATGACTCTGGTGCATCAAAAATTATCAACGAACAGCGATGGTACATGGATAAACTTCAAAGAATATACCGAAACCCTTATTGAACAGCTATTGCGTTCTTACAAAGGGAATAAAGCAAACGAAATAAATATCCACAGAACAATCGAAAACATTTTCTTAAATATTGACATTGCTGTTCCTCTAGGCTTAATACTCAATGAGCTTATCACAAATGCGTTGAAGTATGGTCTTAGTAATAATAAGCCGAAGCTTATGATTGCCCTACAGCAAAGCGATGTTCTAAAACTGACTGTAAAGGACAATGGCATCGGAATTGACCCAGAATTTGTCAAAAAGAATTCTCTGGGTTTAAAACTGATACACACCTTAGTAAAGCAGCTCAACGGAACTACAGAAGTCAGCTTTAAAAATGGAACCGAAACAATCATTATTGTACCAAAATCCGTATAAAATGAGCAGGGTAAAAATCTTAATCATAGAGGATGAAAGTATTGTTGCATTAGATATTGCCGCAAAGCTTGAAAAGCAGCAATACCATGTTGTAGGGATAGCTGATAACGGACCTGAAGCTTTACAGATTCTTGCGAAAGAAACTCCGGATATGGTACTAATGGACATCACTATTAAAGGGGATATGGATGGGATAGAAACCGCTGAAGCCATTCAAAAAATAGTGGACATCCCGATTATTTACATTACCGCACTTTCAGATCTTCATACGCTGGAACGTTTAAAAGCAACTAGTCCTTACGCCTACTTACTTAAACCTTTTCGAGATCTGGATTTACACATGGCTATAGAGCTTGCTTTTAGGCAATCGGCCTTAGCAAGCCAAAACAAAAGCTCTGTCAAAAACAATGTGTTATACCAACTCGACGATCGCTTTTTCATAAAAGTGGGTAACGGCAAATTTGAAAAAATAATGTTTTCAGATTTACTGTACCTCAAAGCTGAGCGCAGTTATTGCAGCATCTTTACAACACAGAAACATTTTACCCTTTCCCTAAGCCTCAACCATTTATTAGAGCAGATTTCATTTGCTCACCTGCACCGTATTCATAAGTCTTATGCGGTAAATACACAACAAATCAATGCTTTTATGGATGGCTGTGTGGTGTTAGCCGATTTTCAAATACCAATTGGAGCAGCTTACCGTGCTTCGTTTCATTCTGTTTTCAACATGATGCGCTAATTCATTTTCTGAATTAAAGCATTCATCAAAATATCATTACCTATTTGGGAATTACATTTCTCATATTGGGAAAGGATTTATTGGTGTTCGGAAGTTTTGTTAAGAATAACCTAATAACTACTGGTTTCTTTGTTGTAGATTAACAAGCAACATGAGAAAAATAATATTTACACATAAGTTACAAAAAAGAAACACCTCAATTGCTAGGAAAATAATTTTCAACCCATATAATAACAGGTAAGCCGAAAACTTAATAGTAAAGAGTAGGCAATTAATTTAAAAAAATGAGAACGATTATAATTACTATAATTATTTTTTTAACCGGAACCCAATTTTTGTCGTGCAAAAAAGGCGAAACAAAAGTTTCCGAGAATAATGATGGAAAACTATTTGAATATCGTGGCGTTATCGTAGGTTCTTCAGGTTATTATAAGGTAGAAGTGGATGCTGATGGAGGTTATGCTGAAGTAGTATTTGATGGTCAAGCACATCGCCTAACAACTTACAAGCACATTGAAAAAGACAAGGACATAGACAGTCTTGTGATGAAAGACGATATTGTAACAGTTGTTTATAGCTTTAGATATGCTGATGCTTTGGCATCTATCAGTATTTCTATTGCAGGACACGATGTTAAATACACATCCAGCACACTTTACGACTATCGGCATCCCCAACTTTATACTTTGACAAACGGCATCAGGTTATATGAAGGAACTACAAAATCGACAATGGATGGAGGACACTTCTACGAAGGAACTTTAAACATTGGTTTGGATGCGTTTAACCATACTTTTAAAGGTATAGGCAAGTGTACCAACTCTAGCGACCCAAGTCAAAAAGGAGAAACTAACGAAGTTGAAGGTACTTTTTCAGAAACACAATTTACACTTACAATGTATTTAAATGGTGGTGATACTACTATATATGAAAAGAATGGCAATTTCCTAAAGAATGAGCTAACAACAAGTACAGCCCATTTTTTAACTGAATTTAAATATGTTAGTTTTTAAAAAACAATCTGTAAATGTATAAGAAATAACCGTTTATAACCACAAATCTTCGTACAATAACTGTAAGCAGTCTAGACAAAAATGAAATAATCATTAATTAATCAACAGGAAAGCCGAAACCTGCATATTGAAAGAGTAGGCACAAACTATACAAATATGAACAAGATAAAATATTTATTTCCACTGTTGTGTTTTATCGCTTTTTCCTGTAGTAAATCACCTAAAAAAGATATTAATAATCCACCGGTCAATACTGATACTAGGGGAAAAGGTAGCTTTACATTTAAAGGGAAGACTTATATTGGTAATTGTGCAGTTATTCCTCAATCAACTGATACTGCGGCCAATAATTACCCTGGGTTCCAGTGGTCAATGTCTATCGATGATGATACCGCGGATGCATTCCTAACCATAGGTATGTTTCCTCAGAATGATCAGGGAGAATTCCGTATTTCCAATAATGAGTCAAATGGCTATAACGATCGAAATGGGATTCTAAGTTTGAGTTCTAGTGAGGTATATAAAATTAGATATGGAAGAATTACAAAACTAAGTAAAACTAAATTTTCGATGGAAGGCGTTGCATTTGCTGATTTATCCAACATACCTATTCCATTTACAGCTGAAGGGGATATTATGGATCTGACACCGAATTTCAACATTAAGGATAAAAGTCCTTACCCCAAGGGTACTGGATTAGTCTCATTTTTTACAAGCAGACCATTGAATGGAGATACATTATCGATTATTGTATGGCAAGATGAAACAAAAGCAAAGTTTATTAGCTATGGTGGTGCTATTACTTACCAATCAGGTTCATCTTTGTGGTGCGATGGCTCGGAATGCTTTTTCTTCGCAAGTCCTGGCAAATATTATTTCGAAGCACTAAACCAGAAAGGCTTGCCATTTTTTTCGAGCCATTTTACATGTGAGGCAGGCACATGTAACCTAATACTCTTTCCCTAAACTAAGCTTCAAAGTAAAAATATTCAACAGTAAAGCATAAAAATCGGGGAAGCCGAAAACTGAATAGTAAAGAGTAGGCAAAAACTAAAATTAAAAATTTATGAAAAACAGTATTTTAATCCTAGTAATTTTTGCATCTCAATTTTTGATATCCTGCTCTAAAAATGTTGATCCACCACAAGAAAGCCCTAAAGGACAGGTTTCATTTTACAATATTAAATATAATTATTGCGACACAATTAAAATTGTATGCGAAAATCAAAATGGGATAATTACAAAAAAATACGCCATCGATAGTTCCTCATGTGGATCAGAAGGTACATTTACCATATCTCTTGATACGGGTGTGCATAAATTTACTGCGACTTGTGGCACAATGAAATCAGAAAAAGAAGTAATAGTAAAAGCCAATGAATGTACGAAACAAGGTGTTGGATTTGATGTTGCTCCAAGCTTAGATGGTATATGGACACTCGATTTATCGTTAGAGGCAGATGGAAGCAACTGTGATGAAACTATGCTTGAAGATGAGGCACATATCCCTCCAACGCTTCGTTTTTTATCAAATGACTGGATTAAATTTGAAACAGATCCTGTTGAATCTGATTTGAATGGAAAATATTTTACTAACCAATATGAATATAATTTTCCTGATTTAAAAATTTGGTCTACATACGATGATGGAACTGAAACCATGCATTTTCAGTGCATTTTGAAATATGATTGGTTAAGTAGCAAATTTATAGGCACTTACATGAATCAATGGAATGGTGGTCTAAATTGCATCAACGGTGTTGAATTATATAGATAATTCTAAAAAATGAATGCCATGAGAATTGCTTAAAGGAAGGTTCGAAGTAGAGAATTGGTTGAGACGATTATCAATGCCTTTTTTTGAAATTGTTACACCGACATAAACAATATCTTCAATAATATCGAAAGGCTGCCTATTAATGTTTAAAGCTGTGTATGCTATAAAATATACGCCTGGCTCATTTTTAAATGGAATACTTTTCCTTTCAGACCATTTGAACCATTCCGAATTGTGCATTTTTTTAGTATTGGTGTTTTATTTGCTATTATTTACCTCTGCTTAATCTTCTTCCATATGTTAGTGACAACGCAATGCTTTCATATCATTAGAATTTAAGACCACCACATTTCTTTAATCTCTGGATGTTGCTTGATATAGTCTGCAAATAATTTTTTTGCAAAATCCACATCTTTCGAATCCACTGATATCTCACCGCTATATCCTATCTTATCTTTGTAAAATTTGTACGATTTAATATTTCCATCGATAAGTATTTTCCTAATCCAATTCCTCCAATAATGATACGTTGTTTTATAGATAATATTTTTACTCGGTCTTGCAACAATGCTGACTGAAACCTTTTTCTGAATCATATAAATGTTTTAATGGCTAATAGATGCTTTTCAAGTTTTTTTTCCAAAAAAGATTAAAAAATTTGGAGCCCTCTTAACTTTTTCTTAACTTTGCTCTAGCAGTCCGGGAAATGGAACCTGAAAAGTCCATTTCCTACATATGAATACAAAATCAACAGTTAGTCTTAATCTTAAAAGCAGTTTAGTAAGTAAATGGGATAATTTTCAGTCTCAAAATAAGAAACGCCTAAAAAAGAAAATTGCCAAAAATCCTCAAAATAATGTTGATTATTTTGACTGCATTGATGGTGATTATTATGTAAGAGCTTTCGGTTGGGGAGAGGAGATTCGCGAGTATATTCCCAGATTAAACTTCAGGTCTTTACGGCCCAACTCTCCATCAACTTTGAATATTTTCAAACAGATATTAATCTGGAAGGGGTGTCATGAGGTGGATTACAGAGGGATAATCGTAAATTATAGCAATGAAAATTTTTACAAGGAAACCTTATGGTACATTAATGACAAAGAGGTTACAATAGAAAAAATACTTGCATTTTTCGAAACGAATAATGGGCAATTCTTTTTCGTAACCGAAGACGATTATATTGACTTCGTTAGTAAAGAGGATACAGCTTTTCTTCCACCTTTAGCAAACACAATCTTACATATTGGAGAAGTGTATGCCACTTGTGATAATGAGTTATTTATAATTACTCGCAAGACGGCTAGACAGATGCATTTTGAATTCATTGCTGTTGAAGGTGAAAACAAATTGGATGTTCCAATCATTTTATTAAATTATCCAGATACGGGTATAATTACAGAGTTTAAATATAAAAAGCCTGGGGGTAGATTGGTTTTAAACATTAATGGTGACTGGAATTTTAGAGGCTGTCAAATTCTAGACCATAAAATTAGGGCACGAGAATTAAATTATCCTAAATGCTGAATACAATAGGAATCTTTAAAGTTTTATCCTGCTGATCGCCGTTTGCTAGTGATATTAATTACTGATGGATTTTTTATTGTTTTGACGTTGCTATTAAGCATAGCCAATCAGGTTTGCTCATCCTCGCTATCCCATTTGCGATTTGGTCGCTCCTTTTTATCAAATAAGGCATGAGTTAGGTTGAATGTTTTATGTGCGCAATTATAGCTCTTAAAATAAAAAGACTTCTTGTCATTTGACAAGAAGTCTTTTTATTATTCCCCAATCTCTTTTCTAATAAATCTTATTTCGGGGTATTTGGATTGGCAATATGCAAATACGGTTTCATAATCTTTCTCTTTAATGATTAAGGAGTCATGTACAGGAAGAGCAAACTTAACAGGAATATTTTCAAGCAAATCATCAATCCAAATTTTCGCTTCATTCCTCTGAAAAAAAGATGCACTATTCTTATAATTTCCATTCTTTAAACCTCGAATAAAGGATGTAGCTAATGGAAAAAGTCTTTCAATTCTATAATCTCTTAATTTTTCCTTTCCATTAATCCAATAAACAAATAGTTTTTGTGCTGCCTTCCTATCTTTCAACTTCAATTCACCTGCCAGTTCATTGTAGAAATCCAACTTATTTGAAAAAATCTGGTGATATGCAGTGTCAATGATATCTCTCTCTTTCAAAAGGCACCACAATAAAAGCGGCTGACTTGTTTGTGCATCAATTATGCAGAGACCTTTGTTTTGAAGTTCTGTTTTATATACTTGAATCAATGGATAATGAACCCTTCTCCCGAAGGTGTCACGTTTAATTTCGGATGGGTATCCCAACTCTATCAGGCTGTTTGAGAGAACTTCATACCACCTCTTTTTTACACCAGACTTCATGTCAATTTCTATTACTTCACAGTCTTCAAAATCTATCAGAAATTTATACTGCATACAGTACCCAAATTTGGTGGAGTAAGTTTTCGATTCAACTTGATTAAAAATATCATTGGGGTCAATTTTGAAAGTTGATTTGTATTTTATGATACTTGTATCCTTTAATAATTCTATTATTCTTGAATACCTAGTGTTGATTGACCGAAGGAGCGTTGAAGGGACATAAAAATAGTTATCAGTTCTTTTCCTAAGGCTTGCAATGTACAATGCAGCATAAACTTTGTAAGCATTTTTGATTCTCGTTCTATTCCCTGCACTGTCAAGGATTTTCTTTATTTCGTTTGTAATTTTTATCTTCATAAATCTTATACTCACGAGTAAATTGTAAGTTGAGTTTTTGTGAAAATAAAAAGTGTGCCAGACTACTTAATGAGGAGCTCCCCTCCCCCTCTCTTGTAGAGAGTTTTAATTAAAGAATATTAAACCTAGTAGATAAATTATGATTGCTAAATTCGGAATTGACATTATTATTTGAAGAAATTATTATCAGAATTCCACGGCAGCGTGCGCCCACGCACGCAAAAATTATCTTGTTCCTTGTAATTGCGAAATCATGAATTTTAGCTCAGCAATTTTAATCTGCTTTTCAATTTTGCTTTTTTCCTTTGCGTCTTGTTCCTTTTCAAATTGACTTTTCAGTAGTGCTATTTTCTCAGGGAAGTCCGGCATTTCAAGATGTATAGTATCACCGCTATTTACGCCTTCAACAAGCAGCGTTAAGAATTCATGGAACGTAAGTATTATTTTCATTGTCCTTTTTATTTTTATATATTAAAAATGCTGGCCTGAAAAAGAAATTCCTATTTTGCGGATTATTAGGTTTTATCAATCAGAAATCAACCACCTAAATAAAAAGCAACTTATGACCAGAGAAAAACAGACAGAAATTCTTACCGATGAGTATGATAATCGCACAAGCGAGTTATTAAGTAAGTATGATTTTATATTGGATAACGAGTCTGATTATACATTTCCAGAAGAAAAAAATTCACGCTACGAATTGTTTAAAAATTCAACTTGTGAGTTTGAATTCCTAAATCTTAAACGGGAGTACTTAACGAATACGACAAGACCAGATGATAGTAACTACATTAAAGGCTCAATACTTGATTTGAATCGAATTCTTGAAGATGAGCGTCTCACTCATAACACTAAAAAAAACGAAACATATAAAAAAGCTGTTGATTATTTTTCTTCCATATTAGACTACTCTGATAAGGATTTAGACGATGAATCAAAAACTATCTTTTTCATATCACTCTATCAGAATGAGTACTTCAATAAAGTTGAAGTTCCAGAACTAGCTTTCTTTTTGGACTATCCGAATGGCAAGAAATTAGAACTATTATCTACAGTTTATGCACAATACTTTTTATTTTATGAATACCTAATAACAAGTGCATCCCATTTAGCTTTAGAAATAAAATATAAGCCAACTCTTAACGGTCGCAAAAACAGAATTCAAGAACTAAAAGAAAAGACTTTGAAAGAGATTTGGTCTAAAGGTGACATAGCAAAATATGACGTAGCTATGGAATTTCTAAAGACTTACGTTCATAACAAAGAACTTGATCAGCCATTTATAATTGACAACAAAAATGGTGGTTACACCTGGCTATATACTTCGGACTCTCAAAGATATTTGGGCGCATTTATTTTTGTTTGCATGAGGGAAAACTTTATACCTCAACTTTCAGCACCCATACTTGCAAGTATTTGCTGTAACACTTTTTCCTTAGACCGTGTAGAAAAAGAAAACTTGACTAACCTTTATTCTAATGAACCGAAAGATAAGTTTCTTAAACACTTTAATTTGATGTTTAGATAAACAAAATTTGATTTAAAAAACTGAAACCTCTATTTTTTAAAAATGGGGGTTTCAGCTTTTTAAGCTTTGGCCAGTTTCATTCCTTCGCATAAATAATAAATTTATGGAGAAAAATAAAACTGTAGTAATCTACAAAGACCCAAAAACTCTCACCCCTAGCGCGCTTAATCTCAGGCTCTATGGCAACCCAGTTAACAATATCAATTATCAGCATTTTAAAATGTCTGTATCATTATTTGGAATCCTTACACCTCTAATTGTAAATAATCAGGGGGATATACGGTCGGGTAATTTAAGGCATCAAGCAGCTTTGGATTTGCATCTTCAATTAGTCCCCTGTATTGTTGAGGAAGAAGATGAACGAGTGGAGGAGTTGTCAAAGAGTCTCAAAAATAGAGATGGTCTAATGGAAGAGTATAGGACAATAATTCATGACCTACCGAAACAAGACTCTCCTTATTCAATGTTGAAGCGCATAGAAATTTTGGAACAGATATATAATCTAAAACAAGGTAATAGAAGTGATTTAAATCCAGAAGTAGCTGCTGCTTTTCATGAGCGAAATAAAATAGCCTCTCCTACGATGCGTGGAAAATTGAAGACTGTAAGAAAACATCTTGAAAAGTCAAACCTTTCCAAGGAGAAGCAAGATGAATGGTTGAGGCAACAGCCTGTTAGCTCATCGCCCAAAACCCTGTGCAGGGATGCGAAAGCCCTAACCGTTCCAAAAAAGGAAAGCTCAACACTTAAAGCACGCTTTAAATATGCGATTGACTATATTAATCTTTACAATCAAAGTTCATTAGATTTATCACAGATACCAGACAAATCAGTACAGGTTGTTGGAGGATCCCCTCCATATTTTGGTATGAGAGACTCACAAGGTTTTGAAGATGAGCTAGGCAGACAAAATATAGTTGATAGATTTGCTACCTCCCTGGTAAAACACTACATAGGATGCAAACGAATACTTACAGATGACGGCTGTATTTGGGTGAATATCTTAGATCCTATCCGGAGAGGACGGCACGTTCTGAGTATTGAAAAGTTTATTCTTTCGATGGATGAAGCGGGATTTAACCTATGCGACAGACTTTACTGGGCAAAGCTTTCTTCTCAACCAGGAGATGGTTATGGAAGCATGGGAAATGTCGAGCATCTATTGAAGTTTTCATTGTGTAAAGAGCCATATACAAACTATGAATGGTTAAATGACATTCACTTAAAGGAGGACTTAAAATTTGGGCAAGGTCAGCGTGTAAGGCTTTCCTCATTTATTAATGTGCGAGATGGCATTATCAAAACTCCTATTGCAAGCACAAGGAGATTAGCAGAAGAATGTATCAAGCATGGTTTTAGTCTTGAAAACTCAAGTACTTACCCTATCGAAATACCCTATTTATTTTTGATGACATCCTGTAAGGAAGGTAGCCATTATATGGACATATTCAATGGTACTGGCACTACAGCTAAAGCAGGTTTGATAATTAATGAAGCTTTCAATAAAGAACTAGTTTATCATGGCTTTGAGATTAACCCGTCTTCTGTGGAGGCTTCTATAGTCAATATTGAAATGGATTTCCCCCAAAATACATCATCTAAGTCCGTTCCTCTTCCTACAAATAACGAAAGCGCACAAAAAGCAGCCTAATGTGTAGCATAAAGTGTAGCATAAAGTTTGGAACGATTTCAAACTAAATTTTTTACGAAATATTACCTCAAAATGCTTGGTTGCAAAACCAAAGGGGAACCCTATTTAAAAAATTATCTATTAATCTCAAAAATTCATAAACGTGGAAACAAATATCGCCTGCTCTACCATGAGCCATTTCATCAAGCAACTTATTATGGAAGCCCTAAAAGAATTCCATAATTCCGCCCAATCTCCTTACTATAGCCAAGATAAGGAGTCATTAAAGAAAACCTATTCCCGGAATGAGGTTGCTCAAATACTTGGCACGTCTCCCAATACCGTGACTAAATACATACGTCAAAAGAAGTTACATGCTACTGTATTAAATGGCGTGTATTACATCAATCATAAAGAACTCCAAAAATTCCTAACTCCTAAAACTGAAAAAAATGATTAAACTGAGCATCAACTTCTATTTACGGCAACCGAAGTCTAAAGGACAAAAAGCAATTTATGCAACCGTTCGGTACCAGAGACAAACCGCGATTTTGTTCCCAGGACTAAGTATTCACTCCAAAGACTGGATTTCGAAAAAAGGCATTAGCAAGCCGCGAGATATTCCTGAAAACTATCCCATAAAGGACAAGCTTGTTGAATTTGATAGACTGATAAGACTTGCCCATAAGGAGCTGCAGGATCTGCAGCCGACAAGTATTGTTTCTCCAGTGGTTTTAAAGAAACTGATTTCTTCAAATAGGCTTTTATCTGAGGTAAAATCAGAAACTGAGATTAATAATAATAATTTACTGATTTCTGATTTCTTTCAAAAACTAATTGATGATAGCACAAACAAATTACGGCTAAACAATGGCAAGATATTTACTCGCGCAACTATACTAAGTTATGAAACGACTATGAAGCATTTTACCGTCTTCCAGTCTTGTAATTTCAAAAAATACAGGCTTACGGATATTAATCAAGATTTGATTGATGGATTTGCACGGTATCTAAATTTCGACTTAAAAATGAGTCTTAATGCGTCCGGTAAGTACATGAAAACATTTAGAACAATGATGAATTATGGGCGCAAATTGAAGATGGTTAGTGCAGAATTAATGAGTGATTGCAAAGTAACGGTTACTAACGAAAGCCCTGACAATATCTATCTGAGCAGGAAAGATATTGATGATATGCTCGCACTTGATGACCTAGATACACCATTGTATTATTTCGTAAGAGACCTATTTGTAATTGCTTGCCATACAGGCTTGCGGTTTAGCGATATTCCGAAAGTATGTAACACTCGAATAGAAAATGAAATAATTCATATGACTATCAAGAAAACAAAATGTAGTAGTGCAATTCCTGTTCATCCAGTTGTTAGAGAAATACTTAATCGTTATCCTGAAGGGTTGCCGAAATGCCCCCCAAATCAAGTGTTTAACCGCTATCTAAAAGAAATTGGCAAAAAACTTCCGCAGCTAAATGGAAATTTTGAGAAAGCTGTGACAAGAGAAGGTGTTTTAGAGACAAAAACGCACAAAAAATATGAGCTTCTTTGTTCTCATACAG
This sequence comes from Chitinophagaceae bacterium, assembly GCA_041661485.1. Taxonomy (GTDB): domain Bacteria; phylum Bacteroidota; class Bacteroidia; order Chitinophagales; family Chitinophagaceae; genus Rurimicrobium. The sequence goes on from JBAZUJ010000002.1 coordinate 203,983, forward strand.
CAAGAAGATCATTCGCTACAAATGAATATTTGAATAAAACACCTGTAATGACAATCATGGCAATAACCGGTCATAAAAGCGAAAAAACCTTTAGAGCATATATTAAGCTCGATTCATTAGAACATGCAATGTTGCTTGCAGCCAAATGGAAAGTTGGTGATGAGAACTTATAATCAAAATTTTTTAACAACAATAAAATTAAAACTAATGAGCAGACAACAAAAATTAAAAGGCAATGCCAAATCAACAGTGGTGAAAACAAATTTAGAAATGCTACGCGAATTAGCAAAGGCCCCTTTGGGTACTAAAATTACACAAATATGGACTTTCTACAAAGCTAACCAAGTAAATATTGGGTTAGGCAATATGATGATTGACATTACAGAAGAAATGGCATTGAACATTATTTATTCATTGGAAAATCTCCAATTTTCTTTTTCGAATTATTCCGAAGATGAACATCCAATTTGGATTAAACAAGTAAAGTACTATTTAGATGATTGCAAAATAAACCAAGTTCAAGATCCATACTTCAGTATAAATTTCTTCTGCTATGTTTGGTTTCTTGAAGATTTAGGAATAATTTCTTCTGATGATTATAATGGTGTAGTGTTTGTTGGGGAAGGTACTAATAAAAAATACCTTATACATCATGGTAAAGCGGCGTAAAAAAGAGCACCACGTGTGATCCTACGTTTAAATTAGACATATATAAGCGATTTTTGAATGAAAAAGCTCTTTAAAATCGCCACCTAAACCGCCACCTATTTAGAACAAAAAAAGAAGAGTCGCTCTGGGAGCGACTCTTCAATAATCCTTGCGGACCGGACGGGACTCGAACCCGCGACCTCCGCCGTGACAGGGCGGCATTCTAACCAACTGAACTACCGATCCATTTCCCTGTTGGGGCTGCAAATATAGGGACTTATTTTTGAAATTTCCAAATCTCTTTAAAATTATTTTTTGAACTACATTTGTGCTCCATTTTAAAATGACAAATCTTATGCAGTTTCTGGATTTTGAAAAGCCGCTTGAAGAACTTTACCATCAATTGGATAAACTAAAAGAAACGGCTGAAAAAAATCAGTTGGACGTTAGTGCCACCATTTCAGAGTTAGAAAATTCTATCGAAACAACAAGGGCAAAAATATATGAAAACCTTACACCCTGGCAGCGTGTTCAGTTGAGCCGCCATCCCGAAAGGCCTTATACTTTGTTCTATATTGACCAGATTTTTACCGAATTTACCGAGCTATATGGCGATCGCCAGGTGAAAGACGATAAGGCTATGGTAGGCGGAATGGCAAAACTGGATGGAATGCCGGTAATGGTGTTGGGACAACAAAAAGGTACGAACACCAAAATGCGTCAGTTGCGCAATTTTGGAATGGCCAACCCTGAAGGTTACCGCAAAGCGCTGCGCCTGATGAAGATGGCCGAAAAGTTCAATCATCCTATCATTACATTTATCGACACACCGGGTGCTTTTCCCGGTTTGGAAGCAGAAGAACGCGGACAAGGTGAGGCAATTGCCAGAAACCTGTTTGAAATGACCAACCTGAAGGTGCCGGTTATTTGTGTAATTATTGGAGAAGGCGCGTCAGGCGGAGCTTTGGGCATTGGCATCGGCGACAAAGTTGCTATGCTGGAAAACACATGGTATACTGTTATCTCTCCCGAAAACTGTTCAACCATTCTTTGGCGTAGTTGGGACTTTAAAGTAAAAGCAGCAGAACAACTCAAGCTTACTTCTGAAGATATGCTGGGTTTCAACCTGGTGGACGATGTAATTAAAGAACCCATTGGCGGCGCCCAAACGAAATCGGAAGAAATGGCCTGCCTGCTGAAAGAATACCTGATTCAGTCTGTTCGTGAATTATCGAAAATCGATGCAGAAAAACGCATTGACGACCGAATTGAGAAGTTCTCCAAAATGGGTTTTTACGAAGAGAGCAAATAATTTTAAGTACAATATCAACATATCCTAATGAGCATTTCGTTTCGCGGCACAGGCGTCGCTTTGGTTACCCCTTTCAATGCAGACCTTTCTGTAGATTATGCATCCCTCAGCAAACTGGTGGATCATGTAATTGATAACGGCGTAAATTACCTGGTGGCTTTGGGCACCACTGCCGAAACACCTACCCTTAACAATGACGAGAAGAAAAAAGTATTGGCACATATCGTGAAACACAATGCCGGCCGTGTGCCTGTGGTGTGTGGTATGGGTGGAAACAACACCGCTGAACTGGTAGAACAAATCAAATCTTATGATTTTACCGGCGTTTCCGGCCTGCTGAGTGTATCGCCTTATTACAACAAGCCAACTCAGGAAGGTATCTACCAGCATTTCAAAGCAGTTGCACAAACCACATCCTTGCCTATTATTTTATACAATGTACCTGGACGTACCGCTGGCAACATTTTACCCGCCACTGCTGTACGCCTGGCGAATGAATTCAGCCACATTGTAGCGATCAAAGAGGCGAGTGGTAATATGGTTCAGTTTATGGATTATGTACAGGCTGCTCCGGCACATTTTCAGCTGTTGTCGGGCGACGACAACCTGGTGCTGCCACAGATAGCCGTTGGTTTTGACGGAGTGATTTCTGTTGCGGCCAATTGCTTCACGAAGGACTTTACCGATATGGTGAACGCTGCGCTGAACGGAGATTTTGCAATGAGCAAACAATTGCATTATAAATTACTGAAAGGAATCGATCTGCTTTTTGCTGAAGGAAATCCCGGAGGTGTAAAGTGTGTTTTGAAGGAAATGAACATTTGCGGCGACACGCTTCGTTTGCCATTGGTGAATGTTTCTGAAAACACTAAGACCGCTATTCAGGATTTTATGAAAACGCTTTAATCTGCTTTAAATTATAAATAAAAACCTCCGGAGCTTTCCGGAGGTTTTTTTAATTATGTATTCTATTTATCGACTTTTCATAATTACTAAGAAAAGGGGATACTCTTTGTTATCATTTCAGTTCCTTTAAGTATTTATCATACTCTCCGCTTTCCACAGCATCTTTTACGCTTCCATATTTTAAATTCGGCAATTCCGAATAAAGCGATTTTAAATCATCAATTGACCACCAATAACCAACCTCAAGGTTTCTTAATTTTTTTAACTTGAAAATGGGGGAGACATCTTTTTGTAAAAATTCTGTTCCGTCAAAAGACAGATATTCTAAATTAATTAGGTTTTCAATTCCGCTAATTGACTTTAAATATTGCTTTTCCCACATATTGCTTTCAATGTGCAAACCTTTTAGCGTTGATATTTTAGTGATCGGTGCAATCTCTTTAATCAATTTTAGTCCTGAAATATGTAATGTAATTAGGTTGTTTAAGCATGACAATCCATCAATGCTCTCCAGTTTCCCAGCGCTTTCTATATTTAAATGTTTTAAGATTTTAAGGTTTGCAATTTTGGCAAGATTTTTTATAGAAATTAGCCCTCTGAGATTTAATGCTTCTAACCAATTCATTTCGCAAATAGCTTCAAAAAAATCTTGATTTATTGACCCTTTAACCCATAAAAATTTTATGTTGGTTAACTTAGGAATTATCAACATCCAATCCTTTTTTAATTTTTTGAACTCTTTCTCAGGTAAAGATGTCCAGGCCCCGATATTAATCCAGAGACGGTCGATTTCAAATACATTTTCAGGTATAGTATTGTGCGATGTCTCAGGGACATTTTTCTCAGTATTTACATCGCCATAGGTCCAAACGCCAACCCTAATATCTTTATCTGAGAGTTCAGTTCTATTCATATCAATTTCTGGCATTGCAATAACATGGTTAAATTTTTTACGTGTTGAACTCTTAATTCCAAATGCCATTCATCTCTGTGAGCACAATGGGTTTGCCGTCAGTCACTACAATGGTGTGTTCGTGTTGTGCCATAAAGCCGCCCCTGTTGCCCACCATTGTCCAGCCGTCTTTCAGGGTTTCGGCGTAGGTAGAATTGGTGGATATAAAGGTTTCTATTGCAACTACTGAGTTTTTCTTAAATCTGCTCAGGTTGAAGCGGTCCCGGTAATTCGCTATTTCGTTTGGTTCTTCATGCAGGCTTCTGCCAACACCGTGACCTGTGAGGTTTTTGATTACACGGTAGCCTCTTTTCTTCGCTTCTGTTTCTATAAGATGGCCGATGTCGGCAATTTTTACACCGCCTTTAATATTGTTGATTGCTTTCAATAAAATCTCTCTCGATGCCTCCACCAGCTTTTGGTGTTGGTGGATATCCTTACCCAATACAAAGGAACCTCCGTTGTCCGACCAAAAGCCGTCCAGCTCAGCCGACACATCAATGTTAATCAGATCTCCTTCCTGCAATATTCTTTTATCGGAGGGAATGCCATGGCAAAATTCATTGTTCACACTGATGCAGGTCCAGCCGGGGAAACCATAGGTGAGATAAGGTGCTGATTTGGCTCCCAGCTCATTGAGGATTTGTCCGCCGTAGTCGTCCAGTTCCTTGGTAGACATACCAACCCGGGCATAGTGGCTCATTTCCTTCAGGGTATAGGCAACCGCTTCGCTTGCCTTTTTCATTCCTGCCAGTTCGGCCTTGTTTGTAATGGACATTGTTTTCTTATTTGTGGTGTAAAGTTATTGTCATCATGCGAGGATTTTCAGTCAATTTCTTCCGCTACAGACTCCTGCGCCTGCAGTTGTGGAAAACAAGTTTATTTGTTTAATCTGCTTTTTAATTCGCTTGAAAACATTTCATCTTCAAGAACAAAAGTAGCATCCTGGAAAAAAAGCGTTTTGCCCAGATATTGTTCATATCCGGACGTTTTAATCGTGGTAAATTCTGACCACTCCTTGTTTTCTTCCGAAAGGAATTCGCCACACAAAACAAATAATTTTCCATTTTGTGGTGATGCAATAAAGCCAATTTTTACATTTCGGAAATCAATTGCCACAGGTGGCTGGTGATTACGAAAATCATTGGATGCAGAAGTAATTAAAAACTGAACAACAGAGTCCGGTATTGTCTCTGTTGCTGAAATAGAACTTTCGGTGCTCTTTGTTTTGCTGCCATTGCGGCAACTTAGCGTTGCTGAAATCAGCAATAGAAAAGTGAATAGTTGCAGCGTGGTTTTAAAAATTTGCTTGCTCATATAATGGATTAAAGGTACACTTTGGTTTGGATCATCAGAGGCCAACACAGACCACCTTTTTAACGTGGAAGATTCCAAAATTAATACGCAATCCCTGTTTATCATTCTATCCCCGCAGCATTTTAGCATTGCTTCCCAATAATTCTATCTGCTTTCTACCAGAGCGGGGATAATATTTTGAATTCATTACGTTGAAAGAATTATTAATGCCTCTGTCGTTGAATTGACAAAGTTGATATGTCTGCTTTTGTTGCTTTCATAAATGAAATCATTCAAACTTTTGTTAGTGTATTTAGAGAAGTCGCCCACTATAGCTAAACGAACCCGGTAGGTAGAAAATTTTTGAAGAATTTCTCCTGCAATTCCGTTTTTTAAATCGAAAAAATCTGGTGTGATATTTTTTTCATGCAATACAATTCTGTCAAAGTCCTGATAGTATAGATTTCCTAACAAGTCCAACGCGTCTTCAGTTGTACTAATGATCGTTTCGTCCGAAGATACTTCGGCTATTTTTGTATTGTTTATCCGGTGCGCCTCTATTTTCATTTCTTGTCTTTCTTTTATCCTGACTGCGTTGTCATTTACTTTGCCTGCCAGGGTTTTTCCGCTATGGTGCAAAAATACTCAACATCATCCACACCACATTCGCCATCCCGACATAAGTGTAGCTTACGACCATAGGTCAAGGGATCTATACATGCTGGTTAAGTGCAGGCGCTGTTTTTCTGAATATTCAGCACCACAACCCGGGCGAGGCCGAGCTGAAGGTGGAATTTTTTGGAGGATTAGCACTGCGCTCCGCTTCAACAATTGTGTATCTAACGTGGTAAAACAAAAAGCGAGGGCAGATTGCCCTCGCTTTTTGTTTGGTTTTATAGCAGTAAAATGACGGTAAGCCTCCGTCTGATTAATTTCCACAGATTTTGGAAGCATAGATATTGAGCTGTTGGTGGCCCTTGTTGCTGTCCGAGTCTATCGAATGTACGATGTTTTCCACCCGGTAATACCTGGTATTTTCGTCGCCATAGGCAATGGTTTCGCCGATTTTTGGCAGGATAAGGAAATCTATTTCCCTTGATTCTTCGATGTTGTTATCGAAAATTACAACTGTTGTGAACATAGCTTCATTTTTTTGGTGTAGTACTAAATTAAAAATTGGATATAAAAATGGCTATTTTTAAAACTTAAGGTTTTGTATAAGAAATCCCAACAAACTGCCAATAGATGCCAAAATAATCGTCTACAATATTATTATTTTTTATGTTGCCGCTTCTGCGACTTACTTATAAGAAATCCCGCAAAAGAATAATATGAATCCCCCGGCGCTTACTACATTTACATTCTTCTTTTTTTACTTTTCTTAATTCTCTGATGTTGAGCAAACTAAATTCCTTTATGAAAAAACAAATCGCAGGCCTTGGTCTTCTCATGCTTCTGTCGCAGGGGGCGGGCGCGCAGGGCAAATTGAACAAGGCGGATAGCCTATATAAGGAAGGTCAATTGATGGCCACCATAGATGAGTATAATAAGATGTATAACAGCGACAGCACAAATTATACTATCGTTTATAATCTCGCCTGCGCTTATGCTCAGGGGCGAATGCCTGATAAAGCCTATCGCTTTTTAAATCTTGCCGTAAACCTTAATACAACTGAGGCCGCGTTGTGCGATCCCGACTTTTTGCCCTTAAAAAAAGATAAACGTTGGGAGGATTTCGAAAAGAATCTGGTTGCACAAATTCAAAAAAAATATGAGCATCCTATCGGTGATGAAGAATATGCACGCAAGTTGTGGCGGATGAAAGCAAGAGATCAGGCGCTTTATACAGACATCCAATTGGCGGAGAAAAAAATCCATCGAAACTCCTCCATTGTTTATGCCTTGTGGGATGTCAAAGAAAATTATAATCAACAGAATCAGTTGCAGCTGGAAGCCCTTATTGCCAAAAAGGGATGGCCCAAAATATCCCAGGTAGGAGCAGAAGGCGGCTCGGCAGCGTTTCTTATTATCCAGCATTCCGACCTGGAGAAACAAAAGAAATATCTACCCTTAATCAAAAAACTATGCGAAGAAAAAGAAGCATATTGGGGTAGCTATGCGCTGATGTACGACCGCATACAGGTTGCCGAACACAAACCCCAACGATATGGTTCGCAGGTGATATTTAATAACAACACCAACAAATATGAACTCAGCCCAATGGAAGATGAAAGCAAAACAGACGAATGGCGCAAAGAAATCGGGATGCAAGCTTTGGCCGATTACTTGCTGAATTGGGATATCAAATGGGAACCAAAAACCAAACAATAATTTTTGTTCAAAACATAGCGGCTATGTCTTCTTTTAAATCAATTTCTCTCAGGTGTTTCCTTGCATTTTTGCTAAGCGCCTTTGCTGTGGCACCAGCTTTTGCACAGTCCGATTCTTTTCTCAAAAAAGTGAGTTGCGACTGCGATAGTGCCATCTTAATAAAGATATTCAAGTTGGGTGCTTATAGTTTTACCAAAGCGCCATCGGGCTTTGGCAGGCTGCAGGAAATAACAGCAAAAAACAACACCACCAAAACAGCTTTTGAGCAGGAGCATAACAGCGCCTGGTACCTCCTGGAAATAAATAATACAGGCGAAATGATTTTTGAAATAACACCCAAAGACAAAAAAGATGATTACGATTTTCTGCTCTTTCCCTACAAAGACTCCACCACTTGCGCTGCTATTCTAAAAGAAAAAATAAAACCTGTTCGTGGCAATCTCAGTCGCAATGATACTGGTAATAACAGCGTTACAGGGTTGTCGGCTGAGTCTAAAAATGAGTTTAGCGGCAAGGGTGTTGGCGCTCAGTTTTCGAAATCCATAAACGTGAAGGCGGGAGAAAAATACCTGCTGGTGCTGGATAATGTTTACGAAAACGGCAAGGGGCACAAACTGACTTTTTCATTGGTAAAAGATGTGGTGATAGCAGGGCAGGTGCAGAACGAAGAAGGAAAACCAGTGGCTGCCGAGGTGACCTTGTTTGACAACAAAGGCTCAGAGTTGCTGAAGACAAACAGTAATGTAAATGGGGAGTATAAAATAGAAACGACGATAAAAGAAAATTTGGATTACAGCCTGATGTTTACAGCGGAGAATTCGTTTTTCGCAACCCGGAATATCAACACTAAAAATCTCAAAGACTCCAACACTTTTGCGAATATCAAAACCGTTTTACCTAAACTGAAAAAAGGAGAAAAGTATAAAGTAGGTAACCTTAATTTCTGGCCCGGCTCGCCCGAGTTGGTAGCACGATCGCTTCCTTCAGTATCGGCATTATACCATTTGATGAAAAAGAACAAGGGTATGAAAATATTGATTGAAGGCCATGTGAATAATGCCGGCAGTAAAGTAAAATATGATAAGGCTAAGGAAAGCGGTTTCAGTTGGCAGTTGCTGTCAGATCAGCGCTCTGAAACCATTTTTAACTATCTGAAAGAAAAGGGAATTGACGAATCGCGCATGAACAAAATTGGTTATGGCGACTCGCGCATGCTTTATCCTTATGCCGAAAATGAATATGAACGGGAGGCCAACAGGCGGGTTGAAATAAAAGTAATATCGCTGAACGGAGAATAATATGATGAATAATTTTTTTACCCTTGAAAACAAGCGCCGGCCGGTTGTTTATTATCTGGCAGTGGGCTTTGCGCTAATAAGTATCAACGATTTAATTTTATCGCTTTGCTTTTATAATCATCCGGAATTTTTTGAAAATCCGATTAGAGATAAACCAATCTTTTTTCAAATTCTTTTTGGTGTAGTACTAGGTCCCATCTTAGAAACCTATTTGTGCCAGGCGTTGATTATTAATTTTCTGGATAATCTCTTATCGCTACCTGCTAAGGCGCAAAAGTATGTAGTGATTGGTATTCCTGCAATAATATTCGCTGCCTTGCATGCCTACAGCTGGGCCTACCAACTGGCGATGCTGATACCTGCATTTGTTTTTGCATATGGTTATTGGTTCTTCCGAAAAGAGGGAAAACAAGCGAATGCATTTTGGGCTGTCTGCGTGCTGCACATGCTGATGAATTTAGCGGCGCTATGCCCGGACTTTTTTTAACCTTCAATATAATCCAGGTCCTTACCAAATGTATCTTCAGACTTGATGGTTGCTATAATGGCCAAACCTAAAACGACTGTGCCGATCATCATCGAAGCATTGACAAAACCCATGCCTGCATCGTTACTGAGATAAGTAAACAGGGTTGTAATAATCACCACCATACCGCGCACAAAATTTGGTGCAGTAGTGGTTACGGTTGCGCGGATGTTAGTTCCAAATTGTTCGGAAGCTGTTGCCATAAAAACAGACCAGTAACCGTTCGGGATTCCCACAATCAATAACATCAGATAAAAGAATTGATTGCTGGCGCCTTTGCACAAAAACAAACAAACCAGGGTGAGCACCAATCCGCCGAGTGCTATCAGCAATGCTTTTTTGCGGGAGCGCAATACCTGGCTGATAGCGCCGGTAAGAAATGCACCGATAGAAGCGCCGATATAATGATACATTACCGCTTTACTGCCTTTTACCGCACCCACAATATGCAAATCTGTTGCAAGTTCTGTTGCCATTGTCACCAAGATGCCTATAGTAAACCAAATAGGAATACCGATAAAAATACAACGCACATATTTGATCAGATTTTTCTTCACCAGCAGAAAATCCAGAAAACCACCTCGTTTTACTTCACTGGTTTTAACTTTCGAAAACATACCGGATTCTGCAACCGAAACTCTTAATAATAACAACAATAAACCCATGCCGCCACCTACGTAATAGGCCATTCGCCAATCGAAACGATCGGCCACCAGGAAACCCACCACCGCACCGGCAATACCGATCCCCGAAACAATCGTTGTTCCTATTCCACGTTTTTCTTTGCTCATCACTTCAGCTATCAGTGTGATGCCAATACCCAACTCTCCCGCCAGCCCAAACCCTGCAATAAAGCGGAGCACATAATACTGGTCAATATTGGTAATCATTCCATTCAGAATATTGGCCAGCGAATACAACAAAATAGTTCCGAACAACACAGATAACCTTCCTTTCTTGTCACCCAAAATTCCCCATACAATTCCACCGATTAACATACCTGCCATTTGGAGGTTTAAGAGTATAATTCCTTTTTGGGTAAGTTCTGCTCCGCTATAACCAAGTGCTGCCAGACTCGGCTGACGCACGATAATAAATAAAATTAAATCATACACATCTACAAAATATCCCAGCGCTGCAATAATAATAAGTAAGCGTACATTCTTTGTATCGTTCATAAAAACTGTTGGACTGAGCGGCAAAATAGAGATATTATCTCAAAAATGAATGCTTCTGTTCTGTATTTGCATTTTATCTTCGTGCCTTCCATGCGCTACATTCATTCCCATATTACGCACATCATCGGCACCTATAAAGGCGAAATGCCTCTGGCTAATTTTTTAAAATTCTATTTTAAGAAAAACCCCATATTGGGTAGCCGCGACAGGAAAATTATTTCCGAAATGGCTTATTGCTATTATCGTTGTGCAAAAGACCTGGAACCAAAATCATTAAGCCTTTCAGAACAAATTGATGCTTCACTATTACTGTCAGAAAGCAACGTGCATAATGTATTAAGAGTATTACCTGAAAATCTTCAATCCCAATACGGGCAATCTTTTGAAGAAAACCTACCATTTCTTCAGCAACTGGGAATTTATTTTATTAAAGACCATTTAATCTATAATAAAATTGCTTTTTCATCAGGAATACAAAAGACAGAATGGCTTAATTCCATGTTGCAGCGGCCAAGGTTGTTTATCCGTCTTGTGCCAAAATATAAAGAGGAAGTGTTGAAGTTATTAAAGGAAGCTGAAGTTGACTTTAAACATATCAACGATGTTTGTCTTTCTCTGGCCAATGGTACAGCAATAGAAAAAATAATTCCTGAAAAAATGTATCGCATTCAGGATGCCTCTTCGCAAAAGACAGCAGAATACTTTGTAATAAAAGATAATAAAACATGTTGGGACTGCTGCAGTGGCGCCGGAGGAAAATCATTATTGGTAAAAGATACTGCACCAAAATGCAAACTGAGTGTAAGTGATGTTCGGGCAAGTATTCTGGATAATCTGGCAGAACGTTTTCATTTGTATGGTTATCCTATCCCGGAGCGAATACAATTATCTGTTGCAAATGTGGAAGAAACTAAATTAATATTAGCGGATCGTAAATTTGATCACATTATAGCAGATGTTCCCTGTAGCGGCTCCGGAACCTGGGCACGCACACCTGAGCAACTCTATTTTTTCAATCCAGAAACGCTGAATGATTTTTCGAACAGGCAAAGAGCTATTGCCGACAATGCGCTGAACTATTTAAAACCCGGAGGAAGCTTCATTTATATAACCTGTTCGGTATTTGCTGCTGAAAACGAGGAAATCGTTTCTGACCTTTTGTTTCTTCATCCCGAAATCAGCTTAGCGCATCAGCAAATTATTAATGGGCTGGAAATTGGAGCTGATAGTATGTTTGTAGCGGTATTAAAATCTAGTAACTAATTCTTTATAGATTTTATTATCTCTATCATTATTTTAAAAAATCTTTTCTTTCCACACAATTTTCATTTCCAAATAAACTTATCCTATTGGTTTGTGGATAAAGCTTGGATTACGAAAGGATAAGTTCTTTATAAAAGGCATGCTTGCAAACATTACATAAAAAAATCTGAGGGGCTGAGAAAGTAGTTACAATTTCTTAATGGTTTCTTAACACAATTCTCATTTTTACAGTTGGGTCAATTTGTGCACATTCGTCTTATCCTAATTCATTAAAGTTGTACACAAAATGCTGAAATAACAATAGTTTTGCTTGTGGAAAGGATGTGGATATAAGGTGTGTAAAACACCTTTTTGATAAATGCAAATTGGAAAAGATTTTTCTATCCCCAAATACACAGCGCTAGTTTATAATAGTTTTCTTTAAAAAAATTTTCTAAAAATTATTCTATGAAATCAACAGAAGAAAAAATATTTGAGTCAATTGGCGAAAATGGTTTTTATGATGCTGAAATTGATCCGACACTCGACTTATTTGACGAAATCAACAAACTGAAAAAGCAAAAGAATGCTGTTATCCTGGCGCACTATTATCAGGAGTCTGATATTCAGGATATTGCAGATTACATTGGTGACAGTTTAGGATTGGCTCAGGCGGCTGCCAAAACAGAGGCTGATATGATTGTTTTTGCCGGTGTACACTTTATGGCAGAGACAGCCAAAATTCTTAATCCATCTAAAAAGGTCTTGCTACCTGATTTAAAGGCTGGTTGCTCGCTTAGTGATAGTTGTCCTCCACCTTTGTTTGCAAAGTTCAAGGAGAAGTATCCTGATCATCTGGTTATATCTTACATCAATTGTTCTGCGGGTATAAAGGCGCTCAGTGATATTATATGTACATCTGGTAATGCCAAACAAATTGTGGATTCCTTACCAGCTGATCAAAAGATAATTTTTGCACCTGATAAAAACCTTGGAGGCTTTATTAATAAACAATCTGGCCGTAATATGCTTTTGTGGGATGGTGCCTGTATGGTTCATGAAATATTCTCTCTGGAAAAAATCACGAAATTGAAAGAGCGTAACCCTAATGCAAAATTTATTGCACATCCGGAATGTGAAGAAGCGGTGTTGGCAATAGCAGATTTTGTTGGCAGCACAACACAATTATTAAAATATACCCAACTCGAAGAGCATAATGAATTTATAGTTGCAACAGAAACAGGTATTTTACATCAGATGCAAAAGGCATCGCCTGATAAAACATTTATTCCTGCACCGCCAAACAATAGTTGCGCTTGTAATGACTGTCCTCATATGAAACGGAATACTTTAGAGAAATTATATTTGTGTTTGAAATATGAGCAACCGGAAATACTAATGGATGAAGAATTGAGATTGGCAGCAAAAAGACCCATTGATAAAATGATGGAATTGAGTAAACAATTTGGATTATTGGGTTAGCTTAATAATTATCTAAAGGTTATTTTTTTACTTTTTTATACTTATCTTAGCAAGATATTTTTTAAAAATCAAAAATTATGAAAGGAAAAAATTTACTCAAGATTGTTGCCTTATCGGCGGCGAGTTTGTTTGGGGCCGGCGCAGCTAATGCCCAGGAGCCTTTAAAGGAAAGTATTGGTGGAAATTTAGGAAGTACACGTTTTGTTGTAACGCAGCCTACCGCTATTATTGGCATAAAAAAAATAAATTTTGCTACTTGGGGAAAAGCTGCTTCACCAGCAATGTACAATATTCCTGTTGAAAAAGCATATGATACGCTAGGTGCAGCAGCTTTGTTGAATGGTACTGGTACTTATCCATCTTTGGCAGGAAAATTTGCAATAATATTCAGAGGTGGTGGTGTAACGTTTGTTGATAAAGCTAAGCGTTGTAAAGATAAAGGAGCTATAGGCGTTATTATTGTTAATAATGCACCCGGCGATCCGGTTGGGATGGGCGCTCCTACCGGATATACAGAATCGATTCCTGTATTAATGGTTTCTGATATTGATGGTATTGCTATTAACAATGCAATCAAGGCTGTATCTTCACCAAGCGACACGGTTAAAGTTACTCTGGGTGGTTGGAATTTGGGAAGTACCCACGACTTGGGAATTTTATCAAGATTTGTTTCTTTACCTAGTGCGTTGAATATTCCTATAAGCCAAATGACAGGTTCAACAGGAACGGTTTATAATAATCATTATATCGGTGGTGCTGTAGCTAATTATGGTACTGCTACTGAAACAGGTGTCGTTGTTACTGATTCTGTATATTGGACACCAAAATCCGGATCCAGATCTTTTGTGACTGCTAATTCATTCACTATACCATCTATTGCTCCTTTAGATTCTGTTAAATTTGGTTTTGGTACACCATATACCATTGCCGCACCAACAGTTGCAGGGAAATACGAGCACGTTTATTCTATTGCTTATGGTAACACTGATGCATATCCGCAAGATAATATTTATACTTTAAATCAATTTGTTACAGATTCTGTTTATTCTAAAGTTCCTTTAGATCCAACAACAGGTCATATTATTTCTACTAGTGGGTATGGTCCATTAAATACAGGTACAGGATCTACTGACATTGCTGTAGTTGGTTCTATGATGTATGTTAATAAGGCTGACCTAACAAATAATAAATACACACAATTCAGTTTATCTATAAAAGATGTTGGAACTTTAAAAGGTACTACAGTTTACACCCATTTATTGAAATGGACTGATACAGCCGGTGGTGTTGCAGATTCTTTTGTACAGGCTTCCGAACTTAATGCAATTGGTATTTCGGCCACGGAACTGAAAGAAGCTGATAGTTCCGGTGATGTCATTACAGCAAGATTAATGAGTGTAACTGACCCGTCTGACCCTACCTTAAAAGTTGCTTTGGAACCTAATAGTTGGTATGCAGTTGTAGTAGAAGTACCTGCTTCATATTACCTGGGTTATAATGAAAATGTTTCTACATTCACTCGTGCTTATTCTCAGTTTGTGGCTGGTGGATCAGTTCCCGGATCTCCAATAAGAGAAAGAGATGAAATAGCAAGATTTACAGAAGACCTAATTACAGTATTAGGAACTCCTACTAACTTCTTTGTTAATTATCCTTTCGGTGCTACTGCTGGCAGTACACCTCCTACAAATAATTTCTTTGTGGATTCAATCTTCTATGATAAGTATAATAAAGTACCTTCTATTGCACTGATTACAACCCCTAACGAGTTGAAATTATCAATTGAAGAAAATATTAAGCAGTACACTAAAGGTTCAATGAACGTTTATCCTGTACCAGCTTCAAATACTGCAACAGTAACGTTGAATTTTGAGAATCTTGAGAAGAATGTAGAAATTAGAGTTTTCGATGCTATGGGACGTACAGTATATGCTGAAAAGCGCAATAACGTAAAAACGGATAAATTTGATATTGATCTTTCCCGAGTTGCTTCTGGTACTTATCATATAGTAGCTAGTACAGGAAATGGTTTATTATCTACGCCTATAGTAGTAATTAAGTAGTAATTAAATCTATCAGGTAAAAATTTAAAATAGAGGCTGTCTCAATACTATGAGGCAGCCTCTTTATAATTTGTAAGGTTAAAGATAAATTTTTTATTAAGTGGTTACCGGGTTATTCAACTTGCAATTGATATTTACATCAGAGAAGCTTTATCGCCCCATAAAAACCATGAGGATTTGAACATCGCTTGGATTGACTCCGGAAATGCGACTTGCCTGTCCTAAAGTTTTTGGTTTTATCTTTTCCAGTTTTTGACGTGCTTCAGTACTCAGCGCATTTAATTTTTCGTAAGAAAAACTGTCCGGAATGATTAAATCTTCCAGATTGGTCATTTTTAAGGCTAATTCACGCTCTTTTTCGATATAAACGTCATATTTAGCCTGGATTTCTGCCTGCTGTAGGCTGAGTGGATTTAAGCTCCCGATTTCGGCTTTAAGAAAGGGTATTTTTTCCACCAATTCCTGAATATCTATATTTGGACGAAGGAGAATTTTGTAAGCTTTTGCTTTTTCGTTTAAGGGGGCTGAATTTTTTTCTACTAAAAATGAATTGATCATTTCCGGTTCTACACTATATTCCTGAAGTGTCTTTTTGATTTTAGCTACTTCCTCTAATTTTTGATTCATAAGATTCAGTCGTTCCTGAGATGCTATTCCTAAATCAAATCCTTTTTGGGTCAGTCTAAAATCTGCATTATCCTGTCTTAATAATGTTCTGAATTCTGCTCGGCTGGTAAACATCCTGTAGGGTTCATCTGTTCCTTTACTGATAAGGTCATCAATTAGAACACCAATATAAGCATCACTTCTGCTGAGTGAAAAAGGTGCTTTTCCATGTGCATTATTATGTGCATTGATTCCAGCCATCAACCCCTGACATGCTGCTTCTTCATAGCCGGTGGTTCCATTTATTTGCCCTGCAAAGAAAAGGTTGTTCACCAGTTTTGTTTCAAGATTATATTTCAGTTGTGTTGGTGGAAAATAATCGTACTCGATAGCATATCCGGGACGGAAGAATTTGCAGTTTTCAAAACCGGGTACTTTACACAAAGCTTTATATTGAACCTCTTCGGGCAATGAGGTACTAAATCCGTTTACATAAATTTCTACCGTATTAAAACCTTCAGGTTCTACAAACAATTGATGCCTGTCGCGTTCTGCAAAGCGGTTGATTTTATCTTCAATACTTGGGCAGTATCTTGGCCCACTTCCTTCTATTCTTCCCTGATACATTGGAGAACGGTCAAAACCGGTCTTCAGAATATCGTGAACTTCCTGGCTGGTATAAGTAATCCAGCAGTGTCTCTGTTGCTCTGGTTTTATTCTATCAATAGGCAAATAGGAGAAACCTACAATTTCTTCGTCAGGTTCCTGTATTTCCATTTTGGTATAGTCGAGACTTCTGCCATCTATTCTTGGTGGTGTACCAGTCTTTAATCTGTCTGTTTCAAACCCTAATTCTACCAATTGTTCCGTAATGCCTGTTGCCCTGCTCTCTCCCATTCTTCCGCCGCCAAACTGTTTTTCACCAACATGGATAACGCCGTTTAGGAAAGTGCCATTAGTAAGCACTACTGATTTAGCTCGAATCTCCTGACCCATTCCGGTAACGACACCCTGAATTGTTCCACGTGAAACAATCATACCTTTGACCATATCCTGCCAGAAATCTACATTTGGAGTTTGCTCCAACATCTCTCTCCAGGTATTGGCGAAAAGCATTTTGTCATTTTGGGTGCGTGGGCTCCACATACCGGGGCCCTTACTCTTATTGAGCATACGGAATTGGATCATACTTTTATCACTCACAATACCACTGTATCCGCCCAAAGCATCAATCTCCCGTACTATCTGTCCTTTCGCAATTCCGCCCATTGCAGGGTTACAACTCATTTGGGCAATGGTCTGCATATTCATGGTGATTAGCAAAACCTTACTCCCCATATTGGCAGCCGCAGCCGCAGCCTCACAACCGGCATGGCCTGCACCTACAACTATTACATCATACTCTTGAAACATGGAGCAAAGATAAAGCTTAATACCTATTGGTAAATGCTAAATGACTATAGTGATATTGTTCCACGTGGAACAGTAATGGTTTATTTAGAAAAAGTATTTTGTTATTGTATTGTTCCACGTGAAACATAAAAGGCTCGCTTTAAAGCGAGCCTTTTATATAAATTCGGGTGTACTTATTTAAAAGGATTACTAAACCTTTCGTCAGTCAATATAGCGTTGTCATTTAAGGTTTGCAAGAAAGCAGTTAATGCTGCTACATCCTCACGCCTGATTGTATGAGCCGGAATAGGTGTTGTACCGCTTCCTGGTGTGCCGCGGGTAAACATATCCTGAAGGTTTGTTATTGAGCCATTGTGAAACAAGGAGGTGCGCAAAGCAACATTCCTAAGGCTTGCAGATTTGAAACGACTTTGGTTATTTATTCCTAAATCATTTGGGTCAGGCAGGGAAAATGGTCCTGCAGGGTTGGATGTAATAAACATAGGTGGTTTGTGACATCCTGAGCAGGCCGCAGGAGGCGGAGGCGTAACAAACAAATTAGCCCCGGTTTGTTCCAGAGTTGTATAGGTTTCGGAACCTTGCAGTATTTGGTCGTATTTTGATTGGTATGTAACAATAGAGCGAACATATTGTGCCAAGGCTCTCGAAATTCTTGTGGTGTCAATGTCTTTGCTGCCAAAAGCTTTTTCAAACAAGGCAGGATAATAGGATTTAGCTTTTACTTTTGATACAATATCGGTGAGGGTTGAACCCATTTCTAAATGATCCTGAACCGGTAAGAGAACCTGAAGTTCAAGATTGGCTGCACGCTCGTCCCAAAACATTTTACCGGATTGATAGAAACGGATATTTAGCAATGGCATAGAATGTCTTTTGCCATTAGCACCCTCAAACCCTGTGCTCAGCGCTCTGTTGTCTACGAAAGATTCGTTTTGCTTGTGGCAAGATCCACAGCTAATTGTATTATTTGCAGAGAGTATTTTATCATAAAACAAAACCCGGCCTAATGTTGCACCATCATCTGTTATAGGGTTTCCGGCCGGTGTATTGTCCGTCAATAAAAGTTCTGCTGCAACATGGTTAGGATAGGCGATTTTATAGGCATAAGGCGTTGCGGGTAAGGTTGGTGTATCAGCCCCGGTTTCCACAGGAGTAGTGATAATTTCTTTATCCTTTTTACATCCTTGTAATGCTATTATATGTAATAGTATTACTGCAAAGGCAACTTTTATTTTAAACATAGAGACAGGTTTTTTAAAGAATGAGAGATTAATGTCTGCGGGGAGGAGGTTTTTTATGCATAAACAATTCAGAAAGGTCGCCTACAAGTACTTTGTATCTGTCTTTCTGGTCAGGACGGCAAAGTCTGCCAATATCTGCAAAATGCTGAAGGTTGATGTGTTCAACGTCTTTTTGTTGGTCAGCAATTAAGAGTATCAAAGAATCCCTGGAAGAAGAATCGCTGAGCAAAGTTTGGTATAAAGCTTTCTTCAGGCTGCGGATTTCATCCTCCTTCATGTTTATTTGACTGTGATGCTGGTGAACAAGAATGTCGTATTGTTCAACCTGTTTGTCATCAAAATTGAGGCGGGCGATGATTTCCATCCTTGGCCCTTCTCCCCTTTTGCCGGACTCATTATTGAACATTTGCCAAATCAGCACCAGATTGCACAACAATAAAATAAGAGCAATCAGGCTGAGTAGTTTTATCTTGCTCATATTCCACCATAGATTGAAGTGTTATCCATTAAGCCCAACTCGTTAACCAGGTTGTTTTCTTTTGATTTGATTTTATTATCCAGAGCAAAAATATTGAACGATAACAATACGCCGATTCCCAGCAAAACACCAAAAATCATAACTTTCGGGGCTTTTTCCCTTTGAACCTGGTTTATCTTTGTCATCAGTTTATGATAAGACAATCCATCTGAAGAAGGGCTTTTTACTCCTTTCAGTTGTTCTAAAGCTAATTCTAAATCAATTTGTTCTCTCATTTTCAAGCTGTTTATCCGTCTCCACAAAAGTTTAGACGGTGATTATTG
The DNA here is from genome assembly GCA_041661485.1 of Chitinophagaceae bacterium. Classification (GTDB taxonomy): domain Bacteria; phylum Bacteroidota; class Bacteroidia; order Chitinophagales; family Chitinophagaceae; genus Rurimicrobium. Next base: position 223,278 of record JBAZUJ010000002.1, read on the forward strand.
TTTATTCCTTCGAAGCGTTCATTTGTTTTAACAAGTTTTGTTTAGCCCTTTGCAGTAATGACTCTACTGCCTTATAGCTAAGATTCATTATACCGGCAACTTTTTCTATGGGAATTCCTTCGAGTTTGTTCAAAACAAGCGCAGTTAATTGGTTTTCCGGCAATTGAAGTAATTGTTGATGAAGCAATTGTTCGGCGTGTTTGTTTTCCATTTTATTGGTTTCATTTCCAGTTGATTTGGTTTCGGCAACAAAAGGAAGAAAGGAAACCAGTTGCATTAATTGTTTTTTGCGCTTTTTGGACTTCAGGATATCCAGGCAATGATTAACACTAATGCGGTAAATCCAGGTACCCATTTGTGCTTCTTCCCGAAACGAGTTCTGTTTTTCGTACACTTTTACGAAGATATCCTGAACAGCATCTTCCGCTTCCTGCTCTTGCTGCAGATAGCGGAAACAAAGTGAAAACACCTTGTCTTTGTGTGTATGAAAAACATCTTCGAAATTCATGCCGTTCCAAACATATAGAAAAATTTTTTAAAAAAAGAGTAATGATGCAAAATGCGTTTTCCTTGAAGGGATGGTAAAAAAAAACAGCCCCGGAACCGGAGCTGTTTTTTTCTAAAATTAAAAATGAAAGAATTAATGTTTAATCTGAACCTTACGACTGGTTTGGTTACCAGTGTTATCGTAGATATTTACGATGTACAATCCGCTAGGAACGGAAGCAGTGTTGATGTTCATGTCGCCATTTGCGGCACTTTGCGTCATTACAATCCTACCCAGCATATCAATCATTTTTACAGAGAAGCTGTTGTTGCTTTCCAGTTTAATGTTCAGCGTGTTGTTGGCAGGGTTTGGATATATTTTAGCCAGATCATTACCGATAGCGACCTTGTCAATACTTGTTGGAATATAAATGGTATTCAACGTTGAATTGGTGATAATCGGTGAATTATAGTCAAAATAAATTGCCGCAGTATTGTTCATTTTTGTTCCCGGAGCAAGGTCTTTCTTTTGTTTAATACCATAGGTGATTGATCCCATGCTGCCCTTATAGTTGGTGCCGCTATCCGGCAGATTGATATTCTCGAAACGGAATTTAATGGTTTTTCCATCTCTGTACATATTGGCATTATGCGTTGCACCAAGAATGTGGATAGTGCTGATATCTAAATCGCTGTCAATTTCATCAGCAATTGTGATGTTTCTTGCTGCGGCAGTACCAGTGTTTTGGAAATGGATTGTGTAGGTCATGTCAGTATTTTTCTGCACATAACCTTCGTTACCTTCGCCAGTTGGTGACACCTCTTTTATGTTTGGATCATAAGAAGCTGCTACTGCTTTTTTATAATTGTAAGTGTTATTTACGAGATTAGGATCTGTAATACCGGTCAATGGAGCGATATAGGCAGATATTTTCATAGTATCGGCAATGGTAGCAGTTGTTGGTGTTTTTACTAAAATACCAGCATAAAAATGCGTGATATCCGCAGGGGTGCTCAACGTATAGGTCAATGTTGAACCTGAAACAGTAGGGGTAAGACCATAAGCAGAACTTATATAGATTAGCTTAGGGTCAAGGTTAACTGTTACAGAAGTGCTTACACCGGCTGCGATACAGGCATAATGGTAGTACCAGCTCCAGGATCCGCCCCATAGGTATACCAATGTTGTATCTCCGGGGAAGAAGCACCCGCCGGAAACAATCACCTGTGCATCATAGCTTGAGGCAGAACTACAAGTATATGCGAAATCTTTAGAATAAGATCCCGATGCCGCTACAGTCAAGGAATAAGTACCCGTGCTTGGACAGCTTGCCGTTGTGTATGGGTTCGCAACAGTAAGACCGGGATAGCTGTAATAGTGGTTAGGTATAATGGTATAAGTTCCCGGAGGAAGGCTAAGGCTGTAGTCGCCGTTGTGATCTGCCCATCCTGCATTGAAGGTGTCGGATATACCAGTATTGATCGCTACGATTGGCGTCCAGTGCAATCCGTTTTCTGCCACATCTTTGATACAGTTACTGTTGTCGTCTATATACAGCTTACCGTTCAGCGTTCCGCAGGTATTGGTCAGCGTAAACGCCCCGCAATAAGAAGTATCGGCAACGCCACTTGGTGCCTTTACAATCAGTCTTGGAGAGAAAGTGCCTGCAAACGTATATGTATGATAAATAAAAGCAGAAGAACTTCCGCCAGGTCCGCTGAAGTAAATGCCACGTTTAAATGTGGTGTCAGAACCATCATCAAAATTTACATTGTAGGTAATAGAATCAGAAGTACTTCCTGTTCCTGTTACTTTGGTGTATAGTGAAAAACTGGTGTAATTGGGCAAAACACAATAAGAAGACATAGAGTCAATAATGGCACCATCCAGTCCTGTCACCTGTGCAGTGGACGTCTCAGACTTGAGCACAAAAAGTGCCGAAGCGAGCGCAAAGAGTAAATTTAATTTTCTCATGGTTACAAAATTTAAAAGTTAAAAAATGATTTGTATTAGGTATAACGATGTGAAATGTGGAAATGTTAGTAAAGGCAAAAAATTTTTCATGAAGAAAGGAATCAGATTTCTGCAAAAAACTTAACTCTTTCCGCTTTTTATAATCTGCTAACTTTGCTCTTTATTTAAATTGACAACACGTGAATCAACACGAATTTATACAAGCGGCACTAAATGAAGATGTTGGCTCCGGCGACTACTCCACCCTTGCTTCTATTGATGCGACTGCAAAAGGAAAAGCGATTCTTAAAATTAAGGAAAACGGAATTCTGGCCGGAATGAATCTGGCAAAGGATATTTTCATGTTTCTTGAGCCCGGAGCGATTTTTACAGCTCACAAAAAGGATGGCGACAGGGTTTCTTTCGGTGAAATTGCATTTGAAGTTTCCGCCAGAATTCACACCATTCTGAAGGCAGAACGACTGGCACTCAATTGTATGCAAAGAATGAGCGGTATTGCTACGCTTACGAATGAATACGTCCAATTATTAGAAGGATATAAAACAAAAGTGTTGGATACCCGCAAAACCACACCCTTATTCCGGGCTTACGAAAAGGAAGCCGTGTCGATTGGTGGCGGACACAACCATAGAATGGCATTGTATGATATGGTGATGCTGAAAGACAATCATATCGACTTTTGTGGTGGTATTACTGCAGCGATTAATAAAACAAACCATTATTTGCGCACCAATCATCTCGATCTTAAAATAGAAGTGGAAACAAGAACCCTGGCTGACGTGGAAGAAGTATTAGTTGTGGGTAATATACATCGTATAATGTTGGATAATTTTACACCGGAAGAAGCTGCAAAAGCTGTCACCATGATTGATAACCGTTACGAAACTGAAGCGTCAGGTGGCATTAACAAAGAATCAATTATTGAGTATGCCAAAGCAGGAGTGGATTTCATTTCCGTTGGTGCGATTATTCATCATGCGGTTAGTATGGACTTAAGCCTTAAAGCGCAATTATCTTGAAACATTTAGTTTTTGTCGTCAATCCCAGGTCGGGAGTAGAGCGCAACAAGCAGATACAGGCGGCGATAGACAAACACCTTGACCACTCCGTTTATTCTTACGAAATACAACTCACCGAGCGTGCGGGACATGGAGAAGATATCGCCGGAAAGGCCGCCAGAAACGGCGCCTTTGCGGTGGTGGCTGTTGGTGGCGACGGTTCAGTAAACGATGTGCTGCGTGGACTTTTTGGAACCGGTACGGCATTGGCAATTATTCCTAAAGGCTCAGGCAATGGCCTGGCAAGGACACTCAGCATTCCGGTAGATGTGCGCAAAGCCTTAGAGGTTATCAATACCGGCTTAATGGAAAAAATTGATCTGGCTACAGCAAACGGAAAACTGTTTGCCAGTAATGCCGGAGTGGGTTATGACGCGCTTATTTGTAAAAAGTTTGCCAATAGCACCCGCCGCGGCCTAGGCGTATATTCATGGCTGGTCACCAAATATATGTGGCTTTACAGGGATTGGAACTGGAAAATAACGGTGGATGGTAAAGAATATCAGCGTACAGCTTTCCTGGTAAATGTAGCCAACGGACAACAAATGGGTTATGATTTTAAAATTGCTCCGGATGCAAATTGGACGGACGGGCTGTTAGATGTAGTCATAATCAATAAATTTCCAAAGATTATTGGCGGCTGGCTTGGCTTACGCATGTACAATGGCAGCTTGCTAAAAAGTAATTATGTAGAACGCATCCGGGGTAAACACATTATTATCAGCAATCCTGACCTCAAACTCATGCAGGCAGACGGAGATGCAATTGCATGCTCTAACCAATTGGAGTTTAAAGTGTTAGAGCGTGCCCAAACTGTAATTGTGGGGAAAACTTGCGGTTTATAAAAATCACATCGTCCTCATTTTCAAATCATAATGCGTATTCTTAACGGGTTAATACCCTCCAAATGAGGCCCCGCATTTCAAAAAAATTACAGCTCGTATTAAATATATAGGTGTAATACTATTTTTTGTGTAAGTTTGCGCTCATTTCAAAAAAATATAATCGACCCTTATAATGGCTATCATCCAAAAGATAAGAGACAAATATGCAAAAGTAGCTGGTGGTGTTATCGCACTTTCATTGGTTGCATTTGTACTTAATGATGCATTCAGCGGCAACAGTGGCAGCATTTTTGGCGGTGGCAATGCTATTGCTAAAGTAGATGGAGCAACTATTGAACCATTAGAATTTGATCAGCGTATCCGCGAATACAACACTGTATACACGATCAGCAATCAAGGAAAAGCGATAACAGACGAAGTGAATGCTCAAATTAAAGAGCAGGCCTTACGCGATATGGTGAACGAAAAAATCATCGACAAGCAAATGAAAAAGCTTGGTCTGTCTATTTCTGAAAAAGAAGAAAAAGATTTGATTACCGGCGCAAATCCAAGCCCGATGATTATGCAATATCCTGTCTTTCAAAATCCTGAAACGGGAATGTTTGACCCTTCACGTATAAAAATGTATGAGGATCAGTTAACAAATCCTCCGGCAAATACAGATATGGCAGCAATCGAAAGAGAGCGCGAACAATGGAAAAACTTCAAATCGTTTGTAATTCACCAAAATAAATTGCAAAAATTTAATGGTTTGATCAGCGCCAGCATGTATTCTCCAAAATTTATGGTGGATTACAAAATGGCCAGCCAAAACGAAATAGCAAGCATCCGTTTGGTAAAAGTTCCTGTAACTGTAATTCCTGACAGTGAAGTTCCTGTTACAGAAGCAGACATCAATAACTACATGCAAAAAAACAAAAAACGTTTTGAGTTGGCACAGGAAACCCGTGGTGTAGACTATGTTGCATTTGATGTTGTTCCAAGTCGTGCAGATACTTTAGGCGTGGCAACAAGTCTTGAAGCGTTGACTCCCGAATTGGCTGCTACTCCTGATAATGGAATTGAAGCTTTCGTCAGCAAAAACTCTGAAGAAGGTTACCGCGATTATTATTTTACAAAGTCAACATTTAAATCGCTTTTTGCCGATTCAATTTTGAATAAACCTGTTGGCGCTACTTTTGGTCCTTACCTTGAAGGAAGTTCTTTCCTGCTGGTGAAAGTTTTGGAGCATCGCACAATGGGCGACTCTGTAAAAGCACAACATATCCTTATTCAACCAAATCAACAACTAACAGATACGCAGGCACACAAACTGGCTGACAGTCTGAAGCTGGCTATTGAAAACGGAGCAAGTTTTGATTCTCTGGCGTTGAAATTTTCTGTTGATAAGCAAAACAATGAAAAAGGCGGCGACCTTGGCTATTTTGGATATGGAGCAATGGTAAAAGAATTTAATGATTTCGTGTTTATGGGTAACACCGGCGAAATGAAAGTGGTAAAAACACAATTCGGTTATCACATTGCACGGATTACTGAACAAAAGAATTTGCAGACAGCAACCAAACTGGCTATTGTTGTAAAATCTCTATTCCCAAGCGATGCAACAGAAACAGAGGTTTATGCAAAAGCAAATGAATTTGCTACCAAATACAAAGACGGCAATAAATTTGAAGAAGGCGTAAAAGCAATGAAACTGCAGAAACGCGAAGCAGATCAGGTTAAGGTTCAGGATTTCAATGTTCAGGGTGTTGGCCCATCCCGCGAAATCGTTCGCTGGATGTATAATGCAAAACAAGGTGATGTATCTGAAGTGTTGACGATTACCTACCCTACAAAAAGACATATCATCGCCAAGCTCACTAATGTTCAGGCAAAAGGAACAATGAAAATTAACGATGCCATCAAACCGGAAATCGAAAGCATTGTTCGTGCAGAAAAAAAGGCAGAGAAAATTATCGAGAAATATAAATCTCAAACCACACTGGAAGGTATAGCCCAGGCTAGCGGACAACCAATTTTGAGCGCGGATTCATTTACCAGCACTGTTCCTTACCTCAATAATATTGGTTATGAACCCAAAGCAATTGGTTATTCTTTCTCCAAAAACGCAAAAGTTGGTGCTTTGTCTCCTGCCATGAAAGGCCAGGACGGCGTTTCTTACATGGTTCTTGTAGCACGCTCTCCAAAAGTGGCCAATCCAAACGAAGCTGCGGTATTCCAGCAGCAACAAATGATGGAGGCGCAACAGATGCAGAAATCAATGAGTGGAACAATCCAGGAAATGCTAATGCGCAAAAGCAGCATTAAATATGAAAATGACAATATTCATTAATTCATTCTATAGAGCAATTTAAACAAAAAGGGCAAGCATCTGTTTGCCCTTTTTGTTTGGGGAAAAGGAAAAAACCCGTTCTGTTTTAAAAGCCGGACAAATACTTTAGTTTTGACACAATTATGCGCCACATTATTCTCATCGCAGTCCTGCTGACTATAGCTTTCAGCGCTTGCCGTCCGGAAGAGTTTACACCTAAAAAAAGAGGCTATTCCCGTGTGGATACGCCAAGCAGTCATTCCTATCAAAGTTTTATTCGGGAAGGCTTTCCCTATACTTTTGAATATCCTACTTATACAACGATATCAAAAGATAAAATAATTTTTGATGGTACAGAGGATAATCCATACTGGATTAACATAAATTATCCGCAAATAGGTGGAACGATTTATCTATCCTACAAAACGATTTCCGGTGCACAAAGCCTGGAAAAGCTTTTGGAAGATGCGCATTTTATGTCTTTCTACCATACCAAAAAGGCAGATTATCAGAATGACTTTTCCTTTAAGAATGAGTTTGGCGTGCAGGGATATTTATATGAATGGGGTGGCGACGCTGCATCCAAGTATCAGTTTGTGGCCACAGACTCTACACGACATTTTATCCGTGGAGCGCTGTATTTCAATTGTACACCCAATGCAGATTCCCTGAAACCCCTGAACGATTTTATTAAAAAGGATATCCAGCATTTATTGAAGACAATCCGTTGGAAATAAATATTTAATCCTGCATTTACAGTAAATTTGTAAAGCATGAGTGTGCAAATCCTTACTTTATTTGATATTGAGCCTATAGTGCCGCAAACCGCGCCTGCCGCGAAACAGAAGCGTGCGCCTAAAGCTGAAGTAAAGGAAGCAGGCGAAATAGTGCCAGCTAAAGAGATTAAAAAACCCAAAGAAAAAACACCTTCAGATTTTCCGGTAAAGAAAATTGCCCAAACGAACCTGGCCGAAAAAAACTATTATAGCATAGGTGAAACAGCTGCAATGTTTAAAGTGCGGACATCGCATATCCGTTTTTGGACCGTGCAATTTGGATTGAAGATGCGAACCACGCGTAAAGGAGATCGCCTGTATACGCCGGAGAATATTGAACAGTTGAAAGTGATTCATCATCTGGTAAAAGAAAAAGGCTTTACCATTGCCGGCGCCAAGGCAAGATTAAAGGAATTAAAAAACGTAAACCTGAAAGACCTGGAGAAAAACGACATATTCAAAGCCTTACAATCCATCAAAGCGACTTTAATTTTATTGAGAAACCAAATTTAAAATTGATGTTTATGAAAAAAGTATTTCTTGCCGTAGCATTGTTGTTATCATCCTTTGCCTCGAATGCGCAATATGGATTTGATATTTCTAAAGACGATCAAACCGGCAGAACGATGTTTGTGGGCCGCTGCACATTCGACGACCTCAACGACGAGGCATCATTCGACTGGATAGCAATGGGAAGTGGCGCCTACAACCCGGACCCTGCAGTAACAGAAGAACTGAAAAAAGCGCTACCTGCTTGTCAGCTGGTAATTTTTATGGGAACCTGGTGTGAAGACACTCAAAACCTGCTGCCGAAACTGTATAAAACAATGATGCTGTCCCGGTCTTACACCAATTATAAAATGTATGCACTTGACCGGAGCAAAAAGTCTAAAGACAATGAGCAGGACCCATTCAAGGTAACCTTGGTGCCGACCATTATAATAATGAAGGACGGTGTTGAACTGGGAAGAATCGTGGAAGCGCCAAAGCAATCTATTGAAACGGATTTGCTGGCCATTGTTTCACCTAAAAAGAATTAAGAGTTATCCGAAAATAAAAAACGGGGAAAACACATTGTTTTCCCCGTTTTGCTTTTATCTAAACGATTATTATAAACCGGTAAGGCAAATACCAATTGAGTAAGGTAAAACCTGCGGTCCTGCATTTTCTTTAAACAAAGGAGTAAGGCTATAACTACCATAAATGCTGAAGTTTCCGTATCCCAATCTCATTGTTGGCGAAAAGCTCCACTGCTGGATGAATCTTTTGCTCACTACTTTATCATTGAATTTACTGCCACCACTACCTGAAACACCTTTAGTATGTGCACCAACATTTAGACCCACATTCGTTCCGATGGCCGCCTTGAAGCCGCGGTTGCGGTTTTTATTGTTGCCAAAAAAACGAATTTCCAACGGTAACTCTAAATGTGCAGTTGTAAATTTATAACGCTTGTAAGCCGAGCTGGTAAAGAAAATAGCTTGCGAACCTGTATCTTTAAAGTTGATATTTTGCTTGTCAAAAAATACATTCTGAACATTAATGCCCAAACCGGCAGCAAAACTGAAATGCGATTTTTTAATCGGAAAATCATACATAATAGATGTGGCAAACCCACGACCGATTCCTTTGGTATTCAAGCTATCCGGCTGGTCTGCCCAACCGCTGCTTGTCAATTTAATCATCAAAAAGTCGCGTGAAGGTTTTTCAACCATGGTTCTTTTGTCTGCAATCTCAGGGTTGGTGGCATTCTGAGCCATTGAGCTATAACCTGAACCAATTAATAATGCCATCAGGGCAATATATTTCTTCATAGATAAATTTATGAGTGCAAAGATAGCCGCTCAGCGCAGAATAAAAGTTAAAAAAAGCTTTCAATGAAAGGGATTTGAGGATGTATAATTAAGTTTGATTAAACTTTAGATACATGTGTATGTCATACTCTTCAAACCAAACCTTCAAATTTTATGAGAAAGACAAAGTATTCGGCAGCAATCATTATGTTGATTTTGCTCAGCCTTGGATTTAGTTCGTGCTATGTTGGTGTGTATGGTCATGGACCGCGAAGAGGATATTATAACAGAGGTCCTCACCATCATCATTATCCAAGTCACCATCATGGACATCGTCATTAGTGGGATTTATTATCAAAGAAGGAAACAAATATTTGTTTCCTTCTTTGATTTAGATGACCCAGGCTTTAAAAATTGAAAAAACAACACAAAAGAATTCGTTCTTTCGAGTTAATTTCCAAAAAATCCCCTACATTTGCTGCCCAAAGAAAAATGGAGGTAGTAGCTCAGTTGGTTAGAGCGCCAGTTTGTGGCACTGGAGGTCGTGGGTTCGAGACCCATTTATCTCCCTCAGTTTTCTCAATAACCCCTTGCAATTGTTAGGGGTTATTTTTTTGCAAAGCAATAAGCAATTTGGTTTGAATATGTTGACCCGCTTAATTACCTTTGGCAGAGAAGAACTCAATTTTGTAAACAATTAAAAATCTATAATAATGGCTTTAGAAGTAATCGGAAAGTTGATTGAAAAAGGACCAACAATGCAAGTATCAGAGCGTTTCAAAAAACGTGAATTTGTATTAGACATCACAGAAGAAGTAAACGGAAACTCATATCCGAATTTTGCAAAACTGCAGGCTGTTCAGAATCGTTGTGAAATGCTGGATGGCTACAATGAAGGTGATATGGTGAAAGTAAGTTTCAATATTCGTGGTAACAAATGGGAGAAAGATGGCAAAGTAAACTACATCACCAGCCTGGATGCATGGCGCATTGAGCGTGCGAGCGCCGGCGACAATAATGCCTATAACAATCAGGCAGCTGCTCCGCAACAACCGCAACAACAATATAATGCAGCACCTCCTGCAAACAACAATTTCAATTCGTCGAACGCTGGTTCAGCGGATGATTTGCCTTTCTAAAATAAACAAACTATTACTTGAAATGAATTCCCGTTCCTTTTTGCTTTATTTATTTGTTCCGGTTCTGATCTTATTTGGTTCCTGCCACAGCACACCCGATCATGCAAAGTTTATTCCCAAAAATGCATTGATGGTAGCGGAGGTGAATACAAAAGAGCTTTCTAAGAAAATCGCCTGGAGCATGATTACAGGAAGCAATCTGTGGGACAAGCTGCGAGGAACTAAATCAAAACAAGATTCTGCGAAGCAATCCGAATTTATTAAAAATATGCAGGAAGCAGGTGTTGACGAACTCAACACCTTTTATGCGTATTTGAAAAACAGTGGTGCAAACGAAAAAGAAGCATGTTTTGTGGCTTTGGTTCCGCTGAAGGATGCAATGAAATGGGAGTCATTTGTAAAGAAGACCTTCTCGGATGCTAAAGTAAAAGAAAGCAAAAAGAGAAAGGAAGCCAGGCTGACAGAAGAAATTTATGCAGGATGGACAAATAATTTGTTGATTTTGGTATCAGTGCAGCGCAGTGAACCAAATTATTTTGAAGAAGAAGTTGCACCACAGGTAGTTGACGAAGAGATTGCTTTGGCGTCTCATCTTGAATCGGCTTTTAATGTTTCTGCCGAAAACTCATTGATGAGCGACCCTCGTTTTGCAGCGTTCGAAAAGCAAAAACACGACCTTGGCTTTTGGGTAAATATTGATGCGGTAATGACAAGCTATGGCTCGAAAAATATTGACATGATGACCGGCGGATTGTCTTTGTCCAATACAATGTGGCGTAACACGGCTTTTTCTGCAGCAACAAATTTCAATAAGGGAAGAATCGTAACCGACATGTTATTGTATAATTCTGATGAGCTGAAAGAAATTAATAAACAATACAGCAATAAGAATATAGAGGATGATGTTGTGAACAGAATTCCAAATGAAGGACTTGACTATGTTTTTGCCTATCACATGTCTCCTGAAGGCCTTCAAAAGACGATCGAGAAGATGGGAATGCTGGGTTTAGCAAATGGCTATCTTCAGGAACAGGGATTGACAGTAGATGAAATAATGTCTGCAACAACGGGGGATATGGTTTTCTCTATGAATAATTTTCAGCAAAAAAAAGAAACCATTTTATTTGACAGTTTAGATGAAAGCTCTGCTTTCGCAAGCTACCAAACCGATATGGATATTTTGTTTGCATTGAAAATCAACAAAAGACCTGCGTTTGAAAAATTGATAAATCTTGCACTCAAACTGGAAATGCTTGAAATGAGCAGCCCTGGTGTGTACAGAATGAAATCAATGGGTCCGGGTTCAGACTCTTCCGTTATTCTTGTCAACGAAAAGTATGCAGTGTTTGCAAATAAACCAATGCTGGCCAACGACTATATCGCAGGAAAGCACATGGCAAAATCATCCCTAAAAATTAAAGAACATATTCAAAAGCATCCGTTCGGTATGTTTTTTGATTATAACAGCTGGGCTAAAAGAACAGCAGGAATCATGGCAAATAATGCAGCAGATTCTCTGGTATATTTTGCCTCCCTCAAAACCTTTGATAATCTTGTTTTTAATGGTGGAAACCTTGAAAACAATGCATCAAAGTATCAGATGAGCATCAACTTTGTCAATAAGAATGAAAGCAGTCTGGTACAATTATTTGATTTCAGCAAGGTATTACAGCAAGCACAGGAAATGCGGGACAAAGAAATGGAAAGCATGCAAATGCTGATGCAACAACAGGCAGATTCGATGGCATTTTAAAATACACCACCAATCACACCACCTAATATTTTTGATTTAAAGAAATTTGTTTTAATTTGGTAAAAATTTTTCATCATGAAAGGAAAGAATCTTTTGGGAAAACTATCGCTGATTGCCCTTTTTGCAATAGCAACCCAAAGTTGTAAAAAAGAGAACGGAATAGATAATAATAATGTTATCCAGCGGCCATATGTCCTTTATGCATCTGACGCTGTCGGCAATATCATAAATTCGAATGACGGAGAGAATTTCAGAACAATTTTTTCCGGTGATGGAAAGCCTTTGCGTGCATTAATAACTTCGAAGAAAAATATCATAATTGTAAAAGAGAAAACTGTTTTTTTCAGCGAAAATGAAGGAAAGGTGTTTAATCCGATTAAACCAATACTCGTGCAGGTGCCATCAATAATTCTCTGGCCGTATTTTATTTTAGATATTCCAAGCCTGAACAGAATTTATATTTGTAATGAGAGGATTGGCGCAGTGGCCCAAACTGCAATAAGCCCGGAAAACGGCACATACTTTAATCCGGACACCAGCTGGACGGAGAACGATACGCCATTAATAATGGAGTCTTTTACTTATGCAGACAATAAAATCCTTTACGGATATTCTCAGACGGGAAGCCTCTTTGCAGGAAACAAGTTATTTGCAAAATTTGAAAAAGATAAAGTTTGGACACCGGTTTACACAGATCTGCCAAATACTACTGGTGCAAGATATTATTTGTCTCATACTGGCAGCAGGCTGGTAGCAACTGACTATAATGCTATATCCACAGGAGCTTATTATAGCGACGATTCCGGAAAAAGATTTAAACCGTATACCGGTTTGCCAATAGGGAAAACGATTCATTGCACTTACAGCGCTTATCAAACACTTTTGGTAGGTACAGGCAATGGCGTTTACAGAACCAGCGGTACGGCTTTCGAAGCTGCAAACAGTGGTATTCCCGCCAATACAATAGTTTACTCAATTGTTGCAAAAGATAACCTGTACAAAAACGATGTTGTAAATAAATACTTCTATATCGCTACCAATAAAGGAATTTATAAAAGCGAAGACCTGGCAAAAAGCTGGGTAAAAGTAAAAGACGGCGACTACAGATTGCTGTACTAATCTTCAGGATTGTCTCCTAAAATATCATTCAGGTCGCGCCGCTGTTTCTTAGTGGGGCGACCTGTTTTACTTAGCCGCTTTCCGGTAAAAAAACTTGAAGGAAGCGGTTGGCTGATATCCTTCTCTTCTTCCGGAGTAAGGTCATTATAGTTTTGAATTGCAATATCGTAAGCTGCACGGTTTTGCAAAAGGCCACTTACTTCAATAATCCATTTTCTGGCCGGTGTGCGTATTTCATATTTGTCTCCTATAGAAACAGTGCGCGAGGGTTTTAAATTGGCTCCATCCGTTGTGCGCACCTTTCCTCCATCAATAGCCGTGCTGGCAAGCGTCCTGGTTTTGAAAATCCGGATTGCCCATAAGTATTTATCCAACCTGAGTTTTAAATCTGCCATTATTAGTTTTTTATAAATAATGCTCTCAGTTCTACAGCTTCATCTACTTTCATTTTGCCACCCAGTATCAAGCGCAATTGACGTCTGCGCAATGCACCGTTGTACTTTTCTATTTCCTCCTGTGTTTCTGCAATAAGTTCGGGCACTTTTGTTGGTGTTCCATCTGCATTGAGCGCAACAAATGTAAAGTAAGCCTCATTGCTGATGTATTTGGTTTGAGCCTGCAAATCTTCGCCCGAAACTTTTAGGTAGACTTCCATAGAAGAATTGAAAGATCGGGTGACTTTGGTTTCAATAGAAAGAATATTGCCAAGTTTTATAGGTCTTGCAAAAGATACATTGTCCACAGATGCGGTTACAACAGGTTTATTGCAATGCCTCATGGCAGAAATTGCTGCTGCAATATCCATCCAATGCATTAGTCGTCCACCCATTAAATTACCTAAAGTATTGGTATCATTCGGCAACACCAACTCTGTCATAGTATTGGCTGTTTCTCTTGCAAATCGTTGTTGAATCATTTTGAAATTTTTCTGAAAGCAAAAGTAATGGAGGATTTTTAATTCGATTCAATTAAGAACGCTTTACGGGGTTTTAACGTAGTCTTAAAATAAAATAGAAAAGGAAAAATTAGTTTTGGTCAACTAAAATCATTGCGATGAAAAAACTTAAACAAATTGTGGTCGGGGTTTTCTGTTTGGTGGTGCTCAATGCAGCTGAGGCCAATGCAGCCTTTCCAATAAAGCATGAAACAGTTAATCAGGTTCAAAACCAGCAGCCAACTAACTCGATGGTAGATTCAAAAGCTCAGGTGCAGCAAACCAAAACAGCAGAAATGAAAGTTTTAAAAACAAAAAAAGACGCCACAGCAAAAACTATTCCGCAGGGATTATATATTGTGCTGGCTATTTTTTGGATGGGCTGGCTTGCAATGGGCATTAATGATGATTTTCATGGCAACGACTGGCTTATTTCGCTGCTGCTGTATATCATCTTTTATATACCGGGCCTAATCTACACTCTTGTCAAAATGAATAAATACTACTAATAAAAAAGCCGGAAAAATTTTCCGGCTTTTTTATGATGATTTAATTTTTTCCCAGGTTTCATAAAGGCTTTCTTGCGAAGGTCTGTTTTCCGGCATTTCTGTTAGCGGTTCGCAGGCAACTAATGTTTCGAAACAATCTTTAGGTAATTGCTGATAAAGTTGTGTTCCTTTTGTTTTCCAGCCAATCATTTCATCGCTCACTTCTTTTATTATCCTTGCAGGATTTCCAACAACGAGTGAACGCTTCGGAATAATTGTATTGGCGTTTACAAAAGATAAAGCCCCAACAATACACTCATCGCCGATTTCCACATCATCCATTATAACAGCATTCATACCAATCATGCTGTTGCGGCCTATTGTTCCTCCATGAATAATAGCACCATGACCAATATGAGCCGACTCTTTCAGCAAAACTGTTTTTCCGGGAAACATATGTATCGTGCAATTTTCCTGCACATTACATCCATCTTCAATAATGATTGCACCCCAGTCGCCGCGCAAAGCCGCGCCAGGCCCAATATAAACGTCCTTGCCAATAATAACATTTCCCGTCACAATAGCCTGAGGGTGGATAAACGATGTGGGGTGTACTACCGGAATAAACCCTTTGAATGAATAAACCATGGGTACAAAAATACAGATTTATTTTCCTGTAGAAAGTTGTGTAAAACAAAATGAGCCTGCCTTTTCAGACAAGCCCACCTGCATTAGTAAACAAACCTTCTTTCCATATTTATTTTAAGCAAACAACCTCTCCGGCATAAACCACATAACCAGCCACAACACTGTTGTGGATAGTTTTTTGGCGTGCCCACAGATTAATGCTGCCGCAAGGACTCGCACTTCCTGCAGTATTAAATGAGAAGTTGGTCAACGGTACATTTGTTGTGCCGGAATATACATTTGGAGCTAAAGAGCTGGTCAACGCATAGTTTTCGAGATAAGTGTCATTCACAGAGAATTTGCCTGTAATGGTTTCTCCTTTCATGTAACCGCCGCAACCACCTTTATCGATGGTCAGTGAGATTTGTGGAAGCTGGTTATCCATCTGGATTCTGTGGCTGACACTGGCTCCGTTTTCATTCTCCAGTGTTATCTCTAATAAATCATTAGTTCCGGGATTAAACCTTGCCAGGATACTGCCAATGTTGTTGAGATAATCTTTGTATTCATAATAGAAGTTAACCGGATCGGGTGTTACTACAGGATGTGTTATCTGGTTGGTCGAAGTGTCATAACCTAATAACTGTAGCGGACTGTTTAAGTAATAAGACAATCCGGAAGCCAGATTGCGAACCCGGACACGATATTTTAATCCCGCCAAAGGGGCCGATAAACCCTGCATAACAATTTCTCCGGCAAACGGACTGTTATCATAAGTGCCCGCCTGGTTGAATTCTAATTTTGCCCCCGGTTTTGTCAATCCGTTTACACTATTGATATTGTCAACCGAAATACCACCAAGTGTTATCATAACAGGATTTTTGCCATCCCATGTTTTTCCAGGTGCTACTTGAATATAGGAGTCAACGATATTTCCCCAGTAAGGAACAACATTCTGATCTTTGGTAGATGGTGGAACATTCCATGAAAGCACCGCACGCACTTTTATAACGGTAGGTTTGCCACAAGGGTTTCTGTATTTCGAAAAGTCGAAAGGCAGAATAACAGAGTAAGCAAGCCCATCTGCCGGCAAAGCGATATCAAAAACATTAACGTAAGCTGTACCAACATATTTCCAGGTGCAGTCCACATCCGTTTGTATCCAGAATCCCACATATTCTTTGCTGCCTTTTGTACAAAGGCTACCGGAATAGCCGGATGGTTTTTTTACTCGCAGCGATGCCACCAAAGCCTCTTTGTGATAATCAAGACCCACACAATACAACTCTTCATAACTCACATTTCCTTTCAGGGAAAGAAACTTTTTAATACTGGCAGCCCAGTCTATTCCCGCTTCGAGAAAGATTTGTTGATTTTGAGCCATCAAGGTCGGGCTTTTGGCATACACGGCTTCGTGCAAAATTTTGACACCAATACGTTCCGGTTCAATTTTTGATTTCTCGTTGGCATACAGTTTTGAAAGTTCAGCCAGTTCAATTTTAGGTGCTAATACAGCTTCCTGAATGGTTGCGAGTTTTGCCTTATCCGCAGCTGAAGTGCTGGCAAGGCTGGATAAGCTGACATTCGGATTTAGAATTGCTTTAGTTAATAATGAACCGATTTTTTCAAAAGGAAAATTTGGCTGGAGCAAAACCATTGGCGCTATCTGAATATGCGCTTCTTTCATATCACCCCAGGCTACAGATTGAGCCGGATTGCTGGTAAGTGGTGCATTCCAGGACAGAATAGCGCGCAACTTTGGAAGGTTGGCCTTCGTGCACAAGAGATTTTTGGGATCAATCTTCAGGCGTACAATGTAAGAGATTGGTTTCTCCAAAGCGCCATTACAATCTTTACTGTCTGGAATGTCATGAACATTTACGGCAGTCATACCCATGTCCTGCCAGGAAGCGCCATCCCCATAATCTAAAAAGAAGCGAACATACTCCATAGAGCCTTTGCCACAAAGGTTTCCGCCATATCCGCTGCTACGCGATAGTTTAATAGTGGCGGTCAACTCTTCCATCACCGGCTGATAGCCTATACAACCCAGCTCTTCGAAAGCCGTGTTGTATTTAAGCGGGAGGATCGCTTTCTGTTTGCTGTTGGCAAGTGTGCCAAAATAATTAGCATTTTCAGCCAGCAGTTTTGGTGCATTGCCTCTGCTGTCAAGATGAACTTTAAGTTCTTTGTCTGATAATTGTATCATTTTTTTATAGTTGAAGTTTTACCTTACTCTTTTGTTTGTAGGGTTTTCAGGAACTCCCTTGGTTTGTTCACGTTTCATTTTTATAAGGTTGATTGCTCCTTTCAAAAAATTGTTGCAATCAAGTATTGATATAAAAAGCAGCGTCAGATTTTCCGGAATAAAATGTTGCTGCAGGATATTCTGCGGTTGTGAACACAAAGGTGAAAAGGCTCCGAAAGGCAAACAAGAGTTGTTTAGCTGTTTTTGGAGCAGAAAAGCACGGTTTTTAAAAAGGGTGTTTTTCCTGTTTTTTTATCGATAATTTTTACAATTGAAATAGCAATGTTTCCGGAATCTCTTTACTGTTAAGCGTTTTGGGTAAACAAAATGCATACGGGCATTATAATTTTTTGAATGTCATTCCTCTTTTGCTATTTACCAAATACATTTGTTAAACAATTTATTTATTCATCTTTTAATTAACTTTTCAAAAAATGAAAAACAAAGCAAATCCCTTTTTGATGCTGATTGCAGTTTTCGGTATCTCTCTTTTTTCTTGTGGCGAACCAACAACACCAGGGGGTGGCGGCGGGACAGATACTCTCGCAGATGTGAAAAAAGAATTTTGTGGTGTGCCTCCGGATATGCTGGTTCAATTAATCAGAAATTACAAAACAGAAGTCTGGACAAAAACATCCGATCCACGGGCTGGTAAATATGACGCCCGTTTTATGGAAATAAGTATTGAGCAGCTAGAGAACTTTTTGGCCTATGCCAAGCAAAGTGCTAAAAAAGACAGTCTGAAAGTAACCTCAATCAGAATGTATTATATCAATTATCCCGGCGAAAAAAAGAATGAAGAATATCTGTTGTCGCACCCTACTGACAATGTCTTTGATAAATATTCAGGATGCCATTCTATAGCTTTGGTTCCTGTTGTTGGTACAAGCATTCGCGATGCCGCACGCAGAGACTATTATAGTGTTGGCCGTGCGCCAAGCGCTGCTTTGACAATGACGGATTTTACGGCAAGTGCAAACCTGGTTTTTATACCGGACAATTGCGGAGCGAGTTCGCCAATGGAAAATCATAATGAAATATGCCCTCCGATGCGTGGCTGTATGATGGGAACCTTATTGGAAGCTGCAGATACTGAAGCTGCAACTGAATAAACAATTATGGCACTGGATCAGCTTTTACATCATATTAGTTATTGTAGCGAGATGCTTGCGTATTTCGCTACAATAATTTTTTATGTCCGCCACAAAAGTGTTGTCTCCTTTATTTTACTAGTGCTGATGAGTATGATTTTTATTACAGAGACAATGGGAAAGTTCAAACATTTTTTTCCTGGTTTTCATAATGTCTTTGTGGTGCAGAATGTTGAAATGCTGATCGAGATTTTCCTTTTTATGCTTGTTTACTTTTATTCATTGAGCAGTATAGTGCTGAGGAAAGTGATTTTTGTGATGCTGTTTATCTATTTGATCGTGGCCATTTCATCTGTTATATTTTGGCAACCGCTCGATAAAGTTTTTCCTACGTATGCATTGGTTACAGGTGGCTTATTTATTTTGGTAGCCATTCAGCTTTATTTTTATGAAGGTATAAAGAACATGCAGCAGCAACGCTTCAACAGAAGCTACCTGTTTTATATCAGCATCGGCTTGTTTATTTTTTATGCCAACGAAATACCGGTGATGACTTTATTCAATTACTTTTTGACTAATAATACAAGTGTTGAAAAGATATTGTTCATATTCAATCTAAAGCTCGTTGTAAGTATAATTTTTTACAGTCTTTATTCATTTGGACTTCTATGGACGACAAAGAAATAACCTTCCTGATTTTTTCCGCAAGTGTCACGATATTGCTCGTAAGCATAGGCCTGGTGCTGTTCCTGGTATTCTTTATCTACACAAAAAATAAAAACCTGAAAGAACAGTATCTGCTGAAAGAGCAATATGAAAAGGAACTTTTTACTGCACGGATTGAAATTAAGGACCAGACTTTGCAACATGTTGGGCGTGAATTGCATGACAATATCGGACAGTTATTAACCGTTGCGCGGATTCATTTGAAAGGGCTGGCCAGAAATATAGAAAATGAAAAGCTAACTGAAGTAAACACAATAACAGGAAACGCCTTAGAGGAATTAAGAAAATTGTCCAGGTCGCTTATCAAGGGGATGTATGAAATGGATGCGCCGCTTACAGAGTTGATTACACATGAGCTCGCTTTGATAAAGAAAACCGGCGTGATCAATGCTCATCTCAAAATTTATGGTGCAGAATACAGACTGGATCCGGAACATGAAATTATCTGCTTCAGAATTTTGCAGGAGTTTGTATCGAACGCTTTGAAATATTCGGGTTGCGAAAACCTTTACTTCGAATTGCATTATATGCCTGAGCTGTTTGTTTTGGTGCTCAAAGATGATGGAAAAGGATTTGATGAAAGCAAAGTGACAAAAGGCAATGGCTTAAATAATATTGAAGTGAGAGCACGGATGATTGGCGCCACTCACCAACTGCAAAGCAAGCCCGGAAAAGGAACAAATGTTACCTTACAATTAAAACAAAAGAAAAATGACACAGTATAGTATTGCAATCGTTGACGACCATCAGATTGTCTCTGAAGCCATCTCCGGATTAATTAATGCCATGCCACAATTTAATGTGCTGTATGAAGTGCGAAACGGAAGGGAATTGGTGAGCAAGTTTTCGGGGAAAAAGAATATTCCGGACCTTGTTTTACTGGATATCAATATGCCAATAATGAACGGATTCGAAACCGGCGCATGGTTGCAGGAGCATTATCCTGAAGTTCCTTTTGTGGCGTTGACAATGAATGATGATGACGAATCGATAATAAAAATGCTGCGGCTTGGTGCAAAGGGCTATCTTATAAAAGACATTGACAGCGATGAATTGCTGGTAGCGCTTGACGAGGTTTTTAAAAAAGGATTTTATTATACAGACCTTGTCACCTCAAAATTGTTACAAAATCTTGGCGACAAAAAGCCTGCCGCAAAGGAGCTCGATCTGAAAGAAAAAGAAATGGAGTTTATAAAACTTGTTTGCACCGAAATGACCTATCGCGAAATTGCCGAAGCCATGTATGTTAGCCCTAAAACAGTGGATGGGTACAGGGACGCTTTGTTTCAAAAACTGGATGTAAAAAACCGGATAGGATTGGTAATGTTTGCCATAAAAAACGGTTGGGTGGAAGTTTAAAATTTCCTGAATGACATTAAAAAAGGCAAAAGGTTATCTTTGCAATAAATAAAGCATCGGCGAAAAATGGCAACAAATACTACATCTCAGGCGCGGGAAGAAATTTTAAGCAAAATCAGAAAAGCTTTAAATGCAGACCGCCTGCCGATGCCATTCCCTGAAGCAGAACACTGGAATCCGGCTTCTGCTTTTGTAAAAAATGAAACCACTTCAGATGAATTGTTTGCAGAAAACTTTGTTGGTCTTGGTGGAAAATATATTTACTGCGAAAACGAGCAGGAGCTATTGCAAAATATTGCAGCCCTTTATGAAAGCAGGGAATGGTTCAATCTCTTTTGTTCAGACCAGCGTTTGCTGGAAATTTGCCGGAATAATAAACTTGATTTTGTAAAAGCAGCGAACAATGCAGACGAAACTGCGGATGCGTGTATCACAGGCTGCGAGGCACTCATAGCTCGTACTGGTTCTTTTCTGATGAGCAGCCGCCAGCATCTCGGAAGGGTCAGTTCTGTTTTTTACCCGGTTCATATTGTTGTTGCCTACAAAGCAGATCTCGTGTATGACATCAGCGACGGGATGGAATTGTTACAACAAAAATATAGCGGAAATCCACCTTCAATGATTAGCATACAAACCGGGCCAAGCCGCACTGCAGATATTGAAAAAACATTGGTTACCGGAGTGCATGGCCCGAAGGAAGTATTTTGTTTTTATGTGAATGTGTAATAAGATTGTAAGATAATTAGATGAATATAGTATGTTGGTCAAAGTTTTTGGTAGTGCCGTTCAAGGAGTAGAAGCGATTACGATAACAATTGAAGTGGATGCTACCGGTGGCGGAATGACCGGGTACTTCATAGTTGGTTTGCCGGACAATGCGGTTAAAGAAAGTATTGAAAGAATCGTTTCTGCGATTAAGAATAACGGATTTGAAAGGCCACGCACCAAAATACTGGTCAACATGGCTCCTGCTGATATCCGTAAGGCCGGTTCTGCATATGACTTACCTATTGCTATTGGTATGTTGGCAGCCTCCAATCAACTTATTTCAGAGGGTCTCGGAGATTATATTATTATGGGCGAACTGTCACTTGATGGCTCTTTACAACCCATAAAAGGTGCTTTGCCAATGGCCATTCAGGCACGGAGTGAAAACTTCAAAGGCATGATTCTCCCGAAAGAAAATGCAAGGGAAGCAGCCCTGGTGAATAATCTGAATGTTTATGGCGTAACGCATATCCGCGAAGTAATAGAATTCTTTAATAATCCTGATTCCTTACAACCACTTGTTGTGAACACAAGGGAAGAATTTTATGAAAACCAGCAACATTTCGACATTGACTTTAATGACGTAAAAGGACAGGAAAATGTAAAGCGTGCGCTTGAAATAGCAGCAGCAGGAGGTCATAATGCTATTCTGATTGGACCACCTGGTGCCGGTAAAACAATGCTGGCTAAAAGACTGCCTACCATACTTCCCCCACTCTCTCTGCACGAAGCCCTTGAAACAACAAAAATACATTCTGTTGCAGGTAAGATGGCGATGAATGCCTCATTGGTAGCGCAACGACCATTCCGTTCTCCACATCATACGGTAAGTGACGCGGCCCTTGTTGGTGGTGGTGGTGTTCCGCAACCGGGAGAAATTTCTCTGGCACATAACGGCGTTTTATTTCTGGATGAATTGCCGGAATTTAAACGAACTGTTTTGGAGGTGATGCGCCAACCAATGGAAGAGCGTCATGTTACCATTTCGCGTGCGAAAGTAAGTATTGATTTTCCGGCAAGTTTTATGCTTATCGCTTCTATGAATCCTTGTCCATGCGGTTATTATAATCATCCTGAAAAGGAATGTTCCTGTGCCCCGATTGTTGTGCAACGATATCTGAATAAAATTTCTGGCCCTTTATTAGATCGTATTGATTTGCATGTTGAAGTTACCCCTGTTTCCTTTTCAGAACTTAGCAACAACAATGTCAATGAGAGCGAAAGCAGTGCAGATGTCCGTGAACGTGTAATTGCTGCAAGGGCCATCCAGGAAAAGCGATTTGAACAATATCCGGGAATATACAATAATGCCCAAATGAGCAGCAAATTATTGAAGGAGGTTTGTGCCATCAGTAATGTTGGCGCCAATTTACTAAAGACGGCAATGGAAAGATTAAACCTATCGGCAAGGGCTTACGACAGAATTCTAAAGGTTTCAAGAACAATTGCAGATTTGGCTGATAGCGAAGATATCCGTCCGGAGCATCTGGCGGAAGCCATACAATATCGCAGCCTCGACAGGGAAGGTTGGGCGGGATAAGAACGACTTTCAATCAGAAATTGACTTATTCAAAAACGATACTTTTTACTATCCGTTTCCCGCCTATGGAAATAACGAAATAATAGAATCCGGCAGGGGGTTTGTTGTAGGCATTCCAACGTACAGTGTTTTTGCCGGCATTTAAGTTTCCGAAAAACGCAGCTTCTGTTTTCTGCCCCTGTATCGAATAAAGTTCAACGCTGGCTTCTGTAGGATTTTCTGTTGTGATTTCTATTGTTACTTCTCCCGCTGAAGGGTTAGGAAAAATAAAAATGTCATCTTTTGTGGATGTAATTTCGTTTACAGAAACAGGTTTCATCTGGCAAAGGCTGCTCTGGCGCCAAATGTCATTTTGAAACATCAGCCAATCCGGACCATTGCCTTTCGCTATCGTTAGCATATACGCTCTGCCAAAATCTTTATAGAAATCCGGATACTCTGCATGACCCCCAACAATAAAAGCGTCAAGTTTTCCATCCTTATCGAAATCGGCAATCAAAGGCGCATTGTCAATATTAAATAAAGAATCACCATAATCGGCGCGAAGATTCGTATTAAAAATCAGGCTTCCGTCGTTTCCGTTGAGTCCAATAATGCTTCCTCCGTCTGTTCCAAAGATTACATCTTTTACATTATTGTAATTTATGTCTGCAATTGCAACGCCACGAAATGATTGTTTGTAGTGAGGAACATTGTAGCGCCACATTAGGCTGCCATCACCTTTTAAGGCAATTACGGAACACCATGCGCTGAATACAACTTCACAGCTGCCATTATTATCAAGGTCAGCAATGACGGCAGGTGCGCCAACATAATAACTTGGTCCGGCACAGTATTTCCAGTTTACAGAACCATCTTCTGCATTCAGGCAATAGAGAGTGTCATTATAACAACCAACAACCAGTTCCGGCTTTCCATCTTTATCAAGGTCGCCAACGGCTGTACCGTGATAGATAAAATCACCTACTGAGAAGTTCCATAAAGGTTTTTGGTCCCTGGCACGATAGGCGTACATTTTATTGTCCGATAATTTATTATTGTTCCATGTGCCTACCACAAAATCCAGTTCGCCGTTTCTGTCGACATCTACAATTGTTGGTGCGGTTTGAATCCAGGATTTTGTATCGACCGCAAGCTCCCAGGCAACAGTTCCGTTTTCTGCATTGATACAAATAACATAACCACCAAATTCACCATGTAATATTTCCGGTTTGCCATCACTATCTATATCCGCAATTGTTGGTGGAGAATCACTTCCGCGTGTATTGCAAACCCATTTTATGGCACCTGTTTTTCCATTAAAACAATAGGTTTTTGGATTACAGGAACTTGGAACAATTACATCAAGTTGGCCATCGCCGTCCACATCATAAATAACAGGTGCCACGTCATTGCAGCCTTCTGCCGAACCTTTAGCATTATATTTCCAGAGCAAAGATCCATCTTCGGCATTTAATGCATAAATGCATGAATCATTCCGGTAACAACCAAAGACAATTTCAAGTTTTCCATCACCATCTATATCAGCAGCAGCCGATTGCCCAAATGATGCATCTTTGGTGTTGAAGCGCCATTTGATGGTTGGTTGAGCAGTCACATTTGCGGCTGTCCAGAAAAGGATGAATAAAAAAAACGACTGTTTGAACATATTAAATTCGATTTCACAAGATACAATATGTTTTGTAATTATTTGAAATCTTCTTCAAGTATGGAGAAAAAATAATTGTCCACCCATTGTCCACGGATAGGCAAGATTTTTCTTTTTCTTCCCTCGCAAGTCATTCCTGCTTTTTCCAAAACCCGTATTGATGCCTGATTTTCAACGGCACATCCTGCCTCAATACGATGTAGTTGAAGTGTTGTAAAAGCGAACTCCAAAATTGACTTTACGGCCTCGGTGGTATAATTATTGCCCCAGAAGTTTTTATGAGTTTTATACCAGATCTCGGCAATATGATAATGTGGTTTGCCAATCTTCAACCCTACGAGTCCCATAAATTGATTCGTTTCTGCTTTTTCCATGCAAAAAACATAGGATGACCTTGGTGTGATTTGCTGGTCGGCCAGCCAGGTATTTAATAGATTTTCCGTGACGGAAATGTTTTCCGGAATACCTGATGTATTATATTGATCGGTTTCGGGTAAGGAATGTAATTCGTGAATAGAATTTAAATCTGACACGAGAACCGGTCTTAAGGTGAGGCGTTGGGTTATTAGGTTCATTTCGAAACAATCTTTATCTGGATTCCCAAACGGGCGTTGATTTATAATCTTGAAAAGGTATAACAATCTCGGGTAATAGTATAAAGATGACAAAGAATTGCAGTTTGACCTTTGCTACGATAATTAAAACAATTAAAAAGATTTCTTATGACTATCGAAGAATTAAAAAGCAAAATGCACGAGCATATTGAGAATGGCGACAATCGTTTGATTCGAATGTTGTATGCCTTGGTTCATGTTTATGAAAGTGATGTACAGGATGAAAAACCAACGCTTCACACTTATGAAATGAGCTCAGCAGTAGAGCCAACAAACAATGATGTTTAATCGGGCACAAAGGTAATTTTTACAAAAAAGCCCTGCAAATTTTGCAGGGCCAATTAAATATTTATTTCAAATTTAGCTTGGTATTTCGTTGATACCTGTTATGGTATTATCTACCGGAGCCTGGCTTACTATTGTGCCAATTTCGGGTGTTTCATCCACATCACCAAACGGACGTTTGCCTATTAGTCTTTCCAAATCGTCTTTAAAAAGAACTTCTTTTTTCAGTAACTCTTCAGCAATCAGTTCTACGTCTTTTATTTTGTCGGTCAACAATTTTTTCACTCGGGTGTAAGCGTTGTCAATCAACAGGCGTACTTCGTTGTCAATCATTTTTCCGGTTTCTTCGCTGTACGGTTTCTGGAAACTGTTTTCGTTATTCGGATCGTAGAAAGAAACATTTCCTACTTTATCATTCATACCGTAAATGCTCACCATTGCATAGCCAATTCTGGTCACACTTTGCAAGTCGCTTAAAGCTCCTGTTGATACTTTACCAAATACGATTTCTTCAATCGCCCGGCCACCCAGCGCCATACAAATTTGGTCATCCAATTCTTCGCGAAGGGTCAGGTATTTTTCTTTAGGTAAATACTGGGCATAACCCAATGCTGCGTCGCCACGAGGTACGATGGTAACTTTTACCAAAGGATGTGCATACTCCAGATACCAACCTGAAACGGCATGACCAGCTTCGTGGTATGCAATTACTTTTTTCTCTTCAGGAGAAATGATTTTATTTCTTTTTTCCAAACCACCAATAATACGGTCAATTGCATCATTGAAGTCCTGCATGTCCACTTCAGATTTGCCGTTACGTGCTGCTATCAAAGCAGCTTCGTTACATACATTGGCAATATCGGCTCCGGCAAAACCAGGTGTTTGCAAAGCAAGTTTATGAATGTCAAGATTTTTCGATTTTTTGATTGGCGCCAAATGAACATCAAAGATTTTTTCGCGGCCTTTTACATCCGGAATATCAATGGAAATCTGACGGTCGAAACGACCCGGGCGAAGCAATGCTGCATCCAGAACGTCCGGACGGTTGGTTGCTGCCAAAACGATAATACCGCTCTCGCCACTGAAACCATCCATTTCCACCAGCATCTGGTTCAAGGTGTTTTCGCGCTCATCATTGCTCATCATCATGTTCTTTCCGCGGGCACGGCCAATAGCATCTATCTCATCGATGAAGACAATACATGGAGATTTTTCGCGTGCTTGTTTGAACAAATCGCGCACACGGCTTGCTCCAACACCTACAAACATTTCTACAAAATCAGAACCTGACATCGAAAAGAATGGCACCTGGGCTTCACCTGCTACAGCTTTTGCCAACAAGGTCTTACCTGTACCAGGAGGGCCAACAAGCAAAGCTCCTTTTGGAATTTTGCCACCAAGTGCAGTATATTTTTTTGGGTTTTTCAGGAAATCAACGATTTCCATAATTTCTACTTTTGCTTCATCCAATCCGGCAACATCGTTGAAGGTAATGTTCACTTTTGTTCCTTTTTCAAACAATTGTGCTTTGGATTTTCCGATATTGAAAATGCCGCCACCAGCACCGCCGCTTCCCATTCCGCCGCCCATTTTGCGCATGATCATAAATGACATTGCAATCAGAATAAGCACCGGGAGTAAAATGCCGGAAAGCTCACGCATATAGCTGCCACGGCTTTCATACAAAACCGGTACGCGTTGAAGCGCAGGGTTTGCAGTGTAGGCCGTTTCAAGATCTTTGTTGAATTGTTCTACCGACCCGATGCTGAAAGAATAAATGGCTTCTTTACTGCTCAGGCTGCCCGATGGCGTTGCTGCAGGGGCAGTTTTCAGCTTTGCTTCGGCAATTTCTTTGTTGACGATAGTGATTTTTTCTACATCTCCTTTGTCCAGGTGATTTGCTTTGAATTCATAAAAGCTATGTGCTTCTATATTTCCGCCGCTGAAATTATTGCTGAACATTGTCATACCCACCAGCACCAGCACAATAATGCCGTATATCCAGTAGATATTAAATTTTGGTCCTTTCGGCGGAACGTTTTTTCCGTCAGGTGTTTTGTTGGGTTGATTATTATTCTCTTGCATTTTTGTGGAGGCTTTATGCCAGTCTAAGAATTAAAGTCTGAAAAGAGGAATGTTGTTAGCCGATTTCTGCATGAACGGCGTCTGCCCACAAACCTTCAATATCGTAAAATTTGCGTTGTTCACGATCGAAAACATGGACAACAATGTTCACGTAATCCAGCAGTGTCCAGTGCTGACCATAGTGGGTATGGTAAGCCTTTTCTCCGCAGGTTTCGTTTACTTCTTTTTCGATATTCGCCGCAATGGCGCTGATTTGTGTATTGGATTGAGCTTCGCAGATAACAAAGTAGTCAGAAACGGCTTCGTCTATCTTGCGGAGGTCAAGGGTAATAATTTTTTCTCCCTTTTTATCTTCTATAGCCTTTATAATAGTTTTGAATAATTTGCTATTCGTATTAAGGCGGGGACTGCGTTTTGCAGTGGCTTTTGAGTCGGTGGTTATTTTGTCCAGCGTTTCGGTTTTTATACTATTCAAGCGTGTGATTATTTATAATTATTTATCGAAGATTCGGGAATGCTGTAATTTTATCAATCAAAATTAAAGAAAACTTTGTCATCAAACGTTAAAGATGTGCTACAGGCACCCATCATTAGATTTGACTCCTTAGATAGTACCAACAATCGTGCCGCACAGATGATAGATGCCGATACGTCGGAGGAGGGGCTGACAATTGTAGCGCTGGAGCAAACTGCCGGCAAAGGCCAAAGAGGAAATGTCTGGAAAGACCAACCGGCTGAATCCCTGCTGATGAGCATCGTTTTACAACCAAAAGTGCCTATTGATGCGCAATTTAGCTTTTCTGCTGCTGTGGCTGTTGCCGTTGCCACCGTTATTCAGGACCTTGAGCCCGAATTGAATGTTTGCATAAAATTTCCGAATGATATAATAATTAATGACAAAAAGGCAGCAGGCATTTTAATAGAAAATTCGCTGAGGGGTAATCTTTGGACGCATGCGATAGTCGGGACAGGCATAAATATTCATCAGAGAACCTTTGATGGCCTTCCCAACGCTACTTCATTATTTTTGGCAACGAAGAAAGTTTGGGATATGGATGTGATTCTGCATTTGATCCGGCAAAAAATTATTGAGTACACCCGTGGAAGAAACCTGGATTATTACCTGAAATGCTACAACGATTTACTCTATAAACGTGGAGAAAGGCAGACTTTTTCCGAAAACGGCTCAGCTTTTTCAGCTAATGTGTTGAATGTAAATGCTGCGGGCCAGTTGGTTTTGCAATTGGAGGAGGGAAATATACAGACCTATCCACATGGCGAACTGAGCTGGGTTTGGTAATTTCTATTCAAAATCTCTCCTTCGGTTGGCTTTTTTCTCCGAATTGATGCGTTTTCCCTGTAGTCGCTTTTCAATAACAGATTTGGGTATTTTGGTTACTTTGCGCTTTTTTGGAATAATCAATGCTTTGTTTACCAAGTCTAATAATTTTTCTGTCGCAATTACTTTGTTCTCCAGTTGCGAGCGGGTTTCGGAACATTGAACCAGCAAATACCCTTCTTTGCTGATGTGTTTTCCAAGTTTCAGATGAATTCGTTCCAGTTGAGTCTCCTCAAATAGTTTTGTTCCGGCGACATTCCACCGGGCTTCTACCATTGTTTCAACTTTATTTACGTTCTGACCACCCTTTCCTCCGCTTCTGGCTGTTTTATATTGTATCTCGGCTCTAAAATCAATCATAATACAAAATTAATGCTTAAAAGTGGATGATCAATGTTTAACTAAAGACGAAACGCTACTTTGTTACATTAGCAATTTTCTTATTTTAGTTGGATTGGTTCTTTGTCATCGAACTGCAATTTCCACCTGCGTTTTTATTGACATTGAAATGACAAATAGAAATAAAAATATTTCAAAAACCTTCTGAAACCCTTGCTGGTATTGAGAAATATTTTTTTGAAAATGTGTATAAATTCTCAGTTTTGTATTGTACTTTTGCCTCGTTTTCGTGTAAAGGAATGTTAATTCTAATCTTATTCACAGGTGCCAGATAAAGTTATGCTATTGATTCGAAAAATTACAAAAAGCACATTGTCGCTTCTAGTAATCCTATTGCTCAGTCAGTTTTCAGCAATTGCCGCCCCGGATGGTGCAGCTATTTTTAAATCCAATTGTGCCAGCTGTCACAACCCGCTCAAAGATGCAACGGGTCCTGCCCTGCAGGGTGTGGATAAGCGTGTGCCAAGTAAAGAATGGTTGCATAAATGGGTAAAAAACCCTGCCGGTACAATTGCCAGCGGCGATAAATATGCCAACGATATCTACAACAAATGGGGAAAAACCCAGATGACGGCGTTTCCTAACCTGAGCGACGAAGACATCGACGCTGTTGTTACCTATGTTAATAGTGTTAAAGCACCTGTTGTTCCAAAAGCTGGTGATACAGCCGCAGCGAAAGAAGACGGAAGCGGATGGTTATATCCACTTATTACGCTTGCCCTTTTAGGTCTTGCTGTTATTCTTTGGAGAGTAAATAAAAGTCTGCGCCGTGTAGTAGCGACTGCAGAAGGTCAGACAGTTAAAAAAGAAATTCCTTTCTATCGTCATAAAGTATTGATTGCCATTGCTGCTATAGTATTGTTTATCAGCGCTGGTTTCTTTATTGTAAATGGTGGAATCCAAATGGGTCGTCAGCAAAACTATATGCCTGAGCAACCAATTTTCTATTCTCACAAAGTACATGCCGGTATCAATCAGATTAATTGTCAATACTGTCACGCCGGTGCAGATAAAAGCCGTCAGGCTATGATACCTTCATCAAACGTTTGTATGAACTGTCACAAAGGTATTAATGAATATACCGGTGCTGCAGAGCATCCGTTGGTAACAGCTGAAGGTAAAAAAGTGGACGGAACAGCTGAAATTCAAAAATTGTATGAATACGCTGGCTGGGATCCTGTTAAGAAAGAATACAAGCGTGACGCTCAGGGTAATATCTTAGCTAAGCCAATTGAGTGGGTTAAAATTCACAATCTGCCAGACCACGTTTATTTTAATCACTCACAGCACGTTACGGTTGGTCAGATTCAATGTCAGCGTTGCCACGGTCCGATTGAAGAAATGGACGAAGTTTATCAGTTCAGCCCATTGTCTATGGGATGGTGTGTAAACTGTCACCGTCAGACAAACGTACAATTTGAAAACAACAACTATTATAGCCTGTACACTAAATACCATGCCGAATTGAAAGCCGGTAAACGCACAGGAGTAACTGTTGAAGATATTGGTGGATTAGAGTGTCAAAAATGTCACTACTAGTTTATTCAGTTTTCAAAAGAATAAAAAGATAATTCAAACAAAATATTTGTTCAAAAAGCGAAGAGTAATTCTAACAATCTTATCCGCTAATTTGTAAAAAATAGTATGAGTCAGAAAAAATACTGGAAAGGTCTCGAAGAACTTAATGAAACGCCGGCTCATCAGCAGGTTGTTGCAAATGAGTTTAAAGAAGATTTGCCGTTTGACATAAGTGGTGGCTTGCTTCAGGCCGAAACGCCACGCCGCGATTTCCTGAAATATCTAGGTTTTAGCACTGCAGCTGCTATGGTAGCCGCGAGTTGTGAAATGCCGGTTCGTAAGGTAATCCCTTACGCCATCAAGCCCGAAGATATTCAACCAGGTGTTGCTAATTATTATGCGTCTACTTTTGTAGATGGAGGTGATTATTGTGCAGTAGTGGTAAAAACCCGTGAAGGCCGTCCGATCAAATTAGATGGTAACACGAAATCATCAATTACTTATGGTTCAACTTCTGCACGCGTTCAGGCTGCGGTTTTGAATTTATATGATAAAGCCCGCCTTCGCCACCCAATGGCAAACGGTGCAGAATCAACTTTTGCAAATGTTGATAAAATAGTAACAGAAGGTTTGGCTGCAGCATCAGGCAAAACAATTTACCTGTTGACTTCTACAATTCTTAGTCCTACTACCAAAGAAGTTATTGCAAAATTCCTGGCTAAATATCCAAACGCCAAACACATAACTTACGATTCTATTTCTTATTCAGGTATGTTGCTGGCTAATGGCGAAAGCTATGGCAAACGCTCATTGCCTTCTTATCATTTTGATAAAGCAAAAACAATCGTTAGTCTTGACGCAGATTTCCTGGGTACCTGGTTATCTCCTGTTGAGTTCTCTTACCAATATGGACAAGGTCGCAAGATTAATGCAAAAAATCTGAACATGTCCCGCCACTATCAGGTGGAACCAACACACACTATTTCAGGTGCATCTGCCGATTATCGTGCTACATGCCGTCCTTCAGAATTAGGTGCTGTTGCTTCAGCACTTTACAGTCTGATAGCCAACGGAACAGCTCCAGCTCTTGGAAAAAATCTGAATGAATTGCTGACTAAAGCAGCAGCCGACCTGAAAAAAGGTAATGGCCTTGTTGTTTGCGGTAGCAATGACAAAAACATACAAGTTGTTGTAAATGCAATCAACAGTGCAATTGGTGCAAATGGCACTACAATTAACTGGGCAGTTGAAAGCAATTACAAACAAGGTATTGATGCCGATATGGTAAACCTTGTGGCAGATATGAACGCTGATAAAGTTGGCGCTTTGTTGATGCACGATGTGAATCCTGCTTACGATTATTGTGAAGCAGATAAATTCCTGACGGGTTTGTCTAAAGTTGCTCTTTCTGTATCGTTTGCAGACAGAATGGACGAGACTGCACAAAAAGCAAAAATCGTTACACCGGATAATAACTGGCTGGAAAGCTGGGGTGATGCTGAACCAAAAACAGGGTTTTACAGTTTCATGCAGCCTTCTATCGCGCCCTTGTTTAAAACACGTGCGTTCCAGGATAGCTTGTTGAACTGGGCTGGTGATACAACAACTTACCAAACAATGTGGTCTAATTACTGGACTGCTAAACTGGGTGGACAAGCTGCATTTGATGCTGCATTGCAAAACGGTATTTACGAACCTGCAACAATGAATATGGGTGGCGGCGCTTTTGCCGGCAACCTTTCTGCTGCAATGTCCGCAATACAAGCTTCTCCTAAAGGAGCTGAAATGGAATTGGTACTTTACCCTACAGTAGCTATCGGTTATGGTGGTGCATGGAGTAACAACCCCTGGTTGCAGGAAATGCCTGATCCAATTACAAAAGCAACATGGGACAACTACATTTGTATGTCTCCAAAGACTGCAAAAGAGAAATTTGATGCAGAACTGACTTCTATTACTGAAGTTGAGGCTAATAAAAAACAAGCTAAAATCACTTGGAACGGCAAAGAATTATTGTTGCCAATCGTGGTAGTACCAGGTATGCACAATGATGTTGTAGCTGTAGCATTTGGTTATGGCCGCGATAAAGGTGTGGGACGTGCTGCTGCAAGTGGTACTGACAAAGATGGCAAATTGATAGGTGGTAAAAATGCTTATCCGTTTGTACGCTTCAACACAACAAGCCAAACTTTCGATTATTCGAATACTGCGATAAAAATTGCTCCGGATAATTCACGTCACGAAGTAGCTATTACGCAAACGCATCATAGCTATGAAGGTCGTCCGATTATTCACGAGTTTACACTGGAAGAATTCAGTAAAGACCCTGAAGCTTTGCTCAGAGAGCGTTACTCCGAAATTGGTCACTATACAACAAAACCATGGGAACACCACGATGCACCGTCTAAAGGATATGATGCTGACATGGATGAAAAATTCCGTGATGAAGGAACATTATATCCTGACCATACAGAAAAACCAAGCCATGAAGCAATTCATTGGGGAATGTCTATCGACCTGAATACTTGTACTGGTTGTGCGGCATGCGTTATTGCCTGCCAGGCAGAAAACAATATTTCTGTTGTGGGTAAAACACACGTGCTGAAAGCACACGAAATGCACTGGTTGCGTATCGACCGTTATTTCAGCGGGAATCCAAACGACCCGGATAGCGTTCAGACAGTATTCCAGCCAATGATGTGTCAGCATTGCGACAATGCTCCTTGTGAGAATGTTTGTCCTGTAAATGCAACCAGCCACAGCAGCGAAGGTTTGAACCAAATGACTTATAACCGTTGTATCGGTACCAAATATTGCGCTAACAACTGTCCTTACAAAGTACGTCACTTCAACTGGATGGACTGGAATGGTGCAGATTGTTTTGACGATAACCTTTACGAAGATGGTCGTCGCGATGATATGAACGATGATTTGACCCGTATGGTGTTGAATCCTGACGTTACGGTTCGTAGCCGTGGTGTAATGGAAAAATGTTCTTTCTGCGTTCAGCGTTTACAGGAAGGCAAACTGGAAGCTAAAAAATCCGGAGAACCATTGAAAGATGGCGTTGTGAAAACTGCTTGTCAACAGGCTTGTGCTTCCGGCTGTATCAAATTTGGTAATGCAAACGATCCGGAAAGCGAAATTTACAAAATCCGTCACAGCGAAGACAAAGAGCGTATGTTCTATGTGTTGGAGCAATTGCACGTATTGCCAAACGTAAACTACCTTTCTAAAATCAGAAATGCTGACAAAATTACTGCAGGCAGCAAAGATGATTTGATGGTGAACAAAAGCAAATTAATCGGATAATTTTCCGGTGAAAGAATTGAATTAAGAATTTATAGCACACATTAATAAGCGGTTTTGGAAAGTAAAATTTAAATACCGCCATTAAAAAATAATAAAGCAATTATGCACTTAAAGTACGAATCCATAGTTCGCGAGCCGTTGGTTGATGGGAATAAAACCTATCGCCAAGTAACCGAGGATATTATTAGTCCGATTGAAAAGAAACCGGGCAAAATGTGGTATATCGGATTTTTCATCTCTCTGATACTCCTGGGCTTTGGTGCCTTCTCTGTATTTTGGGAAGTTTATTTCGGTATCGGTGTTTGGGGTATCAACCGTACTGTTGGTTGGGGTTGGGATATTACCAACTTCGTATGGTGGGTTGGTATTGGTCACGCCGGAACACTGATTTCTGCAATCCTTTTGATCTTCCGTCAGGGATGGCGTACCGGTGTAAACCGTGCAGCAGAAGCGATGACGATTTTTGCGGTAATGTGCGCAGGTCAATTCCCGATTTTCCATATGGGTCGTGTTTGGGATGCGATGTACGTATTGCCTTATCCAAATACACGTGGTCCGTTATGGCCAAACTTTAACTCGGCACTTCTTTGGGACGTATTTGCGATCTCTACTTACTTCACTGTTTCTTTGTTATTCTGGTATTCAGGTCTTGTTCCTGATTTTGCAACAATCCGCGACCGCGCAAAAACTAAATTCCGCAAACGTGCTTATGGTTTGGCTTCTTTCGGCTGGACGGGTACTGCTAAAAACTGGCAGCGTTTTGAATCTCTATCATTAGTATTGGCTGGTCTTTCTACCCCACTTGTACTTTCAGTACATACGATTGTATCTTTTGACTTTGCTACATCTGTAATTCCAGGATGGCATACCACGATTTTCCCTCCGTACTTCGTTGCGGGTGCGATTTTCTCCGGTTTTGCAATGGTACAAACCCTGTTGATTCTGGTTCGTAAAATTCTTGGTCTTGAGGAATACATCACTTTAGGTCACATTGAGGCAATGAATAAAGTAATTGTTTTGACCGGCTCTATAGTGGGTGTTGCTTATCTGACGGAGTTATTTATGGCTTGGTACAGCCAGGTTGTATATGAGCAGGATGCATTTAACTGGCGTATTATTGGTCCATATTGGTGGAGCTATTGGGCGATGATGACTTGTAACGTGGTTTCTCCACAATTGTTCTGGTTCAAAAAACTACGTCGTAATATTCCATTTACGTTCATTATGTCTATCGTGGTGAATATTGGTATGTGGTTTGAGCGTTTTGTAATTATCGTTACATCCTTGTACAGAGATTACCTGCCAGGTAGCTGGACTTATTATAGCCCGACATGGCCTGAGGTAGGTTTCTACATCGGAACATTTGGATTATTCTTTACCTGCTTCTTCCTGTTTGCAAAATACTTCCCTGTTGTGGCCGTGGCTGAGATTAAGTTTGTATTGAAAACTTCAGGTGACAATTATAAGAAAGAGATGGCTAAGGAAGACGAGAAAACTATAGAGGAATTCGTTCACGAGAACAGTCATCACTAGTAGTAACATTAAAGAATATTTAGAAAATAACAGTCGGGGTCGACTCTTCATTTTTCATTTTTGAATTAATAATAAAATGGCTATAAAGAAATTTGCGGTTGCTTGCTACGATACAGAGGATACTTTATTCCCTGCTGTAGAAAAAGTTCGCCACAGCGGTTATAAATTACACGACGTTTATACACCATTCCCTGTTCATGGATTGGATGTAGCAATGGGATTGAAAGAAACAGATTTGCATGTGGCAGGTTTTATCTTCGGATTGACCGGCACCAGCACTGCGGTAGGATTTATGTCCTGGATTTTTACATCAGACTGGCCAATTAATTTTGGCGGTAAACCAAACTGGTCCTTACCGGCTTTTATGCCCATCGTATTCGAGCTTACGGTATTGTTTGCCGCAGTTGGTATGGTTTTGACTTATTGCTATCTGAATCAAATTATGCCCGGTGTGAAAAAACACATCTTTCACCCTCGTCAGACAGACGATTATTTTGTTGTCGTATTGGAGTTGAATGAGCATAGTTCTGAAGCGGAGGTTTTAGCATTTATGAATGAAACCGGCGCTGTGGAGACAAATGTTCAGATAGCAGAAGAAGGATGGTGGTATGGCCGTTGGGACGAAAAAGAAGCGTACGAATTAGCATAATTTTTTTTGAGAAGTATATTTTCAAAATCACAAACTGACAAAAAGATTTTTTTAAACAATATTATGAATAAGACCCGAAGCATAGTAGTAGCAAGCCTTTTGGCAGGTGTGGGTTTGATGTCTTGCAATAGCGGCAATATGCGTCGTAATCCAGGGAAAATTTACACTCCGGATATGACTTATTCCCGTGCGTATGACGCCTATACAAAAAATCCGAATTTTGCTGATGGACAAACGAGCAGAGTGCCGATTACCGGCGCTATCGCAGTTGGACACGACCTGCCCGATCATTTGATGGAAGGTGACACTACGGCATATAAATCTTTTAATACAAGTTACAGATTTAATGAAGCTGAGCTGAAAGAAGGTGGCCGTCTGTATATGATTTATTGCGGTATTTGTCATGGCGGCGAATTGGATGGTAATGGTCCATTGTATAACGCTGGAAACGGAAAATTCCCTGCGGCACCTGCTAACTTTAAAGATGGCAAGTATCTGGCGATGAGCAACGGAACAATGTATGCAGCTATTAAGTATGGTAAAAACCTGATGGGTTCTTATGCAAGCCAATTGAATGTAAAACAGCGCTGGCAGGTAATCGCCTATATCAGAAAGATTCAGTCAGAAAATGGTGGATCGCCATTTACTATGGGTGGCAACACAATGATTGTAAAGGATTCCAGTGGTGCTAAAGTTACTTTGACTGCAGACACTATCATTATGGCAAACCACTAATTGAGAAACTAGAATAGCTTTTTTAAAGATTTTATAAATAATAACAAATGAACGAACGTTTTGAAGTACCAGCCCGTTTACGCAATACCAGTCTGGTATTGTTGCTCGTGGGTGCTATCACTTTAATCGCGGGAATGATCGGACTGCTTAATTGCTCTGACCCGGCTATGGCCGAAACAAGTCACACCCGTTTTTGGGCTGGTTTGTTGCACAATTCGGTATATTTTGCCTTTATCGCTATTATCAGCGTATTTATTCAGGCGGCATCATCGCTTGCACATGGAGGATGGATTGTAGCTTATCGCCGTGTTCCTGAAGCAATTGGTGCAAATGCATGGCTTTTTGGTGGTATTGCTGCTTTGGTAGTTATTCTTACTATCCTTGTTTTTAAAGATCATCACGGTCATAATCCTATTTTCCATTGGGTTCATCCTGACGGAGATAAAATCCTGGAAGGCAAAAGTCCTTTTCTGAATAAAGGGATGGTAATTGGTTTCACCATCGTTACTGTAACATTGTGGGGTTTCTTTGGACGTAAATTCCGTGCTTTGTCTATAGCACAGGAGTCTGCTCCTAAAAACAGCACAAAAGGATATTTCAAATTTATGATTTGGGCTGCCTTATTTCTGGTGGTTTTTGCTTTAACAATGATGAGCACAACGCCATGGATCTGGATTATGAGCATTGACGCACATTGGTATTCAACTTTGTTTAGCTGGTATGTTTTTGCAAGTTCACTTGTAGGTGGTATGTCAATGATTTTGCTTTGGGTGGTTTACCTTAAAAACAATGGTAACCTGAGCATTGTAAATAAAGAGCACATCCATGACCTTGGTAAATTTATGTTTGCAATCTCTGTATTCTGGACTTACCTATGGTTTGCTCAATATATGTTGATCTGGTATGCAAATATTCCTGAAGAAACGACTTATTTCATTACCCGTCAACACGGACCGTACAGCATTTTGTTCTACGGAGGTTTTATCATTAACTTCTGTATGCCATTGATTATTTTGATGTCCCGTCCAAGTAAAAGAAATTATTTTACTGTAACAACAATGGCATTGATTATCATATTTGGTCACTGGCTTGATTTTTATCAAATGATGATGCCGGGACCGCTTGGCGAACATTGGACAATCGGCTGGTATGAAATTGGCTTGTTGGCTGGATTTGTAGGATTAATGATTTTTACTGTTTCAAAAACATTGTCTAAAGCGTCTTTGGTTCCACAAAATAATCCATTGCTGAAAGAATCTGTGATTCATATCAGCTAAGCTGAACAAAGGTTTTGCCAAAAATTGAAATAATACTTTAAAACATTAGTGATTTAATAAGATGTCGATATTTATAACAGTAGCAATAATTTTCCTGGTGCTGATGATAGTGTACCAGATCGCACAAGCAAGTGAATATGCAGCTTCTTTGCGCAGTACGGAAAAAGAACGTCAGAAGAAGACCAACATAGCAATGGCGGCCTCTCTGGTGGTATTCTTTATTTTGGGGTGCTATGCAATCTGGCAATGCCACTTTTCTTTGATGGACAGAATGTTACCTCAATCTGCTTCCAAGCAAGGGGAAGCTTATGATATGATGTTTAAAGTAACATTGATTGTTACTGGTATTGTATTCTTCATCACGCACGTTTTGCTGTTTTGGTTTGCTTTTAAATATAAAGCAACTGATGACAGAAAGGAATCTTACTTTTTTGCTCATAATAATAAACTTGAGCTGATATGGACAACTGTTCCTGCTATTGTTATGGCCGTTTTGGTGGCTATTGGTTTACGTAACTGGATGACCGTTACTTCACCTGCACCAGCCGACGCAAAAGTTATTGAAATTGTCGGTAAACAATTTAACTGGATTGTCCGTTATCCGGGAGCTGATAATGTGCTTGGCAAAAGAAACTTCAGAGCCATTAATGATGCTACCAATGTATTGGGTATGGATGAAAAAGATCCGGCGAGCAAGGATGACGTGGTTGCCCAAAATGGTGAAATGCACCTTGTAGTGGGCAAACCCGTAAAACTGATTATCGGTTCAAGAGATGTAATTCACGATGTAGGACTTCCCCATTTCAGATTGAAAATGGATGCTGTTCCTGGAATTACCACAACACTTTGGTTTACACCGGCAATTACTTCAGCAGAAATGAAGAAAATCTCTAAGAATCCAAATTTTGTATATGAGATTTCATGCGATCAGATGTGTGGTAAAGGTCACTACTCAATGCGTGGAACGATTATAGTTGAAACGCAGGCTGAATATGATGCCTGGATTGCAAAACAAGCACCTTATTTTGCACCGGCTGCAGCTCCTGCAGTGGATTCTGCAACAGTAGCGGCACCGGCCGTTGCAGTTAAGTAGTAAAATTGTAAATAAACAGGAATAAATTTTTGCTTCTCACGAAGCAGTGTTACAAATAAGATTTTTATAAAAATGAGCAACGAAGCAATAGTACACGGAGTACACGACGCACACGACACTCACGCACATGGTGATCATCATGCGCATGAGCATCACGAGCAGCATTTCTTTTCTAAATACATTTTTAGTCAGGACCACAAAGTCATTGCCAAGCAATTCCTGATTACAGGTATCATATGGGCTATTATTGGCGCTTTGATGTCTGTTTTCTTCCGCTTGCAGTTGGGTTTTCCCGACAAGACTTTCCCGATTATGGAGAAATTTCTTGGTGAGTGGGCAAAAGGTGGAAAGCTGGATCCGGAATTTTACTATGCCCTTGTAACAATGCATGGTACTATTCTTGTGTTCTTTGTATTAACAGCCGGTTTGAGCGGAACATTCGCGAACCTGCTAATCCCTCTTCAGATTGGTGCACGTGACATGGCGTCTCCATTTATGAACATGCTTTCTTATTGGTTCTTCTTTGTGGCAGGTGTAATTATGTTCGTTTCCCTGTTTATCCAAACGGGTCCCGCTTCAGGAGGATGGACAACTTATCCACCGTTGAGTGCTTTGAAAGAGGCATCTATGGGTTCTGGTCTTGGTATGGACCTATGGCTGGTGAGTATGGCATTGTTCGTTGTTTCTTCCCTTCTTGGAGGTTTGAACTATGTATCTACAATCCTTAACATGCGTACTAAAGGAATGACAATGACCCGTATGCCATTGACTATCTGGGCACTGTTCTTCACTGCAGTATTGGGTATCTTATCTTTCCCTGTATTGTTCTCAGGATTTGTATTATTGATTTTCGACCGTAGCTTTGGTACTTCATTCTACCTTTCTGAAATCTTCATTGGAGGAAAGGCCTTGCCAAATGTGGGTGGATCTGCTATTCTTTACCAACATTTATTCTGGTTCCTGGGTCACCCTGAGGTGTATATCATTATGTTGCCTGGTATGGGTATGGCTTCAGAGATTCTTTCTACCAATAGCCGTAAACCAATCTTCGGTTACTTTGCGATGATTATTTCTTTGGTTGGTATTACCGTTCTTGCCTTCCTTGTTTGGGCGCATCATATGTTCGTTACCGGAATGAGTCCATTCCTTGGTTCCATATTTGTATTGTTAACCTTGTTGATTGCTGTACCATCAGCTGTAAAAGTATTCAACTGGCTGACTACAATCTGGCGTGGTAATCTACGCTTCACACCGGCAATGATGTTTGCACTTGGATTCGTATCTCTGTTTATTTCTGGTGGTCTTACAGGTATATTCCTTGGTAACTCTGCTCTTGATATTCATTTACACGATACTTATTTCGTTGTTGCGCATTTCCATATTGTAATGGGTGTATCGGCCTTCTTTGGAATGTTTGCAGGTATATACCACTGGTATCCGAAGATGTTTGGTCGTTTTATGAACAAACCATTGGCCTATATCCATTTCTTTGTAACATTCATTGGCGCCTACCTGATTTTCTGGCCAATGCACTACGAAGGTGTTGCGGGTATGCCACGACGTTATTATGATTATAGCGCCTGGGAATCCTTCAAAAACTTCGGAACATTGAACTCTTTTATCAGTGTTGTGGTTATTGTGGTATTCTTTGGTCAGCTTTTGTTTGTATTCAATTTCTTTGCCAGCATCTGGAAAGGACGCAAAGTAACTACGATGAATCCTTGGGGTTCTACTACTTTGGAATGGACTACACCAATCAATCCGGGTCACGGTAACTGGGAAGGTGATATTCCTGAAGTTCATCGCTGGAGCTATGACTATCGTGATGATGGTCACGGAAATGACTTTATCCCACAAACAACTCCTTTGCGTCCGGGTGAAGAATCACACTAGATTTTATATTTAATTTGTACTAAAAACCGTTCAACGATATAAGTTGAACGGTTTTTATTTTTTGGGTTAGATTTAAACGTAAGGGTGCTTAAGTGCCACTCTTATTAAGAGCTTAATCTTTCCGAGGAAAGGGGGTAGGTAGTTACTTTAATTTTAAAATGAAAGCTGCTTACTCAACCTTAAGTTGCTTCTTCACTCAAATTGAAAACAATATTGTTACCCGTAATAAAAGCTTGCATTAATGACTTCCCGTTTATACAACCTGATTGTAACAGGAAATATTTTATCACCTCCCTACTTTGATTTCGGTTAATTAAAGTATGAATCTCATACTGTATTATGTACCGAATATTCATAAACAACTAAAGCCCGAAGTATTTATACTTCAGGCCAAACAACTCAGCATCGTTTTATTTTTCTGACTTATATAATACCACAAACTCTACCCTCCGGTTTCTTGCCCTTCCTTCTTCTGTTTCGTTTGAAGCGATTGGCCGACGTTCACCCATTCCCCATGTAAGCATCCTTTCGGGCGACACACTATTTTGTTCCAGAGATCTTCGTGCAGTATCCGCTCTTTGAGAAGATAGTGCATCATTATATTCATCAGTGCCTACACTATCTGTATATCCGCTGATTAAAATCGAAGTGCGATTATATTTTATTAATGCATTGGCAAAACGCTTCATGGCAGGTAGTACAGAAGAATCAATGCTGGTGCTGTTTACTGAGAACATCAGATTTGATGGGAATAACACTTTTATGGTATCATTCAATTTGGTAATCTCAGCATTTTTCACCGACTTTTTAATGTTTTTGAAGGTGTGCTGCATATAGGCTTTTTTGTGTTTGGGTGTTCCGCAGGCAGCCATTAAGAACAGGTTAAGAGAAATGCCTGCAATTGCAAATGTTTGTTTAGTCATATTGAAGTTTAATTATCAGCCAACCAACATCTTAAATCCAACGCCATGAATGGTTTGGATCTCAATGCCTTCCTGGCCTTTAATATATTTACGCAGTTTAGTAATAAATACATCCATGCTTCGCCCAAGGAAATAATCGTCTTTCCCCCAGATTTTAGTCAGGATATCTTCGCGTTTCAATACGGTATTACTGTTTTGGTAAAAGTATTTGAATAATTCAGCTTCCCTCTGGGTTAATTGGATGGTTTCAGAGGGAGTCTTTATCAATAAGTTTTTAAAATCAAATTCTAACTGTCCGATTAACACGGGTTCAGCCATTTCTCCTGGTTTCTTTTGAGTTCGTTTCAGGAAGACTTCCATTCTCAACAATAATTCCTGAATATTAAATGGCTTGGTAATGTAATCATCCACACCTTTTTGAAAGCCGGAAATCTTGGACTCATCACTATTCAATGCCGTCAGCATTAATATTGGAATGGACTCATTTTTTTTCCTGATTTGAGAAGCAAGTGTTAGTCCGTCTTTTTTTGGAAGCATCACATCCAACAGGCAAATGTCGAAAGTGTTCCGCATAAACTGCTGCCAGCCAGTTTCTCCGTCTACGCAATAAGTAACCTCATAGCCATTTTCTTCAAGGCTGTCTTTTACAATAAATGCAATGGAGGCGTCATCTTCTACCAATAATACTTTTGCTTTAGCAGAGACCATAACTTATTTATTTTGCGTTTTGACTTATAAAACTGAGTGTAAATATAGTTCCTTTTGCTAAATCACTTGTAAATGAAACGTTACCGAAATGAAGCCTTGTAATGCTTAATACATAATTTAAACCCAGGCCAAACCCTTTCACATTATGCACATTTCCCGTAGGCACACGGTAGAATTTTTTGAACAGATGCTTGTGGTATTTTTTTGCAATACCAATACCATTATCTAATACAGCAATTGTTACTTTTCCGCTTTGCTCACTTAGTCTTACTTCTATTAGAGGGGTCTTGTCGCAATATTTTATTGCATTATCCAGCAAATTGCGGATGACATTCGTAAGGTGAAGCCGGTCGCCGTAGAACATTACCGGCTCCACCGGCATCACCAGTTTGATAGAGCCATTTTTTGATTCCACCAGATTTTCGAAGCTGTCCTTCACTGTTTGCAAAATATCCTGCCATACCAAGGTTTCTTTTTGCAGCAGCATTTTTCCACGATCAGATTGAGCCATTTGTAAAACCCGCTCTACCTGGGCAGCAAGCTGAGTGCTTTCTTTCAGAATAATATCAGCATAACTGCGAAGCCTTTGCGGCTTGTTGACAATGTC
Organism: Chitinophagaceae bacterium; assembly: GCA_041661485.1. Classification (GTDB taxonomy): domain Bacteria; phylum Bacteroidota; class Bacteroidia; order Chitinophagales; family Chitinophagaceae; genus Rurimicrobium. The sequence goes on from JBAZUJ010000002.1 coordinate 266,932, forward strand.
TTCGTCCTGCAAGACAGCTGCGCTCATTTGAATAGACGCCAAAGGTGTTTTCAGTTCGTGCGTCATATTATTTACAAAGTTTTTTTGCACTTCGCTCAATCGTTTTTGCTTCAGGATAATGAATAACAAATAACCGAGGAAAGCAATTACACAAATCAATACCGCTGAAGATACAAACCAGATACTCATCTGAGACGCCAGTAACTGTTGCCTGTTTGGAAAGTAAACGCCAAAGTAATAATTCTCCCGTTTAATATTAGGGAAAGCCACCAAACGCGATGGTTTTTTATCACCACCTGCAACCTGCACCAATGCCTGATAATTAACCTTTTCGCTCATGCAGTCGTACAAACCAAATTGAAAATCAGTCACCAGGTTTTGTTTGGCAAAGGCTTTTTCCAGAAAGTGCCTCAGGACTTCTTCTTCTACGAAAACGTTGATCTGGACCACATAATAATCATCCGTTATTTTTTCGACGGGGCTGTAATTGGGCACCTGCACTTCTTTCAGAATCATGACCTCCTGAGCCACTTTAGACAACGCTTTATTGACATTGAAATTAAACTCTGTTTGCTGTAAAGTATAGGCCCTGCGCACCCAATAAGTTTGGGTAATGATAATGCCGGCCGACACTACCAATGCCAAAATCATTATTAAGCGGATGGATGCATTTTTCATGAGCTTATTTCAGTTTAATTCTGTCTTTGTTCAGGGCCAGAAATGTGTCCCAGCTTTGCTTTTTAGCCGTGGTTTTTTTGATTGGAGCTTCGCTGGCATTCAGCATAGGATTTCTCATTTGGTAATGATGACAAAGGGCAACGGCAACTGCGTCTGTTGCATCCATAAATTCAGGCCTTTCTTCAAAATCGAGGATGCGTTGCAACATTCCCCAAACCTGTTCTTTACTGGCGGCACCTTTACCGGTAATAGATTGTTTGATTTTTCGGGGTGCATATTCAATGGCTTCAAGGTCGTGCATCATCGCCGCAGCAATGGCAACACCTTGAGCCCGTCCCAGCTTCAGCATACTCTGTACATTCTTCCCAAAAAACGGTGCCTCAATTGCAACCGCAACGGGCTTGTGTGTGCGGATGAGCATTTCCATTTTTTTAAAAATAAGGGATAATCGCTCGGGGTGATTTTTATATTTTGATAATTGCAAAACACCCATTTCCAGCAGGCTGAGCTTACCATTATTAACCGCAATCAATCCATAACCCATCACCAATGTGCCTGGATCAATTCCTAAAATAACTTGTTGTTTTTGTGGCAAAATGAGGATGTAAATTGTCGTACAAATGTATTGAAATATAGAGCAAGTAAATGTTTGCCTTTGGTTATTGATTGGGAATTTATTAACCTAATTTGTTGTTTATTGTGGTATGGTATTTGTTGTTTTGTAATAGAATTAACCAAACTGAGGCCAGTTGGAATAAACCTGGCGCAGGGAACAAAGTCAAATTAATTCTAAATGGTCATCATGAAAATAACAGGTTTTTTGTCAATTATGTTTTATGCTGGTGCCGCAAGCGCTCAGGCAGATTTTTGCCATATTAAAAACACCAGCTTTAAAGAAGGCGAAAGGGTTGTGTTTAAAGCATATTACAACATGAGTCCTATCTGGATACAGGCGGGAAATGCAGAATTTACCGTTGCCTCTGAGATGCTGGACAAAAAAAAGGTTTACCATATTTCGGGTATAGGTAGAACCCAGAAATCTTACGAATGGTTTTATAAGGTGAATGATAAATATGAAACTTACCTGGACCAGGAAACCCTATTTCCCCAACGTTTTGTAAGGAATGTAAACGAGGGTGGATTTAAGATTTACAATTATGTCAATTTTAATCACAGCTCCGGAAAGGCTGTCAGCACAAATGGCGTTTTTGATGTGCCAAAATGTACGCAGGACGTGCTTTCTGCGGTTTATTTTGCCCGGAACATCGACTATAATAAATACAAAAAGGGTGATAAAATACCTTTTTCCATGTTCCTGGACGATAAGGTGTACGATTTGTATATTCGATATGTGGGCAAAGAGCAAATTGAAACCAAATATGGCAAGTTCAATGCTATTAAAATTGCGCCCTTACTGATTGATGGTACCATCTTCAAAGGTGGTGAAAAAATGGAAGTTTGGGTGAGTGATGATGCCAACCATATTCCATTGCGTATCAGCAGTCCGATATTGATAGGAAGTATCAAGGTAGATATGATGCAATATTCAGGATTGCGAAATCCATTCACATCCTTAATTAAAAAGAAATAAGAGAGCTTATTCGGTTGGTAATTCTGGCTGAATTTTTTGGAATCTTGGTGCAGCAACGGTATCAAATGGCATCTTTGCTTTCTTCTCGGTTGTTTTCATATTAATTTCACTATCATCGTTGTAGACTTTATTATCTCCTGTATTGTTGGTGCTTACTTTTTTGGGAGTGCAGGAAAATAACATGCCGGACGTAAACAAAAGAATTGCGATATAGAGAATGAAAGAAGGATATTTTATCGAGAACATAGGGACAATTTTGATGCACTAAATTACAGAATTTACGATGGTTTAAGTGTGAAAGTTCATATAACGTCTTCTTTGCTTTTCTTTTAAATAAAAGTTTAAGCGCCTACTTCATTTCACTCTCCTGCATAACTTCGCGTATGTTTTCGAAAGAACAAGTTTTACAACAGGCGGCGGCATCTATTCAGTTGCAGTCGGTGTCTATCGCAGCACTCGAAGCTTTTGTGAATGATTGCTTTGCTGAAGCGATAAATATTATTTATCAATCCAAAGGCCGGCTGGTTATTTCTGGGATTGGCAAAAGTGCTATTGTAGCCCAAAAAATTGTGGCTACAATGAATTCCACAGGAACGGCTGCATTATACATGCATGCTGCCGATGCAATTCATGGCGATCTTGGCATGATTCAGGAAGATGATGTAGTCATGATTATTTCGAAAAGTGGCGAAAGCCCGGAGATAAAACTGCTGGTTCCCTTAGTGAAAAATTTCGGCAATACGGTCATCGCATTGTGTGGAAATTCGCTCTCGTATCTTGCAACAAACGCAGACATTTTTCTGAATTGTACCGTAGAAAAAGAAGCTTGCCCCAACAACCTTGCCCCAACAACCAGCACGACTGCACAAATGGTAATGGGTGATGCTGTGGCAATTTGTTTGCTTAGCATGAAAGGTTTTACAGAAAAAGATTTTGCCAGGTATCATCCCGGAGGCTCTTTGGGTAAGAAACTGTATTTGCGTGTGAAGGATCTGATAAAGCTAAATGAAAAGCCTCAGGTTTTACCGGAAAGTACTATCCGTGAAATTATTGTCGAAATATCCGGAAAACGCTTGGGCGCAACAGTTGTGCTCAATGAAAACGAAGAAATTAAAGGGATTATTACAGACGGCGATATTCGTCGGATGCTGCAGTTGCACACAGATGTAGACCCGCTTCGTGCAAGGGATATTTATTCGCCTAACCCAAAAAGTATTGAAGAAAATGAACTTGCAGTACAGGCTCTTGAATTAATGAGGGAAAATGATATCACACAATTGGTGGTAACTAACGGCGGAAAGTATGTTGGAGTGCTGCACCTGCACGACCTGATCAGAGAAGGAATTATTTAGAATATTTAAAAAGATTAAAAATATCAAGAAAGAAGATGAACGCAACAGCAAATATTAAAGCAAGATCGAGAACCTTTTTACCAACCGACTTTACAGTTAGTGATTGGGCAGGCCTGGAATCCTATTTTGAAGATTTGAAAAACAGAAACCTTGACTCGCAGGACGATTTGGAACGATGGCTGTCAGATTTGAGCGAGCTGGAATCTGTAATTGGCGAGGATGCATGCTGGCGGCAAATTAAAATGACCTGCGATACGACAGATGCCTCTCTGGATGAGGCATTCACTTATTTTGTAACCGAAATCGAGCCAAAGATTAAACCTTACGCTTTCGAGATTAACAAGAAGCTTTTGGAAAACCCTTTCAAAACCAATCTTGACACTAAAGTTTATTTTCCCTACCTGAGAAATGTAGAAAATAGTGTGGCGCTTTTTCGCGAAGAGAATATCGATTTACAGTCAGAAATCAGTTTGCTTGCTCAACAATATGGTACCATTAGTGGCGCAATGTCTGTAACGATTGATGGTAAAGAAATGACTTTGCAACAAGCGGCAAAAATGCTTCACGACTCAGACAGAAATGTGCGCAAAAGTGTTTTTGACAAAGTGGTTGAGCGTCGCCTGCAGGATAAAAATACCTTGAATGAGCTATTCGATAAGTTGTTGAAACTTCGCCATCAGGTGGCACTGAATGCGGGTTATAACAATTACAGGGATTATAAATTTCAGGAGCTCGGGCGCTTTGATTATACACCCGAAGATTGCTTTGCATTCCACGCGGCTGTGAAAGAACATATTGTTCCCTTGCAAAGAGAATTGTTGGAGCATCGCAGAAAAGAACTGGGAATAGATCAGTTAAAACCTTATGATGTAGATGCGGAACCAGTTGGCAGAAAACCATTGCAGCCATTTGCCAACGGTGAAGAAATGTTGCAAAAATCAATCGATGTTTTTGGAAAACTTCGTCCCTTTTTTGGCGAATGCCTCAGCATGATGAAAACAATGGGCAGGATGGATCTTGACAGCAGAATGGGAAAAGCGCCGGGTGGATATAACTGTCCGCTTCCTGAGTCAGGCGTGCCTTTCATTTTTATGAATGCTGCAGGAACAGTGAATGATTTAATCACAATGATGCACGAAGGTGGTCATGCTGTGCATTCATTTTTATCCCACAGTTTGCCTTTGTCTGCAATGAAGGAATATCCCATGGAAATTGCTGAGCTGGCGAGCATGAGCATGGAATTATTTACATTGGAATACTGGCAACACTTCTTCGACTCAAAAGAAGAATTGAAACGTGCTCAATGGGAAGAAATGGAACGTGTGATTGATGTGCTGCCATGGATAGCCACAATCGACAAATTCCAGCACTGGCTATATACCAATCCGGGTCATAGTGTGGAAGAAAGAGAAAAAGTATGGAAGGAAATTCACGAAGAGTTTTCAACCGGCAATGTTGACTGGAGTGATTATCCCGAGTATCAACACAGTTTTTGGCAAAAGCAGCTGCATCTGTTTGAAGTTCCTTTTTATTATATCGAATATGGCATTGCACAACTTGGAGCAATAGCCATGTGGCGTCAATACAAGCAAAACAAAGAGCAGGCATTAGATAATTATATGGCTGCATTAAGTGCTGGCTATACTAAAACGCTGAAAGAGTTGTATGAAATTGCAGGAATTAAATTCGATTTCTCTCCAGCATATATCAAAGAGCTTTCAGGGTTTGTACACAATGAAATGCAACAATTAAATCAGGCAGAAAACAACTAATGGCAAAAACTAAATCTGCTTTTTTTTGTCAGCAATGCGGACACGAATCGCCAAAATGGACTGGCAAATGTTCGTCCTGTGGCGCCTGGAATAGCTATGTTGAAGAGGTAATTCAGCGTGATGATAAAACTGCTGAAAAGGAAACTTTTGTGTGGGAAGCACAAAGCAAAGAGGCAAAGCAGGCACATCGGATGAATGATGTGGTCGTGAGCGAAGAACCACGCATTGTTTTGCAGGATGCAGAGCTGAACCGCACGCTGGGCGGAGGTTTGGTTCCGGGCTCTGTAACGTTGGTGGCAGGCGAGCCAGGCATTGGAAAGAGCACTTTGTTTTTACAAACAGCTTTAGAGTGGAATAACGGAATAGCCTTGTATGTTTCAGGGGAAGAAAGTATGCAGCAGATTAAAATGCGTGCAGAGAGGGTCGGAACGCCAAATGAACATTTGTTTATCCTGAGCGCAACAGACACTTCTGCGATTTTTCGCGAAGCACAAAGAATAAGACCTAATTTATTAATCATAGACTCCATTCAAACCTTGGAGTCTCCTTATGTTTCTTCTTCTGCCGGATCAGTATCACAGGTGCGCGAATGTGCCGGAGAGCTTGCCCGGTTTGCAAAGACATCAAATATCCCGGTGATAATTATTGGACACATTACCAAGGATGGGTCTATTGCCGGACCAAAAGTGTTGGAGCATATGGTGGACACTGTTTTGCAATTTGAAGGAGACAGGCATTATGTTTACCGGATTTTGAGAACCTTAAAGAATCGCTTTGGTTCTACATCCGAGCTGGGCATTTATGAAATGGTAACCGGCGGAATGAAAGCCGTAAGTAATCCTTCAGAAATATTATTGGCGCAGCATAAAGAACCATTAAGTGGTATTGCTATTGCTGCCACCATTGAGGGTCTCCGTCCTTTAATGATAGAAGTGCAGGCTTTGGTGACACAGGCTGTGTATGGCACACCGCAACGCACGGTAAGTGGTTTGGATTTGCGTCGCTTGCAATTGTTGCTGGCGGTTTTAGAAAAGCGTGGCGGATTTCATTTTGGCGTAAAAGATGTTTTCGTCAATATTGCCGGCGGCATAAAAGTGGAAGATCCTTCTATCGAACTGGCGTTGGTTTGCTCGTTGCTTTCCTCATATGAGGATAGAGCATTGCCAAGCAATATTTGCATGGTGGGAGAAGTTGGCCTGAGTGGTGAAATACGTGCCGTGAGCCGCATCGAGCAGCGCATTGCAGAGGCAGACAAACTGGGGATGGATATGATATTAATTCCCCAGGCCAATGCTAAAGGATTGCAATTGGACAATTATCGAATTGCGGTAAAGATGGCGAATAAAGTAGAAGATGTGTATCGCATGATGTTTTAGGCGTAGGCGTTTTTTTAACATTCTTTAGTGTGTCAAAATTTGGTCACTTTAGCAGGTTGTTTAGTTTTGTCGCTGCCAATATTTAAACGTAAAAACAATAACCAAAATCAAAACAATATGAAAAAAATGAAAATCGCAATGCTGCTGGGTTCTGTAGCGCTAATGTCCAGTTGTTCTCTCACTCTTCCTGTGAATGCAACAAGCAATACTGTCGGAACAAAGGTTGGCCGCGCAAAAGCAACAGGCTATTTAGGTTGCTTGTTTTTTAACCAGGATGCCTCTATCCGCACAGCAGCAAAAAATGGTGGAATTACTAAAATTTCTACGGTGGATATCAAATCAAGAAACATCCTTTATATCGTGAACTCTTACGAGACGATTGTAACCGGTGAATAAAATTTTCAATCCATAAAAATGAAACGGGGTGTGGCTTTTGCTACACCCTGTTCTTTATAACGACAATGAAATTCCGCAAATTCCGTTTAATTTTTCAAGTTTCGGTTTGTCTTTTTTTGACGGCCTGTACCAGCGTAAAACCCGGTTCGGTAAAAGGTGGCAGCAATCTGTATGAAACTTTTTATCAGGGAGGAAGTACCCAATATTTTATCAAACCATTAAAGTTTCCGGTAGTCTTAAAAAATGGTAATCTGGAAATGGATTTTACCTTCAGAAGTTCGGGAAAAGAAAGCGACACAGCGGTGATGCGCTTTTCAATTTTGGGAAACGAGGTGCTGAAATCATTGGATAGTTTTACAATCCAAAACGGACTGACACAAGTGAAGTTTACCATTGTGGAACATATGTTTTCTGAAAGCAAAGGAAATCAGTATCTCAATCGCTTTAGCGCGACAACAAATCTACCTCAGGTGAAAGCACTCTTTGCACAAGCCGGATGGATGATTACGCTTTATTCCAAAGAAAAAAAATCAGCGTTTACATCGAATCGTAAGACAGACAAAAATATTATCAGGATTCAGAAGAAGGTAGTGGCAGTTTTGTAATAATATATCATGAGAAAGGCCGGATTCAATTTTGAATCCGGCCTTTTATTTAAATGAATAATCTTAAACAGTCACAACTTTCTGATTCCGGTATACCAATGACAAGATAATGTACAGCACAAATAGTGTCGGTATCGCTGCAAATTTCATCATTGGAAATAATACGATTGCACCAGCTAAAAGCGTTAGGCGCGGCCACAGGCTTTTAAAATCCCATTTTGAAGGCATCAGTTTGAAGAATGTAATTCTGGAAACCATTAACCAGCAAACCAAAGCGATGATGCTATACAAAACCCAGGTGCTTTTGAAGAATACACCAAATTGTGGGGTGTAAAGGTTAATTAACGGAAAGGATGCAATTAAAATTCCGGCGGCCGGAATCGGCATTCCGGTAAAGGTTGACCCGGTTGAAACAGAAACATTAAACCTGGCCAGTCGCAAAGCGCCAAAACACGCCACTAAAAATGCCGGTGTCATTGCGAGCATACTGACTTCCATGGCATTCGGTTGTGCAATATTTGCAGCCCAAAACATTTTGAATAAAATCATGGATGGAGCTACGCCAAAGCTTACCAGGTCTGCTAAAGAATCGAGGTCTTTTCCGATGGAAGAAAATAATTTCAGAGACCGTGCGACCAAACCATCCAGCACATCTAATACGGCCGCTATCGCAATGAATATCGCTCCCCAGTATGCTTGTTCTGTACCGGTTATCCAATAGGGTGCACCACCAATTTCTGTCAGATATGGTTGCGAAGTCATAATAAAAGCAATGGCAATACAACCACAGAATAGGTTTCCGAGCGTAAGGATATTAGGTAAATGCTTCATTTAGTTTTTTGTCTTTGTTTTTTATGCAGATGCAAAATAGGGTTTAATTTTTTGTTGCCTTAACTGATCAAAAATAACTATCCAAAATCTTGTGTCTAATCTCTTGTGTCTTCGAATCTTAGTAAGCCATCAGTTTCTGTATCACTTCGTCCATTCTTCCTTTGGCCAGAAAGTTCTGCTCCAGTTCAATTGAAAAGGGAATCGGTGTATCCAGGCTGGCGCAGCGCAGGACCGGTGCGTCCAGTTTATCAAAGCAATTTTCTGTAATCCATGCCGAAATTTCGCCGCCAATACCTGCTATTAAAGTGTCTTCGTGCAGAATCATGACTTTCCCGGTTCGTTCTACAGTTTCTTTAATGGCGTCATAATCCAAGGGCAATAAAGTCCTTAAATCAAGGATATCAATCAAAATTTCAGGATGTGTTGCCGCATAATCAGTGGCCCAATGTACACCGGCTCCATAGGTGATGATACTGATATCATCCCCGCATTGCACCTTTCTGGCTTTGCCGATTTCTATGCTATAATCTCCTTCCGGTACTTGTCCGCTGATACTTCTGTATAGTGCTTTATGTTCGAAAAATATAACCGGATTCGGGTCGTCGAAAGAGGCTATCAATAAGCCTTTTGCATCTTCAGGTGTGGAGGGGTAAACCACTTTTAATCCTGGCGTTTTTACGAACCAGGTCTCATTACTTTGGCTGTGGAATGGCCCCGCACCTACGCCTGCACCTGTTGGCATGCGCACCACCACGTCAGCATTCTGGCCCCAGCGGTAATGAATTTTTGCCAGGTTATTGATAATCTGATTGAAACCTACCGTAGCAAAATCCGCAAACTGCATTTCCATCATCGATTTGTATCCTTTGAGTGACAACCCTAACGCCGCACCAACAATCGCACTTTCGCAAATGGGTGTGTTGCGCACCCTTTCTTTTCCAAATTCTTCTACAAAGCCCTCAGTAACTTTGAATGCACCACCATATTCGGCAATATCCTGACCCATGAATACGAGTTTCGGATATTTTCTCATGACAACTTTCAGCCCGTCGCTTATGGCCTGAATCATTTTCATTTCTGAAGAATTACTGTTTTCTGGAGAACGGCCAGCACCATTATGCGCTTTAAACAGGTCGTGAATTTCTTCTGCCGTATTGGGTACAATTGTAGGCTCTTCAAAACCTGCGGCAATACCATCTTCTATTTCTTTTCGTATGGTTTCGCGGATATTTTCAATGTCTTTATCAGATAAAATGCCTTCTTTTTGCAGGAATATTTCGTAGTTGCTTAATGGATCTTTTTGTCCCCATTCTTCAAACAATTCTTTAGGAACATATTTTACGCCGCTTGCCTCTTCATGGCCACGCATCCGAAAAGTCATACATTCAATCAGCACTGGTTTCTGTTCTTTTATACAGTATTCGCGCGCCTCTTTGATGGTATCATAAACTTCCAGCACATTATTGCCGTCAATCGTCATTCCTTTCATGCCATAACCTACAGCACGATCAGCTAGTTGTGCACAGGCATATTGTTCATTCACCGGTGTACTCAACCCATATCCGTTATTTTCTATAATAAAAATAACCGGCAAACCCCACACTGCTGCCACATTCAGCGCTTCGTGAAAATCCCCTTCGCTTGTTCCTCCATCACCACTGAAGGCGAGAGATACTTTATTTTCTTTATTGAGTTTATGCGCAAGCGCAACGCCGTCAGCCAATGCCAATTGCGGGCCCAGATGAGAAATCATTCCACAGATATGGTATTCATTTGTGCCGAAATGAAAAGAGCGTTCGCGACCTTTTGAGAAACCATTTTTACCGCCTTGCCATTGCATAAACAGTTTTGCAAACGGAATTTCGCGCGCAGTGAAAACACCCAAATTGCGGTGCAAAGGCATGATATATTCGTCTTTGTCCAGCGCCAGAGTAGCGCCAACAGAAATAGCTTCCTGACCTATGCCGCTAAACCACTTGCTGATACGTCCCTGACGGAGCAGCACCAACATTTTTTCTTCAATCATTCTGGGGCGAACAAGCTCTGTATATATCTTCAGTAATTGTTCTTTTGATAATCCCTTTTTCTGGAACTCCATAACAAGCAAAAAATAATGAATGGCAAAGGTAATTGTGTGAGCTGAGAAAGGGTAGATTTTTCTGCTCCGGCTAACATCTATAACAAATTATTGGTTATGACATAATGCACCAGTTCTGCTGTTGTTTTGGTGCCGGTTTTGCGCCGAAGATTTCTTTTATGATTTTCTACTGTATGGTACGAAATGTTTACTGCAGCAGCAATCTGAGGAGTATTTAGTCCTTTCATAATTAGCTGAACCATATCCTGCTCGCGGCGTGTAATATTTGGAAGGGAAACATTTTGCAGTTTTAATTGTTCGCCGACTGCAACATGAAAATACTCATTCTTGTTATTTACCCTGTCGGTAAGGGTCATCAAAATTGGACGTTGCTCAAAGTTAAAATGAGTTAAATCTGTGACCATCATCAATCCGCAGGTTGTTTTATTTTCATTGTTTACATACAGTCCCGGCATTTGAATCAGTACCCAGCGATATTCCTTTAGTGCGTTCAGCATTCTTGCATATACATTAATGCGCACATCGGATTGTCTTTCGGCCGGTAGATTTACTATTTTTTCTAAAGCTAACTGTAGTGCTGAAAGTACGTAAAAGCTATCTTCAGGATGAAAGTTTTCTACCAAAAAAGTTGGTGGTTTATTTTCCCATTCAGCTTTACTGAAAGGGCTCAACTCACCAATATTTTCGCTGGCAACGGTAATTAATAATTTGGCATTATCGCCAATAAACCAATAATACGGGCCAATGGCAAAGTTGTGTGCTTCCTTTATTTGTGTTGCAAAATAAGTTTCGTAGTCTGTAATGCCCAAATCCTTATCCGACTTGGCTATGGTTACAAAATTTTCGGTTGTAAGCGGACGTAACGTTTTCATTATTTTCAAATAATTGTGACTAAAAAACTTGCTAGCATATCTAAAGCTTTTTTAGAAAATGACAGATATCTGCTATTTTTTAGCAACCTGCTGCATAGTAGCTTGCAAATATATATAAATGTTTATTGGAGAGGAGATCAAGGTTTATGTGTTACAAAAAGCTAAACAAAAAATCTATGAAGAATTATCATAAAAGAGGAACAGGCATTGTTGTCAAAAGTTGAAATTAGTAAAGGGATGAACCATCACAAACGTAAAGAATTGATAAGTATTCAATGCCGGCTTATTATACTATTAGCCAGCATTGTATTTGTTTCTTGCAAGGAAAACCATCACCAACATTTGCCGAGAGACCCGTCAACAGCAGATTCGGCGCGCATAGCAGAATTGTTTACAAAAGCAAAATCCAATAAAGATTCCGGTACTGTTTATTTGAAACAGGCAGCAGCAATTGCCCATAATAATACTGTAAAAATTCAGGCAATTTATTTGGCCATGTTGGGGAAAGAGTTCATTTACAGCGGCCGGTTAGATGCAGCCGACAGCATCGCCAATATTGGTTTGCAGCTAAACTATACTAAAAAAGACATCGGATATAAAGGAAAATTTTACAATATAAAAGGGAATGTTGCCAGCTACAAAAAGAAGATTTATCAATCGATAGAATATTATTTATACGCCGAGAAAATCTTTGAATTGGCAAACGATTCTGCGGCCCTGGCAGGCATTTACAGCAATATTGCCAATTGTTATTTCAGCTTGAAAGATTACCCCAGCGCGCACCAGTTTGCTACCAAAGCTTATGGATTATTGCCCAGTGTAAAAGAGCCGAACATCACCTCCAATATTATCACCACATTTGCAGTGTCGCTCAATAAAGTTGGACGCAACCACGAGGCGCTGCCTTTTGTAAAAAAAGCGGATAGTCTCGCCGATGCTACACATAATAAAATGGCCAAACTGGCTGCCAGTATCGGCCTGGCAGAGGTGTTCAACTCTTTAAGACAATATGACTCAGCTACAAAATATTATAATGTTTGTATTGCCGAAAGCAGGAATATAGGTGTTAAACATTTTGAACTGATCGCCCAAATGGGTTTGCTGGCAATGTATGAAGAGCAGGCAAAAACGAAAGAGATTTTAAGCTTATCTAACAGTATTATTGCTTTAGCAAACGAACAGCACAACACAGATGTATTACACACGGTCAAGCGCATAAGGGGTAAAGCTTTGGCAAAAGAAGGCGATTATCAAACAGGTTTTCAAATGCTGCAGGAATCTTACGCCTTATACGACTCTGTGGCCGGTGTGGAAAATCAAAAGAACATCAATGAACTGTTGGTAAAATATGATGCAGAAAAAAAGGAAAAAGAAATTCTGAATCAAAATTTGCAATTGGCAACGCAGGAATCAAAATTGCGCAGCACTCAGATTGTCATATTGGCATTGGTGCTGATTTTAGCCATTTTTTCAGTTATCTATTTTTATGTGCGCAAACTCAACCGTGAACGATTGTTGCGCCTCGAAATTGAAAAGCAAAAGAAAATTGGCGATGCATATATCCACGGCGAACAAAAAGAACGCGCACGGCTGGCATTTGAAATACACGATGGTATAGCAAGTATGCTCACCGGTATCAGCTACAAACTACGCGCCGAAGACGCCAATAAAGAAGAGGTTCTTGCCTTGCTTAGTGGGTTACACGAAGATACACGCCGCATTTCACATAGCCTGATGCCTATAGACTTTGAACAAAAAAATCTGGTAGAAGCTGTCAATAATTTGTGTGAACGAATGAACACAAATGAAACAGAGATTCTCTTTTTTTCGGATACAGCAGTATTGTCCATCGACAAACAAAAAAGCTTGCTTTTGTATAGGCTTATACAAGAGCTTATCAATAACGCATTGAAATATGCACAGTGCCAAAGTGTATTTGTCCGGATAAAAACCAAAGATAGAAGTCTTATCGAAATCAGTGTAGAGGATGACGGACTTGGGCTATCGGAACATTTAATACAAACGGGCTTACGTAGTATTAAAGAGCGTGTAAAATCGTTGCACGCTACAATTGACATCGATTCTAAAGCCAATGAAGGCACCACAATAAAAATTATTACGGACTATGAAAAAGTATAAAGTACTGATAGGCGACGACCATGAATTAATATTGAGTGGCCTTACAGATTTGTTGTCGAAAGTAGAAGAAGTAACACAGGTAGATACGGCCAATAGCCGAACGGATTTATTGAAAATGGCTACGGCTAAAAAGTACGATATCGTATTCCTCGATATCCATTTTGGCAAGCATGACGGCAGAGATATTGCATTGGAATTAAAGAATAAATATCCCAACCTGGTTTTGGTGGCGCTTACTAGTTTCGATGATAAAGACACCATACAATCCACTGCAAATGCGGGTTTCAATGCTTTCTTTTTAAAATCAGATGATGTTGCAGAGATTGCAAAATGGATTAAAGCCGGAGATTTTGAAACAATGTACCTCAGTGTACAAACACAAAATTCTTATGCGCATCACACACTTATGAAAGATAACAAAGCCAAACACTCTATTCATCTTACCGTGCGAGAGAAAGAAATTTTGCGCCTCATTTTGGATGAGCATACAACAAAGCAAATTGCTGAAAAAATGTTCCTCTCAGAAAAAACAATTGAAAACTACCGTACTAATTTAATGCACAAAATAGATGCTACAAACCTGGCCGGGCTGGTAAAGAAGACAATTTTATTGGGCTTGCTCAATTAATTCTTTAGGGAAAACCCTTAAAATAAATGGGGTGATTCGCCTCTATTGATAAGTTTGGCATCTCCTCACTTTTGTATCACAAAATTATTCCTCGTTTTAAAAAATACGGTTATGAAAAAAGCAATACTCCTCGCAGTCTTTTTGTTGGTCACATTTTGCGGATTCGGTCAAATGGATTACAAGTTCAACTACCAGGCTGTTGTTCGCAATGGGTCCGGAGCCCTTGTGTCAAGTGGCTCAACAGTGGGTGTGCGTATAAGTATTCTCGAAGGGTCTGCAAGCGGTACTGTTTTGTACCAGGAAACGCACAACGCTATAGTCAATAATCCGCAGGGGTTGGTAAATCTTGTGATAGGGAGTGGTACACCTACGGTTGGTGCCATACTTTTTTCAGGAAAGTTCTACGATCTCACAATGGATAAATATTTAAAGGTGGAGATTGATCCTTCAGGTGGAGTATCCTATACCGATCTTGGCGCTACGAAACTACAATTTGTGCCCTACGCAGCACATGCATTCACTGCTACGAGGGCCGACAATGGGACCCAATGGGCAGATGGTAGTGCGTCGTCGATAAATTATACAGCAGGAAAGGTAAACATTGGCACAAGCTCACCAACAGGATCATCTATACTAAATGCAGAGAAATCTATAAGCACCGATCACGTTGTGAGTGTGAAGCAAACAGGCACAACGGGTGGCGTTTATCGTGGTGCAATTTATGGTGGTAACAACGCAACAAGCGGCGGAGGAGTGGGTGTAATTGGCGAACACATTACAAATGGTTGGGGCGTGTATGGCACGGCAGGAGGCACAACCGGCATTGGTGTATATGGAGATGGCCCTGTTGGTGTGAAGGCAGAAAGTATTGCATCCAATGGTATTGCAATAGAATTGGATGGTTTTATGAAAGTGTCGGGTTCTAAAAAAACAGCCTTTAAAACAACACCTTTAGTCTCAGCGGCAAGCAATATTACCTTGTCTTATGGCGGCGCATCAAGTACAGATATTGTATTGGTAACTCCGGTAAGCACCAGCACTACAATGCCATCCTGGGCTTTGATATGGACAAGTCCCAATTGGGTTTTGTGGAATGCTTCAGATGATGCAATCCCTTCCAACTTCCCTGCTGGCACTTCGTTTAACATCCTTGTCATCAAACAATAACTTCTCCCCGAAAAATTAGTTGAAATGAAAAAAATATTCTTCTGTGCAATAGCAATGTTGAATGCATTTTTTGCACAGGCACAAAGCAAGGACAGGGACGTAATAGCAGGCAGTGGAGGGTTTGTAACGACACCAATAGCAATTGTAAGTTATACTTTGGGCGAAACAGCGATTGATTATTTATCGGCCTCAGGCGCCATAGCCAGCCAAGGTTTTCAGCAGGCAAGCAATACAGGCGCTTCTATTTATAGTGTTAAAAATATGGATGCAGCGGTAAGCACTTACCCCAATCCATTTCTTCATTTTGTAGAAATAAAAACGGACAAGATGCTTAACGAACCTGTGTTTCAGCTTGCAGATGCAACAGGCAAAATGATACAAATAACGCCAGTAGAAATGGTAAAAGGTAAACATTGGCGTATCGAAATTCCAAATATTGCAACAGGTAATTACTGGCTCAATATTATTGCCGAAGACAAAAAAGGCACCTACATATTAATGCATATTGCTCCTTAAAATAGGGTAAACCCTGATGTCAAAAATGGGGTTTACCCTGATTTAGTTTTCTCCTTATCAAACCACATTTGTATTGTCAATACACAACTTTTTAAAACTACTAAAAATGAAAAAAATAATCATCGTTGCACTACTTACAATAGGCCTTGCCTCTTGCGGAAAAAAAGACAGCAATTCGAACAATACTACACCAACGACTACATCAGGTACTGTTATAAAGCTTAAAGCAAATGGTGTTGCTACAGAACTGAACTACACCCCAATATGGACATACGAGTCGAGTCCTAAAATGTATGGCTTGGGAATAACACAAAACAAAACCGGAGCAGCTGCACCTGAGCGTCAACTATTCAGTATTCGTATTCAGGAATCTGACTTTGTGGTAGGTGGTACACACGAAGTAGGCGTGGCTAATAACAACGAGTTTATTTACATCGCAAATTATAGAAGCAGTAAAGGACAATATAAAGCCAATAAGAGTTTTGCAAAAAGCCATGGCACTTTCACGATTACCAAAATCGCAGATATTGATGGAACCAAAAAGAAGTTTTATGGCACTTTTAGCGGAACAGTTATCAACTCTGATGGCGATTCCATTGTGATAACCGAAGGTCAGATTATTGAATAAAACACAATCAAATTTTATGAAAAGTATAGTAACAAAAATAGCGTTTACCTTAATCGTTGTTGGTGCAATGGGCATCTGCAACAGCACTTCAACATTTGCCCAAGGAACGCCCGCAGAAAGTATTACAGACGCTGAAGGCAATTCGTACCGCACTATAAAAATTGGCAACCAAACCTGGATGGTGGATAATCTGAGAACCACCAAATACAACGATGGTGCACCCATTGCCACAGCATCTGAAATCGGCGATTTGCGCAAGACTACAATGCCAGCCTATTCGGTGCACAATAATGGCAATGCCAACTATGGTCATTTATACAATTGGTATGCGGTGAATACAGGAAAACTAGCACCCAAAGGTTGGCATATACCTACCAAGCAAGATTGGGATTTGCTGCTCAATTACCTCGGTGGTTTTAGCAAAGCAGGTGATAAAATGAAATCAACCAGTTGGTCGCCAAATGGTATGAGTGGCTTTGATGCAATGCCCGCAGGTTTTTTGGCCAATAGTGGAATGTTTGCCAATGTGGGCAACGCTGCATTTTGGTGGAGCACCCGCGAAAGAAATGCTGCACAAGCTGATTATGTAAAAATTATGAGCTCCTTGCCCAGTGCCTTATCTAACGGTGCGGTGAAACAGTTTTTTATGTCTGTACGCTGTGTGAAAAATTAAAAATTTTAAAGCATTTTTTATGAAAAAACTACTCGCCCTTTCCTTTCTTGTTTTATCAGGTTTTTTTGCAAACGCTATTTGCAGAATAGATACCGTTTTGAGCTTTGAGTTTGCAACGGGCTCTACGGTAAAAACGAACAGGGGGCGCATCATCAATAGCTATGATGCCAGCAACAGAATGATACAGGTTATTGATCAATATTGGGATAATGCCAAATCCTCATTTATCAATGATACAAAGACCAATATCATTTACGATGCCGGTGGAAATGTTATTGAAGAGCTTTCTCAAAGATGGGAAGATCCTACAAGTGCTTGGGTTAACGGATATAAACGAACCTCCCAATACAATGCCGCAGGAAAGGATACAATGAATATGGAGGAAACCTGGTTTCCATCAACATCCTCCTGGCGAGGCACCAATAAACGGACTGCTACTTACGATGCTTCTGCAAACCCTACAGGTATGACAAGCTATACTTGGGATGTAGCAACATCTGCCTGGCTACACACCTATCGTCAAACCAACACCTTTGATGCGGCGAACAACAGAATAAGCGGATTGACGGAACAGTGGGATGTAACTACAAGCATCTGGAATAATTTTTCTAAAGGAACATACACTTATGATGCCAGCAACCGAAATATCAAAACGGTTAACGAAAGATGGAACCCCACAAGTAGTGTGTGGCAAAATAGCACGTTGCTATATTACACGTACAATGCGGCTGGTAAACCGGAAGAATTTTTCAGTTCGCAATGGAATATTTCACTTGCTACCTGGGAAAACGATGTGAAGCAATTTCATAAATACAATTCCGCAGGAAACGTAGTAAAGGATAGCACTGTGAATTATGATTTATTTTTTGGCATTTGGGAAAACACAGAACAAATAAGCTATTCCTACAACGCAGCTAACTTGTTGGCAGAAAAGAAGAATGAAGAATGGCATAATCCTACAAGCTCCTGGAGAAATTATCGTAAGGATACCTACGAGTATAATGCATCGAATGAGATAATTGCTACTGATGGATATGGCACCTGGAATACAACTACTAATCTGTACGACGACCATTATCGTTCTGAAAATAAATGTACCGATATTCCTTCGTCTATTAAAGAGCTTGTAGCACAAAACAATTTAAGAATCTACCCCAACCCCGTTACCAACAACCAATTATTTATTGATAGCAAAACAGAACAAACATTCAATTTACTCAACCTCAGGGGGCAATTTTTACAAAGCGGAAATCTTAAAAAAGGCACCAACACAATTAATGTAAGCGGCTTGTCTTCGGGTTTGTATTTTATTAAGGTTGGTAACGAGGTGAAGAAAATAATAGTTCAATAAATAACGGCTAAAAAAATTTCTATGAAATCAATATTAACACTATTAGTCACTCTGGTTTGTAGCTTTAGCCTATCAGCCAATTGCCGTGTCGATACCATTTATAATTATGAGTTTGACCCCGGGAGCACAACAAAGTTGCTCAGTGGCAGAACCATCAATTTTTATAACACCGCAAATCAATTAATACAATTCGACTACCAAAGTTGGGTGGGGGCAAGTACATCTTTTAGTAACAGAAGAAGAACAATCCACACTGTGGATGCAGCAGGAAACAACCTTGTGACACAAACATTTCTTTGGAATACAGCGACCAGCGCCTGGGACAATTCATCGAAAAGAACAAGTACCTTCAATGGAGCAAATTTAATGCTGACTCAATTGAGAGAAAATTGGGACGCTGCCGGTGGGGTATGGTTGCCTGCAAATGATGTGGCCAATACCTACAGCGCAGCTAATAAAATACTAAGCTATACTTATAATGTTTGGATAACCGCTACAAGCTCCTGGCGTGCTAATCAAATTATTTACTACACTTACGATGTCAGCAATAATTTAACGGAAGAGTTTGCGTTGGATTACGATGCCAGTACCGGCTCTCTAATCAATACATACAAGCACCTTAATACTTTTAATGCTGCTAATTTGCTTACGCAGCAAATCAAACAAAAATATGAGACTGGCGTTTGGGTAAATGATCTGAGAGAACGCTACACCTATAATGCCGCAAATCTTTTGCAGGAGCACATTACCCAAATAAATCTTGGATCTATTTGGACCAATTCGAGCAAACGAGTATATACTTACACCTCGTTTGACAGTGTTGCATTTGAAGACCAAAGTTCTTGGTTATTCATTGGAGCATCGTGGCAAGCTGCCTTCAGAATCCTCAACACCTACAACTCCGATAAATTATTGACGGAAGAAAAAGGAGATGCCTATTCTGCGAGTACATCAACGTGGGGTAATAGGTATAAAATAACCAAAGAGTATGGTAGTGCGAAAGATTTGATTGCAGAAGACCAATACATTGATTGGTCAGCATCTACTGGTTTTTACAGAGAGCACGCAAGAGCGGAATACAAATGCGCGGGCACCACCAGCGTAGCAAATATTTCTTCTGAACAATTTCTAAACCTCTACCCCAACCCCGTTACCAACAACATATTATTTATCGACAGCAAAACGGAGCAAACGTTTAGCGTGCTCAGTCTCAATGGTCAATTAATGCGCAGCGGAAATCTCAAAAATGGTACCAACTCGATTGACCTAAGTGGCTTGTCTTCCGGTTTGTATTTTATTAAAATTGGCAATGAGGTAAGAAAAATTATTATCCAATAAACAAACAATTTTTAAGAAGCTTTAAAAAATAAAAATGATGAAAAATGTAAAAAGTAAAATGGTCACTTTAGGTATCGCTTGTATCGCAGTGTCCAGCATATTCAGCAGTTGCACCAAAAACAACGACACCACACCTCAGACAAGTGGCGATCCGGCTACGGTTACCGATGTAGATGGCAATGTCTATAAAACCGTACGCATTGGCACACAGCTTTGGATAACAGAAAACCTGCGTACCACCCGCTACAACGATAGTACTGCAATACCCACAGGATTGAATAACGGCGATTGGACCGCTACCACTATGGGGGCTTATGCTATTTATGATGGTGATGTCAACAACAACAATACCTACGGAAAACTTTACAATTGGTACGCCGTGATGACAGGTAAGCTTGCGCCCAAAGGTTGGCACGTGCCTACCGAAGCCGAGTGGAAAACAATGATTGAATACCTTGGTGGCACTGGTGTATCGGGCGGAAAGCTAAAATCAACATCAACCTTGTGGATGGCGCCAAACACTGGTGCAACAAATAGCACTGGATTCTCGGCTTTGCCAAGTGGCTATAGAACGTATACTGGTGGCTATAGTTTGATAAACAAGTCTGCATATTTCTGGGCTGCTACTCAAAGAAATTCTACACAGGGCGAGTACTTTTTGTTAGACAATGACTTTGGATCGACAAGTGCAAATGGGGCAAATAAAACTTTTGGTTATGCGGTCCGTTGTGTGATGGATTAGAAATCCTTTATGAACGCTTCAAAAATTATTTCAAATGAAAAAGTTGTCCTTTTCTCTCCTTGCTTTGCTGCTTTGCTTTTCTGCCTGGGCACAAGATCAGGTTTACTATGTAGGCCATAGTTTGGTAGGGCTTGATATGCCTTTTCAGGTGCGGTTTTTGGCGAAGCAAAAAGGTATCAATAACAATTATCGCAATCACATTAACATAGGAACGGCACTTAAAGAAAACTGGCAGGACACACTTTTTAACCTCAATGATGTTTGGGATTATGACTTGCTCATCAATTTCGAACACGGTTCCAATCATCTTGCCGATTTGCCTACTATTTCTTTTAAGCAAATAATAATTACAGAGTCGGTGCCGCTGATGGGCCATCACAGAGATACAAGCGTCAAGTATGCCAGTAAATTTTTTGAATTAGCGCATACGGGCAATCCTGCTATTCAAAGTTATTTGTATGCTACCTGGGAGCATGCCGATGCGGGGTGGGCAACCTGGCGCAGCAGTCTGACCACCTTACAAAAAGAATGGGAAGACATTGCCGACAAGTCGGCAACACGTATTGGCGATACCGTATTTGTTGTACCCGGAAATCTCGCAATGATGGCATTGTACGACTCTTTGCAAAAAGGGCCAATTGGCGACAAAACTGCAATTAGCCAATTTTTCAATGACGATATTCACCTCACATTCGAGGGTAATTATTATATGGCTTGCCTGGTTAATGCCTGTGTTTTTCATATTGATCCCCGGGGAACTGGATTGATTGGTGCAGGACCTTATAGCTCAGATACAGTGGTGCGCAACAGCGCTCTTCGTGCGGCATTACAAGTGTTGGCCTGGCAAACCGCTTGTAAATATCCTCGGTCGAGCCTAAAATGTAGCACCGCTGCTTCCATAAAAGAGTCTAAGGCAGAGCTCAACTTCGTCTATCCGAATCCCGCTGCAGGTGGACGGTTTACAATATTATCGGACGAAAATGTCCCGTACCAACTTATGGATATAATGGGCAAAGATATGCTGCAGGGAAATTTGGTAAAAGGTGAAAATTTTCTGGATTGCAGCAGCTTTTGCAGCGGTTTATATGTTTTAAGAACAAAATCACAAACACACAAAATCATCATTTTTTAAAAATTTTTTATGAAAAAAGCAATCCAAATGACTATTTGTTTTACAGTGCTTTCTCTACTGGTTTTTTCTTGCCGCAAAGAGACTGCGCTCACTACTGACAGGGTGCCACCTAAAGTCACTTTAAGAATTCAAGGCAACGGAAATGATAATACTTTCGAAGCAAATGGTGCAGGAATGAGCCCAAATGGCGAATACATTTATAAAGAAAATACGCGCTACAATTTTACGGTTACCATTACGGATACCAGCGGCCTGGGCCAACTTATCTTCAAGTTGGATAAAAGCGCAGCAATCAGCGAGTTTACACTTAACGGTGCGCCTGCGGCTACAGACAATTCTGACGATAATGAATACAGTTATGCCATTATCGCTCAGCGTACCGACCCGTATAAAAGCTTTGTGATGACCGGCAATTTTTTGACCGGCAGTAATGCGAGCAGTGCACCGGCCAGAATTTCGGTAGTTGGCCGCGATTATTTACCCAACACTACAACCATTAATTTGAATGGCTCTGTACACGCCAATCCACCAGCAGGTATTTTTGGCTGGAATCCGTTTTAAAAAAATGTTATTATAAATAGAATCGCGATGACATGATAGGCTTCGCGATTTTTTTATTTACCCAATGTTTGGGCAATATCTAAAATTTGTAATTTGCCCCCTCAAACAGAAATATAAAATGGCAATTCGCATCCTGGTAACCGGTGGTACTTTCGATAAGGAATATGATATGATTAATGGTAAGCTTCATTTTGAAGAAACCCATGTGCCTGAGATGCTGCAATTAGGCAGATGCACAATGGATATAGAAGTGCGCACCGTGATGATGGTTGACAGCCTCGAAATGACTGATGCCGACAGAGAAATTTTAAAACACAATTGTGCTACGGTAGAAGAAGATAAAATACTGATTACACACGGCACTGATACTATGGCGGAAACGGCCGCTTATCTGGCCAAAGCGAACATCAACAAAACCATTATCATCACAGGCGCTATGATTCCTTACAAGTTTGGAAGCTCTGACGGGTTTTTCAATCTTGGCGCAGCTTTGGCATTTTTACAGACTTTGCCGGTTGGGGTTTACGTGGCTATGAACGGTAGATACTTTAACTGGGACAAAGTGGTGAAGAATAAGAAGACTGGCTATTTTGAGGAAACCTTATAATTTAACCATTAATAAAAAACGGGCTGCTCTTCCCAAAGAGCAGCCCGTTGAACTTTTAAAAATGTAGAAGGGTAATTATTGGTTACTGTTGATTGATTCGCGGTGGTAAGAGGCGTTCATTTCGGGGCCTTTACCGTAGGCTTCGGGAACCAGGTAGAAGCCTTTTTCGTTACCAGTTTTCTCAACTTCATTTTCTATTCTGTAATAGTTTGCAGCAGCATCCTGGCGAACCCCTGCAATCTGCCAGCTTACTTTCACATTCGGCTTGTCAGTTTTGATTTTAAAAGCATTACCGCTGATTTCTTCTGCTACAATAGCCTGTGCAAATGTGCCAATACAAGTCAGTTGGTATTTAAAATCTTTATTCAGTGCAGAAAAATATCCGGGTAAAGTAATGATTGCATCACCGCTGGCCGAAGTTGTTACATTACCGTTGTAAATGTTCATCATGTCGTTACTTTCTACAGAAGAATGATACAGGTATTTATTTTCAGGGTCTAAAGGATGGTCTATTTTGAATGCTTTGATCGTGGAACTGGCAGAAGTTGCGTAGATTTTATTATTGAAATATCCTGCATAGTTGTTGGTGCCGGTTGCACAGGTACCATAGACACCATAGTTGGCGGATGTGCCATTTGTTGCTATACCATAGACACCATAGTTGGTTGGCCCTGCAGCCGTTGCGTCGCCTCTAACACCATAACCTGTTGTATAGCTACTACCACTATCCAATAAACCTTGAACCCCAATAGCTGCAGAACCGCCCGAATTGCCTTTATTGCGACCAAAAACACCTCTCCAACCGCCTTCAGCAAAAACGCCTGAAGCATTTGCACTGCTTGATGATCCTGTGACAATTAAGGTGCCTTGATACATCGGAGCTGTTCCATAAGTACCAACACCATTGATTTGAGTATGAAACATTGATGAGGGTGTCATTGTGCCGATGCCAACCTGGCCATTATTCAGTACAGTAAGTTTTGGCACCGCATTAGTAACAATGTGCACGTTTTTCCCCGTGCCTGAAGTTCCAAAGTCAAGGTCAGCAGTGTCTGTCCATGTTCCTACATAACCCAGGTAATTGCTTTTGTTGTAGAAAGACTGCCAGCCAATACCATTAAATTCTGCCCGTATTGTTTCATTGGTTCCTTTCACATGCAGTTTGGCTGCAGGAGCAGCTGTATTGATGCCTACAAATCCTGTGTTGTTGTTGTAAATATTAGTTCCTGATGTGGTCCATGGAACATTGCCTGCATGAAGTGCGTATGGAACACTTGCCATTTGTTGGGTTCCGATGCTTACCAATCCGCTTCCGGCATCAACTTCCACTTCAAGGAATTTTGCACCTCCACCCCAGTTCACAGCAGAAAGTGTTCCGGTTATTGCGATTCCGGATCCTATCGTTATGCTCATTATGCCCTGAGCATTAGTTGATGCAGTATTAGTTTCCTGGAAAATGACTGTACCTGTTGCTGTGAGATCATGAATTGTGAATCTTACCGGAACTGATGCTGAGGCCAAAGGGCTGCCGCTTCCATTCCGGATTGCAGCCTGATAATTAATGCTTGCCGGAGCTTGAGCGGAAGCAGCGGAGGCAATAAGCATTGCAGAAAAAAAAGTAAGTAATGACTTTTTCATATTTTTTAGTTTAAGTTTTTTTAAGAAGAATATTTATTGTTTTATGAATTTGATACTTTTAAGCAGACTGTTATTTTCGTCATACAAATTGACAAAGTAGACTCCGGAGGAAAACTCAACCAATGAAATGTCCCGTTTGTAATTGTTAGTCACGGGTGCAGCCTTTTCATCTCCGAAGAGGGTCTGTCCCGTTACATTTGTCAGAGAAATTTTCAGTTGAAAAGCTTCTTTGGTATTTATAGAAAGCGCAATCTGATTTGGAGCAGGATTGGGAAATAAGGAAAAATTTACCGTCAGGTTTTTTTCCTGTATACCAGTGCCATTTGTAGGGTTCTGGTGAAAGCCCTGATTAAGGGTAAAAGTCCCGGCCAAACCTGAACTTGTCACAACTTCTCCTGTTGTGTATTCTGTTTGCATCGAAGCTCCGGCGTAAGTCCCTCCTGTGGAACCGATAACTTGCCGGTCTGCCGTCTGTGCTAAGCTGCTCAGGGAAAATCCCAAAATCAGCATTACGAGCATTTGTTTCTTCATAATTAAAAAATTTAAATTGTGATTATAATTGAAAACTGAGATAACAACTTTTCTATTCGAAATCAGATAGCTGCTTTTTTGTAAGCCATTCCAAAATCATCGAAGTGTGTGTCAAATTTCATAAAGCAAAATTGCGATTGCTTTTTTGTGTCATCTACAGGAAAAACACCCTTTTCTCCCTAGCAAAACACCCGAATTGACATAGCAGAATAAAATCTCACCGGGACTTTACTCTATTCATTATTATTTACCTTTGCGGAGCTTATGAGTAACAGTAAAGTAAGAGTTCGTTTTGCGCCAAGCCCAACAGGCGGTTTGCATTTAGGTGGTGTACGCACCGTTTTGTATAATTATCTTTTTGCCCGTCATCATGGCGGCGATTTTGTGTTGCGTATCGAGGATACTGACCAAAGCCGTTTTGTCGCCGGTGCCGAAGAGTATATTATGCAATGCCTGGATTGGTGCGGCATTCAGCCGGATGAAAGTCCGCTGAAACCAGGGGCTTATGGCCCTTACCGCCAAAGTGAGCGCAAACCAATGTATGCTCAATATGCGCATCAATTGGTTGAACAAGGCAATGCTTATATCGCATTTGACACTCCTGAAGACCTGGAATCGATGCGCGAAAAATATAAAACAGAAAACCATAATGCACAGTATGATAGTCGTACTCGGGCTTTTATGCGCAATTCTCTGACACTTTCTAAAGAAGAAGTGGATGCTCTATTGGCAAATAACACACCACACGTGGTTCGGATCAAAATGCCGGTAAATGAAACCCTGGTCTTTACCGATATGATTCGTGGAGAAGTGAGTTTTGACACCAGCCTGGTAGACGATAAGGTATTGCTGAAAGCAGACGGAATGCCTACTTATCACCTTGCAGTGGTTGTTGATGATTATCTGATGAAAATCAGTCACGCTTTCCGTGGGGAAGAATGGTTGCCCAGCGCTCCGGTGCACTTGTTATTGTGGAAATATTTGGGTTGGGAAGCCGCAATGCCGCAATGGGCGCACCTTCCCTTGATTTTGAAACCTGATGGAAATGGAAAATTGAGTAAACGCGATGGCGATCGTTTGGGTTTCCCTGTATTTGCTATGGACTGGACTGATCCTCGTACGAACGAAGCAACAACAGGCTTCCGTGAAAGAGGTTTTTTGCCTGAAGCATTTACCAATATGCTGGCTATGCTGGGCTGGAACTCCGGCCTGGAGCAGGAAATATTTACAATGGACGAATTGGTACAAAACTTCTCTATCGAACGTGTACACAAAGCCGGTGCGAAGTTTGATTACGAAAAAGCAAAATGGTTCAACCACCAGTATATTCAAAAGACAGATAATGCCCGCCTGGCAGAACTGTTACAACCATTTATTGGGGATAAAGATGTAACAATCGAAACTGGAAAACTGGCTACCGTAATTGGTTTGGTAAAGGAACGCCTTCATTTATTGAGTGAATTCTGGGATCAGGCAGGATTTTTCTTTGTTCGACCTGAAACGATTGATACAAGTGCAATTCAGGCAAAATGGAATGATACAACCAAACAGTTTTTTATACTGCTGGCGCAAAAATTTGCAGTAACGGCAGACTGGAGCCACGATAACATTGAAGTTGTATTTAACGAAACGGTCGCTGAAGCCGGAATCAAAAAAGGTGAAGCAATGTTGCCGCTTCGCGTGATGCTGGTGGGTGGAAAATTTGGCCCTGGGGTATTTGCCATTGCAGAACAAATAGGGAAAGAAGAAGCCGTGGGCAGGATAGAGAATGCAATTGAGCTAATCACAAATAACTAGTGGATTTATTTTGACCACACATTTAGTAAAGCTGAAGAAAAGAGACAGCCGACCCAATAATTTTTTAGATTACAGAATGTAAAAGCCATAATTTCGCGGCTCGGACACAAAGGATAACAATTAAAAAATAGTACCAATGCAATATACTGCTCACATCAATATTATGCCACTGAAAGAATTGCTGGATCCTCAGGGAAAGGCTGTAAACAGTAGTTTGCACAACCTTGGCCTGAGCCAGATACAAAATGTAAGAGTGGGCAAACACATCACCCTTGCGGTAGACGCAAAAGACAAAGCAGAAGCAGAAACTTTGGTAACAGATGCATGTAAAAAATTGTTGGCCAACCAGGTAATGGAAGCCTTCGATATCACCATTACCGAAGGGTAATTATACCTCATTTAGTGGAGCTTTTTCTCGTACCAACACCGGTAGGCAACCTTGGCGATATGACCTATCGTGCAGTAGAAATATTGCAGCAGGTGGATGTGATACTATGTGAGGATACGCGGACAAGCTCCTTTTTGTTGAAGCATTATCAGATCAACAAACCGCTCACCCCTTATCATCAGCACAACGAACATAAAATCGTGCAGCATTTGGTAGACCAGATGCAGGCAGGCCGTACCTTTGCGCTCATTACGGATGCCGGCACACCGGGCATTTCAGACCCGGGTTTTCTATTGCTGCGGGAATGCACAAAAAATAATATAAAAGTGACCTGTCTGCCGGGCGCCACAGCATTTGTTCCGGCGCTGGTACAATCAGGATTGCCATGCAATCAATTTATATTTGAAGGTTTCCTGCCGGTAAAAAAGGGCCGTCAAACCGCTATGAAAGCGCTTGTAGAAGAAACGCGCACTATAGTTTTTTACGAATCGCCACACAGGCTTGTTAAAACACTTAAGGAGTTGTCAGCATTTCTTGGCGAAGAGCGGGAGGCTGCTGTTGTTCGGGAGATTTCTAAGAAGTTTGAAGAAACACAAAGAGGGCCTATTAATCAGCTTGTTATACATTTCGAAAAATTTCCGCCAAAAGGTGAGATTGTTTTAATTATTGGTGGAGCTTAACGCTTCATAATCAACAATTTTAACAAAAAACTACCAATACGAGCGCTACTTCATATCTAATCCTACAAAATTTATTTTTTGTTTTATAAATGCAAATTGGTAAATTGCATTCACAGATTTTTTGCAAAACATTTTTTAACAGAAATATTGTGTAAAATCCTGATTGGGCATCGCCTCGTATTTTTAAAATATAGGATTATGAAAAAACTCTTTACCACCATCATTTTATTAACACTTTTGTGCAGCAAATCATTTGCAATTACTGCCCCATTCACGATTAATGTACCTAGCGGTACTTATCCCAATCTAAAGGCTGCACTTGATGCTTTAAACGCAGCTCCTTTAACAATTATAACCGCCGGAGCTGTGACAATCAATTTACCAGCCAACTGGCATGAAGTTGCACCTCCCGGAGGCTTTGTATTAGGTAGTGCTTTGTTAAATCCAAGTGTAACAGTAAGCAACCCTGTTGTTATCAATTGCGGCGCGAATGTGAGATTAGTTTCCAATACCGGAACCGGTGGTCATGATGCTATATTTACTTTTTTGGGTATTGATTATGCAACAATTAATGGCGGAAAATTTTACGACACCTCTGCCAATACCACTGCAACCACTATGATGGAGCACGGCATTTCCATAGTAAAACTTAATTCCAGCGACGCTTGTAAAACAGTTACTTTGAGGGGTTGTGATATTACATTGAATAAGACGAATACAACCGCCGCAAGCGGTGTTTCGCATTTGGGAACTGCCGGTATTTTTGTGGGGAATTGCACATTCACATCTACGGCCGCATTAGCCTCTCCACCATTCGCTGTTTATGAAGGTGGTCATGAAGGAATTTTGTTGGATGGAAATACAATACAAAATGTAACAAACGGAGTATTTGCTTACGGCTTGCCTACAATAGTAGACGGAATTGCCGTTAATGATCAGAATCTGTATGTTTGGAATAATACGATAAGCAACTTCACTCATTTAGGTGTTTATTCAAGAAACATTCACAATACCGACGTTTCGACCAATAAGATTAGCAATATGGCATCCGGAGGAACGGCTCCGACCGGCAATAATATTTTTGGTGTGGTAATGGATGAAGATAAAGTAACCGCCTACAATCGTAGTTGGATTTGCCAGAAAAATAATATCAAATTGAATTCGGCCTCTACTGTTGGTAACTTGGCGATTGGCATCTATACAAATATATATGGAAGTGGTACAACAGATATCAACAATGATACACTTGAATTGACCGCGAGCGGCAATGTTACCACATTAGAGGGAATCAGGAGTGAAAACAACCAGGGTAACCAATTGATTCAAAATAATTTAATACAGAATTTTACGACTGCTCCGGCGATTACAACATCTGGTAATATTTTGGGGATCAGAAATGGTCAGACAGTAAGTCCGTATGGATACCCTTCAACCACCCTTATTAAAAATAATGTAATTAAAGGATTTAATGTAGCCAATACTGGTGGTGTATATGGAATTGTAGACCAAAGCTCAACTTCTGTTGGTCCAAATATTGAAGGTAATTTAATAGATGACTTTACTCTAAATGCAAACGCTTTAGTCTTTAGAGGAATAACAAACGGTCAGGCCGTTGCTGTTGCAAATACATCAACTATTAAAGATAATACAATCTCCAATATTAAGGCAACGGGTACAACTACATTGGGACAGGCTATCCGGACTGCGGCATCAAATTTGGTTTCCTGTGTAGTAACCGGAAATAAAGTTAGAAATCTTTACTTCGGTTCAGGTACTGTAATGGCTGCAGAAATAGCCTATGGAGTGAAAGCAACGCTCGATAAAGATACCTTTGATAATATAAATTCAACAGGAGGCTCGGTTTATGGTATCCAGGCCGGCTATTTTAACAATATTGCTGTTACAACCTTAGAGTTTACCAAATGCCAAATCAGTAATTTATTGACCGATGCAACAAACGCAAGCGCGCAAGCAATAGCTATCGCACCAGGCGTTTCTTTTTTAACAACGGCGGCAAACATTGCAAACAATAAAATATTCAATATTTATGGCTCTGGCTCCGGAGATACTGCTGCAGCTATTGCTACAAGAGGCGGGACAGCCACTTATACTATTACAAACAACATGATTTCGGATGTAGAATCCTGGACAAATACAGGAATGTATAGTTCATCATTCGGTATCTGGTTGCAATCTACCGGAACAAACGCACTTATTTACAATACAATTAATATGAAAACAGCTCCAGCCGGAGCTAAAGATTATGGCTCAACAGGAATTCAATTTGTATCTTCAGGTACAAATACGGTTCAGAATAATATTGTGCGTGTAAATGTATTAGCCGGAACAGGAAACAACGTTACCGCTATCAGGGCATCTTCAGGTTCAGCATTGGCTGCACCTTCAACCACGGGTTTTGGTGCGGCAAGCAATATTTATCATACTCCTACAGGGTCTAACAACTATTTGTATGTAGAAGGTACAACCAATACCAGCCTTGTAAATGGCTACCACCAAAGTGGTTTGACCCCGAACAATACAAAAAACATTGTAAACGATACTTTTTTCAACAGCAGCTGTAATAAAAGCAGCTATCATAAGTTTATGCAATCTGCATCAGCAACCCGTGAGAAAAACACCGCTACAGAAGATAATTTATCCGGAAGTGGCGGAAGCTACACCCCTGCAGGTATATCCTTTGCAGAATCTAGTGCGTTTGATGGCCCTGTTGGCGTTGATCTGATTCTTACACCACGTCCGTTTGGAACAAGTGATATTGGCGCATTGGAATTTAATGGTACAACTTTGCCGGTTATGGATATTACTATTGTTTCAAGCACCGGACTTGATACTGCCTGTACCTACAACCTGCCTAAATTAACCGGAAGTATTCCACCTTTCTTCAACAGAAGTTCATTCCAATGGTATAGAGACACGACTAAAATACCAGGAGCGACTACGAGTTCTATTTTTGTAACACCCGTGAGCGGCAATTATATTCTTAAAGTGTATGACTCAGTTACTGGCTGTACGTATACCTCAAGCCCTTACAGAATGACGATTATGCCTCCTCCTCCTGCAATAATTACATACTATGATTCTCTTGCATTCTGCGAATCAAGTGCAATCGTTATTCAGGCAAACAGAGGATATTTGTATAGCTATCGCTGGTTTCGTAACAGTATTCTTTTGTCTGGTGAAACGGATGATCATTTGGTCGTGGACAAATCAGGAGACTATACATTGGAAGTAAACACTCCTTTGGGTTGCCCAACCAAGTCAACTGCTATTCGTGTTAAAGTTTATCCATTACCTACACCTACAGTATTCTACTCCTCTCCACGCGTTTTGGAAACACAAAAATATTTCACATACCAATGGTATAAGAATAATGTAAAAATTAATGACTCAGACGCCTTGGGTAAAAGGTATTACGTTCTTGATGATGGAGCCTATTCAGTAGAGGTAACCGACAGTAATGGTTGTACCTCAAAATCTGATGTATACTTATATAGCCTTGGTATTGATGAAAGTAAAATTGCTGCGGCCATAAAAATATTTCCAAACCCTGCAAGCGACATCCTGCATATTCAAAGTCCTATATCGCTTAATGCCCGATTGACAGACATGAGTGGCCGCACTATACTAAATAAAGAAAATGTGAGCGATTTGGATATCACGACCCTGGCCAGCGGATTATATCTGTTGAATCTAAGCGACAAAGAAGGAAAGCTTATTCTCGTAGAGAAGATTAACAAAGAAAAATAACAGCATTAAAGACGATAGCTGATATTGAGTAAACAGGTTAAAACGAATACTAGAACGACAGAAAAATCCGGATCAGCAGAATAAAGAATGATACCCAGAATAATAGAATAAACCAGAATAGCTGAGTACAACTATTCCCGCTTTATGTGATTGTATTAAAACAAAAAAATGGAGATTTCTTCCACATATCCATTAAACACAGAATCGGCAATGGTAGCTTATGCTGAATATGCAGACGGGATGAATCTTTTCATCATCACAAATAATGTTGAAGGGGTTAAGCAGCAACGCATAATAAAAACACCTCAATAAGTAAGTAAATTAAAAAAATATCATACCTTGTGCAACCTATTAAAATGAAATAATGAATACACATCTTGTGAAAACACTTAATCCATTTTTTATGAAAAAAAATTACACTGACCGGAGTGTTTCGGAATCGTTCAGAAATGCCGGAAAATTTCATAGCGCTTTTTGCTACAGAGCAGCTATGTTAGTCTTATTATTAGTAGCATCCTTGTCCTTTGAAAGTAAGGCAGGGGACATTAATATGTACAATGGTACTATGATTACCACTTGTAGTGATAATTTTTATGATGGTGGCGGTGCATTCAGTGTTTATGCTGCTAATCAGGATAAAGTATTAACAATTTATCCGGCTACGCCGGGCTCCAAAGTTTCTGTAAGCTTCACCAGTTTTGATGTAGAGGACGGATACGATTCTCTCTATATATATGATGGATCATCTACAGCGGCAACCTTATTAGGTAGTTATACCGGTACTTCTGGTCCTGGTACAGTTACATCCACTGCATCTGATGGATCACTAACCTTCGTGTTCCATTCTGATTCCTACGTAGAAACGGATGGGTGGGAAGCTACGGTCAGTTGTAGTAGTTTGTCTGCCTGCAGTGGAACTATTACTGCCGGAACAGCTGCTTCTTCGGCCACAACAGTTTGCTCCGGAATGCCTGTTGTACTTTCTTTAAGTGGGTTTACTGCGGCATCAGGAATTTCTTACCAATGGGAATCATCAACAACGGGTCTTGGTGGTTGGACATCAATCACTGGCGCGACCACCGTTCCTTATATTTTTGCACCCCCTGTTGGAACACTTTATTATCGTTGTGTAGCCACTTGTGCGGCATCGTCTTCTACAGCAAACTCTTCAAATGTTGTTGTAACCGTAAGTGGGTCGTCGCTTCCTTATTTTGAAGATTTTGAGTCAACATCGCCTGGTAGTGGCTCATTCCCTCCATGTACTAAAAATGATTATACAGGATATGGCGAAGGTTACTATGTACACAGTACATCAACAATTTATTCCTGGTACCCTACCTATCTTGATAACCATACTCCGGGAGGTTCCAACTTTCTTTTTGCAGGCTATTATTTAGGGCAAAGATGGCCTGATTACGCAGATGATTTTTATTATTTGCCGGCATTTAATTTATCCACCGGTAAAACATATCAATTCTCATTCTGGTATGTAACAGATGGTTATGATCCGTACACTCTAGGTGCCTATATTGGTACAAACCAAGACCGGTCAAGCATGACCACAGCACTGGCACCAGATATTTATGTTAATAATAATTTTTACGAAGAATATGTTCAAAACTTTACAGTAGGCTCTAATGGATACTATTTTATTGGATTAAAAGTTAAGGGTGCATACTGGTATGCGATGAATATTGATGATATCGGTCTGATGGAGCTTCCTCCCTGTACCGGTACTCCATCAGTTGCGGGTAAGGCAAATGTTTCTCCGGCAACAATCTGTAGCGGCCCCGGCTCTGCAACATTGAGTGTTTCCGGAACTGCAGCTGTTTCAGGGTTAACCTTTCAATGGTATGAGGCAAGTGCTTTGGCGGGTCCTTATACCTTAATAACCGGTGCTACATCGAATCCATATGTTCATTCCGGTATTTCTTCCTCAAAATATTATTTCTGTAAAGTAGGATGCTCTGCCGGTGGTGGATTAGTAAACACTGACACTGTAAATGTAAAAGTTGCTCCTTTGACACCTCCATATATTGAGGATTTTGAAACAGGTGTTTATGGAACAAATATGCCCTGCGCATCACATTCTGCTTACTGGGATATGTATAGCTATTGGTATTTGTATGCTGGCCCTCATCCTTGGTCATCGCTTGAGAATCATACGCCTGGTGGGTCAAAATGGCTTTTCGCCGGCGCCGGCTTAGGCCCAGGTACAGGCTCTTCAGAATATTGGTTTAGCCCTGCTATCAATTTTACTGCGGGTAAAGCATACAATCTGAAATATTGGTATAAAACAGATGGTTATGGCATTCCTTATACATTTGGTGCAAGATTAGGTAATTCTCAATCTTCGTCAGCGATGACTACATCAATTGGTACAGATATTTCTTCAACAACATCAACATACACTGAATTCACAGGTGACTTTGTTTGTGGAACCACTGGTGCTCAATACATTGGTATCAAATTTGAAGCCAGCAACTGGTATGATGGTGGAGCAATAGATGACATTGGCTTAACTCAATTACCACCTTGTTCTGCAAAACCAAGTGCAGGTATTGCTAAAGCAACACCAAGCATGATTTGTTCTGCAAGCGGCGGACCTACTACTTTGACTTTAGAAGGTTTATCTGCAGCGTCGGACTTAAATTATCAATGGCAGGTTTCCACTACTGGTCCAACCGGAACATATTCTAATATTGCAGGAGCAACGACTCCGGCATATACAACAGGTTTAATCACGGTGCCATCTTGCTTCAGATGCGTTGTTACCTGTCCGTTAATCGCCGCACCGAACAGTGATATTTCTGTTTCTACCTGTGTAACGATTGGTCCGCTAACCCCACCATATATCGAAACGTTTGAATCTGCGAAAGCTGGTGTTAACCAACCTTGTGCCTCCTATACTTACGGATGGGAAGCAGGTACTGGTACGGGGTCTTTTTCTTATTGGGGTATAAAAGATATGCCTGGCATGTATTTTTCATCGATAGATAATCACACTCCGGGCGGAAGTAAATATTTGTCTGCCGGCTATATGATGAGTGCTTATTATATTGGTTCTTCTTCTGATGAGCAATATTGGTTTACTCCACCGTTACAACTAACTGGTGGAATGGCCTATAAATGTAACTATTGGTATGTAACCAGTGGTTATACCTACAGACCAAGCACCACTTTTGGCTTGTACTATGGAACGTCTCAGTCAGCTTCAGCAATGACAGCAATGACCTCTGACGCTTCTGGCGAGACCAACACAACCTATAAAGAGATTGTTGGGTCATTCACTCCTGGTACTACCGGAGTTTATTATATAGGTGTTAAAGTAAATAATGACTATGGATATTATGGTGTTGCTATCGACGATATCGGAGTAGAGCAATTACCATTATGTACTGCGAAACCAACAGCAGGTATTATTAAATCTATTCCTACTCTGATTTGTTCTTCAGGAACGGCTAAGTTCAGTTTGTTAGGAACATCTATGGCTTCTAAACTGACATTCCAATGGCAGGATTCTACTGCTACAGGATGGAATAATGTATCAACCGGCACTGGTGGTGCAACGGCAAATTATACAAGTGGAACTTTGGTCGACAGCAGAAAATATCGCTGTATTGTGACTTGCCCACTTATCGGAACACCAAATGCAGATACAACTCCTGTTTATTTGATGAACGTTGGAGCAATCACGCCTCCTTATATCGAAACTTTCGAGTCGGGAACAGCAGGTATAAACATGCCATGTGCCAGTAACACATATAGCTGGTCAAGTGATATTTACTGGTATCTGTATGGCACGGATTACAGTTCTTCATATCCTGCGATTATTAATCATACTCCTGGTGGTAGCAAATATTTGTATGGTGGATATGGCCTTGGTTATTACTCAGGTTCAAAAGAATACTGGTTCTCTCCTGCAATCAAATTTACCGCCGGTGATACTTACGAGTTCTCCTATTGGTATAATGGAAGTGATTATGCCGGAGGAAGCACTACACTTGGTATGTATTATGGTACAACTCAATCTGCAGGATCAATGATTCCTGTAAGAAGCGATTTACCCGGAGTAAATACAGGAAGTTACAAACAAATGATTGGAAGATTTGTGGCTCCTGGTTCAGGAAATTACTACTTAGGAGTAATGCTTCGTCATACAGCATTTACATATCCCGGCGTTGCCATTGATGATATTGGTCTTATCCAACTCCCTCCTTGTACAGGCGCTCCTACTGTAGGTGCAATTTCTGCATCTCCTTCAATGTTGTGTTCTGCGGGTGGTACAGTATCGCTTGATATGGATATGGCTGCTGTCAGCAAGGCTTCAGGTCTGAGTTACAGATGGGAATATACTACAACAGACCCTGCTTCAGGATTTACCCCTGCAGGATCATCGGCTGCTCTAACCAG
The DNA here is from genome assembly GCA_041661485.1 of Chitinophagaceae bacterium. Classification (GTDB taxonomy): domain Bacteria; phylum Bacteroidota; class Bacteroidia; order Chitinophagales; family Chitinophagaceae; genus Rurimicrobium. The sequence goes on from JBAZUJ010000002.1 coordinate 303,200, forward strand.
TCCGTTATATACTTCTACAGCTCTTGGAGCAACAACCTGGTTCCGTTGTATTGTAAAATGTACACTGACGGGTGATTCTACTATTTCTACTATTAAAAAAGTGGATGTTGGTGTAATCGTTCCTCCATATATTGAAACATTTGAATCAGGAACTGCTGGTGTGAATATGCCATGCGCAAGTTATACTTGGGGCTTTGGCGGATATTGGTATTGGAACCTAATGAGTTCCTCTCTTACTTACGGCCCATCTCCATTGGAGAATCATACAACAGGCGGAAGCAAATTCCTGATTGGCGGATATGAAATTGGCTACTATTCCGGCGCACCTGAATTCTGGTTTACTCCTGCTATCAAATTTACAGCCGGTAAATTGTATCAACTATCTTATTGGTATAAATCGGATAACTACGGCGGTGCTACTTATACGATTGAAACGTATTTAGGGGCTTCGCAAACCAAAGCAGCAATGACTACACCAATTGGCACTTCTGTAACGCCAGGCGGCATGTACAAAATGTTCAAAAATCAATTCACTGCAGCAACTTCAGCAGATCTGTATATCGGGTTCAAAAAATCTCAATCAGGATTCGGATATGGAATAGCTATTGATGATATCGGCTTGCAGGAAGTTCCTCCTTGCTCTTCACCAGTAGCAGCGGGTACAATTTTCGCAGAACCAATTCATATATGTGCTTCAGGCGGTACTACACAATTGGATTTGGCAGGCAGCTCTTTGGCAACCGGACTTACTTACGAATGGCTCTCCGCTACATCTGCAGCCGGACCGTATACTTCAGTTGGAACTTCATTGCCTTACAACACAGACCCGCTTACTGCCAATACATGGTTTAAGGCGGTAATTACCTGCTCTGCTACCTTAGCAACGGATACGACGCCAGCGTTTATGGTTGGTGTAGGTGCATTTGAGCTGCCTTACAAAGAGGACTTTGAATCGACGTCTGCCGGAAGTGTGCCATTGTGCTCAGATGCTACTTATTGGGGAACAGCTTACTGGGATGGTTGGAGAGTTCAAGGCTCTCTGATTACCGGTGCATATAAAAACCACACACCAGGTGGTAAAAATTACCTTATTGGTGGTTATTACCTTGGATCGTACATATCTCCATCAGAAGATAACTATTGGTTTACCCCGGGTTTAAACCTTCGTGGCGGTTACAAGTACAATTTGTCTTTCTATTACTTGTCTAAATACTCTGGTTATGATAATGCTAAAATGGGTGTTTATTATGGTACTTCACAAACAATAGCTGGAATGTCGAGAAATCTGATCCCGTATCGTGAGTTCTCAAATACTGCGTACGAACTATATGATACTACCTTCCTGATGCCTTCAAGCGGAATATACTATTTTGGCTTCCGTAAATCCGGATCAGATGTTACAGATTTGTCAGCATATGGAGTTGCATTTGATGATATCAACCTGAACTATGCTCCTTGTGATGCGATGCCAAATGCAGGAACAATTGTTGGAGACAAACCTTCCGGTACACAATTTTGCCCGGGTACAAAAGTGACACTCACAGACATTGGCGCAACGATTTCTCTGGTACCGGGTATAAAATTCCAATGGCAGCGCAGATCGCTTATCACACCTACTTTAGTTTGGTCTAATGTGGCTGGTGCGACAGATACAGTTTTGGTAGCGGACACATTGGTGGGTTATGAGTATCGTTTTGTAACGGTTTGTAAAAACACGAACGACAGTGCGTTCAGTGCTGCATTCCATGTGCCTCAATTCCCTCCACATCCTCCTGTTGCCATTTCTCCTTCGACAAGCCCGACCATATATTGCCTGGGTGATACGGTGAAGTTTACTGCTACTAATTTTAGTGGTGCTGTATACGACTGGATGTTGGATAGTGTTGTTATTCCAGGCTGGAAATTCAGCGATATGGGTGCAACTGAGCCTGGTACATACATGGTAAAAGTAACTTCTGCATTATCAGTTTGTCCTGGTTATTCTAATCAGGTAAAATTGATTATCAACGATCCTGGATATACTGTGGATATCACAAAACCTGCAGATAGTATTATCTGTGTCGGTTCTTCTGTGATGCTTAATGGTTTTGCAAGTAAATCAGGAGTGACCTTCCAATGGCGCAAAGACAATGTACCTATCCCTGGTGCAACATCCGGAAGTCTGATGGTTACTTCTACAGGATATTACAGAATTACAGCTTCTGATGGTGTTTCTGCCTGTGCTGCTGTGTCCAGAAATGTACTGATTACAGTGAAACCAAATCCTCCAGCAGTTATTACTGTACCGGGCGGATCTACCACAGGTTGTGCTAATCCCGGCGTTCGTCTTGATGCGAATGTTGGCGGTTTCAGCTACGAATGGTTACGGAGCGGGGGTACAATGGTAGGATGGACAGACAGTTCACAAATCATCACTTCATCGGGTTCTTATGTAGTGAAAGTTCGTACTTCAGATGGTTGCGTTAGCTTCTCGTCTCCTGTTAGTGTAACAATCCTGCCTTCACCGGTGCCGATTATTACTAAAACGGCTCTTATGCTTGGTGTGACAGCTTCTTTCAGTACTTATCAATGGGTAAGGAACGGAGTGGATATTCCGGGAGCGATTGCATCTACCTACCCGCTCAGCCTCAAAGGCTACTACAAAGTGCGAGTAACTGATATCAATGGTTGCGTGGGAGAATCGACACCAATAGAGGTGAATGATAACGGGCTGTCAATTGACAACCTGAATGCTAAAACAGATGAAATCAAAATTTACCCTAATCCAACCAGCGCTAAGGTGTTTATCGAAAGCCCGATCAGCCTGGATGTGGAAGTGAAAGATGCAGCAGGTAAATCTGTATTGAAAGCCAAGGACACCAAACAGGTTGATTTGGGCAAGTATGCAGATGGTATTTACCTATTCATCATCACTAATAATGGTGAATTAATCAAACAACAACGCGTTACCAAAGCGTCCCGATAGTTTGTTTATAATTAAAAAGAGTGAATGAATAAATAAGAAAGCGCCCCGGTACTTCCGGGGCGCTTTCTTATTTTATGGATTATTATGATTTAAATTGTCAAAACAGGTATAAAACAAGCTTTTAAAGTTTCCCTCAAGGTGTCACGCTGGCCTGCATGAGGGTTGCATGCCATATGCAAGACGGCACGCATACCCGCATTGGGTTTTAGCGATTGAATGCGTCCATTTTCAACATAAGACGGCTTTTATGTTGACCATTACGATGATGAAAGCTGAAGAAAAGGTATTGCCCTGACGGTGCGACGCCTCCCAAAGCGTATAGAAAGCAATAAGCGGACCTCCAAAATGTAAAAAAACCTCTGCAAAATCATGATGGTCTCTGCAAAGGCATAAAAAAGAATGAAATTTGATTATAGGGTACTCTTCTTAAAAATTCTGCGGCCAGTAAAAACAAGGAGCATGATTATCGTGGCCCCACAGCCGGCCATAAACATATCTTTTTGAGCATCCCAGATGTCGCCCTGCGAACCAAGATAGGCTGCTCCCTGCTCGGTAAATAATACATCGGCTACCACCCATTCTATCAGTTCGTACAGGCAGCTGAACGACAGCGTGATTTCTACGGGCAAAATCCAACCCACCCAGCTTGGAAATTTCATCTTGTTGCGGAAAAAGTCGCGCATCGGATAAGCAAGCATGAAGCCAAAACTGAAATGCACGATGCGATCGTAATGGTTGCGCTCGAAATTAAAATAATCTTTCATCCAATAGCCGAATGGATTTTCGGCGTAAGTATACTTTGCCCCATACACGTGCAGGCATAGGTAAACAAAAATGAACGTATAACTGACATCGCTAAACTGAAATCGCCGGAAGGTAAGGGCCAGAATAAGGAGGAAAATAACCACCAGGGTGTTTTCGATAATCCAATTGTATAAATCGGTTGTGCCAATTAGCGTTGAAGCCCATAATGCAAAAAATAATATCAGGTAGCCTATGAGAAAATAATTCTGGCGAAAAGGAAAACGGATTGGTGAGCTGGCTGCGGTCATTATTATTTAGAATATTTAGTGTTAATGGCGATATTAATGGCTAGGGTTTGTTTCGTAATTCTAATTCGCAGAATTGACCTATTATAAGTTTATTTCCCATAATGCATCAGATAATCCAATAGCATCCGGAGTCCGAATGCTGTACCTCCCACGCTGTGATAATTCTTTTTGGCTGTCGCAAAAGAAACGCCAGCGATATCAAAGTGTAACCATGGGTAGGCCGTGAAATGCTCGAGGAATTTGCCTGCAGTGATGGCGCCACCATAAGGGCCACCTACATTTTTGAGGTCGGCAATGTCAGATTTGATCATATCACCATATTCCGGCCAAAGTGGCAATTGCACCATGCGTTCATATTGGTTTGCGCCGGATTGCTCAAATGCTTGTTTAATTTTGTCCTCAGCATTACCCATATAAATAAGAGCTTCGCTGCCGGTGATAGCCGCTGCTGCACCAGTAAGTGTGGCAAAGTCAAGCACCAGTTCGGGTTTGTAACGCTTGGCCCAATGAAGGGCGTCGGCCAATACCATCCGGCCTTCCGCGTCGGTGTTCAGTACTTCGACAGTTGTACCGTCATACATTTTAATCACATCGCCTGGCACATAGGCGTTTTCGCCAGGGCGATTGTCAGTGGCAGGCACTAAAGCGATTACGTGTAGAGGTAATTTCATCATTGCAATGGCATACATCGCCGCGCTCACCAGGGCTGCACCACTCATGTCGCTTTTCATGCGGTCCATTGAGTTGGGTGTGGGTTTTAGGGAAAGTCCGCCCGTGTCGTATACGATTCCTTTGCCCACCAAAATGATGGGTTGTTTGTTAAGCGATTTGGCGGGCTTGTATTCCATTACACTGAAAGTAGGTGGGTCGATACTACCACGATTGACGGCCAGTATGCCGCCCATTTTTTCTTTGGTAATCTGCACTTTGTTCAGCACCGTTGTCTTGAATCCGGCGGTTTTGCCAAGTATTGCGATTTGTTTCGAAAGCTCAACAGCACTCATTGCATTCAAGGGTTCATTCACCAGGTTTCGTGCAATGCCTACAGCATCGGTGATGATGCTGAGCTGGTTCAGGTCTTTTACTGTAATGCTGGCCTTGTCAAACTCAATGCTTGTCAATGAATTAGTTTTCTTTTTTGCTTCAGTAAAATATTTGATGAACTGATAAGATGCCAGGCTGATACCCTCTGCCAGCCAATAGGCGGCATGCGTTTCGCTGCTTTTGTTCGCAATAAAGACAGACGTGGACTTGTCCTTGTTCAGCAGGGCCATGAGTGTGCATCCAATGCGTCGCAGACTTTCTGAAACCGGAATTTTATTGCCGTCCGGCAAAACACATATATACAAAAATCGCCCGTACTGATTGACGCTTACCAGTGTGCTTTCCTTCTTTATTTCTGCAGTCGTAAACGTAATTTCTGCAGGAGTTAACATAGCTGTTGAGGCCAGTTGAGCCGCATCATTTATAATAAGTATCGTTGATTTTTTTGGCGATGCCGTAGAGATTTTGAATTGCATAGGGGCGAATGTAGGAAATTCGATAATTAGTAAATTGTCAAATTGCTCAAATGCCTAATTTCGCAGTAATGAGCAAACCATATACCCTCAAAAAATCGCTTGGGCAGCATTTTTTGCACGATGAAAATATGTGCAAACAAATTGTGCAGCAACTCGAATATACTGCAGGAAAGAAAATAGTAGAGATAGGCCCCGGAGGCGGTGCCCTGAGCAAGTATCTGATAGCCATTCCCGATATTGAATACAAAGCAATTGAGATAGATGAGGAGAAATATCATTATCTCGAGAATACTTATCCGGCCATCAAGGGTAAAATTATTTTGCAGGATGTGCTGCAGGCAAACCTTCCGTTTGAAGGGGCTTTTAGTGTGATTGGTAACTTCCCTTATAATATTTCTTCACCCATTATGTTCAAGATGCTGGAGTGGGAAACACAGGTGGATGAAGTGATCGGGATGTTTCAGAAAGAAGTGGCAGAGCGCATTGCCGCCGGCCCTGGCAGTAAAATGTATGGCATTCTCAGTGTGCTGACACAAGCCTTTTTTGAGGTAAAATATTTGTTTGATGTGGCGCCAAATTGTTTTACACCACCTCCAAAAGTGATGAGCGGAGTTGTGCGTTTTACGAATATTCACAATCCGCACAATATTGAAAATTTCAAGAAATTCAAGATGCTGGTAAAAGCAGCTTTTGGTCAGAGGAGAAAGACGCTGCGCAATGCTTTGAGGAGTTATCTGCCTGCAAATGCACTAACAGATGCCCTGATGGATAAACGTGCGGAACAATTGGCAGTTGAAGATTTTGTGTATTTATACCGAACCTATTTATAATAAATGATGACGAAAGGGAAAGTGCTGATTGCGGCGCCGGTACACAATGTGCTGATAAATGGCCTGGAGGCTGAAGGGTATGAATTGTTGCTCCATGAAAAGATATCACAGGAGCAAGGCATGCATTTAATTGCAGATTGTGTGGGTGTTATTACTTCTACTAGGCTTCAGTTGAATAAAGAAATGATTGATGCCGCCACCACTCTTCGTTTTATTGGAAGAATGGGCTCCGGAATGGAAGTGATAGATGTGCCATACGCAGAATCGAAAGGTATAAGATGTATTGGAAGTCCGGAAGGTAATTGCAATGCAGTGGCCGAACATGCGCTGGGTATGTTGCTTTCCCTGAATAAAAGAATTCTGAAAAGTCATAATGAAATAAAAGAAGGAAAATGGCTTCGCGATGAGAATCGGGGAACAGAGTTGGAAGGAAAAACAATTGGTATTATTGGCTATGGTCATACAGGCAAAGCTTTTGCTAAATTATTGAGAGGGTTTGATGTGCGGATTCTTGTTTACGATAAGTATAAAAAGATTGAAAACGAAGAGCATATCATACCTTGCGAATCGCTTGACCAGATACAACAGGAAGCAGATGTACTTAGTTTGCATGTCCCTTTTCAGGAGGATACGTATCACCTGATTGATCGGATATTTATGGAGAAAATGCGAAAGCCATTTATATTGATTAATACATCAAGGGGCACTGTAATCGATAGCAGGGAAATTTCCACCTTTTTAGACAATGGTGGGATGAAAGGCTTGGTGCTAGATGTTTGGGAAGAGGAGCCACTGGAAAAAATGTCAGCACATTACCGCGTCCTTCTTAATGATTTAATAACCCGAAATAATGTATTAATAACCGCTCATATTGCCGGGTATAGCCATGAAGCACTTTTTAAAATGAGTATAATCCTTTTAGAACGAATTACAAAATAGGTACAAACAAATTAGGTATAATTAGTAACTGTTAAGAAAATTTGCCTAAATTTTTGTTTATTTAACGATTAATTCTACCTTTACTCCCTTACATTTAATAAACAATTGATGATGCGTATGAAACGTTCGTTTATTTACCTTTTCATTTTGATGCTGTTAGGCTCTGCCAGCACTGCTTTTGCGCAGAATGGAGAGATACTTGGTAATGTTACTGATGAAACCGGCGCTCCCTTTGGCGGGGTTATCATTAAAGTAATGCAGGGTGGGTTACTGAAACAAGGTACAATATCTGAAGATGATGGTACTTATTCTGTTAAACCATTGCAACCAGGATCTTATGATATTGAGTTCTCTTCAAGTTCTTACGCAACTCAAAAAGTCACGGGTATTTCCATTTCTTTAAATGGTGAGTATAAACAAAACGTAAAAATGCAGCAAAGCAATTCGAAAGAATTGGTTACAGTTGTAATTAAATCTAAACCACCTATAGTAAATAAAGTACAAGTTACTACACAGGAGCAAATTGAAAGGGCGCCGACCAGAAACATCGCAGATATGGCATCGCTTGGGCCAAATGTTCAGCAAACCAGAAATGGCGGTGCATTGCGCATTGGTGGAGCCCGTGAAGATGGTACAGTATATATGATTGACGGTCAAATGGTACAGGCAGGTTCAATTAACCCGGCTCAGGGTACAGTTGGTCAATTGCAGGTTTTCTCTTCTGGTATCCCAGCCAATCTTGGAGATGCCACCGGAGGTGTTGTTTCTATTACTTCAAAAGGAATTACCAATAAATTAAAAGGAACAATCCAAGGCCAACATTCAATTGATGGTTATAACCAAAACCTGGTGAACGCCTCTTTTACAGGGCCATTGGTTTCAAAAATGAGAGATGGTGTTAAACAACCTATCTTAGGCTTTTTGGCTGGTGCAGATTATCAATACGACCAAGACGACAATCCAACATATACAAAAAATCCCGTATTGAAAGAAGATGTATTGAAAGGGCTTCAGGAAAATCCACTTCGTCTGGTAAATGGACAGAATGGGACAACCTTAGTTTCTTCAAGTAATTTTGTTTCAAAAGATGATTTTAAACTTCAGAAACAAAGCATTAATAATACGAGCAAAACAGTACGTTTCAACGGCAAGTTGGACTTTGCAGTAAATTCTAATATTAATATCACTGCAGGTGGTAACTTTAACTATAATGAAAGTGACAACTACAATCGTGCCGCTTCTTATTTTGCACCGGAATCAATTGCAACTGCAACAGGCTATACCGGCAGGGGATATTTAAGGTTCAAGCAATCCTTTAATAATAGTACTGCCCGTGTTTCAGGAAAAGATAGTGGAAAAAGCCCTGTAATTTCTAATGCTTATTATACTGTTCAGCTGGATTATCAATTAACAGGAAATCAAACTCAAAACAAAGATTTTAAACGAAATCTTTTTGATTATGGTTATGTAGGTAAATTTACCCAATCAAGAGTTCCGATTTACCAGTATGGCGTTGATTCGCTAAGTGGTCGTTCTGCGGTTATCTTACAAACATTGGATGCCGTAAACGGTATAACTTTTGAAGCATCAGACAAAAACCCAATTCTTGCTAATTATACAAAAAATGTATATGAAAATGAAGGGGCTCTTGGTACGATATTAGATAAAAACAGTATTCAGGGAAGACTGGGTATGATGAATGGTGATTTTCCTCGTTATGCTATTGATGTTCAGAATGTTCAACGTATGGCCAATGTGGGCGCCGGATTCACCGGATATTCTTACGGTACTTTTAGTCAGGTAGGTCTACATGCTGACGCCTCCTTCGATTTTAAACCAGCTAAAACGATTCACGCTATTCAGTTTGGATTGTATTATGAGCAGCGCTCACAAAGCAACTATAGTGCTACAGTTAATATTGGCGGTTCAGGCGTGAATTCAATCTGGAACCTCATGGAATCCAGGACAAATAGTCATATTCTGGCCTTTGACAGGGACAATCCGATTTTTGTGCATAATGGAGTACGTTATACAAAGGCTCAGGTGGATGCGGGTGCATTTTTCTTGCCTACAGATACGATTATCTATAATAGAAAAAATAATGGTGAGCAATCAACTTTTGATGCGAACCTTCGTTCAAAGTTAGGCGCAGGTGAATTTGATTTCCTTGATATATATTCTGTAGATCCGAATAAGCTTTCTTTGGATATGTTCTCTGCTGATGAATTATTAGGGCAGAATCCTAATTCAAGTTTTGTATCTTATAACGGATATGATTATACAGGAAAGAAATTGAACGGATCTGTGAATTTTAATGATTTCTTTACTGCAAAAGATAGTAAAGGAAATTATACCCGTCCTATTAGTGCATTTAATCCTAACTATATCGCAGGATATGTAATGGATCAATTCCGTTTCCAAAAAATCAAATTTAATATTGGTGTTCGTATTGAGCGTTATGACAATAACACTAAAGTTCTTAAAGATCCATATTCACTCTATGAACTGAATAAAAAGGGTTCTGTTGATGGTGCAAGAAATCTTGAAAATGGAGGAAAACACCCGAGTACAATAGGTGATGATTACGCAGTGTATGTAAATAATAATGCATCTTTAACCCCAAGTATTATTGGTTATCGTAATGGTGATAAATGGTATAGTAATTTAGGTGTTGAAATTCCTGACCCAACAGTTCTTAAAGAGAAAAATGGTGGTACAGACCCTCAACCATTCCTTACAACAGCAGGCAAAGTGGGTATCAAAGATGCTGGTTTTGATCCTAATAATTCCTTTACAGATTATAAACCAAAAGTTACGGCGTCTCCACGTTTCCAGTTTGATTTTCCTATTAATGATGATAAAGCGTTGTTTTATGCGCATTATGACATCTTGGTTCAACGTCCAAAAACAGGTAATTTTGCGACTCCGCTTGATTACTATTTCCTGCAGCAGCAAGGAAGTAATATTATTGGAAACCCTGATTTGAAACCGGAAAAAACATTTGATTATGAATTAGGATATCAACAGGAACTTTCCAGAAATACCGGTATTGGTATCAGCGCTTTTTATCGCGAGCGTAAAGATATGATTCAGGTTCGTCCTTATCTTAATGCATATCCGATTACTTACTATACTTACGGTAACAGAGATTTCTCAACTACAAAAGGTTTTAACCTGACTTACGATTATCGTAAACCATCCGGAACAACAGTTCCAATTGAATTCAGGGTTGCTTATACTTTGCAATTTGCAGACGGTACCGGTTCAAGCGCTACATCCGGTAATGGCGGTAATGGTAACCAGTTTTCATCCAGTGGTTTAATTCAAAACTTTATATCTTCAGGTTTGCCTAACCTGCGTTATGTTGCACCACTGACTTACGATTCCCGTCACAATATTAACTTGAGTTTCAACTATCGTTATGAAGATGGTGAAGGACCTACAGTTGGTGGGAAACATTTCTTGCAAAATTTCAATGCAAACCTTATTATGCGTGCAAGAAGTGGAGAACCTTATACGACTTACCAAAATGTTGTAGGTAATGCAATTCAAGGTGGATTAAACGGTACTCGTTTGGGATGGCATTTTGGATGCGATTTGAAACTAGATAAAAACTTTGCACTTTCCGGATTTGGGAAAAAAGCAGAACCAACGGTTGATGGTGCAACTGCATCTATTTCTTCGAACAAAAAGAAATATTATATCAGTGCATTCTTGTTGTTCCAGAATTTATTCAATATCAAGGATGTGTTAGGTGTTTATCCTTACACCAGCCGCCCTGATGATGATGGGTATATTGCTTCAACAAATGGTCAGCAGTTTTTTGCTACTTCTGCCAGTCCAACAACCCTACAGGATTTGTATGCTTTATACATTGATAATCCTGGTTTTTATAACAGTCCGAGAAGAGCGAATATTGGATTCTCGTTTTCTTTTTAATAAGCCCAATTGAATATTTAAATAGTTGAATACTAAAAATCTTGAATTATGAAAAGGAGTCTATGGCAAATGATGTTTACCCTAGCAGGTGCAATAACAGTTACATCTGATGCATTAGCCTATTATACTGGCCCTAAGCCGAAACTTGACAACTCTGGTCTGTTGAAAACAACAGCTGGTTGCGCCCAAGCGACGGCTTCAATAGATCTTGATATCAACAATGTTAGGGCGCGTGTTATGACAGGTGGTGATATGTGGTATGATCAAGGTAAGAATTTACCGTCTTATGAAGTTCCCAAGGGAAGTCAAAGACACTCTCTGTTTGCCGGTTCCTGCTGGATCGGTGGGATTGACGGGAATGGTCAGTTAAAAGTGTCTGCTCAATTATTTAGAGGTACAGGTAATGATTATTGGCCGGGTCCGATTGATAAAACTACAAAAGCAATAAGTGCTGCAGCCTGTTCTGAATGGGACAGGTTTTGGAAGGTGGATGCTTCTACTATCCAGGAATTCAGAAAGGCATGGCAGGAAGGTGGGGCTGCTTCAATTGTTGATGAGAAGTATGATGTTATCAAACAGTGGCCCGCAACCGGTAATATTTATGCCATAGGTAGCAAGAATAATGCATTGCAGGAACTTTTGGGTCCCGTTGATGACTATGGTTATGCACCATTCGTCGATTATAACGGCGATAAAATTTATAATTGGAATGATGGCGATTATCCTGCTGCGTATGGAGCAAAAGGTAGTAACCCCAGTCAGTTTATCTGGTGGGTTTTCAATGACATTGGTGGTACTAAAACAATGACTAAAACTCAGTCAATTGGAATGGAAGTGCAAACATCAGCATTTGCGTACTCCTCTACTGATTTCCTTAATGATGCTACATTTTATAACTATCGTCTAATCAACAGGGGCAACCTTGTTTTAGATAGTTGCTTTATTGCAACCTGGACAGATGCCGATTTGGGTTATCCGGATGATGATTATATTGGTTGTGATACCGCTCGTGGATTAGGTATTCTGTATAATGGTGTTAATCCGGATGGTCCTAATGGCCAGAATTCTTACGGCACCAGGATTCCGATGATTGGAGTTGACTTTTTTATTGGTCCACGTAAATATTACACAGATCCTGTAACAGGTCTCGAGACTTCGCGTTTGCTTAAAATGAGTACATTCTCTTACTTTGAGAGAGGATTAAGCGGAGACCTTCGTGATCCGTCAACAGGAACAGAATTTTATAATTATATGACTGGAGCTACGGCTTCTGGTATACCTTTTTCTAATGATGCATCTAGATGCCCTGGTTCAGTTGGTTATGGTTTAGGACCTATTGCTCCGTTCGTATTCTACGGTGATCCAAGCGTTTCTTCTGAATGGTCAATGTGTGCGTGTAAATCTCCTTTGAAAGACAGAAGGTTTATTCACTCTTCTGGTCCGTTTACTTTGAAAGCTGGAGAAAAAAATGATATTACTATTGGTGTTGTATGGGTTGATGACGTTGGCGGATGTGGAACTGGTTCTTTCAAGAAAATAAGGGGTGCAGATGATATTGCACAAGCACTGTTTGATCAGGGTTTCAGAAGAACTGTTGGTCCTGAGGCTCCGCTTTTGACTATCCGCGAAATGGATAAGAAGTTGATATTCTATATTAATAATCCAACAAACAGTAACAACTATAACGAACGTTATGGCGATCCTAAATATATATCTGATGAGACATACAGGGTAACCTCCTCTAAAGCAAAAGGTCAAAATTCAGCCGATTCAGTATATCGTTTTGAGGGTTACCGGATTTTCCAATTGCGTGGTCCGAACGTATCGCTTTTTGATGAAAACGGAAATTTATCTGACGACGCGATTGAAGTATTCCAAACGGATAGAAAGAATGGCGTTTCTCAAATTGCCAATTATGAGAAGAACCTTGAAGTAAAAAGCACAATTGACCAATATAATACCATTATTAAAGTCAATGGTAAAGACAGCGGACTTGTACACAGTTTTGTAATTACAGAAGATAAATTTGCCACAGGTAATAATCAATTGGTAAACTATAAAACGTACTATTTTACGGCAGTTGCCTATGCTCATAATAATTTTGCACCTTTCGATCCTCATAATGAGGTTGGTACTCAGGATAAGGCTTACCTGATTGGAGACAATGGACCAGGTTCTACTGCAATCAAAAGATACCCTGCAATGCCTAATTCTATGAACCAAAAAGGCGACACTTTTTCAAATGCTGCTTTTGGTGATGGTGTAATTATTACACGTATAGAAGGTGTTGGTAATGGAGGTAATGATTTGCAAATTGACGATACAACGGAGCATGCAATATTAATGGCTGCAAATCACCAAGTTAATTATCCTACTTACAAACAAGGCAAAGGCCCTGTTAATATCAAAGTTGTTGATCCTGTTAAAGTTGTTAACGCTGATTGGAGAATTTCTTTAGTTGGTCCGGTTAATGCTGACGCAAATATGGGATTGGTAGATACTTCAGGATGGAGAATCGATCAACTTGATAATAATGGTAATGTTGTTAAAACTATTTATAACGAACGCGACATCTCAGTTGCAAATGAGCAAATTCTCGCTGATTATGGTCTTTCGGTAAGTATTGCACAGGCAAAAGCTCCAGGTGTTGAACCTAAAAGCGGAAATGGCTTCATCACAAGTGATGTTACTTTCCAAAACACTTCAATTCCTTGGTTAAGTGGTGTAGCAGATCAGAGTGGTCGTTCATTGTTTAATTGGATTAGAGGCGGTAATTTCAAAGATGAAATTGCTGCTGGTGAGATAGTGCCTTGTAATCCATATGATGATTATGCACACGACCCGGATAATAAATATGGTACAATGTTTGCAAATAATACCAATGTACTTTCCTCTTGGGCACCTTACGATTTGGCCGCAACTGTTGATGGAACCGTATGTGGTTTTGCACCGGCAGTACCGTCTACAGTGGGTGTGAGCTTCTATTATTCAAGTGCAGTTTCCGGAGCAGTAAAGTATAGCGAATTGCCTAACGTTGATTTAGTATATACATCTGATAAATCTAAATGGACAAGATGTGTGGTTCTTGAATCTCAATTCACACCAGGTCTTGCAGAAGGTGGCGCGGTGAAATTTAAGCCGAGAAATCATAGGTCATGGAATCTTCAAATTGGTTCAAATGGTGAGCCAATTTATTCCTCTGATCCAAAGGACACAGGTTTGTCGTATTTCCCGGGTTATGCAATTAACCAGGTTACCGGCGAAAGATTGAATATTGCCTTTTCAGAAGATTCTTATCTGAAAAAATTTAATGGTGCAGATATGCTTTGGAATCCGACTCCTGATGTAATGAACATGTTTGGAGAAACAATTTTTGGTGGACGTCATTTTACCTACATTTTAAATAGTAAATATGACTCTTGTAATTCGTTTGTTTCTGCATCTAAAGGAATTAATAATCCTAGTCCATTCGTCAATATTCCTGCATATCGTCAGATTCGTTGGGTTGGTATTCCACTATTGACTCAGGGTACGAAATTCCTTTCACTGAATGATGGTCTGATTCCTACTGAAACACGTTTACGTTTTAGAGTAAACACCCCCTATAAGCCCTACAAATTGATGGATGGCCAGGTAGCAATAAATAACCAGAATCCATTGTATAGATTTACTACAAAAGGACTTGCTCCTAATGATTACACTAAATCTTCTGATGCTGATGCAATGATGGATAGAATTTTCGCCGTGCCAAACCCTTATAAAGGTCAGGCTTCAGGTGGTAATAGTTATGAGGCTAACAGATTGGAAACCAAAATTAAAATTATCAATCTTCCTCAAAAAGCTACTATCAATATCTATTCACTGGACGGTACATTAGTTCGTCATTTCGATAAGGATAATAATGACCCGGCTGTTTCTTGGGATTTATATAACCAGGCTGGTTTGCCAATCGCAAGTGGCATGTATCTGATTCATGTAAACGCTTATGGAAAAGATAAAGTTCTGAGATGGTTTGGAGCTATGCGACCATTAGACGTTACTAATAACTAGTTTTAAATTTCCCGGGTAAGAATCAATCTTACCCGGGAATCATTAAATTTTGAGATTGTTGGCGGTTGTAATTCAACCCCCTATCTGATACCACAAACACATTTAGTATGAAAAATATAGTTTCGAAAGCGTTACTTTCTGCACTTACTTTAAGTTGTTCATTTTCTGCATTGGCGGGGAACAAAGATAGATCTGGCCAGGCAGGTGCAACTGAATTATTGATTAATCCGTGGGCTCAAAGTTCTGGTTTATTTGGCCTTGATGTCGCCAATGTTCGTGGTATTGCTGCAATGAAAGTGAATATTGCAGGTCTGTCTTTTGCCGACAACCTAGAAGTAGGTGCTAGCCATAGCAGATATCTGTCAGGCTCAGGAATCTCAATTAACAATGCAGGAGTTGCTTATCGAGTAAGCGAATCTGCTGTTATTGGTGTAAACGCCATGTCAATGTCATTTGGAGAAATTGATGTAACAGATGTTGACCACCCTGAAGGGAACGGAGCAAAATACAAACCATCCTTTCTGAATTTCTCGTTAGGTTTTGGAATGAAGTTTTCTGAGAAAATCCGCGGTGGAGTAAACGCAACATTCATCTCTGAGCAAATTGGAAATATTGGAGCATCAGGTGCAAGTATTGATGCAGGTATTCAATACGTAACTGGTCGGGATGAGAACCTGCATATTGGCGTTACTCTCCGAAATGCGGGTACTAATATGAGATTTTCGGGTGGCGGGTTTTCCAGTAATGGAGAAGCAGTTAATGACCCAACCTATCAGGTGACGCGTTCAATGCCACAGGAGAAATTCCAATTGCCAACTTATATGAGTATGGCATTTGCTTATGATTTCTACCTTGATGAAAAAAACAGAAAAGATGATGCCAAACCTTTTCATAGATTGACAGCTTTAGGTAACTTCACCTCTAATTCTTTTAACAATGATTATTTAGGAGCTGGCGTTGAATATGCGTTCAAAGAGCGCTTTATGCTACGTGGAGCATATCGTTATGAAAAGGATATAATGGACAAATTGAAAAGTACAACTTTCTATACTGGTTTGAGTGTTGGTGCCACTATTTCGGCTCCGCTGAGTAAAGGTGGTCCATTGCTCGCTATTGATTATAGTTTCAGACCAACTCAGCGTCCTGCAAATGGTGTGCATGTATTTGGATTGCGTTTTATTTTTGCAAGCAAAAAGGACAAGACTGAAGAACAACCAGGAATGTAGAACTTTTATTTTTAGTGCAATATTCGCAACGCTTCTATTTCGGTAGGAGCGTTGTATTTTTATTAAATAAAAACGAATAACAAAAATGAGTACAATTAATTATGTTTCGAAAGAAATGCTTGAATCGTTGAGAGAAGAAGTGAACCGAATGAAAACAAGTGGCCGGGCTGAAATTGCCCGCCAGATTTCTGAAGCAAGAGAGAAAGGTGACCTGAAAGAAAATGCAGAGTACGATGCTGCTAAAGAAGCACAAGGCTTGCATGAAGCCAAATTGGCGAGCCTTGAAACAGCCTTGGCTAATTCGCGTATTTTAGATCCAAAGGACATTGATACGAGCAAGGTATCGATTCTAAGCAAAGTAAAGGTTACCAACCTGGCAACAAAAAAGTCTGTGGAATATCAAATTGTTTCAGAAAGTGAGGCAGACCTAAAGTCCGGAAAGATTTCGGTAAGTTCTCCGATTGCTAGAGGCCTTTTAGGTAAAACGAAAGGTGAAACTGCAGAAATAACCGTTCCAAATGGCGTAATGAAATTTAAAATCGAAAGTATTTCACTTTAAGATGAGCAGCATTTTCACTAAAATAATCAATGGCGAAATACCTTGTTTGAAAATAGCAGAGAATGACCTGTTTCTGGCGTTTCTGGATATTGAACCATTAAGGAAAGGACACGTATTGGTTGTTCCTAAAAAGGAAGTGGACAAAGTATATGAGGCAGAAGATATTTATCTTCAGAATTGGTTTTTATTTGCCCGACCAATTGCAAGAGCGATAGAAAAAACTATTGACTGCAAAAGAGTTGGTATAAGTTTTATCGGGCTTGAGGTTCCCCATGCGCATATGCATCTGGTGCCCATAAGTAATGCAAACGATCTTAATTTTGCGCAGAAACCAGGGAAGCCATCTATGGAAGAATTGAAAGAAGTTCAGCAGTTAATATTGAGTAAGATGCTTTAAGAAAAATTATTTTTGAAAAAAAACAACACAAAAGTTTGTCAGTATAAAAAAACGATTACCTTTGCATCCCGTTCAGAAAAGAACAACGTTGAGATCGTAGCTCAGTTGGTAGAGCAATACACTTTTAATGTATGGGTCTTGGGTTCGAGTCCCAACGGTCTCACTAAAGCTTCGCAATTTATTGCGAAGCTTTTTTCTTTTATTCATCCTTCAAAATCAGTTCATAATAGAGCATCGGTTCAGTTGCTCCGTCTGGCCAGGTACGATCTTCCTGATGCGTATATTTAAACCCGAATTTTTGGTTGGCATGCTTAGAACTTTGATTGCTTTCCCGATGACCAATAATCAGTTTTTTTAGTTTTCGATCCCTTGCCCATTTTATTCGTTCTTCATAAAGAATTTTTGACAATCCCTGATTTCTATAATCCTTCCTGATATAGGATTGAGTCATATAAGCCTCATCCGGCATTTCTGTATTCGTGATAATAATTGAGGTAATACCAATTAAGTCATCCTCTGTATAAAGACCAAAGCAAACACCGTTTGGATTAGTCACTCTATCCAACCATTGTTGGTCGGAATATGCTGACTCCAACTGAAAACTGTTACCAAAGTTTCCTGGTTCATTCTTCAATGCTTCGAGGCGTATAAATTTATACGCGCTTACATCCTTGTACTGAAATGCTTTTATCGTGAAGACAGTTTGTTCCATTGCTTTTATGTGAATATCATCCTAAATACAGATTAATTCTGATATTGTCATCTTTATTTCCTACTTTTGCACAAATTTTTTAAGGCCCTCATTGAACTGCTGCACACAAATAATCAGCCATCAAAATCAGCTGATTCTTTACACGAAGCATAAATAGTGCAGCAAAAATATTCAACTTTTATAATTCAAATTTAAGACAATTTACCTTTTATGAATATTCGTAACATTGCCATTATTGCCCACGTCGATCACGGCAAAACAACCCTGGTGGATAAGATTATCCACGCTACTCAGGTATTCCGCGACAACCAGGAAACTGGTGAGCTGATTATGGACAGCAATGATCTTGAGCGCGAACGCGGTATCACTATCCTTGCAAAAAACATCTCTGTAAACTACAAAGGCACCAAGATTAACGTTATCGATACTCCAGGTCACGCCGATTTTGGAGGAGAAGTTGAACGTGTACTTAAAATGGCTGATGGTGTATTGCTGTTGGTGGATGCTTTTGAAGGTCCGATGCCACAAACGCGTTTTGTATTGCAAAAAGCTTTGGCGCTTGGTCTTCACCCAATCGTTGTAATCAATAAAGTAGACAAACCAAACTGTCGTCCTGATGAAGTTCATGATGCAGTTTTTGAATTGTTCTTCCAATTGGATGCAACCGAAGATCAATTGAACTTTACTACCTTATACGGTTCTTCAAAACAAGGTTGGTTCAATTATTCAAACGAAGCTACTGATAATATCACAGCGGTATTGGATACCATTATTGAGAAAGTTCCTGAACCAAAAGTATCTGAAGGTACTTTACAACTTCAGATTACCTCGTTAGATTACTCTACATTCCTTGGTCGTATCGCAATTGGCCGTATTGCCCGCGGAACGATTAAAGAAGGTCAAAACATACAATTGTGCCGCCTTGATGGCACAATGAGCAAAAGCAAAGTAAAAGAACTGTACACATTCGAAGGAATGGGTAAAAAGAAAGTTACTGAAGTTTCTGCTGGAGATATTTGTGCAGTGGTAGGTATCGAAGGTTTCCAGATTGGTGAGACTATCGCTGATTTCGAAAATCCTGAGGCATTGGAAGTTATTCCAATTGATGAACCAACAATGAACATGCAGTTCAGCATCAACAACTCTCCATTCTTTGGCCGCGAAGGTAAATTCGTTACGAGCCGTAACCTGCGCGACCGTTTGATGAAAGAACTGGAAAAAAATCTTGCCCTGCGTGTAGAAGATACTGAAGATGCAGATAAATTTATGGTGTTTGGTCGTGGTATCCTCCATTTGAGTGTACTGATAGAAACAATGCGTCGTGAAGGTTTTGAATTGACCGTTGGACAACCACAGGTTATTACCAAAGAAATCGATGGTAAAAAATGTGAGCCTTATGAAGTATTGGTGGTAGATGTTCCTTCTGATTTCTCCGGTAAAGTTATTGACCTTGTGACGCAAAAGAAAGGCGAAATGCTGATTATGGAAAGCAAAGGCGAAATGCAACATCTTGAGTTTGATATTCCTTCCCGCGGTTTGATTGGATTGCGTAGCAATATGCTGACAGCAACTGCCGGTGAAGCTGTAATGGCACATCGATTCAATGAATACAAACCCTGGAAAGGTGTTATACCTGGCCGTAGCAATGGTGTTTTGTTGTCAAAAAACACGGCTTCAACTACCGGTTATTCAATGGATAAACTACAGGACCGCGGTTCATTCTTTATCGATGCCGGTGAAGAAGTTTATTCAGGTCAGATTATTGGCGAGCATATCAAGCCAGGCGATCTTGTTGTAAATGCAACAGAGCCTAAAAAACTGACGAATATGCGTGCTAGTGGTACTGATGATGCTAACCGTATTGCTCCTAAAGTTCAATTGACTCTGGAAGAATGTATGGAATATATCCAACAGGATGAGTGCATCGAAGTAACACCACAAAACATCCGTTTGCGCAAAATTATGCTCGATGAAAACGATCGTGCTAAATATGCAAAAACAATGAAAGGATAATTTAAATCGTCTTTAAACATAAAAAAGGTCAATGCTGTTTAAGCATTGACCTTTTTCTTTGTGGGTAAGATTGTATTTTGAATCAGCACATCATTCATGCTAGCTCTTCACAATAGGTCGAAATCTGCCGAACCCTGGAATGATCCTGTCACAAGGATATTTCCTGAATTATCGCACGCCAAGGCATAAGCAAAATCTGCACCTGAGCCGCCAAAGCTTTTCATCCAGTCTATTACAGGTTGTTGTGCCGGTGAAGCTATAGCCACAAAACTGACCAGAACAATGGAAATTAGTTTCTTCATTTATTTTAATTTACCGGTTCGCAAATATATTAAAATCGATAATTAATGATATCTTAAAACTTTTTTACTCAAGTAGTATTTAATCTTACCCGGAGTTCAATTTGGTTTGTGTGAAAATTGTATGAACTTATTTGAGAATTCAAATAAATTCTTGTAAAAACCAATTAAATATTGAGAATATTGTAGGAGATTCTTCCAGGTTTATAGTAAATTCTTTCAATTTCATCTGTGATTCTTTCAAAATGCTATTGAATTTTATGAAAACTATAGTAGGATTTAAGAGTGTTGTTGTTATTTATTATAAGTTCAAAGGAAATATGCGCACTACACTACTAAAATCTTTTAAAGCTGAACTAAAATAAACACGCAAGCTACCTCAATTTCCAAACCGTACTATTCAGTTTTTTATGGTACAATTATTGATAGAGATAAATCATATAAAGGCAAAGACTACATAAATATGATATCATTAAATGTCAAAGAAGTTATGAGAGCCCGTGGCATCGACAAGCCTTATAGTTTTCTAGTAAAATCGGGAATGACTTATCATGCTGCCCAAAATCTGTTGAACAATCCGGTCAGATCCATCCGTTTCGATCATATGGAGCTGCTGTGTAAAATACTTTTATGCGAGCCGAACGATTTGTTTGTATGGAAACCAGGCAAAACAGAAGCTTATCCTTCAGATTTTCCGCTTTATAAATTGCATTATATCGCAGAAGATTCGATTAACGATACGCTGTCCAGAATGCCTTTCAGTAAGCTAAGGGAAATGGCAAAAGCAATCCGCGAGACAGATGGAGATGCCACACATCCTGCATAATAAAGTTTTCAGGATAATTATTTTGGCTGCCGTATTTTTGTAGTCGTTCCGGCGAAATAAAACCCTGCATAAAAATGTCCAAAAAATACCAGTCGCGCCCCGATGGGCTGATGTATTCTACCAATAAAGATTTTTTCGAAAACTACGAGCCGAACGACCTGAATCAGGAAACGCTCCCAAAAGAAAAACAAAAATTAAGGGTGTCGCTGGACAGTAAGCAGCGTGCTGGTAAAATCGTCACACTTGTCAGCGGGTTTATTGGCTCTGCAGACGACCTTGAAGCCTTGGGAAAACAGCTGAAAACAAAATGTGGGGCGGGCGGTAGCGCTAAAGATGGTCTTATCATCGTTCAGGGAGACTATAAAATAAAAATAATATCCTGGCTGCAGGATTGGGGCTATGCGAATACCAAATGATAAACGTACTTTTGCCGCTTCAAAACGATAATTAATCTATCCTGATGTTACAAGATATCCAACTACTCAACGAAAAGGAAACCCGCGCTGGTTTTGGCGATGGAATAGCCGAAGTGGCCCGCACCAACCCAAATGTTGTTGCGCTTACAGCCGATCTTGCCGGTTCTTTGAAGCTCAACCAGTTTATCAAGGAAAATCCTGATCGTTTTGTGCAATGTGGTATTGCTGAGGCCAATATGATTGGTGTGGCTGCCGGCCTGACTATCGGAGGCAAAATACCTTATGCAACTACCTTTGCCAACTTTGCAACTTCACGTGTTTACGACCAGATTCGTCAGTCGGTAGCTTATAGTGGCAAAAACGTGAAAATTTGTGCTTCGCATGCAGGCCTTACTTTGGGTGAAGACGGAGCCACGCACCAGGTTCTCGAAGATATCGGAATGATGAAAATGTTGCCGGGTATGACAGTAATCGTGCCTTGCGATTATAACCAGACAAAAGCTGCTACAATAGCCATTGCTGATTATCAGGGGCCGGTTTATCTTCGCTTCGGTCGTCCGAAATGGGCCAACTTTACAGCAGAAAATCAAAATTTCGAAATCGGGAAAGCGCAAATTCTTGCAGAAGGAAGTGATGTGAGCATTATTGCCTGCGGTCATTTGGTTTGGATGGCTGTAGAAGCAGCAAAACAACTGGAAGCAAAAGGTATCAGCGTTGACTTGATAAATATGCATACTATCAAGCCGCTTGACGAAGCTGCAATCATTAAATCGCTCACCAAAACCGGCTGTGTGGTTACTGCAGAAGAGCATCAGGCTAATGGTGGTCTGGGTGATAGCGTGGCTAATGTCGCCTCTCGCAATTGTCCTGTTCCACACGAATACGTTGCGGTGATGGATACTTTTGGCGAAAGCGGAAAGCCTACAGACCTGCTGACAAAGTATGGTTTGAGCACCGAAAATATTGTCGCCGCCGCAGAGAAAGCATTGGCACGCAAGAAAGGCTAGTTCACCGTTATTAACGTTCTATTCAGCATAATCAGCTTTATCTTTGTGTTATGTCACATTGGATCATATACGCCCTGTTTATTTATCTCATTTACAAGTTTGTAAAAGGTTTCCTTTTTCCTGCTATTCACATCACCAACACAATGAACAGCAAGATGAAGGATATGCAAAGCAAGATGAATGAAATGAACCAACAACAGCAAGCGCAACAAGAAAGAAAAACACGAAAAGTGGAAGGAGAATATATCGATTACGAAGAGATAAAATAATTCCTTTAAGCATTTACAAATGAAAGTGGCAGTGATTCAAACTCACTGCCGCTTTTTATTTTACTTCGTATAGGCATAAAAAAAGCGGCTAAATTTTAGCCGCTTTTTTATAATTAATGTATAGAAGAATTATCTGATCAATGTTACGTTTCCTGTTTCCGAAATTCTTCCCCCTGAACCACAGAATCCATCCACTTGCCATACATAAACACCATATGGACAATCAATGCCTTCGAACTGGCCATTCCATTTAGCTGAAACGTCAGTAGTAGAGAAAACTTCCTGCCCCCATCTGTCGAAGATGCGGAAATAGTTTAATTGCACGATTGTCAATCTGTTTGCAATGCCAAAATAGTCATTGTTATTGGTGTGATCCTCTGGTGTAAATGCATTCGGTATATTAAGCTTACCACTGCTACAGGTCACTTTTACTTCTACAGTATCATAGTCAACACAGCCTAAAACCTGACTTGTTACTTTCAGGGTATAGCTGATGTCATACAAAGGAGTTGAAGTAGGGTTTGGTGCGAGTGGATCACTCAGGAAATTTGCAGGTGTCCATTCGTAACGATATGTTGCTCCTTCTGTTGTCATAGGACCGCCCATCACAGTGGTTGACCCATCTCCGATTGACCTGTCCACTCCTGCATCAGCTTGTACTTTGCTCACATTCACCATAATTGGAGAGTCAACAATACATCCATTTGGATAAATAGCGATGAAATGATACGGGCGGGAATAATCAGGAGCAACTCTTGTAAACAAGGCGTCTACATCAGTTTCAGTTTCAGTAATATTATAGTTTGGAGCCCAGCGCAATGTGTCTGTACCAAATGCAATTCCATATAGCGTTGCAGTATCGCCCTGGCAAACTAAGGTGTCATCAACAATTGTAATAGAAGGAATTGGTAATGCGTCAATGAGATGGCATTCCATAGAAGCGTTGGGCATACCTTCATTTGTACTCAGGAAAACATTATAACGACCAGGATTATCGTAGCTATAAGTTGGAGGAATCTTGAATGTAGAAGCGCGAACAGTGCTCGAGGTACAGTTGTCAAATTGAATTTTCCCCAAAGATCCGTCGGCATTTACAACATAAGAATAAAGGTTGTCTTTTTCGCGAATGATGTGAGACATTGCCACACTGTTTTTCAAGCCTGGAATCAGGTCCAGGCTGGCATCTGTGTAAGTAGGTAGTGCTAAGTCGCTGAAAGCAATCCGAACTATACTGTTTTTGCTTACGTTGGAAATAAATGCATAGTCCATTCCACAATCTTTGGCCAATATGATGCTGGAAGGATTTGATAATGGAGTAGCCAAAGGTAAAATTGTTCCTGTAGGGATGGATGCCAATGAGCTTCCAAAGCTGATATGTGAAACGAAATTTGAAACAAAGTTGGTAACAAAAACATGCCAGTTTCCTGCGATGTCTTTAGTTGCTGCCATATCGCTTGGATCTACCATCGAAGCTGACGGATTGCCCAAGTCAACAACATTTGGTGTGTTTGAGATATTGGTTCCGAAATCAAAACGAATCAACTTACCATTGAGGGCGTTGGCTGCAAAACCAAACCAATAAGGACCTTCCTGTGCGGCAAAAAATCCACGCGGACCATCTAATAGGCCGCCGAGATTACCCATGTTTACGCAATTTGGCTTATTGCTAAGAGACTTTCCGAAATCCAGACGCGATAAGGATGAGTTGCCCACAGAAGCGCCACCTACAACAAACATTACAAAATTGCCCACTCCGTCCTGCATTAAAAACAAGCTGTTGGCATCAGCTGCAATTGTACCGCCAAGATTTCCCAGGCTGGTTGTTGTAGGAATGTTGGCAAGTGAATTTCCGTAATCTAAACGAATAAATTCCGGACTGGTTCTGTTGATAAAAAAGCCATAATATTTGCCATCGCTGTTGCGTCCGATTTCGATATCTGCAGCATTATTTATACCAAAAGTATAGCCTAAAAAGTCTCCTGTTGGTTTATTCATCAGATAGCCTGAGCAAAAACTCCAATAATATGAAGAAGCGCTCATATCAACGGGTTTCAATGATATAGGTTGTCTGATACACACTGTGTCAGGTGCGTCAAAAGTAGTCTGGGCATGTAGTCCGGTTAGTTGTGCTGCGATAAGCATAACTGTAAGGATAAGGCATCTTCTCATACTCTGAAAGTAGTTTTTTTTCTTGATACTCGGCGGCAATTATTTCGCTAATGTAATAATTATACCAAAATTTTCATAACAATCGACTATTTTTATTTTCTTTAACCGAAAATTTAGCCAAAAATATGCGTCTTTACTCAAAGTCAGCCCAACTCCTTTTGGGGGTTATAAGCTGTTCTTCCGCTCTGTTGTGCCAGCCATTATTTGCAAAGGAAGGAATGAAAGTTCCCCCAACCTTGCTACAATCTCAAAAAGACATCATTGCTGCAGGCCTCGAAATTCCAGTCGAAAAACTATATAATGCTAATGGCACTGGTCTGAATAATGCAGTTGTATTGTTTGGAAAAGGCTGCACCGGAGAAATGATATCCGGGCAGGGTTTGTTGTTGACCAATCATCACTGTGGATATGGTACAGTACAAGGTTTGGCAACACCGCAAAGCGATTATTTTGCCAATGGCTTTTGGGCTATGAACACACAGCAGGAATTACCATGTCCAGGTCTTACTGTTACTTTTATCCGTTCAATGGAAGATGTGACAGAAAGAATATTGCTGGGAATAAATGGTGAAATGCGGGATGGGGAAAGAGACAGTGTGATTTCTGTAAGGATAAAAAACCTTGAAAAGGGCTTTCGGTATTCCAGTAAAATGGATGTTCAGATAAAAGCGTTTGCCAATGGGAATCAATATTGGGCCATCATGAGTGAAACATTCCGGGATGTTCGACTGGTGGGCTTTCCGCCCAATGGTGTTGGTCAGTTTGGTGGCGATACAGACAATTGGAGCTGGCCCCGCCACACGGGCGATTTTAGTGTTTTTCGGGTGTATGCCGGTGCTGACAATAAACCTGCAGATTACAACACCAATAATAAACCCTATCAGACAAAACAATTTTTCACCATCAACGCAAATGGATATAAAGAAGGCGATTTTACATTGGTGTATGGATTCCCGGGCATGACACAGGAATATATATCGTCTATGCAATTGGAGCATGTAGTGAACATAATTGACCCGATCAGAATTGAAGCACGCACAAAACGCCTTGACGTTTGGACTGAGCATATGCGTAACGACAGAAATGTATTTTTACAATATACTTCAAAACGCGCTGGTGTGGCCAATGGCTGGAAGAAATGGCAAGGTGAAATCCGCGGTCTGAAGTTGAATAATGCAGTTGAAAAAAAGAAAGCTTTTGAACAACAATTCCAGGCATGGGCCAATACAGATTCACAAGGCTATTTTGCTAAAGATCTGTTGATGAAAATGCAGGTGAAAAGTGCATCAAAGGACGGCGTGGTTGGCGCCAATGAATATCTTCGTGAAGTGGTGTTCGGGATTGAATTGCTGGGACAGACTGCAGAACTGGATAAAATACTGACAATCATTAATTCCGGCGTCCAAAGTTCTGCCGATTCAATGAAAAAAATAGCAAAGGGATTTGCCGGTTTTTATAAAAATTATGATGCAAAAACTGACCGGGATATTTTTATCGCATTGATGCCAATGTTTATGGAAAGAGGCGGTATCTATGTACCTGAATACTATCGTACAGAACTGGCCAGATTTGGTGGCTCTTACCAGGAATGGGCAGATTATATCTACAGCAACTCAAAGGCTGTAAGCCTGGATAAAATGAATGATTTTGTAGCCAATCCGGATAAAAGTAAAATTACAGATGACCCGGCATGGAAAATGTATGCCGCAATTATTAAAGTGCGCAACGAAATAGTTACACCATCTTTGGCAACTTATATGGACAGTCTTGCCCGGTTTAACAGGTTATATACTAAAGCCCGTATGTTGATGAGCAAGTATGAAAAATTGTATCCTGATGCAAACAGCACTTTGCGTGTTGCTTATGGAAAAGTAAAGGGATTAGACCCGGATGGTCCTGCCGAGTATAGTTTCCAGACTAACCTCGACGAGGCGGTTTTGAAAAACAATCCTGCTGTTGCCGAGTTTACAATGCCTTCCAAATTGATTGAATTGAATCGTCAGAAGGATTATGGACGCTGGGCGGTGAACGGAACGGTTCCCCTGGCATTTATTGCTGACAATCATACCTCCGGAGGAAACTCCGGTAGCCCGGTGCTTAATGCAAAAGGAGAATTAATCGGAACAAATTTTGACAGGGTTTGGGAGGGCACGATGAGTGATTATTATTTCGACGAGCGTTGGTGTAGGAATATTTCGCTGGATGTTCGTTACACGCTCTTTATTATTGAAAAATTAGGTGGTGCAGGTTGGTTGCTGAACGAAATGAAATTTGCAGGCGCAAACACTAAAAAGTAATATAAAATAAACAAGTCATTTAAAGTGTTTTTTGAAATTCAAATTGAAGACATTAGTATTTTTATGAAACTAAAATAGAAATAAACACTGCTGTTGTTTTTATTTTTCAGAAACATTATTACCTTTAGTCGCTATTTTATTACAATTTTTATTTTTGCTATGAAACAACTATTATTCTGTGCGTCTTTGATGATTGCTTTTGCTTCGTGCAAAAAGTCGTCTACCAGTGCTGTTGAAAATAATGAAATTCTTCGCTCTGGCAATTGGAGAATGAAGGCATTTACAGTGAAGTTTGAAAAAACTCCAGGCGTAGATTCCGTATATGATATTTTCAAAAAATTTGATACCTGCCGCTCAGATGATTATATCACTTTTGGTGAGAATTTTAAAGGAATACAATTTTCTTCTAAACTGAAATGTGGTGGAGAATTGGATGAAACACCTTTCGAATGGGAATTGCGCAACAATCAAAAAGTGTTGATGCTGAATAATGCCCAATACACAATCGGAAATGTGAGCGAAATTCCAATTACGCCAACTGGTAAAGACTACGTGGAAGCAACGATTTCGAAAATCAATAAAAAATCATTTACGATTACCTATAACACAACAGTTCAGGTATATCAGCCAGTACCCTTAAAGGACACCGGTATTTTTGTTGAAAAAACTTTTTACTTCACGCAAACTTTTGATAAGTAAGCTCCGAAATTCTTTAATTCCTGAAGAACCGTCGGTGCAAGCTGACGGTTTTTTTATGCGCCAAAGTCATCTTTTTCTATTTACTAACCTACATTTGCACATCTTTTTTTAATACAAGACAATGATTCAAATTACTTTCCCCGATGGTGCCGTTCGCGAATACGAAGCAGGTATTTCATCTCTTGATATTGCAAAATCTATTAGCGAAGGGCTTGCCCGTAAAGTATTGGCTGCCGATGTGGATGGCGAAGTTTATGACGTTACCCGTGCTATTCATAAAAATGCAGCCGTAAAATTCCTTACCTGGGACGACAAATCCGGCAAATCCACTTTTTGGCACTCCTCAGCGCATTTGCTGGCAGAAGCAATTGAGGCTATTTTCCCCGGCACAAAATTTGGTATTGGTCCGGCTATTGATAATGGTTTTTACTATGACCTGGACTTAGGCGGAGAAGCAATCAGCGAGGAAGATCTGGTAAAAATTGAAAAGAAAATGAAGGAACTGGCCGGACAAAAAAATGAATTTGTCCGCCGCGAAGTTGGTAAGGAAGAGGCAATCGCTTACTTCACCGACAAAGCAGATCCTTACAAAATAGAATTGCTGCAGGACCTTGAAGATGGAAAAATTACTTTCTACTCTCAGGGCGCATTTACCGATTTGTGCCGGGGTCCGCATATTCCGAATACAGGTTTTATCAAAGCTGTAAAACTGACCAACATTGCAGGAGCATACTGGCGCGGTAATGAAAAAAACAAAATGCTGACCCGTGTTTATGGGGTTACTTATCCTTCACAAAAAGAACTGGATGAATACCTTGCTTTGCTGGAAGAAGCTAAAAAGCGTGATCACCGCAAACTGGGTAAAGAACTGGAACTATTCACCTTCTCAGAAAAAGTAGGCGCAGGATTGCCAATGTGGCTGCCAAAAGGTGCAATGCTTCGTCAGCGTTTGCAGGATTTCCTTCAGAAAGCACAGGTGGAAAGCGGCTATCTGCCAGTCATTACACCACATATCGGTAATATCAATCTGTACAAAACATCAGGCCATTATGAAAAATATGGTGCAGATAGTTTTCAATCGATAAAAACACCGCACGAAGGAGAAGAATTTTTCCTGAAACCGATGAATTGCCCGCATCATTGCGAAATTTACAAATCATCACCAAGAAGCTATAAAGACTTGCCTTTGCGCCTTGCAGAGTTCGGTACAGTTTACCGTTATGAGCAAAGCGGCGAATTGCATGGCCTGACCCGTGTGCGTGGATTTACTCAAGACGATGCGCATTTGTTCTGCCGTCCGGAGCAGGTGTTGGAAGAGTTTAAAAAAGTAATCGACCTTGTGATGTATGTTTTTACCTCATTGGATTTCGAAAATTTTACCGCGCAGATTTCGTTAAGAGACAAAGAGAACAGAGACAAATATATCGGCTCTGAAGAAAACTGGGCGATTGCAGAAAATTCCATCATTCAGGCAGCTGCTGAAAAAGGGTTGAACACAACAATTGAGTACGGCGAAGCAGCGTTTTATGGCCCGAAACTGGACTTTATGGTGAAGGATGCCTTAGGCAGAAGCTGGCAATTGGGTACAATTCAGGTAGATTATAACCTTCCTGAGCGTTTTGAGCTGGAATATATTGATTCAGATAATTCCCGTAAACGCCCGGTAATGATTCACCGTGCACCATTTGGTTCTATGGAGCGTTTTGTGGCAGTTTTGATTGAGCATTGCGCAGGTAATTTCCCGATTTGGCTGGCTCCTGAGCAGGTAAAAGTATTGCCGATCAGCGATAAATTTATACCTTACGCCGAAGAGGTGGTAGCCTTGCTGAAAGCTAATGATATCAGGGCTTCTGTGGATGACCGTAATGAGAAAATAGGCAAAAAAATCCGTGATACGGAATTGATGAAAGTGCCTTACATGCTGGTGGTGGGCGAACAGGAGATGAACGGTGGAAAAGTAGCAGTGCGCAAACACGGAGAAGGCGATAAAGGTGTGATGGATAATGCTGAATTTATTGCATTTGTACACGAGCTTGTCAAAACTCAGATAGCAGGAACAAAAAAATAACAAAATACAATCTGTATTTCGATATTAAAATACATTATTTTTGACTTCAAATTTTTTTATTAAAAAGACTTAATGCAAAAAAGACCAAAACCCAGAGTACCCTATAAGCCACGAGTTGTTCAGAACGAACACCGCTTAAACGACGAAATAACAGCACTTGAGGTGCGTTTGATACGTGATGGTGCAGAGCCGATCGTTTGTTCGCTGAATGAAGCTTTGAGTATGGCTGAAGAGCAAGGTGTTGACCTGGTAGAAATTTCTCCAAACGCAGTACCGCCTGTTTGCCGTATCATCGACTACAAGAAATTTCTTTACGAAAAGAAAAGAAAGGATAAAGAGCAAAAGGCCAATTCTAAACAATCTGAAATCAAAGAAATTCGTTTTACACCGAATACGGATGATCACGATTTTGATTTTAAATCAAAACACGCAGAAAAGTTTTTGCAGGAAGGTGATAAAGTGAAGTGCTATGTTCAGTTTAAAGGTCGTGCAATTATGTTCCAGGAAAGAGGGGAATTACTCTTGCTGAAATTTGCGGAACGTCTCGCTGATGTTGGTTCTTTGGAAAGTATGCCCAAAATGGAAGGTCGCAGGATGATTGCGATTTTTACACCGAAAAAGAAAAAATAATCAATCTTATAATGAACAAAAAAGACAACTCATTGAGTTGTCTTTTTTTATGGCCGGAAATTAACTTACCACTGAACCGAACCAGGTTTGGCTGAAGTATTCAGTTGTTTCCAGGCATTTTCCCGTTGAAATAAAATCGTGAATTCCTGCATTGGTTTTTTTAGATGAAGTATATATTCATGACCCACATCTTTCATCTCTAATATATAAAGTTCGTTTTCAAAATCCAGCGCACCGTTCAGATCATACATCCACCAGGAGCCCCATTGATTTAAGGTTACTTTCAGCGTTGTACTGTCTACTATGGTTACATGGGCTCCATCATACAAGGAGTTCATATTATAGGCAGAAACGTAATGGATTTTATTTTTCGAGGTGTCGTATCCAAACAGTTTTAAATTCTCCTGAAACTCGTCCCACCTGCCGGTAGGAATGATACGGATGTCGTGATAATAGCAAGGCATATTCAGAATCAAAACATTTTTGGCATGTTGCCATTTGTAATTCCGCACCATACTGCGCTGCATATAATCTGCATTTCGCCACTCAAATGCTTTTTGTACCGTAAAGCTGGTGTACAAAACGATATAAACCCCGAAGATTATTTTGCTGAAAATACTGTGTTTGAAAATGGAAAATATTCCCAGGCTCATCAGCATCATTACCGGAAAGCTGAGCTCATAACATCGGCGGCTATTATACAGTTGCATCGTTTCGTCGAAATACATCGGTGAAATAATTGCAACACAAAACATCATCATGCCAAACAAAAAAGCTGCTGCCTGAGCATTGGCGGAAAACTTTTTGAAGCGAACAAAAATCAAAATACTGAGACCAATAACGATTGTAAAAGCAGTGTAATAAACAGCAGGCTTGTTCAGGAATGCATAAATCGCATTCGAGTTTTCGTGGGGTCCAAATGCTGTAAAACCAAGTATGGTAGACAGATAACGCAACATTTTGTCCAGCATGCTGTCCAGTGAAAATTTAAATCCACCATTACTGCCATAGTGCGCTACCCAGGCCCCGTACCGCATTCTATAGATAAGCAGGTTGAGCACAAAAATCGAAATCTGGGGAAGAAAAACCAGTTTTAAAGCATCCCCGAATCTTGCTTTTGTAATCAGTTCTTTCCAGCGGTACGCCAGCATCAGTAACAGGCAAAACCAGGGGCTGAGGTAGAAAATTTCGAGAGTAAAGGTGCTGATAAAGAAAAGAATGGCAGAAAACCACAGCAGCTTTTTGTTCCCGGTTTTCAAATAAGTTTGTGTCCAGAGTAACAAAAGGACTTGCATCATCAATCCCGGCAAATAATGATATCCGCCTTTCCAGATGGTAATTTCAGTAATGATCGGATTAATGGTAAAAATAAGGGCACCGAAAAAAGCGATGACCGGCCCGTTTGTTATTTCAAAATCTGAAAATAGTCGTTTGCAAAACCTGAAAATCAGGGTGGCATTCAGTGCGTGAAGTCCGGTCAGTAAAAGATACCAGGGCAAAGGGTGCAAGCCAAACAGGCTGATAAAGCAATAGAGCTGAAAGTGGGTCACCTGGTAAAGGCTTTTCACCTCAAAACCTTTACTGTTGATGAATTCAGAAAAGGTGTAGCGGTAAAACATATCCAGCAAGCCTTCGAAATCGCCATTAAAACCAGCCTGATATGCGGGCAGATTCAGCAGAAGGACAAGGCTCCACAATGCAGCAAATAAGCATAACTTCTTTTCTGTAAGTGTGTTCACTATCCTTTGCGAAAGCCCCGAAACCATACTTTATATTTTTTGCAAGTTATTCAAAAAAACCACGTGCAATTCTCTATTACCTTTGTGCCTCATTTTTAATCAGCCTCACTTATGCGTTATTGGCGGCATTACCCTAAGTTTTTGCAAATCATCTTGCTGATGCTGATGATTTTTACATTGGTTTCATTTTCCAGCGTGATAGCTGGTGTAAGCGTAACTCCGATTTTTGATGTTTCACTTAAGGACTTAGCTGAAGTAAGTGCAGATAGTCTTCCGAAGGTGATTGCCGGCACGCAATATGTTCAGGGTATAGTTAGCCTGTTCACTTTTTTGCTGAGTGCTTTGCTGTTTGCCTACCTTACTCATCCGGAACCGATCAATTATCTGGGCTTACGAAAACCTGCGAAATCTATAAATGTTGCGATTGTTGTCCTGTTGCTGGTGTCATTTATGCCGATTGTCAATCAATTGGGCTCATGGCTTCAGCACATTGATTTTGGGGCAAAAGCAAAAGCCAGTTTCGAACACAATGAAATGGTGATGAAAACCTTGATGCGTGGCACTACTCCAATGGATTTTGCCATTCATATGCTGGTGTTCGCTTTGATTCCAGCTATTGGAGAAGAACTTTTATTCCGTGGTGTCATCATGCGTATTTCTTACAGCAATTCTCAGAATATCCATTTTGCCATTCTTATAGCTGCTGCCATTTTTGGTATTGCACATGGTTCAGTGTATAATTTTTTGCCGATCATGTTGATGGGGGTTTTGCTGGGCTATATTTATTATTTGAGCGGCTCTATCTGGTTGTCCATTTTAGCTCATTTTATGAATAATGCCCTTGCCGCATTGGGCATATTCCTGATTAATACTAAATCTGTTGCGGAAGAAGTGGGTACTGCAGAAAACTTCCCCTGGTATGTTTTAGTTATTTCGCTTGGGCTATTTGTTGCTGCATTTTCTTTGCTTCGCAAAAATGCCACACCTTTGCCGCCGGATTGGTCAGACGATTTTAAAGGCGAAAGACAAACTTCTTAATTTTCATCAATGAACTGGAATACCTTTTTTACGCGGGCAGGCACTGCGCTTATATTTGTTATCATTATGCTGACCGGCCTTCTGGGCCATTCACTTTTGTTCTTTGCTTTGTTTTTGCTCATTCAGTTTTTGAGCATCAAGGAATATTTTTCTTTAATGAAAAACATTAATACGGATAGTAATTATTCAATTAGTATTCAGGCAATCGTTCAAGTGTCTGCCGCTTTGTTTTTATTAATGGCATCGCCCGTTTTTGAAGTAGAAAAAAACTGGTTGCCTGCCTTGCTTTTTATTCCGGCTATCATTATCCTGCAACAATCTTTATCTGCAAAAGCCGGGATCAGCAGGGCTTTTGAATCCCTTGGGGCTTTGTTATACATATGCCTGCCGATTGTCTTATTAATGTTACTGCGCGAAAAAAGCCTTTTGCTTCCATTAGGTTTGATTGTCCTGATATGGGTAAATGATACAATGGCTTATATCGTTGGTTCTTTTATTGGCAAAACACCATTTTCATCAATTTCACCCAAGAAAACCTGGGAAGGAACAATTGGTGGTGCAGTATTGACGGTAGCCTGTGCAGTGGTTTTTGGAATTTACAGTAAATACTATACTGTTCAGGACTGGGTGGTTTTGGCTTTATGTGCTGCCTTTGCCGGAACGCTGGGTGATTTGTTCGAAAGCAAATTGAAACGGGTAGCCGGTGTAAAAGATTCCGGAAGCTTTATGCCCGGTCACGGCGGAGCCCTGGACCGCTTTGATTCTTTGCTTGTAGCGGCGCCTTTCGCTTATTGTTATGCCTATCTTTTTATGGAGCCGCTGAGCATCCATATTTTTTAAATTACCTTCGCATCTTTAAACCGCATTTTATAGTATGACCATACATCGGGAAGGGTATAAATACATTATTATTGCTACCGTCGTTTTTATCGGCGTAGCCTGGCTCAATCAGTTTTTCTTTTCAGCCATCTGGTGGCTGT
Organism: Chitinophagaceae bacterium; assembly: GCA_041661485.1. Classification (GTDB taxonomy): domain Bacteria; phylum Bacteroidota; class Bacteroidia; order Chitinophagales; family Chitinophagaceae; genus Rurimicrobium. Next base: position 337,839 of record JBAZUJ010000002.1, read on the forward strand.
ATTGGCCTATTCAGCTTGTATTCTTTTTGTTGTGGCTGTGGATTGTTTGGTTTTTTCGAATCCCAAACCGTCAGTTTTCGCAAGGAGATAATCTGATTGTTGCTCCGGCAGACGGAAAAGTGGTTGTTATCGAAGAAACATTTGAGCCTGAATATTTTAAAGATAACCGTCTTCAGGTTTCTATCTTTATGAGCCCGCTGAATGTGCATGTCAACCGCAGTCCTATTAAAGGAATCGTGAAATACATGAAATATCATCCCGGCAAATACCTCGTGGCATGGCATCCGAAATCTTCTACCGAAAATGAACGCACAACAGTTGTGGTTGGTAATGAAAAAACGACTTTGCTGATGCGACAGATTGCCGGAGCTTTGGCACGCCGCATTTGTTATTATGTAAAAGAAGGTCAGCCAATTGCACAAAATCAGGAATTTGGCTTCATACGTTTTGGTTCCCGGGTGGATATTTATTTCCCTGTAGGTACACAAATTGATGTGAAAATTGGAGAAATTGTACTGGGAGGCATTACTATTTTGGCCAAAATGCCTTAAGTTTGATTATTCATTCAACACTAAAAATTACGATACAATGAAAAAAGTAACATTATTTCTCGCTGCACTGGCAGTAGCAGGTTCTTCTTTTGCTTATGATGGCAAATGCTGCAAAGGAAAAAAAGAAGGATGCTCTAAAGAGAAAAAAGAAGCTTGTGCAAAAGGAAAAGGATGCTGCAAGAAAGGTTCTAAGTCTTCTGAAAAAACGACTTCAACTGAAACCCCTGCTCCAACAAAATAATTTTGCTGAATTAACTTTGAAAAACGCCCGCATTAGCGGGCGTTTTTTTTATGCGGTAAGATGGTTTATTTTGTGCCCAATTTGTAATTCAATCCAAACCGGTTCATGAAAGAAATTCTGCATAGTCCTTATAAAAAGTTCTTTCTGTTCGGATTGTTGTGTATTGTCATTTCAAGCTGGTTTTCTATGGGATATCAGCAGATGGACGAACACTTTATGATATTGGAGTTTTCGAATTTCCGTTTAGGCCTTGCCCCTCAAAATACAATTCCCTGGGAGTACACCGAAAAGATAAGACCCTCCCTGCAACCAACGATTGCAAATACTGTTTTTCAGGTTTTTCATGCAATCGGTATTCACAGCCCTTTTTTTCATGTTTTTGTATTAAGACTTTTAGCTGGTGTGTTGGCCTGGTTTGTTTCCTGTAAGATCGCTCTTCGTTTTGCGGCAACAATGATAGATGAAACAGTCAGAAAATGGTGGATAATGTCGGTTTCGTGTCTTTGGTTTATGTCTTACCTCAGTGTTCGCTTCAGTTCCGAGAACTTTGCCGGGTTTACCTTAATGGCGGGATTGCTGGTGGTACCGGGTATTTTTAAAAGAGGAAAAATAATGGCTACAAATGCCCAATGGTTTTTATCGGGTTTGCTGTTAGCGAGTGCATTTTATTTCAGGTTTCAAATTGCGTTTTCAATAATTGGCATCCTGCTTTGGTTGCTGCTTTATGCCCGCCCGCTCTGGAAGGCATATGTGTTTTTATTGCTGGGCGCTTTGGTGGCAGTTGGTGTCAATCTCTTGCTCGATCATTGGTTTTATAATGCCTGGGTACTCACGCCGTTTAATTATTTCGAAGCGAATATTGTAAAGGATGCAGCATCAACATACGGTACTACTCCCTGGTATGATTATATAGTTCTGTTTGCCACACAGGGTATTCCGCCCATTAGCTGGATATTGTTGGTGTTATTTTTTATTGCATTGGTGAAGAAGCCAATGCAACTCATGATGTTTGTTTTCATCCCTTTCATCTTGGGGCATATGATTGTGCCGCACAAAGAGTTTCGCTTCATCTTTCCAATGATTCTGCCATTTCTGGCCTTATCTTTTTCGGGCTTGCAGGAAGTTTGGAATAGTATTAAAAACAGAAAATGGCTGATACCGGCATTTCGTGTTTTGGTCGTGTTTAATCTGGTATTAATGGCCTATCGTTGCTTTTGGCCGGCCAGTAATACACACAGTTATTATAAATACTTATACAATTATGCGCAGGACAAACCTGTTCATTTAATCACCATTGGCCGGGGAATATTTGATGAAGGATACAACCAGATTACTTTGTATCGACCCAAATATCTTACCGAAGACACGACTGATAATGAGGCTTATCCTGCGCTGATAAATACTCAAAATGCAGATTCAGTTTTGGTAATGAGCTATCACACTTCTTTACCTTACCACGACCCGCGCTACACGGAGCAACTGCTGTATGTTCATTTGCCACAGTTTTTGCTGCACAATAATTTCAACGACTGGCAATCCCGTAGCGATATCTGGAGTCTTTGGCTGCTGCGCAAAAAGAAATAATCAAATTATTCTTCCAGTCCTACTACAGGTGCTGTGGTGTGCAATAATTCAACATCGCCACGCAGATCCATCAGGAAAGAATGAATGCGGATTTCATCCTGATATTTTGGTGCAAGGGTATCATTCTTGGCGCTCAGTTCGTTTTTGCGCTGCAGGATATATTCTCCCAGCATTTTGGTAAGCATCAACGCATACTTCTGATGATGCTCAAACTCGAGGGCATAACCGTGCTCTTCATAATTGCCTTTGCCATCCTTCAGGAAAGCTTTATAAGCTCCGCAATGGCGGTGTTCCAGGATGTAGATGTCTTTTACATCGTGCAGCATAATAGCAAGATCCAGGTGATTGAGTAATCCTGATTTCCAGCCATAATACTCTTCCATTTTTTTCAGTTCATCCTGTTCGGTAGCAGCTTCAAACAAGGCGCCAATTGACGCTCCTGCCATAATAAACTGGTCGTAGCGGTTGGTAAGATTGTCGTGTTCCATAAAATGAACAATATTGTCCAGCAGGCGCAGGTCCATACAGCTGATGAGCAAAACATTGTAGCGCGGCACGCGGTAGCCGGTGGGGTAAGTGCGGGTACTCATAATTTGGTTGGGGGGGTTGGAAGAATAAGACGAAGATACAATGATAGGCAAAAACAAGTTTTTAGGTATCAGTATTCAAATAAATTACCGTTCGTGAATAAAATGATACCGTTCGTGAAATAAGATGAGAATTTATAGAGTATTGTTATAGGTTTGTTTTAAAGACTTTAATGGTGATCATTTCTGTACTACTTTCAAACACATAAAAATAATTTCTGTTGCAATTTAAACATATTCTTTTTATAAATTTTTGCTTATTAATATTACAAAACTAAAAACAATAGATATGAATCAAGTTAAAAAAATCCTGAAGATAAGCCTGGCAAGTGCAGGCATTTTGATGACCTCAAGCTCAAATGCTCAGTCCTGGGTGGCAGCAGGAGGAAATTTGAACACTACGGCTGCTAAAGTAGGTATCGGCACCACAACACCTACTGAAAAGCTGACAATTCAAAACGGAAACCTTTCCTTAACCAATAGTGCTTATCCCTCTGATTATGGTAGCTCAAATTGGCGGTACATAACAGCGAAGACCGATGTTGCTGCTTTGCATATTGGTACAAATCCCAACATTGCAACTGGCGAAGCTAATGGCCCAATGATTCAGATGCTGGCGAAAGAAAACTTATGGTTACCGGGAAGAATTAATTATCAGGCACGATCAAGTATAATTCCTGTTTCTGGTGGAAGTGTAGGAACAACTGTTTCTCATCATTTTATTAATTGGAATCCGGTAATTAATGATTGGGTGAATCAATTGAGTTTATTGGATATTGATAATATGGGAGTCGCCGCCATCGGCTTCACACACGAATTACCTACATCTTCTACTCACGGGCTTTCGGTTGAAAGAGGAATTTCTGTACGAAGTTATACATCCTTTTCTGCATATAGAAATCTTTTCGATGTTAAAGACATTTCAGGCAAAGCAGTTGCAATAATCGGAGATGTACCCTTACCATCAACCCCCAATGCTTACGGACTTTTGGTACAAAATGGAATTCTTACCGAAAAAGTACGTGTCGCAATACCCGGCACTCCCGAATGGGCAGATTATGTATTTGCGGATGATTATAAACTGATGCCTTTGAAACAACTGGAAGCATTCATTGAAGAAGAAAATCACTTACCCGAAGTGCCGAGTGCGGAAGAGGTGGTAAAAGATGGTGTAGACCTCGGACAAATGCAGGCCAAGCTATTGCAAAAAGTGGAAGAATTGACTTTGTATGTAATACAGCAGCAGAAAGAAATTGACACACTGAAAAAGCAAGTGGCCAAAACTAAAAAATCTGAGCAATGAAAAATATTCTCACAGTATTAATTGCGCTCTTTGCTTTTGCTTCCTGCAATAAAGAGCCAGAATATGAAACAAAATACCTGGATGCGAATTTAAAGGCTGCCCTGAATAATAAACCGGGGAGTTACTGGATATTTAAAGACTCCGTTTCCGGAGAATTCGACAGCATTTATTTGGTGGCAAATGAATTAAAAATTGATGAAGGCTATACCACAAATACAGGATTTAAATATGAAAAAATGCACTTGTATTATGATTCAAGACATATTGGTAAGGATACATCTTATAATCTCAGTTTAGATTTAAGTGTTACAACCAAATTATCGGATAAAAATCATTTGTCATGTGGCTTGACAAAGTATAGCAGTCAACCACTGTATCTTGTATTTTCCTATCCCTTTTCCTATTTGGCTCCAGTTAATTATCCCTCTAATGATACAATAGTTTACGCCCGACTGAAAGATCCACTGTTTTTGGCGGGTTCAAAATTTGATAATGTTTGTGTTTTTTCTCAATACGATAAGACGATTGGTTCCGATGCTGCCAGCACGGGTTACTGGAGCGACGAATTTGGATTGGTAAAAATGCGTTTCGTTTGTTTTACATCCGGTGGGAATATGACGAAAGTATTGGAGTTGCATCACCTGAACATCAAAAAATAAATAATTATGAAAAGAATATTTTTAATACTTACCTGTTTATGTTGGATAAACCCAATTGTTTCTGCTCAGGGACTGGGAGGTGTTCCCGGTAGTTATTATAATAACTTACAAAAATACTGGTGGTACCGTTATCGACTAGTGAATGACTTTACGAAAATTGGACCAAATTGTGGGGAAAGTATACCAGCACAAAGAAGAGATGCCGCAGGTTTAAGTGATGTTTATGATGGATCCATTTATTTAGGAAAGATGCCAATAAATCAATTGCAATGGGGGGATGCGACAATAGATTTAGGAAACTATATTAGTATGTTATCAACAGAGCATCGAATGTTAAAGAATAATGGGCTTTCAACTAACAGGACCGAGATGGAACTTTTTTATGCCCTTAATGCTTTTGAGCGTCTTGACCGCAATGCCGAGGCAAGATGCTACGATATAGATGGTACCTATCCCTGCAACTACAATTCTGTACCTGAGGAATGGAGAGATCAGATAAATGGTTTTTTTGTTCGGGACGATGTACCAGTTTCAACTTTTAGTGAAATTAATAAGTGGGGGATCATGAATCCTAAATCTCATTTTAATCGTCCAGGAATAAAAAACCTTTTTCCAATAACAAATCCGGAGTCTGATTGTGCTGCAACTGAAATTAATTATGCAGGAAGAACCTCCCCAGTTCTTTGGCCCTACTTGGAAAGAAGAATGCCGACCGAGGAATCTACCGATCAGGCAATAGGTGTATTAATGGGGCTTTCGCTAACCTCTAAGCTGTTAAATGGTGTGCCATATATACATCCAGGGACTAGGATGACTTTGGGAGACATGAGCAAGCAAAATATTCACCGGATAATTGAGCATATTGCTTCGTCACCACATGGTTCTACATTTCCTTATACGGATTGGCGAATTATAAATCCTGTAACAAACGAGTGTGTGTTTGGAATAGAACACGGTGCCCCGCATCCTTGCAATGCTGGAGGAGGAGAGCATTTTGCTTTAAGTTGTGGTGCATCTAAGATCAGTGAGCAATGGGGAGTGGGGCATAGTTATGGAGAGCCATATAAGACTGTGTGGGGCGCAAGTCAATTTGCGATTAGTGATAGGGATGGAAATTTTCAAGGTACTTATGCTGCATTAACCAATTCATGGCATATAGAAAAGAAAATAACTGTAGGTATTTGCCCTGTTTGTATTACCACTTGGGTGGGCTATAACAATACCTGGAACCGAATGAAAGCTATAGGAGATGTTCATTCTCGATCTTGTCCACATTTACCCTATTTGTATAGAATAATGCATAATAAAGGGGATGCATTTAATTATGCTGAAACGATTACAACACTGGATGCTGCTCCGGGTTGTGGTATTCATAATTACAAAGGAGATTTTGCAAATGAAAAAACATTTTCCGGCTCCTATGAACATAATTCAATATTTGCCTGGCAATGGTCAGGGAATAATTTATTGCATGAATGGTATAGCCGTTCAGAGTGGAATTATCCACTAACCTTCCCGATAACATATAAAGCCAAAGACACTTACCGTGATTATAATGGACTTGACTACATGACCTTATTCAATTTGTTTAATCTTCAAATTGAGTATCCTTCAAAATACATTGAGTATTACTTTAATTCTTTTTACAAGGAAAATTTTAGTGAAAGCTACCCAGCTACATCACCATTGTTTTCGGGTATGACAATAGGAAATAATACAAACAAGCTGAAACTTAATTTCCTGGAATACTTATCAGCGATAAACAAAGTAAACACTGGTGGGAATCTTACGTTAAGAGGTGCAAAGGTTATTGATTTATTACCAGGTTTCGAAACAAAGCCTGGAGCAGCATTTCTTGCCTATGTAAAGGATTATGAGATTAATTGTGGAAGCTATCAGGGAAAAGATGAGCATGGAAATGATATTGGAACACCAGGAGGAAGCTATCATTATGCTGAGATTACAGGTCCGAAAAGTGCCTGGTTTCCCAGTGTGTTACCCCAGCAACAAGGTGATGATACAACATTTTATCCGGATTTTCCTCCTGACGGAATTCCTTATTCCGGAGATACCTCTTTTCATTTTGAACCAGACTCATCTGTTGAATTATCTTGTGAAGAAGAAAAGGAGTATTTTGATTCATTAGTTGCACAGATATATGCATCCGGGGATGTGAAGCAAATTGATTATATAGACAGCCTAATTCCAAAAGTTTCTTTTCCTGGTTGCGATAGTTCAGCAGTCAGTGGAACGATGAAAAAAACCGTCTTAGATACCAGTAAAACCAATACAGTAGCAGACGCTTCTTTCAATATTTATCCGAATCCGAGCAACGGGCATTTTACCTTTGCTTTTGCTGCGGTTGGGAATTATGATATTAAAATCTTTAACGCCTTGGGTGCAATCATTTACCAAACCCACGTCTATAGCCGAAGGTCTGAAGTTGTCCATATTGATGGTTTAGCGAGTGGTGTCTATACAGCAGAAGTCGTCAATAGCGACGGATTGCCCAACAAGCAAATCCGGAAATTGATAATCAGCCACTAGTTTATTTTTTTTCTTTTCTGAAAGCCATCAAACTTATGTTTGGTGGCTTTTTTGTTTGTATTCAGTAAAGAAAAAGTAATAGTATAAATAAAAATAGGAACGAATTGCCAGATAATACGATCAATTGAAGTAGAAACATGCCAATCTATATCATGTGGTGTAATAGTGTAAATCATGAAATACACAGCAATAGCCACCGCAATAAATAAGATTTGTTTATGTAGCCAATTTTTTGAAAATATCAGGCAGATACAATACAAAATAAAAAACCATTTACAGTAAGTATGATGCAGGTTTATTTCCTGAATAAAATAAGTCCAGATGATTTTGTAACGGTTTATATTAGTAAGATTCTCCAGCATTTTATGTTTATCTGTAATAAACAAATCCCCTGATGGGGCATAACATACTTTAAATAAAACAAGGAGCGCTACTGGAATGCAAAGCCCTGATATCAAATGTTTAAATTGGGGCTTCCTGAAAAAATCTTTAGCATAAAAAGCTAAAAACAGAAACGTTAGCAACAGCCCTTCATTCTTCGACCAAATCAGTCCCCCTAATAATAAGCCGGTAAGAAACAGATCCTTGTTGTGATGGGAGTCCCTGTAGTTATTATAGCATACAAAAGCAGCTAAAAGAAAAAAGGATATCCAGATGTCGGCAATCAGAAGGGAGGTAAAAGAAAAGTAAGAATCGTTGCAAAGAAAGAAGACAAACAATATAATAATTGATACCAGAAGATGCCTTCGGCTTAATTCTGAAAAAATTAATAAAGGAATACAAAAGGAGAAAACAGCATTAATCATAAATGGAAAAACCATATTGTTGGAATGGCTAATTTTCCAAAAAAAAGCAACAGCAGAAGACAATCCGGGTGGATAATCAGAATGGGCAACACGATCCTGGAATAAGTCTTTCCCATGAGTTGGCATAGCATGGAAGTCCCACAATTTCGAATCCGTATAAAACTTTGCTCTGTAATTCCAGAACCAATAAGCATCCCAATGTCCATAAGCAATTGCGTTATCTAAAACACCCTTTGCCAGAAGTACCAGAGAAACAACTAAAAAAACCCCTTTGACAGTAAGAGTCAAAAAATTATTTCCCGGAAGAGTGGCATCATCTGATACAGTGCCAAATTTGAAAACTAAAATAGAAAAAAGAATAACCGATAAAAGTAAGGAAATCATTACCGGAAAGTCCAGGATTAAGCCCAGGAAATAAATAAGGCTAACAAGCAATATAAGCACCGGGAACATTATGATTACAATACTTTCCTTTCTCATGGCATTGAAAAGTTTTTAATTAATGTAAAAGAAAAGTTGGTGTCTTCATTGTGCCAGATTTTTTGTCCTGTAAAGTCAAAAGAGGTGTCTTTAGCAGAAAGGATCAGTAAAGTTGTATCCTGATTCTGAGTACTGTTAAATTCCAATTCTACCGGAAACAGAACATAACGAGCTTCTAAGACTTGCTGAACAATGGGCTCTTTACAAAAGATGTTTAAAGTTGAATGTGGTGTAATATATGAATCGATACCAGAAAGCCCAATCGAAAATTTTGAGATATTCCCCTGGTCAGCCGGCGGTTTTTTATAGTACTGAAGAGTAGTGATAATTACCGTCGCAATAATTGAAAACGCAATCAACAAGGATTTCATGTCTCTAATTTAGTGAGAATAAACTTACGACGCAGTATCAAATTCTTTTTAAAGTGGTCTCGCCTAGGATCCCCGTCCGAACGGCGTTCAGCCGGGCGGAGAACTGGAATCTAAAGTTTAGGAAATAAACTGAATTATTCAGTCTTATTTAAAGTGGTCTCGCCCAGGATCGAACTGGGATCTAAAGTTTAGGAAACTTCTATTCTATCCATTGAACTACAAGACCAATCTCTTTATTCGAAGGGAGGGCAAAGATAATTGTCTGAGCCGTAAAAAAATCAAAGATTAAAAATTCATTGCAGCCCAGTTGTCTATCATCTGCTGGCCGTTTGGTGTGCCAATACTTTCCGGGTGAAACTGAAGACCGATTAAGGGCAATGTTTTATGCGCACAGGCCATCAAAATTGTATCATCAAGCGAATAGGCCAGGGTAATGAGGTCATCCGTATTGGCTATGTCAATACACAAAGAATGATAGCGCATCACCTCAAATTCCTCCGGAATATCAGCAAAAATGGGATGCTCGGAATGCCTCACCATGCTCGTTCTGCCATGCATGGGTTCAGGGCTTTTCTGCAAGGGTGCTCCAAAAAACATGCCCAAAGCCTGATGTCCAAGGCAGATGCCGAGTATCGGAATTTTGGTATAAAAATAGTCGATGGCCTGGAGTGAAATGCCTGCCTCGAGCGGTGTTTGCGGTCCGGGCGAAATGATGAGTCTTTCCGGGTTTATTGCAATCAGTTCTTCAAGTGTTACCGCATCGTTGCGCAGTACCATACATTCGTTGCCGGTGTGCAGCAGGTAGTGATGCAGGATGTGTGTGAAAGAATCGTAATTATCTATGAGTACCCACATGCTCCGGCAGTTTTTGATTAACACCGTCAAAGAATTCCCGCATATCGGTAAAGGAATCTTTTGCAAAAGGAAGAACCTTGCCCATATGTTCAAATGTCCAGGGGGCAATCGGTTCCAGATGTTTGTATGTTTTAGAAGCAACGATAGTTTCCGGAGAAATCAGGTGAGCATAGTTGGCCAGCCAGAGCAATGAACTGTAGATAACCATTCCCAGTGCCGCATATAAAATGCCTCCGATTGATTTATTGACCCATCCGAGTAAAATGGTACTGGTGAAACCATCAATCAATTTGGCCAGCAAGCGCACCAGCCATACTACACCGATAAACAAAATAACATAACTGAGTATGGGTGCCCAGGCCGAAGAGGCATAACCTTTGTCCTGCATATACACCGCCAGCTTGGCTGATAAAGCCAATGCGCAGGTAAGCCCCAGCAGAACAGCAATAACAGAACACAAGGCCACAATGATGCCTTTTTTGTACCCGCGCACAAAAAGAAGAATCAGCAAAATGAGGGCAATAATGTCTATTGTCATTCTGAATACTAATTATAATAAATCAACACGCGCATTCCCCTCCCTGGAGAGCCTGTCCCGTTTAAGCGGGAGGTTAGGGGTGGGTTTCTATAAAGTAAGATTTGATAAAACTGATTTATTAGCTACCCGAAAGAACCGCTTTGACGGTTTCGGAGATAGCTTTGCCATCCGCTTTGCCGGCCAGTTGTTTGCTGGCAACACCCATCACTTTACCCATATCAGCTGCAGAGGTAGCACCTACCTGTGCAATGATAGCGCTGATTTCAGCTTTCAGTTCTTCAGCACTCATTTGTGCAGGAAGAAATTTTTCAATCACAGCAAGTTCTTCACGTTCTTTAGCCGCAAGGTCTTCGCGATTTTGCTGTTCAAATATGGTCAAAGAATCGCGGCGCTGCTTGGCCAGTTTTTGCAACATTTTTGATTCAGTTGCCTCTGTCATTTCACCGGAAAAACCTTCTGAGGTTTTCTCGATAATGATGGCAGATTTTATCGCACGCAAGGTTCGCAAAGCCACTTCGTCTTTGGCTTTCATGGCTTCTTTGATTTGCTCGTTTACTTTTATTTCCAATGACATTGTTACACTTTTTTTATGGGTAATAAAATTAGGCTTCTTTATTCAGGGTATCGGCTACCTGCTTGTGGAATTTTTTGGCAAACTCTTTTATTTCATTCGATAATTCGGCATTGTTGGTTGCACGGGTAAAGGTGTCTGCCATCCCGAAGAAAGTCTGGAAATAGAAATCGTTCATTTCATCCACCATCATTTTTTTGGTCCAGAGGTCGATGCGCAAAGCAGATTTTTCTTCACCATCCCATACACCAAACAACACGGCCTTTGCTTTTTGCAATCCTTCCACACCACCATCCGGTGCATTCCATTCTATCGTTTCAGGCATTTTATCATCGTCCAGCGCGATTTCGATATTGATTCTTGATTTATGCATTGTCTTATTTATTTCAGGCTTAAAAATTTAATGTTGTGATTTTTTCATTTGCTTGTTCAACTGTTGCACACAGGCGCTGATGTCCTTTGGCAGCGGTGCTTCCACGCTGACATCTTCTCCTTTCATGTTGGTGAAGATCAGGCGGTAGGCGTGCAATGCCAGGCGGCTCAACAATGGTTTTTCTTCTTCGTCTTTGGTAGACAGTTTGTATTTCTTTTTGATACCCGAAAGCAAAAACGGTTCACCATTGCCATACAGGTTGTCGGCTACAATAGGATGCCCGATAGATTGCATGTGTACGCGTATCTGATGGGTGCGGCCGGTGTGGATTTGAAATTGAAGCAAGGTATGCAGCGGCCATTGTTCTACTATTCTGTAATCTGTAATAGACGCTTTACCTTTTCTGTTCACCACCATTTTCCCTTTCACCACCGGATGTTCGGCAATAGGGCTTTCAATTCTTCCCTGTTCTTCGGCCACTCTACCGTGCACCAGTCCTGCATAAAATTTACCTACGCTGTGCTCTTGGAACTGCATCGATAAATTTTTGTGTGCCACTTCATTTTTGGCAAAACACAGCACGCCACTTGTGTCGCGGTCCAGACGGTGCACCACCCATATTTTTTGGTCCAGCATAGCTTCCAGCATTTTGTTGATACTGGGAGCTTCGGTATTAAAACGATCAGGGATAACAGGAATGCCGGCGGGTTTGTTCACCACCACCACATCATCATCCTGGTATAAAATTTCTAAATTCATTGCGGCTGCGAAGTTATTATTAATTCTGCGTTTAGCGTGCGCCAAGCAAGCCGCTGTTTAAGGCCTGCTCCAGTCTTTCTTTCTCATTGCCGGAAACAATAATGAAGGGAACGCCGGCATTCATTACAATATCTTTATAAATGTTGAAAAAATAGCGCCGCATTTCATACTCCGGGTATTCACGTTGCGGGTCGGGGCTCCAGGGCATATCCACATCGCAAAGGACATAGGCATCATATTTCCGGGCAGCTATTTCTTCCAGGATGAAAGCATGCACTTTGTGGAAACGATGATGACACCACACCATCAACACGTTCAAATCGGTGTCGCAAAAAAGAAATTCTCTGGCAAGTAAGGATTTTTCTTCTTCCTTCATAATCTGCCCTTTGGCAATCGCCAGCAGGTCATCATAATCATATTCATTATTTTGGCGCTCAAGATATTCGCGTGCATATTCTTCCACCCACACCGTTTTAAAATGATGGGCTAAAGCACTACAAATGGTACTTTTTCCGGTACTTTCCGGGCCAATAACAACGATTTTTTGCAGGGAATGTGTCAATTGCGATAATAAAAAGGCAAACCTAAAGATTTTACTTTAAGGTCGCAGGTTTCATTCCGAATTAGGGAAACTTATTTCGTGTCTGGTGAAACGCTTTTATTGAAGCACAAATTTTATGGGAACCTGAAAATAGATTTTAATTGGCTTATCATCCAAAGTTCCTGGCTTCCATTTTGGCATTGCCGACACCACCCTTAACGCTTCCTTATCCAGATCACGATAAACAGGCCGGGCCACATGAACTTCTATTAATGATCCATCAGTATCAACAGCGAACTTAATCGTTACTTTGCCCTCAAATTTCTTTTTAAATGCCTGCGGCGGATAAACTATGTGTTCTGTTAGGTATTCATACATTGCTTGAGAGCCCCCAACAAACTCCGGCATTTCTTTAAATTTGTAAAATGTTGTGTCCCGGCCATCATGTCCATAGCGTTTTCCCTCCCAAAGATTACCATTCTCATACCGCTCTTTGACTTTCAGGGCGCCATTGGGATAATAAGCTTTTAGATATCCGTTGTTCACTCCATTCTTCATTTCTTCTTCAAACCAAAGTGCTCCGCTCGCCCTGTAGCATTTCCATAGACCATCTTCCTTTCCGTTTTTATAATTCCCTTCTTTAAACAGCAATCCGGTTTCTGCATAGTATTTGTGGTATCCATTCTTTATCTCGGGACTATCAATACGATATATGGTTGTGCTATGTATTTTTCCATCGGGATAATAATCAGTTTCGATGATGCTATCCCTTTTTGCCTCTAAAACCCTTGTGTAATAAGCTTTTCTTTTTGGGCAGGTATCCCAGTTTTTGTCGAAATAAACGGTGCTGGTTTGCGCTTCTGTTTTGGAGATAAAAAAGCAAAAGAACCCGATCAGAAAAGCAATACGTTTTTTCATAAAGAATGAAGGGTTTAAAAAAAATCCCGCAAACCAAATGCTTGCGGGATTTCAAAAGTATATAAATTATAGAAACTAGTAACGGTACATATCACTTTTGAACGGACCTTCTTTAGGTACGCCAAGGTATTCAGATTGTGCATCGCTCAACACTTCAAGTTTCACGCCGATTTTCGCAAGGTGCAAACGGGCAACTTTCTCATCAAGGAATTTTGGCAATACATAAACTTCGTTTTTGTAGCTGCTTGCATTTGTCCAAAGTTCAATTTGAGCCAAAGTCTGGTTGGTAAAGCTCGCACTCATTACGAAGCTTGGGTGACCTGTAGCACAACCCAGATTTACCAAACGGCCTTCTGCAAGGATAATCACATCGTGACCATCAATATTGTACAAATCAACCTGAGGTTTGATTGTGTCTTTTGTATGGCCATAATTATCATTCAACCATGCGATATCAATTTCGATATCGAAGTGGCCAATGTTACAAACGATAGCTTTGTCTTTCATTAATTTGAAATGCTCACCGGTAATCAAATCACGGCAACCTGATGCTGTAACGATGATATCAGCTTGTTTTACCGCTTCAGTCATCGGCATAACACTGAATCCGTCCATTGCAGCCTGAAGGGCACAAATCGGGTCAATTTCGGTAACGATAACACGTGCGCCGGCACCACGAAGACTCATCGCAGAACCTTTACCCACATCACCATAACCACCTACAACCGCAATTTTACCTGCCATCATTACGTCAGTAGCACGACGGATCGCATCTACCAGACTTTCCTGGCAACCGTATTTGTTATCGAATTTAGATTTGGTAACGCTGTCGTTTACATTGATAGCAGGAATTGGCAAAGTGCCGTTTGTCATACGCTCGTACAAGCGGTGAACACCGGTAGTTGTTTCTTCACTCAAACCTCTGATACCGGAAACCAGCTCAGGATATTGATCGAACACCATGTTGGTCAAATCGCCACCATCGTCAAGAATCATATTCAAAGGACGGTCTTCGCTACCGAAGAATAATGTTTGTTCAATACACCAGTCAGCTTCCTGCTGAGATTGTCCTTTCCAGGCAAAAACACCAATACCGGCAGCAGCAATTGCAGCAGCAGCCTGATCCTGTGTAGAGAAAATGTTGCATGAGCTCCATTTAACTTCTGCACCCAGATGAATCAAAGTTTCAATCAAGACAGCAGTCTGGATTGTCATATGAAGGCAACCTGCAATGCGGGCACCTTTCAATGGCTGGCTTGCACCATACTCTTCGCGGATAGCCATCAAACCAGGCATTTCTGCTTCTGCAAGGCGGATTTCTTTACGTCCCCATGCAGCAAGACTCATATCTGCAACTTTGTGGGCCAATGAAAAATCGATAGTCGATTTAGTAATTGTACTCATAACGGTATTTTTTGTTTAATAATTTTAATAAAAAGTTGAGCAAAAGTAATAATTAATAATTTTTTGCACTAAAAGAAAAATGATACTTGTATAAAGATTTCCTTAGTAGCAAGCCAATTCCTGAAATTGTTCAAGCCTGTGTTCAATGTCTGCCGCTTGAATTTCTTTCATTCTTTCCGGACCAAATTTCTCTACGCAAAAAGACGCCATTGCAGAACCGGCAATAACCGCTTTTTTCATGGTTTCGAATGATATGTTGTCATGTTTTGCAATGTATCCGATAAATCCACCTGCAAAAGTATCGCCGGCACCGGTCGGGTCAAACACTTCTTCCAGCGGAAGTGCCGGTGCAGAGAAGATCTGCTCATTGTAAAACAATAAAGCACCGTGTTCCCCCTTCTTAATAATCAGGTATTTAGGACCCATAGCGCGGATAGCTTTGGCAGCTTTTACCAACGAATATTCACCACTCAGCTGGCGTGCTTCGCCATCATTCACAACCAAAACGTCTACCAGTTTCAAAACATCTGAAAGTTCATCCAGGGCTATGTCCATCCAGAAATTCATTGTGTCGAGCACAATCAGTTTCGGGCGGTTTTTCAATTGAAGAATTACACTTTTTTGTACTGCAGGAGCCAGGTTTCCCAGCATCAGGTATTGACAATCCTGATAGCTTTCCGGCAATTGAGGATTAAATTGTGCCAATACATTGAGGTCCGTTACCAAAGTGTCGCGGGTGTTCATGTCTGTATGATAGCGTCCGCTCCAGAAGAAGCTTTTACCGTCTTTTACGACTTCCACACCTTCAAAAGTGACGCCGCGGGTTGCCAGTTCGTCCATTTCTTTTTGCTCAAAGTCATTTCCGACTATCGAAACCTGACGTATAGGCTGGTAGAAATTGGATGCTGACCAGGCAACATAAGTTGCAGAACCACCAACAATGCGGTCTGTTTTACCAAAAGGCGTTTCGATGGCATCGTAAGCCATCGTACCCACAACAATTAAAGACATATCTGACTGAAAAATTTTTGCGAAGGTAATTTAAATTGATTCAAATAACAGCTATATTTGGATGCTATATACTTTTTCTTATCTTTGAAATATAAAATATTGTTATGAAAAAAATCCTCTTTGTCGCCATATTAACCACAGTTGCAATTACAGCATGCAAAAAGAAAGATACTTCCACGCCTACTCCTACCCCAACACCAACTCCGGTGGATACCAATAAGGCAACCTCCAGATATGATGCACTTACCACAGATAAGTGGAAGATTACTGCAGTTCATATGTCGAAAGGAGACACACTTATTGTTGATTATTATGATGGTCAGATGAAAGATTGCGAAAAAGATAATTTTATCTTTTTTAATAAAAGTGGTTCAATCACCTCAGATGAAGGCGCTACAAAATGTGATGCTTCTGCAGCACAAATAACGACTGATGGAAGCTGGACTTTAAATAGTGATACAACGATGTTTACAATTAAGGATTCCAAGATATTGCCCATCTCCGGCACCGCTACAGCAAAAGTTATCCTGATTGATAAAACAAATTTTAAAATTTCAAAAGATACAACTATTGTTTATCCGGGAATCGGCTCAATTTCAGGTACGATTTATGCCAACTTCACTAAGGTTAAATAGTTATAAAGTCTCTTTGGTAGAATATCAATCATGAAAAAAATCATTTTAGCAATATTAATAGGTAGTGTTTGTTTCAGCGCCTGTAAAAAAAAGGAGCCTTCTAAAACCGAATTATTGCAAAACGGGAAATGGAAACTGACTGCAGCAAATTTTAGTGGTTTTTATGATATTCTGGCAAACTTTAAAGATTGTCAGAAAGACAATACTTATACGTTTAATTCAAACAAGAGTATTACTGTAGACGAAGGTGCAACAAAGTGCAATGACACTGTTGCCCAATCGTATACTGATGGCAAGTGGAACCTCTCGGGTAATGATACAAAAATATCTTTGGATGGCAGCTCTATAATGGCAGGTTTCGCTATTGGTGTACTCACAGCGGATATTGTGGTGTTGAATGCTACTACCTTGCAAATCTCTAAGGATACCGCCTACACCGGATTTTCAGGAAAGGCAAGTTTTACTTTTACCAATGTGAAATAAAACAATTGCCGGACTATTTATAGAGCGCATCTTCGTTTTGGGATGCGCTCTTTATTTTTATAGAAACTGTACCTTCGGGTTATGCGATTAGTGATTTTACTCTTATTAATAACATCTTCTGCTTTTGCACAAAACAATACCTATCCGCAACAATATTTCAGAAACCCACTCAACATTCCGATTATGCTTGCCGGCAATTTTGGAGAATGCAGACCGGGCCATTTTCATAGTGGTATTGATATAAAAACGGAAGGGAAAGAAAACCTGCCGGTTTTTGCGGCGGCGGATGGTTATATCTCCAGGGTAAAAATGGAGCCCGGCGGATTTGGACATGGTGTCTATATCACCCATCCTAATGGTTACACTACCTTATATGCTCACCTCAACAATTTTTTCCCTGCCTTGCAAAAGCTGGTTCACCAATCGCAATATGAAAAAAAGAACTGGGAGCTGGACCTGAGCTTTTCTCCTGAAAAATTTCCAGTCAAAAAAGGCCAGCAAATAGCATGGAGTGGCAACACCGGAGGTTCAACAGCGCCACATTTACATTTCGAGATCAGGGATAACAAAACCGAACATCCCCTGAATCCGCAACTTTTTGGTTTTGAGATTTTGGATAAAATTCCTCCAAAGATGAACGAGCTTGCACTTTATAATGCAGAGGAAAGCATTTATGAGCAAAAGGCTTTGCGATTTAAATTATCGGGAAAAAACAATGAATTTATACCACTAAAGGACACGATTGTTTGTCCTTACCTGACGGTTAATATCGGGCTGGCAACAGATGATTTTATGAATCAGTCGGAAAACACTTTATCATTTTACAAGGCAGAATGGTACCTGGATGATACCTTACATGGAAGGCTGCTGCTGGATGATATCGGATACGACGAAACCCGCTACCTGAATGCCTGTGCTGATTATAAAACAAAACAGGAAACCGGCCTTTGGTTCAACAGCTTGTTTTTGTTGCCCAACAATAAGCTGAGCAGAATTTATAATGATTTAAAAAACGAAAACGGTTCGCTCTCATTGCGCGAAAATGCTTTGCATCGCATCAAGATCGTACTAACCGACGTAAGCGGAAATGAATCTGTTTTAAAGGTAAATCTGTTGCAACAAGGAGAACCCGCACCAACATCCTGCCTTCAGTTGTGGAAAGCGGGCCTTACCCAAATGATCAGTTTGCCTAACCTGAAATTTACCCTGGAACCACTGTCGCTTTATGATGATGTGTGTGGAGACATCAACCGCCTGGAAAGAAAATCTTCAGAAGGCTCCGTGTCTGCAGAATTCGAAGTTCATCTCCCGGAAATACCGGTCCATAAATATTTTGATATCAGCCTAAAACCTGAGTTAGCCATTCCCTTTTCCTTAAATAATAAAATTGCCATCCGGTATAGTGATGGTAAAACAAAATCCGGGAGGGTGGCAAAATTGAATAATGGCTGGTATACTGCATCGGTACGGAGTTTTGGAAACTACCAGTTAGTAATTGACACTACTGGCCCTCAAATCACTCCATTGGTAAAAAGCGGAATGATTTTGGGTAAACGTAAGGAACTTCGTTTTATCGTAAAAGACAACCTGACAACAGTTAGGAAATTTACAGGAACAATAAATGGCCAATGGGTTTGTATAGAACAACATAGCAATTTCTGGTTTTATACAGTTGATGAGTATTGCCCTAAAGGCAAAAATAAATTACTGCTGGCGGCAACGGATGAAAACGATAATGAACGCCAGCTGGAATACATTTTTATCCGCTAGATAAGCACTTGCTAATTTAGCTAAACTATTGAATTGATAAGTTATGAACAGTTTTGGCAGAAAATTCAGGGTGACAATTTTTGGAGAATCGCATGGTACGTTTTTAGGGATTTCCATTGATGGATGTCCGGCGGGAATTGCAATTGAAGAGGCTGATTTTATGAAAGATATCAACAGACGAAAAGCCGGAGCATCAGGAACAACGCCACGTCTTGAAGCGGATAAACCAAATATTGTTTCAGGCGTTTTCAACGGATATTCTACCGGAGCGCCAATTACTATTTTATTTGCCAATGAAAATGTACGTTCAACAGATTACGAAGCGATAAAACAAACACCTCGTCCCGGCCATGCAGATTTTGTGTTGGACAAAAAGTTTCACGGATTCAATGATTATCGCGGAGGCGGACATTCATCCGGAAGGTTAACATTGGCCTTAGTTGCTGCTGGTGTTATTGCAAAAGAAATTGTCTCTCCGGCAATGATTACGGCCCACCTTTCGGAAGCAGGGGGAAATACGGATATTGAAGAAGCGATTGTCACTGCAATTGCAAATCAGGATAGTATTGGCGGAATTGTGCGATGCACTGTCAAGGGTTTGCCTGCAGGCCTTGGCGAACCATTTTTTGATTCAGCAGAGTCGGTTATAAGCCATTTGGTTTTTTCTATTCCCGCAGTAAAAGGTATTTCTTTCGGTGCTGGTTTTGCTGCCGTTAAAATGACGGGAAGTCAGCATAATGATGCAATTGTTGATGCCGAAGGAACTACAAAATCTAATTTTTCAGGTGGAATAAATGGTGGCATTTCAAACGGGAATGAATTGTATTTTGATGTGGCCGTAAAGCCAACAAGCAGCACTCCCCGGAGTCAGCAGACATGGAATAAACAAACACAATCTGTAGAAGAATTTACAATAAAAGGGCGACACGATTTATGTGTCGCCCTCAGGGTGCCGGTAGTGGTAGAAGCTGTAACGGCTATTGCCCTGGCAGATCTGAAGTTGCTTTAAAACATAACACAATAGCTTTTACTTTAGTTCTGCAACAAAATTCTGATTATCCATAACCGTGATTGGGAGGAATACTGCTTTCCGTTTTTGTTATAAGTCATTATGTTTATATTTGAATTTATAAAGCGATAAATAATGGCTCCGCTAATCAAAAAGAAAATCTTTATCAGCTACAGGGTAAAGGATACACAGGCTGCAACCGGCAGGCTTGTTGATGCACTCAAACAGCACTTTGATGAAGACCAGATTTTCCTGGATATTGATAAGATTGAGCCTGGTCTGGATTTTACAGAGGTGATTTCTAAATATCTTGACTCCTCTGATATTATGTTGGCGATAATAGGCCCGGATTGGATGGGCTATAACAGCGAAAAAGGAACCTACAGAATTAATGAATTGAATGATTGGGTAAGAACAGAAATTGCGACCGCTCTTAAACGCAACATCAGAGTTGTACCTGTTTTATTGGATGGTGCTAATATGCCTGATGATGCAATTTTGCCGGATGAACTGAAACCACTCTTGCGCAGACAATCCTATGAAATCAGCAATAAGCGGTGGAAGTATGATTCTGAAGAACTGATTCAATATCTGCAGAAAGCACTTGGACAGACCCCGAAACCCAATCCCCGTCCCGGAAACATTCATCCCAATCCACCCAAAAGCAATTCGAAATATATTCTGATTGGTTTGGTTGTTTTAATTCTTCTGGTTTTGCTGAAGTTCACTCCTTCCGGTAAAAATGATAATAATTTGCCACCGGCAAAAAATGATTCTGTGGTAGTCAATCCGGTAAGCCCTCCTGCAGTTGAGCCCGGAAATCCGGTTCAACCAGTATCCGCTGAAACAAAAAATATTGCAGGAAACTGGTATGATCCTAACGGAAAAGGAACTTATATATTTAGCCAGAATGCAGAACAGGTTTCCCTGAAAGTATATGCCCTCTCCGGCCAGCAGACAGGAGAGGGCATAGGTTCAATTAATGGGGGTAATGTCACTGTTCATCTGACCTTATCTTTAAACAATGTCATGATCCCCTGCGATTTACAATTAATTATTGCGCAGGACGGATATTCAATGAGCGGCAATATTAAAATCGAAGAAAACGGCGCGGCTTACTCCGAAAAGATTTTTATAGAAAGGCAATAAAGCGGATCTAAAACCAAATCATTTTTTCTGCCAGGGGTGTTTTTCGCAACCCTTCTTTTGCAGGTTCGTCTGAGTAACCAAGATATAAAGCGCCAATCACATGGTCTTCTTCCCGAAGGTTCAGGTAAGATTTCATTTCAGGTTGTAAAACGCTGCCTCCTGTTCCCCAATAAGCGGCAATGCTAAGGCTTTCAGCGCCAAGCAATAAATTTTGAATAGCGGCGGCTGTAGCGGCAGTCTCTTCAAATGCAGGAATTTTTGGTAAGTCGCCACGGCGTATTACAGCAATCAAAACGTGAGAGCTTTTGTCGCCCATGTGCATCAGATTATTATAAGCCTCTTCTGTCAATTCAGGGTTTGCGGCACGCTTTATATCTGCATGATCTTTACAAAAAGCAGCCACTTTTTCTCCACCCCAGATATAGAACCTCCATGGTTCGGTGCGTCCATGAGTGGGAGCCCAATCTGCTAACGCTATCAGCTTTTCAATCGTGGAATCTTCAATGGCAGCACCATTCATTTGTGCTGGTTTTATGGTGCGTCTGCCGCTTATTATTTTACTTAGGGTTTGAAATTGCTCTTGCATTGAGGTGGTTAATTTGAATGCAAGATTACCAAAATAAAACCGGCTGTTTTATGCTGAAAGAAAACCTTAACTAAAAGACATTTATAAAGAAAGGATGGTTTTCAGATCAGGCGATTGTCAGTTGCGACTTTCACGGCATTTACTTTGTTGTTTACCTGCAGTTTCCGGTAGACATTTTCAATATGCTTGCGCACCGTGCCAATGCTGATGTACATATTGGCGGCCAGTTGTTCGTAAGTCAGTCCGTTTTTTAATTGTTCCAACAATTCTATTTCACGGGGACTTAAGCCGAAATCCTGCTTCGTGAATTGTGCCTGTATAGGCGTGCGAATCAGGTTCAACGCTTTCATAGCAATAATAGGAGACATCGCTGCACCGCCATCCATCGTTTCCAGAATGGCTTTATAAATATTGTCTTTGGGTTCTTCTTTCAATAAATAACCGCTCGCGCCAGCCATTATTGCTTCAAATATTTTTTCGTCATCATCGAATGTGGTGAGTACCAAAACCTTTATTTGCGGGAACTGTCTTTTTACTGCTTTAGTGGCATCGATACCATTCATCAGCGGCATGTCAATGTCCATTAATATCAGGTCTATCTGATGTTCCGCCAATTCATCGTTCAGGATTTTCCCATTCATTGCCTTAAGCTTAACAACTAAGTCAGGATACGCAGCAAGCTTTTCTTCAATCGCCTTTAAAGCCATCTGATTGTCTTCTGCTATAGCTATATGAATTTTGGGCATAAGAACGAGATTAGTCTACAAAAATAACGCAGATAAAAACGGCAAGCCATACGATATTCATCGTATTTATGAAAAATGGGCCGCGAGGGTCACTGTGGTTCCTTTGTTTTTTTCGGAATGGATGGTGTAGTTTCCTCCAATACTTTGCATTCTGTGGCGCATATTTTCGAGTCCGAAACCTTGTTCGCTTTTTTCATGAATGTCAAAGCCACAGCCATTATCTGAGATAGTGATATGGATTGATGATTGGCTGGAATGAATTGCAACGTTGATTTTGCCGGCGCCTGAATATTTTAATGCATTATTGACAGATTCCTGCGTTGTCCTGAAAAGTTCTGTTATCAACTCTGCTTTCATTAAGGCGTTGGTATCTTCTATGCTGGAGGTTACAATTAACTGCGGTATGTTTTTCAGGAAATCCCTCAGCTTCACAACGAACTCTTCCACCTTAACCGATGATTTATTGATGAGCCAAACCGTTTTTCTTAACTCACGGATGGTCTCATTAGTCAGGTCTTTTACCTGCTGCAGTTTGCTGTTGTCGTTTTCAATATTATCTACTGTAGCATTAATAAAGGTCAGATGTGCACCTATGTTATCGTGCAGTTCCCTGGATATCCTAAGTCGTTCGTTTTGCATCGCATTCCGGGCTTCCACTTCCTGCAATTGCAATTGGAACTGGGCTTCGGTTTTTAATTTTTCTTCTTTAATTTTTCTGTTTTTATAAATGAAATAGACTACTGCAATCATTATAAGCAGGGCTAAAACGGAAGCAATCAGTCCCAGCTTCTGAATGGTTTTCTGTTTGTTAAGCACTTTTATTTGTTGCTCTTTCCGTTCGGTTTCAAATTTGGTGGTGAATTCCGTTATTTGTTTTGATTTCTCCTTATTGTAAACACTATCCTTCATTGTGGTATACAATTCGTGATAATGCAGCGCAAGGTTAAAATCATTTTTGAGCTTATACAGATTGCAGAGGTGTTGATAGGTATATTGTATCAGGTCCAGAAAACCAATCGATGTACTTGCCAGCTCTGCTTTATGACCATAAAAAATGGCAGAGTCCAGCTGTTTGGATTGCATGTAGGACTCACTGATATTGATTGTTGCAATGGCCACTCCATATTTATCGTCGATTTCTTTTCTTATGGCAAGGGCCAGTTTCAGATAAACTATTGCCTGCTCAAATTTGTTTTGTTGCGACAATACAGTTGCAATATTCTCCAGGCTATAGGACATCGCGCCGTAATTATTAATCGATTTATTAAGCGCATAGCTGATGTTGTAATGATACATTGAACTGTCCAGTTTCCCATCCCGGTCCAGCATTATCCCTATGCGGTTATGCCCGTCGGCCAGACCCATCGTGTCGTTTAATTGTTTGCCCAATGCCAAACCTTTATGGATATAAGCATAAGCCATTTTTTTGTCTCCGTTTTTGGAGTAAACACCCGCTATTTCATAATAAACAATTTCCAGTTCGTAGCTTACTTTGTGCTGCTCTCCGATTTTGATGCCCTGTATATAGGTTTCCATGGCTTTAGAGTGATTACCCGCCAGAAAAAGATAATTGCCGCGCAATCTGTAAATTTCTACAAGTGCAGCATAATCTTTTGTTTCCAGAATAATCTTTTCGGCCACGGCAAGAAAGTAGGGCAACGAATCATTATGCGATTGATAATCTTTTCGCAGTTTGTGCAACATTGCCTCAATTTCTTTGGTGTGCGCGGTATTTGCCACAGCGCCAAAGCTGGCAAAAACAAACAGACTGATCAGTAGATAGCGCATTTTTTACTGTAAGTAATTTAAACCTACCTCGTAAAGATAATATCTGTTTTATGGAAAAGCGAACAGAAATACGCAATTTATCGTATTGCCGGTCATCCTTCAGAAACCTACTTTTGCCTTGTCATTAATGTTTCCATCCATCTTACATAAACGACAAGTAAAAATGATGCTGTGAGCTGAACTTGCTGATAATAATTTCAGGATTATATCCACGAGCTTTGCCTTTACAAAAACAAACAGCAGCAGCCAGACAATGAAATTCCATCACAGTATCGTCATTGTCTGGCTGCTTTTAAAGACCTGCTTATATCATTCCCACTTTTATCCTCTTTTCGGTGATTCCGTGTAACTTTATTTTCTGCATTATTCTTAATTCAGCAATTCTCTAAATGTTATGACGCACAAAAAAGGTCTTTTGGGATTTTTCGATAAGTTTTCCAAAAAAGTAACCAGGGCTACCGGTAGCCCTTTCGCCTTTCTCATTGCTTTTGCCATTATCATCGTCTGGGCTGTTTTGGGTCCTGTGTTTGGTTTTTCGGATACATGGCAGCTGGTCATCAATACAGGAACCACCATTATTACATTCCTGATGGTGTTTGTCATTCAGCAATCGCAAAACAAAGACACGATGGCCCTTCATCTGAAGCTGAACGAGCTGATTGCCTCCAGCGAAAGAGCAAGCAACCGTTTGGTAGACATCGAAGACCTTACCGAAGCCGAACTGGATAAACTCAAAAAGTTCTATATCACGTTGTCCAAGCTTGCTGAAAAAGAAGACGATTCATTTGCCACCCATTCTATCGACGAAGCAAAACGTAAGCACTGCGAAAAGGTGGAGGAAAAGAAAGGTCCTAAATCCAGAGAAGAAATCGAAAAAGCCTTGTAACCCGCTACCCTGAATGCAGGGAAACACCAGCAAGAGTTATATAACATTCAAAAAAGCAGCAAACCCATAGGCTTGCTGCTTTTACATCATAAAATATGAAGGGAATTAAATCCCTAAAAGGCCTTTAACCGGGTCTTTTCCTATTAACATCAATTCAGGATTTTCCAATAGTTCTTTTACCCTTACCAGGAAACCCACAGACTCACGGCCATCGATGATACGGTGATCGTAGCTGAGTGCCAGGTACATCATCGGGCGTATTTCTATTTTGCCATCGATTACCATCGCGCGGTCCTGTATTTTGTGCATACCCAATATGGCTGCCTGAGGAATATTAATAATTGGAGTGGAAAGTAAAGAACCGAAAACGCCACCATTGGTAAGGGTGAAGGTTCCGCCGGTCATTTCTTCCATACTTAATTTGTTGTCGCGGGCTTTTTTGGCCAGCGTTACTACTGCTTGTTCTATCTCCGCCATGTTCATGCTTTCTGCATTGCGGATAACCGGTACTACCAGTCCTTTTGGTGCAGATACGGCGATAGAAATATCACAATATTCGTGGTAAATAATCTGGTCGCCATCAATATAAGCGTTTACTGCCGGCCATTCCTGCAAGGCAATGCATGCAGCTTTGGTAAAGAATGACATAAAGCCAAGGTTAACGCCGTGGGTTTCTTTAAAGCCATCTTTATACTTTTTACGAATGTCCATGATGTTGGTCATGTCTATTTCGTTGAAAGTGGTGAGCATTGCTGTCGTATTCTTAGCTTCTACCAGTCTGCGGGAGATCGTTTTGCGCAGGTTGCTCATTTTTTCAGGACGGTCGGTGCGGCTGATTTCTGTAGCGCCACCTTTGATACCTGGTTTATTTAAGGCTTCCAGCACATCGTTTTTCAGTATTTTCCCTGAAACACCAGATCCCGAAACTTCATTTGGTTTTACTTTTTTGTCCGCCATTATTGCCTGCGCAACAGGAGTTGCTTTTACATCAGCTGGTAATGCTTCTGCTTTTGGAGCAGCAGCGGGTGTTGCTTTTGCTTCAGCTGGTTTTTCTGCTTTGGCAGGTGCAGCACCTGCAGGGCGGGCAGCTGTTTCGTCAATCTTGCAAGCCAGGTCGCCAATGTTGATGGTTTCCCCTTCCTTGGCTACAATATGCAGGATGCCAGCCTGTTCTGCATTCAATTCAAAAGTTGCTTTTTCTGACTCCATTTCGCAGAGCAATTCGTCACGCTCTACCCAGGCTCCATCAGCTTTCAGCCATTGTACTAAAGTTACTTCGCTTATCGACTCGCCTACGGTAGGCACTTTTATTTCAATCATTGGAATAAAATCTTATATTTTTTACTGCTGAAAAATCACGCTCTTTGAGGGTACGAAATTAGTAAACCAAAGAGTAAAGGCAAAATTTAATAAAATGAGAGAGAAAACTTCTTGGTAAGCAGGTATATATGTTACCCGCAAAAAAATAGCCCTTCATGATTTGAAGGGCTATTTTGGTTATTCCAGTATGGTAATGTTTCCCCGCTTACTGTCTGTTTCCCCGTTAATAAAGGTTGCGTTGAGCACGTATGCATAAGATTCCATTGGTTGTGGTTTGCCGTTAAAGGTTCCATCCCAGCCTATCTCCGGTGTAGAGGTTTGAAAGACAACCTGACCCCAGCGATTGTAAATGGTGAATTCCAGCGATTGGATAGCAGCCCCTCTAACATAAAGGATATCGTTTACTCCATCTCCATTTGGTGTAAATGCCGTAGGTACATCCAAAAGGGGTAAGATTAATGCTTCTACATTTTTACAGATTGTATCGTTGCAGTTTTCAAACCCTTCGGCAATCAGGCAGGTTTTGTATGTGCCGCTTTTTTTGAAAAGGTGACTTGGATGTTCGACCCTGCTTTGCGTGCCATCGCCAAATTGCCATAAATAGGTAATAGCATTTTTTGACAAGTTTGTGTAATGAATGGAATCGTTGGCGATTGGAATTTTGGGTTGATAATCAAAATTAGCTTCAGCTCCCGGCCTTATGGTTATTTTCTTGCGGAAAGTATCGCTTTTGTTGCAGGCATTACTATTGGTAACAATAAGGATAATGGTATATGTTCCGGTATCATAAGTGTGAGTCGGGGTAGCATCGGTAGAAGTAGTCCCATCTCCAAAATCCCACCACACAGAAACAGCATTTGTGGATGCGTTAGTGAAGAGAAGTCCTCCGGAACGGATACACAAATTGTCCGGCAGGCTGGTTACTGCTTTTACAAACTTATTATCAATTGTTACCGTCTTTTTGATGGTGTCCGGATTGTTGCAGGCAAGAGGATCGTTCATAATCAGCGTAACGAGATAGGTTCCTGTTTTTGCATAATTATGAACTGGTGGGGTCACACCGGTATATTTGGCACTGCCATCACCAAAGTCCCAGATGAAACTTGCACTACCGCTTTTGCCATAGGTTGATGTGTTGGTGAATCTGACTTTGTATGGGCTGATACAAGTATCTATTTTGATGGTAGTAAAGTCAGCAACAATACTATTGCTGTCAACAATAATTTCCACATACGAGGTGTCGTATTCAATACAGGCGTCAGGGTTGTGAACCACAAGGCGCACCTGGTACGTTCCCGGTTTATAAAAGGTATGCGTAGGTTCCTTGGTAGTAGAAACAGGCGTGCCGTCTACAAAATCCCAAAAATAGTCCTTGGCGTTTTTAGAAGTATTCAGGAATTTTACGGTAAACGGAGAGCAACCTTTTGCTGCCGGATCGGCTGCCGCTTTAGCCACTACTGCAGAAAGGTCAAAGGATATTTTTAATGCAGCCAGATTACAATTGCTTGAACCATTAAGCGGGCTAAGAGAGCCAGGTGTAGTCGGGAATGCCGGACCCGCTGTTCCTCCGCAACCTCCACACATGGCCTGATAAATTATTCCGTTTTTGTCAAATCTGCTGGTTCCTCCATCTACGTGCTCTCCAAAAATTGGGGTTGTTGAAGATCTTCCGAAATAACTACCATATAGCAACGAACTCGCGTTTTTGCTAAGGACGATAAAATAGAAGTCCTGACCATCTGTGGTGCTTTGTATTGCGGTAGGAGTAATCGGCATACTGTTGGTTGTACCCACATTTGGGAAAGCAGTTCCTCCTAATGTTCCACCCCAACCTGAAATATATACGTTCTGGCAAGTATCTACCTGGAATGCAACAGGAGAAATATTTGTTTCAGCTGATGTGCCCGAGCCATAAACGGTAGAATAAATAGGTGCGGTAAGATTGTTATCCATTTTCATAACAAACTGACTGGAGAATGGCACACTATAGACGCCGGGAGAAACAGGAAAGGTTCCGCCAAGGGTTTGTCCCATCATATATAAATCATCGTTCGCATCAAAAGCCACGCCATATACCTGGTCATAATTACCGGTTCCAATGTAAGTTCCCCGCTGTAAGGTAAATGCAGGGCCATTCGATACTTTTACAATATAACCATCAATACCACCTGAGGTTGATGGTTTATAAGTTCCGGCTGTTGTCGGAAAATTAGAACTTGCAGTACCTCCACCCATAAAAATAGACGTCTGAGCTTTATTAAGCGCCAACACATAGCCTGCATCGTCGGCAGAGCCACCCAGATAAGTCCCGAATATCATTGCGCTAAGGTCATTGTTCATTTTTAACAGAACGGCGTCCTGACCACCTCCATTTAAGCTTTGGATCGCATTGTTTGTCGGGAAGTCTGCAGAGAATGTAGTGGCTGCAACATAAATACTTCCGACATCGTCAACAATAACCTCGCTACGGGCGTCATCCCCATAGTTATGTTTAAGGCTTCCACCCACAAATTCTTCGGCATCAAAATTCACACAGTCGTCGCCGCTTCCTCCAACGTAAGTTGAGCCAACGAGACCGGTGCCAGTGGCGTTCAATTTGGTTATAACTATATCAGCACCGCCATTTGTTGTTCTGTCATACGCAGACACAGTTGTAGGATAATTGCTTGAATAAGTACGTCCTGCAATGATAAGGTTGTCAAAATTATCTGCAACCATACTATGGGGCTGGTCGTTATTAGCGCCGCCAATGTAAGTCGCATATACTTTTCCGGTACCGGTAGGGTTTAGTTTCATGATAGCCATATCACAGGCAAAAAGGCTGCCACTGGTGGCGGATCCGCCTGCATAGGTAGATTGGAACGCACCAACCGACACTGGAAATCCTAATCCTTGAGCAATCCCGCCAGTGTACATATTTCCTGCGTTGTCGTAGGTTGCAGTAAAACCCCAATTGTCCGCTGTGGAACCCGTGAAGGTGCAAAACACAACTGTTGGATCGATTACCAGCGTTGTACTATGGTCATAATCATCTGGAAATTCAAAACTTACCCGGTTATTTTCAAGCACATATTTACAAGCTATTTTTTTCTGCTGGTCGTTGATATATTGATAAACTTCCGGCTTCAATTCTTTTACTTCTCCTACCGATGTGTAAATAACCAGACTACCTTCTTTATTAATTTTAATTTTATCTGCGCCATCAAATTTTAATTTGATTTGAGATGGATCTGCATGGGGCGCAACAATGAAATCGTATTTCAGGTTGGGACCCTCAGAGGAAAGATGCAAATTAACTCCGGAATAAATTTCTTCATAATCAATAGCAAGTGCCGGATGCAAATTGCTTTTCCATTTGGAAGAATCGTTCCCAAGGAAGTAATTATAGTAATGCTTTTGAACTTTACTTTCGGAAAATGTTGCCTGAAGACAGTTTTCAAATGTCATTTTATAGGCATGAAATTTAATAGTTGGTGCAATTTTGGATTGCCCGTGTTTAAAGGCATCTATCTTATCCCAGGCGCCTTGCTCAGCCAGCAGATAAGTGATACCATCCTTGTGTAAAAAAAGATCACCGGTTCCGGTAATGGATTTGTACTGAAAGTCTCCTTGCCATTGCCCTTTATTCCGGACAAATTCCAGCCGGGCAGTTTGCCCCCAGCCATAACATGGCATGAGTAAAAGGAATAAATATAATAGGTGTAGTTTTTTCATAGGTGAAAATATTGAATGAAAACTTGACGTAAATTTAGTTAAAAACTTAACGCAATCCATTAATATGTGTTTTTGATTTTTTCCTGAAAAAGAAAAGCACACAAATTAAGTTTGTGTGCTTTTGATAAATTTTAAATAAAATTATTATTGAGGACGCTTTTTAATGTCGTCTATTATGATAAGTTGATAATACGAATAGGGTTTAGAAGACCCACAAGTGTCATACACATCAGAAACATGTGATTTTACTTTTACAAGCATTCCATTGTGCTGGTAGGCGCTTAATAATTGGTAAGGTTTTTCTTCTCTTCCATCCTCAAACTGCAGCAAATAACCGCAGCCTTCTGCAGTTACATCCCCACTGTCAACAACAGTTGCATCTTCAAATCCTTCATCAGGTTTATTACAAGCAAATATAGATAGAGTGAATATAATGGTAATCAGGTGAAAATACTTTTTACGCATTTTATGCTTATTTAATGTTAAATAGTGCGGTAAGGTAGAAAAAATTATTGAAGGAAAAAAGCCTTAGGCCTATTTTTTTTCTTTAGATGTAAATTTATAACCTACTCCTCTGATGGAATGGAAGAAAACCGGGTTTCTGCTATCCTCTTCAAAATGCTTCCTGAAACCTAAAATGAAGTTGTCAATTGTTCTCGTTGTAGGGTATACATTGTAGCCCCAAACAACCTGAAGGATATGTTCACGGGACACTGTTTCGCCATCCCTTTCAATTAATAATTTCAATAGCGCCGATTCTTTTTTGCTCAATTCCTGCCTGGCTCCGTTCTTATCAAAACATTCATGAGCAGCAAAATCAATTTTCCCGCCGGCGAATTCATAAACGTCTCCAATTGTATTGGTAGCGTGTTTGATTTTGTTGTTTTTTGAAATAAGTTTCTCGACCCGAAGCAATAGCTCTTCAAGATTAAAGGGCTTGGTCATATAATCATCTCCGCCTTTTTTAAGGCCTTCGATACGGTCTGCAGCACTATCTCTTGCAGATAAAAACAATATAGGTACATCTATATTTTGGGTACGGATAGTTTCGCAAACTGTTATCCCATCCATTTCCGGCAACATGATATCCAGTATCACCAAATCAAAATACTCAGCTTTAACCATTTTAACGGCTTGGGCGCCCGTGTTTGCACAGCCTACCTCATAACCTTCCAGTTCCAGATTGAGCTGCAACATTTCGCGGATATTCTCTTCGTCTTCTACAATCAGCAGGTTCGCAATTTTAGCAATGCCCTTCATTTTCAAAAATTATTTTAGCAAATTTACCTTTTTACACAAAACAAATATTTTCATTTCGGGAAATTTATTTGTGAATTTGGATGAAATTAATTTACCTTTGCTGCCCAATCACAAAAAGCGGGTGTGGTGAAATTGGTAGACACGCTAGACTTAGGATCTAGTGCCGCGAGGCTTGGGGGTTCGAGTCCCTCCACCCGCACATTCAAAAGGCAGTAACTTAGGTTACTGCCTTTTTCTTTATCCGTATTGTCCAGACGTACTAAATAAAAAAGCACCTCCAAATTTTGAAGGTGCTTTTTTAGTATTCTTAAATGAAAATTAGTGACTAACCGAGAAACGGTTGCTTACGCGTTGTCCGTTTGCTTCTACAGTGTAAAGATAAACACCTGCAGAAAGAGATGTTGTATTAAACACAGCAGTTTCTTTTTGACCAGCGTTCATTGAACCCAAATTTTGAGTTGCAATAACCTGACCTAACATGTTAGAGATACTAACTGTAACGTTTGCTGTTTCAGAAACAGAAACAGGAACGTTCAATTGAGTGTTAGCAGGATTTGGGAATGCAGAAATTTGAGACAATACTGTACTCTCTTTGATGCTAAGTTCTTTAATTGTATTGCAAGATGAGCAAGTAATAAGAAAGTCAATAGCCGGAATTTCAGACTGGAAAGGCGCAGTCCAAGAATACATTGACATATATTTATCATCATAGAATGAATTGTAAATGTTTGGAAGATATTTGACAAATCCTACATTACTCCATCCTTTTTCATAAGTTGGATATCCGCTAGCCAATCCGGTTGGATCGGCAAAAAACAAAGGTCTTACCATTCCTAATTTATAATCTGTTCCGCCTACGTATGCAGTATCAACATTAGGGGTGTAAGTTTCACCAGAAAGAAATGTTACAGAAACGCCCACTATATTACCGGCAGTAACATTCATATTTACACCAACCATAAAGTTTCTGACATTTGATAAAGATGTATCGGAAGGATTAAGATAAACGTCTTTTATGACTCTGGTTGTACCTGATGCGGTACGAGTTGCTGCATCGTATTCTAAATTGTTTATGTTTAAGGTATCATTACCATAAGTAGCTTTTGTATCTGGTCCCCAGGTAATTATACCTCCAAGATCTCCAGAGCCGTCAGCTTTACCTTGTACAATTGCAATTCTTAAGGTATCTGTTTTGGTTTTCGATAAGTTACGACCATAGATACCCCAAACTCGTACTGAATCTAGTACATAAGATTTAGATCTGGTAACAACAATATTAGAGTTGTCATAAGCAAAAGGATCATTAAATCCTTGAAGAACTATACTGGTAGTTGAGCTTTTAAAAGCAGGGTCAAAAGTCATACCATAAGAAGCCATAGTTATCGTATCTGCAGCCAATCCTGAAGAGAAATTATAGATTGCCATCGCATCCACTTTACCCCACAAGTATGGAAAAGAAGTACTATCTTCTATAGAACTCTCTTTTAAACCAAGATAATCCGAATAACTATACCAACGAGTACCTCCGGCAGTTGTTTTTGCTAAAGGATTGCTGTCTTTAGGGTTGTTATTTAAAGAAGAACCCACTGGAGTGGGGGTTGAAATTGAAGTCATTTGCATTTCTACAGCCTTCAAAGAGGATTCGCTTTTAGTTATGGAAGAAGATTTTCCTTCAACTTGAGCCGATGCGCTAAGTGCTCCCAGAGCACCTACTGCCGATAATAAAAATAATTTTTTCATCATTCTGATTTTTAAAAGTTTGACGTAAAGATAATGACACTTTGCGCTAATCCCAAAAGTATTTTTGTAAAAGCTTTGATTTTTCACAATTTCTTTTATCATTAGCTTACTAGCATTTCACCTTTTATATTTGCACAGTTTTTCTAAAAATCCACTTATAGTAATGCTTCCTGAATTTGAAAATACTGAAATTGCTTTTCGTTACCGCAGTAATGCAGAATTGAAACAGGCCCGGTTTTTATTTGCGTCAATGGGCTCGCCAGTTCTGACCAGTGTGGGTATGGCATTTACAAAGTTTGCAATGGCATTGCATTTGCCAATAAACGGACTGATTAAACGGACAATTTTCAAACAGTTTTGTGGAGGAGAATCTATTCACGAAGCGGCTGAAACGGCCGTTATGCTCGGCGATTTTAATATTGGGGTAATACTTGATTATGGTGTTGAAGGAAAGGAGGGAGAGTCCGAATTTGACGCTGCAGTTCCGGAATTCCTTAAAGCAATAGACTTTGCTGCATCCCAAAAGAATATCCCTTTTATTAGTATTAAGGTCACTGGTTTTTCGAGGTTTGCTTTGCTTGAAAAATTACATTCCGGAGAAAGTCTTTCTGCTGATGAAAAGCAGGAGTGGAGAAGGGTGGAACAGAGGATTGATGCCATTTGTGCCCGTGCTGCTCAACAAAACATCAAAGTTTTGGTCGATGCGGAGGAAAGCTGGATTCAGAATCCTATTGACGAACTGACTGACCGTATGATGGAGAGTTATAATAAAAAAGAAGCCATTGTTTATAATACTTTCCAGTTGTACCTGCATAGCCGTTTGCCTTTTCTTCAGGTTTCGTATACCCGGGCAATAGAAAAAGGTTATTTGTTGGGTGCGAAACTGGTAAGAGGTGCCTATATGGAGAAAGAGCGGAATCGTGCAATTGAAAAAAATTATCCATCACCTGTGCAGACCGACAAAAAGGCGACGGATAATGATTATGATGAGGCGGTTGATTTTTGTATAAACCGTCTTGATAAACTGGCTTTGTTTATCGGCACTCACAATGAGAAAAGCTGCTTGCTTGCAGCAAAAAAAATGCATGAAAAGAATATCAGCTTTACACATCCGCACATCTATTTTTCTCAGTTGTTTGGAATGAGTGATAATATCTCATTTAACCTGGCCAGTCAGGGCTTCCACGTGGCAAAATATCTGCCGTATGGGCCAGTAAGGGATGTAATGCCTTATCTGATGCGCAGGGCTCAGGAAAACACATCGGTAGCCGGCCAGACCGGACGGGAATTGGGATTGATTAATAAAGAATTAAAGAGAAGGAAATTATTGTAAGAAAATCAATTTCCAAGCCTGTTCAGCGCTGCTTTTGCCAATTGGTCTATAGAAGATTGAAAGTCATGATTGCGCATGCTGAGGCAATCTTTAAATGCTGTAATGGCTTCGGTTTTTTTTTCCTGCCTTTCATAAATAAATCCTTTGTGCAATGCGGCGCGCGCTGCATAGTACTCTTTTCGGTTTCGACCGAAATAGATGGTGGCACTATAAAAAGCTAATGCATTTTCAGCCTGATTTAATTCTTCACATATTCTGCCATAGCGGAAATTATAATCCAAAATATTAGCGGTTTCAGTTAATTGCTTTTTGTCAATATTCTGAATTTTTAATAATGCATTCTGGTAGAAACCACCATCAATAAACAACCGCACTTCCAACAAAGCAGGCATTGGCCATACGGGGTTTTCTGCAAAACGCTGTGCTTGTTTGTCTGCATCAGTTAAGGTATTGCCGGTAGATTTTAATTGATTTAAACAATACTCTTTTCTTTGCGAATTTTGTTGCAAATATGCCACCCAAGCCAGTTTTAGCCAGGAGTCCTTGGAAAAATTACTGCCTTTATAGTCTTTTAGAAATTGCTGAAAATGACTTTGGCAATTAAAGTCAAGCTTGAGTAACATTGCCTCGGCCCGCTCATAGTGAAATATAGGAAAATGCTTATACTCTCGTATGTTTTCGGCTTTGATGAGAATGCGTAAAGCAATATCTGCTTTACGATAATTAAGGGCAAGATTTGCCTTGATAAAACTTCTCAATAAGTTGTCAGCCTCGTTATATTGCCCGCCATTTATATATTTCCACGCAGTTTCCTGCGAACTCAACAGATAAAACTTCAGGTAAGCGTAATAGATCATTGCCTCCTCATACATTGGTGTATTTCTTTCTGGGCTTGATTTCAAATAAGTGGCAATTTTATTCACGCCATTATTTATGTTTCCTTTAATTCCAAAAACTGATCCCAGCCATTTGTAATTGTCAGGAATTGCTCCGGCAATTGATTCTTCGAGCCCCAGCAAAACATTGTTCTCTTTAAAATCGGGGTATAAATTTTTGTTTTCGCGAAGCAGAAGAAATGATTTTCTGAATTTGGCAGCTGCTTTGAAATTCTCTCCGAAACGCAGATGAACAAGTGCCCAGTGCAGGTTGATGTTGGCCTTGCAAAACCTGTGCCAGGGATTATTCTTCGGTCCTTTTTCGACTAATTCCAAGCGCTTTTCCGCATTTTCTTTTAAAGCAATTAAATCTGCCGGATTTCCATTAAACAAGAGGTTGAGGCAGTCAGCATAATCCGCAAGGTATTCGGGAATAATATTATCAGGGTTTCGCTTTAATTCTGCCTGAAGCGTATTTTTTGCTTCAACATTTTTTAAAGCCATTATTTCGTTATACGCTTTCTGGCAATTGCTGTTGAAATCGTAAACATAATCTCCTGCAAAAGCAGAATGACCAAAGAGAAAAAAAGCAATTAGCACACCTGTGAATCGAATCATAGAAAATCAAAAATACAAAGGATATTTCTTCATTAATCGGGGAATATAAATGCTCCGTCCTCTTTTGTATAATGCAAGGCGATGTTAGCAGCAGCACATTCATCCTGCCAGTTTTTTGCCTGCCACTTGTTCAGGTTGTTCCCAATTATGATTTTTGTTGGAGAAAAGGCCACAATGGCCTCACTGATGTCAAAATGCTTTTTGCTGGAAGAAACAATAAGGATATCCGTTTTAAAACCTTTTCGTAAACACGTGTTAGAGTCGATTAAAAGGATTTTTTGGTCATTTAACACTAATACTTTTTGGTTGGCTCTTGTTTTCATTCGGTTGGCACAAAAACCTATATGCGCGTTTTTTGTTGTATAATTTTCTTCCTTTTCCCCGCTTAGAATTTGATATGTACTTCCTGTGATCAATTCACAATGTGTTTCGCCGCCTATATTAAAAACGATGAGTTTTTTTTGTTGTACTGTCTCGAAATTGTTTTTCAAAAAAAGGATGGATAAGAGAAGAAGGGAAAACATACCTGCCCAGATCGCAGATTTGTTTTTATGAAAAATGAAAATGGCGAAGGAGCAGATTAAAACAAATATGAGAATTAATGAAGGTACAGAGAAGAAAATTGTTTTAAAAAGTTCCCAGTTGGCTTTCTGTAAAACCTCAATGCAGTAATGAAAAGCTTTTGACATTACTGTAATTGTGACACCCAATGCTTTAGCAACAAATGAAATTTTCCCAAATAGCAGCAAAAGGAAACCAAGACATAAAATAAACCCCATCGCTGCGCTTGCCAGCACATTGGCAATGATAAACATTGGAGGAAAGGAATGAAAATAAAATGCAACGAATGGAGCAACAAGGATCTCTGCAGCAATACTCGCGGTGATTGCCTGCCATAAAAATTGAACAATTTTATTTGAAGGTTTCAACAAAGAAGCGATTGGTTCATAAAAAATAAGCAGGGATAAAACAGCTGTGAATGAAAGTTGAAATCCAATGGTAAATAACCACATTGGCTGTAATAAGAGTAGAAGAAAAGCAGTGACAAAAAGTTGGTTTAATGGATTGGATTGTTTTTCTAAAAGTGTTCCTGCAGCAAGTATTGTAAACATTATTGCTGCCCGTAATGCAGGCGTGGAGGAACCGGCCAGAATTACATAAAACCAAATAATTGATAAGCTGATGGCGAATTTTATCCAGGCATATTTTTGCTTTTTTATCCAACGGAAACAAAAGCTTATCGCGATAAACAACATCACAACATGTGCACCCGAAATAGAGATTATATGTATGATACCTGTATCGGAATAGGCTTGTCGGACATTAGGGTCAATTTCGTGCTCGTCGCCGAGCAGCATGGCTTTCAGTAAGGCTTTGGTGGTTGTGTCGCTTATTGTTGCATCGAGGAGCTGGATGCAATAAAGGTGTGCATGATTGAAAACTGATTGCGATGAGGGTTTTAAAATATTATAAATCACAACTTCATCAGCGTTCAAAAATTGTTGGAAATAAATGTTCTTTCGCTCACAGTATTGTTTAAAATCGAAATCGAATGGATTGCCGGAATTAGTCAGTTTTTGCCATTTATTGGGTAATAACAAGGTATCACCAATGTGAATTTTCGAAGCATTTCCACCTTTAAATACATAAACAAAAGCTTTTCCTGTAGCGTGCTTTGTCTTTTTTGAATCGGAAAGAGCAATAATTTCTACCTGGTATTTTACTGTTTTGTTTTTTTGTAGTGGCTCGGCGCTTACCGTTGCCAATGTGTTTGAGAATTGCGTGGAGTGATGATCAAACCAATAGGGATTTGCTGGTGCACTATTAAAAGAACAAAGGACAAATCCAAAATTCAGGAGTAGTAATTGCCCTGAAATAAACTGATAAATTTCGGCATCGTGTTTCCTGAAGGTGACAAAACTAAAGGTTGCGAAAATGATTATTGTGATGAGGAGTGTAGTATATAAAAATGAAAAAGGGATAGATATCGGCTGAGTCGAGTCAAAGACGATAATCCCGGCAACAAAAGGAATCAGCAAACGCAAAATTGGAGTGCGATGCCATAGAGGTGCATAATTCCTGAAAGCCATAAGTATATATTTTGGTAAAAAAATGGTGGTGAAGCTGGTGTAAGTATAATATTAATTTTAATCAGGCCAAATATTCTTGTTTGACAAAAACTCTATTTATTTTCGCACCTCTCAAAATCCTGTTCATGCGCAATCTTTCCTCCCTGATTTCTTTATCCGCAATACTTTTTATGGCTATCGGTTGTGGGCAAGTGAATACACCCAAAAGTCGTGGTGAAATAGTATTTGGAGATTCTGCATCCATTGTAACGGAAAATGATCCGAGATATCTGAGTAATAATGTGACAGATTTTGTACCTCAAAAACCAATTGTTGAAGAACAACCTGCTGCACAGACAGCGGCTATTGACACCCCAAAACCTGCGGCAGCAAAGCCTTTGGCAGAACCTATAACAAATACTCCTCCTTCGCTGGTAAAAGGAAGCGGACTTCAGGCGCCCTTTGAACACCTCAACATTACAATTAATGATGTAAAAGGACGGACACCTAAAAATATTGATTGGAACAAGGCTAAAGGCGCTTCTTTTACATTAGAACAAGGAGAACTGAGTGGAAAAAGCCTGACAATTTCCGGAGCAAATGTTATGAAAGTTCAGCAACGATATCAAACGGTTGTGTTGCTCAAGACCGCCGATGGTAAAGCTTTTAAGCTTTCCGCACTTCCGGTTTCCACCAGTGAATGGAAACCATTGAAAGGAAATAAAGGCAAATATTTAATAAGCGGAATTGGTGGAAATGAACTGAGATATGATGAAAAATTTTCACCAAATGCGCTTAGAAATGCAGCTCAGCGGCTTGCCCGCGCTAACAGAATGAGCAAAAAAGAAGAAGAGAAAATGATCAAATCATTGCG
This sequence comes from Chitinophagaceae bacterium, assembly GCA_041661485.1. Classification (GTDB taxonomy): domain Bacteria; phylum Bacteroidota; class Bacteroidia; order Chitinophagales; family Chitinophagaceae; genus Rurimicrobium. The sequence goes on from JBAZUJ010000002.1 coordinate 376,793, forward strand.
GACTGTCCGTAATGCAAGGCAAGCTCCTTTAAGCATTGCCTTGCAAAGTGTCGTATGGAAAGTAGCAGCAACAGAGCCATCCGGCAAAACAATTGAGCGGGAATTGCGCATAGATATCAACCGTTAATTAGTCGGCAATAGCAATACATTTAAGCTCAATGGCAATAGGTGTTGGTAAAGCATTTATTGAGCAGGTAGTCCGGCAAGGCTGATTATCCTTAAAGTACTCTGCATATACTCTGTTATAAGTTTGAAAATCCCTTTTCATATCTACCAGGAAGACGGTAACGTCTACTAATTTGTCCCAACTGCTGCCCGATTCTTCAAGAATTAATTTCACATTATCAAAAACACTACGGCATTGGGCCTCAAAATCAAATTCGATAAAATTTCCATATTTATCCAGTTTTAGTCCAGGAATTTCATCAGTTCCTGCTTTGCGTGGGCCTATTCCGGATAAAAACAAAAGTCCTGCTGCCTTCCTGGCGTGAGGATACAGCCCTACAGGTTTTGGTGCGTTTTCAATAATAATTTTTTCAGACATCCTTTGTAAATTTTGAATGCAAAAATACCTAAAAAAAAACCTTAACACAATATTTAAATTTATACATTGTTTAAAAACAGATTTTAAAAATTACATAAATGTGATTATAAAATATAATGTATTATTTGCTAATATAAAATAAACTCATACCTTGTTTGGATTAATATAGGATATTAAATCCTTTAAAAGAATCATAATAATAATGGTATGAAGACAAAATTTACATCCCCCTGGAAAAACATCATCAAAGCGTCATTGCTTACACTGGCTTGCTTTTTAAGCTCCTCCGTAGTGAATGCACAAGTTTCATTAACCGCTACCTCCGGAACAACATCAGGCTCTTTCACTACGCTTAGCGATGCGTTTGCTGCAATCAATGCCGGCACCCATAAGGGTGTTATTGCCATCAGTATTACCGCTAATACAACAGAGCCAACAACGGTAACCCCTCTTTATGGCAGTGGAACAGCGTCTGCCTCATCATCAAGTTATACAAGTGTAAGTATTAAGCCATCAGGAGGTGACTGGATAATAAACTCAGCATCTTCTCCATCTGCAAACAGAGGTGTTATAGAATTTGCCGGAGCTGATAATGTAACATTGGATGGTGACGATCTTTCAACTCCCGGAACTCGCAATTTGTCAATAATCGTAGCTACAGGCACAACTGCTACAGCAGCTGTGCGTGTCAGCTCAAACAGCACTGCAGGCAGCGATGGAGCCAATAACATCACAATTAAGAATTGTAATATAACAGGGTCGCGTACAGGTTCGACCGCAACAAATATTAACTACGGTATAGTAGGATGTCAATACAGTACAACATCCTTGACTGGTGGTGCATATAATTCTCAAAACATGGTAATTGAGAATAACAATATTACACGGACTTATCGTGGAATTTATTTGGTTGGCTCCTCCAGTAGCTACCCCAACACAGGTTTGCGTATTAAAGGCAACATAATAGGCAGCAGCACACCAGCGGATAATGTTGGCCAGTATGGAATCTATTGTACCTACACTGCCACTTCTACGAGTGCCACAAACTCGGCCATTATAGAGGGAAATGATATTCAGTGCGGAGATTATGCCACAGGATTTTCTTCTTCCGTTTATGGTATTTATCTGTCGTCTTATAATTACGGAATGATAATCCGAAAAAATAATATTCACGATATTGCCCAATCTTCCACCGGAGGATGGGGTGCGATTGGAATTTATTTTGGCAGCACCACAAATAATGACATAAGGGTTGAAAACAATTTTATAAGGGATATAACGGCTCAGAACTATTCAGCAATCCTGACAACATCCTATCAGAATTACGGAATCTACGTTTCCAGTACAGGAAGCGGAACAATAGTAAATCATAATACGATTTATTTGAATAAAGCAAATGCAACCACTTACGGAACATCAAATCCCACATCAGCCTGCCTTGTCTTTTCGAGTTCTTCTTCTTCTCTTTCTCAGTTCTATAATAATATTTTAATTAATAATCAGGGAGGAGTTTCTACCAATGCTCATTGTGTCATTACATCAGGCACCACAAACTTACCATCTACCACAAACAACAATAATTATTATTGTCCATCTTCCGGTAAAATTGGTTATTACAGCGGTGCATCAATTGCTTCATTTTCAACTTGGCAGTCAAGTACCGGCTTAGATGCCTTGTCAATAAATGAGGGTATAACATTTACGAGCCCGACGGATTTGCATATTACTACTGGCACAACAACAATGTGTGAATCCGGAGGCGCTTCCGTTGCAACAACTGGTGTATCTGTAGATATTGATAATGCAACACGTCCCGGTGTTTCTACTTATGGTTTTGGAACTGCACCCGATATTGGTGCGGATGAATTTAATGGTCAGGTCGTATATACCTGCACAACCCCTGCTCCCGGTGCTACTATTTCTACCCCTTCAACAATATGCTTGGGTCAGTCGGTCGTGCTGTCTTTGACGTCGCCTACTGCAGGTACCGGAGTTCAATATCAATGGCAATTTTCGCCCGATGGAATTACATACGGTGATATAGTTTTTTCGGGGACATCCCCCACTTTAAATTCTACGCCATCTGGGATAGGTTACTGGAGATGCAGGGTAGTTTGTAAAAATGGTCCGGATACAACCTATTCTATTCCTGCCTATATAACGTACATTAACAATATACTTAGTACGACCCCAAATATTCGTTGCGGAACCGGAACCGTAAGCCTTGCCGCAACAGGCACAACTGGTACAACGTTGAATTGGTATACCACACCTGCTGGTGGATCTCCGATTGGTTCGGGTTCTCCTTTTTCTACCCCGACAATCTCTTCTACTACAAACTACTACGTGGGTTCCGAAACAATTTCTACGGGGTCAATAACAATTGGAACAGGCACGGCTTCCAGTTCAGGAACAGGAATCTCACCCTTTAGTCAATCCTGGGAAAGTAATCGGTCACAATACCTGGTGTTGGCCAGCGAGTTATCAGCATTAGGATTGGGTTCAGGAAATATTACTGCAATGTCGATCCCGGTTATCGCAAAATTCAGTTCACGTCCTTTCTCAAATTTTACAATTAAACTAGGAAACACAACAGCTTCAGCCCTTACACCTAGTACTTATCTGTCACCAGTGTTTACCACAGTTTATGGACCGGCTACCTATAGTTCGGTTCTTGGAGCAAATAACTTTAGCTTTGGTTCAAGTTTTTATTGGGATGGCAGCTCAAATGTGGTGGTTGATATATGTTTTGATAATGACCCAACTTCTGCAGGTATTTTGTATTCCTCTAATGATGCAGTAGCAGCCACAACAAAGCCGTACTTAGCTACAGTAGGAAGATACGCTGACAACTCAAGTTTTTGCGGCACATCAGTAGGTGGTACTTTTGCAAGTACAAGCATGTTGCCTAATTTCATGTTTACTGGCAATTTGGTTTGTTCCAGTCCGCGCGTTTTGGTGACGGCTACAGTAAATACCCCACCCGCTTTTGGAATTACCGGCACTCAAACACTCTGCAATAATTCTGTCGGCATTTTTAGTGTGACTACACCACTTTCGAATTTCAATACTTATTCGTGGTCTCCGGTTACAGGCTTGTATACTGATGCGGCCTGCACCACAGTCTATGCTGCCGGAACAAGTGCAAGTACTGTTTATTTTAAAAGCACTGCAGCGGGCACAACAAAGTATACATGTACTGCTAATAATTCAACCACCTTGTGTGCAGCAACTGACACCGTATTGATTACAAATCTTCCATCAACAATTACAGCCATTGCCACACCAAGTTCTGTTTGTGTGAACGGAAATATTAAACTCACTCTAAGTCCATCCAGTGGATATGGTGCGGCAGGTTTCGTATGGCAATCCTCTAACGATAACTCAGTCTTTAATGATATCATACCTGCAGCAACCACATCATCTTATACCACGCCTGTAATTTCAGCAACGAAATATTACAGGGTTACTTTGAAAAGCAGCGATGGAGCCACATGTCTGAATTCAATTTCGGATACAGGTTTGGTTTATAATCCATTAGTCAATACTTCAAGCGGTGCCAGCCGGTGCGGACCTGGTTCTGTAACACTTTCCGCAACGGGTTCCGATGGTACGATTAATTGGTTTGATGTGCCTGCCGGTGGTGCACCGCTGGCCAGTGGAACAAGTTTTGTTACACCAACTTTGACTTCAACAACAACATTTTATGCAGAAGCAAGAGCAACCGTCGATGCTTCTTATAATGTTGGAACGGGAACTTCCACTTTAAGTGGAACAGGGCTTTCTCCTTTCTCTCAATATTATGAATCTGCCAGAACACAATATCTTGTTACTGCAGCTGACCTCACTGCTTCAGGATTGACCGCAGGGCAATTCAGTACTATGGCATTTAATGTTACCAGTAAAAGCAGCACTTTTTCTTACAAGGGATATACTGTAAAGCTGGCTAATACAACAGTAACAACTCTGACCGGGTTTGTTGCGCCGACCTTCACAACGGTATATGGCCCAACCGCATATACTCCTGGAACCGGGTCTAATGTATTTCCCCTTTCCGGTGGTTTTTCGTGGGATGGCAGCTCAAATTTGCTTGTGGAAATTTGTTTCAGTAATGCAACAGGGGCTTACGACGGATGGAGTGCTGATGATGCAGTAGCGGGTACGACAAAGACCTATACACCAACATATGGCACTTATGCTGACAATACTTACTTCTGTAGTGGAGGAACCGGAAGTAGTGTTTCGAGCTCGATCTTACCTAATATGGTCTTTACAAGATTAGGTTGTATCAGTTCGCGTACAGCAGTGGTAGCGACCATCAATACTGTACCAACACCAACAATATCTCCTGCTACCGGTCCTGTTCAGATATGTGCCGGAAACACTGCAACGTTTACCGCAGGTGGGGGTGGAACTTACCAGTGGAAAAATGCTTCCGGTATTCTTGTTGGCGAAACAGGCACTACTTTAACAACGGGCATAACGGGCACTTATCGTGTTGTGGTTACCACACCATCGACAGGATGTAAAGACAGTTCTGTATTTGTGGAATTGAACGTAAACCCTACACCCACCGTTTCCATTTTGCCTTCAGGTATAAGAGCTATCTGTGCAGATTCTGTACAAAAGTATACCAGTGTGGCAACGGGTTCTGGTCTCACATACCAATGGTTCGACGGAGGCACGCTAATTACAGGAGCTACCCGTGACAGTTTCTCGGCAAATACGGCAGGGGTATATTCTTTGCGCGTTTACCTTGGCACATGTTCAGACACCAGTAACGATGCGACTTTAATCGTGAATCCATTACCGGCAGCAAGTTTTACCAAAACGGGCACTACAGGTGCTATTTGTCTGGGCAGCACATTGGAGTTAACAGCATTATCTACTCCTGCTGGCTATACATATCAGTGGATGTTGAATGGAATTGATATATCCGGAGCGACAAGCCGTATTTATAATGCACCCACAGGAGGCATTTACACAGTAAGAATTAAAGATGGTAATAATTGTCGTAAAATTTCAGATACCATGAGTATCATTAATACACCAATGGGCATACCTGACTTGTCACCAAAAGAAGTTCGTTTTTGCGAAGGGACAGAAATAATGCTCTATTCGAATGCCGGTCCATATGCAAAGCTGTTCAGCTGGACAAAAGACGGAACGGCGATGGCGGATTCCGGGGCAACTATAGCCACAGGAATTGGTGGTATATATGATGTGACAGTGGAAGATATTTATGGTTGCGTATTGACTTCGCCCAAGGTTTCGCTGACAGTTGACCCTTTACCAACCAAGCCGGTCATCACCCAGACAGGAACAGTATTGTCAACTACTCTTCCATACATGACCTATCAATGGTATCGGAATGGTAAAGTAATCGCGGGAGCTAATAAGCAAAAATATACGCTAATGTTTGATGGCTATTACCACGTTGTGGTGACCAATAATGTGAATTGTTTAAATAGTTCGGATTCAGTGATGATCAAAAACTTGTCGGTCCAATCCATCTCGCGAAATGATGTTGAGATTAAAGTTTATCCGAACCCAGCACAGAATCAGGTAACAATTGATGCGCCTCTTTCGGTGAACTTATCAGTGAAAGACATAACAGGAAAACAGGTATTAATTCTGAAGGACGCGAAGAGTGTCGATATGAGTGTGTTTGCAGATGGAATTTATATTTTCACTCTGACCGATAATGATGGCATCATTCTGAAAATGGATAAAGTAATGAAGAGGACCAACTAAATAGAAATAATTAAAATAAAAGCGGCTGATTTTTCGATCAGCCGCTTTTATTTATTTGGATTCTGTGTTAGCTAATTGCCCACAGGCAGCGGCTATATCTTTTCCACGACTGCGACGCAAATGGGCATTGATATTTTGCTTATTTAAATGTCGCACAAAGGTATTCATGATATCCTCAGCGGGTGTTTGAAATGAGGCTTTTGAAATGCTGTTATATTCAAGGATATTAACAAGGTGAACAGGAACTTTTCTGGTAAAAGCAATTAATTCTGCTGCATCTTCAAGACTATCATTAAACCCATTCAATAATACATATTCCAGGGTTATTTCGTTTTTGCTTTGGGCATAAAAATAGTTCAACGCATTAATCAGCTCCGCCAGATTGTTCGTTTCATTAATTCCCATTATCTTATTTCGCTTATTGTCATTTGCAGCATGTAAGGACAAAGCAAGGTTGATCTTTATCTTTTCATCCCCCAGTTTCCGGATCATTTTTGCGACACCCGCAGTGGAAACTGTAATGCGCTTTGGCGCTATGGATAAGCCTTTCTGGTCAGTTAGTTTTTCTATGGATTTTATCAGGTTCTGGTAGTTCAACATGGGTTCACCCATTCCCATAAAAACCACATTGCTAATGGGCTTTTGATAATGCTCCAATGCAATTTTATTGAGAAGGATAACCTGATCCACTATTTCGTCAAATTCGACATTCCGCTTGCGGTCCATATATCCGGTTGCGCAAAATTTGCATGAAAGACTGCAACCTACCTGGCTGGAAACGCAAACCGTCACTCTGTTTTCGGTTGGGATAAGCACCCCTTCAATCAGGTTGTTATCATCAAGCAGAATTGCACATTTAATAGTGCCGTCAACGCTGACCTGCGTGTTTTGAATTTTTGTTTGGGGGATAAAATAATGCTCCTCCAATAAAGGTTTAAGCCGCTCGTCCACACTTGCCATTTCATTAAAATCATTAATAAAATCATGCCAGATATACTGATAGATATAACTGGCTTGCGATCTTTTAAATCCCAATTTTGTTATTGATTCCTGTAGATCGTTTAGTGAAAGATGCCTGATGTTTTGCTTCATTAGCGTTTGCCTTACAAATGCAAAGATAAACACACAAGAACTTTAAAGACTAAAAAAGGCAAATCAACCTGAATTGATTTGCCTTTCCCTAAAATCTAAAAGAAAACTATTTTGTACTCACATCAAAAATGCCATCCTTAACTATAATTTCTGCTCCGTCACTAACAACTGTAATGGAAAAAGTGCCTTTTAACTTAATAACAGTGCCGCTGCTGTTTTTCCCATACTCAGTAATTGTCATAGAGCCCGATTTAGCTATATAAGTTTTCGATTTTTCATCCGAATAGCTGATAGATGGCGAGAAAGCCACTTCGACCGCCTTGTTTACGGGAAAGTCTTTTTCGAAAATAGCAATAGAGAAACTTCGTCCTTTTGCATCTTTTGCCATCACCGCAATAGTGCCACCCAAAGCGGGCATGATATAGGCGTCAGGTGCAGAGAAAGCTTCCGCACCTAATGTAGCAGTAAACTTACCGCTTGCAGGTGTTGGTGTGGGGGGTGGCGTTGTCGCAGATTTTTTACAACTTGTAACTTGTGCAGCAGCAATAAAAAGCGCTGCAAATAGCATTAATAATTTGAATTGTTTTTTCATTTTGTTTTTATTTGAAAAATTGCGAAACCGGATATTTCAAAAACTATACCAAAGAGAACTTTTAAAATATTGGATTGATAACCGGGTTAAAACTTAGCAGTGAAAGTTCCCTTGGCGGAAATGGTCGTGTTTTTTTCTTCTTCGCCCATTGTACCTTCAAAGGTTCCTTCAATTTCTTCCGCAGTTGATTTGGTAACTTTAAAAACGATATTGGTTTCAAATCCGCCCGATGTCCAGCCGGAAGCGGAAATGCCATTGCTTCCTACATAGGTAAATGAGGAGCCGGTAAGATTCCTTGTATTATAAGTGCCCACTGCAATATTTGCAGGAAGAATAATCATAAACTGCTCAGATAAGCCACCACTTCCACCAAGAGCGCTTGAAGTAGCTGAAGCTATATTGATGATCGATGAGGATTGGGCAACAGAGCTCATTACTTCATTCGATTTGAAGGTGCCGGTGTAAGTCCCCGTAATTGTGGCGGTTACACTGCTTTTTCCCTTTGCCAATGTTGGGGAGCTTGGCGTAGGTGTAGCTGTTTTGCTGTCTTTTTTAGTGCAGCTTGCTAATGGGTTTGCAAGGGCAAATAATGTTGCAGCAAGCATCAAATTGATCAATTGTTTTTTCATTGTTTGTAAATTTTTATGAGTGTTTTTTTGTTTGTTTTGTTGAGGTCAAAGGTCGCTGTAACTGAGAGCTGAACCTATACGCAAGCCTGCGTATTTTATGAACATTGTTTATTGCTTAATTATTTTTTGTGTGAAAACAGGCTCGCCACTAGTTGTGATTTTTACAAAGTATACGCCACTTGCATGATTGCTTATGTCTATAAGATTACTTGTTGTTACTGTTGTTTGGTTGTGTACCAATTGTCCTAAAATATTATATACTTCTATTGAACTTTCGTTTGAGAATGAACTTGTTTCTATAGTAAAAACACCATTGTTGGGATTGGGGTAAACAGTACATTCAAAGTCTTTGCTTTTCAAATCATTTTTAATGCCCAATGGGTTAGTTGTGGGTAAATCGCAACCCTCCAACTTCATCACTTTCACCTTCTTTGAGTTATCAATAATGGTAAAAAACAATGCACCATCAACTTTCTCGAAATGAGACGGGAAAGATTTTCTATCGGCATACAATTTATATAGTGCAGCGTTTGTAGCATTGCCTACATATAATTCATCAGCTCTGTTTGCTATAGGAAATTCATCACAAATGATGGCTTTATTCCCCAGTGATTGATAGTCGCTGTACGTTTCAAATCTTCCGCCTAGCGGCTCACCAGCTGCGGTGCTGTATTTTAGTGTGCCGGCAACAGTGCCATCGGATATATAGGTTGTGTCGGTACTACTGGAAACATTGGCATAGAAATGTGTTTTAGCAACGAAATCCTGTGTCCAGTTGTAGGTTCTTACATTTTTACCAATAAATAAATCTTCTTTTGTTTTGGTAGTCAAATCGTAAACAACTAATCTGCCGTAAAAGGGTATAATGAGCTTGTTGGCATTCAATACCAAACCACCATTTCCAGGAAATGAACTGTTTCTTAAAATAGTATCCACTACTGTTACCACACCATTGACATCACACTTTTTTATCCAGGTCGTATCTTTCAATGAGCTTCTGTGGTAAGAGGTGAAATACATATCAGCCCCTATTTCTCCCAATAACGAAAATCCATAGCCTGATGCAAAACCGCTTAAGGTCTCAATCGTAATTTTCGTACTGCCATTTGAGGATTTTAGAATGTAATCTGTGTTTGAGGCATTTCTTATCACATAATAAATTCTCTTTTGGCTATGGCATTGCATAATCTGATTATCAGCTCCGCCATTGTTATGCACATTCGTATCCAGCAAAACAACAGGGCTTACCAGGTTGGTGGCATAAAGTCGTTGAGCGGTTAATCCATTTGGTGTAGTGAGTATAAACACACTTGTATCCACATTGAAAATACTGGAGAAAGCCATGTGATTCTTAAGCAAAGTATCAACCGTAGAAAGTCCGGCAGCAATATGATAACTTTCACCGCCCGCAGCATTAAAGATTGTAGCCACTGTTTTTCCTTTGAGAAATAAAAAGTTGCCCGAATAGGTTGCATAGTTTTGTGATGTTCCTAAAGCCGGAAGCGTGGCAACATGAGTTAAGGCGCCGGTTGATGTATTAACTTCAGATACTTTGCCGCCAATATGGGCAGGCAACGTGTACAATTTGTTATCAAATGACTCTATAATATCCCAGCCTTCGTTGGGAAGAGAGTCAATGAGTACTTTTAGTGTGGAGGTTTGTGCCTGAACACTCAATGTGGAAGCAAGTCCTAAGAAGAGTAATAATTTTTTCATTTCTAAAAATTTTATGATTATTTGATAACACAAAAGTAGAAGTGACCTTGTGCGCAGGCAATACGCAGGCTTGCGTATATTCCGGAAAAGAAAAAGGCTCATCAGAATTGATGAGCCTTTGATGAATAGAAAGGAAAACCACGATTAATGAAAAAGCCTGTTTTTATTGGCTATCTCTATGGCTTCAGTTTTATTGTTAACCTGTAATTTGCGATAAATATGTTCGATGTGTTTTCTTACGGTACCATAGCTTATAAAGAGATTTGCTGCAATTTGTTCGTAACTGATACCGCTTTTTAGTTGCTCAAGTATTTCAAATTCCCGTTTGGTTAATTCAAAATCAATTCCCGTTTTATCATTCGCTTTTATAAGGGGTTGTCTGACCAGCTTTAGTACTTTCATGGCAATTGTTGCCGACATAGCAGCACCACCATCCATCGTTTCTTCTATAGATTGTTTTAAGTATTCAGCGGTTTCTTCTTTCAACAAATAGCCTGAGGCGCCGGCCAGTATTGCGTCAAATATTTTCTCATCATCATCAAAGGTGGTGAGCATAATTATTTTGACTTGCGGATGCAACTTTTTAAGTTCAATCGTACATTCAATTCCGTTCATTTCCGGCATCTGGATATCCATAAGGACAAGATCCGGTATTGTGGTTTGTAATAAAGAAATCAATTCCTTACCATTATTCGCAGTCCCTACAATACGATGAGATGGGTTCTTCCCGAGTTTTTGAATGGTGCTTTTAAGAGCATAATAATTATCCTCGGCAATCGCTATATCGATATGCATAATTTTAAATTTTGTAATTGCAAAAGTCATTTAAATCGTCTTTGCATTCTATACGCCATCCTGCGTATTTATGCAAGCGGTACTGCAATGTTAATTTCTGTCCCGATTCCTTTTCCGGATTTTAAATCAAAGGTTCCCTTAAGACTTTTTACTCTTGTTTCCATATTTTTCAAACCAAAGGAATAAGCAGCTGCTTCAGGATTGAATCCTATTCCATCGTCTTTGATATGCAGGTGAAGCGTGCGGTAGTTTTCTGTTTCAATTATTATAGAAAGTGAATTTGCCTCCGCATACTTCAGGGTATTGTTTGTGGCCTCCTGTATGATTCTGAAAACATTACTGGCAACGTTCGCATTGAGTTTAAGTGTATCATTCCCTTTTGAAACGATTTCAATTGTTGGTTTTTTATTTTGTAACGGTTTTATCAAATCGCGTAATTTGATCACTAAATCGTCCACATGAAATTCTTCTTTGTTGATGAGCCAGACAATACTTCTTAATTCCCGGATGGTATTCAGGGTCATCGTTTTGGTCTGCTCCATTTCCTCTTCACTATTTGCCGATATATTTTGAAGTGAGCTATTGATAAAGGTTAGCTGTGCACCAATATTATCATGCAGTTCCCTTGAGATACGCAGCTTTTCATCCTGCAACTGATGCCTGGCTTTTGCTTCTGACAATTCTTTTTCCTGAATCAGTTTTGTCCGACGGAGAGCAGCATTTCTTTTTATGAGCATCGCTACAATAATAAGTGCGACAAGCCCGAGTCCGGAAACAAGGAAAAGGTTATTTTTTCTTTGAATGACTAAAGACTTTTGGAGGTTTTCCGCACAGGCTTCCGCAAGGGCTTTTTCCTTTTCAGCCGTTTGATATTGAATTTGCAGGTTTGAAATTTGCAGGTGTTTTTCCGCATTGAAAATTGTATCCCTGATCAAAATCAGTTTGTGATAAAAATTAAATGCATTTTCGAAATCCTTTTTTATGGCGTAAAAATCTGCAAGTTTCGCATAGACCTGCATAGTGTATGCAGTGTTATTCACACCTTGCATCAACTGCTTTGCCAGCGAAAAATTTTCTTCAGCTAAATTGTAATTTGCTAGGCCCTGATAGGAAACGCCCAGATATAAATAACCATAGGCTTCAAGTTCGACATCCATTATTTCCTTTGCAATTTTTATACAACGTATGCTGTTATCTGCCGCGTCATGGTATTTTTTTAGGGAGTTATGTACTGCGGCAAGATTATTTAAAACAGAAGCAATATCTGCCAGTTCGTTTTGCGATTCGTGTATGGCCAGTGCTGTTTGCAGATAAGGTATGGCCTTTGCAGGCCGGTTAAGATTAATGAATGCCGAGCCAATATTGCCATAGGCGCTGGCCAGATATTGTGTATTGCCACCTGCTTTAGCGGGCTCTATGGCTGATAAATAATTATTCAATGCCATATTGAAATCTCCGTTTCCGTCATAACACACCCCAATGTTGATGTAGGCCCCGGCAATTTTTGGTCATTTTTTAATAAGGCGAGTTGTAGTGATTTTAAAAGTGCCTTAATTGATTTTTCAAATTGATTTACATTTTTATAAGCATTTCCAAGTCCATTATAGGCAATGATTAGTTTTACGGTATCTCGAAGTGAGGTGAAAATCTCTATTGCTTTTTTATTTATTTGCAGTACTTTCTGATGCTTCTTTTGTTTTTTTAAAACCGATGCATAGTCCATTAACCCTAAACCTTCCTGAAATACATTTTTCTCTTTCCTTGCAATTTGTATACCCGTTAAATAATATCTTTCGGCAGTAGCAAAATCATATTTAAAGTACTCGTGGTAATACGCAAGGTTCCTCCATGCCTCACAACTTCCTTTTGTGAAATTTATTTTTGTCGATAATTGTAAGGCATAAGTTGCATACAGTCTGGTTTTCGCGCTGTCCTCTTCTGAAAAAATATAGCTTAATTTATTCCAGCAATTCGCTTTTACGGTATCGACTCTGGTACTGGACAGGACTTGCATTAAACTGTCTTTCTCTTCCCCTTTCGCGGTAAAAATCCAGGAAGATAATATTAGCAGCAAGAGTGCATTTTTCATAGAGACTAAAATTGATAGCTTTTGTGAACGTACATGATTTATGGTAAAAACTCAATTTCTGATGTATTAGCGGCAAATGGTATAGTTGTTTCTTATCAAACTATTAGCAATAAAGGTAATGTTGATAGGCAGTAAGTGTTTAATATTGTGGTAAATTAATTAAACAAGAAATGGCAACACGTAAAAAAGCAACCGAAATCAGTGCTGAAGAATTGCTATCAAAGTACACAGACTATGTGTTGGAGCATGGCGGAAAACCATCCAGTGTTTACATGTTTTGCAAAAGTATCAAGATTGAAGAGCCTGAATTTTATAAGCATTTTGCTTCTTTAGAAAAACTTGAAGCAGGATTTTTTACTGCCTTACACGAACATACTGTAGCGCTGCTCAATAAAAACGACGAGTATCATCACTACAATGATGCCAATAAACTGCTGAGTTATTATTTTACATTTTTTGAAATGGCAACAGCAAACAGGAGCTTTATCTTAATGAGCCTGGAGGCGGAAAAGAACCCGTTTGAAAAGCTCATTCAACTGAAGGAGTTAAGGAATCATTTTCTCCTGTATGCGGACGTCTTGCTCAGTGAAAGAAGACTTATGCCTGATGAAAAACTAAAGAAAGTGGAAGGCAAATTACTACAGGAAGGTGCTTGGCTCCAGTTTTTATTTGCCATGAAATTCTGGATGAGGGATACATCCCCCAATTTTGAAAAGACGGATGTGATGATTGAGAAATCCGTAAAAGCCAGTTTTGATGTGCTGGATAATTTTCCAATGAAAAGTGTGATTGATTTAGGTAAATTTTTGTGGAAAGAACGTCCTTTTCAATAAGAAAATCAACAAATGAAAACAATAGATTCGATCCCTACGGGAAAGATTGAACGGGTAACCAAGCTTCTCAAAACGGGGGCAAAAGTGGGAGGGAATTACCTCAGGTATTATGGTGAGAAATTAATTCATCCTGAACTGACCAAAGATAAACTGCATGAAGATAATGCAGAAGATATATACGACGGCTTAAAAAACCTGAAGGGTAGTGCATTGAAGGTGGCGCAAATGCTGAGTATGGAGAAGAATTTGCTCCCTCAATCTTACGTGGAGAAATTCTCATTGTCTCAATTTTCTGTTCCACCATTGTCTGCACCATTGGTTCGCAAAACTTTTAAGCAATACTTCAAGAAATATCCTGAAGAAATATTTGACACTTTTAGTGCAGATTCTATAAATGCAGCCAGCATTGGTCAGGTGCACCAAGCAACAAAAGACGGCAAAATGCTTGCTGTCAAAATTCAATATCCGGGCGTCCGTGAAAGCATTGCAACAGATATTGCGCTGGTAAAACCAATTGCCATCAGGATGTTCAATTTGAAAGGCACTTCAGATGAGTATTTTCAGGAGGTTGAAGATAAACTGCGTGAGGAAACTGACTACGAATTGGAGCTGGCACACAGTGAACAGGTGCGGATAGAATGCAGCCATATTCCACATCTTCGCTTTCCGAAATATTATCCCGAGCTGTCCTGCGAAAAAATAATCACCATGGACTGGATGCAGGGGATTCATCTTTCCGAATATACTGCGCAACAAACTTCTCAGACAGATAACAATAAAATTGGCCAGGCACTCTGGGATTTCTATATGCATCAGATACACCATCTGCGCAAGGTGCATGCTGATCCGCATCCCGGAAATTTTCTGATCGATAAGGACCGCAATCTGATTGCAATCGATTTCGGTTGTATGAAGACTATTCCGGAGGATTTTTATATCCCCTACTTCGATTTAATGTCCCCGGAAAATCTAAATAACAAAAAGGTTTTTACAGAGAAAATGTATCGGCTGGAAATATTAAAGCCAACCGATACTCCCAAGGAGACGGCCTATTTCACCGCTTTGTTTCACCAGTTGCTAAGCATATTTGTAAAGCCTTTCAGTAATGATACTTTTGATTTTTCGCAAGCAGGTTTTTTTGAAGAAATAGCTGCCCTCACCGAGAAGTTCTCCAATGATAAAGAGTTGCGGAAAATGAACGGGAACAGAGGTTCGCGTCATTTTATTTACATCAACCGTACTTTTTTTGGTTTGTATAGCCTGATGTTTGATCTGAAGTGTACCATTAATGTCAATTCTTATCAAGCGCTGAAATAGGTTTGAAAAAAGCAATCCAAAAACAGCATCTTCCTCAGAAAATTTGTGTCGTTTGTATGCGCCCTTTTAGCTGGCGAAAAAAATGGGAAAAGGCATGGAATGAAGTAAAGTATTGTAGCGATAAATGCAGATTAACAAAGGACAATAAAGCATTAAACACAAAACTTACATGAAAAATATTCTCATTATCGGAGGTAGTTCAGGTATAGGGAAAGCAACGGCAGAAATGCTATCAGCAGATCATCAGGTTTTTGCAACACATAATAAACACCCGATGGAAAATGCTGAAAATTGCAGTTTTCATGCATTAAATGTTTTGGATGAAGCGCTTGATTTTGGTTTTCTGCCGGAGCAAATTGACGGCCTGGTGTATTGCCCGGGTGCAATAAATTTAAAACCATTTGCTAGAATCAAAACGGAAGACTTTCGGGCAGATTATGAACTACAGGTATTGGGTGCTGTTAAAGTAATTCAGGCAGTTTTGCCCAAATTAAAAGTGTCGCCTATTGCTTCAATCGTATTGTTTTCAACAGTTGCCGCTCAGGCTGGCTTCAATTTTCATTCCATCGTTTCTGCCAGCAAAGGAGCTATCGAAGGATTGGTCAGGGCACTTTCTGCAGAGCTGGCGCCAAAGATTCGCATTAATTGTATAGCGCCTTCTATCACTGATACACCACTTGCAGCATCCCTGCTGGGTACACCTGAAAAAGCCGAGGCAAATGCACAGCGCCATCCGCTGAAAAGGGTTGGTACTGTACAGGATTTGTCGAATGCTGTAGCATTCCTTTTAAGCGAAAAGTCTTCCTGGATGACTGGTCAGGTATTGAAAGTTGATGGCGGAATGTCTGTAATTAAATAAAGTAACACTTAAAACAAACAACATTAATGTCTATTAAAGTTTTGAAGACGGAGCAATTTTTGCCCATTTCACTAGCTGAAGCCTGGGACTTTTTCTCTTCTCCTGCCAACCTGAATGAAATTACTCCCGAAACAATGACCTTTAAAATTCTCACGGATCTTCCTGAAAAGATGTATCCGGGACTGATGATTAACTATAAAGTTGCTCCGGTTTTCAATATTCCATTAAGCTGGACTACAGAAATTACCCATGTCGAGTTTCAACGCTATTTTGTGGATGAGCAGCGTTCAGGCCCATATAAAATGTGGCACCACGAACATCACTTTGAAGCAGTAAAAGGTGGGGTAATGATGCGTGATATCTTGCATTATGATATCGGGAAATGGATTGTTGGCGATATTCTCGGTGCATTATTTATTCATGCAAAAGTGAAATCGATTTTCGTTATCAGAAATTAATCCGGTTATTTGGAAAATAATGACACTCATAGATATTGATAGAATAATCGAAATGGCCTGGGAAGACCGGACGCCATTCGAGGCCATTGAGTTCCAGTTTGGCTTGCCGGAAAAGGAGCTTGTTTGCTTCATGCGAAAAGGTTAAAACGCAGTAGTTTTAACCTTTGGAGAAAACGGGTAAACAGCGGCGTGAGCCAGAAACATGTTCATAAAAGAATTGATTCTATCAGTAGATTTAAATGCTCCAGGCAAAGATGCATCAGCAACAATAAAATCAGTAAACGGTAACTATTTGCTGATATCACTTTCAACAACACCATCGCGGATACGAACGATGCGCCGGGTACAATTGGCAATGTCATCTTCGTGGGTAACAAGCATAACGGTATTGCCGTTTTGATGAATACTGCTGAACAAATCCATTATCTCAATTGATGTTTTAGTATCAAGATTCCCGGTGGGTTCGTCTGCCAGAATGAGGGAAGGATTATTGATAAGCGCACGTGCAATAGCAACACGCTGGCTTTGACCACCTGATAGTTCATTCGGGTTGTGTTTGCCGCGCTCCTTCAGTCCAACTTTTTCCAGCATTGCCCAGGCGCGCTCTTCTCTTTCTTTTTTTGCAACACCTGCATATATTAATGGAATAGCAACATTTTCCCAGGCACTGAGGCGAGGCATCAGGTTAAATTGTTGGAATACAAAGCCAATTTCAGTATTTCTTGCTGCTGCCAGTTCATCGTCATCCATGTGGCTGACGTCTTTACCATTAAGCACATATTGGCCTGCAGTGGCTGTGTCCAGGCAGCCAATGATATTCATTAATGTGGACTTTCCCGATCCGGAAGGCCCCATCAATGCAAGGTATTCGCTACTGTGAACTTTCAGGTCTATACCTTTTAGAACAGGTAATTCCTGTTTTCCTAAAAAATAGCTTTTGTGAATATTACTCAGGGAAATGACCTCTTTCATTGGTTTGGCTTGGAAATTTGAATGCAATTTACAGGATAATAAAGTTGTTATTTCAACACCTCCTGTAACATGCTTTCAAGGTCCGGACCGCGAAGGTCGCGTGCAATTATTTTGCCATTAGGGTCTACCAGAAAATTACCCGGAATAGAAGAAATTTCATAATCGCGAACGGCCACCGATTCCCAACCTTTCAGGTCAGAAATGTGTGTCCAGTCCAGTTGATCCTGAGCAATTGCTTTTTGCCATTTTTCTTTATCGTTATCTAAAGAAACCCCCAAAATAGTGAAGTTTTTATCCTTGAACATTTTATAGGCAGCCACAACGTTTGGATTTTCTTTTCTGCATGGGGTGCACCATGATGCCCAGAAATCGACCAGAACATACTTGCCTTTCAAAGAAGAGAGTGTCACAGTTTGTCCATCAGGTGTGTTCAGGCTTATTTCGGGCGCCATCGATCCTTTATCAAGGGCATTATCAATCTCTCCTGTGTCAGCGTTAATGGCTTTTTTGTAACGTGCAATATACTCTTTACCTAATTGTGCGTTAGGGAATCTGCCGGGAATGGACGCTACAAATGCATCCAGGAAAGGTTTTTCGCTCGCAGGATTTAGTATCTGTACTGCAAACAACGCATTTGGCAAGAAATGGGTGGTGTCTGAATAATGCTCAATATATTGTGTAAGTTGTACATTAATATCACTCATCTGATTGCTGGCCATTTCAAGCAATGAATCATTTCCGCGCATTCTCATTGTATCCATCACCATTGTCAGGGTGTGGATGTCATTAATATGGCGTCTCACATTACTAAAGAAATTTTTAAGGCTTTCTGATGCCGCAGATCCGGATACATTATATTGTTCAATCTGATTCCAGTCAGCAGTTATTTTTACATTTTCTTTGAACACAGAAAGTAAAATGTATTGATTCTCAGAGAAATGAAGCCGATACAGGCCTGGTTCGATAGCGGTGCCCGAAAGCTCAAAATGACCCTTACTATTTGTTTTGGTAGAATCAATAACCTTTGTTTCGTTAATGCCCATTTCTTCAAGCAAAACAGTTTGCTCAGGCATATTTGCTATTTCCCCGACTATTACAAACTTGTTTTTGTCATCTTTGCAGGATGCAAACAATAAGGTGAGGGCAATGATGGAAAGTAGAGATTTTATATTCATCAACATGATATTGTACTGCAAACTTAAAATATTAACTGGGTTAGTTATAGTGAAAGCCATAGCCCTAAGATAGTTTTAACACTTTTTCAAAATTGCTTCAGGCTTAGTTATCAAATGAAAATCCCTTAATTTTGGCGATCTTATTAGTCGATTTTTGATTATTTCAGATTTTTTTTGATTTTTAAAAATTCCTTTGTTACCTTTGCAGTCCCAAATTTGAGAATATGCCAAAGGTGAAGACACACTCTCGTGCAAAGAAGACATTTAAAGTTACCGGCACGGGTAAAATACGCAGATACCAAGCTTTCAAAAGCCATTTGCTGACAAAGAAATCTACAAAACGCAAACGTCATTTGCGTCAGGCAGCATTCGTACACCCTACGAATCTGAATTTAGTGAAACGTATGTTAGGCATGCGCTAAACAATTTTTATTATATTTTAATACCACAATAGTATGCCACGTTCGAAAAATGCAGTTGCATCTCGCGCAAAAAGAAAGAAAATATTAGCCCAGGCTAAAGGTTTTTACGGAAAACGTAAAAATGTATATACCGTTGCCAAAAACGTTCTTGAAAAAGGTCTTGGTTACAAATATGTAGGTCGTAAACTGAAAAAGCGCGACTACCGCAGCCTTTGGATTACCCGTATCAACGCAGCAACGCGTGAAGAAGGTATGAGCTATTCTGTGTTTATGCACAAATTATCTGAAAAAGGTATTGAGCTGAACCGTAAAGTTCTTGCTGATCTGGCAATGAATGAGCCGGATGCTTTCAAAAAATTGATTTCTGAAGTAAAATAGTATTTTGCTTTTATAATAGCTGCCGGTGATGTTTTATACGTTACCGGCAGTTTTCTTTTTAATCCTCAAACCGCAACACAATTTCAAAAGGATTTTTGCACAACCTTACATTTATCCTTCTATAGATTTTGTACTTTTGCAGCCTTAATATAATCCATGAGCATTCAGAATAATTATGTGGCTATAATGGCCGGTGGAATTGGCAGTCGTTTTTGGCCTATCAGCCGCACACAGCACCCTAAGCAATTTTTGGATATTCTGGGAACCGGCAAAACACTTTTGCAATGGACTTATTCCCGTTTCAAAGACATTTGTCCGCCAGAAAATATCTACTTTATCACCAATCATAGTTATGCCTCATTAATTAAGACTCAATTGCCGGGATTGAGTGATGCGCAGATTATAAGTGAGCCATCGCGCAAAAATACTGCCGCCTGTGCCGCTTATTTTGCACACAAAATTCATGCATTAAACCCTGAGGCGAATATAATAATGAGTCCTGCCGATCATCTTATCCTGGATGAACGTGCATTTGAACGGAGTATGTTTGAAGGACTTGATTTTGTAAAAAACAATAATTCTTTGCTTACTTTGGGTATAAAACCTACTCGTCCTGATACAGGTTATGGATATATTCAATTTGATCAGAAGAAACACATTGACGAAGTTTTCAAGGTGAAAACCTTTACTGAAAAGCCTAATCTTGAAATCGCGAGAGCTTTCCTGAAAAGTGGTGATTTCTTATGGAACGCCGGGATTTTCTTATGGAATGTCAATACAATTATCAATGCATTCCAAAAATATCTTCCTGAGTTGAATGATGTTTTTGCCGAGCTGAAGGACGCCTACAATACACCTCACGAATATGCGGAAATTGAAAAAGCTTACCCACAATGCATCAATACATCTATTGATTATGCAGTAATGGAAAAAGCGGATAATGTGTTTGTTGCGCCTGCTCAATTTGGCTGGAGCGATTTGGGTACATGGGAGAGTGCTTACGAAAATTCTGAAAAAGATTATCTGGGCAATGCCGTTCATGGTAAGAATGTAATCGTTATTGACGCGGCTGAGTGTATGGTAAAAGCGCCCGAAAACAAGCTGGTGCTGGTTCAGGGTTTGGAGAAATTTATTGTAATTGATACGCCTGATGTATTGTTAATCTGCGAACGCAGCAAAGAGCAGCATATAAAAGAATACGTAGCTGAAATAAAAAGAAATAAAGGAGAAAAGTTTCTGTAGAAATCAGAATCTTGGGCAATGGTAAATGCGCCTTGACCTCGAATATTCACTATAAACACTTTCATAGCGAACGGATACTTCAAATGCGCCGGTACCTTTTCCGGCATTTGCAGGTAAAGTTGAAATGGTATAATCATAACTGGCCATAACTTTCCAGGTGTTAATCTGCATTCCTGCTACGCCAATAACGGCATCTCCCAAACGATGGAAAACACCGAAAATTAATTGGTTATTCGCTACTTGCTCCACCTCTTTTGCCAAATTGAAATTCATTAAGGTTCCATAAACGATTTCTCTTGCTCCACTTTGAGTAGTGTAATAACCCGAAGGGTTCAGAATGAAATTATCTGCAGTTTTCAACAATAAATCAACGTTGGCTGTATGGCGGAACATTAGCTGATTATCGCCACCTTGAAAGAACGTTTCTGTTGGTTTGTTCAGATTTGAAGTGCTGAATCCTGCTTTAATGTAAATAGCATCAGAAGGGAACAATGCATAATTGACACCCGCTGAAACAGAATTAAATTTAGATTTTTCCAGCCCTTTTCCTTCCTGGTTGGATGCTGTACGGTCAAATGTGTACCCATCCCACTGGACAGGATAAGAGAATTTGCTAAAATTTACACTGCGCGAATTATAACTTGCTGCCCCACCGAAAGATATCATATTTGAACTTCCAATCTGGATATGATACGCCAAAAACATTTCAGAGCGAAACAGATTTAATTTTCCATCGCCAACATTATCATTAAAAAAGGCAAAACCCAGGCCCAGCCAGTTTGTCTCATTTTTAGCCCTAAAAGCCTGAAAATCGGCATAAACAGCAGTTGTAGTGAATGGTGCCGGTAATGCCGCCCATTGTGTTCTGTGCTGAGCTCCAAACCGGTAATCGGATTCGGATGATAAACCTGCGTTGGCAGGATTGAGCAACAAAGGCGAATTATAATACTGAGAAAAGTGCATTCCCTGAGAAAATCCCTTTGCAGAGAAAAGGATTAAGGACAAAAAAACAATACTGAAAAGTATGGATAACTTTTGTTTCATGTGGTAAATGACAGGGTAATTACACCATAATATTACATCCTTTTCTTTTTATGAACAAATAGTTTGTTTTGATAGCTTTCCGAACAAAAAAAAGCCAATTTGAAATAAATTCAAATTGGCTTTTTGAAGAATAGGAATTGGTTATTTAATTTCTATCGTTCTTGAGATAGCAAGTTCATTTATCACGTGGATAATTTTTCCGCCCAAAGTTTTTTGTTGATGATTCCATGGTGCAATTGTCACGCTGCAACCAACCGATTTACCTAATGATTTTACCTCGTCTGCTGTAAACGTAACAGTAGTTGTGCTGCCGCTCATTCTTTTAAGAATTGATTTTGATGGACCATTGATCTGGAAATAAACCGAATCAGCATTTGATACACTTCCGCTTAATGCCAATGTAAATGCTGCATTTGCATCAACGCTTGAATAAGTACCTGCGATTGCAGATGCATTTGGCATTCCTCTTCCGGTTCCACTTCCTGCATTGTAAGTAAATGATGGAGTAGTTACGCTCCAATTAATAGCTCCGTCCAAATCTATACCTGTCATATCGGTAGCGCTTGGTAGATATACATAAGAGTTATTGCTTTGTTTTGTCAGTTCTTTGGAATTCAAGGTAACTTTTCCGGCATCGTTAAATGTAGTACCACCCATTGTGCCAAAAACTGCTACACCTGTTCCCAAATCATAATCAATCGCCCCGATCGGAGTATTGGTTGTTGTACGGGTTACCAATGCGACAATTGCTCCGTCGCCGGTAGCATAAGTAGGAGTGGTCGCTGCACTGGATGGAGGTGTAGGGGTTGGTGTAGGTGTTGGCGTTGTATCGTCTTTAGAACATGAAGCCAGCGTGCCGATAGTCGCAAGTGCGATCAGAAATAATTGTTTGCTCATTTGTTTTAATTTTTAGTGGGTGAAAAACTTGTACAAACGTACTCTGATGCCGCTTGCTGTACAATACGACAATCATCGTATTTTATATCAGGCAGGATTCAATACACCTAAAATGCTGAAAGGGAAAATTGCCTTTTATGACAATTTTCCCTTTCAATAACAATGTAATTTGTTTACAAAGCAATTAATTTTCCTGACCCTGATAGGTTGGTTGAAATGCGCGGTCGTCCTCTGTAGTAAACATCCCCGGACCCTGAAATTCTGACATTAAGGTCTTCGCTTACATTTACTTTAGTGTCACCGCTTCCCGAAATTTTAATTTCCGCAGAAGCACATTTTACACCCAGGAAATCCAGGTAACCACTCCCGCTTACGTCTGTATTAATTTTTCCTGAGCTACCATTCAAAATGACAATATCCCCGGAACCACTCACTTTGGCAGAGATATTGCCGGTATTGATTTCTGGGATGCTGATAGAACCGGATCCGCTAACTGCCATTTCGAATGAAGAGGCGGCAGAAAAATTATTCATACCGGTAATGCTGCCGGAGCCACTAACAGACAATGCGTTAATGTTGGGACAACTGATAAATATTTCTACCTTTTCATGACGTCCGACTCTTTTATTATAATCATAATCAATTTTCAATTCGCCACCGCTGACAGTCGTATTGATGATGTCTAAAATATTCTGCTGTGCGTGCACTTCTACTTTGAAAATACTGTCCTGCCGAAGATAAACATCACCTGACATTGCATTCCGGATAGAGCTGAAGTTTGTTGCAGTACGGTTTTCTGTAATTACAGGTCCGTCTCCTGTTACTTTTGTGCAGGCTGAAAAACTAAGTCCGATTACGATTGCTGCCATAGTAAATAATTGCTTGTTCATTGTTTGCATTTTATGTTTTTAATTGAGACAATTGAGAGAAGAAATACCCCTATTTGTTTTTAATTTTTATTTACAATCTCACCTGGAACCCTGCGACACCACCAATATTGATTCCATAAAAAGTTCCATTACTTTTTCTGCTCCAGAGATTTTGGCTTGAATAATCTTCACCGAATGAAAGCGGATAATTTGAAAAGCTTAATGCCGGACCGGCGAATAATTCAAAACAACGTCCGATTTTCATCGAAGGCAAAAGTCGCAGTGTTGATTTCATATAAACGCCATCACCGAAATCACTTAAAGACAGAATACTCATTTCAGCTTTAATACGGAACATCAGGTTCAACGGGATATGCAGACCCAGACCACCTTCCATTGCGTAGCGGATTTCGTTACCGGTGAAATTTGCACCTACTCCTAAAATACCATACATTTTTTTGCTTCCCGAACGCAAGCTGATCAATGAGGTTCCTGTTTCATCAATATTCGCACCAAGATATTGTTCGCCTTTTTTGATAATATTCACCAGGGCAATCGGATAATCGCATTCTTCTGCAATATTCACAAATCCAGCTATCTGCGCTCCTTTCACTTTTTTGGCCACATTTACAAATCCGGAAATTTGAATTCCCTTTACATTCTTGGCCACATTTGAAAAACCTGAAATCTGCGCACCGTTGAGGGATTTTGTGACGTTTGAAAATCCACATAATTGGATTCCCCGGGTCATTTTTGAGGCATTTGAAAATCCTGCAATCTGCGTTCCGGAAGCTTTGGCGACATTGCTGAATCCTGCAATCTGAATGCCATCAACAGTGTCCTTTGCAACATTGGAAAAACCGGCAAACTGAATTCCCTTTACTGTGCTTTGTGAAATATTGGACAGGCCGGCGAATTGTAATCCTTCCGCTTTTCCACCAATGTAATTGCTTGCGCCTGCAAACTGCAATCCACGTGCGCATCCTCCGATGTAATTTGAAATTCCGGAGAAAATGAAACCGTTTGCATTATTGCGTACGACAGTTGAAATGCCGGAAAAGCAGAACGCATTTTCATTTGCGGAAACTCCCGCCAAAACATGAAATGAGGCATCATTGGAATATTGTTTTGCGTATTGGCCGTTTGTGCTGAGCGGATATACAAATCCAATATGAACTTTACTGCTTGAATCTTTTTGTGCTAATGCGATATTGCTGCATAACAGGAATATTAAAGTGTTCTTCATCATAAAAATGTTGCTTAAAATTGCTTTTAATGAAGACAACATCATTTGCTTTTACCCCTATGCCCAATAAAGATTTTTAAAAAATCCTGATCCCGGCCTGCCAGGAAAGCCAGCTGCTAACCGTGTTTCCTATTTGCTTGTAGTGAATATTCCGGTCCTGAAGCCAGCTCATATAGCCGCTGCTGGTTGCCGTGTTTTTTGTTTCTGTAAAGGTATAAGTCGGGCCAGCGAAGAGTTCGAACTGTTTGTGGATTTTGTAAGTCAGGCAAGATTGAATTTTTGCTGATAAGGGCACATAATCCCAGTGCCCTATATAAAAGCAATAACCGATTATTTCTGTATTAATTGACAATCTTTTATTGAGATTAATCTCTTTGCCGATACCATAAGAAACAGAATAGGCTTTATTGTTGCCGGGATTGGCACCAAATGAAATGATAGAATAAATGTTGTGCGTGCCCGACATAAATCCAATGTTTATGGATTGTAATTCGTTGGACGAAACGACAATTTTATGATAGCCATTACTGTAGTAATTGACCAGGCCGAGCCCAAATCCATCCATAGAATCTGCGATATTGACCAGGCCAAACTGAAAGCCCTTCATGTTTTTTGCATAATTATAAACACAGGAAAACTGCATTCCTTTCATTGATTTTTGTGCGTGATTGCTGACACCGGAAATGTGAAGTCCTTTCGCACTATCGCTGGCCAGATTGCTAACGCCTGATAACTGGATTCCTTTTGTTTTGCCATTGTTTTTATTTTGCACACCGGCAATCTGAATTCCGTTTGCTACGCCCGAATTGAAATTGACAACACCCGCAATCTGCGCACCTTTCATTGTATCTTTTACCAGGTTGGAAATGCCTGCTACCTGTACTGCACCGGTTTTCCCTCTGACAATATTTGAAATGCCTGCTACCTGAAATCCACCAACTTTTCCTGAAATATGATTGCTGATGCCTGCAATTTCAAACCCTTGCACATTCCCGCGGACAGCATTAAAAATGCCCGCCACCTGGAAGTATCGCACATTCCCTTTGTTGATATTGAATAAGGAGGCCATTTCGAATCCATTTACGCCGGCAGTATATCCACCTAGTAAATTCAATGAGAACTTATTCACCACCTGCGATCCTATCAGACCATGTGTGCCGATTCCAGGAAGTAAAGAAGTCTGAATAGGTCTTTTAGCAATAAATCCACCGATATTGATGTTCTGTATTTTTTGTTTGGAGGACAATAAAAATTTGCTTGCCCAGCTGCTCTCTTCGTCTTCATTTTTAATTACTACATCATTCAGAATGATTTCGGAAGAAGGCAAAATGGGCAGCACAAGTTCCTGATCGTAGCCGGCATTCAGGTCCACAAACGATTCGCTGTAAGATTCCTTTCTTGCTGTGATGAAAATCTTCTTCAGTTTTCTTTTATTCCTGATGGGGAGTTTGAAATATCCTTGTTCGTTAGTCAGTGTTGAGGCCAGTATCTGATCTTCATAGACAGTTACATTACTGATTCTTTGGCCGGTTTTTCCATCCTGGATATAACCACTGATGGTAAAGAATTTTTCTCCGCCGGAGTGCAGAATAATGTATTTGCCCTTCTCGGAATAATGAAAGGTACCTTCAAAAATCTCGTCCAGCAATTGCTTTACTGTTTTTCCATTTGCGCTGATGTTTACTTTTTTATCCTCTAATACAATATCACTTTTATAAGAGAACTGAAAATTTCCGGCTTTGCTGATGGACGATAATGCTGCGGCTATGTTTTGGTTTTTCAGGTCAACAGAAACGACTTTGCCCAGCAAATGCTGAGCAAAGGAATTTGAAAAATTGAGGCAAAGGAAAAGAAGTAGCAATTGCTTTTTCAAAGGCATAAATGGGTTTCAATTTATTGAAGAATTATGTTGTCACCGTTTCTGGCAATGCTTACATCTAATGTTTCACTGATGATGTTGAGGATGTCATTCAGATTCTCATTTTTGAATGTCGCAGTTAAGGGCAGATTTTTAACGTTGGAATTTCCGATGCTGATATGTGAACCATATGCATCATTCAGCACCTCTACCAATCGCCACAATGGCGTGTTGTTGCATACAAATTCATTGGTCCGGTAATAATTATACAAAGCATCTTTTGATACATCTTTCACCGGTGCACTTTCTTTCAGCACGATTGCTTTTTCTTTTGGATTCAATCGTACGCTGTTTTCTTTTTTACTGACTTCTACGATGCCGGTTTCAACAATCACTTCTGTTTTTTCGAGGGCTGTTTTTACATTAAAAGATGTCCCGACTACTTTTATACTCACTCCATTCGCAGCAATGATGAAGGGCATTTCTTTATTGGGTGTAATGTTGAAAAAGGCTTCTCCTGACAATGAAATTTCCCTTGTGTTTCCTTTAAACTGTTTTGGATAGCTGATAGAGGAGTTTTTGTTGAGGGTAACAACTGAACCATCCGGAAGGGTTTCAATTTTGGTAGTAAGCTCACTCTGCACAATAATCATTCTGTTGGATTGCATGGTGTAAAACCAAAATCCTCCCAGGAGAACAACCAAAACAGCCGCTACCCTCATAAATGTTTTTATAGACAGGGCTACTTTTTTTGTCGGGGTATTTTGTGCGGGAGCGTCTTGTATGCGGAGTTTCATCCTTTCCCAGGCTGCACTTTCATCAATAGTGCTTTTGCTTTCTGCATATTTGCTCTGCTCCCAAATCAGTCGGAATCCTTCAAAGTATGTTTCATTTCCGGGTTTGGCATCGCGCCATTTTTGCACCGCTAAATGCTCTTGAGCATCGGCTTCGCCCAGCAGGTATTTTATCAGCAACTCGTCTATGCTATTGTTTTCTCTGTTCACGTTTTTCTGTTATTTACAAGTTGAGGAATGATAGTAGTATGGCAGGCAGAAAATCAACCAGCTTTGTTCTTAATATTCTCAGGGCTTTACCCATTTGGTTTTCTACTGTTTTGACAGATAAACCTAATTCGCTGGCGATTTCCCGGTATTTCAGCTCTTCAAAACGACTCATCTGGAAAATCGTCCGGCATTGTTCCGGCAGTTCATTTAATGCATTGGCCAGATGAAATTGCAACTCTTTATGTTCCGTTTTTGCTGCCGAGTGTGTTTCCGTATCCTCATTTCGGGCGGCATGCTTTTGATAAGTTGCCTTTACTTTCTGGTGTTTCAGGTAATTCAGGCTTTCATTATACACCGAGCGATAGAGGTACGCTTTGACAGATTGGTTGATTTCAATTTGTTCCCGCTTTTCCCATAATCGGCAAAAGACATTTTGCACGATCTCTTCCGCCATCATTTCTTCTTTTATAATGGTAAAAGCATACGCATGAAGTGCCTTAAAATGGCTTTTGAACAAGTGTTCAAACACCATTTCAATATTTGTCTCAAGCTCCTGAGGCGGATAAAGCAAATCTTTATTCATATAAGTGGCGGCAATTCCGTCCGTAAAATTAAACTGTTGGGTCAATCTTTCGTTTTTTATAAGACAACACAATATGATTTTACCCCTATCTCAACCGAAAAATTCTTTTTTCAGGTCTAAAATGCAGGTTTCCTGACTGAAACCTTAAAATCTGTGTATTGCAACTTTTCATTATGAAATACAAATGAATTATTAGCAAAAAGCGTCCTAATTTTGCGCCCTAATGTCTGATGAACTTAAACACGAATGCGGATTAGCCTATATCCGCCTGCTAAAGCCTCTCACGTATTATCGCCGTAAGTACGGCAGCTCTTTTTACGCGTTGAATAAGTTGTACCTCCTGATGGAAAAACAACACAACCGCGGACAGGACGGAGCAGGTATAGCAACTGTAAAACTCAATACAGAGCCCGGTTACAAGTTTATGCACCGAATGCGCCTCAATGGCTCCGGAGCGATTGCACGCTTGTTTCAGGATATCCACGGTCAGGTTGCCGAACTGGAAGCTTCTCACCCCGAAATTGCCAATCACCCCGGTTTACTGAAAGGTTATCTGCCATTTATGGGAGAAGTGCTTTTAGGACATCTGCGCTATGGTACACAGGGAAAAAATGATGTCAATTTCTGCCATCCGTTTATCAAGTCGGATATTAACCCGACAAGAAACCTGATGATGGCCGGAAACTTCAACCTGGTGAATACGGAAGAGATACTACTGAAAGTAAAACCGGATATTACCACACCTGCCGGTAGCGACTTAGGGGCAATGATTGAAACCATTCATCATTTCCTTTGCAAAGAAGACAGCAGTAATCCTGCTGCACTGGATGTTGAAAAGATATTGCGCGAAGCAACTTCCTTATTCGATGGCGGATATGTGTGTAGTGGATTAATCGGAAATGGCGACAGCTTTGTCATGCGTGACCCGAATGGTATACGCCCGGCTTTCTTCTTCCAGAACGATGAAATTGTTATTGTGGCTTCTGAACGGCCTGCGATTATGACCACTTTTAATGTTCCTTTGGAAGAGGTGCACGAGCTGAAGCCCGGTCATGCGATTATTGTAGACAAAGATGGCAACTTTAAACATACCGAAATATTAGCCCCACGCGAATTGAAAGCCTGCAGCTTCGAGCGCATTTATTTCAGTCGTGGCAGCGATGCAGATATCTACAGAGAGCGTATGCAGCTTGGCCGCAATCTTGCGGGTCGCGTACTGAAAATGCTGGACAATGATTTGAAAAACACGATTGTTTCTTTTATTCCCAATACAGCAGAAACGGCTTTCTATGGCCTGATCAAAGGTTTGGAAGATTACCTGAAAGAAATTAAGATCAATAAAATAAAGGCGAAACGCGACACCATGACCGATGAGGAAATGGAAGAGCTGATCAGCCGTCGTGTACGCATTGAGAAGCTGGCGATCAAAGACGTCAAAATGCGCACCTTCATTACCGAAGATGCTTCGCGTGACGAAATGGTACAGCACGTGTATGATATCACTTATGGTACCGTAAAAAGAGATAATGATACGCTGGTTGTAATCGATGACTCTATTGTTCGCGGAACCACTTTGCGCCAAAGCATTATCAAAATGCTGGATCGCCTGGGTCCGAAGAAAATCATTATCGTTTCTTCTGCCCCGCAAATACGCTACCCCGATTGTTATGGTATCGACATGAGCAAAATGGGCGAGTTCATTGCCTTCCAGGCGGCAATTGCTTTACTGAAAGACACAGGAATGCAACACATTATTGATGACACCTACAAAGCTTGTAAAAAAGCCCAGGAAGAAGGAACCCTGCAGGAAAAGAATTATGTAAAAGCCATTTACGAATCCTTCACCGCTGAAGAAATCAGTCATAAGATTGCACGCATGCTGAAAGACGACGATGTTCACGCAGAAGTGGACATTGTATATCAATCGTTGGAAGGATTGATAGATGCCTGCCCTAACCACCGTGGCGACTGGTACTTTACCGGTGATTATCCAACTCCGGGCGGCAACCGCGTTTCCAACAAAGCATTCATTAATTATATCGAACAAAAAGTAGGAAGAGGGTATTAATTTTTACTTTCTTATATAATGACAAAGGCGACCTGGTGAGGGTCGCCTTTGTTGTTTTAGTTTACATGCTTAATAAGTAATCTCTATGTAATCCGCAGTATGTCCCATCCACAACTTGCCCACACTCGGTTTCCCCTCCAGGGAGGGGTTAGGGGTGGGTTTTAAAAGACGGGAAAATCCTATTTTTATCACCCGTGAAAAGAAAAATCATTCCATACAATCCCGCATTGGTATCTCTGGCAAAACAACTGAGACAAAATATGACCATTGGCGAAGCTTTATTATGGAGCGAATTGAGGAAAAAGAAAATGATGGGTTATGATTTTGACAGACAAAGGCCGATACTCAGTTACATCGTAGATTTTTATTGCAAAGACTTGCAGTTGGCTATAGAAATTGATGGTGGCAGCCACGATGATAAGTTTGAGGAAGACAGAAAAAGGCAAAGCGATTTGGAAGCTTTGGGCGTGTGTTTCCTGAGGTTTGAAGAGTGTGTTGTTAGAAGTGATATAAAAAACGTTTTGTATACGATTCAGAATTGGATAGAGGAAAATATTGCTGATTCTCTATCTAACGCTTAAAGCAGGACAAGCTTTTCTCTAACCCACCCCTAACCCCTCCAGGGAGGGGAAATTCGGGATGCGGTTTTGTTGCAGACTTTTCCGTTTTCTGCATGTATAGATTCCTGCCTACCGGCAGGCAGGCCTCCTTCGTCGGAATTACAGCGATGGGGGGGTAGTGTTTTCTTCATTATTGTTTGATTATAAGTATTTTATAATAACTACGCATTGCTCCATAATGATTTTGCAGCCTTCCGCAACTATTGGGGAACTCTCCCAAATGACTGCGGAACCTTCCAACATGTGTGTGGAAGGTTCCAACATGTGTGTGGGAAGGTTCCAACATGACTGTGGAACCTTCCCACATGATTGCGGAATGTTCCCACATGATTGCGGAGCAGTGCAGAATTGTTCCGGAGCGCTCCACAGTTATATTGGAATGTTGCAACATGAGTGTGGAAGGCTGCAAAATGATGTTGCAAGTGTATAGCGCGGTTTGTGTCCCTGGTAATGCAACCCGACCGCACTAAGCATGTATAGATTCCTCCTTCATCGGAATGACGGATGCTTTAATTGAGCCGCGCTGGTGCAGAGCCCCTAAAAAGGGCGGAGCCCTGCCTACCGGACAGGCAGGCGTTCTTTTTAGGTCGCCTTTTTTGGTTACTTTTTTGGCGAAGCAAAAAAGTGACAAAAGAAAGTTATGCACGCCAACCCACCCCTAACCCCTCCGGGGAGGGGAAGTCGGGATGCGGTTTTTTGCAGACCTGTTGGGGATGTATAGCTGCGGAATGATGCGTGTGGTGTGGTTTTTTTCATAGGCCACGGTTTAAACCGTGGCCTATATTCGTCCCCTCTCCCCCATTATTCCCCCACACACAATACCGTTTATTAGCTGCTGCGTGCTATTTTTACCGAATAAATTTTTCTACCCTTATGCAATTATTGCGTTTTAAAAGCTGGATGCCTTTGGCAATCCTGGCCACGACTTTATCCTGCAGCGAATCGGCTACAAAAAAAGGTGAAGCCAAACCCGATATCCTGGCGCAGAATATCGACTCTTCCATCAACGCCGCCGATGACTTTTTTGAATTTGCTTCCGGCAAATGGATCAAAGGCAATAAAATACCCGACGACGAAACCAGCTGGGGTATTGCCAACCTGGTCAATGAAGAATTGTACACCCGAAAGCTGGTCATCAATCAGGAAGCAAGCGCTGCCAACAATAAAAATATTACCCAACAACAATTGTCCGACTTCTGGGCTTCGGCTATGGATTCTGTTAAGCAGGAGCAGGACAGTCTGAAACCACTGAAAGAAATGTTGGCCAGAATTGATGCAGCACAAACACCATCTGATGTGATGAATGTTGCCGCTTATCTCCACAGCATTGGTGTGGGCGTTTTCTTCAACGAAGGTGTGGGCCAGGACGAGAAAAACTCGGAAGTAATGTCTTACCAATTGTACCAGGGCGGACTGGGATTGCCCAACCGCGATTACTATTTTAAAACCGACGAACGCACTGCTAAAATCCGCGCGGCTTATCCTGCTTACATCCAATCCATCTTCTTGTTGAAGGGCGAGGACAGTATCACTGCCGGCAAAAAAGCAGCTGCTATTATGGCTCTCGAAACAGCTATGGCTAAATCGTCGCGCACTATCGAAGCACTCCGCGACCCCTATGCCAACTATAATAAAATGGATATGGCAATGCTGAAAGCTACAGCACCAAATATTGACTGGGCTTCTGTCTTCAACGGAATTGGTTTGCCCAAAATTGATACGGTTATTGTTGGTCAGCCTGAATTCTACAAACAACTGAATGCACTGGTTACCAAAACGCCGGTGCAGACTTTGAAGGATTATATGGCTTTCCATCTCATCAACGACTATGCCTCTTACCTCAATACTAAACTGGTGGAGACCAAATTTGACTTCTACGGCAAAACCATCCGCGGAGCCAAACAAATGCGTCCACGCTGGAAACGTGTACTGGATGCAGAAGAGCAGGCGATTGGCGAAATTCTGGGTCAGCTATTTGTAAAGGAATACTTCAACGACAAAGCCAAGAAACGCTACGAGGATATGACCGAAGCTGTGCGTGAAGCGTATAAACTGCGCATTCAGAAACTGAGCTGGATGAGCGATAGCACGAAGAAAAAGGCATTGGTGAAACTGGCGGCCATCACCAAAAAAGTAGGTTATCCTGACAAGTGGAAAGATTTTTCTGACCTGAAAATTGACCGCAGTTCCTTTGCCGGAAATATGATGAAAGCGAATGCATGGTGGAATAATTACAGTATTAAAAAACTGGGCAAACCGGTAGATCGCACCGAGTGGGATATGACACCGCAAACCTACAACGCTTATTACAATCCATCCAACAACGAAATCGTATTACCTGCCGGAATATTTACGGTTCCCGGTTTCCGTGATGAAGAACTGGACGATGCATTGGTGTATGGTTATGCCGGTGCTTCTACAATCGGTCATGAAATAACACATGGTTTCGACGATCAGGGCCGTCAGTTTGATGAGAAAGGAAACCTGAAAAACTGGTGGAGCAAAGAAGACGAAACCCAATTCAACAAGCGTGCAGAGGTTTTGGCTGCTCAATTCAGCAATATGGTTGTCATCGATACAATGCGCATCAATGGCCGTGCAACATTAGGTGAAAATCTGGCAGATCTGGGCGGTATCCTTATTGGACTGGATGCCTTTAAAGCAAGCAAAGCCTACAAGGAAAACAAAACCATTGCGGGCTACACACCGCTTCAGCGTTATTTCTTAGGTTATGCATTGGGTTGGTTGTACCAGACACGTAATGAAGAGCTGGCATCAAGATTGCTGACGGATGTTCACTCTCCGGCCAAGTATCGCGTGAATGGCCCGTTCCCGAATGTGCCTGAATTTTACGAAGCCTTTAAAATTCCTGCCGGCAGCAAAATGTATTTGCCCGACAGTGCAAGAGTTGTGCTTTGGTAAGCAATATTCCATATCAAGCGAAAGCCACAACTCTAATCCCAGAGTTGTGGCTTTGTCATTTTATATACTCCTTACTTCAGCGTTATTTGTGGAAGCGGATGTTGTATGATGCGGCAATACCAACACTTTGAATGTCGATAGGAGCGCCACCTACAAAAATATGATTGTAGAAACCATAGAAATTCCAGTTGTAATTATGGTAACCAATTTGTGGTTTTACAGTCAGGCCGCCTGACACTCCGGTCATATTGGTGAAGAAACTGTAACCAAGGTCTGCACCCAAAAATACACCTTCAGATTTAGGATAATAGCGAAGCATTAAAGCAAGCGGAATAGCACCAAAATCACTGAAAGGGCTTTTGCCAAGATAATGATTGTAACCGGTAGCAAGACCAATACCAAAATGGTTGGTAGCCATAAACTGACCTCTGAGGTCAAGACCCGGAGCAAATGTGCTCACTTTTGAGGCATCGCCGATTGGCATTGCAGCATTAAGGCCAATTTTTAACCAGGCATTTTTTTCACTGATTTCTGTCGCGGGAGTCACCTCGGCTTTGTCTTGTGCTGATGCATTCATATAGGCAGCCAGCAAAAGGGTCGGGATTAAGATTAGCTTTTTCATAAAAAATCGTTTAGTAAAGCAAAAATAGAATAGCATTTTACCGTAAACGAATTCCTTATTCAAAGAATTTGTTATTATAAAGAAGCGAAAAAAATTATCTTATAATATCGTTAAAGCCTTTTGTTGAAAAGGCTTTCAGGGCATTAAGGCTTCTATGTTTTTCCGTATTGTATTTTTATCAGTAGCCGAAACAGCCATTCTGAATGCTTTTTCATAATGATCGATCGCCTGCTGATTATCGATACCCGAATACAAATGCCCTAGTAAGGAATAATACAAATGATTATGGTTAAGATTCAGTTTTTCAGCTTCGGCAATGGCTGTTTCTTTTCCATTGGCTTGGGCCAAAGCATAGGTTCTGTTGAGCGCGGCTATTGGCGAATATTCTATGAGTAAAAGCTTATTGTACAACTGCAAAATACTCTCCCATTTTTCTGCACTGTCTGCTTTGTTGGTGTGCCAGTAGGCTATGCAAGCTTCAAGATGATATTTGGAAATGATATTGCCCTGCGAAGATTGATTGAGATAATAGGAGCCCCGTTCTATCAACTCTTTGTTCCACAGATTTGTATCCTGATCTTCGTATAAAATTGTTTCGCCATTTTCGTTGGTCCTGGCTGCAAACCGCGATGAGTGATAGCACATCAACGATAGTAAGGCATTGACCTGCGGCTTGTTGGTGGGTTTATTATCTACCAGCAAACAGGCCAGACGCATCGCTTCGAAGCAAAGATCTTCGCGGATGGTGACATCCTGGTTGTTGGAATAGTATCCTTCGCTGAATAATAAATACAGCGTAGATAATACAGATTCTAAACGCTTGTCCATCTCATCCGCAGTGGGTTGCTCTATTTTAATCTGTTCCGATTTTAGCTTTTCCCTGGCTCGTTTCAGCCGCTTATAAATCACTTCTTTGTTGGTCAGAAAAGCATCAGCAATTTCCTGAACCCCAAAGCCACACAACAAATTCAGCGCGAGTGCTATTTGTGCTTCGGCAGCAATACAAGGATTGCAAACCGTAAAAATCATAGCAAGCTGGCTGTCGTTTATACTTTGCGGAGAAAGGTCAATTTCGATTTCGGATGTTGTGTCGCTGGTGTATTTTATTTCTTTAGAAAGTTTCTGAGCAAAAAGGGCGTCCCGTTTCAGGTGGTTCCTGGTTTTGTTTTTGGCAACCGTATACAGCCAGGCAACAGGGTTTTCGGGCAATCCTTTCACGCCCCACAGTTCAGCTGCCGAAAGGAAGGTATCACTCACAATATCTTCAGCAATTTCGATATGCTCTATCCCGAATAAATGACAGAGTACCGAAACAATTTTCCGGTACTCTGTTCTGAATAAATGGGGTATTAATTCTTGTTGAAGCATTTTCTTTCAGGGTAGCGTTTACATCGATCCGATTTCCCTGATTTCTACATTGCCACCAAAATTGAGGATGGGGCAACCTTTAGCCAGTTCTGTTGCTGCTTCGAGCGATTCGGCTTTTACTATCGTATAACCGCCGATTCTCTCTTTTATTTCAGAGTAAGGCCCGTCAGTAATCACATTGTTGGGACGCAGTACTTTACCGTCTGGTTCCAGCCTGTTGCCACGATCCACTAATTTGTTTTGAGCAGCAATCCCGCCAATCCAGTCCATCCAGAGTTTCATGTTTGCCTGCATTTCTTCAGGTGATAGCATTGGGGTGCTTGATACATGTTCATTGCGGAAAACCAATAAAAAATCTTTCATTTTGTTTGAAATTTTAAGTTTTAAAAGAGAATAACAATCCAACCTGCAAAAATTGGACAATCGGGTAAAAAAATAGTTTTAGCTTTTGCTGAACATACCTGGTTCATAAGTTCCCACCGGTGCTCCGAATGCAATATTAACCCTGTTGTACGCATTGATGGCAATGACACCCAAAGTTAAATCGATCATTTCTGTTTCCGCAAAATGTTTGCGTGCTTCGTCGTAAGTATTGTCGGACACCATGCCGCTTTTGATAACGGTAAGTGCCTCGGCCCATGCCAGAGCGGCCCGTTCTTTATCCGTATAAAAAGGAGCTTCGCGCCAGGCGTCCAGCAGATACAGGCGTTGCTCCGATTCGCCGGCAGCACGCAGGTCTTTGGCATGCATATCCAGGCAAAACGCGCAGCCATTGATCTGCGATACCCTAAAGTAAATCAGGTTGAGAAGTGATTCTTCGATACCCGATTTGGAAAGGTGTCTGCCCAATCCATACAAAGCACCCATAGCCTGTTGTCCTTTTTGCTGCACATTAATTCTTTGTTTCATTGTCTTTTGTTTTTTGAGTGTTTAAAAAAGAAAGACAATCGGCAGGCAGGATTTTGGACAAAAGCGTCAGTGTTTTTCTTAAAAGCCTGTCTGATTAAGGTGCTCAACCTATTAACAAGGATAAATAAAGCTCTAAACTTTTATTCGCTTTTCTTTGCGCCTTTGCGTGAAATTTTATTCTGCCTGATTTTTTTCCGCTATTTTTGCAGGCTCACAAAACCGAAAAATTGATTTCTCCCGCATCCATACAGGAAGTAATGAACCGCGCCGACATTGTCGAAGTGGTGGAGCAGTTTGTCCGCCTCAAAAAGCGGGGCGCTAATTATATTGCCAATTGTCCCTTCCATAATGAGAAATCACCTTCCTTTTCGGTTTCGGCCAGCAAAGGAATTTTTAAATGTTTTGGTTGCGGCAAAGGCGGCAATGCCGTCACTTTTGTGCAGGAGCACGAAAAAACCACTTATCCGGATGCCATTCGCTGGCTGGCCGATTTTTATAAAATAGAGCTTGAAGAAACCAAGGCTTCGGATGAGCAGATTCAGCAGCAGCAGGTCGAAGAAAGCCTTCGCCTGTTCAATGAGTTTGCCGCAACGTATTTCACCAATACTTTACTGAACACAGAAGAAGGACAAACCATCGGCCTGTCTTATTTCAAGGAACGTGGTTTCCGCATGGAAACAATAGAAAAATTCAGGCTCGGTTATTGTCCTGAGGACGGCGGTTCTTTTTATAAAGAAGCACTGGCCAAAGGCTATACAACAGAACTGATGGAAAAATCGGGCCTGGTGAAAAACGGGAATGGTCGCTGGTATGACACTTATCGTGGCCGTGTTATTTTTCCGATTCAAAATATGACCGGCAGGGTCTTGGGTTTTGGTGCACGTATCCTCAAAACGAACGATAAAGCACCCAAATATATCAACTCGCCGGAGAATGAATTGTATGTAAAAAGCCGCGTGCTGTATGGACTCTACCAGTCGAGGCAGGCAATGGGCAAAGTAGATGAATGCTATCTTGTAGAAGGATATACTGATGTTATTTCTTTGCACCAGGGCGGAGTGGAAAATGTGGTGTCCAGTAGTGGCACGTCCCTTACCGAGGATCAGTTGCGGGTGATTGGCCGTACCACTAAAAATCTTACCATATTATATGATGGAGACGGCGCCGGTATTAAAGCAGCTATGCGCGGGATGGACATGGCTCTGTCGCAAAGTTTTAATGTAAAACTGGCCTTGTTGCCGGAAGGACACGATCCGGACAGTTATATCCAAAGCGTTGGTGCCAGTGGATTCAACGACTATATCAAAGAA
The DNA here is from genome assembly GCA_041661485.1 of Chitinophagaceae bacterium. Classification (GTDB taxonomy): domain Bacteria; phylum Bacteroidota; class Bacteroidia; order Chitinophagales; family Chitinophagaceae; genus Rurimicrobium. Next base: position 414,980 of record JBAZUJ010000002.1, read on the forward strand.
CACAAAAGGGATATCATCGGCTTCCGCATGGAAGTGGGCATGAAGGAAACGGAGAATGACCCGGTGAAGAAATCCAAGCTGGTGAATGAAATTGCAGAAAGCATTTCACGCATCAATAAAGCAGAAGATTTTGCCCTGCAGGATTACTATATCAAAGAGGCTTCACAACTGCTGAAGGTAGATGAAACTGGGTTGGTGAACCTGGTGAACAAATTTATCCGCGACAGGATTGACCAGGACAGAAGGCAGGTGCAGAATAATCATCCTGAGGCAGAAGAACAACATTTCAATTCGACAGAACAGCAAATAGAGCAAGCCAATGAAACGGTTACAGATGAGGCGCAGGAATGGCAACTCATCCGTGTGTTGATTTCGTATGGAGACAAACCCTCGGAAGGCTTTGCCAATGTGGCGCAAATGATTTACGAGCGCATTGATCCGGAAATGATTGAAGTGAAGGATGTGGGGCTTTTTTACAAAATTTATTTTGATTATGTCACCGAGCAAAAAGAATTGCCCGGCATGCATTATTTTACCTTGCATCCGGACCAAAAGATTCAGGTGCGTGCCGCTAACTTATTTCAGAATAAAAACGAAGTAAGCCACAACTGGCTGGAACTGTATGGCATCGGAATGCTGAACGGTGACGAAAATTATATTCACGATGTGGAAAGTACACTTGGTTATTTTGAACTGAAAAAAGTGAAAATAATGCAGGCTGATGTGCGCAGCGAACTACAGAAAACCAAAGACGAAGCGCAGATGGTGGAACTGATGCAACAATTCATTTCCCTTAAGAAAACGGAGCAGGAAATATTGCAAAGACCCGGTACTGTGATTGTGAAATCCATTTCGAAGTAGGTTTTAAAATTTCCATTCTTTAGATATCCTTAAGACAATCGCTTTGTCTGATTATAGCTTTCCCGCTTTTCTTTCTTAGTTTTGACAACAGAATCTTTTAATCTGACTTATATGAAACAATTATTTTATGCAATACCTGTTGCCGCAATTTTATTGGCAACCACTACGACTTCGTGCCAGCAAAATACAACGGATGGTACACACGAAATTAATGATACAATTGAGGCTGCTTCGGCCCGTGTACAATTGCCAGCCGTAGAATTAACCCCGGTTACAGGTTCTCCGGAATTTCCGGATGCGATGTTATCGATGGCTTCGGTAAAAGGCGCAGCGCAAGGGGCAGATTCAACAAAAGTTTCTTTTGCTTTTACTGTGAAAAACTATGAGTTGAAAGGTCAAACACCGGATGCGGGAAGCAAAAACTGTAACAATTCCGACAAAGGCCAGCACATCCATTTTATACTGGACAACAATCCTTATGTGGCATTGTACGAACCAAAACATGAAATTACACTGGCTAAAAACACAGAACATTACCTGATGTGCTTTTTATCCCGTTCTTACCACGAAAGCATTAAATCTAAAGGCGCTGCGCTGGTGTATCATTTCAAAATTGATGAAAATGGTAAGTTGGTGAAAATGGACGATCCAAAAACGCCAATGTTGTTTTACAGCCGTCCGAAAGGCGATTATCTGGGCAAAGACACAGCAAATCTTTTATTGGATTTCTATGTTTGGAATGCCACGCTGGGCAACGATGTTAAGGTAAAGGCGATGATCAGCAACAGCACAAATGCACAACAAAAAGAAGTGACATTTGATAACTGGCAGGCCATTTTTATTCAAAATCTGGGCACAGGAAAATCAAGTGTAAACATTAAACTGGTAGACAAGGATGGCAAGGACATTCAGGGCCCGATGACAAATACAACACGCAATATTCAATTGGCTGCTCAGGAGCCACTACAATAATATTTTATACAAGCATTAATGTCTGCAGAACAAAAAAACTTAGGGATTGAAACAGTGTGTATTCATGGTGGTCATACTGACGATCCCAACCGTGCACATCTTACACCATTGTATGCCTCCAGCACGTATACTTTCGACAGTACTGAGCAGGGCGTGAATGTCTTTTCAGGAAAAGAGCCGGGCTATATTTATGGCCGTTTTGGTAATCCGACCATTGAAGAAGTGGAGCGCAAAATAGCTTTGCTGGAAGCTTTTGGCCTTAAAGATGCCGACGGCGCTGATCTTAAATTATATGCGATTCTGCATGCTTCGGGAATGGCAGCCATCACTACAATGTTGTTATCCAATCTGAAGTCCGGAGACAAAATCATCTCCCATCCTTCTTTGTATGGCGGCACTCAGGAAATGATTGACAAAGTTTTGCCTTCGCTTGGCATCAGCACAGTAATAGTGGATATGCACAACGAAGCGGAAGTTGCCAAAGCTATTCAGGCAGATTCCGCTATCAAAATGATGTACCTCGAAACGCCTGCTAATCCTACCTTGCAATGCATTGACCTGGAGATGCTGAGCGCTCTCGGCAAACAGAATAAGCTGGTTGTTTGTGTAGACAATACTTTCTGTACACCTTTGTTGCAACAACCATTTAAGTATGATGTTGATTTTGTGATTCACTCTACCACCAAATTTTTGAATGGTCACGGAACCGCTATTGGAGGCATTCTTGTCGGAAAAAATGCCGGTAGAATGAATGCTGACGTGAAAAAAATGCATCGTCTTCTGGGTGGTAACAGTAATGCTTTTGACGCTTTTCTTTTAGGTAACGGTTTGCGTACACTGTCCTTAAGAATGGAGCGCCATTGTAGCAATGCAATGAAAGTAGCACAGTTTTTTGAGCAACATGCAAAGATTGAAACTGTAAATTATCCTGGCCTTTCTTCCCATCCGCATCACAGCGTTGCCAAAAAGCAAATGAAAGAATTTGGCAGCCTGATGAGCATAGAAGTTGTGGGCGGTTTTGATGCAGCAGCAGCGTTTATGAACGAATTGAAATTATGCACCAATGCCGTTTCTTTAGGAACCTGTGATACCTTAGTTTCTCATCCTGCATCCACTACCCACGTGGGTGTAAGTCGCGAACAGCGTATTGCTTCAGGTATCACTGATGGATTAATCCGCATCAGTATCGGAATGGAAACCGTTGCAGATATCATTGCAGATTTCGAACAGGCATTGGCGTAATGCCATAAAACTTTGCTGTGTATTGCAGCTTAAAAATACTTCAATGCGAATAGTTTGTTTATATCCATAATAATTCCAACTTATAATGCTGGGGCTTATATTGACAAAGTGCTATGTTCATGTTTAATGCAAATTTTAGATAATTATGATGTATCTCGAATCACGTATTGGATCGCCCAATGAGCATCTTGCGGGTGGCCATAGCGAAGACATGAATGATCCACGGTATTCAACCAGTATTGGTTTAATTCTGCGCGGTTATCACAATTTTGAAAATGGCACTTACAAAAATTCCGGGAATAATCTTCCGCACATTTCCTTAGAGGATTCAACCGAAGAAATGGTAGAAAAGGAGGACGTCAAATTAGGAAAATATTTGACGGTCTAAAAGACAAACTAATGAGCATGTTTGAAGACGAAGAAGACCGCCAGTTCGATTACACATACAACTTACAAGGCATATTCACAACTAACCCTCTTAAAATTTTAAAAGTATGATACACTTCGAAATCCCCCAAAATCAATCTTCTATCATCAAGGTAATTGGTGTAGGTTGTGGTGGCAGCAATGCGTAAATCATATTTACAACCTCGTTGTTTAGGGTGTAGAATCTTTATTTGTAACACAGATTCACAAGCATTAGAATTAAGTCCCGTGACCAATAAAATACAACTTGGTCCGCAGCTTACACAAGGTTTGTATAAGCCTTGATAAGTCTGATACAACAAGCGCTAATCTATCACCCACTGAAGCAGTTGCGGTTGTTGACCCTATGGCTCCTGTATTACAAGAACAATAGCCGAAGCAAAAAGTTCAAAAGCAAGCATAAGTGAGTCTCAGATTTTTATAAAGCCAGAGGTAGTTGAAGAGGTAAAGCCTAGAAACAAAAATAATGGAACGTGTATTGAGTGATGCCAATTGACACCACCGACATTGAAAACGTACCTGCATATTTAAGAAAAGATAAAAACTTAGAGCAAGGTGCTAATTCCGAAGATAAATTTCATAGTGGTTACATCATAGGTGTAAATAACAATGGAGATGAAATAAACCAAGCAGCAATTAATACAATCAATACTTTTGATGGCAAGAAGCCAGACTGATTTTCTTTTGGGAATTAAAGTAAAATTACGATCGATTTATTTTCGTGCGTTTTTTTTCTTATATTGCCAAAGATTTTGAATCCATAAATTCTATTTTTTTGAAACCTCTTTCTATAGTTATTATTACTTATAATCGCCCAGATGATGTTCTTCTTTTGCTAAAGAATATTGTTGCTCAAGAAGAAGCCAAACGTTTGATAGAAAGTGTTATTATTATAGACAATAATTCTAACCAAGATTATAATGATGTACAACAATTTATTACACTGCAAGATTTTCCTTTTCAATACATTCACAGTACCGAAAATTTAGGCGTAGCTCGTGGCCGAAACAAAGGAATAGAATTAGCAAAAGCACCTATTATAATAACTATTGATGACGATGCGTACTTTAAAAACAACGATGCTCTTGTAAAAATAGAACAGTTTTTTCAAAGTAATTTTGCTAAGAAAAATAATGTTGGTGTTTTTTGCTTTAAAGTGCTTTATAGCAGTACAGGCGAATTACAAGCTAACGCATTCCCACATAAAAAAACAGAAAAATATAGAGATAAACATGAATTTCTGAGCTATTTCTATGCTGGCGGTGCAAATGCTATTTTGAAAAAAATTTATGACCAAGCTGGGGAATATCCGACGGACTTTTTTTATGGTATGGAAGAGTACGATTTAAGCTATCGAATTTTAGACCTCGGATACCGTATTGCTTATAATAGTTCGGTCGCCATAATACACAATGAGTCGCCAAAAGGCCGCACCCCGCATGCCGAGAAAATGCAAATGCTTTGGATAAACAAAAGTAAAGTTGCCTATAGGTATTTGCCTAACATTTATTTTATAAGCACTGCTATTATGTGGTCTTTGCAATTTTTATTTAAAACAAATTTAAATTTTAAATTTTATCTTGAAGGTTGGCGTAAAATATTCCATATTCCTAAAACAGAACAAAGAAAAACTATTAATAAAGAAACGCTTGATTATATAAAGAGTGTTGAAGGTAGGTTATGGTACTAATACCGCAAATAAATTTTTTTATATAGAAAACATAAAAGGCATTCACTTAATTGAGACAAAAAATAATAGAAGACAATAGGGGGGCATTTTTTCGCACTTATTGTGCTGAGGAGTTCCTCAGGTATTGGTTTAAATATTCAGTGAAACAAGCTATCATTCCTTTATAAAAAGGAAAGGCGCATTTAGAGGTATTCAACTATCGCCCTACTCAGAATACAAACTTATAGCTAGTACTAACTATTTCATTTTTTGGGAAGACAAACAACTTTTCTTCGAACGTAGAAAATCGTGTATTAAATTACTTTTTACACCCTGCTAGACATAATGCTTATTCAGCGACGTTTAAAAGTACTAAAAAAAGAGATAAGGCATTAAAAATATACTAATGGAAATAACGGTTGTAACAATTTGCTTTAATAATCTTGAGGATGTGAAGAATACATGTGCCTCGGTTGATGCGCAAATTCTAAAACCCTATGAGCATATTATTGTGAATGGCTCAACGACCGGAGAAATAGCGGATTGGCATAAAAATGTTGCGCAGCCTGAATATCGAACTTTTATCCATGAGCGCGACAAAGGGATTTCTGATGCTTTTAATAAAGGAATCCTTCAGGCAAAAGGACATATTATTGTGCTATTGAACAGTGCTGATGAATTTGAAAATGCAAATGTTTTAGGAATCGTTACAGAACAATTTGCTAAAGATCCGGAATTGAAATGGCTGCATGGAAAATATAAATTTAATCGTGGCGGAATTTGGGTAGAACTTGGAAAAACTTACGATAAAGCGCTTTTATACCGTGGTATGCGCGCTATTTGCCATCAAACCATGTTTGTTAGAAAAGAACTGTACGACAAGTATGGATTTTATGATGTGGATTTAAAACTAGCTATGGATTTTGATTTTTTAGTCCGTATCAGGGATGAAAAGTTTATTTTTCTTCAGGAAGTTATGGTAAAATTTGCCCCTGGCGGAGCAAGTGCCATTAATGTCAGCAATGGTTTAAATGAAAATACTTTGATTATTGACAGGCATCTTGGCTACAGCATTAAGCACCGGCTTTGGCGTACGCGTATAATGATACTAAGCACCTTGCTTTCTTATGAGTTTGGGAAAGTACTATACAAATTAAAAGTCAAAATGAAACTGGAAAATATGTAGTTATTCCGGCTAGCTTGATTGCAGCCACTGCAACATTTTCTTTACGCCGCTTACTCTGTCCACTTCGGGTTTCCAACCTGTAGCAGCAGTCACTTTTGTAATATCAGCTATAAAAACTTTCTGATCGCTTTCTCTTGGCTCAAGGCGGGTATAATTCATTTTAATGCCCAATTCAGATTCCAGAATCTGAAATAATTCCAACAGAGAAAGGCTGTTACTCATTCCACCGCCAATATTAAACACCTTACCTTTCATTGTTTCGATATTGTCAATAACAGAAATATACAATCGTACGGCATCGTCTGCGTGCAAAACATCTCTTACTTGCTTGCCATTGCCGGATATAGTAAAGGGTTCTCTTGCTGGATTTTGTTTTATCTCCAATGCCTGCTGGCAAAACCATCCTATCCAACCCTGATCGTAAGTAGCAAACTGGCGTCCGCCGTAAATAGTAGAATGACGGAATACCACACCGCGAATGCCGAACAATCTCGAAAAATCAAGGACGTATTGATCCGCGCTACCTTTTGAACAGCCGTATGGAGAATGAAAATCCAGTGTTTCATTCTCATCAAAACCATTTGGCTTTTCTTCTACTTTATACCGTAGTTCGGTTTCCGTGAAATTGTATTTTTCCAGGTCACCATACACTTTATTGGTAGAGGAATAAACAATAAGACAATCGCGTTTGTACTTACGGATGCTTTCGAGCATGTTTAGCGTGCCTAATGCATTGATTTCAAAATCGAGTCTTGGATTTTGAATAGAAGTTGTCATCGCAACCTGGCCTGCCAAATGAAAAATGACATCCGGCATAATTGCTTCAAAAACACTTTCTACCTCTTCAGCATTTCTTACATCTGCTTTATGAAACTTCACACTGAGGTTGCTTTTCAGCCATTCCAGATTTTGCTCGCTACCCAATCTGCTCAGGTTATCGAGGATATGAATTTCGTAATTTTTGTCTTTTAAATTGTAGGCAATATTGCTGCCCAAAAATCCGCAACCACCGGTAATTAATACTTTCATGATAAATGACTTTTTTCTATTTCAATTGTGCGTTTCAGTCCGTCTTCAAGGGAAATTTTTGGTGACCAGCCAAGCTTTTTCATCGCATCAATATTGATGCTGGAATCCATTATTTCATTGGCCCGATAAGGAATAACCCCAAAATTGAGATTGGTGATTTCGTTTTGGCAAAACCGTTTCAGGGTCTCAACAAAATTCCGGATAGAAATTGTAGTATCTGATGCTATAAAGAAATCGTGGAATCCTGTTTTGTTCTCAAACGGATACGTCATTACTGTCTGGAATGCACTGACAACATCATCGATGTAAATGAAATTTCTTTTTTGTTCACCCAGTGTCAAATCAATGCCAGGTTTATTTTGCAGCAACTCGCTTATGATATGAGAGACAAATTTTGTTTTATCATCCAGTGGGCCGTAAAAATGCTCCAGTATCATATTGATGCAAAGCATGTCTGCCGAATAAGTCTGAAACCAATCTCTGAATTGTTTTTTAGAAAGACTGTAATGATTAATTCTTTTATCTAAAAAGGTATCTGTATTGATAAAAGTTGTTACCCCATTTAGTTTCGAAAAATGCAAAAGCTTTAAGGGCAGAATAAGATTTGCTTCGATGATTTGCATTTGAGGGACATCCTTTCTTCCGTAGTCTGTTGCGCAATGAATAACAATGTCCGGTTTGCTTTGAGCTACAATCTCTTCAATTTCCAACTCGTCGATATTGAATACAGTAACCTTGTGCAACAGATCCTCAATTCTATAAAGGTTGCTGATGTTGCGCACAATAATGGACACATCATTCTGCTCAGCAACATTCCTTAAAATATTGCTTCCTAAAAATCCGGAGGCACCAGTGATGAGTATCCTGCTCATATCTTAAGAAAGGAATAGTTTGAAAATAAAAAGAAAGTTAGCATTTACAGCTTTCATTTCTTTCAAAATGTTCCCGTGGATTTTTCCTAGTTTATAATAACGGAGCCATGTAATCGCTTTCAGATTAGGCAAAAGCGACTTTTTGTAGGTTTTTACGAAATGAAATTTAGCCCAGTCGTAATGCAATTTCAATCCGTTTGCCTGCTGTGCCATCACTGTGATAGAACTGCCATGGCTCCTGAATCTTGCCAGCGGCTCGTTGATAATTTTAATAAAGGGATAACTGGCAGAGTTGATTAAAAAGGTCAGAACATCAGGGCCGGCGCCGGTTTTATTAAAATCAATATTGTCTGAATTCGGAATGATTTCTGAAATAGAATTTCTTAATTCATTTGTGCGGAATAAGGCACAAGACGGCGAAACAGGGAAGCGCTTTTTGTTCTGGAATAAAATTTCGTTGTAATAATCTTCAACTTTCGTTTTTGAAAAGCCTTCGAAAGTGTTGGTGTAATAAACACCTTCGCTGGTAAATTCTTCAATGCCAGTCATTACAAAAGCGACATCATTTTCAAAGTTGCTGAAAGTTTTTTCGATAAAATCAGGTTTGATTAAATCGTCGGACCAAAGAATAAGTGCATACTCGCCTGTAGCTTTTTCCATCACTTTCTTCCAGTTTTTTACCGCTCCCAGATTTTCATCATTACTGAAAATTTTCACACGGCTATCCATCCTGCTGATTTTTTCCAGCAAGCTCCAGGTATTGTCCGTACTGCAATTGTCGTTTACAATTACCTCGATATTGGCGTAGGTTTGACTAAGGGCACTGTTAATGGTTTCTTCAATTAAATCAGCTCTGTTGTATGCCGGAATGCAAATACTAATTAAAGGCTGACCCATCTTATTGCTTTAGGAATTTCGAAATAACATCCATCATATAATCATAGTGGTCGGCATTCAGGCCAGGCCAAACGCCAAGCCAGAAGCTGCGATTCATAATGATGTCTGTGTTGGTCAGATCTCCGACAATTCTTTTTTCGATATTTTTGTAAGCCGGTTGTTTGGTCAGGTTTCCTGCAAAAAACAGCCTTGTGCCTATTTTATTTTGTTCAAGAAATTGAACCAGTTTATTTCTGTCGATGCCACTGTCTTCACGAATAGTCAGCATATTGCCAAACCAGCTTGGTTCACTGTTTTCAGTTGCTTTGTGCAAAATGAAATGCTCTTCAAACTGCGCTAATCTTTCGTTCAGCAAAGCATGGTTCTCTCTTCTTTTGGCTACAAAAGCATCAGCTTTTTTCAACTGGCTTAAACCAATTGCAGCTTGCATATCCGTTACTTTAAGGTTGAAGCCGATGTGAGAGTAAGTATATTTATGGTCGTAACCATAAGGCAGGTCACCTAATTGCCATTCAAATCTTTTGTTGCAGGTATTGTCGCAGCCTGTTTCACAAAAACAATCACGTCCCCAGTCCCTGAAGCTCTTAGCGGTCAGAAAAAGTTTCATATTGTTGATTAAAACAGAACCACCTTCACCCATTGTGATATGGTGAGCCGGATAAAAAGAAACCGTGGCCATGTCGCCGAAAGTTCCGGTTTTTTTGCCTTCGTAGGTTGCTCCCAAAGAGTCGCAATCATCTTCAATCACCCAAAGGTTATGCTTCCTGGCAACTTCCATTACCTTGGTCAGGTTAAAGGGATTTCCTAAAGCATGAGCAACCATAATTGCTTTAGTCTTAGGTGTAATCGCTTCTTCCAGTAAGGTAACATCAATATTATAAGTTGGTATTTCTACATCAAGGAAAACAGGAATGCAGCCATATTGAATCATTGGATTAACCGTAGTAGGAAAACCTGCAGCAACGGTGATGATTTCATCACCTGGTTTGATTTGTCTTTCCTTCAGGTTTGGGGAGGTCAAGGTATAAAAAGCCAACAAATTGGCTGATGAGCCTGAATTAACCAATAAGGATGTTTTGGAACCAAAGTATTTTGCAAACTCTTTCTCAAATTGTTCACCATAAGGTCCTGTTGTCAGCCAACCGTCGAGGCTCGCATCCACGCTATGTAGTAAATCGTCTGCGTCCAATACTTTTCCTGTTACAGGAATGTAATTTTGCCCTGGTACAATCGTTTGTTTTACGCGTTTTTCGGCAATTGACCTTAATTGGTTTAATAATTCTGAATCAAAGTTTTTATACATGACAGGATGACGTATGTGATTTGTGCTAATAAATGTTTTTAGAGCGCTTAAAAAGCTGCAAACAAAGGTAGCTTAAATATTTGTTCAAAAATTACCGCACCAAAGTAATATCACCTTTGAACATTACCTCTTCATCTTTGCCATTCTTTCCTTTCAAAAAATATAAATAGGTACCCATTTCACATTCTTTTCCTTTAAATGTTCCATCCCAGGGAACGGATATTATGTTTGTCGTGAAGACCATATTTCCCCAGCGGTTATAAATGCTGAATTCAGTTAATAGGAAATCGCAGATGTATATTGGTGAAATCTTGTCATTTATCTGGTCATTATTAGGTGTAAAAGCATTTGGGATTTTTACTACAGACTTTCCATCATAAAAAACGGTAATTGTATCTTCACTATAACAACCATTTTCATCCCAACCTCTTACGGTAAATACCGTGGTGGCGGGGGGGTAAACTTTTGTTGAGGAAGAAAAGTTGCTTTCTGCATATACAGCTGGTGTCCAGCTATAATGTGATGCTCCTGTGGCTGTTAACACAACATTCGTGGTGCAACTTACCATAATATTATCACTTATAGCCTTTACTATTGGATTAGGATACCCTGTCACCTGCACGGTATCCATATCAGTACATCCGTTAGAATCGGTGCCGGCAACAACATAAATTCCACTTCCGGATATAATAGCTTTAGGATTTGCAATTTTATTGTCCGCTATTCCTTTTGCCGGCGACCATTCGTAATATTTTGCTCCTCTGGCATTCAATTGAATTTCATCGCCATTACATCCGACAATTTCCTTTGGTGATGCCGTGACATTTATTAAACTATTGATATTAATAATGACCACTTTTGTAACAGAATCTTTTTTTCCATTACTGTCTGTAACGATTAATTTTACATTATAGGTGCCAGATGCCGCATAAATATGTTCAGGATTTTTTAAATTTGATGTGTCACCATCTCCAAAATACCATTTCCATAAAGCGATTCCGGAAGTATTGAATGTGGTGAGGTCTGTAAATCGGATTCGGTTACACGAAACACTTGTATCTCTAAAATCTGCAACAATAATCGTGTCGGTTTTATTATAACTAATTACTAATTCGGGCCAGAGTGATGTGTCGGCATTGTCACTCGTAGCAAAAATGGTTGCCCTGTAATAGTTTTCCGTTTGCAGCTTCAGCATAAATCCTTCGTTGCTGCCAGATGCCAGAATGTCATTTACTAGGGTAGTAACATCAATTGATGTAGTCCAGCCCCACCTTGCAGCGGAAGGAGGAATAGTTGCGCGATTGCTGGTAGTCGTGGTTGGCTGGGTCAACCATGTCACTGTGTATTCATTCCATGGAGAAGTTACTCTTTCTATCCAGCCGGGATTGCTGAGCGGGTAGGGAGAACCGGGAAAACAGGAAGTGCCCCAGCTATAAGCCGAATTTACACAAAATAAATTAAGTTTGGCACTGATTACGGTGCTGGCAGGAATACTGCTTAGTCCAGTAAACTTTAATAAAGAGCGTACCCTACCTTCCGCACATCCTGAGGCACTTAAGGTCCAACTATAGATATTCATTTCATTCGCATGTTTATAATTGGCGTTTTCCCAGGGAGTAGTCATGCCAGTAGTGATACATCCAAAAGAAGTTGCTACCTGAGCATCCTTCCCTACGGTAGAATCGGGTTTAAGTTTAACGGTTACCTGTCCGTATGATTTAGTAAGGCAGAGAAAAGAAATAAGAAGAATGGAGAGGTTTTTCATGGAGGAATGATTACAAGAACTAAATTAACTCTCGAATATATGAGATTTATATTATTTGTTGGCAAATTTAGAAAAGTGAGTTCAATTTATTCATTTAAGTTTTTTAACGGTATCATTTTGCCAACGAACGGTAAAATAGACCCCAGAAATGCTAAAAACAGCCCCCTATTGAACTATTTTATTTATTGATTAATGAAGACAGATTAATTTTTTACTTTTGCTATAATTAAATAATTGAAGAGATGTTGAAAACAGGAAATACAGTGGTGAGCATTTACACCGAAATGACACCAAATCCGGAAACGATGAAATTTGTGGCCAACAAATTGTTGTATGCCAGCAAAAGCATCGATTTTCAGGATGAATCTGCTGCCGGCCCTTCGCCGCTTGCCAAAGAACTATTTGCTTTCCCATTTATACGCAGTGTTTTTATTGCCAGCAATTTTGTAACACTTACCAAAACGCCTGAAACCCAATGGGAAGAGGTGATTCCTACTATTCGCGAGTTTTTGAAGGAATATCTGGAAAGCGATAAGGCAATTATCAACGAAAGTGAGATTGTTGCAGCCAAAAATGACAATACTATTAATGCAGATGATACCGATGTTGTTGTTCGCATTAAGGAGTTACTGGAAAACTATGTAAAACCAGCGGTTGAAATGGATGGTGGTGCTATCAGTTTCCGTGGATACAATGACGGAGTGGTATCGCTGATGTTGCAAGGTTCATGCTCAGGTTGTCCATCATCAATGATTACCTTGAAGTCGGGTATTGAAGGAATGATGAAACGTATGATTCCTGAAGTAACAGAAGTTGTTGCTGAAGCAGAATAAATTTATAAGTTTAATTATAAATAAAAAGAGGATAACTGTTTTAGTTATCCTCTTTTTATTTTGTTACGGATTTAAATATCCCTGTATTCTTTTCCTGTCATCGATATAAATACATCTTCGAGACTGGCAGCCCGTACTTCTTTTTTTCGTTCGAAGCCTGTGGCAATGAGTTTGTCAATCAGTCCGTTCGGTGTGTCAATCGAAATAATTTTTCCAGCATCCACTATCGCTACCCGCTCGCACAATTCTTCTGCTTCGTCCATATAATGTGTGGTGAGTACAACAGTCGTTCCTCTGTCGCGCACTTGCCTGATGAGTTCCCACAAATTGCGGCGGGCCTGAGGGTCGAGTCCTGTTGTAGGTTCGTCCAGGAAAATAATTTTTGGTTCGTTGATTAATGTTGTGGCAATCGAAAAGCGTTGTTTTTGTCCACCAGATAATTCTTTGTATTTGTTTTTGCTTTTTTCGCGCAGGTTCACCATATCCAGCAAGGCAAGCGGCTCTACATCTTTATTATAAAGGCCACCAAACAATTCGATAATCTGCACCAGGCTGAGCATCGGATAATAGCCCGCAGCCTGCAACTGAACACCAATGATTTCTTTGATGCGGTTAGGTTCTTTGTCGAGGTTGAAGCCATCGACTATCACTTCCCCGGACGTTTTTTCACGGAGTGTTTCTATGATTTCAAGTGTGGTTGTTTTGCCGGCACCATTCGGTCCCAGAAGGCCAAATATTTCCCCTTTATAAACTTCAAAGGATATGCCATTTACGGCAGTAAAATCATCATATTTTTTAACCAGGTTACGTACACTGATTATGGCTTCGTTCATAAACTATTTGTTTGCTGCGCAAAGGTAGGGGTGTTTGGCTGATTCAAAATAGAATCAATAGATCAGAACCTTACTTCTGTATCAAAAAGCAAGACCTATACAGTTTTCCCTGAAAATCAAAAGGAGTGGTGGCTGCAGAAATGTCTTTGACAATTGATGCAGGCAGGGAATCGCGGTCGAGAGAGAAGCCGCGGTAATTGTTGGAAAAATAAATTTTGCCTTCTTCGGTGCAGGCTTTTAATAGCTTTTTCAGCAATGGAATATGATCACGTTGCACGTCAAAGGTTTCTTCCATTTTTTTACTGTTCGAAAAAGTAGGTGGGTCGCAAACTATAATATCAAAGGTGTCTTTAGGCAATTCGTTAATCACCTGCATCACATCGCCTTGTATAAACTCGTGCTTGTCTGAATCATACAGTTTGTTGAACTGCATGTTGCGTTTTGCCCAGTTGATATACGTTTTGGAAAGATCTACTGAGGTGATGCTTTTGGCGCGTCCTTTTGCAGCATAAACGCTGAAAGAGCCCGTGTAGCAAAACAAATTGAGTACCCGCTTTCCTTCTGCTTCAAAACGAATCATTTCGCGCGTCAGGCGATGGTCGAGAAACAAACCGGTGTCCAGATAATCGGTGAGGTTAATGATAAAATTCAGGCCGCCTTCGGGAACAATTCTTTCCTGTTTGACGGTGTCAAATTTCTGGTACTGGCCTTCTTTTCCTTCTTTGCGCTGGCGCACTTTCATGAAAATAAGTTCGGGCTCCAGTTCCGTCACCATGGCGATTACTTCTTTGCAGGATGCAAGCCAGGCCTCATGTTCAGCCTCTTCCATTCCGTGGCGGCGCTTGTATTCAGCTGCGTGGATGGCGCCATTATAATTCTCAATGACGAAGGGGAATTCCGGCATATCGTGGTCGTAAAAACGAAAACAAGCTATGTTTTGTTTGCGTGCGATTTTGGCAAAATGTTTATACACCTTGCGTAATCTGTTTTCAAACATCAACAGCTTGTTTTCGGCCACGATAATCCTGATTAAAATTTTATAATTAAACGTTGAAGCGGAAATGCAGAACATCTCCGTCGGCAACAATATATTCTTTACCTTCTATACGCAGACGGCCGTTCTCACGACAAGCCGCTTCACTTTTATATTGAACGTAGTCGTTGTAAGAAATGGTTTCTGCTTTGATAAATCCTTTTTCGAAATCGGTATGGATAACAGATGCAGCCTGTGGCGCTTTCCAGCCTTTATGAATTGTCCATGCACGAACTTCCTGCACACCGGCGGTAAAATAAGTAATCAAATCCAGCAATTGGTAGGCGCTGCGGATCAGGCGATTCAGGCCAGGTTCTGTAAGGCCATATTCTTCTAAAAATACCGCTTTATCTTCATCGCTGTCCATTTCTGAAATTTGCGCTTCGATAGAATTGTTCATCACAATTACCTGCGAATTTTCAGCTGTTGCAGCAGCGATTAACGCTTCAGAATATTTATTGCCGGTATGAATGGCAGCCTCGTCCACATTCGCAACATATAAAACCGGTTTTTGTGTCAGCAGGAAAATATCTGCAATGGCTTCCAGCTCTTCGCCTTCCAATCCCATTCCGCGCACATTTTTACCTTGCTCCAGGTGCGCTTTCACTTTAGTCAGTACTTCCAGTGCGGGCTTAGCTTTTGGGTCGGCTTTAATCATTTTCTCCATGCGCTGCATTTTCTTTTCCACACTTTCGAGGTCTTTAAATTGCAGTTCTGTATCAATGATTTCTTTATCGCTTACCGGATTGATAGCCCCTTCTTCACGTAGTATATTTTCATCTTCGAAACAACGGATGACATGAACAATAGCATCTACTTCGCGAATATTGGCCAGGAATTTATTTCCCAGACCTTCGCCTTTACTCGCACCTTTCACAAGTCCTGCAATATCTACAAACTCAATTGTGGTAGGTACTACACGCTGTGGTTGCACCAATTCTTCCAGTTTTTTCAGGCGCTCGTCCGGCACATCTACTAAACCCACGTTTGGTTCAATGGTGCAAAATCTGTAATTCGACGCCTGAGCCTTAGCGCTGTTGCTTACCGCGTTAAAAAGAGTTGATTTACCAACGTTGGGCAAGCCAACGATTCCTACTTGTAAAGCCATTGTATTCTATTAAAATTTTGTGCAAAATACGTTCATTTAAGGCGAATAGAAAAACGGGAGATGAAGCGGCTGTTATTGGTTGTGCAAATAATATTAGCTTTGAAGCAATCTTACTGCTGATATCAATGAAGTCAATTTGCTCGAAAGCATGGAAAAATCGCTTTCACATACTGGCAATTCTGGTTGTTTTACTAGGAATTACCTATCGTTTGTTCATGTTTTTTCAAAACAGAAATCTCATCATTGATGAAGCCAATGTGGTAAGAAACGTATACGAAAGAGGTTTTTTGGGTTTACTCAAACCACTGAGCTACGAGCAATATGCTGCACCACTTTATGTGTGGTCACTGGAATTATGCAGCTATGTTTTTGGTTATTCTGAAAAGGCGATGCGTTTGCCGGCATTGATTTGTGGTGTGGGCGCAATTTTTATTTATTGGCAATTGTTACGCAAAGTTATGCCTGTCAATAGTTTGTGGCTACCATTAGGATTATTGTGTTTTGCTCCCATCCTGGTAAAATATTCTGCAGAAGTAAAACAGTATG
Organism: Chitinophagaceae bacterium; assembly: GCA_041661485.1. Classification (GTDB taxonomy): domain Bacteria; phylum Bacteroidota; class Bacteroidia; order Chitinophagales; family Chitinophagaceae; genus Rurimicrobium. Next base: position 431,555 of record JBAZUJ010000002.1, read on the forward strand.
TGCCGGATGCTTTTATCGCTGTATTGTTGGTTTCGATGGCTTTGCGGTTTGATTTGCTTTCAATGAAGAGGCGGAAATTCATTTTTACCTGGATTGCAATCGGAAGTATTGCCATCTGGGCATCTCAACCAGCTGTGTTTATTTTGGCCACAGTAGGTATTTATTATTTTTCACAGGCCGTTCTGCAAAAAAAATGGAATTTGTTTCCAGCCTTGTTTATCATCGGTTTGGTTTGGTTGGCGCAGTTTGGCGTTTATTATGAATTGATTCTTAAAACTCAGATTAATTCGGATTACCTGCAGAACTATCATCGGGAATATTTTCTATTTGCAACGCCGTCCAACAAAGAAGAATGGATGCACAATTGGATAAGGATAAAAGAGATTTTGAACAATACCTCGGGTTACAACCAGTATTCTTTAATCATGTGTATTGGGTTAATTCTTTTCGGGTATTTCGCCTTACTACGTAAATCCATTTCTCTGTTCATCCTCCTTAGCTTTCCGGTTTTTATTACATTGGTTGCTGCAGCACTCAATCAATTCTCATTGATTGAAAGGGTAGCAATTTTCATTTTGCCTTTCACAATGCTGGCAATGGGTTATGGTTTCTCGCAATTGATGGCAATAAGGTTTAAAGCCGTGCCCATTGCGCCCCTGATGCTTACCTTCGCAGGATTGTACATTTTGAAGTATTACAATATGAATAGTTTGTTTAGGGAGCGGTTCAGTTTTCAGGAAATTACGGCAGGCTTTGATTATATTCTATCTAAAAACGGCACGGGTAAAGAATTGTATGTTGATTGTGCCAGCCGCGACACCTATATTTATTATACTCAGATTCACCCTGATAAAAGCAAATACACAATGCTCAATGGGGCTTATTTGTTTAACTGGAGCGACGATAATTTTCCGGAAGTTAGCTCAAAAGTCAGCACGCCAAGATCCTTTTTTATTTTTACAGGTGGAGGTTCCGAGTCCCGCGATAAACATGTGAACCAGATCAAAGAAAATCTTACCCAAACGGATTATTTTGAATTTGCAATTTGTTATGTGTTTACTTTTCAGAAGAAATAATCAACAGTCATCTCTAAATTAATTTTATGTCTCTTCCAACATTTAAAAAGTATATCCAATCTTTAAAAGTCAAAGAAGGGAAAAAAGTGAACCTTAAGAAATACGATACCGAGTATAGTCCGCTTGGCATCACTAAAGATCAGGGAGAAGAATTATTGAAGGAAAGTCTGAGTCAATTGTCTGCACTGCAGGATAAGCTATATGCACATAATAGATACAGTATTTTGATTGTGCTGCAGGCGATTGATGCTGCGGGAAAAGATGGGGCCGTGCGGCACGTGATGACCGGTTTTAACCCGATGGGTGTGAGAGTTATTAGTTTTAAGCAACCATCCAGCAATGAGCTGGACCACGATTATATCTGGAGGCATTATAAAGAATTACCGGGCCGTGGGGAGATTGCCATTTTCAATCGCTCTCATTATGAAAATGTCCTGGTAACAAGGGTGCATCCTGAATATATTTTGGGAGAGAATTTGCCGGAAATCACTTCTGTAAAAAGCATTACACAGGAATTTTGGACCAAACGGCTTAAGCAAATCAATCGCTTTGAAAAGAATATTGCCGAGAATGGAATGATTATTATGAAGTTCTTTTTGCATCTGAGTAAAGAGGAACAAAAAAGACGTTTTGTTGAAAGGATTGACGACCCGAAGAAGAATTGGAAATTTTCGGTAGACGATCTGAAAGAGCGGGCCCACTGGGATGATTATCAGTCGGCGTATGAAGAATTGCTTAGTAAAACAAGCACTGATGAAGCCCCATGGTTTATTATTCCGGCAGATAATAAATGGAGTGCAAGATTATCTATCAGCGAAATTATCCTCCAGGAATTCGAAAACCTGAAAATTCATTACCCTATTGTAACAAAGGCGCAGAAGTTGGAATTGCAAAAAGCAAAAGAGCAATTGATGAATGAAAAGTAAATTGTTTTTTAAACAAAAATGCTATCTCGGTTACAGAGATAGCATTTTTATTATTTAAGGAAAAATTACACTACTTCAGCATTCAGCGAAGCCCACAAAGCATCTTTTAGCTCCATAATGCCTTTTCCGCTTGCGGAAGAAATAAAATAATGAGGAATATTTTCGGGTAATGTTTTTGCAATTTCTGTTTGCAATTCGTCGTCCAGCATATCGCTTTTGCTGATGGCCAGTATAACAGTTTTGTGCAGTAGTTCCGGATTAAATTCTTCCAGTTCTTTCATTAGAATATTGAATTGCGCTGTATGGTCGGGGCAATCTGCAGGAATCATAAATAACAAGACAGAGTTGCGTTCGATATGGCGCAGGAAGCGATGTCCAAGCCCTTTCCCTTCTGCAGCTCCTTCTATAATACCAGGCAAATCTGCCATACAGAATGACTTGTCATCGCGGTAAGGAACAATGCCAAGTTGCGGTGTTAAAGTCGTAAATGCATAGTCAGCAACTTTTGGTCTTGCTGCACTGATGGTTGATAAAAGCGTACTTTTGCCGGCATTCGGAAATCCTACCAGGCCAACATCTGCCAATACTTTTAATTCAAGATACTTCCATCCTTCAATACCTGGTTCCCCCGGTTGAGCATAATCAGGTGCCTGGTTTGTAGCAGTGGCAAAGTTGCCATTACCCAATCCACCACGACCGCCTTTCAGCCAGACAATTTCCTGTCCGTGCTCCAACACTTCGGCTTCCATTTCGCCTGTTTCTTCATCAAAAGCAATGGTGCCCAAAGGAACATCAATATAAATATCCTGTCCATCACGGCCGGTCATGTCGCTTTTGCCTCCGCGTTGTCCGTCTTCGGCCAATACATTCTTGTGATAGCGTAAATGCAATAAGGTCCACAATTGGGAGTTTCCTCTGAGGATTACGTGAGCCCCACGTCCGCCATCACCACCATCCACACCGGCTTGTGCATTGTATTTGGTGCGCGCAAAATGCGAGCAACCCGCGCCACCATGGCCCGACTTACAATAAACACGGATGTAATCAACAAAGTTTGCTTTTTCCACTATTCTGGTAAAATTATTTTATCTATTTCGTTCGACAGTTTCTCGAAAATTTCTTCGACTGTTCCTTCTCCTTTAATGCGCTCTACCTTATCCATTGCATCATAATGAGAGGCGACGATTTCTGTTTTGGCACGATATTCTTCAACGCGTTTTTTAATTACTTCTTCGGTATCATCTGTACGACCGGATGTGATGGCGCGGTTTAATATTCTTTTAGTCAGTTCTTCGTCCGGAACTTCCAATGCCAGCACAAGATTGATTGGCGTGTTTTTAAACTCCAGCAACTTATCAAGTGCAATAGCCTGTTGTTTTGTACGAGGAAATCCATCAAAGATAAACCCGCGGGTATCAGGGGTTTCGTCTATCTTGGTGCTGATCATTCCAATCACAACTTCATCCGGTACCAGCATTCCCTGGTCCATATATTTTTTAGCTTCGACACCCAATGGGGTCATTCGCGTCACTTCATCGCGCAGCAAATCTCCCGTAGAAATGTGTTGAAGATTGTATTTTGATAAGAGTTTTTCAGATTGAGTGCCTTTTCCGCTACCCGGAGGGCCAAATAAAATGAGATTGAACATAAAAATGCTGGTAAAATGTGTGCAAAAATAAGCAACCCAGCTACAAGTAGCTGGGTTTTTATTTAAAAAAAGCAAATTTGGTATAGATTATAGCATTTCTACAACGAAAACAGGAAATACTATAGCATTTATTTTCTTCCACGGCCCGGTTGGCGAACATTCAGAATGTCTCTGTCAAAAAGATATAAACCGCTTTTATCTTCTCCGATTAATTCTAATTTGTCGTTAAGCACCCTGGCTGTTTTTTCTTCTTCAATTTGCTCGCTTACATACCATTGTATGAAATTGTGTGTTGCATAATCTTTCTCTGTAAGCGCTAAATCCACGAGGTCGTTGATGCTGGCACTTACCTGAAGTTCATGTTTAAGGTATTCTTCAAACAGTTTTTTCAGAGAAGGAAAGGTGACCATTGGCTTTTCTAAGGCAGGAATAGCAGCAAATCCACCACGTTCGTTGATAAAGCGGACCAGTTTTAGCATATGGACTCTTTCTTCATCACTTTGTTGGAAAAAGAATTCCGAAACCCCATCGAGACCCGGTTGGATTTCTGCCCATACAGCCATTGCCAGATAAGCCTGAGATGAAGCGGCTTCAAGTTTTACCTGATTATTAAGAGCTTCCTGAATATTATTTTGCAGCATAATTAATACGTTTTAGTCTAAGCAAGGTAATTCATTTTTGGGCTACATCCGATAAGCTGTTCCAATAGGTGCATTCTATTTTTTTAAAAGTGCGACACTTTGGTCTGCTGAAATTTCCTGAATGTATCCGGATTCCCAGCCGGCAATATCAATGTTGCCAATGCTAAAGCGGACCAGGCGAAGAGTAGGAAATCCGGTTGCCGCTGTCATTTTTCTGACCTGCCTGTTTTTTCCTTCTTTCAAGGTGAGTGAAATCCAGGTGGTGGGAATATTTTTTCGGAAACGGATAGGTGGATTTCTTTCGGGCAACAAAGGTTCGTCCTGAAAAATTTCAACTTTTGATGGAAGTGTTTTGTACAACTTTCCATCCACATTTATTTCTACACCAGACGCTAATTTTTGCTTCGCCACTTCATCAAAAATTCCTTCTACCTGCACATAATAAGTTCGCTCGTGTTTGAAGCGTGGTTCCAATAATTGAAGCGTAAGTTTTTTGTCGTTGGTTAATAACAATAAACCTTCACTGTCAAAATCCAATCTTCCAACAGGATAAATATCTTTCGGAATATTTTTAAAGTAGTGTGCTAATGTTTTTTTTTCGCCTTCGGCAGAAAATTGAGTAAGCACCTGAAATGGTTTGTAGAATAAAAAATAGCGCAGCATAGAAAAACAGTATTTGCTGAAAGCCTTTGCAGGCAATAGATACAGAGCTAAAAAAAAGCCCGGAGAGCGTTGTGGACTTCCGGGCTTTTTATATAAGGATGGGTTAGTAAGTTCAATCCTTGCACAATATTAAAGATAATTGTCGGGCAAAAAAATTATTAGCAAAAAAAAATTTGAGATGTTGAAAAGATGTGAACAACTCTGAGGTGTCCATTTCCAATTTTTATGTCAATTGAGACGATGTTTTTTTGCTTTTAGTTCTTCAATTTCGAAAGATTAAAGTGCAAATTTTTATGCATGAAAAATTCTGAACAATCACATTTTTGAGAATAAAAAATTGCTTGAAATCTCCCCTTTTTTTTGACAAGTACGGAAATGAAAAAAGCCACACGAAAAAATCGTCAGTAAAGAATAATTTGGATTAGTAGTTGCTATCTTTTATGTTTGCACTCCAATAAAAATGCAAGGGGAATTAGCTCATTTGGTAGAGCGTCCCGAAGGTATTCGGGAAGGTGCCGCGAATGATTTGAAAATAAATTGGGGAATTAGCTCATTTGGTAGAGCGCTTGCATGGCATGCAAGAGGTGACCGGTTCGATTCCGGTATTCTCCACAACAGGCCGAAAATATTGTTACGACAATAGTTTCGGCCTGTATCAATTTTAACCGTCGTGTATCAGCTCCACAATGAAATAGAGGAACTACTAAAGAGAATTCAGAACTTGAATTACAGCTCCTTACACAGGATGCCAAAATTAAAGCAAAGTCTGGTCGGTAATAAACCTGTGGGCATCAGCGCTAAACTAATACAATACTTTTCACGTCAAATGGTTGTATTTCAATAATTTAAAACAGTATAATAAATTGCAATGAAAAAATCAATCGCAAAAGGAGTAAATATTTTAGGTTGCTTAATGATGATTTTTATTACTTCACAACCTTGTTTTGCTACTTGTATCGTCATAATGAAGCAAAGTGATGGAATATTTATTGGGGCAGATAGTAGGCGTAATATTTATGATCATCAAATGAAACAAAGTATTGTTGATGATTATTGTAAAATCCATTATGCAGGTAATATATATATTGCTGTTGCAGGATATTCAGATGAACAAATGAAGAATATCGCATTAAGTGCAGCACAAAAGTCATCTTCAGCGTCAGAAGCATTAAACAAATGCAAAATTGCAATAGAAAAAAAATTATCAGAAACTACCGAAACGTATAGGATAAAAAATAAAAAAGGTTTTGAACAGAGGTTTGCTCAGAGTCTAGTAGGTAGCGTTTCATTTTTCTCATTCATCAATGGAAAACCAGAATTATTAACTATCCACTTTTCATTGGTGAGTTCAAAAAGTAATAAATGTATTGTGAAAGGAGATATAGATTATTCGCCAATCGTCTTTCTAGGTGTTAGTGATCATATTCTTAAAGTGCCAGAACAAAATGTAGCGAAATTCATAAGTGATAGAGATTGGCCAAAAATGGTAAAAACATTAATTGAATTAGAAGCAAAAGAGCACCCTCAATGGGTTGGAGGCCCTATTGATATGCTACAATTGGATGCTAAAGGGGCGCATTGGGTTCAAAAAAAGGGTAACTGTCAAGGTTGATTAATATGGTAAAAGAATTATGGGATTCCTTTAAAGATAACCTTAAAGAAAGGGCTACGAATCCATTTTTGGGGACTTTTGCGGTGGTTTGGATTATCAGAAACCATCGGGTTTGCTTTGCTCTATTCAATTTTGATAAAGGTTATACCCTTGAAACAAAACTTGACTTTATAGCAAACCATTACCCACACTGTGATTTCTTTTACAATCTAGTTTCAACGGTTGGAGTAACCTTACTTGTATTAATTGGAACTTATTTGTTGCTTTTTGTCTCCAGGATGCTGACTGATTATTATCAAAATAATGTTATTCCTTGGGGAGCAGGTCTAATCAAAGAAAGTTCTGTTATACTTAGAGCTGATTGGGATACAGCAAACGAGAAAATTGAGCAACTTAAAGAATTAGTAAAAGAGGAGAGAAAAAAGAGATTTTTGGCTGAGGAGGAAAGAGATAGCGCAGATAAGCTCGTATTAGCTGCTAAAGAATCAATAGAAGCGGGTAAAAAATTAGACGATGTTTTTAAATCAAATACAATAAAGGAAAAACCCAAACAAGAAGAGACAAATATTCAAAGAACAATATCAAATGAAAAAGTGGAGCGAGTGGACCCGCAAAGGGTTCTTTCGCAAATGGAAAAGGATAACGCACCTATAGTAAGAACATTCAGCACATTTTCGAGTGCTCTTTCAACTGCCACAATTGAAGATGATATTAGTACCTTTTATTTAAAAAACAAATTGACTTATAATAATATGAGTGCCGAAGAATTAATTAATAATGATAAATTATTGAACGATTTCGTAGTGAGATTTAGGTCTCAAAATGCATTTAGACCGTTGCATCTTAATGACAAAGAATTAAAATTTATAATTAAAAAGGAGCTAAATAAATTTGTAAATTGATACGAGGAATTTTCATACAAAAAATGATACACGACAATCCGTTGAACTACATTGCCGACTTTTCACTCTTCGATTCCGGTATTCTCCACAAAAAAAGGAAGCTGATTCAGCTTCCTTTTTTTTATGATTTCTGCGTATTGGTGATCAATGCACTGTTTTTTCCTTCAGGCTTCTTATCCTTAAAGTAATTGCCAAAGAGAGTAAATAATACCAGCGCTATTCCAATAATAAAAAGGCAAGCAGCCGATATTTTTTGCAGATACATTACTTTTCGAAGTGTGAGACGCTTGCGTATGGAATCGGCCAAGAAAACCTTTAAAGCATCTACTCCCAACACTAAAACAAGGCAGGTGCCAAAGAATACTGTACGATAAATGGCGCCTTGCGTAGTGGTCATTTCTGCCGTTGCATTGGTTACAAGGGTCACAGAGGCAATCCAGTTAATAATCACACCCGGATTGGCTGTATTGATAAAAAAGCCACTGGCAAATATTCTGAAATAATGGCCATTGGTAATGATGTTTTTAGTGGATGATGGTCTGACCGGTTTGTATTTTTTTATCAATCCAATCAGCCCGATCAATAGTAAAACACCTCCGCCTATCAGTGCTACCTGTTTTTCATACTTATAGATAAAGTTCAGCCATGGTGCTGCAAGGTTCGCCATTGTGACATACATAATATCAGAAATGGAAACACCTAAGACAAAAGCCAGACCGGTTTTATAACTATGATTTAAACTATACTTGATAATGGCAAACAAAGTGGGTCCTACCGAGATAGCCATAAATAGCCCCAGCAACAAACCACCCAATATGGCACTGATTAATGACATAATACAAAGCAGCTAAGTTAGAAAAGTAAAATGCTCCGGAGAGAAAGAAGAATGTTAAACCGCTACGGCCTTTATATCTTCTGCGATTACTAATCTGCCCGCTGTCTTTGCCTTGATTTCTTCAATGCTTACATCTGGTGCATGTTCGATACATCTGAATCCTTCAGGTGTAATTTCAAACACACCTAAATCAGTTACCACTTTTGTCACGCATTTTATACCTGTTAAGGGCAAACTGCACTTTGAGAGCAATTTACTTTCACCTTTTGGATTGGTGTGTTGCATGGCCACGATGATATTTTTGGCTGCCGCAACTAAATCCATTGCTCCACCCATTCCTTTTACCATTTTGTTCGGTATTTTCCAGTTGGCAATGTCGCCGTTGTCAGCTACTTCCATCGCTCCAAGGACAGTCAGGTGAACTTTTCCCGCACGAATCATTCCAAAGCTCATTGCACTGTCGAAAATAGCTGATCCAGGTAGTGTAGTGATTGTTTGCTTCCCTGCATTAATAAGGTCAGCATCTTCTTTTCCTGCTTCAGGAAATGGTCCCATTCCCAACAGTCCGTTTTCGCTTTGCAGCACAACATTAATACCTTCAGGAATGAAATTGGCAACGAGTGTTGGAATGCCAATACCAAGATTAACGTAGTATCCGTCTTTTAATTCTTTTGAAATTCTTTGAGCTATTTGCTCTTTAGTCAAACCCATTATTTGTTAAGTTAATTTAGTTAAGAAAGGCAATTGGTTAAAGTGATTATTTTGAGGTATTCATCGTTTTAAGCCACGAAATATATCCGTTCAAAATGTTAGATAGTTCTTCAACTTTTATTGCAAATTCGTTTTTTGTTTCTTCTGTAATATAATTGGAATCCTCTGCATCTATTAAGTGATTTAAACATTCATATAATGAGCCTCTTGCCTGTATGCAAAAATGTAATTGGTCTTTATAAGTGAACCTGCCATAGCCTTCTGCAATATTTGCTGCTATAGATCGGGATGCTCTTTTAAACTGGTCAGTTAAGGCAAACTTTTCGTCTTTAGGAAAATGATTTATTAATTCGAAAATTGAAACTTTAAAAGCTCTTGCTTTTTTCCATGCTTCTAAATCCTGAAAGCTTTTATACTTTTTTTCATCTTCCATTTTGCCTTCTTTAACTCATTTAACCTATTTTACTTAATTAACTCATATGCCCAATATCGAATTGATTAATTCGCTTTCCTCACAGTCCTTTGCTCAATTCTTTTTTCGTAATCCGAACCCTGAAAAATACGGTGAACGTAGATGCCGGGCGTGTGAATCATATTCGGATCAAGTTCTCCGGGCTGTACTAGTTCTTCCACTTCTGCAATTGTTGTTTTGCCGGCCATTGCCATCAAGGGGTTGAAATTACGGGCAGTATCTTTAAAAATAAGATTACCCATCGTGTCACCTTTCCAGGCTTTTACAATGGCAAAATCTGCATCAAAAGCTTCTTCAATTAAATATTCTTTACCATTACGGATAACGGTTTCTTTACCTTCTGCAACTTCGGTGCCAACGCCAGCCAGCACAGGAACAAAGGGAATGCCGTAACCGGCAATAAGACAACGTGTAGCTAACGTTCCTTGTGGAATAAGTTCTACTTCAAGTTCGCCACTCAATAATTGTCTTTCAAATTCAGCATTTTCTCCAACGTAAGAGGCAATCATTTTTTTCACCTGGTGATTGTGCAACATCAGCCCGATTCCAAAATCATCAACACCCGCATTATTTGAAATGCACGTAAGATTGGTTGTTCCTTTTTTTACAAGAGCGGTAATGCAATTTTCAGGAAGGCCGCATAAGCCGAAGCCACCAAACATTACTGTTGCGCCATCTTGGATATCGCTTATTGCTACATCAGCATTGGCTACTACTTTATTGATACTCATTATTTTTTGTTTTAGTATAATGTGTTTAAATGTTTTTTTAAATAGCCACCGGAGCTTTGATATGCGGGTGTGACTGATAATTTTCAATTGTAAAATCTTCAAATTTAAAAGCAAAAAGATCTTTTATCTCAGGATTCATTTTCAATGTTGGAAGAGGAAACGGTTCGCGTGACAGCTGCAGTTTTGCCTGCTCAAGGTGGTTGTTGTATAAATGGGCATCACCGAATGTATGAATAAACTCGCCAGGCTCCAATCCGCTTACCTGCGCCATCATCATTGTAAGCAGCGCATAAGAAGCAATATTAAAAGGAACGCCCAAAAAAGTATCCGCACTTCGCTGGTATAATTGACAACTCAATTTTCCATTGGCCACATAAAATTGAAACAATGCGTGACAGGGACTGAGCGCCATTTTTGGAAGGTCGGCAACATTCCAGGCATTGACAATCATTCTTCTGCTGTCAGGATTCGTTTTAAGTTGATGTAAAACATCTTTAATCTGATCGAAAGTTTGACCGTCAGCACCAGTCCAGCTTCGCCATTGGTGTCCATATACCGGACCAAGGTCCCCGCTCTCATTAGCCCACTCATCCCAGATGGAAACACCATGTTCTTTTAAATAGGCAATATTTGTTTCACCTTTCAGAAACCATAGCAATTCGTAAATGATTGATTTCAGGTGCAGCTTTTTGGTTGTCACCATTGGGAAACCTTTGCCTAAATCAAATCGCATCTGGTATCCAAACACACTGATAGTGCCTGTTCCGGTACGGTCCTGTTTTTCTACACCATTGTCTAATATATGCTGAAGGAGCTGAAGATATTGTTGCATAACGAGTGCGAAATTAAACAAGTTTAGCATATTGCTTCCGATGTTGTAAATTGCACCAAAAATTAACGATTAATACCTCATGAGCATTACACTTTCTATCGTAATACCAGCTTATAATGAAGGCGCAACTATTCATAATATTTTGAATAAAGTGAAAGCTGTAAATCTTATTGGTGGTATACAAAAGGAAGTCATAATTGTAAATGATTGCTCGAAGGATAACACTGAAGAGGCAATTTTTACTTACAAGAAAGCCAATCCTGATTTGCCAATAGCTTATTTTGCCCATTCAGTGAACCAAGGTAAAGGTGCTGCTTTGCATACAGGAATTAAAAATGCAACAGGTGAATATGTTATTATTCAGGACGCCGATCTTGAGTATGATCCGAATGAGTTTAATTTGTTGTTGCAGCCCATTCTTGATGGCTTTGCAGATGTAGTTTATGGTTCAAGGTTCATGGGTGGAAATCCGCACCGCATATTGTTTTTCTGGCATTCCATCGGCAATAAAACGCTGACAATGATGAGCAATATGCTAACCAATCTCAACCTTACTGATATGGAAACCTGCTACAAGCTATGTCGCAGGGAGGTTATCCAAAGCCTTAATTTAAAGGAAAAGAGGTTTGGGTTTGAGCCTGAAGTAACCGCCAAATTGAGTCGCGTTCCGAAAGTGCGTATTTATGAAGTTGGAATTTCCTATTATGGCCGCACTTACGAAGAAGGAAAAAAAATTGGTTGGAAAGATGGTTTCCGAGCAATCTGGTGCATAATGAAGTATAATATCTGGGCGAAATAAATTCTGAATAATTATGCCGGTAATTCTCCCCGTTAATGGCGTTATGCCACAAATTCCAGAAGATTGTTTTGTTGCGCCAAATGCCACAATAGTGGGTGATGTCGTAATGGGCAAAGATTGCAGTGTATGGTTTAATGCTGTCATCCGTGGTGATGTGAATAAAATCCGCATGGGCAATAAGGTTAATATTCAGGATGGCGCATGCATCCATTGCACGTTTGAAAAGACAGAAACTATTCTCGGAAACAGTGTTTCAGTAGGACATAACGCCATTGTTCATGGATGTGTTGTAGAAGATAATGTGCTGATTGGAATGGGGGCGATTGTGATGGATAATGCACATATTGGAACAGGCAGTATCATTGCTGCAGGAGCGGTTGTTCTGGAAGGGACGATTGTTCCTCCGGGTAGTATTTTTGCCGGCGTTCCTGCTAAAAAAGTTAAAGATGTCAGTCCTGAATTGATGAAAGGAGAAGTGGAAAGGATTGCCAATAATTATCTCAAATACAGCAGCTGGTTTAAATAATGGGAAAAGCACTTGACATTGCAAGATTTCTTGTTTTATGCATTCTGTTGCCGGCGGCAGTATTTGCTCAAAAACAAACTCCGGAGATTTCTTATCCTGCAATTGGTAGTAAGTTGCCATCTTTTGAAATATTATTATTAGACGGGGAGACAATTGTCAATACCGGTACCATTAATAACAACAGGCCAACAGTTTTCTTATTATTTAGTCCTGATTGCAGTCATTGTGCCGAAATTTCACTTGGTTTGACACAAAACATTTCATCCTTTGATTCAGTGAACCTGTGTTTGCTTTCTGCACCTTTACCAATTATTGCCATCAAGCAATTTGCTGCGAGGAATAAACTATTGGAATTTGAGCAAATAACCGTTGGTCAGGATATTGCTTTTTTCTTTGCCAACTTTTTTCATACAAAAACGGTCCCGTTTGCAGCTTTATATGACAAAAATAAAAAGCTGGTAAAAATCCTGAAGGAAATTAAAAGTGTTGATGAACTTTTATCCGAACTGAAAGTATTAAAATAAAGCCTACGGGAATGCCGCTTATTTAAATTGCAAAACCTTTGCAGGCTGCATTCTGCGAACATATAAAGTGGGCAACCACATACAAATTACAGTAATCAGTATAGTGGCAATATCAACTAATAGAATGTAACCGATATTGATGCTCATGGGTACAGTGTCCATAAAATAAGTGCTCTCAGTCATTTTCAGGAAACCATATTTTTGTTGTGCAAGACAGATTCCTATTGCGAAAATATTGCCAAAAAGAACGCCCAGTCCTCCTGTCAACAAGGCAATATACAGAAAGATTTTTTGGGTCGAACCGTTATTAAGTCCCAGTGCCTTAAGTAATCCGGTAATATTTGCCCGCTCCACAATTAAAATCAGCAAAGCTGCACCCAGACTGATTGTTGCCACAATGCTCATAATGATCAACAATACCCGCACTGTAAGATCCTGAACATTTAACCAATCAATGATGCCAGGGTAAATATCCGTGATTGTTTCTGTGGAAAGCTCTGAATTTTTGAAAATTCTGTCTGCTATCGCCGGTGCAAAATCTTCATTCTTTGCGGTTATCTGATATCCATTAATCTGGTCAGCAGTCCAGTTGTTGATATGTTGCAACAAGCGGATATCACAAATCCCAAAATACTGGTCCACATCTTCCATACCTGTGTGGTAAAGACCTGCAATTTTCAATTTCCGGATTCGGGGCATTGTAGAGCCAGTCTCAAGAAAGTATAAAAGCACATCGTCACCAATATGAAGGAATAATTTATTCGCTGTTGTTTTAGAAATTATTATTTCACGGGAATAGCTGGTATCAGAATAGTTTAGTTGGTTTCCTTTCAGATTTAAAGAGGTCGGAATGATATAATCCTGTGAGATTCCTTTTAATTTCAATCCTTCCATTTGCCCCTTAAACTGTAAAATAGCCGGGCGTAAAGCGAACCTGGATACGCTTTTTACATTTGCGTCTGCCTGAATCATTGATACAACTGAACTGCTGTAGGCTACAGGTTTTTCCGCAATAATATTTGCCGGGTTATCATTATAAGGTACAACTAAGACATGCCCCCAGAAACTATAAATTTTGTCCCGGATAACACTTTTAAATCCTCCCACCACACAAACGGAAAGAATCATTACAGCTACACTGAGAGAGGTAGCAATAATGCCCATTTTGATGATAAAGGATGAAAATGCTCCTTTCTGTTTCATCAAATATCGGCTGGCTATAAATAAAGGAAGATTCACATTGCAAAGCAAGGGAAAAAATCAATACAATTTGCCACTGCAGTTTATGGTCGACAAACAGAAATGAAGCGCGGCTTTTAGCTTATCTTTGCGGCCTAATTTTTTATAGGATTATGAATCGTATTTTTATTCTGACATGTTTGTGTTTTCTGGCTTTATCTTCCTGCCAGGATGCCCGTATCTATGACAACAAGGAATGGGGGAAGTATTATGAAGAAATGGGTATAAAAAATGCAGGTTTTATCTTGCGCGACCATACACAGGATGCAGTTCATTATTATAATCTAAACAGAGATACTGCTCATTTTACACCTGCATCTACTTTTAAAATTTTCCTTTCACTTGCTGCGCTTGAATTAGGTGTTGTTCAGGATGATAAATTCATAATTCCCTGGAATGGTGAAATGACAAAGCATGCTGAATGGAACAGAGATATGAATTTACGTGAGGCCTTTGAAACGAGTTCTGAGCCCTATTTTAAAGAAGTTGCAAGACGCATCGGTAAAGAAAGATTGCAACAGTTTCTGGACACAGTACGTTATGGCAATAAAACGATCGGGGATTCGGTTGCCACTTGCTGGACTGATAATTCATTGAAAATTTCGGCAGATGAACAGGTTGGTTTTCAGAAAAAATTATACTTTAATCAATTGCCTTTTACCGATCGTAGCCAAAGGATAGTAAGAAGCCTGATGCTGCACGAGACAGCCAATGGCCGTAAACTTTATTATAAAACAGGTTGGGGACAAACGCCAGCAAATCAAATTTTATGGGTGGTTGGCTTTGCAGAATATGAAATGAAAGTAAAAGAGCAAAAAGGCTCGATGAATAAAAGTGATGTGCGCGAATATGTTTACTTTTTTGCACAAAATTTTGATGTTGCAAAAGAGGATACCAGTATGGAATATACCCAAAAGCGCATTGCAATTCTGAATAAAATTCTGACAGATTACACTTCTAAAAAGAACCAAACCAAATAATGAAACATATAGCCATATTGTCATCAAGCGTCCGTGAAGGAGCCAAGAGCCCACGTGTTGCACGTTACTTCAAACAGTATATTGAGTCTAACCATCTTGCAGAAGTTTCTATTATTGATCTGGCAGCATATGATTTCCCGATTTTTAACGAACGCCTGAGGTTTCAAAAAAATCCATCTGAAAAGGTATTGGATTTTGCCGCAAAAATTACAGCTGCAGATGCAATTCTGATTGTGACACCGGAATATAATGGCGGCTATCCTGCAAGTCTGAAGAATGTAACAGATTTACTTTATGATGAGTGGAAACGCAAGCCAATCGCTGTTTCAATGGTTTCTGCCGGAGCTTTTGCCGGAACGCAGGTCATTACATCCCTGTTGTTTACGCTATGGAAAATAGGCGCAACAATGGTGCCAACCATGTTTCCGGTTGCTACTATCGAAAAATCTTTTGACGAGCAGGGAAATGCTTTGGATAAAGAGGCAACCGATAAACGAGCGGGAGCATTTATCAAGGAATTATTATGGTATACTGAAAAATTGAGTAGCTAAGATGCCAGAACAAACTGAGCATATTATACTATTTGATGGAGTTTGCAATCTATGCAACGGCTCAGTTCAGTTTGTTATTCGTAATGATAAAATGAAGCAGTTTAAATTTGCTTCGCTGCAATCGGCAAAAGGGCAGGAATTGCTTGCTGCTGGTGGTTTCGATCAGCATAAATCAGATAGTTTCGTATTGATTTCAGAGGGAAATTATTACACACAATCTACGGCAGCGCTAAGGGTTCTGAAGTTGTTGGGTGGGAGATTTTCTTTATTGTATGGTTTTATTATTGTTCCAAAATTTATTCGTGATGGAGTGTATAATTTAATTGCCCGAAATCGTTATAAGCTGTTTGGAAGAAGGGATGAGTGCATGATTCCTACTGCTGAATTGAAAAGCAGGTTTTTGTAATTTTTTATAAAAGCGTAAATAAAAAAGGCACCCAACTGCTGTTGGGTGCCTTTTAAGTGTTGTGAAAAAACTAGCTTTCCGGAACTACCAGACGGAAACCCATACCGTGAATATTTACGATTTCTACAGAAGAATCGTCTTTCAGGTATTTGCGCAATTTGGCAATATAAACATCCATACTGCGGCCATTGAAGTATGTATCACTACCCCAAATGCGTTTTAGCGCCTGCTCACGGGGAAGCAGATCATTTTTATATTCGGCCAGCATCAGCAACAATTCATTTTCTTTTGGAGAAAGCGTTTGTGTGGTTCCGTCTGCTGTAAGCGAGCGGATTTTGCTGTTGAAGTCGTACTTGCCGATTTTAAATTCTATTTGTGAATGTTGTTTTTCATTCAGTTCCTGGTTGCGTTTCAGTACAGCCTTGATTTTGTGCAGCAATACATCACTGTCAAAAGGTTTGGTGATATAATCGTCAGCGCCCAATTTGTAGCCGTTCAAAATATCATCTTTCATGCTTTTTGCAGAAAGGAAAAATAATGGAATGTCCGGATCTACATTGCGAATTTCTTCAGCAAGGGTAAATCCATCCATATTAGGCATCATCACATCAAGCAGGCAGATATCAAATTTTTCTCGGCGGAAAGCTGCAAGCCCCAAAATACCATCGCGGCAAAGTTCTACGATAAGGTCGTTTAGTTCAAGAAAATTTTTGAGTACAATACCAAAGTTGGTATCATCTTCGACGAGGAGCACTTTTGATTTTTCTTTTTCCATATTAATTTTAGTTTCGATTATTCAAATGTAAAGTAACGATAGTGTAGAACCTAGATTATCTTAACAAATTTACATTTTTGCTAACTTTTTCCAGGCGCCACCTAAATTACTGATGAGATCGCCTGCATTCATAGCCTGCTGTCCCTGGAATTGTTCTGCAATATCACCCGACAATCCGTGAAGGAAAACTCCCAGCAATGCGGCCTGTTCGGCTTTATAACCTTGTGCCAGAAGCCCGGCCAATAAACCTGTTAAGACATCGCCACTACCACCTTTTGCCATTCCGGCATTACCATTTGTGTTATAAAAGCAATCGCCTTCCGGTGTTGCAATAACCGTCCTGTGTCCTTTTAATACAATACAAACCTTATAGCGCATCGCCTGCATCCGTATATGTTCAACGCGCTGCATACTATTGATGCTTTTGCCAAACAAGCGATCACATTCACCAACGTGAGGAGTAAGAATCGAATTTTCCGGAATCTTATTCATTAGTTCAGCATGTTGTGCCAGAATATTCAAAGCATCTGCGTCAAACACAGTTGGTTTGTTGCAAAGCTCAACAAAACTAATAAAGGCATTTGTAGTTGCTTCTTCAGTACCCATTCCAATGCCAATGCCAAATGAACTTGCAGTATCTGCCTGTTCAATGTTTTCTATAAAATTTTCACCTGAGGTGACACACATTGCTTCGGGGGCAGCAGTTTGAAAAGCTGTATAATTTTGCTGAGGAACAATGCTTGTAACCAATCCTGCACCTGACCTCAGCGCAGCTCTGGTAGCCAATATTGCGGCTCCACCTTTCCCTTTGCTCCCACCGATAATAAAGGTGTGCCCGTGTTGGTTTTTGTAAGAAAAGTTTGCTTTTTTCTTAATAAAAGATGCAACCAATTCAGCATCGATGGTTTGATAATGCGTGTGTGTGCCTTCAATAAACGCCTCGTGCAATCCAATGTCGAGCAGATGAACCTGACCGGAATATTGCTCTGTTTCGGGATGCAGAAAGCATCTTTTCATTAATTGAAAAGAAAGCGTTTCGTTTACAGAAATAATAGCTGCTGTATCATCAAGAATATTATCAGCAGGCATTCCACTCGGAATGTCAATCGCAATTTTATGGTTTGGTAAGTGGTTAATATGGGAGAAAAAATCGGCCAGCCATCCTTCAACCGTTCTGTTTATTCCGCTACCCAGAACTGCATCAATGAGCACTACATTCTCCTGCAAGTCTGCCAGAAATGTTTCCGGCTCGACATATTCAACTAATGCGGCATTGATTACCAGAATTTTATTTAAATTGATTTTACCTTCAGGCGAGATTTCGTTCCGGTGTTGCAGTAAAAATATTTTCACGGCATAACCATGTTTCAACAATATTCTGGCTAAAGCAAGCCCATCCGCACCGTTATTTCCCATTCCACATAAGAACACAAATGGAGTTTCTGTGGAAAAATGACGAACAATATACTCCGCACAAGCTGTTGCTGCTCTTTCCACCAAATCGATGGAATGAATACCTGAAGCGTGAATTGTATAGGCATCACAGGCCTTGATTTGTGCAGCTGAAAATATCTTCATCGTCTAAACTCTTTATGGCTACAAAATTGAGCAATAAAAAGCAGTTGCTATGGTAATTTTTCTACAAAATCTGACAATTTCCGCATCAGTTTTTTTTGATTATGATTGGCCTGTAAAAGTTCATGCGCATTTTGTGCAATCTTTTCAGCGAGTACTTTATTTTCAGAAATCCAATGAATGGCATTGGCAAATTCTTCCGGCGTGTCAGCTTTCAAAAAATGAATTCTGTCTAAAGCTTCAATGCCTTGAATCCCTACACCGGTGCTGATTACAATTTTTCCGGCAGCCATTCCTTCGAGCGTTTTGATACGTATGCCGGATCCGGATCGTAAAGGAACGATTAGTATTTTTTTGTCAGCAATAAAGGCATTTGCATCAGCCACTTCGCCTGCACAGAAGAATGATTTCTCTTTGTTTTGTTCAAATCTTTCAGGCATATTTCTGCCGGCAAATTGAAATGTAAAATCAGGGTTTTGTTTTACAATCTCAGGGACGATTTCTGCATTCATCCATTCCATTGCTTCCACATTTGGTTGCCAGTCCATTGCACCAATATGGTAGGCATCCCATTTGTCCGTAGGATGTTTTGAAAAGCCTGCTTCCTCTATTCCAAACGGAATGGTAATCATTGGCGTTTCGCAACCGGATTTTTTAATCGCATTCGCATCCGGATTGGAGATCGGGATAATTGCATCACAATCCTGCCATACCAATTCCTCATATGCTGCAATACGTTTAGCAAGGTTTTTAAGGTAAAATTTCTTCAGCGCATTGGCGGTTTCTGCAGCCAGTCTTTTCCAGACTTCACCTTCAATATTATGCAGTCGTTGTATCAGCAAAGCCTTACTGTGCTGACGTATCAAGGGTGCATATTCCTGCAGGTAGATACTCTCCAGCTGAATTATATCAGGTTTTACTTTGTGGATTGCTGCTGTAATTTTATTAGCGATTTTTTTATTAAAAAATCGCTCTGCATGTTGGGGTTTTGTGCTGAAAATAAAATTGCTGACAACAGGTAATACATGAATGCCTGTGTCCACATCTGTCATTTCGAAACCTGCAATTTTATTGAAGATAGGGGGCAATTCAGATTTTAAAACGCTATGTCTTGAAGTATTCATAGCCAGCAAAAAAACCTTTTTCCCTTCATCATGCCAACCTTTTATCATGGCGTACATGGCTAATGCTCCACCATCTTTCAATGGAAAAGGAACCCGGTTAGTGATAATGAGAATTGTATTTTTTGTATTCATGAAGCAGGTAAAAGTACAAGGCAAATATTCAACTTTTTAAATTTTTCAGCATAAATATTATGTTATAAAGGTATCCTGTCATGTATTTCTGTTCGAAAATCAGACAGTCTGCCAGTCAAAAAAAAATTATTGCTGCAGAAGCTGCACATGGCCTTACTTTCGCGGCCAACCAAAAAAAAGTAAATGAAAAAAGTTCTATGCATATGCTTTATGGGCGCAGCTTCTATTGCCAATGCGCAATCCAGTGTTGACTTGAATCCTGTTTCGGTAACCAGCTCCCGGCTGGAGCAGAAAGCAAATGAAACCGGCAGAAATATCACAGTACTGGATGGTAAAATGTTTCAGCAACTACCGGTCCATTCTTTGGACGAGCTATTAAAATATGTACCGGGAGTAGAAGTTCAGTCTCGTGGCCCGATGGGCGCTCAAAGTGACATTGTGTTGCGCGGAGGTACCTACCAACAGGTACTGGTGTTATTGGATGGTTTGAAAATAAATGACCCGACTACAGGGCATTTTAACAGCTATATTCCTGTTGCACCGACAGAAATTGACAGAATTGAAATTCTGCGGGGTCCGGCTGCTGCTACTTACGGTGCCGAAGCAGTTGGAGGTGTTATTAATGTTATTACCAAAACCTTTAACCGGTACACTGATTCCTCTTCGACGCATGGGTTGATAAAAGTGACCGCCGGAGAGTACAAATATTCCGGGACAGATGCAGGTGTAAGGATTACCGGTAAAACCGCAAACGGCAGTATCGGTTGGTTAAACAATAATACTGCCGGACAGCTTTTGCGCGGAAACAACAGGGGTTATTTGTATAATAACACTTTAAGTGGTTCTATAGCGTTTAAGTTGTCGAATAACTGGCAATTGTCTTTGCGCAGCAGTTTTGACAGTAGAGATTTTGCCGCACAAAATTTCTACACCACATTTGCCAGCGACACTGCGACTGAAAAAGTGACCTCTATCTGGAATCAGGTACAACTGAAAAAGCAAGGTGTACATGGCAACCAGCAATTTGATGCTGTTTATAAAACATCTACAGACAATTATTTATTCAATGAGGCGTCTGTAGCCAACGAAAACAAATCAAATTATGTGCTGGTGCAGTATATTAATAACCACAAGTTCAGCGAATCTATCAGCACTTCTGCAGGTGCCCAGCTTTCTGAGCGCACTATCCGCTCTAACGACCGTGGGAATCATACTACTGGCCAGGCAGCACTTTTCGGAACAATGCTTTATAGCAAAATGAACTGGCGTGTTGGTGCAAGCCTTCGGGGAGATTACGACGGGAATTATGGTTTTGCACTTTTGCCGCAGGCCAATGTTTCCTATATTTTCCCGAATGTAACCCTGAGAGCAAACGTTGGCAGAGCTGTTCGCAGTGCAGATTTTACTGAGCGTTATAACAATTATAATAAGTCATTGGTAAAGAGTGGCAGCATTGGCAATCCTGACCTTACTGCAGAAAAATCCTGGAGTTATGAAGCGGGAGCCACAGTGCGTTTGGGTAATTATTTCAAACTAAGTGCCACTGCATTTTACCGTAATCAGAATGATGTGATTGACTGGACTACCACAAAATATGCAGACATGCCTCGCCAGAATAACCTTGATGTTGCAGGAACCTACGCTTTGGCAAAAAATATAAAAGAAGTAAAAACAAAAGGTGTGGAAGTAGAACTTACTTATCAAAAAATGATAGCAGTACATCAGAATTTGTATATAAATGTGGGTGCAACTTTTATGCGTTCTTCCAGCAATGATTCCATTCCTTCATTTTATATTATTGCTCACGCAAAAACGTTGGTTCAGGGAACTTTGATGTATTCGTTTAAAGGTTTTAGCCTTGCTTTAAATACGCTTTATAAGGAAAGAAATGTACTGTTGGCAAAGGGTATCAACGCAGAAGTGTCGTCATCGTATTTTCTTGTCAACGCACGTTTGGGTTATCAGTTTAATAAAACCTTTAGCGTATTTGCCAGCTGCAATAACATTGGTGATATTACTTACAGTGATTTACTGGGCAGCAAAATGCCTCAGCGCTGGCTTACCGGCGGAGCAAGTTTTGCTTTTTAATTTTTAATTATCAATTAAATAGAGAATGCCACAACATTTGTTGTGGCATTCTCTATATCGGGAATCTGTTGATTAAAATTTCCATTGTATTCCATCGAAAGTGCCGGAGCTCATCAACAAAAGACATGTTTGTCCGCTTTGGTCGGCAAGAAGGTCTTTTACTTTTTTCTCCAGCTCATCCTTATTGTCGATTACCAAAAGGTCAGGACGGCTGAAATAAGAATGGACCATTTCTTTATCCAATGCCGGCAAGCCTTTCATCTGCAAAGCATGATGACTGAAGAATACAATTGAAATATCGGCGGCGTCCATACTATGCGCATATTCGCTGAGGAACTGTTCATTTAGGCTACTGAAAGTATGCAGCTCAAAACACGCAATAACACGACGTAACGGCATGGCTTCTTTCACGGCATCCAAAGTGGCTTTTAGCTTTGATGGAGCATGGGCAAAATCACGAAACACGACCATGTTTGGCTTTTCTGCAATTTTTTCCAATCGACGGGCTGCGCCGGTAAAACTGGCAATTGCTGTATAAAAATTCTCTTTTGCCACGCCCAGCGACAGACAGACTTTCAGCGCGGCGTTAAGATTGAGTAAATTGTGCCTGCCGAAAATACTGACGGGAACATCACCTTTTTCTGTAGCCAACACAGCCGTAGCGTCTTCATAATGAAACTGGTGGGTGACGTATGGCTCAACATGCAGATGGGAAGATGCAAGCCCCACGATCCTGTTCACCTCACTGTCTTCTGCGTTATAATATAATTCTGAACCGCTTTCCATTCCCTGCAGATACTGAATAAACTGGTTGCAATAATTCTCATAAGTCGGAAACACATTGATATGATCCCATGCTATGCCGCTCAGCACACTGATATGTGGGTGGTAAAAGAAAATTTTTGGTTTCTTTTCGATAACAGATGCCGGATATTCGTCTCCCTCAAGGATAATTAATGGTGCATCGGACAATTGAACTGATTGTGCAAAACCATCCAGCTTGGCGCCAACCAGGTAATCAAATTCGATATTTTCGTGACGCAAAACGTGCATGATCATCGAAGTGATACTTGTTTTGCCATGACTGCCAGCAACCACAACACGTTTTTTGTTCTTGCTCACTTCATATACATATTCCGGAAAAGAGTAAATAGGAATGCCAAGGGCCTGAGCCGCAATCAATTCGGGATTATCTGCACGGGCATGCATTCCCAATACAATGGCGTCCAGTTCTTTTGTAATCTTTTCAGGGAACCAACCGTTGGTTTCGGGAAGTATACCGGCTGCTGCAAGATTCGACTTTGCAGGGTCGTTTATCTCGTCATCGCTGCCGGTCACCTGATGTCCCTGCCTGTGTAAGGCCAGGGCCAATTGATGCATTACAGCACCACCTATGGCAATAAAGTGTGTTTTTTTCATTTTCTGAAATGAATAATTATCTTCGTGCAAAAGTAATCGGGTTTTTACTTAAAAATTTATACATTTACAATTATGAAAAAGAATTCTTCTCTACGCAAAATAGCTCCCATCGTAGCCTTGATTTGTTTGCTGATGGCCACTATTTCATGCACCAGCAACAAAAAGTACGGTTGCCCGAATCACCTTAAAAGCAGCTTTTCTTTTCGCTAAATAACCCCGCGCTTTTAGGCAGATTATTTTTTCAGGCGTGCTACAATGTGCGCCAAACCCGTTTAAGGACTTGATTACTTATTAACATTATAAAACTAAATTCATCCATGCGCTTTATCGTAAGATCGGGATATTTATTAAAAAACTTACAACTCATTGGTGGTGTCGTAGGCTCCAATGCTGTTTTAGGCGTTCTCGAAGACTTTTTGTTTGAACTGAAAGGCAACACTTTGAGTTTGTCTGCCTCAGACCTGGAAACAATGATGCGCGTAGAAATTGAAGTGAACGATGCGACTGATGATGGCCGTATTTGTATTCCTTCAAAAATATTGACAGAATACCTTAAAAATCTTCCGGATCAACCCATTACTTTAAATGTAAACGAAACGGATCGTAGTATAGAAATCAACAGTGATTTTGGTAAGTACAAAATCAGCGGTGAAAATGCGGACGATTTTCCGAAAGAACCACAACCAGGCGAAGCTTCTTCTTTTAATATTGCCTCAATTGCTTTATTGGAAAGCATCAGTAAAACGATTTTTGCAGTCAGCAATGATACGCTCCGTCCTGCTATGACTGGTGTTTATTTCCAGCTGGAAGAAGGTGGCAATATCAATTTTGTTGCTACCGACGCACATCGTTTAGTACAATTAAGCCGTTCAGGCCTTGAGCATAAATCCAATGACGGATTTATCGTTCCGAAAAAAGGCTTGCAGCAAATGCGGAATGTATTGCCTGCAGAAGATACTCAACTCGAAATCTCATACAACAGCAGCCATATTTTTATTACCAATGATAAGCTTCGTATGAGCTGTCGCCTGGTAGATGCCCGTTTCCCGGATTATAAAGCGGTTATTCCAACAGGAAATCCTTATAATCTGGTAATCAACCGTACAGATTTAATCAGTGCTTTGCGCCGTTTGAGTATTTTTGCCAGCAAAACAACCAGTCAGGTTGTATTTGATATTGTTGGAAACTCTCTGACCATCAGCGCTCAGGATATCGATTTTTCTTACGAAGGAAAAGAAACCATGACTTGCCAATATACCGGCGAAGACATGAAAATCGCTTTCAATGCCAAACTGATGATTGAACTGATCAGCAATATTGAAGGAACTGAAATCCAATTGGAATTAAGCACACCAACACGTGCCGGAATTTTCCGTCCGATGGAAAAAAACGACAACGAGGATGTATTGATGCTGTTGATGCCATTGATGGTTGGAATTTAAAATATCATTACCAAATGAAATTGAACATTATGAATATTATTGCAATCGCCAAGTATAAATCTTGTGAAAAGTCGCTATTAACTGCGGGCTTTAATAGAGGATAATGTTTATAACACAAACTATTTTCTTAAAAAGGCTTGCTTTTCGAAGTAAGCCTTTTTTATTTTTTAATTGAAACATATTTAGAACAAATGTCTCCACTCAGTACACTTGCAGAAACCTTGGTTGGTTCAGAAATCGTAAAGCTTGGCAATGCCATTAATGAACGAAAGGCTAAAGGTGAAAAAATTTATAATTATACTATCGGCGATTTTGACCCGTCTATTTTCCCGATTCCACATGTTTATGAAGAGGAGATTATAAAAGCTTATAAAGAAAACCGAACCAATTATCCGCCAGCAGATGGATTGCTCACCCTAAGAAACGCTGTAGGGGATTTATTCCGCAGGGTAGAGGGTATTGATTATAAAAGTGATGAAATATTGATTGCCAGTGGCGGCCGTCCATTAATTTATTCTTTGTTCAAAGCGATTGTAGACAAAGGCGATAAGGTAATCTATACTGTACCCTCCTGGAATAACAATCACTATGTGCATATGAACGATGGACAACATTGTGTGGTAGATGTTTTCCCCGAGAATAATTTTATGCCGAGGGCATCTGATATTGCTCCGCATATCAAAGGCGCCACATTGTTGTGTCTTTGTTCTCCTCAAAATCCAACCGGTACAACATTGGAGAAAGCAGAACTGGAAAGCATCTGCGATATGATTATTGCCGAGAATGCGGGTAGGAAGGACGGGGAAAAGAAACTGTACATGATGTTCGACCAGATGTACTGGACCTTAACCTTTGGAGCAGTGCAACATCACAATCCGGTTACCTTGCGTCCTGAAATGAAAGCGTATACAATTTTTGTAGACGGTGTTTCCAAATCGCTCGCTGCAACCGGTGTTCGTGTTGGCTGGTCGCTGGGACCTGCATACGTTATTGCGAAAATGAAAGCCTTACTAAGTCACATTGGTGCCTGGAGCCCAATGGCAGAGCAATTTGCAACGGCTGAATTTTTGAAAAATCAGCCTGCACTTGACGAGTTTACTTCCGCCTTTAAAGTAAAGCTTGAAGAACGGCTGAATTACATCTACAAAGCATTTACCGGTCTTAAAGAAAAAGGTTTTCCGGTAGATATTATTACTCCGCAGGCTGCTATTTATCTGACCGTCAGAATAGACCTGAAAGGATATAAGCATAATGGTACAGAACTGGCAACTCAAACAGATGTGAGTGAGTATTTACTGAATGAAGCTCACCTGGCTATTGTTCCTTTTTCCTGTTTTGGTGCCGACAAAGAATCTCCCTGGTATCGTATGAGTATTGGCACCTGCAAATATGAAGAACTGGATGAAATGTTCGCCGCACTGGAAGCCGCATTTGCGCAATTGGAACCTAAAAATTAAATCAACAAAAAAAAAGATTACACTTTGCAAGTTTACAAATTTGGAGGGGCATCTATTGAAAGCCCGGAACGTATGAAAGCGCTGCTGCCAATTATAGCAGAAGCAAATGATCAATTAATTGTGGTGGTATCGGCAATGGGAAAGACCACCAATCAACTTGAAAAAATAGCGCAGGAAGCCTGCAATGGCGACAAGAAGATGGCGCACGAAATGCTTGAATTGCTGGAGAAACAGCACGTGGATTATGCGCTCAATGTTTTAGATGAAAAACATTTTGCACAAATTGTGAGTGAGTTTAACGAATATTTCAGCGAACTGCAATGGGCTGTGGACGATGCTGATGCGGCAAGATTCGATTACTCTTATGATCAGATTGTCTGCATGGGGGAAATTCTTTCTACCAAAATATTCTGCACTTACCTGGCAAGTCAGGGACTGAATTATGAGTGGGTGGATGCAAGAGGCGTTATCCGTACAGATGATACTTACCGCGATGCAAAGGTTGATTGGGAAACGTCTCAAAGCCAGGCACAGCAGGTGATTGGAAAATTATTGAAGGAAGGAAAAAATGTAGTTGTGCAGGGGTTCATCGGGAGTACATCAGATAATGCTTCTGTGACTTTAGGTCGTGAGGGTTCTGACTATTCTGCTGCGATGATGGCCGCCATGCTGGAAGGTATAGGTGTTACTATCTGGAAAGATGTGGAAGGATTGAAAAATGCCGATCCGAAACTGTTTAACGATACCGTAAAAATTGAAGCGATTACGTATCACGAGGTCATTGAAATGGCCTATTATGGTGCACAGGTAATTCACCCAAAAACCATCAAACCTCTACAGAACAACAATATACCGCTGTACGTAAAATGTTTTCTGAACAAAGATGTGAAAGGAACTGTGATACAAAATGAAGTCAGCAGCATTTTTTATCCACCCTTAATTATCCTGAAAAAGAACCAGATATTATTACAGGTAACCACCAGGGATTTCTCTTTTATTACTGAAGATAACCTGAGTAATTTGTATAGTATTTTCCACAACCTGAAAATAAAAATCAACCTGATTCAAAATGCAGCCATCAGTTTTGTGGCTTGTATTGATAATAAAGAAGAACAGGTGAAACAATTGATAAGCTTGTTGGAAAAGGATTTCAAGGTTTTCAGCAACGAAGACGTGAGCTTGCTTACTATTCGCCATTACACACCTGAAACACTATTTGACCTTACCAAAGGACGCTACACTTTGCTGGAGCAAAAGACCAGGCAGACAGTGCAGGTGGTGCTGAAGTAAATTATTTTTAAATAGAAAAAGGTGCTCTGTTTTGTAACAGAGCACCTTTTGTTTTTCCTTATTCCTGCATGGCGGCCAAACGTTCTCTTCTTCTTTCACCCGCAATTCTTTTTCCGCGGAAGAACAGGTAGAGATTGGCAAACATCATCACACCAAGATAAATGGAAAATCCACCAATTTTAGAAGCGAGAACTTCTATTAATGCTTTGTGTGTTGTAATGTCCGCGATGTAGAGGATTTTAAACGCAAAGCCGATATTAATTAGGTAAAAGCCGAGCTCAAAAAGCCTGTTGGTGCTCAGGGCATATTGCTCGTTGCTGTTGAAAATATCCATCATAAATACTTTTCCGCTTTGGAATAATTTCCGGGAAACCAAGGCTGTCATAAGAATGGCGATTGGCAGATAGATGAAATACGCTGTGACAATTAGTTGATTGTTCATGATTGAAAATATTTAGTTTTGAAAGATTGATTATGTGATAAAAAATAAATCCAGAAGAGGTTATTGTAGTGCATAATGGCGATAATAAGAATCGAGTCGGCCATATGTTTCAGCACAAAATTTAAAAGGTCCAGAAAATTATTAATGGCGGCATTGCTTTGAAATGTATTCAGAATCAGACCAAGGTTGAGCAGGTAATATCCAATCAGTAAAAGTTTGTTCAGTTGCTTTGCAAATGATTGATTTTGCGGGAAAAATTCAATGATATAAACTTCTCCAAAATGGTAGAACCAATACCCTACAATCAGCACCAGGAATGCGGCCAGCAACAAATAAATTATATAGGCTAGAATTTCCATTGTATTGTATTTTCAAAAAGTTTTGAAAGATAATCCCATAAAAAAAAAGACTATTTCACAATGAGCTTAAACAAAAGGCTTTGCTCAGCTTTCAGCATAAATTCAGTCAGTTTATCCATTTTATTCAGAAAGTCTCCCAAGTTATTCACCATATCCTTTATGTGCACGCTTTCTGCGTCTTTTTCGCCGCCGAGTTCATCTTTTTTAATTCTGTCCAGCAATTCAATTGCAGGAATCAGTTCTCTGCGTTTGCGTTCACTTACAACACGCGTTGCAATTGTCCAGATGTCGTGTTCCGCAATAAAATACTCCTTACGATCTCCCGCTTTGATTTGTTTGTAAATCAAATTCCAGTTCATCAGGTCGCGGATATTCATATTAGCATTTCCGCGACTGAGTTGCAATTCACCCATTATCTCTTCAGTGCTCATCGCATTTTTTGTCATCAGCAGCAAAGCATGAATCTGAGCCATACTGCGGTTGATACCCCATTGGCTGCCCAGGATTCCCCAGGTGTGAATAAATTCGATTTTTGCTTCCTGATTGTTCATCTTTCTTTTGTTGATACAAAGCTAAAATAAAGTTTTCGAACTTTCAAATAAAATTGAAAGTTTATTTTTTAAAGAAGTCCCCCGCGAATAAATCTAACATTTCAAACGTTTTATTGAAAGGAAATTATTTTTGAATGAACCGATCATCTGTCAGTGCCCGCAAAAATGCTTCGATGTCCTGCTTTTCCTGTTCTGTAAGTCCTAAAGGTTTCTGCAATACAGAATCTCTGTTAAGCCCGTCAGGCAACATTTTGCCGGGATTATCATAATAGTCAATCACTTCCCGAAGGGTTTTCATACTGCCATCGTGCATATAAGGGGCAGTAAGTGCAATATTGCGCAGGCCGGGCACTTTAAATTTTCCGATATCAGCTTTGTTTTTGGTAATGATATATCGACCGGAATCGTTGTGTTTATCTCCATCAAATAATCCGATACCCCGAAACTCATCAGCGGTAAAATCTCCTGTAAAGTGGCACTCATTGCATTTAGCCTTTGAAAAAAACAGTTCTCTGCCGCGAATTTGTTGCGGATTTAAGGTGTCTGCTTTTTCATCATTTTGCCATCGGTCTAATGGTGTGTTGGCTGTTTCCAAAGTTCTTTCAAAAGAAGCTAATGCTATGCCCAGATTTTCTTTATTTGCACCTTCGGCAAACACCTGCATAAAATATTTTTGATACTTTTTACTCCGGTTCAATCTTCGGATAGCGTCAGCAACAGGCAGATTCATCTCATTATGATCCTCGATCGGGAAGATAGCTTGCGCTTCTAATGTGCCCGCACGTCCATCCCAAAAGAAGGATTCCCTGTCGCTCATATTCATTACTGAAGGTGTATTACGTTTGCCCAACCGCCCTCCAACACCCTGACTAAAAGCGACGGTATCTGCAAAAGCAAACTCGGGTTTGTGGCATGAACCGCAGCTGATTGTACTATCAGCGGAAAGAATCGGATCGAAGAAAAGAAGCTCTCCCAATTGGCTTTTGGTCAATGGTGTGGTCTCTGCTGTTGCAAAACTCCACAATGCAATCACACCCATTGAAAGCAGCAACAGTAAACTATATTTTCTGGTCAATCGCATAAAAAAATCCCTGCAAAGATATTGCAGGGACAGAAATGAGCCTATGATTTTGCTCATCAAAAGGCTTGTTCTAGGATAAAAGGTTTAATAGTTCTTCCAACGTCATCTTTAATTGAGTCCCGGCGGCAAAATCCTTTACTCTTACATTTTGTTGTTCGCGCTCCTCATTCTCAATAATGATAGCAAAGGGAATGTTGCGGTTGAAAATGTATTTCATTTGTTTATCAAACTTGAGTGCATCCGGATAAATTTCTACTGCAATGTGATGACTGCGCAATTGCTTTAAAATTTCCAATGCATACAACTCATTTTCCCCGCCGGTATTTACTATCATCGCCTTAGTTCCAACTGCTATTTCTGCAGGAAATAAATTCAATTCTTCCGTCACATCATAAATGCGGTCGATACCAAACGACACGCCAACACCGGATAGGTTTTTCAAACCAAAAAGCCCTGTAAGGTCATCGTAGCGGCCACCTCCACCGATGCTGCCCATTTTAATACGCTCGTCATTGCAGTTTACTTCCACAATAATGCCTGTATAATAGCTTAGGCCACGTGCTAAGGTGAAGTCGATTTTCAGTTCAGAATTATTCCATTCTGATTTGGACAAAGTGCTGTGATAGGCAATCGTATTTTTCAATTCATTGATGCCGGCTACACCTTCTGTAATTTGTTTTGCCGCAAATTCATTTTCAAGGCTTTCAAGATCTGTACTATTAATCAGGCGAAGAATATTGGTGATTTGTTCTTCATTCAATCCTCTTTCATTCAATTCTTTTGTTACGCCATCAATCCCGATTTTATCCAGCTTGTCAATAGCCGTTGTAATATCCACCAGTTTTTCTTCTGCTCCGCAATATTGCGCAATGCCGGTCAAAACCTTTCTGCTGTTGATTCTTACAACTATGGACGGGATTTGTAATTGATAAAACGCTTCGCGATAGATGTATAATAATTCTGCTTCGTTGATCAGCGAATTTGTACCCACAATATCACAATCGCATTGCCAAAACTCGCGGTAACGTCCTTTCTGTGGACGGTCTGCACGCCAAACAGGTTGCATCTGGTATCTGCGGAAAGGGAAATTAAGTTCACTTTGGTGCATCACCACGTAGCGTGCAAAAGGAATAGTAAGGTCATAGCGTAAAGCACGCTCCGTAAGGTTTACATCATTCTTTCCCTGCAGCACATTTTCAAGCGCAGCACGTGTTTTTTCGTGTTTGTTGCTATCGTTTAATCCATTGTTCAACACTTTAAATATCAGGCGATCGCCTTCATCGCCATATTTTCCCATCAGGGTTGTGAGGTTTTCCATACTGGGCGTTTCAATCGGTTGGAAACCACATTGCTCAAATATGTTGCGTAAAGTAGACAGTAAATATTGACGTTTGCGAACTACATCGGGAGTGAGGTCGCGTGTGCCTTGCGGTACAGATGGTTTGGACATACGGCAAAATTAATGGTTAATGCTTAATGTTTAGCGCTTAACGGTACTTCTCAATTATTTTGTCGCAGGTTTTTTCAATGAGCTCATACACGGGCAAGTAACCACTTTCGTCGCCGTACCATGGATCCGGTACAGAAGCTGTGCTGCCTTCGTTTAATTCGCCCAGAAAGATTTTTACTTTGCTCATGTCCGCGTCAAATCCGGCAATCTCATTCATATCGTCATATACATCCTGGGCGAGCGCCAATATCAGGTCATAAGTTTCCAGGTCATTTGGAATAAATCTTCTGGCTCTTTGTGCAGAAATATCAATGCCTTTAGATTGGCATACTTTTTGCGAAAAACGATGCGGCGCTTCGCCAATATGATATTGGTTTGTGCCGGCAGAGTCCACCTGCCAATCTAATCCGGCCTTATCAGCCTTGTGTTGTAATATGCCTTCAGCTATGGGCGAACGGCAGATATTGCCCAGGCAAACCATGAGTATTTTCATATGATCTTATAAATCTAAAATACAAATTTGGTTTATTACGCTCATTTTATTCACAATGTTTATCTGATAACCTTGCTTCTAAAAATTAATTGTGAAAAAAAAGCGCTGCAAAACTTGCAGCGCTTCCGGTTTAAATATTCAGCAGAATTATTTTTTCCATTTAATTGTACATCCAATGGCTTTGGTTTCCTGTATTGCAACAGCATTGCCATCTTTCAATTGGTTGATAGCCTGCTCTACATAATTTTGTGTAACAGCATTTGCAACTTCCCAGTTATCGTCGATAGCGCCAATGTATTGCACGATTTTCTTTCCGTTCAGATTCTGGATTAAATAAACATGAGGTGTACGTACAGCGCCAAACTGTTTCGCAACAGCTTGCGTTTCGTCGTGCAGATAAACAAAAGGATAGCCTTTTTCTTTGGCACGTTCTTTCATTTTGGCGTACGAATCGTCTGGCGCTGCTTTTGCATCATTCGGGTTGATGGCCACAACAGGATATCCAAAGGCTGAATATTTCAAATGCAAAGCAATAATCCGTTGTTCGTAGGCTTTTGCATACGGACAATGGTTGCAGGTGAAAATTACAATGTAGCCTTTGGCATCAGGAATAGTGCCCAAAGAAACTGTATTCCCATCTACATTTTTCAACTGGAAATCCGTCACTTCAGACCCTGGCTTGTAGCCATCCTGGGCATTGGAAGTCATAATAATACTGAACAAAGCAAGCATTGCTGCGAATAGTTTTTTCATAATTTATCTGTGGTTAATAATAAAAGACTCAAGGTCATTTTTGGTGGAAAAATAAGATTCTTTAAAACTGAGTTTACGTCCCTTTTGATAAAGGAAAGTAGCAGGTATACTACCTTCCCAGGAGGGTTCTAATTGGTTGATCCAGACATTGGGATCTCCTCCTGCAAATAAATGGGTTTCGATGTCAATTTTCTTTTTATCTAAAAATGAATTCAGCTGTTGCAATTCAGCCTGTGCATCCAGGCTCATCAATATAAATTTCACCGGCTTGTCTTTCATCTCTTTGCTCAGTACTTTGAAATGCGGCATTTCCTTTATGCAAGGTCCGCACCAGGTTGCCCAGAAATTGACAACATATAAGGTGTCGTTTTCCTGCAGGACTCTTTGCTGAAATTGCTCCAGCGAGTAAATGTCCGCCGCCGGCTTCTTTTGTGCAAAGGGCGTTAATGAAAGGAAGCAAAGAAAAGCAACAATTAGTAATCGCATTTTTAAAGGATAGGTTTAGTACAAACTTACCTATAAAGACAATAAAAAAGCTTGTAATTGCTTTTTTTAACGGTTTAAAGATTTCTTCCGAAATACGTGTTTGCCACAAAGGAAAAAATGGAACAGAGCAAGGCTCCGATCCATTTTTAAATGTGCATAAAATTATACGCTCAATTCTCCAATTTATCGCTTTGGAATGTTTGTGAAAGTTCCAGTTACTTCTTTAATTGTACCTCCGGTCATTGTAACCGTAAAGTTCCCACTAAGTTTATCGCTGCCGAAAGCAGTGATATTCATGCTTTCCGAACCAGCGTTGGTATAAGTTGCACTACCTTTTAGAAAGGTAACACCCTTGCCTGCATCCAGCGCTTTGGTGCCAACAGAAGTATTATTGGCAACATCCCAGTTAATTTCGAAGAAGTTTGACATTCCTCCTTTGTAGGCACGCACGCCGGTTCCTGAGCTCCAACTTGTCCAGAAAGCAGAATCTGCAGTAATTTCTGCACCACCATCTTCTTTCCAAACGAAACCATCTTTGGCAGCAGGTGTTGGTGTTGGAGCAGGTGTTGTTTTGTCTTTTTTGCAGGCGACTAATAGTGCGATTGCAACCAGTGGTAAAAGTAATTTTTTCATTTTGTTTGTTTGTTTTAAAAGGAAAGACTCTGCTATTGCTTTGAAAATTTACCTGAGATCTGATTTCCGTTATTAAGGATAATCATGTAGCTGTAAATACCATTGGGGTAGTTAGAAACGTCTATGGCAACTGATTTTCCATTATAAATTGTTTGCCCGATAGTATTTAAAATATGAATTTCCATAACCGGCTGGGAAGTTGAAAAACTCAAGCTCTCTGTTGCTGGATTGGGATAAACAGAAACTGATATGCTTTGTGCTGCAGGTTTAATTGATGAAGAACCTGATTTAATTGCGAATCCATGCACGCTTCCTGCTGAAATTGCTTTCCAGGAGTTGTCTGTGCCAATTTGTAATGGAACATTTGTTGTCGTTGGTAAGGCGTTCAATAAGCCCTGGCCGACTCCCCAAATGGTATGGTTACCTTTCATCATTACGGTCTGATCTGTGCCCGGAGCAACACTTTCCCAATCCTTGTCCGTACCAACCTGAGTGATAGTTGTGGTGGGGGAATTCGTGCCAATGCCAAGCTGGCCCGCAATATTGTCTCCCCAGCTCCACAGTGTACCATCTGTTTTAATTGCGAAATGACTATCGTCTAAAGTGGCTATAAATTTCCAATCTGTGCTGCTGCCCACTTGTGTCGGTACTTTTACGTTTGCACCACCAAAACTGCTTTTGCCCCAGGCCCATAATGTGCCGTCATTTTTAAGTCCAAAGGAATAGTAAGCCCCAGTCGCTACCATTTTCCAGTCAGTTCCTGTACCGATTTGAACAGGATTATATTCATCGGTTGTGCTGCCATTTCCAAGTTCACCATAATTATTGTCGCCCCAACCCCAAAGCGTGCCATTGGTTTTAATGGCTAATGAGAAATGATTACCTGCAGAAACGGATTTCCAGTCAGAGGTTCCGGCGCCAACCTGCGTAGGCGTTGTAATGTTTGTAGAAGAACCGTTACCCAGGCCTCCTTCTATATTGTTGCCAAAACCCCACAGTGTATGATCTGTTTTGATGGCAAGCGTATGATCAAGCCCAACAGAGAGGGTTTCCCATTTTGTATCTGTGCTGATTTGCCTTGGTGTGGTCTGGTCTCCCAAAGTTCCGTTACCCAATTCATCATCATAATCAGTTCCCCAACTCCACAAAGTTCCATCGCTTTGAATGCCGATACTAAAGCCAAGGCCACCATCAATGGCATTCCATCCTGCGGTTCCAATTTTAGTTGGAGTGCCAGTTGTGCCGAAGGTTGCTCCATTTCCGAGAGCACCCCAGCTATTGCTCCCCCAGCCATAAATATTGTTCTGTGCTGTTGCCGTAGGTATGCTGAATACGGCTACAATTGTAAAAAGTCTCTTCATCTGATATCGTTTTAAAATGATATCACAAAAGTAGAACGGGCTGTCGGGCATATTTATCGGTCTGAGTACCGAAATCTATCCGTATTTATACTGATTTTCTATGAGGGAGACATTGCTTATAGTTCTACAAGACCGTTCTTGATTGCAAATTTTACCAGTCCGATTGTAGATTTTGAATTGCTTTTCTCGAGTAAATGAGCACGGTGTGTGTCTACCGTTTTTTTGCTGATAAATAGTTTTTGGGCAATTTCCTCTGAAGTCATCTCTTTCACAATCAGCGCCAATACTTCTTTTTCACGGACAGATATTCCACCGGCAATAATATCAGAATGTTTTTCTTTTTGGTACTGCTGATAGATAATGGGTAAAATGTCCTGCGAAAAGTATGTGCTGTTTTCGCTGATACGATGTAATGCCGTCAAAAATTCATCCTTTCCGGTATTCTTCAGAATGTAAGCATCTGCTTCTGCAAGAATAGCCTCTTTAACAACAGCAGTACTGTTATACATGGACAGAATAAGCACTTTAATATGGGGATATTTGCTCTTTACTTTTTTACAGAGTTCCGTTCCGCTCATAATGGGCATACTGATATCGGTCAGGAGTATTTGATACTTTTCAGGATTCCTCGCTATTATGTCAAATGCAGACTGGCCGTCGTTTGCTTCATCCATTACATGGTATTTTTTTTCTGAAGACAACATGCTTTTAATTCCATCAATAATCATTTGATGGTCGTCGGCTATCAGAATAGAAATTGGTTGATCTGTTTCCATTATTGTGGCAAGATAATCTGAATTTGTGTGCCGTTGATTTTTTCTGAATGTATGTCCATCTTTCCGTTGAGGAGGCTGACCCTTGCAAAAATGTTTTTCCATCCAAGACCTGTGGAATCTTTGATTTCCGTCGTGTCAAATCCTTTGCCATCATCGCGGATATCAAGGAGAACGAAGTTGTTCTTTTGCTCCATCCTGATTACAATTTCATTTGCAGCGGCGTGCTTCAGCATGTTGCTCAATATTTCCTGTACGATTCTGTATAAGGACAATTCAAACTGTTTATTAAAGGGGTGCGCTTTTAACTTCTCATCAATATTCACCGTAATCCTTGTAACGTTTGTATTAATTCTGTTACACATTTCTTCCAGGGCATTTACAATACCAAAGTTTAGTTCTTCAGGAATAAGATTATGCGAAATATGGCGGACTTCCTGAATTGTGTTGTCCAGTAATGTCTGCGTTTGTTCCACTGTTTTTTGCTCGGGCTCATCCGTTCTTTTTAAAGAGGAAAGCTGCATTTTTACTGCCGACAGCATTTGCCCTATACTGTCGTGCAAGTCACGGGCTATGCGCATTCTTTCTTTTTGTTCTGCATCCAATATGGAAATGAAATGTTGTTTCTCCAGTTTTGCTTTGTTTTTTTGCAAATAAAATAGTGTGCCGCCAGCTATCAGCAATACCAGTGCCGACACACTGAAAATAATAGCACGCTGTTTATTTTTTTGTTGCTGTATGATAAGTTCCTGGGCTGAAATTTTTCTTTCTTTTTTTTCTGTTTCGTATTGCGTTTCTATTTCTGCAATTTGTAATTCTTTCTCCACAGAGGTAAGACTGTCTTTAAATTTATCAGCAATAATCTTGTAGTCGTAAGCCTTTTTATAATTGTCAATGCTTCTGTAAAATATAGCAACATCGTCAAACAATTTCATGGTGAATTGTGCATCATTTAAGGCGACTTCCATTTCCAATGCCTTGTCAAAGTATTGCTTTGCTTTTGTATTTTGATGCATTGCAGAATAAACAACAGCGGCATTCTGATAGGAAATTGCCAATAGATAATCATCATCTAATTCTTTAGCCAGAGAAATGCATTCTTCATAAGATTGTATGGCTTCCTTATATTGCAGCAAACGATTTTTAACACATGCCAGGTTAAAAATGCTGATCAGAAGCGCTTTTTTACGATTTGCTTTTTTATTGAAGTCGTAAGCCTGCCGGATATATATGATAGCCAGGGAATCTTTCCCCATTCCATAGTATACAGAACCAACATTTTGGTAAGCAATGGCTAATTGCTCGTCACTTTCAGCCTTCCGGGCAGGTTCAATCATTTTAAGAAAACTCTCCAATGCTTTTTTGCCGTCACCCATTCTTTCATATACACTTCCAATATCATTGTGTGTTTTTGCTATGCCAAAATAATTTTTGCTTCTTTCGTAAGCCTTCATGCCGATGATGAAATAAGTGATGGCCTCATTAAATTTGTTTTGCTCCAGATAAATGCGCCCGATATTCCCATATAAGGTTTCCAGCTGAGCAGAGTCGCCAGTTGCTCTGAATATTTTCAAAGCGGTATCGGCATAAAGTAACGCCAGGTCATATTCTCTGTCGCCTTTTAGTATGGCAGAAATATTACGATAAGCGAATCCAGCATCATTTATTTTATTCCATTTTCTTGCCAGAGATATTGCACTTTGATATTGCTGTTTGGCGTTTTTTGACTCTCCAAACAATTGCTCGTGAAGCGCCAATGCAGACAAGGATTTAATCTTCCCTGTTTTAAAATTGTTCTGATTGGATAATTGCAATGCCAGGTTTGCATAGGATCGCAACAATGCCGAGTCTTTTTTGGATAACAAAGCAAGCTTGACATAGGCAGAAATTCTTGTTGTATCTACTTTATGATTTTGCGCAATGTTGAGAAGACTGTCCTTGTTTTCTGCCTGGCCATTGGTACTGATGCAGAAAGAAAGCATAAGCACCCAACAATTCATAATCCAATACTTTTTCGATGTAACAAAATTCAAATGACGCATCCGGAAGGTTTGAAAGAACAAAGTAAAAACTATTATTTGTATTCTTTTTTAATTGGGAAAAATCAATTAGTATTTCGGATTTTAGAGATATTGTCAGGTACACCTTAAATAGTGTTCGTGTTGCTTTGTGTTTAGGCCATGATTTTAATATTTACCAATTACATTTGCAATTGCTATGGAAGACTTCGAACAGCGTTGGATTAATGTAGAATTTCTGATGATGGACCGCTTTGGGAAAAAGCCGGATATGGAAGGCATGCTTTATCTGATCGGAATTAACGAATTGGGCGCCTTTCCTGATAATAAAAATTTTACAAAAGAACAAAAGCAGGACCTCATGCATATTGCGGTTTGCAAGCTGCTCAGTCAGGTCGGCATTTTTGTGCTGGATAAATATGATGAGGAAGGCTGGCCACATTACATGCCCACCGGCGTTGAGGCTCCTTCAGAAATGAAAGATCAGGAGCAGCTTTTACGTGAATGCATTGTCCGGTATTTTGAATTATAGAGAATGGGTATCGTATTCAGGCAATCCATCAAGACAACCATTATAACCTTTTTCGGTGCTGCTTTAGGTGGTGTCCTCCTGATTGTTTCTACCAATGTGATGGAGAAGCAGGATTTGGGTTTTGTACGAAACCTGCCCAATCAGGCAGTAGTGGCCAGTTTCTTTCTTATTGCAGGCATGAGCAATACTCTGTTTTTTTATCTTCACCGCTTCGATGAGGGGGAAAATAAAGAAAAGAAATCTGTATTAATGTCCCTCTGTTTTTTGGTGCCTTTGTGCATTTATTTATTAATGGCTGCTTGTTATTTTCTGTTTAAGGATTACTGGCTCAATCATTATCAAATCCAGGATGTAGCGATTATGAAGCAATATTTTATTTGCTTCCCGCTCTTTGCTTTTTTCAACCTTACTATGATGATGCTGGAAGCTTTTCTGAACGCACATACAAAATCGGCTCAGATCAGCTTTGTGAGGGAAATATTCATAAAGGGCTTAAATCTCCTTCTTTTTATTCTGTTTGGTTTCGGGTTACTATCTTTTGGTATTTTTGTTTACTCCTTTGTGTGTGTGAATCTGTTGTCGGTTTTGTTATTGTTTTTTTTGGCAAGAAAAATCAATGATTTCAGGTTTTCGCTAAACTGGAGTTTGCTCTCCCAAACGGAGTATCGGGCGATTTTTATGTTTGCCGGTTTTCATGCATTAATGGGTATTTCCGGTACCTTAATGGGGTTTCTGGATGGGCAATTATTAGCCATTTATGATAAAAGCGGGCTGGCTTCAGTTTCCATTTATACCAGCGCAGTCTTTATCGCAACATTAATATCTATTCCTTCGCGTGCGATGACTGCGCCAGCCAGTGCAGATATCAGTCGGGCTTATGCACAGAATCTTCATGAAAAAGTAAAAGATTCTTATTCCCGTTCGGGTTTGAATATTTTTATTGCCTCCGTTTTTATGTGTGTGTTGATTTCCTGCAATTTGCATAATGCGCTTGCCATAATGCCTGTAGGTTATGAGGCCGTTTTTGGGGTTACATTAATTATGTTGATCGGAAGGCTGGTGGATAGCGGAACCGGGTTGAATGACCTCGCTTTAAATATGTCTCCTCATTATAAAGTCAATTTCTACCTTTCTGTTGGTTTTGTGGTTTTGATGATTGTCTTATTCAGGATAATGATACCACCATTTGGTGTCTATGGCGCAGCCTGGGTTTTTTCTATCACAGTTGCCCTCTTTAATGCAGCCAAAACCTATTTCGTATGGAAAAAAATGAATTTGCATCCATTTTCAAAAGGAACACTAACCACACTTTTCATCGGAGTATCTGTAATGGCAATGGTCTTTTTTCTGCCAAAATTTCCCAATCCCTATATTGATGCAGTATTGAGAAGCGGCCTGATTGCTTTTCTGTTTATAGGTCTTGTATTCTGGCTGAAACCCAGCAAAGACATCAGCCATTATGTAAATGAAACACTGAAAAAGAAAAAGTTGTTTTAGCATTGCCAAAACAACTTTTTAAAAGGACATATTTTTAATTTCTATCGCAATCTGTCCACCGATTTTATCAGCGCTTCGTCCTTGCGGATGCCGCTTAGCGCAAGTAATAAAAATACAATAACAATTACAGGAATTATTGGACCAGGTAAAGCAAAATTATCGTTAGTGGCCGGAGGAACAGCATTCTTGAAATTTTGAATCTTCATCAGCATCACAGCAATAAATCCTATGGAGGACAGAATACTGATCCAAGCCATTCCTTTTTGCCGTTTCCTGTTCTTAAACATAAATATCGCTACCATTGGCATCAGGGTCATCAGCGAAGCCAGAATAAGCAGCAGGTATTCGTTTTTGGCTCCCATCAATGAAGGCGTTGCAGCACCGGCAGGCGTGTAATGATATAAGGGAAAAATAAACAAGGCTGCACTGATAAATGCTGCTAAAAATAACCAGATGGATTGAACGCGTTGAATCATTTTCTTTGTTTTTAATAAAAATTGAAAAATTAATTAATTATATCGTTGCCAAAATAAGAACGCAACACTTCCGGCACCACAATCCCTTCCGGTGTCTGGAAATTTTCCAGCAGGCAGGCCATAATGCGCGGCAAGGCCAATGAGCTGCCGTTCAAGGAATGGGCTAGTTGTGTTTTCCCCTCTGCATTTTTATAGCGAATCTTGCAACG
Source organism: Chitinophagaceae bacterium (assembly GCA_041661485.1). GTDB lineage: Bacteria > Bacteroidota > Bacteroidia > Chitinophagales > Chitinophagaceae > Rurimicrobium. The sequence goes on from JBAZUJ010000002.1 coordinate 472,045, forward strand.
GTTTGTCTGGAAGCTTTCAAAATTGCTCACAGAACTTACTTCCAGCCAGCGTTCCTGCGCTGCACTGTAGACTTCAAAATCGTAGGTGAGTGCAGAAGTGAAGCTCATATCGCCACCGCAAAGACGCAAAATGCGGTATTCAAAACCCAGGCTTTGCAATAATTTTTCTACATGTTCCACCATTCCTTCCAAGGCTTCATAACTTTTGTCGGGGTGCGTAAACTGTACGAGTTCTACTTTGTCGAACTGGTGCAGACGGTTCAGTCCGCGTACGTCTTTACCATATGAACCAGCCTCTCTGCGGAAACATGGTGTATACGCCGTCATTTTGATGGGCAAATCCTGCTCAGCAGTAATTGTATCTCTGTACAGGTTTGTTACCGGCACTTCAGCTGTTGGGATAAGGTAAAAATTGTCTTCTGTTGCGTGATACATTTGTCCCTCCTTGTCTGGCAACTGACCGGTACCGTAGGCACTCGCTTCGTTGACCATAAAAGGCGGATAAACCTCGCCATATCCGGCAACAGTATTATAATCCAGGAAATAAGAAATAAGAGAACGTTGCAGTTTTGCGCCCTTGCCAATATAAACAGGAAAGCCGCTACCGGTAATCTTATTGCCCAGTTCAAAATCAATCAGGTTGTATTGCGTTGTCAGTTCCCAATGTGGTAATTTTTGTGCTTCCAGATTTGGGCGAACACCACCAGTGCGAACTGTTTCATTCTCTTCAGGTGTTTTGCCGAAAGGCACAGAACTGTGGGGCAGGTTTGGCAGTTTAATCAGCAATTCCATTTGCTCATTTTCCAGTGCCGCAAGTTTGTTGGCTATTTCTTTCGATTCTTCTTTTCTGCCCGCTACTTCAGCTTTTATTTTCTCTGCTTCTTCTTTTTTGCCTTGTCCGATTAAGATGCCAATATTCTTCGCAGCCGAATTGTTTTCAGCCGCTATTTTGTCGTTTTGCACTTGTATCTGGCGGCGTTGTTCGTCGAGAGAAATAATAGCCTCAACGATTTCCGGCTCCTTAAAATTTTTCTTTTTAAGACCATCCAATATCAGGTCTTTATTCTGTCTGAAAAGTTGTAGCGTAAGCATTTGTTGTGTTTTGTAAGGGCAGCAAAGATAAGCGTTTCGTCCCCTCAGCCCAATTCATTTATTTATTCAATTGTTTTTTTGCCAAACACTTTTTCACCTGCTTCTATCCGCACATCCAACCGGTTTTCAGCAGGAGGGATAGGGCAGGAATAACCTTCTTTGAAGGCACAATACGGGTTGTAGCATTTGTTGAAATCAATCACAATTTTACCGTTTTGTATATCAGCAATGCTCAGGTCGATATAACGCCCCCCCGCATAGGTTGTTTCATAATTCGTCAGGTCATTGAAGGGCAGAAACAAGTGATTTTTATGTTCCTCCTGTTGCATCAGGCTTACATTTTGGTAGATATTCAGCCTGTATTCTTTTCCTTTCAAATTAAAAACGGCTACACCAAAGGAACGGTAAACCTGTTTTTTTCCGTTGTGCGTTTCCATATCGAAATCCGGATTTTCGGAAACGACCAATAAAGTCGCCTGCACCCGATATTCCTTATTGGGCGCATAAAAACGTAAAAAGCCGGTATCCTTACCTTTCAGCGGACTTCTGGCTTCTTTTATGAAATCTTCTTTGTAATGCTTGCGGAAAACGGCAATGCTGTCATTATACGTTTTCTTCTGTGCTGAGGTTTCTGTGTTGCAGATTGTAAGAATGCAAGCCAGAAATGTCAAAAATCCTTTCATCTCACAAAGATGCTCTAAAAAAGTATAATTTGGAAGGTCTGACAATCAGTATTTCAAACCTTAGTAGTAAAGTTTAATTTACAAAAAGTAATAAATACTTTCCATTTTGGAAAACAATCCATACTTTCGATATAAATTTATCTTATGTCACATTCCTTATTATTACCCCATCAGTACAAAAAAATTGGTTGGTGGCTTTTCGTTCCATCCCTCCTTTTGGGAATCTTTGTTACCACTAATTTGTATGAACTGCCGGAATTGAATGCGCATATGTTTTCTCTTATTCCTGAATTCTCCCAGGATAAGTTTGCCAGAACAATATGGTTTATTGATACCAATTTAACGCACACGATTGTCGGGGTGCTTTTTATTATCAGTGCACTAATGGTTGGATTCTCAAAAGAGCAAAATGAAGATGAGTATATTGCCAGGTTGCGGTTATCGTCTCTGCTTTGGGCAGTATTGTTCAATTATATTTTGCTGCTCCTTTCTTTTATTTTTGTGTATGGCTTTGGTTTTTTTACGGTGATGCTTTATAACATGTTCACCGTGTTGCTGCTGTTCATTTTCCGGTTTCGGTATTTATTGTATCGTTCCAAAACTGCCTTTGCGGATGAAAAATAGGATAAAAGTAGAACGTGCCATACACAACCTTACTCAAGAGGAGCTGGCAAAAAAAGTGGGGGTCAGCCGGCAAACCATCAATGCAATGGAAGCTAACAAATATGTGCCATCTACTGTTTTGGCACTCAAAGTCGGGCGTATTTTTGGAAAACAGGTAGAAGAAATTTTCGAATTGGATGAGGGCGACTAAGACCGTTCACTATACCAACATTATCATAAAATATACCTTCTCACATTCCGGCTTCTTATCTTTGTTTCTTTTTTTATAATTAACTGGTATACGAAATGAGTAAAATGGGCAAAGTGTTGGTAGCTATGAGTGGCGGTATTGATAGTACCGTTACAGCGCTGATGCTTCACCAGCAGGGTTATGAGGTGGTAGGCATTACAATGAAAACATGGGATTATGCCGTGTCGGGCGGTAGCAAAAAGGAAACAGGTTGCTGCAACCTGGACTCTTTTAATGACGCACGCCAGGCAGCTGTAGAGCACGGTTTTCCGCATTATGTGTTTGACATTCGCGAAGAATTCGGATCCAGTGTCATTAATAATTTTGTGGAAGAATATATGGCCGGACGCACGCCCAATCCTTGTGTGCTGTGCAATACGCATATCAAATGGGCAGCATTATTAAAGCGTGCCGATGCATTGGGTTGCGATTTTATCGCCACGGGCCATTATGTAAAAGTGCGCAAGGAAAATGACCGTTATATCCTCAGTAAGGCCAATGATTTGACCAAAGACCAAAGCTATGTGCTGTGGGGTCTGGGTCAGGAATGCCTGAGCAGAAGCATTTATCCATTAGGTGATTTGCTGAAAACAGAGGTACGCCAGATGGCAGCCGATATGGGATATGTTGATTTGTCGAAGAAAGCCGAGAGCTACGAAATATGCTTTGTGCCAGACAATGATTACCGTGGTTTTCTGAAAAGACAAAACCCTTTACTGGAATCTGAAGTGGAAGGTGGCGATTTTGTATTGACAGATGGTACCAAAGTGGGTAAACATCGCGGATATCCTTTCTATACAATCGGTCAGCGAAAAGGCCTTGATATTGCCTTGGGAAGACCCATTTTTGTGACTAAAATTGTACCGGAAACCAATACTGTTGTGCTGGGCGACATCGGCGATTTACAACAGGGTAGTATGTTGGTCAGCGGCCTGAATATGGTAAAATATGCGAGTATTCCGGATGGAATGCGCGCCACAACCAAAATCCGTTATAAAGACCCCGGAACCGAAAGTTCGCTGTATTGGGTCGGCGATAAATTAAGCGTTCATTTCGACCATTCAGTAAACAGTATAGCTCCCGGCCAAAGTGCCGTTATCTATGAAGGAGACGATGTTGTAGCAGGTGGAATTATACACTCCGGAATATAATTTTGGCTTTTTGTTATGTTTCTTTGGAAAAAAGATTATTTTTAGCCTCGTTTTACACGACTAACTGAACATCACTATATTTCATACAGTATGAATAAAAATAAAATTATCGTTGCATTAATGGCTGTTGTGCTGGGTGCTGGCTTATTGAGCTCTTGCAAAAAAGACAGAGTATTGGTGAATACTAACGGTGGCGATTTATACCAGTCATTTTTGCCCCTTGAAATTGGAAAATACATTATTTACGATGTGGATTCTTCTATCTGGGATGATGCAAAATGTATTAAATATACTTACAAATCACAGCACGAATACCTTGTAGCTGATACGTTCCGTGATGGTCAGATGCGTCTTTCTTATGTGATCAACATCAGAAGCCGTATGACGGATAAGGCAAATTGGGTGGTGAATGACGTTATATATTACACTCCTGCCGCAGAAAAACTGGAAATGGTTCAAAAAAACATCCGTTTTATGAAACTTGTCAACCCAATTTCTGAAGGTAAAGTTTGGGCCGGCAATAGCCTGATGCCGGTAGAAGATCAGGATTATGCTTATCTGAAAGGCTGGAGCTACACGTATACCGATGTGTTGAAACCATTTAACAACGGTGCAATAAATTTCGAGAAAACACTGACCGTTTCTGAAACAAATCAGGTGTTGAATAATCCTGAAACAAAACCTGAAGATTACGCTTATCTTCTTCAATCAAAATCTGTTTATGCATTCCGCGTTGGTATGATTTACCGCGAATACATTTACTGGATTTATGATCCTGTTCCATTGGTTAAATCCTGCCGCAAAGGTGTGGGCGTAACGATGCGTGCAATTGAGTACAACTAGTATTCTTCGTAGCAGAATGGTCTGATTTCGGGATATTTCAACTAATTTTGAAATACCTTCAATCCCATGGCGATGAACAAATATCTTTTTGCCCTCCTGTCTCTTTCTTTTTTCTTTTTATCGAATAGCAATGCTGTCGGACAAACCCAGTATGCTTTTAAAATAAATTTTGTCGATAAAAAGGGCACAAAAGGGGATTTAGCCAGTCCTTCAACTTTCCTGTCTGCAAAATCTCTTGCCCGCAGAACTAAGCAGTCATTAGTTCCTGACAGCAGCGACCTGCCTGTTTCTTCCATTTACACAGATAGTGTTTTGAAGGTTACCGAAGGTATATTTCATACAAAATCACGCTGGCAGAATAATTGTGTATTGTTGCTGTACGATTCCTCAAAAATGAATCTGGTGCGTAGTTGCTCCTTTGTAAAAAGCGTGCAATATGTAGGTATCTATCTATCCCCTCTTCATGCTATGATGGCATTACCTGAAGGAGAAAAAAAGTCTTTGGAAAAATTCCCTGAATTATCCAAAACTACCGGTACCAGTGCTTATTATGGTGATGCTTACGACCAGATAAAATTAGCTAACGGCGATTATCTTCACGACAGAGGCTTCCGTGGAAATGGTAAATTAATCGCTGTAATTGATGAAGGTTTTTACCTGGTCAATACACTTCCGGGCTATGATAGTTTAAGATTTAGTGGAAGAATCGCTGATACCTATAATTTCAATCTGGATACGGATTATGTTTACGCATATTCGGCTCATGGGACAGAGGTGCTGAGTACAATGGCCGGCATAATGACCGGTACTTATGTTGGTACAGCTCCGGACGCTTCTTACGCCTTATACGTTACCGAAAATTCGGGTTCTGAACAGCCGATAGAAATGGACAATCTCGTTGCTGCAATGGAAAGAGCAGATAGTGCAGGTGCAGATGTAATTACTATTTCATTGGGCTATAACACATTTAATATCGGCACATTAAATGCAGACCTCTCTTTAACTGATATAGATGGAAAATCCACGGTTGCTGCCAGAGCTGCAAACACCGCCACCCAAAAAGGTATTTTGGTTGTTGCATCTGCAGGAAATGAAGGAGGAACAAGCTGGGCAAAGGTCCTGACACCAGGAGATGCAGATAGCGCGCTGACTTGTGGCTCTGTGGATATAAACAAATTGCGCTCGCCAACCAGTGGAAAAGGACCCAATGCGGCTGGTGTAAGAAAACCAGATGTATGCATGCTCGGAGCGCCGGGGATAGTATTAAATAATTCCGGAACGACATCATCTGTAAGCGGAACCTCCATCGCTACACCACAACTGGCAGGACTGGCTGCCTGTCTCTGGCAGGCTAATCCTTCCGCTACACCCTATAAACTCAGGAAAGCCATTCGGGAAAGCGCACATATTGCCTCCACGCCAGACGATTTACTTGGATTTGGGGTGCCTGATTTTGGTAAAGCTGATTTGAGTATAGATTCTGTTCCGGATAATGTCAGCGCTGTGACGGTAATGCCTAACCCGTTTTCTGACCTGATTACGATTAAATTACCTCAAAGTAATACCATTGATATTCAGTGGATAATTCTAAATATTCAGGGACAAAAGTTGCTTTCCGGCAGCGTATCGAATAAAAGCAGATTTAATATACCGGTTCCCGGGAATTTCCCTTCAGGAATATACTTTTTGCAATTAGTGAATGGCAATACAAACTCATTTTCTAAAATTCAAAAGTTATAAAAACCTGAATTTTAATTTAAAATAGCTGTAACGTTTTTATAAGCTTACCTTTACAGCTAATAGTAACAAGATGGCACAAAAATTCAGAACGGGTTCTTTAGTAAGCGTGAAGGGGAATATGTATCCCGTATTGATAGTTAAAGGATATGATTCCAGTTCAGAATTATACACTTGTATCGCAGGTACATTACCAAGCAGTTATAAAATGATTGCGAAAGAAACACAAATGACACAATGCCCTCCCGGAACGGTTTCTCCAAAGTCAATACCGGTAAAAGCCAAATAAAGTTTAGTAAACATTGCTGCTTATAATATTTGAATACTTGATTTAAAATCTTAGTTAATAAAAAGAGGCTGTCTCCAAATATGAGATAGCCTCTTTTTTTATTATAATTAAACTTCAATTAGTAGTCTTCAGAACCAATAGTAATCAATTGGCCTAACGCATTTTCCAGTTGAGTGTCATTAGGTGCAATACCGTGCCACTCGTGTGTTCCTTCCATAAAGTCAACGCCTTTGCCCATTGATGTTTCCATCAGGATGCAAACAGGTTTTCCTTTTCCGCACAATGATTTTGCAGCAGCAATACCATTTAACACGGCTGTCATATCATTGCCCTGCATATCCAATACTTCCCAGCCAAACGCTTCAAATTTTTCGCGTAGTGGTGCAATATTCATAACAAGATGGGTAGGTCCGTCAATTTGCTGACCGTTTACATCGATTGTTGCAATCAGGTTATCCAGTTTATGGTGAGCTGCAAACATTGCTGCTTCCCAGTTTTGGCCCTCTTCCAGCTCGCCGTCGCCCAATAGAGCAAATACAGTTGTATCTGTTTCTTTGTTCATTTTTTTACCCAAAGCCGCACCCGAAGCAACACTTAAGCCCTGACCCAAAGATCCGCTGGCAATTCGTACACCCGGCAGATGCTCGTGTGTGGTAGGATGTCCTTGCAGGCGTGTATTCAGCTTACGGAATGTAGAAAGTTCGGCAACGGGGAAATAACCTGAACGCGCCAAAACACTATAGAAAACAGGCGAAATATGACCGTTTGACAAAAAGAACATATCCTGGCCTTTTCCGTCCATATCAAACGGAACAGGCGTGTGTTTCATCACATCAAAATACAGGGCAACCAAAAAATCTGCGCAGCCCAGAGAACCTCCCGGATGACCACTTTGCACACCGTGCACCATTCTTACGATATCTCGGCGCACCTGGGCAGCCATTTGTTGGAGTTGTTGCAATTCCATTGTTGAGGATAAAAATTTTGGCAAAAATAGGGTAAAATTTCACCACAAAGAACACGAAAAATGGCGCAAAGACCATAAAGTGATATTCATATTGCAGCTGACAAAATTATCGCAGCCTTACACAGAGAACCACAAAAGGTCCACGGTGGATTAGTACTATGTTGGGGGAAATTACTGTCCGCCCATATTTACATAGTTATCAATAGGTAAACGCTTTGAAATGGAGCGCGCCAGTGTCATTTCATCCGCATACTCCAGTTCGCCGCCAAAAGAAATGCCACGGGCAATGGTGGTGATTTTGATGGGTAAATGGTTGATTTGACGAGAGATATAATAAACGGTGGTGTCACCTTCAAGGGTAGGACTGAGTGCCATAATAATCTCCTGGATATCCGGATTAGCCTTGATACGGTTCACCAACGAATTGATATTGATCTGGTCGGGACCCACGCCATCAAGCGGTGAAAGGATACCGCCCAAAACGTGGTAAACCCCATTGTATTGCTGTGTGGTTTCAATCGCAATGACATCCCTGATGTTTTCCACCACACAGATCTGGGTTTTCAGGCGCAGTGTATTCACGCAAATAGCGCAAATACTGGTATCAGACACATTATGGCATTCCTGGCAGAAGGTTATTTCGTGTTTCATCCGGTTCAATGCATTGGTAAACGAATCTACATCAGCATCCTCCTGCTTCAGCAGGTGCAGCACCATACGCAGCGCGGATTTCTTACCGATGCCCGGTAATTTGGAAAATTCAGCAACCGCATCTTCTATCAGCCTCGAGGAGAAAATCATAATGATATAAAAAAACAAATTTACGCAGTAAACAGGAATTTTTCAGGAGGGATTTCGACCGGAAAAATTGTGGATTTCTGATATAATATCGACAAGTTTTATTAAGAAGGATAATAGTGTAAATTTGCACTCCATTTCAGATTCAATTATAGAATTTAAGATATTATGTTTACACCCAAAAATAAAATCCGCATCGTTACGGCCGCTTCATTGTTTGATGGCCATGATGCTGCCATTAATATTATGCGTCGCATTATGCAGAGTAATGGTGCAGAGGTCATCCATCTCGGCCACGACCGTAGTGTACAGGATGTAGTGGATTGTGCAATACAGGAAGATGCGAATGCCATCGCCATGACGAGCTACCAGGGTGGTCACGTGGAATATCTGAAATATATGCACGATTTGCTCAAAGAGAAGGGTTGCGGACATATCAAAATATTTGCCGGTGGCGGTGGGGTTATTCTGCCCACAGAAATAGCAGAATTGCATGCTTACGGCATTACCAAAATTTATTCTCCTGACGATGGACGTGCCATGGGGCTTGAAGGAATGATTATCGACCTGTTGGAGAAAAGTGATTTCCCGACAGGCAATCAATTGAATGGAGAAGTAGGTCATATACAGGATAAAAATCCAAGAGACATTGGCCGTTTGATTTCGGCTGCTGAAAACTTCAGCGAATTGCCGGAAACAAAAGCCATGTTGCAGAATATTGAAACGCAGGCGGCAACAAGTAAAACCCCGGTTTTGGGTATTACCGGCACCGGTGGTTCAGGTAAAAGTTCGCTGGTAGATGAAATGGTTCGCCGTTTCCTGCTGGATTATCCGACAAGAAACATTGGTATCATCTCAGTTGACCCCTCAAAACGCAAAACCGGTGGAGCTTTGTTGGGCGACCGTATCCGTATGAATGCCATTCGTAATTCGCGCGTATATATGCGCTCGATGGCTACACGCCAGAGCAATCTGGCTGTGTCGCGTTACATTCACGATGCGGTTAATATTTTGAAGGCGGCCAAATTTGATTTAATCATTCTCGAAACTTCAGGTATTGGTCAGAGTGATACACAAATTACGGATCATTGCGACCTGAGTATGTATGTGATGACGCCTGAATATGGTGCGGCCACACAGCTGGAGAAGATTGATATGCTTGACTTTGCAGATATTGTTGCTGTCAATAAATTTGACAAACGTGGCGCAATGGATGCCATCCGCGATGTAAAAAAACAATACCAGCGTAACCATAAATTATTTGAACAGGATGCCGAGAATATGCCTGTTTTTGGCAGTATTGCTTCGCAATTTAATGACCCGGGAACAAATACTTTGTATCGTGCCCTGATGGATAAAATTGTGGAGAAAACCGGCGCTGATTTACAATCAAATTTCAAAGCCAGTGACGAGTTGAGTGAAAAGATTTTCATCATTCCACCGGCGCGTACCCGTTACCTGAGTGAGATTGCCGAGAACAATCGTCTCTACGACAAACGCTCGAAAGAGCAGGCTGCCGTTGCACAGAAATTATTTGGTGTTCGCAAAACTATCGAAACGATTCAGGCTTCAACGATAGAAGATAAGGACCGTTTGGTAAAACAGCTGGAAGAAGTGTATCAAAAACTGACACTGGATATTGACCCTAAGAATCTGGAATTGCTGAAGACATGGGAAGATAAAAAACGCCAGTATCAGGATGAATACTATATCTTCAAGGTGCGTGATAAAGAAATTAAAATCAAAACGCATTCTGAGTCCTTATCGCATTCTCAAATCCCTAAAGTAGCTGTTCCTAAGTTTGAAGCATGGGGTGAAATTCTGCAATGGGCATTGAGTGAAAACTTCCCTGGTGAATTCCCTTATGCATCGGGTATCTATCCTTTCAAAAGAGAAGGCGAAGACCCAACACGTATGTTTGCCGGAGAAGGTGGCCCTGAGCGTACCAACAAACGTTTCCATTATGTGAGCAAAGGTTTGCCTGCAGCACGTTTGAGCACTGCATTTGATAGTGTTACACTTTACGGTCAAGACCCTGATCATCGTCCTGATATTTATGGTAAAATCGGCAATTCGGGTGTAAGTGTTCCTTCGCTTGATGATGCCAAAAAACTGTACAGCGGTTTTAATCTTGCCGACCCGAAGACCTCAGTTTCCATGACCATAAACGGTCCTGCACCAACGATTACCGCATTCTTTATGAATGCAGCTATTGACCAGCAATGCGAATTGTACATCAAAGCAAATGGACTGGAAGCTGAGGTTGAAGCAAAAATTGAAGCGATTTATAAAGAAAAGGGAATTCCACGCCCACGGTACCAACCTTACCTGGACAATCAATTGCCGGAAGGGAATAATGGTTTAGGATTGATGTTGCTGGGTGTTACCGGCGATTTGGTTTTGCCTGCAGATGTTTATGCAAAAATCAAAGCTGATACCTTGAAAGCTGTTCGTGGTACAGTACAGGCAGATATTTTGAAAGAAGACCAGGCGCAAAATACCTGTATTTTCTCTACAGAATTTTCGTTGCGCGTAATGGGTGATGTGCAGCAATATTTCATCAACCAGGGCGTTCGTAATTTTTACAGCGTTTCTATTTCGGGTTATCATATTGCCGAAGCAGGTGCGAATCCGATTTCTCAGTTAGCTTTCACGATTTCAAATGGTTTCACTTTTGTGGAATATTATTTGAGTCGCGGAATGCACATCGATGATTTCGCACCGAATTTATCTTTTTTCTTCAGCAATGGTGTTGACCCTGAGTACAGTGTTATTGGCCGTGTTGCCCGTCGTATATGGGCTAAGGCGATGAAGTATAAATATGGAGGTAATGAGCGCAGCCAGATGCTGAAATACCATATTCAGACCTCAGGTCGTTCGTTGCATGCGCAGGAGATTGACTTTAACGATATCCGTACCACCTTACAAGCTTTGTATGCGATTTACGACAACTGTAACTCGCTGCATACAAATGCATACGACGAAGCCATTACCACGCCTACAGAAGAATCTGTGCGTCGTGCAATGGCGATACAATTAATCATCAATAAGGAATTGGGTCTTGCTAAAAATGAAAATCCTTTGCAAGGTTCATTTATCATTGAAGAATTGACCGACCTGGTAGAAGCGGCGGTATTAGCCGAATTTGATAAAATCTCTGAACGTGGTGGTGTGCTGGGTGCGATGGAAACAATGTACCAGCGCAGCAAAATTCAGGAAGAGAGTTTGTATTACGAAACACTGAAACACACCGGCGAGTTTCCGATTATCGGGGTGAACACCTTCCTGAGTTCAAAAGGTTCTCCGACCATTATACCTTCAGAAGTTATCCGTAGTACAACAGAAGAAAAAGAGTTCCAGATTACCAATGTGCAGAACATTGCGAAAGCAAAAGGATATGAAGGCCAGGAAATGTTGCATCGTCTGCAACAAAAGGCCATCCACAACGAAAACATCTTTGAAGAATTGATGGAAACCGTGAAGTATTGTTCGTTGGGACAAATTACCCAGGCATTGTTTGAAGTAGGCGGACAGTATAGAAGGAATATGTAATGAAGATCGGAATCTGGATTCGAAAAGAAGATTTTTTAATTAAAGAATATATATGGCACTTATCGACGAATTAAAACAAAGAAGCGGAAACAAATGTGAGTTGTGCGAATCCACTGCAAACTTATCTGTTTACGAGGTTGGACCAAGCTCTTCCAATATCAGGGGAAACGAAATATTGGCATGCGCCAAATGCATTGCCCAGATTGATAAAAAGGAAGATTTTGACCCGAAGCATTGGGCTTGTTTGACCACTGCAATGTGGAGTGAAGTAGCTCCAATTCAGGTTACAGCATGGAGAATGCTCAATCGTCTTCGCCACGAAACATGGGCTGCAGAAGCGATTGATATGATGTATCTGGATGATGAAAATATGGCCTGGGCAAAAGCAACGGGCGATCACGAAAACGACAATAGTGTTGATTTGCACAAAGACAGCAATGGTCATGTGTTGGAAAACGGTGATTCTGTTGTACTCATAAAGTCGCTGGATGTAAAAGGCTCTACGGTTAATGCCCGCCTCGGCACGGTCGTAAAAAATATCCGTCTTGATCCCAATGATACAGGGTATGTTGAGGGAAGAATTGAAGGTCAGTCGATTATGATAAAAACCATGTATGTGCGCAAGCAAGGCGCTCAAATTATTACCTAATTGTTAGATGCAATAATAAAATAGTTCTTAGTGCGTTTATTCATAAATTTGGAACAATAATCCCATTTTTAAAACAAAATCTAATACTATGAAAAGACTATTTTTTGTTACTGCGAGTGTCACCATGTTTGCATTAATGTCCTGCAAAAAACATACAGTCAACAAAGTGACTTTTGTAAAAGACTGCACAGGCAGCTATCTACGGATAGATGGAAAGGACTACCATGTTTGCAATATTGAAAAAACAAACAGTTTTGCCAATGGAGCAATAGTAACGACCAGTTATAAAAAGATTTCAAAATGCACTGGCTCAGGTGCCGACCAGATAGCGTGCATGATGTTGCACGAAAATGAAGGTTGGATAGAAGTGATGAGTATCCGGTAACACAATCAAAAGCATAAAAAAGACCAGCATTTTGCTGGTCTTTTTTATGAGTATTATTAGATATTTCCGATTAATTTTTTGAGATAAACACCATAACCGCTTTTGAAGAATTTATCTGCCAGTTGTTGCATTTGAGCATCGTCAATCCATTTGTTGCGATAGGCGATTTCTTCTATACAGCCAATCTTCATTCCTTGTCTTTTTTCAATGACATTAATGAATTCCCCTGCTTCAATCAAGGAGTCAAAAGTCCCGGTGTCTAACCAGGCCGTACCGCGATGTAGTACCCCAACTTCAAGTTTTCCTCTTTCAAGGTAAGTTCTGTTTACATCTGTAATTTCCAGTTCACCGCGTGGAGAAGGTTTTGTGGCTTTGGCAATGGCCACCACATCATTGTCATAAAAATACAGCCCGGGAACGGCATAGTTGGATTTTGGTGCGCTTGGCTTTTCTTCTATACTCAGTGCTTTAAAATCTTTATCAAACTCTACCACACCATAGCGTTCCGGGTCGTGAACCTGGTATGCAAAAACAACCGCGCCATCAGGATTTGTTTTTGTTTTCAGGAAAGTGCCCATTCCTGCACCATAAAATATATTATCGCCCAATATTAAGGCAACCGGTGATGTGCCGATAAAGTCTGCACCCAATATAAAAGCTTGCGCCAAACCATCGGGACTGGGCTGCACGACATATTCAAACCGGCAACCCAGATGGCTTCCGTCACCTAATAATTTTTTAAAACCAGACTGATCTTCGGGCGTTGTGATAATGAGAATCTCTCTTATTCCTGCCAGCATAAGCGTGCTGAGCGGATAATATATCATTGGCTTATCGTAGACAGGCATTAATTGCTTGCTCACCGCAATTGTCAATGGATAAAGCCGTGTGCCGGAACCTCCTGCAAGTATAATTCCTTTCATAAATGTTATATTACTTTTCTTTTTTTTGAAAAAACTGTTGTCTTTTCTCTTTCAGAATCTCCTTAATGGAATATTCTGCCGGAACCGGACTGCAAGGATACTCATATATCCATTTTTTGCCAAAATAATTTGCCATGGCCATTCTGGGTATATCATTTATGTCCGGTTCAGGATTGCAGGATACAGCCTGAAAATAAAGCAGTGCGGGTTGATGTTTGATGTTTTTAACCAATACGATTTCAGCAGTACTTTCCTGCAAGAATTCATACCGTTCCCTGTTTTCTTTGTCAAACGCTGTCGCATTTCCACTGATAATATCCAATAAGGCGTTAACTGCATTGTTGGGTACCACCATAAAGATGCAAACCAGATAAATAAAGGATAAGGTTTTGAAACCCCTGTGAATCTTACCCTTTAGCATATCAAACAATTCAGATTGTTCGTGCATCATTAATTGCGCTGCCAGCAGAAAAGCAAGAAGCAGAAACAGGAAGAAAATATTTTCCACGCGCGGTTCGGGTGTACTGCCACTCATCCATACCATTACAATCTGGCAAATAAGAAAAAAGAGCAGGCTGCCGACAAATACAGTTTTTGCTTTTAAAAGTCGAAACGTACTGATTTCTGCAGCCCATTGTTTTAACCGGTGTCCGAAAATCAGAATATAAAAACATACGACCGGCATAAATATGATGGCCCATTTGCTTAGCCAGAATCCCGAAGCATAAAAACCGCCTGAGATGGCCAGCAGAAAACTGCCTGAAAACGGCGTGTATTGGTGCCTGATAATATTTCCCGGAGCCATTAATACAAATAAAACAACAAGAAAAAACAGTGCTGAATGAAGATAAAAACCTTTGTTGGAAAAAGTCTTTTTCTGTTTCCGGTAAATAAATGAAATAAATAAAACCAGTGTGTAAAGGAATATCCCCGCTTCGCTGCAACCTGCAATGGCAATCGCTAACAGTGTTGTCCCAATCCAGATTAGCTTATTGGCTGCATGCTTTTCTTTGTGCCAGAAGATATGCAGAATAACTGCCCAAAGCCAAAGTGTAATTGCCGCCAGATAGGTAGCTTCGCCACAAAGCCAAAAACAGAATTCGTGTAGATTTGGTAAAAAGGACAGGCTGGTTAAAAACAGAAATGCAAATAAGAAGATGCTGCTTTTTGTGGGGACGAAGCGATCGAAAATTATTCTTAAAAAGAAAAATAAGGAAAGTACAAAAACAAGAAACATGCCGGCAGTGTAAGCGTGGTATCCTTCGACAGTCCCGCTTTTCATGGGATTCAGATATTGAAGGGAAGAAGATACAAAACGCCCTGCGTTCGTATTGAATATGTATTGGTTGGCTTCCCAAAAACCTTTTTCCATCACAAAAGATGTGTAGGAGAAATCGTCAGAATGCGGATGGTTGCAGGCAAACAAAAAGAGCAATAAAAGGAGCAACACCGTGGCTGCAGCTATTATTGCCCATTCTATTTTGGTCCAGATTTTCATTCGGTAATTTATCGGGGAACCTGGTTTTAATTGCTGTATTGCTCGCTATAGTACTTTTGATATTCGCCGCTTGTCACATTGTTCAGCCAGATAGCGTTGGAAAGGTACCAATCGATTGTTTTACCCAGTCCTTCTTCAAAAGTAACAGAAGGTGTCCAGCCCAATTCGTTTTTTAATTTGTTGGCATCAATCGCATAACGCTTATCGTGACCCGGACGGTCTTTTACATAAGTGATGAGTTTTTCGGAATATCCAGTAAGGCGACCCAGTTTTTCGTCCATTTGTTTAATCAGTTCGCGCACAAGATCAATGTTCTGCCACTCGTTAAAACCGCCGATATTATAAGTTTCGCCTACTTTGGCATTATGGAAAATAGCATCGATTGCAATGGCGTGATCAATTACAAAAAGCCAATCGCGGGTGTATTTACCGTCTCCATAAATTGGCAACGGTTTTTCGTTGATGATGTTGGAAATGCAAAGCGGAATCAGTTTTTCGGGAAAATGATTTGGTCCGTAATTGTTGGAGCAATTAGACAACATAAACGGAAGTCCGTAAGTATTGCCATAAGCCCGTACCAAATGATCGGAAGCCGCTTTGGACGCAGAATAGGGTGACTGAGGATCATATGGCGTTGTTTCTAAAAAGAAACCAGTTTCACCCAGGCTGCCATATACTTCGTCGGTAGAAACGTGGTAAAACAAATTGTTTAATTCTTTCCTGTCAGGGAAATGCCCGTGTGTATGTTCAGAATTAAGGGGCCAGTATTCCCGCGCAAGATTGAGTAAATTGGCAGTACCCATTACATTGGTTTGAATAAATGCATTAGGATTGGTTATGCTTCTGTCCACATGGCTTTCTGCAGCCAAATGTATGATTGCATCCGGGCGATATTGTTCGAACACAGCTCTTAGTTCGGGTTCGTTGGTAATATCAGCCTTTACAAAAGTATAATTGGCAGCATTTTCGATATCCGTAAGATTCTCCAGATTTCCTGCATAAGTGAGGGAGTCCAGGTTCACAATTTTATAATCAGGGTATTTATTGACAAAAAGGCGCACGACATGCGATCCAATAAAACCAGCTCCTCCGGTAATTATGAGAGTCTTTTTCATGCGGCAAAAATAATGCAGTACGCACGATAAATGCGCATTATTTCAATTATTGAATAAATGATGATATTATTTTTTAAGCGCTGCCTTTATTTCTGGCCCTTCCGGCTTTACGGCAGAGGGGAAGACTGCAATCAGATGCCCATTTTCGTCGATTAGAAATTTATGAAAATTCCATTTTACCTCAGCATCCTGCACTCCGTTGAGGGATTTTTGGGTGAGCCATTTGTAAATCGGAGCCTGCGCTGCACCTTTTACAGATATTTTGGCCGCCATCGGAAAGCTGACACCATAGTTCTTTTTGCAAAAACCTGCAATGGCCTCATTCGTTCCTGGTTCCTGTGCGCCAAAATCGTTGGCCGGGAATCCAACAATTATCAGATTCCCTTTCTGTTCTTTATACAGTTTTTCCAAACCTTCATATTGTGGCGTATAACCACATTCTGAGGCAGTATTTACGATTAAAATTTTCTTTCCTTTGAATTTTGAAAAATCGATTGTGCCGCCTGACAGGCTTTCTACTTTAAAATTATAGATTGAACTGGCTGAACCTTTTCCGCCGGCAAAAGCATTTCCTGCAATAATCATCATACTTAAGAATAGAGTGTTGAAAATCGATTTCATTACAATTTATTTTTTACAAACATAAGCATTGGTGCACCATCTTATCATAAAAACAAATGCTAAATTTGCACCTCAATGAATTTAGCTTTTCCCCGTATTCTTTTATTGTCCTTTTTGCTGGCTTTGTTTTCTGCTTGTGCAAATATAATTCCACCTACAGGTGGCAAGCCGGATGATACGCCGCCAAAGTTGCTGAGCATCAAGCCGAAAGATTCGCTGCTCAATACAAAAGTTTCGCGGATTGAAATGAGGTTTGATGAATTTGTTACTGTTTCTGATGTTTCAAAAGAATTGCATATTTCTCCTTCTATCCGGCAAAATCCTACAATGACCATTGCAGGGAAAACGGTTATTGTGAAAATTCCGGATTCACTATTGGATGAAAATACGACTTACACACTGGATTTTGGAAAAGCTATCAAAGACCTGCATGAAGGGAATCCTTATTCCGGCAAAACCTATAAATTCAGTACCGGAGGATGGTTTGATTCGCTTTCATTGAAAGGGAAAGTTATGGATGCGGCGTCCGGAAAGCTGGATAGCAGTGGTAAAGTAAAGGCTCTGTTATATGATGCTAAATTGCCTTTTGATGTTATTGCAAAAGAGAAACCTGCGTATGTTGCAAATGTTGCCGCAAACGGTGCGTTTGTTTTCACTGGATTGCCCAATCGAAGGTTCAGGATTTTTGCCTTGAAAGAAAATGGTGATAATTACATTTTTGATAATGATGATGAGTATATTGGTTTTGCAGATACAGTTTATAATCCGGCACTTGATACAGTGCCGATAGTATTGAGCATATTTAAAGAAATACCGGATACTGCCCGAATAAAAACAGATATAGATGAAACCGGAATGAGTGCCAAAAGCAGGGTACGAATGCAGACAAAAGTAGCTGACAAGCCGAATCTTGATGCCAAATCATTCAATTATAAAGTGTTAACCGATACCTCAAATGTTGAAAAGCGTTCCCAGGAACTGAACCAGCCAATAGAAGTATATTTTTCCAGAAAGGTTGAAAAGATGAACCAGGAACGAATATTCCTGAGTGCAGACAGCAGTGGGATTGAGATTGAATGTCAATATGAAATTAAGCTTGATACTTCAAAAACCAAATTGAGTATCAATACAAGCTGGAAGCCCAATACAATTTATACACTTCGTTTACTCAAGAGTTTTGCACAGGATAGTAGTCTGACAGACGCGATGCCTTCCAAAAATATTTTCCGTACAAAATCTGATTTGGATTACGGAAAAATGGAAATCATTGTTCCTGAAAGATATGTGAACAATGGCTATTTGCTGGAGGTCGTTATGGGTGAGGATTCTGTTTATCTTGCTACAATAATAGTTTCTAAGGTTTCTCTTAATTTGCTAAGCCCGGGAGATTATCAGATTAAGCTGATTAAGGATTCGAATAAGGATGGAGAATGGACGACCGGTGACCTGAAAACAAAACGACATGCAGAACTGGTGATTCCCTACCAGGGCAATTTGATGATGAAAGCCGGGTGGGAGCATTTGGTTGAATTTGAACCCAAAAAGCAGAAATAATTCATAACCTTTCTTATTCGTTACATTCAGTTTTGCCGCCTAAAAACTGCTTACTACCTTTGCGCCCTATGGTTTATCATTTTGTAGTTGGCGATCTTGCGGCAAGGCCATTGACAGAAGCCTTGTCGGGTCAGGAATCTGCTGAGATAATTGTATTAAAAGATATCCTGAATGTTGGCCCTCTTGCAAAAGAAGAAGGTCAAAGCTTCAGTGAAATGCGCAGCGCTTTCTGGCAAATGATTTCGCCGGGAGAAAAACACGAAATAGCTGTAGATGACATGGAGCGGATGCTGGAAGTTTCAAAAAAAATGTACGAAGACGATTCTATCCAGGCCTGGTTTTGGATGGCACCCTTGCCTGCAGATATTTGTGCTTATTATTGGTTGCTGTTTTATTTAAGCAAACACAGTGGCCGTTTTATGGTGATAAATATTGCCGGATTGCCTTTCCTGAACGATAGCGGAAAATTGTTTTTCCCAAAAAGTTTCGCAGAAGTTTCGGCAAAGGAAATTCAAAAAGCGACCAAACTGGCGCGCCCTGTCAGCAATTCTGAGGTGGAAGTTGATACCTACGAATGGAAACAAATTCAGGCACATAATGCTGCAATCAGGACAATGGGTGGTGGAAAGAAAATCAATGCGCATGCGGTAGATTTTTATGACCATCTTTTATTAACCCATTGTACAGCTAATTTTCAGAAGGCGAATAAAATAATCAACCTGGCTATTGGTAAAGAAGGGCATATTCCTACAGGAGACCTTTATCTGGCTTGGCGATTGAGAGAATTGGCACAAATCGGAACTTTACAGCTACAGGGTGATCCTGCAAAATCCACCAAGGATTTCGAAGTAAAATTATTTGAAGAAAACAACCAGACTGAAGCTATAGCATGAGCTACACAATAGAATTAAACGACCAGCGATACAAACCAAAACAGGCAAGTTCTCTGCACTTAATAACAGGTTTTGCAATGGTTGGCGTGGGTGCTTTTACTTTTTTGCTGGGTAACGCAGATTGGATTAAAACAGTGTTTCATGCACCATTGTTGCCGGGATTTATTTTGGGAACAATTGCCCTGTTGTATGGCTTCGTTTTGCTTTATTTTACTTTTTCAAAAAACGCCTGGCTTCAAATTCCCGCTAATAATAAAACTATCAGGATCACCGGCACCGTTATTTGTGGTTTATTAGGAATTGTTTTTGCTTTATCCCAATGGTGGCTGGCTGCCGGCATTTCTGGTATGGTGGCTGCCGCAAATTTGTATGCCTATTTTTATGAACAAAAAATTGCACAACCTTTGCTGGTTATTTTAAACGAAACCAATATTGAATTGCCGGCAAGTGCGAGGCGGAAAACCCTTGAATGGACTGAAGTGGACAGGGTTATTTTAAGACATGGTATAATAACCATCGATTGTGCAAATAACTTCTTGTACCAATGGACTATTCGCTTCAACAATATTGACAGTACCGCCTTTGAACAATTTTGCGCTTTGCAGATAGAGGCCAACAGAAGCAAGCGGGAAAGCGACGATTGGTAATCTTTAAACCGTTTATTACCTGATTTTCTTTTTACCTTTGATAACAGATATTTAAGTCAAAAAATTATGGCACATTACCACAGCCTTGGAAGTATTCCTCACAAGCGTCACACCCAGTTTCGCAAACCTGATGGCGGGTTATACTCCGAGCAGTTATTTAGCACTGAGGGTTTTTCTTCAAACTATTCGTTGTTATATCATATTCATCCACCAACCATTATCATCCGTACCGAAGAGCCTGTGGATATTTCTCCCAAAGCAGCAACTGATAATATTCTGAAACACAGAAGTTACCAGGGATTTAAAGTTGCGCCTGAAGCAGATTTTATCAAAAGCAAAAAGGTGGTTTTGTTTAATAACGATGTTCATATTTCCCTGGCAGCACCAACCAAAGGTCTTACGGGAAATACGTTTTATAAAAATGCAGATTCCGATGAAGTGATTTTTGTGCACGAAGGAACCGGAGTTTTGAAAACGCAGTATGGACAAATAAAATTCGGTTACGGCGATTATTTAGTCATACCCCGAGGATGTATTTATCAGATTGAATTTGATACGGAATCGAATCGTCTCTTTATAGTAGATTCCTTCAGTCCGGTTACTTTTCCTAAAAGGTACCTGAGCAAATATGGTCAATTGCTTGAACATGCTCCATTTTGTGAAAGAGACATCCGCAAACCGCAGGATCTTCAGACAATCGATGAAAAAGGTGAATTCCTGATTCAGGTAAAAAAGAAAGGTTTGTTATATCCGATTTGGTATGGCACACACCCGTTTGATGTAGTTGGTTGGGATGGTTGCGAATATCCTTATGCTTTCAGTATTCATGATTTTGAACCGATAACCGGTCGTGTGCATCAGCCACCACCAGTGCATCAGACATTTGATGCGCATAATTTTGTGATTTGTTCTTTTGTTCCAAGGCTTTATGATTATCATCCGCAGAGTATTCCTGCGCCTTACAACCATAGCAATATTGACAGCGACGAAGTGTTGTATTATGTCGATGGAGAATTTATGAGCCGCAAACATGTTGAGCGTGGAATGATCACCTTGCATCCGAGCGGAATTCCACACGGACCTCATCCTGGTGCTGTGGAAAAAAGTATTGGTAAAACCGAAACGCCTGAACTGGCAGTAATGGTGGATACTTTTCATCCTTTAATGATGACTGATGCTGCAAAAGGAATTGAAGACGACCATTATATTATGAGTTGGGCTGAATAAGTCTATATAACAAAGAAAAATCCCGCTGTAAAATTTTACAGCGGGATTTTTTATGACATTGGATAATGCGAATTATTCTTCAGTTTTCTTTTTACGGGCAGTTTTTTTAGCAGGCGCTTCTTCACCGGCATCTTCTGTTACTGCTTTTTTTGCTTTTGCTTTTTTTGCAGGTTTTTCTTCTGCAGCAACTTCAGCATCTTCTGTTTTTTTAGCTTTCGCTTTTTTAGCAGGCGCTTCTTCCGCTATTTCTTCAGGTGCTTCAACATTCGCATCATTTTCCTGTTTTTCGTAGGCATCAAAATTCAGCAACTCATTTTCTTTCAGCAATTCATACCATTTCATCATTTTTTTCATATCGCTCACATAAACGCGATCCTCGTCCAATGATGGAAAAACTGCCTTGAAATAAGCTTTGATAGCATTGTTATCTGCTTTCTTATCTGGCAAAGGGTTAGAAGTTTCATTAGCTTTAATAGCCTGCAACACTTTATGCAAACGAACGTTTTCGTCAGTTGTATAGATTTCGATACTCTCAATAGGAGTAACATTGTGCACACGGGCAGGGATAAATTTTGTAGTTTTATCGGTTAGGTTGCGAACGATTGCACCATCACTTTTTGTTGTCAAAAGTTGAAACAAACCACCAATACCTGTTACGGCAACTATTTCTCTGTATTCCATATAAATTTTATTGAAGGGCTGCAAATGTAATTTTTTTATCCTTAACCCTGCCACCTTTGCCCAAAAATATTCTATTACTTAACGGATAAGTGTAATGTCTCCTTTGAAAGTTACTTCTTTGTTTTTTTCGTTTCCACAAATCATCCGGATAAAATAATAGTAGACACCCATGCCTTCCTCTTTGTTATTAAACTTTCCGTCCCATGCCTGGTTTATATCAGTAGTTGTAAAAACCTGCTGGCCATATCTGTTATAAATACTGAATTCTTTCAGCGACACGCCCCCTTCGGACAGAATCCGAAGTTGGTCATTTCGTCCGTCATTATTAGGAGAGAATGCGTTGGGTATGCCAGGCTTACAACAATTTTCATAAACGATATCAGTATCCAATGTAGTGGTGCAATTATGGGTATCCTGCACAGTGAGAATATATTTTCCGACAGCAAGATTTGTAATCATCGAATCCGATTTCCCACCCAGGTTCCAGCGATAATTATATGGTTTTGTGCCACCAGTCACATTTGCTTCGATTTTTCCGTTATCAGGTCCTGTGCAATCGTTCTGCGTAAGTTTAGCCTTTATTTCCAAGGCTTCCGGTTCCGAAACAAGTTTAGAAAAATCTTTCCTGCAATTCGTATTATCAACCACGGTCACAACATACACACCGGATTTCAGGTGTTTGAATTCTGCATTTGAAACAATTGAATTGGATGGTTGCAGCATATAAGTTAGCGGAGGATTGCCGCCGGATGCAAACAATTGCAAGACTCCGTCAGAAAGTCCAAAACAAGACGGCATTGTAACATTAGTGCCATCCAATATGATTTTAGGGTAGCCTATTAAAGTCACAGCAACTTCACCAATGCAATTATTTGTGTCTTGTAGTATAACAGTATATGTGCCTTCCTTGAGATTGAGGATTGGATTATTGGAGGAAAAATGAATACCATCAATTGAATATTGGAAGGGCGATGTACCCCCTTTTGGAAACATTTCGATAGCGCCATCTGCATAGCCTTCACAAGTGGGGTGTGTAATGTTATAATTATCTCCCTGTATTTTAGCAGGTTGCGTCAATATCAGTTCTGTATCAGTCTTACATCCATTACTGTCGGTCATAAAAATAGTGTAATTGCCGGCTTTCAGCCCTGAAAACACATTGGTTTTACCCGGAACACCTCCATTAACAGCATACAGATAGGGTGATGTACCTCCCAATCCGTTCAGGCTTATAATTCCGTTTTCATCTCCGTTGCATAGCGGGCCGGTAATAGATGGGTTGGGGTTTAATCTGTCAGGTTGTAATAAGGTAACAGTCGTGTCGTGGATACAACCCTTCTTATCTCTTATGCTAAACTTATGATTTCCTGCCTTCAAGTCTGTAAAGACATCGGTGTTGTCAAGTGCAGCTCCGTCAATAGCAAAATTATACCAGGCCGTACCGCCCATTCCTTTTACTTTGATAATTCCATCGTTACCATCATAACATTTTGGGGGTGTAAATGAAAATTCAATGCTTAATCTATCCGGTTCTTTGATGTTCACAAATGTATCAAGGATACAGCCATTACCATCTTTTATCCATAGAATATAATTTTTTGCTTTCAGAGAATTGTAAACTGTTGTGCTTGTGTATGTACCACTATCGAAAGAAAAAATAAAAGGAAGTTTACCAATATAGGGTATGACAGTAAATGAGCCATCATTTCCGCCGTTACATGAAGCGTCCGAATAGACAATTGCACTTCTTACCACAATAGAATCTTCAACATAGATGGAGAATTTCTTTTCACATCCATTAGCATCCTTTACCAGGATATTGTACCATCCAGAGGAAAGTGAATCATAAAACGAAGTACTTACATAACTGCCCGTATCATTGAATGCATATAAGTATGGGCCCAGGCCACCACTTGCTTCTACCTGCAGAGAGCCGTCGCGATACGGTCTGCATAAAGGTTTGTCACTTTTATTTTTTAATTGAATTGAGTCAATTTCCTGCACAATAAAAGCGGTATCTTTTATGCAATTGTTTGCATCTTTTATTCGTAAAATGTGAGTTCCTCCAAAGACGCCGGGAAAAACACCCGAGCTTCCAAAAGGTCCGCCGTCAATGCTGAATTCATAAGGAGGAAGTCCGTCTTTTGCAGTGACACTTACACTTCCGGTAGCGCTCCCGTAACACTTTGTATTGTCAGAAATAATGGTTTGAAAAGAAGGCAGGACAGGAGGAGTCACTGTAAAAAATGATTCGCCATAACATCCTGTGGAATCGGTGAGGCCAAACCTGTATGTTCCGGGCGATAAACTGTCATATAAAACCAATCCTGTAGAGGAGAAGGTATGCAGCAAGGTTGTATCAGAGAATACTTTTAAAGTCCAGGGGCTTACTCCACCTGTTGGTTTTATTTCAACATAAGCTTTGCGAACGCAGGTGGGTTTAGTCAATATTTTAAATGTCGCAGTAGGTTTTGTGATATTGATTGTGTAGGCAACAGTTTGTTTGCTGCTAAGCGGGCAACCGTCATCCTGGTAGGTAACAAAGAAATAATAAGACCCGCCTGCTACTCCTCCGGTGTTCCAGGAAAATGTTGTTGTAGGTTTTGTCGTTCCACTGCCCGAAATCGCCAGGCTGGCTCCTGCCGGCAGGCCTTTCACGCTCACTGATATTGCATTACCATCCGAGTCGACCGGGTTAATATTAAAGGTGAGAAATGGTTCATCTTTACAAATATTAACTGTTGTATTTCCGGCAGCAGTACCGCCCGAGACATCGCTTATTTTCCCATAAGGAGAGCGGTTGCTGCAGGTAGACAGCACAATAAATGTCATTTCCCGCACGCTGGTACCGATCAGCACACCACCACGATATTCGCTTACTTTACACACTACCAGGGATTTCTGAGTCAGGTTTGGTGTAAAGGTCAATTGTCCCGAATAAACATTAAAAGAAAAAGTGCCTGTGGCATAGGCGATCGGAGAGCTGGCACTATAGCCACTAAAATAGGATACAGTACTGCCGCTGGGTTCAATTCCATCCACAAGCGAATAGCTTAGGCTGTCGCTTAGATTTGGATCCACAGCGCCCGGATTATATTCCTGTGCAACATTAATGCAGAAAAAAGGTGTAGGAATAGTGGTAAAAGTTGGGTTTGAATTGGGAAGAGCGGTATTGTTCAGCGTTGCTTCCAGCGACATTACAGAGCCAGTTCCACCGGGAATGGAAATATTGGTGATAGAATTGCTTCGTCCAGCCTCACTTAAAGCAGAAAGATAGCCGGTAGAACGAAATTTCCAGGCACTGGATGTGGTATTAAGGGTGATTGTATCTGCATAGGCAAATCGTCTTACGCCAGGTACTGTCCCGCCATTGCAAGTGGTACTGCCAACACTCGCGGCACAAACGGGAGTGACTTCTGTTCCGGCGCCAGGCAAAACTTTCAGAAAGACTGTCCGGTAAAGGCTTGCGCCATTATATACCTGAACTCCAGGTGTGGCAGTGTATAACTCAGCAAAGACTGAAGGGGTACCACCACAATCTCCATACAAAACCATAGTAACCGTATAAGTGTTGCCGCTGATGTGGGTATAGTAAAGTTCGCCCCCATATAAATGAGAGCCAAACGACTTGCTAAAAAAGGTTAATGCCAGGATGGTGCAAGATAAAATGCGCTGAAAGGTATTCATCAATAAAATTTATTACGACAAATTTATAATTAAGAATTGAATAAATGTGTGTTATCAAAATAATACACCACAAGAAAACTTGCTTTCGCCACTTTTGAACTTTTTATGGTGAACCAGAAGGCAATTCCTAGATACCTTAGCAATTCAAATACTATTTTCAGTTTGAAATACGCCAATAAAAATCAATGGTTGCTTTATGGTTCAGGGAGCATCCTTTTTTTGTTTATTCCAATATTTACATCACCAGACTTCAACTGGAATACCGGCTTTTTTCATATACATCCCTTTCAGAGAAGCTTGATTTCTTACACATTCCTGCTCTTGTTTTTTTATGCGCAAATGTTTGTGTTTTTACCAAAGTTCTATTTTGCCAAACGCCTGATTATCTTCTGGATTTGCATTCTGATATCTTTTTTGGTTTGTGCATTATTGCCTATCGCCTTGCTACCAACTACCTACCATATGCATCCTTTCAAAACGGGTGGTGCATATCCACCGCCGCCAGATAACGGGCTTGTTTTTCTTCTTACACGTAACCTTTTCCAGTTTCTGGTTGTAGGTTTTTTTTCCTATTCTCTCCAGGTAAATGCCCAATGGAAGTCAGCGGAAAGAGCCAGAACAGATGCCGAATTAGGTTATTTGAAAGCGCAGATAAATCCTCATTTTTTATTTAATACTTTAAACAGTATTTATTCTTTAGCTATCCAGCATTCTGATAAGACGGCAGACGCTGTGGTGCAACTTTCAAGTATGATGAGATATGTGCTTTCAGAGGCTTCAAAAGATTTTGTATCCCTGCAGAAAGAAATCGAATACATCAGCGATTATATTTCCTTACAACAAACCCGATTGAGTGATAATGTAGATTTTAGTTATGAAATTTCAGGTGAAGCGGGCAATCAGCTTATAGCACCGATGTTGCTTATCCCGTTTATTGAAAACACGTATAAATATGGCGTTAACCCTGATGAAAATTGTGAGATAAAAATTAATTTTATTATTACCCCGCGCGAGCTTCAGATGCACACCTTCAACAAAAAAGTAAAGTTTCGTTCAATACACTCAGAAAGCAATAAAATGGGGATCGAAAATACAAGAAAGCGATTACTGTCTTTATACCCGAAGCAACACAAACTACTTATTCATGATGAGGGTAATTCATTCAGTATTTTTCTTTCAATAGCGCTTAAATGATACAAGCAATAGCCGTCGACGATGAACCCCTGGCACTCAAAATTATTGAAAAATTTTGTTCGCAGTCCGGTCAGATAGACCTGGTCAGATCTTTTACGCAGACCAATGAAGCCCGGCATTTTCTTGACGAAAATAAGATCGATTTATTGTTTCTGGATATCAATATGCCATCCATATCCGGTATCGATTTTTATAAAAAAATACAGCAGCATCCGTTGCTGATTTTTACCACTGCTTACAGCGAATTTGCGATAGAAGGATTTAATCTGAGCGCGGTCGATTATCTGCTGAAACCTTTCACTTTTAAACGCTTTTCTCAGGCAGTTGAAAAGGTTATTAATCAATCTGCACTGTTGAATAAAAACCTTTCCGGTAACAGCAACCTGTTTATTACTGTGAGAGCAGACTATAGCCTGATTAAAGTGTTTTTAAAAGACATTCTTTTTATAGAAAGCCTGGATAATTATATCAAAATTCATCTCGAAAATCAAAAGCCGGTATTGGCAAGAATGCCAATCAAAACCATCTCAGAATTACTACCGAAGAAAATTTTTATCAGAACGCATCGCTCTTACATTGTTCCAATGGAAAGAATAAGTATTATCCGCAATAAAACTATTTTTATCTCCGGGCAGGAACTGCCGGTAGGAAGCAGTTATGAGAAGGATTTAATGGAACGTTATGCCAAAGGAAATTTAGGTTCCCCACAACAATAAGCAGATTCACCAACTATTTTTTTGCACTCCGTTTTTCTTCCTGAAATTACAATCATTCTTTAAAAGTCAAAATGTAGTTTTATGCAAAGGAAAGATTTCTTAAAAGGTTTAGGCCTGGCCGGAGCAGGACTAATGCTCCCATTTGGCAAAGCTCTTGCCTGCACTGTAGTGCCAACCGAAACTGCAGGTCCATATCCGATTACATCCGGAATGCTCGCAGCTACATTAAGAACAGATATTCGGGAAACGCAGGCCGGCCAGCTACATAAAATCAAAATGAAAATTATTGGCGATCAAAACTGCGCACCACTTATCAATGCAGAAGTAGATATCTGGCATTGCAATGCGGATGGAAATTACAGTGGATATACCACTACGGCGCATTCAGGTACTGTGAACGCTGTTGGGCAGACCTGGCTACGCGGACGGGCGATGACAGATGCAAATGGTGAAGTCGAGTTTACAACCATCTTTCCGGGATGGTATCCTGGTCGCATTACCCACATTCATTTTGAGGTAAAGGTTTCCGGTACATCTGTAAAAATTTCACAATTTACTTATCCCAAAACCGAAAAAGATAACGTCCATAGTACGCTTGCACCCTACAGTACCTGGGGTGTCGATCCTCTCTTGCCAGGGGCTGACGGGATATTCAGCGATGGTACTGCCGGGCAAATTGCTAGCTTGTCTTACAATAGCGGCACTTCCTCCTGGGATAGCTATCTGGAGGTAACAGTGCCGGGAACCGGAACTGTTGGCATCGGCAATATCAATAAAATAACCGGTGGTCAATTTGAACTCGGACAAAATTTTCCCAATCCACATATTGGTAAAACAGCCATTCCGTTTAAGCTGGTTTCCGATTCCGAGGTTAGCTTTGG
Organism: Chitinophagaceae bacterium; assembly: GCA_041661485.1. Classification (GTDB taxonomy): domain Bacteria; phylum Bacteroidota; class Bacteroidia; order Chitinophagales; family Chitinophagaceae; genus Rurimicrobium. The sequence goes on from JBAZUJ010000002.1 coordinate 500,681, forward strand.
AATTTATGATTTACAAGGTCGGAGAGTTGCTGAAGTGAAGCCGCAAAATCTTTCTTCCGGTGAACATTCTGTTGAAATCAATTTCGCTGATCTGAATTTAAGTATCGCCAATTTCCTGTACGAAATCACAGTCAAAAATAATATCGGTACCTATCATCAATGTAAGATGATGACCGCACAATAGTTTTGTTTTAGTAAAAGGTGGAGTTCAGAGTAGCACCGCAGACTTAAATGTTTGCGGTGTTTTGTTTTTAAGGGCATGCCTTCGTTCCTCGGCCGGGCTATTTGCTGTTATCCCTCACGCAATCTCTACGACAGATATTTTCCCACAATGGGCATTCTTCTTCCCACACCAAATGCTTTTGGAGAAACACGAATGATGGGACAAAATTGATTGCGCTTGTATTCGTTTGAGTTCACCAGTTTTAAAATTCTTGCTACCAGCATATCGTTAAAACCCATTGCCACCAGCTCTTTCGGACCCTGACGCCTTTCTATATATTGATAGAGGATGGCATCCAGCTCGGAATATTCCGGTAGGCTGTCACTGTCTTTTTGTCCTGGGCGAAGCTCAGCGCTTGGCGCTTTATCAATGATATTTTGTGGGATAATTTCTTTGTTTCGATTGATGTAACTAGCCAGTGCGTACACCTGCATTTTGTACAAATCACCTAACACCCCAAGACCACCTGCCATGTCGCCATAAAGCGTTCCATAGCCTGTTGCCAGCTCGCTTTTGTTTGAGGTGTTAAGCAAAATAGAACCAAATTTATTGCTCAAAGCCATCACCATTGCACCACGGATGCGAGATTGTAAATTCTCTTCCGCCACAGAAAAGGCCAATCCTGAAAACACAGGTTCAAGCGCACTTTCGTAAGCTTCAAAGACGTTTTTGATTGGAATAATATCGTACTGGTTATTCAGATTTTTAGATAATTGCTCTGCGTCACTTACGGAATGTCCGGTGGAAAATTGGGATGGTAAAAGTAAAGCCCGAACATTTTCTGCACCTAATGCTTCACAAGCTAAAGCCAATATCACAGCGCTGTCTATACCACCGGATGAGGCAACAATGGCTTTGCTGAAATTCATTTTGCTGAAATAATCCCGGATACCCAAGATGAGAGCTGAGTGTATAGCAGCAATATTTAACACTGCATCAAATTTTTCTCCCGGGATATGGTTGCTAAAATAAGGCGCCGGAATTTTGTTTTCTATTCCTATCGATCCATCATCCTTCCATTCTATCAGCTGATAGGCTTCTTCAAAATAGGGTAGTTCAGCTATTATGTTTTGAGCAGCATCCATAATTATCGATCCGCCATCAAACACAATTTCTGTCTGTGACCCCACTGTATTGCAGTACAGCATAGGCATCTGGTATTTGGCCACATTCAGCGCGATCATATTTTTCCGGGCATCTGCATGGATATAATCAAATGGCGAAGCGCTGAGATTAATCATAATGTCGGGCTTTTGCTGTGCCAATGCATCCATTGGGCTCGCCCGGTACAATGGGTTTTCTGTAATGTCCCAAATGTCTTCACAAATGGTTACTGCCAGCTTTTTCCCTTTAAAATGAACAATATCCCATTCAGTTGCCGGTTCGAAATAACGATACTCATCAAAAATGTCGTAAGTGGGTAGAAGTGTCTTGTTGACAATTTGCTTTATTTCTTTTTCATATAGAAAATAAGCAGAGTTGTGCAGGTCTTTGCCCAACAAATTTGTATTGTGTGAAGGCGCACCAATCAAAACAGCAATCGTGTCAGCTTCGGCTGTAATTTTTGCAACAGCAGCCATAGATTGCTCAATAAAATCATTAAACTCCAGAAAATCCCGCGGAGGATAACCACACACACACAATTCGGAAAAAACAATAAGCTCAGCCCCTTTGGTTTTAGCATCCCGTATAGCGGAAATGATTTTGTCTGTATTGGCGTCGAAATTTCCGATGTGATAATTTTGTTGTGCGAGGACGATTTTCATTAATGCCAGGTTTTTGAGGGTAAAATTAGTATTTGTGCTGCTATCTTTTGTACAGAATGTTTACCTTTGGTGACGGATGAGCCGACTTAAAATATATAACCCTTTAATTCCTTTGGAGCAAATTGCTCAGGAACGTGCGGAGCAATATATGCGCTTATCTCCCCTCGAAAAATTAAATGAACTATTTGCCTTAATAGACCTTTCTAAACGACTAAATGGCGACGCGCCTATCAAAGAACCACAAGGCAAAGGTTTTATTTTAAGAAAAAAGCATATCCGCTAATGGTATCGGAACGTACGAGTGACGAAATGCTTTTGTTGGTCAAAACCTTTGAAGAATTCGAGGTAAAGTATCTTATCATAGGAGGATTTGCAGTAAACCGGCATGGCTATAAACGCACAACGGGCGATATAGATTTTTACTTAAAAGATACCCTCCAAAACAGATTGAATCTAATTAATGCCTTTGATAAAATGGGTTACGGTCGCTTTGAGCCCTTATCAACTGCACCCATTCTTGCTGGTTATTGCGAGATAATGCTCGATTCCGGTATCTATGCCGATCTGATGACTGACATTCCGGGTTTAGAGCAACAGCATTTCGATGAATATTACGCAATGGCTCTCCTTGATAAAATGGAAGGGTTCGAAATTCGATTTATTCATTATCAACATTTGATTCAAAATAAAATAGCTACCGCACGGCCAAAAGATCTTTTGGATGTAGCAGAATTGCAAAAAATCCACAAGTCTTAGCGGTTTAAGCTTAAATTCACCCAAAATAAACAGGAAAGACCTTATTTTGCAGGTTAAACGACCACTTATAAATATAGTTATCCACACCAATTTCACATTATCCACAAATGTAAAGTTAAAATTAGCAAAAATGTTTGTGTAAGCCTTTGCTGGCTTAACTTTTAGACGGTATAAACTTTGTGGATAATTTAGCTGTGGATAAAAGTGGTAAAAAGTGGTAAAAAGTGTTTCTTTGTGTTTCATTTCGGAGCACAATTAAACAAATGGCCAATTTCATAGGCGAATACGAACTTTCCATCGACGCAAAAGGACGCTTCCTTTTACCGTCCTCTTTCAGGAAGCAGCTTCCTGAAGGTGCAGATGTGCAGTTTGTCGTTTCCAGAGGTTTTGAGCAATGCCTCAACCTTTACCCTATGGACGAATGGAATATTCTTTCCGAGAAAATAAACAAACTCAATGATTTTAATCCCAAAGTGCGCGACTTCAAGCGTTTGTTCCTTAATGGCGCAAACATTGTGGAAAGTGATGCTGCGGGTCGTTTGCTATTAACCAAAACCCTGTTGGAACATGCCGGTATTTCAAAAGATATCGTATTGACCGCGCAGGGAAATAAAATGGAGATATGGGACAAAGCCGCACACAGAGCACACATTCAAAGTAAAATGGGTGATTTCAGTGATTTGGCTAATGAGGTTTTAGGTGGTGGTTTTATCAGTCCGTTCGAAAATTTGGGATAATGACAGAGCAAGCGTTTTACCATACTACTGTTTTGCTGAAAGAAGCAGTGGATGGGCTGGATATTAAGAAAGATGGCGTGTATGTGGATTGTACGTTTGGTGGAGGGGGACATAGTCGTTTAATCCTGGAAAATTTGGGTGAAAATGGAAAGCTGATTGCATTCGACCAGGATGCCGATGCGTGGAGAAACAAACCGGATGATGCAAGATTGATTCCAGTAACTGAAAATTTCCGATATCTGAAACGTTTTTTGAGATTGCATGGAGCGCCTTTGGTTGACGGCATTTTGGCCGATTTAGGTGTAAGTTCTTATCAGTTTGATACAGGCGAAAGGGGATTTTCAACGCGCTTTGATGGTCCGCTTGATATGCGGATGGACAACAGAAGTGAACTGACTGCGGCGAAAATTTTACAAACATATAATGAGTCGAAACTGCATTTGATGTTTGAACAATACGGCGAAGTGCGAAACGCGAAACAACTGGCAAAACATATTGCTTCGCAAAGACCAAAGTCGCCGATAAAAACTACGCAGGATCTTAAAGCATTTTTGGAGCCTGTAATAAAAGGGAATCCACAGCGATACCTGGCACAATTGTTTCAGGCTTTGCGGATCGAAGTGAATGATGAATTGGGCGCTTTGCGGGATTTGTTGGAACAATCAGCTATGTGTTTGAAACCTGGCGGAAGATTAAGCATTATTTCTTTTCATTCCCTGGAAGACAGACTGGTAAAGCAATTTGTAAAGAATGGAGCCTGGCAGATTGAGGAGGATATTTTAGGGCTTGCGCCCAAAAAGCAATTGCCTTTTAAAGAAATAACAAAAAAACCGGTGGAACCATCGGAAGAAGAACAAGCAAAAAACCCCCGTTCGCGCAGTGCACGTTTGCGCGTAGCGGAAAAAATATAAATGAACGAAGCAGAAGAGATAAAGAACACAGAAGAGCAGACGGAACAGGTTTCTGCCGGCACCGAAAGAGTGGCTTCGGCCAAACTCGATTGGCGTAGTGTGGTTGATAAAATTTCCTACAAGGGCATTGTAAACAATGTTCCTTTTTTAGCTTTTATCGTTTTGCTGGGTGTCTTTTATATTGCCAATAGTCACGCTGCTATTGAAACACAACGTGAGCTGGATAAGCAACAAAAGCTCCTGAAAGAATTGAACTGGCGAAATATGGATGCGCAGTCAAAATTGATGAATGCAGGAATGGAAGCAGAAGTGATACGCAAGGGTGCAGGAATAGGAATGAAACCATTGATGATGCCGGCTTACAAAATAATAATTGATACAAACAAAGGAAAAATTACAAAATAGTTGAACGTCAGGAGAGACATACGGTTTAGGGTTTATGTGGCATTCAGTTGTATCTGTTTGTTGGGCTTTGCTATCATTATCAAAGCGGCAATGATTCAGATAAAGGACGGACCGGCATTACGCGCACGTGCTCAGGATATGAGTTTGCGTACGGATACCATTTTTGCAGAAAGAGGGAATATTTATACAGAAGATGGTACGATGCTCTGTTCGACAATTCCTCAATTTGATGTTCATATTGATTTTACCGTAATTAAGAAGGATACTTTTTACAAGCATGTTGATGTGCTGTCCCGAAAATTGGCAGATTTGTTTAAAGACGCTACTGCGGCCCAATACAAATCGAATCTCGTAAAGGCTTACAAGGATTCGACACGTTATTTCGAACTGGGTACAAAAATTCCCTACGACAAATATCTGCAGCTCCGCAGTTTCCCTATTTTCAATAAAGGTCAGCGGAAAGGTGGAATGATCGTGGATACGCGCAATACGAGAGATAATCCATATGATATTCTTGCACTACAAACAGTGGGTAAATATCAGCCTGCAATCTGGCGCGATAAGAAGTTGGTGAAGAATGTGAAAGGGCTGGAGGCGATGTACGACAGTTTGTTGAGCGGCGAAAATGGCTGGTGCATGAAACAGCGTATTGCAGCAAGTAAATGGGCAACAGTAGAAGGTTCACGGATTGAAGCGCAAAACGGAAAGGATATTGTAACAACACTTGACATCGGTATTCAGAATGTTGCAGAACATGCTCTGAAAGATGCTTTGGAGCAATATCATTGTTGGAACGGAACATGCATTGTAATGGAAGTTGCCACCGGCAAAATCCGTGCTATGGCTAATCTTGGTACGGATAAAGATAAAGACGGCCCATATGCTGAAGATCAGAATTACGCTTTAGTACTTGCTGAGCCAGGTTCTACTTTTAAAATTGTAACCTTACTTTCTCTGCTGAAAGATGGCCTGATTAATGTAGAAGATGATGTGAATTGTTATGGTGGACAACGCCAGTTTGCACATCGCGTCATGCATGATTCCCACCACGGTTTAGGTACAATGCCCATTAAAAAGGCTTATGCTCAATCTTCTAATGTCGGAATGGCTTCATTGGCATACGAACATTATTATAAGGATCCTAAGCTATTCATCAAACATATTAAAGATCTGCACCTGAATAGCAAAACCGGTATTGATTTGTTTGGCGAGAATAAAGCCACAATGGCGGAGCCGCACGAAAAAAATATCTGGAATGCTGCAACGCTACCCTGGCTGGCTACCGGCTATGGGGTGATGATTACGCCATTGCATACTTGTATGATGTACAATGCAGTTGCGAATGGCGGGAAAATGATGAAACCTTATCTGGTAAGTTCTGTCAGAGAGTTCGGTAAAGAGGTTAAGCATTTTGAACCAACGGTTCTGGAAGAAGCAATTGCCAGTAAAGATGTGATTGCACAATTGAAAAAATGCACTGAAGAAGTTGTGTTAAGCGGAACGGGTAAGCATATCCAATCACCCTATTATACCATTGCCGGAAAAACCGGAACTGCACAGGTTTGCGACAAAGGTATTCCTTACAGTGCAGGTGTTTATCAGGGCTCTTTTGTTGGCTATTTCCCGGCCGATAATCCAAAGTACACAATGATTGTTGCTATTCGTACAAAGCCGCACTCTCATTCTTACTATGGTGGAACGATTGCTGCACCTGTGTTCAGGATGGTAGCAGATAAAATTTTTGCCAATGGACAAGGTTCCTGGAAAGGCGGTGCTGTTGATAGTTTTTCGAAAAGTGGCAAGACAAACTATGTCGCAAAAGCGTCTACGGTATTCAATCAAAAAACATTGATGAATGCCATGAAGAAGCCTTTGGGTGTTCAATATAGTACCGGTTCAATTGCCCGGATAAAAATGGATTCAAGTAATAAAATTGTAGTGAATTCTCAATCTATTGCTCAGAATATAGTACCGGATGTTGTTGGCATGTCGTTGAAAGATGCGGTGTATGTTTTGGAAAGGCAAGGATTGAAAGTAAGAATATTGGGAAGCGGAGCCATTCAGGGGCAATCAATTGCTCCCGGAAGTGTAGCAACAAAAGGACAAACAATTATTATACAGTTGAGTTAATTATTTAAATGCCATTACTGAAAGATATACTGATTAATGTGAAGACTACTGAAGTGTTGGGAACAACACAGCTGGAAGTCTCGGGCATTTGTATTGACTCACGGAAAGCTCAACCCGGAAGTGTTTTTGTTGCATTGAAAGGAACTTTGGTGGACGGGCATCAGTATATTAATACAGCTGTTTCGCAAGGTGCTTCAGTCGTTATTTGCGAAACTATACCGAATGAAAAAGCAGAAGATGTAACGTACGTAAAGGTAAAAGACAGTGCGATTGCGGCCGGGGAAATGGCTGCTGCTTTTTACGATTATCCATCTAAAGAAATGGTTGTTATTGGTGTCACCGGTACAAATGGAAAGACTACAGTGACAACGCTTTTGCATCAGTTGTTTACTAAGCTGGGATATAAATGCGGATTGATTTCCACGGTTCAAAACTTCATTGGTTCTGTAGTTGAAACAGCGACCCATACCACACCGGATTCTATATCAATTCAGTCATTATTTGCCAGAATGCGCGATGCAGGCTGCTCTCATGTATTTATGGAAGTAAGCTCTCACGCTATTCATCAGCATCGTATTCATGGAATAGAATTTGACGGAGCCGTATTCACTAATATCACACATGATCATCTTGATTACCACAAGACGTTTGATGAATACATCCGTGTAAAAAAACAATTGTTCGATCAGTTGCCTGCAACGGCATTTGCATTAACAAATATTGATGATAAACGAGGTGCGGTGATGCTCCAGAATACGAAAGCTGAACAACACACGTACAGTTTGCGTGTGCCGGCAAGTATTAAAGGAAAAGTGTTGGAGAATAATCTGACAGGTCTTGTGATGATGATTGATGGCCTTGAAGCGCATCTGCGCATGATTGGAACATTCAATGCGTATAATCTGCTTGCTGTTTATGGTGTTGCTAAGTTTTTGGATCAGGATTCAATTGAAGTCCTGGCTGCATTGAGCACATTACAGGGTGCTCCGGGCAGATTCGAAACAGTTGCTTCGCCTGTAGAGAAAATATTGGGAATTGTTGATTATGCCCACACACCCGATGCTTTATTAAATGTGCTGGCAACGATTCAACAGTTACGTGCAAATGATGAGCAAATCATCACGGTAGTAGGTTGCGGCGGAGATAGGGACCGTACTAAACGTCCTTTAATGGCGCAGGTTGCAGTGGATAAAAGCAGCAAAACAATTCTGACTTCAGATAATCCGAGAAGTGAAAATCCTGAAGAGATTCTGAATGAAATGGAAACAGACTTGACGTTTGCACAAAAGAGAAAAGTTTTGAGAATTAGTGACAGAAAGGAAGCGATTAAAACAGCCTGCGCATTAGCAAACCCAGGTGATATTGTATTGGTTGCAGGAAAGGGTCATGAAACGTACCAGGAAATAAAAGGCGTGCGTCACCATTTTGATGATAGAGAGGTGTTGATGGAAGCATTTAAAATTTTAAACAAATAATACAAACCGATGCTTTACTATTTGTTCACTTATTTGCGCGAAAATTTTGGAATGTTCGGAGCCGGTGTATTTTATTACATCACTTTCCGAACAGCAATGGCAATTATTTTGTCTTTGGTGATTTCTATGCTGATGGGCAAAAGCTTCATTAAATTTTTGCATAAAAAACAAATTGGAGAAACCGTTCGCGATTTGGGTCTGGAAGGAGAAAAGCAAAAAAGGGGAACGCCGACTATGGGCGGGATTATCATCATAATGGCCATCCTGATTCCAACTTTATTGTTTGCCAGGATCGAAAATGTATACATTATCCTGATGCTGCTTTCCACTGTCTGGTTAGGATTGGTGGGATTCATAGATGATTATATAAAGGTGTTTAAAAAGAATAAAGAAGGACTTTCAGGCCGTTTTAAAATTTTGGGTCAGGTAGGCTTGGGAATTATTGTTGGGCTTACACTCTATTATAACCAACATGTAACCATCAGCCGTGAGGTCGTAAAGGGCAAGTCAACACTTTATAATTCTACAGAGAAAATAGTTTCAGCACCCTATTCAAGAAAGGATGAGAACGGAAAGAAACATACTTATGTACAGGTTAAGAGTGCCATTACTACGATTCCTTTTGTAAAAACCCACGAGTTGAGTTATGCGAAAATTGCATCCGTTTTTGGCGAAAAGGCAATGAACACCGCAACGCCCGTTATATATATCCTGTTCGTGATTTTCATTATAACGGCAGTAAGTAATGGCGCCAATATTACAGATGGTATTGATGGGCTTGCTACCGGTGTTTCGGCTATTGTCGGGATATGTCTGGGCGTGTTTGCCTACGTTTCGGGCAACTATATTTTTGCCAACTATCTGGGCATCATGCACATTCCGCACCTGAGTGAATTATCCATTTTTATCGGAGCATTTGTTGGTGCCTGTGTTGGGTTTCTTTGGTACAATGCATATCCCGCGCAAGTATTCATGGGTGATACCGGTAGTCTTGCGCTTGGTGGTATCATTGCTTCTCTGGCTATTATTGTGCGTAAGGAATTATTAATTCCTATCATCTGCGGAATATTTTTAGTGGAACTGGTTTCGGTAATGATGCAGGTAACCTACTTTAAATACACAAAGAAAAAGTATGGTGAAGGACGAAGAATTTTTCTGATGTCACCATTGCACCACCATTATCAAAAGGCCGGATATCATGAAAGTAAAATAGTAACCCGTTTTTGGATTATAGGAATTATTCTGGCCATTCTGAGCATAGCAACATTGAAATTACAATAAGATTAAAAGCGAAAAGAAATTTGGAAAAAGATCTTCGGAAATTAGTTGTGTTGGGTGCCGCAGAAAGTGGTGTGGGTGCGGCATTGCTTGGTAAAAAAGAAGGTTGGGATGTATTTGTCAGTGATGGAGGAAAAATAAAAGAAGCTTATAAAAACGAATTGAATTCAGCAGGAATTGATTTTGAGGAAGGTGGACATACAGAAGAAAAAATACTCAGTGCGGATTGTATCATTAAAAGTCCGGGGATACCGGAGAAAGCGGCGATAATTAAGAGGATAAGAGCAACCGGTATTGAATTGTGTAGTGAGATTGAATTTGGATATCGTTATAAAGGGAATAGTAAAATAATAGCGATTACGGGAAGTAATGGAAAGAGCACGACGACGAAAATGATTTATCACACCTTGTCGGTTGCGGGATATGATGTGAGTATGGTTGGCAATATTGGAAACAGTTTTGCGAAGCAAATAGCAGAAGCGCCGACTGAGTGGTATGTGATTGAAGTAAGTAGTTTTCAATTGGATGACATCCAAACCTTCAGGCCGGATATAGCGTTGCTGTTGAATATTAGTCCCGACCATCTGGACAGGTATGAATACAAATACGAAAATTATATAGCAGCAAAATTCAGGATTACAGCATACCAGACGAAGGACGATATTTTTATTACGAATAAAGACGATAAGGAAATTAGTAAGCATTTAGAAATCAACCCTATTAACGCACGAACAATATATTTTACGATGAGCGAAAACACAAAACCTAACACAGACGGTGCTTTTATTGATAACGATCACTTGAATATTAATTACGATGGCGAAAACACATCGATGTCTATTCACGATTTATCTGTACAGGGGAAACACAATCAATACAACAGCATGGCAGCGGGCATTTCAGCAAGAACAGCAGGTATCAGAAGCGCAAAAATCAGAGAGAGCTTTTCAACTTTTGAAGGAATAGCCCATCGATTGGAATTTGTAGCGAGTGTTCGAGGAGTAGATTTTATAAATGACAGTAAGGCAACGAATGTAAACTCAGTATGGTTTGCATTGGAAAGTATGAAAAAACCTGTTGTACTGATTCTTGGAGGTCAGGATAAAGGGAATGATTATAACGAGATAAAAGAATTGGTTGCAGAGAAAGTGAAGGCAATTGTTTGTCTGGGTGTTGATAATAAGAACATTCACGAATTTTTTAGTGCGATTGTGCCAACTATTGTTGATACACAAAGTGCAAAGGATGCCGTGTTAGCTGCTTATTCATTAGCAGAAAAGAATGATGTGGTTTTATTAGCACCTGCCTGTGCAAGTTTCGACTTGTTTGCAAACTATGAGGATCGTGGTGATCAGTTTAAAGAAGCGGTAAAGAGTTTATAATATTATTTAGAAAGGAAGAAATGCAACAATTATTAGGACATATAAAAGGTGATAAGGTAATATGGTCAATCGTATTGCTCTTGTCTCTTTTTGGTTTGCTGGTGGTCTATAGCGCTACCGGTACGCTAGCCTATAAACTCGATAAAAATGCCAGTTTCTTTATGATGAAGCAGTTGGCTTTGATCGTATTTGGTTTGGGTCTGATATTTATTGTACATAAAATCAATTATGCGAAATTTTCAAAAATATCAGTTTTAATGTATCTCATCAGCGTTCCGCTTTTGCTGTATACAATGCTGTTTGGAAGTGATATTAACGAAGGTTCGCGTTGGATAACCATTCCTATTATTCACATTACATTTCAGTCTTCCGACTTTGCCAAGCTTGCATTGTTTATGTATCTGGCCCGCTTATTGAGTATTAAGCAAAGTGTAATTAAGGATTTCAGAAAAGGTTTTATTCCTGTATTGACACCGGTTTTGGTGATTTGCGGATTGATTGCTCCTGAAAATTTATCAACTGCATTATTGCTGGGTGCAACTTGTTGTATTCTGTTTTTTATTGGGCGGGTGCAGGTAAAGCATATTATGCTTTTGGCATTGGCAGGTATAATAGGCATATTGATATTGATTGGCGCAGCCAAGACCTTTGATTTCGGTCGTGGTGCCACCTGGGTAAAACGTATTGAAGATTTCAGGGGCAAAGATGAGAATGGTGCAAAAAAAGCAGATCCCTTCCAGGTAGAGCAGGCAAAAATTGCGATTGCCAATGGTGGTATAGCAGGTCGTGGACCGGGAAATAGCCAGCAAAGAAATTTCCTGCCACACCCATACTCTGATTTTATTTACGCAATTGTAATAGAAGAATATGGTCTTGTGGGCGGCGCGGTAATTGTGTTTTTATACCTCTTGTTTTTGTGGCGATGCATTTTATTGTTCCGGCGTTGTCCATATGCCTTTGGTGCGTTTTTAGGCGTTGGATTAAGTATCACACTGGTTTTTCAGGCAATGTTGAATATGGCGGTGACAGTTCATTTGGTTCCGGTAACAGGATTGACTTTGCCAATGGTGAGTATGGGTGGATCGTCCATTCTTTTTACCAGCGTAGCGTTTGGCATTATCCTGAGCATCAGCCGTTATGTTGATGAAATGGAAGGTGCCGATCAAACAAATCCGGATAAAGGAAAATCGAAATTATTTATACAGAAAGGAGCAGTAAAAAAGGGGAATACAGCAATAGCAACAGCATAAAATGAAGCAATTAAAAGTAATCATAGCAGGTGGTGGTACTGGCGGGCATATTTTCCCGGCAGTGGCAATTGGTCATGCGCTTCAGCGAATGAAACCAGGCACTGAATTACTTTTTGTTGGGGCAGCCGGTAAAATGGAAATGGAAAAGGTTCCTCAGGAGGGCTTCAGAATTATTGGTTTGGATATTGCAGGATTCAATCGCAGCAATATGTTTAAGAATTTATTGCTACCCATAAAACTTATCAGGAGTGCATGGAAATCCAGGAGTATTATAAAGGAGTTCAATCCTGATGTTGTAGTTGGCGTTGGAGGATATGCAAGCTTTCCCGTATTGAATGCTGCTCAATCTAAGGGTGTGAATACCCTGATACAGGAGCAAAATTCATTTGCGGGAAAAAGCAATAGGATTTTGGGAAAGAAAGCCAAAGCTGTTTGTGTAGCGTATGAGAATATGGAACAGTTTTTTCCGCAGGCAAAAATAAAAATTACCGGAAACCCTGTTCGCCATATTATCGTTCAGAGTTCTTTTAATCAACTGGACGGACAGCAAATTTTTGGCTTGGATCCTGATTGTAAAACAATCCTTGTCGTAGGTGGAAGCCTTGGTGCAAAATCCATTAATGAGGCGATTGACAAGGATCTTGAGAAGATTATTGAAGATGGAACACAGGTAATCTGGCAAACAGGTAAACCCTATTTTGAACAAGCCAGAAAGCGAGCTGAACCTTTTGGTGATAAAGTGAAAGTGTTTGAATTTATCAAGCAAATGGATAAAGGATATGCAGCTGCTGATATTGTGATTTCGAGAGCCGGAGCTTTGGCAATTGCAGAATTATGCATCGTGGCAAAACCGGTCATTTTCGTCCCTTATCCTTTTGCGGCGGAAGATCATCAGACCAGCAATGCAATGGCTTTGGTAAAAAAGAATGCTGCATTATTAGTGAAAGATAATGCAGCAGCAACAGATTTGATTAATGAACTGGAGAAATTAAAGAAGGATGATAAAAAGCAAAAGTTGATGAGTGAGCAATTGAAAAAAATTGCGGTAAAAAATGCGGATGAAAGAATAGCTCAATATATAATTGACCTCGCAAACGGTAAGGAAATTTAATAAAGAATCAGAATAGTAATGGACGTACTTCAACTAAAACGAGTTTATTTTGTCGGCATTGGCGGCATTGGGATGAGCGCACTGGCGCGATTCTTCAAGCAGCGCAATGCCATAGTTGCCGGTTATGACCTTACTGAAACTGATTTGACAAAAAAATTAGTGAATGAAGGATTGGAAATCATCTACACGGATGATATCAATCTGGTAGATAAAGACGCAGAACTGGTTGTGTACACTCCGGCTATTCCCAAAAACAATGCGATACTAAATTGGTATAGGGATAATAATTATCCTGTTTACAAGCGCAGTGACGTTTTGCAATGGATTACAGAAGCATTCTTCGCTGTAACTGTTGCCGGTACGCATGGTAAGACAACCATCTCCACAATGACCGCCTATTTATTGCGTGAAGCCGGCGAAGGCTGTAATGCATTTTTGGGTGGCATTGCGGTAAATTATCAGAGTAATTATTGGAGCAGCGACAACAAAACAGCTGTAATTGAAGCGGATGAATACGACAGAAGTTTCCTGAAACTATTCCCGGATGTTGCTATACTGACTGCGATGGATGCTGATCATCTTGACATTTATGGAACTGCCGAGGAAGTAGAAAAAGCATTTATACAATATACAGGGAACATCAAGCCGGGAGGAACATTGATTGCAAAGCACGGATTGAAGCGCAGTGCGGATTTGAATGGTTCAACTATATTGACATACAGCCTTCAAAATGACGCTGCTGATATTTATGCATCGAATATTGTTCAGAAGAATGGCGAATACAATTTTAATGTTATTGGCAATGGCTGGATGATTAGCGATGTGCATTTGCCAATAGGTGGAATGCACAATATTGAAAACGCAGTCGCAGCCATAGCGGTGACACAATTGCTGAGTATTGATGGAAACAGAGTTAAGGATGCTCTGGCGAAATTCAAAGGCGTCAAACGTCGTTTCGAGTATATTATTAAAACAGAGAAAACGGTTTTCATTGACGATTATGCCCATCATCCGGAAGAGTTGGCTTCGCTGATTAAAAGTGCAAAACGTTTATTTGCAGGTAAAAAATGTGTGATTGCTTTTCAGCCGCATTTGTATAGCCGGACAAATGACTTTGCACAGGGATTTGCAGACAGCCTTAGCCTGGCAGACGAAGTAATTCTTCTTGATATTTATCCTGCAAGAGAATTGCCAATGGAAGGTGCGACATCAAAAATGATAGTGGACAAAATGAGCAATAAAGTCGCTACGGTTTTGTCGAAAGAAGGTTTGTTGGAATATGTGAAAGTATCGCCTGCAGAGCTTTTTATTACTGCCGGTGCCGGAGATATTGATAAGCTTGTAAACCCGATTAAAGAAATTATACTAAATAAATAGATGACAGATAAGCGCAAAATATCGACCCGTAAAATAATACAGACACTGGTAACCTTTGTGTTGCTGGGGTGCTGTGTATTTGCTACGTTGAGCGCATCGAAAATACAGGACAACAAAAAAGTAAAAGGTGTCAATATCCGTATCGAGAATGAAGAGGTTTGCAAGTTTGTCAGCAAAGAAGAAGTAGAGCAAACCTTATTCGAAAAACGACATATTGAACCCGATAACATCCGGATTGGCAATATTGATTTGAAAAAAATGGAGCATATTCTGGCAACAAATCCCTGGATTGAAAACGCCCAGGTCTTTGTGGATAACAACCGCTTTTTAAATATTGATGTTACACAGCGAATCCCACAGTTGAGGGTATTTCAAAAAAACGGACATAGTTATTACCTCGATTCTTCAAAGCATATTTTACCGCTTTCTGATCGGTATACACACTACGAAGTGTTATTTGTAAATGTTCCGCAAATACATGATGATAGTGCAGGGGAAGTATTAAAAAGCAGAATGTTGTCAATTGCTGAGTGGATAAAAAGAGATTCATTCTGGCAGGCTCAAACATCGCAAATAATTGTGAACAGTGCGGAGGATTTTGAATTAATTCCGGTTTTAGGCACGCATAAAATCTTATTAGGCGATGGTTCAGCTCTCGATAAGAAGTTAGAAAATTTATTTGCGTTCTATCAGGATGTACTGAATAAAGTGGGTTGGGACAGATATACAATTTTGGATGCAAGGTTCAGCAATCAGATTGTTGCCTCTCCATCACTGCCCTGGAAAGCACCTGTAGATAGGGCTATTACAAACATGAATTGGGTGAAATCCATTGTTGGAGATGCGCCAAAAGAAGAGAATACCGCAGTAATGGCAATGCAGGGTAATATTCTTAAAATAGATAGTATAAAAGCAAGGTAATTAATAAAGAATTTAAACTAAAGTAAAAATGAGCAAGAAAGAACAACCCATTATAGTCGGTCTGGATATTGGAACTACCAAAGTAGTCGCTATTGCCGGCCAGAAAAACGAATTCGGGAAACTGGAGATTTTGAGTGTGGGGAAAACCGAATCTCAGGGTGTGCGCCATGGAGTGGTGATGAATATTGATCAATGTATTCGCTCGATACAATTGGCAATTGAAAAATGTCTTGCAAACAATGCTGACCTTGATATCAAGGAAGTGTACGTCGGTATTGCGGGGCAGCACATCAAAAGTTTGCAAACACGTGGTGACAGAATGCGTCCTGACACGGATTCTGAAATTACGCGCAAAGAAATCGAAGCCTTGATTAACGATCAGAAGAAGACCTTTATCCCGGCCGGTGATGAAATAATTGATATTGTTCCGCAGGAATTTTTTGTGGATGATATGCAGACAACTCTTAGTCCGGTGGGTATGAATGGTGTGAAAATCGGTGCAAACTTCCACATTGTTACCGGTGACAGAAATGCAATCCGCAATATTAAGCGTTGTGTTGAACGCTCTGAGTTGAAAACCAAAGACCTGGTTTTGCAACCGCTTGCTTCAGCAGCAGCCGTAATGAGCCCCGAGGATCTCGAGGCGGGTGTGGCTATTGTTGATATTGGAGGTGGTACAACGGATATGGCTGTTTTTTATGATGGAATTTTGAAGCACACTGCGGTAATACCTTATGCAGGTGTGAATATCACAAATGATATCCATTATGGCTTAGGTGTTCTGCGTGCTCAGGCAGAACAACTGAAAGTGCAATTTGGAACAGCGCATGCCGATCATGCAAATCCTAATTCTTACATCACAATTCCTGGTCTGAAAGGCTTGCCACCGAAAGAAATTTCGGTTAAAAATCTGGCGCACATCATACAAGCCCGAACGCACGAGATACTGGATTATGTATTGTACCATCTCAAACAAATCGGACTGGATAAGAGATTGTATGGCGGGATTATCCTCACTGGTGGCGGAGCAAGCCTGAAACATATTACTCAATTAACCGAGTATGTAACAGGAATGAGTGCACGAATTGGTTTGCCAAACGAACACCTTGCCGGTGGGCACAGTGAAGAAATGGGTGACCCGATGTACTCGACTTGTATTGGTCTTATTCTTCGTGGTTATCACGATTTCGAGAACGGTAATTATAAAGCTTCTGAGAATAACCTGTTGCATATAAACCTAGAAGAACCCAAAGCGGAACCTTTAATAAATACACCCTTGCAACAAGAGTATTATGGACCTGAGCAAGCGGAACTAGGAAGAAAAAGAGGACGTCAGATTGGTAAGATTTTTGACGGGCTGAAAGACAAGCTGATGAGTATGTTTGAAGATGAAGAAGACAGAAAATTTGATTAAAAAATTGCACACAACTTCTCAAATTATAGTTCACAACTAACAAACACACAACAAACCCATTTTTAAAAACTAACGATTATGATACATTTTGAAATCCCCAAAAATCAATCATCCATCATCAAGGTAATTGGTGTTGGTGGTGGCGGTAGCAACGCAGTAAATTACATGTATAACCTCGGTGTAGAAGGAGTAGATTTCCTGATATGCAATACGGATTCTCAGGCTTTGGCTTTGAGCCCGATACCTAATAAAATTCAACTTGGGCCACATCTTACACAAGGACTGGGTGCAGGCGCAAATCCTGAAATTGGAAAACAGGCAAGTGAAGAAAGTCTTGATGATATTACCAAAATACTGAAAGTAAATACCCGTATGGCTTTCATTACTGCAGGAATGGGTGGAGGAACTGGCACCGGCGGAGCTCCTGTAGTGGCTAAGGTTTGTAAAGATCTTGATATACTTACTGTTGGTATTGTTTCTACACCATTTTCTTACGAAGGCCGCAAGCGCATGGCTCAGGCACAGGAAGGAATTGAAAGATTGCGCGACCACGTTGACACTATTCTTATTATTTCAAATGACAAATTGCGTCAGCAATGTGGTAACATGCCGTTCCGCCAGGCATTTGCAAAAGCCGATGATATCTTGGCAACTGCTGCAAAATGTATTACGGATGTAATTACAACTACCGGCCAGATCAACGTGGATTTTGCTGACGTTTGTACCGTAATGAAAAATGGTGGAGTTGCTATTCTTGGTAGCGCTACTGCAAGCGGCGATAACCGTGCTCATCTTGCTGTAGAGCAGGCACTGAATTCTCCGTTGCTGAATGATAACGATATCAGCGGTGCAAAATGGATTTTATTGAATATCAATTCTGCCGAAGGTGAATTTGAACATACAATGGATGAGGCAGAAGCTATTCAGGCATTCGTTCAGCAACAGGCTGGTGATGGATGCGATGTAATCTTGGGTATGGGTAATGACCCAAGTCTGGAGGATAGGATTTCTGTTACAGTAATTGCTACAGGTTTTAATCATAAGGAAGTTACCGCTCAGTTTCACGAAAGAAAAGTGATTGATACAAAAGTTGTTGTAAGCCTTGACAGCAAACCTGCTGTTGCTGAGATTACAACACCATCTGCAAATACTACTCTGGCTGTGGACCCAATGGCTCCGGTTTTGAAGGAAGAAGTCAAAGATGAAATTAAGGTTGAAACCAAGGAGGATATTGTAGCCAATATTGTCAACACAGTTTGGGAACGTAACCATACTATATTCAATAATCCAAAAGAAGAAATTGTTGCAAAAGCTGAAGAACCAGATGCTCCGGTAAATCCTGTTATGCAGTTTCAGGTAAGAACCGCACCAGTGGCTGAAGAGCAAAAACCATTTGAAGTATCAAGCTTTGAGCGTAACCTGAGTGAGCAGGAACTGGAAGAAAAGCGCCGCTTCGAAGAGCAAAAACGTCAATTGGAAGAAAGAGCAGAACGTTTGCGTAATCTGAGTTTCAACGTAAAATCTTCTGAGCCTGTCAATACAGATGATTACGAAAATGTTCCTGCCTATTTGCGCAAAGACATGAATCTGGATAAAAGTGTAAATTCTGCAGATAAATTCTACAGCGGATATACGGTAGGAATGAACAAAGATAGCGAAGGTAAAAATCAAGCTTCCATTAATACAATCAATACTTTCCTGGATGGTAAAAAGCCAGACTGATTTTAGTGTGTGTATCGAATGAAAAAAGTCCGGCAATGATTGCCGGACTTTTTTATTTTCCAATAATTTTCTTTCTGTGTTGCTTTCCCCAGTCTCTTAATTCATCAATTAATTTTTCTAAGGATTTACCATGGGTAGTGATTGAGTATTCAACTACCGGCGGAAATGAATCATAAACAGTGCGTTTGATTAATTTGTTTTCTTCCAGAAATTTTAATTCTTTAGACAGCATCTTGTCTGTAATTCCATTAATCTCTGTGGCCATTTGCTTGAATCTTTTATTGCCAAATGACAGGGAAATAATGATTGGAAGTTTCCATCTCCCACTCAGGATTTCCAATGCATCTCTTACCGGGGTTAGCATCGCACCACATTCAGAAGGTGTGTGTTTGATGGTTTCATTTTTGTCTGCCATTGTTAAAAATTATAAGGCTATCAGGAAGAATAGTGCTATACAAAGGTATAGTACTATAAAAAGTATAGCAAATGTATGTAGGTTTGCATTATCAAAAAAAATTAAAATGACTTTAATAGAAAATCTGAATTGGCGTTATGCCACCAAAAGGATGAATGGCCAGGCTGTTCCTGAGGAACAGTTGCAAAACATTTTGACTGCAATACAATTAGCACCTTCTTGTGCCGGTTTACAACCTTATGATGTGATTGTTGTTAGTGACAAAGACGTGTTGAAAAAGATTAATGAAGAGGCATGTCAGCAACCTCAAATCCTGGAAGGCTCGCACCTGTTGGTATTTGCTGCCTGGAAAAATCTTACTGCGGATCAGGTAGAGGAATACATTAACCGTATTGCAGCTACACGCAATGCTCCGGCAGAAAGCCTGGATGGCTTTAAAGCAAATCTGATGCAGTTTACACAGAGGACTCCGGAACAAAATCATAACTGGGCTGCACGCCAGGCTTATATAGGATTGGGTGTTGCTGCAGTTGCCGCAGCACACGAAAAAGTGGATGCCACACCAATGGAAGGTTTTAATCCTGCCGCATTGGATAAGGTGCTTGGTCTGGAAGAAAAAGGCCTGGGCAGTGTGGTTATAATGGCTTTGGGTTTCAGAGATGAGAAAAATGATTATCTGCTAGGTGCGAAGAAAGTAAGAAGAAGCACTGAAGATATGATTACAATAGTGTAGATTTTTTATGGGATCAGCAATTTCATTTTTTGTTAAGATGTGCGTCGCCCGTCCGAAAGGATTTATCCGGGCGGGCACACTTCAGGGCCTGTTACTTTTCTCAGCTTTGCTTTGCACATGCACCGTTGCCATTGCTCAAACCTCAACTATTAAAAAGAATAAAAGAATATCAATGAACAATACAACAAATAAAATGCAGGTAGAAGTATGGAGCGATGTAATGTGTCCGTTTTGCTACATCGGCAAACGGAAATTTGAGCACGCTCTTGCTGCATCGTCCCATGCTAACGAAATAGAACTGGTATGGAAAAGTTTTCAGCTCAATCCTGATATTACGGCAAATGACAGCAAGGATTATCTTGCCTATTTACAGCAGAAAAAAGGATTTTCCGAACAGCAGACCAAAAGTATGCTGGCTAATGTTACTAAAATGGCCAGCGAAGTGGGACTCGATTTCCATTTCGAAAAAGCAATTGTAGCCAACTCATTTAATGCCCATCGTCTTTCTCATCTGGCAAAAAAACATGGTTTACAAAATGAAATGGAAGAAGCTTTATTCATCGCTCATTTTATTGAAGGAAAAGATATTAATGATCTTGAAACGCTTACCTCTATGGCCATTTCACTTGGTATGGATACTGCGGAAATAACAAAAACCTTGAATAGTGATGCTTTTGCTGAAGCTGTATTAACAGATCAGGAGGAAGCACAGCAAATAGGTGTTGGTGGCGTTCCGTTTTTTGTGTTCAACCGCAAGTATGCCATCTCCGGTGCGCAGGATGAGAAAGTTTTTGCCAATACCATCGAGAAAGCATTTGCTGAATGGAAGAAAGATAATGGAAATCAAAAGCTTGAAGTGATTGACGGAAAAGTATGCAAGCCGGGTGGTGAATGTGAGTAAACGTTTACTCCAGATTTCAAACAAAAATATCCTGTGTCTTAGTGGCGCAGGATTTTTTTTATGTAGCATTGCAAAAAATGAAACATGGCCCTTATTCTTGAAACCTCTCGTTTGATTCTGAAAGAATTTGAAATCAGCGACGCGGCATTTATTTTAGAACTGCTCAATACAGAGTCCTGGAAAAAATATATCGGTGACAGAAACGTGCATACAGTTTCTGATGCAATTAGCTATCTTCAGAATGGTCCCATTTCAAGCTATCAAAAAAATGGATTTGGACTTTGGTTGGTGGAATTAAAAGAAAGCAATATTCCTATTGGTATGTGTGGTTTGATTAAGCGGGATGATTTTGAGTATCCTGACATTGGTTTCGCTTTTTTGCCATCTTTTACAGGAAAAGGATTTGCTTACGAAATAGCAAAACCTATATTGGACTGGGCAAATGTCCGGCCAGGTTTTGAGACAATTCTCGCAATTACCGTACCGGAAAACAGCAGTTCAATCAAATTATTACAAAAACTCGGTCTTTCATTGATAGAAGAAATTGTCTGGGGCGAAGAGCTGGAGCTCCTGTTGAAATTTTCAACAGGAGAGAAACGATAGATTTTACAGTCAATTTTCATTTTTGCTTGTTACTTTTACGCTTTATGGATAAAAAGCGTGTCATTTTTCTTGGGTCGAAGCCCATCGGGTACCAGTGTTTTAAGATTTTGCTTTCTGCACAGGAAAGCAACAATATTGAAGTGATCGGTCTGCTCACTCAGCAGCGTGCCGAGTTTGCCGGTGAAAGTAACCTCAGAGTTCTGGCTGAGGAATATAATATTCCCGTTATAAAATCTTTGAGCGAGCTTCCGGAATGCGACATTCTGTATTCTGTTCAGTACCACGAGATATTAAAGGCAGAGCATATTGCGAAAGCAAAACAAATAGCGGTGAACCTGCACATGGCACCGCTACCGGAATATCGAGGCAGCAACCAGTTTTCGTTTGCCATTATTGATGGGAAAGAAGAATTTGGAACCACCATTCATCAGATGGATGCACGGATAGACCATGGTGATATTTTGTTTCAGAAGCGATTTGAAATACCGGCTAAATGTTGGGTGAATCAATTGTATGATCTTACCTATAATGCATCTGTAAGGCTTTTTCAACAAACCCTGAGTCATATCATTAATGGCAATTTCCGGGCAGTGCCTCAGGCGGATTTGATTTCTTCGAAAGGAACTTCGATACATTATCGCCACGAAATTGTTGACCTGAAAAGAATAGATTTGGATTGGGATGCAGAAAGGATAAACAGGCATATAAGAGCAACATTAATGCCAGGATTTGAGCCGCCCTATTGTGAAGTTGCCAAACAGAAAATTTATTTCACAAAGGCAATGTAATGGGGAAGAAATTACGAATTGTTTGTACTGTTACCAACGATCTAAATTACGATCAGCGCATGATTCGTATTTGCAGTGCATTGGCAAATGATGGTCATGATGTTACGCTGGTCGGCTTTAAGAAAAAAAGTAGTAAGCCTCTTGTTGAAAGACCTTTCAGACAAAAAAGAATTCCAATCATTGCAGAAAAAGGCAAACTTCTTTACATAGATTATTGGATTAAACTGTTCTTCGTTTTACTGTTTCGTAAAGCAGATGTTTTGTGCGCTATTGATCTCGATACCATCATGCCGGTTTATTATGCTTCAAAAATTCGTGGAAAGCAAAGAGTTTATGACGCGCATGAATTATTCACCGAACTGAAAGAAGTTATAAGCCGCCCTGCTGTTCACAAAATGTGGCTGTGGATAGAACAACATACGGTTCCGAATTTTCCGGTCGGCTATACAATCGGCGAATGTTATGCGGCAGAATTTAAAAGAAAGTATGGTGTGGACTATGGCGTGGTGCGCAATGCAACTATTCTTAAACCACTTACAATTCCGGAGAAAAAAGAGAAGTATATCTTGTATCAGGGTGCAGTAAATGTTGGCCGCAGGTTTGAACAGCTCATTCCTGCGATGCAATACATAGACGCGCCGCTTATTATTTGCGGGGAAGGGAATTATTTTGAAGAAACGAAAGCACTTGTTGCAAAATACAAACTGGAGGACAAAGTAACCTTTAAAGGTTATTTGCCTCCCGAAGAGCTTCGCCAATACACGCTATCGGCCTACATTGGTATCACATTATTTGAAGATACAAGCCTTAGTAACAAGTTAAGCATGGCCAATCGTTTTTTTGATTATATGCATTCCGCTGTGCCACAAATTTGTAATCAATACCCGGAATATGTGAAGGTGAATGCGCAGTTTGAAATAGCTGCTTTACTGGATGATCCAAATCCTGAAAATATTGCAGCTGCCATCAATAATTTATTGAACGACGAGGCATATCATAAACGACTGGAACAAAACTGCCTTGCTGCAAGAGAAATATATTGCTGGCAGATGCAGGAAAAAACTTTACTCAATACTTATGCCCAATTCCGGTAAACAACAAGTGCATATTATATCTTCTGATGTTCCTTTTCCTGCAGATTATGGAGGAATGATTGATGTATTTTATACTATCAAAGAGCTTTCAGAATCAGGCATTGAAATTTATCTGCATTGTTTTCAATATGGAAGAGGATCATCTGCAGAGCTGGAAAAACATTGCGAAAAAGTCTGGTATTATCCTCGGAAAACGGGCTTGCCGGGATTCTCTTTGAGTTTGCCTTATATGATGTACTCCCGTCGCGCTGAGGAGCTTTTGCCAAACCTGCTCATTAATAATGCTCCGATACTTTTTGAAGGTATTCACTGCTGTTATTTGTTGAATCATCCTGCTTTGGCGGGAAGAAAAAAAATATTGCGCAATCAGAATGTTGAACAACAATATTATACTTTATTGGCTCGACGAACTTCCGGTATTCTGAGAAAAATTTATTTTAAAGTCGAAGCTCTGTTGTTGCGACGGTTTGAGAGCAAGCTTGAAAATGCTGACGCCCTTGCCCCGATTTCAGAAAGGGATACTCTTTTTTTTGAAAACTTATATCCTGATAAAAAGGTTATTCATATTGCCGGCTTTCATCCTTTTGAGGAGGTGATTTCTAAAGAAGGTTCAGGCACCTACTGTTTGTACCATGGCAACCTCGGTCACCCTGAGAATATTGAGGTCGCACTTTACTTAATTGAAAATGTTTTTAAAGGTTTGGAAGTTCCTTTTATTATTGCAGGACGTAATCCCGATCAAAAAATAATTGATGCATGCAAACAGAATGTCAATATACAACTTGTTGAAAATCCGGGAGAGAATGCAATGAGTGAGTTAATAAGGAACGCTCATATCAATGTGATGCCCACTTTTCAGGAGAGTGGTTTGAAGCTCAAATTGCTCTATGCACTGTATTCCGGTCGATTTGTTTTGGTCAATCAATCCATGTTATACGGAACCGGGCTTGATGAGGTCTGTGTTGTTGCAGAAAATGATATTGCGTTCAGGCAAAAGATAAATGATTTGATGGGGAAGCAATTTTTGTCTTCAGATATTGAACAGCGGAAAGCGGTGCTCAGTCGACAGTATGATAATAAAGAAAAGGCTAAACGCCTGAATGAAATAATAAAAAGCCAGGATTAAGATTTATCTCTTCGGTGTTTTGTTTTCTTAACCTTGTTGGTTATAAACCCGGAAAATATTTTCTTTGCTGTTGCTTCAGCAAACAGAATTAGTTTTTTAATAGCACCATCTTCCGGACGCGCAAAAAATGTTGTTTTGTGTATGTAAGATTTTCCGCCGGTTGGTTGCTGAGAAAAATAATAATTAGAAATGCACGCACGCACACCATTTTCCTTTCTCACTTTATTTACCGAATGGATGGACGTGGTATTAGTCTCCATCATAATCAACCGGTTAAATTTGGCCGTAATTTCTTTGCGATTGTTCATTGAAGTGTCCCACAGTTCCAGGTTACCACCATCTTCTGTTTTCCACTCTGGGCTTATATAGTAAAGGGCATTCAGCACTCTGTATTCTTCTCCGTCACCGTCGTGCGAATTATCCAGGTGAGGCATCAGGAAGTCATCTTCTATCATGATGGAAACACCGGAACCATAAAGCGATTCATCCGAATGCAGATTTTTGCAACCGGTAATTTCCGAAACAATTTCCATCACTCTTTTATCCTGAAAAGCGAATAGAATGGCTCCTACAAGCGCATTGTAATTTTCAAGTTTGATGCCGACACGCTTTCTTTCTTTAATAGAATTTCGCTCTAATAAAATAGCAGGATCAGGTAATGCATTAAAGCACTCCATTGCCCATTCTTTTGGTAAAATATCATCCAGGTAAAAATGCCTTACAGGCTGAGATGTTTGCCAATACTGGCTTAGCGACCCGCTGTGAAGCATAAGTTGCTCCACAATTTTGGCGGACAATTGTTCCCGGGTGATTGTATTTTCCATAAAATTGCAAGCAGTTATGGATAACCTGCCGGTGTTAGTTCTACTAATTTGCCTTGCTCGATGCGCACAATACGTGCGGGATACTTTTGCAGTAAAGTGTAATCGTGTGTAGCCATTATCATACCGGTATTGTAGTCTTTACAAATGGTAATCAGCAATTGCATAATCTCGTCAGTTGTTTCCGGGTCGAGGTTTCCGGTAGGCTCATCTGCAATAATCAGTTTGGGATTATTGAGCAACGCTCTTGCCACGTCCACTCTCTGTTGCTCGCCGCCCGACATTTCGTGTGGCATTTTAAAACCTTTCCCGCGTAAGCCTACTTTTCCTAAAACCGTTTCTATCTTCTCTTTCATCAGATTCTTATCGGTCCAGCCGGTTGCTTTCAATACAAACTCCAGGTTGTTGTACACATTCCTGTCGCTCAGCAGACGGAAGTCCTGGAAGATGATGCCCAGATTTCTGCGGAGCAATGGAATTGTTTTCCAGGTCAGATCTTTCAGATTCATCCCGGCAATATTTCCTTCTCCTTCTTTCAGATAAAGGTCTCCGTAAAGTGTCTTTAATAAGCTCGATTTTCCGCTTCCGGTTTTCCCAATCATATAGACCATCTCTCCTTTATTTACCTCAAAGCTTACATCTGATAGAATCAGTGAATTGCCCTGATAAATATTGGCATTGCGCAGCCATGCTATTGTATTGTCAGTCATAGGATTCGATAATTAAAAAGGGCAATGAAACGTAAGCTCCTGTAGGATTGTACGCTTCATTGCCAGTATAAGATTACTTGTTCAGCTTAGATTGCAGATTGCTGTCCAGGGCGTCTAAAAATTCTTCGGTGTACAAATAGTGTTCACCGTGATTTACTTTATTTCCGTGGATACAAACAGCAAGGTCTTTGGTCATTTTTCCGGAAGCTACCGTTTCGATACAAACATCTTCCAAAGCCTGGCAGAAGTCGATCAGGGGTTGGTTGCCATCCAGCTTTCCGCGGAACATCAGTCCGCGTGTCCATGCAAAGATGGAAGCAATCGGATTGGTAGAAGTTGGTTTTCCTTTTTGGTGCTCGCGGTAGTGACGGGTTACGGTACCATGTGCAGCTTCTGCTTCCATTGTTTTCCCGTCAGGAGTAATCAATACAGAAGTCATCAAACCAAGTGAACCGAAGCCTTGTGCAACGGTATCGCTTTGTACATCACCATCATAGTTTTTACAAGCCCAAACGAAATTGCCATTCCATTTCAGCGCGCTCGCTACCATGTCATCAATCAGGCGATGCTCGTAAGTAATACCTGCTTCCGTGAACAGATTTTTGAATTCACCCTGATAGATTTCTTCAAAAATATCTTTAAAGCGACCATCATATTTTTTCAGGATGGTGTTTTTGGTAGAAAGGAACAAAGGCCATTTTTTAGAAAGTGCCATGTTGAAGCAAGAACGTGCAAAACCTTTGATAGACTCATCGGTATTGTACATTGCCATTGCTACGCCATCACCTTTAAAGTTGAACACTTCGTGCTCAATGGTTGTACCGTCTTCGCCTTCAAATTTGATGGTCAGCTTACCTTTTCCTTTGGTAACGAAATCGGTAGCGCGGTATTGATCGCCAAATGCGTGACGACCAACAATGATCGGTGCATCCCAGGTAGTTACCAGGCGCGGGATATTATCAATAACAATTGGTTCGCGGAAAACTGTACCGTCAAGGATATTGCGGATGGTGCCGTTAGGGCTTTTCCACATTTGTTTCAGGTTAAATTCTTTAACGCGCTCTTCGTCAGGAGTGATGGTGGCACATTTGATACCTACACCATATTCTTTGATAGCGTTTGCTGCATCAATAGTAACCTGGTCGTTTGTCTGGTCGCGATATTCAATGCCCAGGTCATAATATTTAATATCCAGCTCCAGATAAGGAAGGATCAATTTGTCTTTAATAAACTGCCAGATGATCCGGGTCATTTCGTCCCCGTCAAGTTCTACTACTGGATTTGCAACTTTAATTTTTGCCATTTAAAAAAAGGTTTTAAAAAGATAGTTTTGAATGGGGGCTAAGGTACAATTATAGCAGGAATAATTGCTTCGGCAGAAGGAAAAAATGAGAATTCTCTATTCCGGAAAATATTTTTTCATTTTGTGCAATATTTTAAAATTACCGGCGTTTAACTTGAAAACATACCTGAATGATTAAACACTTACACTCAAAAAATACCCCTTCTAACCAAAACCGCAGTAAAAAATCAGTTCGCCAGATGTCGGATCAGCAAATGATTCGTGAAGTGGCGCAGGATTTGCTACAGCCACGCGAGCAGGCAATAACAGCCTTGCTGGCCAAAGCAGCGGCGATGAAGTTGGTATAAGCAGAAAATTGCACTTAGTGATGTTTGTTTTTCTTTGCAGAAGAAGAGTATCACTAAGTGCAACCTAATTCAGACAATCTCAAACAGATCTCCCAGGGATTTGTTTGAGATTTTTTTATACTTTTTGTAAAGAAAGTGTCCATAATTAAAGTCGTGGTTTTTGCCTTTAATACTCTGGTTGTCATTATAACAAAAAAAACAAAGCCATCCAGTTTCAGGGATGGCTTTGTTATAACCTTTAAGCTTGGTAGTAGAATACTACAGACCAAGACCTAGAAGACCCAACAGGGTGCGAAGCAAATTCAAGATTCCGCTCATTTTTTTGGTTTTTGGTTGGTTAATTGATTTACCTACTCTCTTTTAACGTTTTTCGGTTTCCCCGTTTCAAGTTATATAACAAGACAAATATAAAGCCAAAACATCGGATTTTCGAACAAATAGCCTAAGAAAATTTACACTTAATCTATTGATAATCTTGCATCTATATCGAAAAATATGGAAATGCATTTTGAATGGATAAAATTGAAATGTGTATATGGCTGTTTAAAGGCAGAAAACCAACCCGTTTTTTTCAGGCACTGACTTTTTCGAATATCTATAGTGTTTACTTTGGCTGGTAAAATTCAAATCAGAACAAAAATAAAAGGCTGCCTTCAGTAAAGGCAGCCTTTCAAAAAGCACTTCTGATTTAAAAACTATTTAGTCTCTTCAGACAAATTCTTGCGTGGATTACGTTCCAGTACTTCATCAACCATGCCATAATCTTTTGCTTCTTTAGCAGTCATCCAGTAATCGCGGTCACTGTCCTTTTCTACTTTCGAAAGTTTCTGACCACTATGCTCAGCAATGATTTCGTACAATTCTTTTTTCAGTTTGCCGATTTCGCGGGCGGTGATTTCGATATCACTCGCTTGTCCTTCAGCACCACCCAATGGCTGGTGGATCATAATACGGCTGTGTTTTAGCGCGGTGCGTTTCCCTT
This sequence comes from Chitinophagaceae bacterium, assembly GCA_041661485.1. GTDB lineage: Bacteria > Bacteroidota > Bacteroidia > Chitinophagales > Chitinophagaceae > Rurimicrobium. The sequence goes on from JBAZUJ010000002.1 coordinate 529,362, forward strand.
TTGTTCCTGCACACATTAACACGGCGGCCATAGAAGCAGCAATACCTGTACAGATAGTTGAAACATCAGGATTGATAATTTGCATCGTATCATAAATACCAAGACCCGCATAAACACTACCACCAGGGCTGTTCAGGTACATCTGGATATCACGGTTACGGTCTGTGCTTTCCAGAAACAGCATTTGAGCCGTTACAATGTTGGCTACATAATCATTAATTCCTTCGCCCAGAAAAATGATGCGGTCCATCATCAGGCGGGAGAAAACGTCCATTGATGCAACATTCATCGGACGTTCTTCAATAATGTAAGGAGTAAGGTTGTTTGGCAATTTTCTGTTGACAGCTGCAGTGTAGCTATCTACAGTAAGGCTGCTGATGCCGTGGTGATGAATGGCGTATTTACGAAATTCGTTGTTGTTCATTATTGATAATTTTTTAGAAGTTTAAAATTGATTGTTTAGAATGCTAATGCAATTTATGCGCCAGAATAAAAATAGTGTCATTCCGTCAAAATTGCTGACAAAAGGTTTGTTTATCACCTGAAAATATTGAAACTATCGGTTTGTTTCCCGCAACAAGTCTTTTTCCGACTTGCTGAGCGATTCGAATCCGCGGTCATTTATCTTATCCAATATGCGGTCTATGTCCTGCTCCCGGGCGCTTTTATTTCGCAGCGGCTTATAAGTTTCTTTCGGGCTGAAGGTGCTATCCATTTTTTTGAACATCCGATATGCCCAGGCGCCTGGTTGATAGCCGGTTTGCAATAACTTAATATAGGCAAATCCAGTTATTCCGGCACCCAGTAGCATGCTGAGGTTAGCGATTTTCAGGTCTGAATTAATAAGCATTAACAAGACAAATACCCCTGCCAGCAGTAACAAAGGGACACTGAAATATTCACTCAGATAAATCCTGTATTTAGGAGATAATGTCAGTGCAGCTGCCATCAATCCGATAACGCCTGCCTGGGCGCCCATCAGTAATGTGCCATCAGGAAGCATCGCCTCGGGTATGAATTGAACACCTGCAAACGCAAGACCTCCTGCAAGAATGCTGTAAACAAACAAGGGTATAATCTGCTTGTAGCCAACCAGGTTTTGAACAACATTGCCAAAACAATAAAGCCAAAGCATATTGCTCAGCCATTCCCAAAATCCACGATGACACCAGCCATAGGTAAGCAGTGTCCACCAGCGCTCGCTGATGCGGTTAAGGTTGCCAAGGCCAATATATTCAAATGTGAGTTCGTGAGAGCGCTGTTCCGGAACGGCATAAACAATCAAGGTTATCCAAACCAGGTGAACAGCAATAAAACCTACCCCCGAAAATGCAATCAGCTGAACGACTGCATTTCTGTTGTAGGCAGGAATATGAAATTTTTGAAAAGAGGATCGGACAGACATTTCTGGTTGATAATAGTTTTAGAAAAAAGATTTCCTGTTGGTTCTTTGCCAGTAACGTAAAAGAATAAAGGCAAAAAGCATTCCGCCAAGATGCGCAAAATGCGCCACATTATCTCCTGCTGAATTTTGAAAACCAGAGAATAATTCAATAATCGCGTATAAGGCAACAAAGTATTTTGCTTTTAGCGGAAATAAAAAATAAATATAGAGTTCTGTATTGGGGAATAAATAGCCGAACGCAAACAAAACACCGAATACAGCACCTGATGCGCCAACGGTTGCCTGGTCCATCATACCCGGGAAAAAAGAGTTAGTTGCCGTGTCGAACCCTCCGTGCAGGTATTGCTGAATGAACAGAGAAGATTGATTGCGCAATGCAGTACTGGCAGGATTGCTTTCCCAATCGTGCAGCAAATCATTAAAACCCAATGGCCCGGGATTGTTTACATGTTGGGAGATAAATCGTGAAAACTGGTCTACGGTAGGGTTTTGCTGGTAAAGGGCAAAAGCTTTTTCGATAGCGCCAAATTCGAATCCGAGCACAGTAAGGTGACAAATAGCTGCCCCAAGGCCACACACAAAATAGAAAATGAGGAATCGTTTTGGCCCCCAGATATTTTCGATAATGCTGCCAAACATCCAGAGTGCAAACATGTTGAAGAACAAATGACTCAGATTGCCATGCATAAAAAGATGGGTCACAAGCTGCCAGGGTGCAAAAAACTGGGATGACCAATAATGAAGTCCAAGATAATTGGACAGGTTAATACCATATTTTTCCATTACTGTATCCAGCAAAAGCAAGATAGAATTAATGATAATCAGGTTTTTAACTACAAGCGGTAACACCTGAAACCGCTGCGGGCGAAATTCTGTCATTTAGCACTATTGTTTGGCTGTTAAATTAATAATACCAGCCATTCTTTTGAGAAAACAAAACTACTGCATATCAACATCAATAAAAGGATACAAATTAGAATAAAGACCTAAAATTTGAAACAGGCACTTTCCGCAGAAAGACAGTAAGTAATTGTATTTTTACCGCTGAAATCTAATTGTTACGAATGCCTCCAGCTAAATCTGTAAAATCACTGATTCTTTTTGCCTCCGGGAAGGGGAGTAATGCGCAAGCAATTATCCGGTATTTTCATAAAAGTAATCTGGCAAGTGTGACCTTGATTGTTTGCAATAATGCCAATGCCGGTGTGCTGGATATAGCCAAAGTGCACAATATTCCATTCCTTATAATTGATAAACAAACATTTCAGGAAAAGCTGATGTTGGAACAATTGAGAGAGCACCACCCGGATCTTATTGTGCTGGCAGGTTTTTTATGGAAAATACCAGACCATTTGCTGAAGGAATTTCCTGACAAAATTATCAATATCCATCCAGCTCTCCTGCCCAAATTCGGTGGTAAAGGAATGTATGGTCAAAAGGTGCATGAAGCTGTATTGGCAGCTGGCGAAACAGAAACCGGCATCACGATTCATTTCGTAAATGAAAATTATGACGAAGGTGCCCATATCGTGCAGGCGTTTTGCAGGCTGGCATTATCGGATACGCCAATAGTTGTGGCAGAAAAAGTTTCGAAGCTGGAACAGGCTTTTTACCCTAAAACAATAGAATATCTGCTGAATGAACAATAAGAAATCTATACCAGACGTTTTGAAAACAATAAAAATGTTAAGTCCGAAAACTGTGATACAAATGAACGCTTACGCCAGATTGATTTTAATTTTTTGCTGCATCGTTTCGTCTCCAAGTGCGTTTGCGCAAGGCGAGGCTATTGGACAGTGGCGCTCCCATTTGCCCTACAACAACGTGGTGTCTGCAGCTACAGATGGAAATAAATTATTTGTTGCAGGGAAATCAAGTTTTTTTTCTTACGACATTTCCAAGGATGAAATCCAGACTTATTCAAAAGTGAATGGTATGTCCGACATTGAATTGTCATACATCGCCTACGATAATGTAACCCAAATGGCGGTCCTGGCCTATACCAACAGTAATATCGACCTTTTTAAAGACGAGACTTTTTATAATATTCCAGAATTGAAATTGCGTTCAGTTTCCGGAAATAAAAGTATTTATAATGTTTTTATTGACGAAGGGCTTGCATACCTGAGTACAGGGGTTGGTGTTTTGGTTATTAATCTTCAGAAAAAGGAAATTAAAGAGAACTATGTGTTTTCTAAAAACAAAAATAATTACGCAGTAAAGTCAATGTCCGGCAATGGTAGTTTTCTATACGCTGCGACAGATATCGGCTTATACCGTACAACCAAAAATAACCCTAACATTCAGGCCACTGCAACCTGGAAACTAATAGACAGCTCAAGGAAATATGTGAATACAACCCTGGCCTTAAACAAAACTTTTCTGTCTACTATAGATTCGGTTTTTGTTTTGGAAAACGACACACCGGTTTTTGTCTATAGCCTGGATAGCAGTATTATTTACCATATAGATCCTGTGGAAAACGGATTATCCATATCAACTTTCAGCAGCAGAAAATTTTCCGGAGAAATCTTTATTTTGGATAAAGATTATAAGCAAGTTGATTCGTTAGAAAGCGCAAGACCGTTAATGACAACCCAAACCCTTGATAAGAGAGTCTGGATTTCAGACCTCAGTTGGGGATTAAGGTGTAAAGACAATTCAATAATACCAAATGGTCCCAATAACATCGGTTGCTATGACATTGTTGCGGATAAAGGCAATCTGTATGTGGCACACGGGTCTTATGATGATCGTTGGAATATACGTTTAAACCCTAGTGGCTTTTCAACGTTTGAGGAAAACAAATGGAAAGGTTATGATGTATATACGCTGCCGGAATTTGTCCGCCTCCGTGATGCAGTAAGGTTAGCAAAAGACCCGGTTGACAATTCGCTTTATATTGCTTCTCTTACAGATGGATTATATCATTTGAAATCTGACAAAACCGGAGAAAATTTAAGGGAAACAGTGTTCGAACAAAACATTCTGGATCCTACAACCTATCGTATTAGCGGTGTGGCATTTGATCAGGGAAACAACCTTTGGGTAACACAGAACAATGCACCGAATGAACTGATGGCCAGGTCATCAAAAGATGGCAACTGGTATAAATTTTCATTGCCGGCAACGCGCCCAAGGCCTTATTGGGAAAATGGTGCAGCCGGATTGATCATCGATAATTACAACCAAAAATGGTTTTTTTCTCCTGCTGGCGGTGGGGTATTGGTATATAATGACCACAATACCCTCGAAAATCCGAGTGACGATACCTATACCAAGTTGCTGATAGGGAAAGGTTATGGAAATTTGCCGGATAATTTTGTTCAATGCCTGGCCAGTGATAAGAAAGGTGCCATCTGGATAGGAACGTCAAACGGTATCGGTATCCATAATTGTCCTGAAAATATTACGGAGCCTGGAAATAGCTGTGAGACGGAAATTCGTGTGGTTCAATATGACCAGTTTGCAGGACAATTATTTGCCGGCGAAAGCGTGAACTCCATTGCAGTGGATGGTGCAAACAGGAAATGGATTGGTACCGGAAATGGTGTGTGGCTGATTTCTGAAGATGCAAATAAAATAATTACACGTTTTACAAAGGATAACAGTCCGCTTCCGTCAAATAATATTCAGAAAATAGCGGTTGACCCTAAGACCGGCGATGTATATTTTGGAACGGATAAAGGTATGGTCAGCTATCGCGGTACCTCCACAAATGGTGATGAAGGCAATAAGGATGTTTTGATTTTCCCTAATCCCGTAAAAGGAGATTACAATGGAACAATTGCTATCAAGGGATTGGTAGAAAATGCAGATGTAAGAATCACTGATATTTCAGGTCAACTGATTTATCGTACAAAAGCACTGGGAGGTCAAGCCGTCTGGAATGGAACAGATTATACCGGGCGCAGGCCGCAAACCGGGGTTTTCCTCGTCTTTGCCAGCAACAGTCTGGGTACGGAAACTTATGTGGGAAAAATGGTTTTTATCAAGTAATACATGCTCTGCAAAACCAAAGGAATTGTATTGCGGTCTGTAAAATATGGTGAAACAAGCCTAATCCTGAGCGTATTTACAGAAGTATCCGGCCTTCAATCTTATATCGTAAAAGGTGTGAGGAACGATAAGGCAAAAACCCGGCGTGCCGGATTGCTGCAAGTTGCATCGTTGCTGGATATAGTAGCAGAACATAAGCCTGGCAGGCAATTGCAGCATATCCGCGAGTTTCAGCCAGCCTATATTTACCAAAGTCTTCAGGAAGAAATTGTCAAAAACAGCATAGCGGTATTTTCTGTAGAACTTTTATCCCGCTTTCTGCCCCAGGAGGAAACAATGGAAGATTTGTTTCAATTCGTGTATGATTATTTTTTGGCTCTGGACGAATGTGCATTAAATCAGCTGGGCAATTTTCCGGTTTATTTTATCATTCAGTGCGGACGGTTTTTTGGTTATAATATTTCCGGGACCTATACTGCTGAAACGCCTTATCTCAATGCTGCTGAAGGTGGTTTTTCTGCTGTGCTGCCGGCAAGCAGCTCTGTTGTTACTGCGGAAGATATGAATGGATTGGAAGAGCTTCTGAGCATTGGAGAACTGCGGGATACTGCAGTTGTAAGATTAAATGCAGCTTCACGAAACCGCATTTTGGATTGGTACATTCAATTTCTGCAATACCATACCCAACACTTATCAGGACTTCGTTCATTGCAAATTCTACGAACGATTTTGCATTAGGATTTGCGCAGGCGTGCGACAGGAATTAACAATTGTTCGCGATATTTTGCTACAGTCCTTCGCGAAATATTATACCCTTTTTTAGCCAGGATATCCGTAATGTCCTCATCGCGCAAAGGATTTTGCTTGTCTTCGTCATTCACAATATCGTTGAGAATGCTCTTGATTTCTTTGTTGGTCACTTCCTCTCCGCTTTCCATAGTTATCTTTTCTGAGAAAAAATGTTTCAGGGAAAAAGTACCGAACTGGGTTTGCACATACTTGCTGTTCGCTACCCGGCTAACGGTGGAAATGTCGAGATTGGTCATTTCTGCCACATCCTTCAAAATCATTGGTTTCAATGTTGTTTCGTCACCCGTTAGCAGGAATTCTTTTTGAAAATGAACAATCGCGTGCATGGTTTGCAAAAGGGTAGACTGTCTTTGTTTGATAGAATTAATAAACCATTGCGCCGAGTCCAGTTTTTGCTTAATAAAATTGACCGCTTCCGTATTTTTTTTATCTTTTTTATTGCCTTTATCATAGGCAGTCAGCATTTCTTTAAACTCTTGCGAAATTCTCAATTCAGGTGCATTCTTAGAGTTTAACATGATCTCCAGCGTACCTTCATTATTATCTATAAAGAAGTCGGGCAAAATATAATTGTTATTGAGGCTGCTACCTTCAAATGTCGCACCGGGCTTTGGGTTCAGTTTTAAAATATAATCCAGCGCCAGCTTGAAAGTAGCTTCGTCAATATGCAGTCCTCTCTGGATTTTTTCGTAGTGCTTCTTGATAAACAGCTCATAATATTTGTCCAGCATACTGATGGCAATCCCAATAATATCTTTGGGTTTGCCAATGCGTTTCAATTGAAGAATGAGGCATTCCTGCAGCGTGTATGCTCCAATGCCGGCAGGATCAAATGCCTGAACTTTTTTAATGATTTTAATGACTTCTTCTTCTGTGGTTTGTACATTCTGACTAAATGCCAGATCATCCACAATAGCGGTCACCGCGCGGCTCAGATAGCCGTCGTCGTTGATGCTGCCAATTACCTGTTCCGCAATGATTTCTTCCTTTTCGTTCAGGTCCAGCATGCGCAATTGCTCCAGCAGATTCTGGTGAAAATCAACTTCATAACGTACGGAATTATAACTGCTTTTTTCTTCGCCGGAATAATCATAGCCACCGTCATCGCCCTCGGTTTTTAAATAATCGTCAATATCAATCTGCTCTGAATTATCATCCTGAAGTGAAATTTCGTCCAGGCTTTCCACCTGATTATCATCGTGATCGTCGTAAGGGTCGTCTTTGATGTCCTCGGTGGTATATTCTAATGCAGGATTAATTTCCATTTCTTCCTTAATACGTTCTTCCATTTCCAGAGTGGGCACACGCAGCAGTTTCAGAAACTGAATTTGCTGTGGCGACATTCTTTGTAAAAGACGTTGTTGCTGGCTTTGGCGAAGCATTAAGTGATAGTTTCTATTGGTTAGGGCAAATTTAAAAGAATATTTGAACTGCGGGCAGATTAGTTTTTCTATAACTTTTGATTATTAACTAAAACACAATTTTTTTCAAATACTATAATATCCCAAAATCAAATTGTACATTTCTAAACTTTACTGAACATCGTACGAAATGAAACCATTTGTTGCACCCTCATTCTCTTATATCCCGCTCGAAGAAACCCTTGAAATAATACCAAAGAAGAAAAAATTGTTTATTGGTATTCCGAAAGAGACTTCTTTCGACGAAAATCGTGTGGCACTCACTCCGGAGGCTGTTGCGGTTTTGGTGAATAACGGGCACGAAGTGGTGGTGGAAAGTAATGCAGGTGAGGGCGCATTTTATTTTGACAGCGATTACAGCGAAGCGGGTGCAAGAATAGCCTACGATAAAGCAGAGGTTTATAAGGCGGCAAATATTATCAAATCTGCACCCATAGCAGAAGAAGAAATCCCCTTATTGCAACCGGAACATATCGTGTTGTCTCCCATTCATATGCCATTTCTTAAGGCAAGTATGCTGGAGCAATTAATCAAAAAGAAGATTATCGCCATTGCATTCGAATCGATACGGGATGATGCCGGTACTTATCCGATTGTTCGCTCGATGAGTGAAATTGCCGGAAATTCGGCCATCCTTACCGCAGCACAATACTTAAGCAATCAACATAATGGAAAAGGAATTTTATTGGGAGGAATCTCTGGTGTTCCGTCTGCCAATGTGGTGATTATAGGTGCAGGTGTGGTGGGCGAATTTGCTGCACGCGCTGCCATTGGGCTGGGTGCAAATGTCACTATTTTCGACAATTCCATTTATCGTCTGATGCGTCTCCAAAATAACATTGGACGCAGATGCTCCACTTCCGTACTCGATCCTGTGACGCTGGGAGAAGAACTCGCCACAGCAGATATTGCCATTGGCGCGCTGAAACCCGTGCACGGTATTACACCACTGGTCGTTACCGAAACAATGGTAAGCAATATGAAAGCAGGCTCTGTGATTATTGATGTGAGCATCGACAGAGGTGGTTGTTTTGAAACATCCAAAGCTACTACCCATCAAAAACCAATTTTCAGGTACCAGGATGTTATTCATTATTGCGTTCCCAATATCGCTTCAGGTGTTTCGCGTACCGCCTCGCGCGCTATCAGTAATGTGTTGATGCCTATCGTCAATCAATCTTCTGATTTTGGCGGACTGGAAGCCTTAATAGAATCCAGATCGGGTATCAGAAACGGTGTTTACCTGTATAAAGGATGTATAACCAAAGCTTCAATTGCCCGAAGGTTCGACCTGAAATATACCGACCTCGATTTGCTGCTGGCGACCCAACGATAACAAAAGAAATCAACCAACCAATACCAACCAATACCAACCAACCAACCAACCAACCAATACCAGTGCCAAACCAGTATATAAAACAAACTCAAATTGCGCTTTTAGTTTATGCCTAACAACAGAATGAATAAAACAATGGCCGGCTATCATATTCTCATGATTTTGTCGGCAGTAGATTTTCGGTTCAGCCCTCATGAAGATATCGTCATCAGGGATTATCTGGTGCAGGAATTTCCTTTTCATGTCAGCCTGGATAGAGAAATGGCCATCATCAGCAATCTCAAATCCGACGAGTGGGAACAACATTACGTCAAAGCAATCGACGACTTTTATGATGATTCTACCAAAGAAGACCGGATGAAATTGCTGCAGTTTGCACTCCAGTTGTGCAAAGCCGACGAAGTCATTACCAAGACAGAAAATCATTACCTCAATATGCTATTCGAAGCCTGGGAACCCCAGGATTAGGATGGAGGAGTAAGAACAAAAAAGGACACTGAAATTTCAGCGTCCTTTTTTGTTGCGGGGTATATAGCATTAAACAAACAATGGCTTATTTCCCATCACTGTTTCAATTTTTTCTATCACTTCGGTGGTCAGCAGTGGCAGCACGTCCAGCGCTTTCAGGTTTTCCAGCAACTGAGATTCTTTTGTAGCACCCAGTATCGCTGTTGTTACATTGGGATTGTGAATGCACCATGCAATGGCCAATGTGGCCGTTGTCGTATTCAGTTCGGCTGCAATTTTGCTCAGCTGTTTTACCTGCTCAATGCGCCCTTCGGCCAATGTGCGGTCTTTCAGCCATTCAAATCCCTCAATGCCCAGGCGGGAGTCTGCAGGCACGCCGTCATTGTATTTTCCGGTCAGCAGGCCGGATGCCAGCGGGCTCCAGATGGTTGTGCCCATTCCTATGTTTTTGAACACGGTGGTGTAGTCGCGTTCCATCTTGTCGCGCTCAAACAGATTGTATTGTGGTTGCTCCATTGCAGGCCCTATCAGGCGAAGGTCTTTGGCCACCATATGCGCTTCCACTATTTCTGCCGCAGTCCATTCGCTGGTTCCCCAATACAGAATTTTGCCTTGCTGCATCAGGTGATTCATTGTCCACACCACTTCTTCAATCGGTGTTGTTCTGTCCGGGCGATGGCAAAAATAAAGGTCGAGATATTCCAGCTGCAGGCGGGTGAGCGCTTCGTTGCAGGCTTCTGTAAGGTGTTTGCGGCTCAGGCCCGTTTGATTGGGTTTGTTTTCTTTGCCACGACTGCCAAAAAATGCTTTGCTCGAAACAGTGTAAGAACTTCTGTCCCAGTTTTTAGTTTTCAGGATGCGGCCCATCATTTTCTCGCTTTCGCCCAGCGAATACACCTCTGCATTGTCAAAGAAATTAATCCCGTTTTCGTAGGCAATGCTCATCAGCTTGTCGGCACTGTTGTCCTCTATTTGTTTGGCAAAAGTGACCCAGGACCCGTAAGACAGAACACTCAGTTCCAGTCCTGTTTTACCCATTTTTCTATACTCCATCCTCTTTGTTTTTTTATTTGTGAAATGAAACGGAAAGGTAAATCAAAAAGCCGCTACTGGTTTGTTGGTTTCGTTGATTGACTAATGTGTTTTGATGATAGATAAAAAAACAGATGGATCAGAGAAATTCATCTATCGAAAGCTTTGTTTGTTTCATTTATTTTATAAGACTTTCTCAAAACAAATACTGGCTTCCACCCCTTCATACTGGCCATAGTTTTTAATCACAGTATAATTATTCTTGTGATAGAGACGTATAGCTTCGGGTTGTTTTTCACCGGTTTCGAGGATACATTTATCATAAGCCAGTTCTTTTGCCCACTGCTCCAGTTCTTTCAAAACAACAGAAGCAATGCCATGCCCACGTTTTGACGGTGGCACATACATTCTTTTTACTTCCATTGTGCCAGGCCCATATTCTTTGATAGCACCGCAGCCAACGGGCTGTTCATTATCGTAAGCCATCACCACATGTTTTATCATCGCAATCTTATTATACTGCGCATAAAAAGCATGATCGTCGCCATCTCTGATGGCCAGATCTTTGTCCAGGTCAATCACCAGGTTTTGGAAATCAGGATTGTCGGAATTGGTTCGTTTCAGGGTAATCATTTATTGTAATAGATTTTCGGGTAAGAAAGCACAAATGTATAAATTTTGGGTACGGAAACATGGGGGTGTGAAGGAGTTCTTACATCATTAAAGTACAAAGCACCCCTGCGGAACAGAAATATTTCATTCTGAAAGTACAAATCACCCCTGCGCAACAGAATAATGTTATTAAAAAAGTACAAATCACCCCTGCGGAACAGAATTATTTCACTTTAAAAGTACAAATCACCTCAAAAAAATGAAAAACGACTTAAAAAACAAAGCCACAACATAATGCTGCGACTTTGGTCGGGTATTGGATTGTTAATATTAGATGGTGTAAACCACCAGGCCGTCGCGGGTCTTTGGTTCAAACCAGGTGCTCTTCGGAGGCATTACCTGCCCGCTGTCTGCAATGTCAAACAATTGCTGAATGCTTACGGGGTAGCATGAAAAAGCCACGGCCATTTCCCCACTGTTCACACGGTGTTCCAGTTCTTTCAAGCCGCGGATACCGCCCACAAAGTCAACACGCTTATCCGTGCGAGGATCGTGTATCGCTAACAGTTTCGAGAGGACTTTATTTTGCAGAATAGTTACATCCAGAATGCCAATCGGGTCGTTGGTGTAGGCTGTTGGTTTTGCGGTAAGCTTATACCAGCTGTCGCCGAGGTACATCCCAAACTCATGTGGTTTAGCTGGTTTGTAAGGATGCTCGCCAGCGGTATTTTCTACATCAAAATCTTCTTTCAAAGCCGTGAGGAATGCATTAGTATCCATACCGTTAAGGTCTTTGGCCACACGGTTGTAATCCAGGATAGCCAATTGGCTGGCCGGGAAAATTGCAGTGATGAAATAGCTGAAAGATTCGTCGCCGGTGATAGACAAATCGCTGTCGCGAAGCTCTTCGTACACCTTGGCAGCAGATGCGGCACGGTGGTGTCCGTCGGCAATATAGGTGCAAGGCACGTCTTCGTTAAAAATGCGGGTGATGCTGGCTACTTTCGAATAATCATCCACCACCCAGAAAGTATGTTTTACACCATCTTCCGAGGTGAAATCATAAGTTGGTTTGTGGTCTGTTTTCCAGTTATTGATAATGGATTGCACATCCTCCTGATCGTTATAGGCCAGGAAAACGATACCCGTTTGCGCATGGGTAAATTTGATATGATTGATACGATCCAGTTCTTTTTCCGGGCGCGTGAATTCATGTTTTTTAATAATGCCATTGTTATAATCATCGATGGAAGAGCCGCATACCAGGCCGGTTTGCGAGCGTTCGTTCATCACCAGTTCGTAGATATAATAACAGGGTTCTTCGTCCTGGAAGAAAACGCCGTCTGCAATAAACTGGTCCAGGTTTTCCTTCGCTTTCTGATAAACCGCAGCACTGTGCACGTCAGTTCCTTCCGGCAAATCGATTTCGGCACGGGTGACATGGTAAAAATTGTGCGGGTCTTTTGCAACGGCTTTTGCTTCTTTTACATTCACAACGTCGTAAGGCAGTGTGGCTACCTGAGCGGCTAATTCGGGAGTTGGTCTTAATCCTTTAAACGGGCTGATTTTTGCCATAATTATGTTGATTGTTTTATTTTTTCCTGTTCAAATCGCTGCATTACCTCTATCAGATATTGGGTTTGCGGTACTGTTATTGCATTATATAAGGATACCCTGAAACCGCCAACACTGCGATGGCCGGCTATCCCTTCAATTTGGTGTTGAATGCTGTAAGCTAAAAAATCTTTTTCAATATTCTCATCCTGCCCCCGGAAAACCACATTCATTTTGCTGCGGCTGGCGGTTTCGACTGTTGTTGTGAATAGTGTATTGCGTTCCAGCTCCTGATACAACAATGCAGATTTTTCATTAGTTTCTTTTGCAATCTGCTGTATTCCTTTTGCTTTTATCCAACGCAGGGTGAGCAGCGAAACATAAATATTAAAAACAGGTGGAGTGTTGAGTACCGAGTTTCCGGCGGCCTGTTGTTTGTAGCTTAGTATGGGAGGTAGTGGACGTACTGTTTTTTCCAAAAGGCTTTTCCGGAGAACCACTAATGTAACGCCTGCTGCTCCAATATTTTTTTGTGCAACGGCATAAAACAAATCGAACTTGCCGTAATCTCTTTCTTCCGAAAAAATATCGCTGCTCATGTCTGCAAATAAGGCTGCAGGCGTGGAAGGGATTTTTTTTATCTGCGTTCCAAAAATAGTATTGTTGGTAGTAAGATGCACGTATGCCAGATCCTCTAGTATTGCACTGGATAATTGGGGCAATGACCGGTATTGATTTTCTTTTGAAGAAGCCAGTGTCAGCACCTTTCCAAAAGCTTTGGCGCTTTGTTGTGCATCATTCGCCCAAAATCCACTGTCGATGTATCCGGCTGTGGCATTGGCCTCGAGAAAGTTCATCGGAATCATTGTGAATTGCAATCGTCCGCCGCCCTGCAGCCAGAGCACCTCATATTCAGATGGATCCAGTTTGGCAAGTTCCAGCACCAGTTGTTTGCTTTCTGTAAGGATGGCATCAAATAATTTTCCGCGATGCGGGATGCCTAAAATGGAAAGTCCGGTATTGTTGTAATTGAGTATTGCACGGGATGCTTCTGCCAAAACCCCGGGTGGCAAAGCCGCTGGCCCTGCTCCGAAATTGATGATAGAATTGTGTTGTGTCATTTATCGTTGATCTTCTGAGAAAGTAACCCCGCCGCTTACGGCAAATTTCATCGCCTCGGCAGCATCCATTTTAGTTACAGGTTTGGTTTCACTTTTATCTATAATAATTACCCAGCCCGAAATGGCGTAGGAATGGGGCATATATACAGCCACCTTATCCTCCATACCCATTTTCTCCATGTTCTTTTGGGTAAGAAAGCCAATCCGCCAAATCTCCGGAGAAGTATTCACCCTCACCCATACAGGCTTATTAAATTTTCGTTTGTCGCCCACAAAGGAGCCCATAATTTCTTTTACCGAAGAGTAAATATGCTTGATGCCCGGCGTATGTTCCAGCAAATGATTGAAACCATCAATCGCTTTGGCAAAGAAGAAGCGGGTGCCGAGATAGCCGACCAATGTCACGGTGCTGACGACGATTAAAAAGCCGATTCCCCTCGGCATTTTAAACGGAAGGATACCGTCGAATGGAATCAGATCGTCTACATTGACAAAGACTTTATAAATAACATAGGCTGTAACGGCCACCGGGCCAAGTATTACAAGACCCTGCAAAAACGAACGTATTAAAATCTTTGCGAAAAGACGCATCTGGATGGATATAAATTGAGGGCAAAGGTAAGCTTCCAATGCATATCTAACTCCCCTGCAGGATTTCTTTTTAATGTTCAGAAATATAACTATTGTTCTGCAAAATGGTGAGCGACGAACCAGATTATTGTTGAAGCAGGAAATTTCAATCAGAAGAATTACCGTTCCCGACAAAAGATTGTTATTGAAATTATTCTCCCGTAATTAATTATAAGTCAGTATTTTTGGTATTAATTCTTACCATTCAAAATGGCAGGAATTGAATACCCTGTGAAATGAAAACACCTAGAATGCCGGAGGTTGTAATTGCCCACTCACCCATCTATGCCCGTGGGCTTTGCGGTGTGCAATGCTTGCGCATGCTGATTTTTATTACTTTGCCGGATAAGTTTTCAATTGACTTTTTCGATCAGGAATTAAGCCTGAATAGAGCTTATATTATTCCGGCAGGACATTTTTATTCGTTATCAGATCGTTCGAATCTTTCTTTTTGGTGTATTGATTTTCAAATTGGAGCCATATCTTTTGAAGATTCGGACTTGTTGCTTTCATTAAAGTTTCAAAATCAAAAATCTGTTCCAATAAAATACGTTGATTATAAATTTCTGCTGTCATCACAGGGGCCGGTATTCAAGGAAGTGCGATCCATTTTGCTGATTAATAAAGTGATTGCAGATTATCAAAGAGGCGTTAATAGTGATATTGCTGATTTCGATAAAAATTTACTTTTAGCGAAAAGATTTTTTCATTTTTTAAGTAGAGCTCAGGAAAAACTGGATGTGCTAACGATTAGAAACATTGCACAAAAATTGAACTGTAGTGAACGCACCTTGCTCAGGTGTTGCAAGTCAGTGTTTGGCCTGACAACAAAAGAATTGCTTAAAAAGCACTTTGTACTCATTAGTCTTTATATGTTTCGGTTTTCCCCTTCAGTAAGTGCTGTCGCAAAAGATTTGGGTTTTGCAGATTCTAAAACATTTATCAGGTTCATCAAAAATGAGTTAAGGCTTACACCTAAGCAAGTTTCGCTGTTATTGTACTCTTCGTAGGTTAAATTTTCGTATTATCTTATTGCTATCATTTTCAACGTATAACAATAAAAATTTTGTCTGCTTTGAACCCCCTCGCTTTTTAGGAAGAACGAGCTTACTCCTCTAATTTTAACATACAATTGATCACCAGCGGGTGCAAAGAGTTTTGTAGTATAGGAGTGGGGCAAATAAAATGGACAAACAGAGTCTACCCGGGAAATTTGCCCACACTCACTTCTACTACTTGTTTTGCGAAATGGCCATCTAGCCAAACCGGAAGGATACTCATTGCTGAATAGGCTCCCTTTGCAAGACGTAAGAAGCTGTAAAGATAGTGTATTACATTGAGTACCTCAGCAGCTTTACATAGGGGCTGGCTCTGCAAATATGCGATGTAAACCGTGCCTGCACACGATATAAATTGCAGCGGCTCATCACCGATATTTTACCTTTAAATTTAAGATGATGAAAAAAATATTAACCATTGCTGCTCTTCTTGCCATCAATTATGGAGCATATGCGCAAGCCAATTATTGGAAATTCGGTAGCACATATTTCGATTGCAACAGTGGAGTTGTTGCATCAGCGCCAACCAGTACTGTAGACCTTGATGCAGCAACATTTGCTGTACCAGGATTATGTAATACGTATTATAAAGCAAGTTGGGACTTTATGTGGGGACCTCCGCATTATACAGCATTACATCTGTATGATGTATCTGCAAATACCTCCGGGCACCCTTTTAGTGGAACCGGTGATGTATATACGTTAATAGATGATGGAAGTTATTATTCCGGTACTTCAGTAGCGGTTGCGCCAATAAAGAACGGCACACGAAAAATTTATGCTACCTATAGCAACTTGATAAAAGTATGGACAGTGAATGGCGATGGAACAATCTCCGGACCCTCAACCCTTTATACTCATCCCGGTAGTGATTTTACTGATTCAAGAACAGAAACGGAAGTTAGCTCTGATGGCAAGTATCTGTTAATTAATAGTCTGGGTAGCCCTAGTTCTTCTCTTCGGCTTTTTGACCTCACCACTAATACATTGACCAATTATCCATTACCTGGAGTAAGTGGAATCACAGGTTTTGAATATGTAGCAAGCTGGAGTGTTACCCCCCGTCTATATGTGAGTTATAATGATTGTGATCTTTATGGTGGGTCTGCGGCTAATAATATAGGCTTGGGTTACTTTGAGGTTGGTACACCAGGCACGCTGAATAGCGTATCTCCGCCGTCAGGGGTTAATATTAAAGGATTTGGATTTAGTGAGGTGGAATTAGCGAAAGATGGTAAATTATATATTGCGCGCAACACT
Source organism: Chitinophagaceae bacterium (assembly GCA_041661485.1). Taxonomy (GTDB): domain Bacteria; phylum Bacteroidota; class Bacteroidia; order Chitinophagales; family Chitinophagaceae; genus Rurimicrobium. The sequence continues at coordinate 546,068 of JBAZUJ010000002.1, forward strand.
TCTCATGTATTGCCACTTACTTCTGCCGCAACTCTTTATAGCTTAACCAGTGGTGGCACATGGGGTACCGTTGCTTCTCTCAGTATTCCTTTTGGGTCAACTGGAAATTGGGGATATGCTTTACAAAAACAGATTGATGGAGAAAATTATACAACGGCCGCAACTTATCCCACACCGACGGTAATACCTATTACGGTAAAACTTAATGGTGCTATTGGATTTACGGGACCGAGCCTTTCTGTAGCTACTGTTTACTCCTGCATTCCGGACTTTTTGACTTTAGAAGCAGACATTTCAGGTTTAATGAGTGGATATGAATTGACTATCACAAAAGGTACCCTTACTTCATCATCTTTTATCTCATCTGGTTCGTCTTTTACGTATGTGAAAGCAGTTCATTCCGGTTCCCTTTCAGGATACATTGTAACTGGCTCCACTCCTATGGCGAGTTGGGGTGAGTGCGATTTGAAACTCGAAATTAAACCAAAAAGCGCTTGTGGTGGCAGTTCGGTACATACGGTTTATTACAAATTCCGTTACCCTCCAACAGTAGCATCTACTACTAATATAAAAAGTGTTGCCGGTTCAACAACTCCTTTATATAGTGCAAGCCCTGTGTATAGATGTGGAAGCGAGCCATGGTTAATGGATTATACTATTACTGGTCTTGGTACAAATGGCTATGATGTAACGGTAACAAAAGGAGAAATTACCCTTGGTAATGCATTTGTGGCTGATGGGGCTGCAATTCCCGTAACGAAAGGAGCTTTTTCCTATGGCGGCTCTGGCGTATTTACCATCAGCTTGTTCTCCTCATTTGTAGATCCTGCCTGGGTGGGCAGCGACTGGATGGTGGAAGTAACACCACGAAGCATTTGTGGAGCAACTACAGAAACCTTGGTGCGTTATTTTAGAACACAAAATGCAAGTGTGATGGCAAATTATTTTGCTTATAGGACCAAACCTGCGGGAAGCGGGTTCATAGACAATAATAAACCTTTACAAACAACACCATCTATAACAAGTAGCATGCCATCTGGAGCCACTCTAACAGCGTTTAAAACTGCATTGGCTGGAGCTACAGGCTGGGCTGGGGCTACTACAGTGGGTATCAACGATATTGATGTTGATGCTGGTGCAATCTGGTCGCTGAAAGTTTATGAAGTGGACGGCACTACTGGTATCAGAATGCAAATTTCAGGCGTAGACGTTCCGAATGCATGCTATTATGAAGGCGTTGACGACTATAGTGGTCTTTTACAGTTCAGCGATTTTTCACGCGGTTTTAAACCTTCGAGCGCTTCAACTGGATATGTGGATTTATCAACAGGGTATCTCGACGGGTATACATATTTTGATGAATATTACGAATGGGCTATGGGAGTATCTACAGCAGAATTAACTGCTTTTTCAGCCAAAACATGGTGTACAGAATTTTCTGTTACAAATTCTACTGGATGTACGGTGGTAAACAAGGGCTTTTTCAGGATTGCAAGTACCTCATTGACTAATGGTAAGGGCGCAAAAACCACAGATCAGCAATTAGAGGATAAAGAAATTTTAGATGAAATCTCTTTATATCCTAACCCCGCAAGCGGTTTAATTTCTATTAAAGTACCACATACACGTGAACCTGCAAGCATCAGACTGATGGATAATACTGGTCGTCTATTACAATTACAAAATAGTTTGCACAGCGGAAAAAATGAATTGAATATTGAACATTTATCTAGCGGTATTTATTTTTACGAAATAAACGTAAATAATACTATAAAACGTGGTAAATTAGTAAAACAATAACTGTTATCAAGAAGGTGGTTATATATTATAACCATCTTCTTTTAAATGTTTTATTATGATCAGGTTCTTTCTAGTAATTATTATATTGAGTCTTACCAGTCTGGGCTATTGCCAATTGCCGGGGAATTTTAACCTTATTGGAGATGCCCAACTTAAATTGATTTCGGGATCAACTGGTATATATGACACCACATTTATTGGGAATTGCTGGGTTAAAGCCGGAAGGCAGGGAACTGATATTAGTAGTTTTTTTTACGCTTATCGTGACACTACAAAAAAAGATATGGTTATTGAGGCGCTCCTTAATGATTATGCTTTTGACATGGTTCAACCAGTAATTTGGAAATACAAAATTTCAACAAAAACAATACTTGATAGTATTGGAGGAGTATCCAGTGATTTAAGAAGTTATGTTCAAAATCGTCTGTACGAACCTCTGATCGCCGGAAAAACTTACACATTTACTATACATAATGTTATTTGGAGCCAATCTATTGCATCTTTTTTAGAAAGTAGTACTTCAATATTTCAAACAGCGCCCATTAGAAATTTAGGTGTTTTGTTTAGTGATACCCAAATTCAACAGTTTACCAATCGTGGAAGAATTGACTTGAAACCGCAAATTAATTTTAGAGATTGGAGCAATACTAAAATAGATACTTTCGAGTTTATAAAATTAACTGCTCAATATACAGCAATGGGTGGTGAGCAGTATATAACTATTGGCAATTTTGATTATTTTTCTGATTTTAAAATACGTTTGAGTCCAGCAGAGATTTATTCCTTTGGTGGTGATTCATTGGCTATAGGTGGTTACCCCGATTTATATTTTAATCCCTCCCTTGTCTCCGATACCACCCTCCCAATCATCTCTCTCACTCAATTTTCGCTGGGCAATGATACCACACTTGCCTGCATGGGCGATAGTATAAGGCTCGGTGGCGAAGATCATTTTTTTCATTACTGGTGGAACACCGGTGATACATCAAGATTCATCACCATCAAGACACCTGGTACGTATTGGTGCAGAGTCGATTTTGGCTGCAGCACTTACACCGATACTATTGTGGTAAAACCGCTTGACTTTTCTTTTTCCTTAGGTAAAGACACGAGTATTAATTGCACTGGCAGTACCATACGGCTCAAAGCACCGACAGGTTATTCCTACGTCTGGAGTACAGGTTCCACCACATCACATTTAGATATTACAAGTCCCGGTAAATATTGGTGCCTGCTGGATTATGGCTGTGGCACTTATACTGATACGATTTTGGTAAAAGCAAATCCTTTTACTTTTTCATTAGGTGCGGATACGCGCATCAAATGTTTTGCAGATTCCATTCGTGTGTTTGCTTCAGCGGCTTATAGTAATCTCTGGAGTACCGGCGAAACAAGTAACAGCATCCTTGTAACCACACCCGGCACTTATTGGTGTCGTGCAGACGATGGTTGCACAACATTTACGGATACCATTATAATCAACCCAATATTAGAAAGTTTTTCTTTGGGAATGGATACAACGATTTGTGCTGATATTCCGCTTTTGTTAAACGCCCCTAGTGGTAAAACTATTCTGTGGAATACAGGAGCAAGCACAAACGCGATAGTGATTACTACGCCAGGCACTTATTGGTGCAGGATTGATTTTGGTTGCAACACCGTTACCGATACGATTGTGGTAAGCGGTTCTGTGGCACCAGCCCCTTTCAACATTGAAGATACTGCGCTCTGCGAGGCTCAATTGCCTGTCAGCATCAGCGCTCCATATACCGCTGCTGCTTATTTGTGGAGCAACGGCAGCACTGATTTTACAACAAGTTTCAGCACAATCGGCCAACAATGGCTGCGCATCAGCAATCTCTGTGGAGATAAGCATTACACCGATACTTTTGAAATAAAATCGCTGAATGTTGCCTTAAACAACATTAATCTTGGCAAGGACACCAATAACTGTTTGTACGGCTTTTTCCTCGATACCATCACGCTGCAAGTGCCTGCTAATAATTCCACACAAATAAAATGGAGCACGGGAAGCACCAATCCATCGATAAGTGTAAATCAGCCCGGTACTTACTGGGTAAAGGTTTCCAACATTTGCTACTCTGTATCCGACACGATCAATATCAGCGGTTGCTCAGTGCGTGATGTGCCGAAAGTAGATATTCCCAATGCCTTCAGTCCGAATGGAGATGGTAAAAATGATGTGTTCCGTTTAAAATATTTACCCCAACAGGTCGTGAGCTTTCACCTCAAAATCTACAACCGCTACGGACAAATGGTGAGCGAACTGAAAAGCAGAACTGATGAATGGGACGGCGGCAACTACGAACTGGGTGTGTATTATTACCTTTTCGTTTATAAAGATATTACCGGCAAAGAATACACACAGAAGGGTGATATCAGTTTGGTGCGATAAAAAAATATTACTCTCTCAGAATTCATTAAGCTTTTATACTTTTGAGCTTATGGTTTCTCTTACCGAAGAAAATTATCTCAAAGCATTGCTCAGCCTTTCCAACGAAAAAGGAGAAGTGAGCGTAAATGAATTGAGCAAGCACCTCAACATAAAAATGCCTACTGCCAACAGCATGATGAAGAAACTGGCAGAAAAAAAGCTCGTTATTTATGTGAGTTATAAGCCGCTGAAACTTACTGAAAAAGGAAAAAAGGAAGCAGCGCTTATTATCAGAAAGCATCGGTTGACAGAGATGTTTCTGGTAGAAAAAATGGGTTTTGGCTGGGAGGAAGTACATACTATTGCCGAGCAAATAGAACACATTCATTCGGTTGAATTTTTTGGAAAGATGGACGAATTGCTGGGTTTCCCGAAATTCGATCCGCACGGTTCCCCGATTCCTGACATTAACGGAAAAATGGAATGGCTATCTTATCAGTCATTAAGCAATTGCCAGGCAGGCGATTCAGTAAAATTAGCTGCTGTCGTGCATTCCAGCGATGATTTTCTTAAATTTTTAAATACCCGCGAATTAAAACTCGGGACGATTTTAAAAATTAAATCTGTTGAACCTTTTGATAAAAGTATGACGGTAAGTTATGGTAAACGCAGCGATGAAGTTTTAAGTGGTTTGGTATGTGAAAAGCTGTTGGTGTCTAAATAATGCTATTAAATGTTGGGTATGTTACAAAAAGCTACACTTGATTTTCTGAATCAGTTGAATGAAAACAATAACAAGGTCTGGTTTGACGAAAACAGGAAAAAATATGAGGTCGCCAAACTGGATTTTGAGCAGTTTATAGCCGAAGTGCTTGAAGCAAATACGGCTTTGATTCCTGAACTGGAAGGAAGAAAAGCGAAAGATTGTATATTCAGAATTTATAAAGATGTCAGGTTTTCGAAAGATAAAATCCCTTATAAAAATAATTTCGGTGCCGGGTTTGGTAAAGGAGATAAAAAGATGAACGTTGCCGGCTTTTATGTACATCTGCAACCAGGTAATAACAGCTTTGTGGGTGGTGGTATCTGGATGCCGGAAGCGTCTACATTAAAAGCAATCCGCCAGGAAATTGATTATCATTTTGAAGAATTTCAAAGTATCATCTCTAAATCCTCTTTTGCAAAAATGTTTGACGGCCTCGACCAGTCCGAAAAGTTGGTTCGTGCACCAAAGGATTACGAAGAAATGAATCCTGCAATCAATTTTTTAAAACTGAAAAGTTTTACTGTTGGCACCAGATTAAGTGATAAAGATATGCTCGAAAAAAATGCGGCTGCAAAAATTGCAACCGCAGTGAAGGAAATGAAACCCTTTATTGATTTTTTGAACAGAGCAATTTCTTAGCGATTATCTGCGTGGACAAACGGTACTGCTGAATCCTCGCTGAGGGTCAGTCATCAAACCTGTTTTGATTAAAGATAATTCGAAACCGCCGCGGAAACTCGAAGCTGCATGAAGTTTTGAAACGTTCATATCGTAGCTCATTCCGAAAGTAAGGTCATTAAAGTCGATTTTTATGACGGGAATAATGGCATCCTGAAAACGGTACATCAAACCGCCATACAATATCAAAACATCCTGAGATGCAGATTCTGCATTCTTACGGCCAGCCAGGCAACCCACCATTATCTCATCGTATTTGCCCTGAACCATTACATTTGCCTGCGCCTGTACACTCCAGGTTTCAGTAATCAACCAATTGGAACTGGCATTCACATTGAATCTCATATCCTGACGCACACCTGTAATATCTCCGTAAAAATTGCTTTCAGGTTTTGTAAGATGATATGCCGCTAATCCCACAGAGTAATTTGTTTTATTATCAGCGCCGGTGTTCGAAGTGTAGTTTAACCCCAAACCAATATCCATTTGACCTACTTTAGGATTGGGGAATTTTTCGCCGGAAGCGATGGTCGGATCGTAGCCAATACCAGGAGTATATTGATTCCCCAACGTTATTTTGCTGGGATCAAAGTTTCTTTGCAGGTAACCGCCCATCAGGCCAATAGAAACAAATGTTCCATGCTCCTCATTCAGATTTTTATTGTACGAAACCGCAATATTTCCGGAAATTGTTGTCAGATTGATACTTCCTGTGCGATCATAAAAACCCATTACACCAAAGCCAATGAAATCCTGCGATGAGCCAATTTGTTTTTTCATTTCTACGGTAGCCATTGCTGTCTGAAACGGGGCGCTGATACTGCTCCACTGATTCTTGTACATAATCCCAAATCGATAATCACCATTATAGATGCCCGTCAATGCAGGATTACGCAGGATGCTTGTTTCATAGAACTGGGAAAAATGTATATCCTGTGCTCGTGCTTTTTGTGCGGCAAGTCCTGTTAAAGCCGCTATAGCTATCAGTTGTTTTTTTAAAAACCTTTTCATCTTTTTCTCTTTTAGCGGTTATTTAATAATAGTAACATCCCCTTTGATGAACACGATTTCACCGTTATCGCAGGTTGCTTCGAGTGTGTAGACAAATGTGTCGGGGCTGAGGGCATCACCATTGAAAGTACCATCCCATCCCTGTTCTTTGGTATTGGCATCGAAAGCTGTTTTTTCAAACACCTTTTGTCCCCATCGGTTGAAGATGGTGAACGCTTTGATTTTTCCGACACCTTTACCCTGAGGGTAGAAGTAGTCGTTGAGACCATCACCGTTTGGCGTGAAAGTGTTTGGTATGTAGAGCTGGCTCTGGTCGCAGAAGATCGTAATCTGCACTTTGTCAGAATCAGAACAGCCAAAATCGCTTGTTCCTTTGAGTGTGTAGATAGTAGTAGTCAGCGGTTTGGCCACAGGATTCTGACAGCTGGCGCAGCTTAGTGTTGCCGCAGGCGACCACAGATAATCTTTGATATATTTTCCGTTTCCGCTGAGCTGAACTTCCGTTCCTGCTAATACTTTCTGGTCCGCACCGGCGTCTACTTCGGGCAGCGGATGTACTGTTACTTTTATCATTGCCGTGTCCGGGATACAGGAACCTTCCGTACCGATGACACGATAAATAATCGTGCTGTCCATTGTTGCCACAGGATTCGGGATATTGTCTGCAGAGAGGAAGGTAGCGGGCGACCAGTAATAGTTGTGCGCACCGGAAGCGAGCAGCTGAATAGGGTCACGCTCACAGATTTCGGTATCAGCCGTGTGCAGGAGCGTAGTTTTTATTTTGATACCCACATCGAGTGTATCCTTGTTGGTGCAGCCTCTTTCGTCCGTACCGGTCACAATATATTTAACCGGCACTTTAGTGGAAGTAACAGGATTGTTGCAATCGCTGCAGCTAAGTGTTGGCGCAGGGTTCCAGTAGTAAGAAACACCACCGCTTGCACTGAGGGTTGCCTGATCGTTGAGGCAAATGACAGTGTCTTTTGCTTTGATAACAGGGAGTCCGAAAACGGTAAAGGTTTTCTGAATGGTGTCTTTACAACCGTTTGTATTGGTGGTAATAAGTGTGATGGTATAAGTCCCTTCTTTACTGTAAGTACGCTTGGTTGTTTTTCCTGAGGCTGTTGTAGCGTCTTCAAAAATCCATTCTGAAGAAGCATAAGCGGAGAAATAGCTGTAGGAAGAATCGGTGAAAGTAATGGGTGTATTGATGCAGGTTGGTGTCATCTTAACGACAGCAACAGCAGCATCGACGCGGATGGTATCGAGCCCTCTGCTGGAGGTGGAGCATCCCATACCATCACCAAGAATAAGGCGCGGGATGTAAGAGCCGGGTTCGTTGTAGGTATGTGAGGTGGTGAGTTTTCCAACAGCACTTTCGGTGACCCCATCGGCAAAATCCCAGACCATCACATTAGCCTTAACGAGGTCAGCTTCGAAGGAAACGGTAAGCGGGGCGCAACCACTGAGCGGTGTATATTTAAGCGCACCATCATAGCCAAGCACCCTTACACGGCTGTAAGCCGTATCCGTACAGCCATATTTATCGTAAGCGACCATAGAAATGATATACACACCAGAGTCGATAAACGGTGCTACCGGCGAAGGAATGGCTGCATATCCCTCATCAAAATCCCAGGTGTAGCGTACTGCACCGGTAGAGGTATTAGTGAAAGTGACGAACAGTGGCGGACACAAAGCGACAGAATCACTCATGGTGAAAGATGCTTTAGGTTTTACGGTTTTGACGAACGCAATTTTGGTAATAGAATCTTTACAACCCGTTTCATCAGTGACTACGAGTTTCACATCAAAAGAACCAATGGTAGAATAAGCATGTTCCGGGTCGGGCAATGTGGAGGTTGCTCCATCGCCAAAATACCATTTGTAGGTGAGGCCAGCTCCGGAAGATCTGCTGCCAAATTTATTCAGCCGGTACAAGCAGGTGAATGTATCAAGCACCGCAACAAAATCTGCGACGGGTCTTCTGGCTTCTATAGAAATAGTCATTGAGTCCTTGCACCCGATATTATCAGTAGTAATGACTTTTACATTATAAGTACCTGGTGTTGTATAGCCATGTTTTGCTTTAATGGCGGCGGTATCGGAACTGCTGGTCGCGTCTCCCCACATCCATTTTCGGCTGACATTAAAAGCTCCGTATACGTTGGAACTACTATCAGTAAAATCAATAATTGAGGGTGCGCAGGCTATCAATGGACTGGCCACAACTTTCATTTGGGGTTTTGAAACCAGTATGTATTTTTTTCTGGTAAAGGTGTCCCTGCAACCGTGTATATCAAGACCTATGTACATAACGTCATATCTTCCGGTATCTGTATAGCCAAACCCGCCATCAGGGCGTCCTTTTACATGAAAATGATTAGGTGTATCCCTTTGGAAATAAGAGGCAGTATACCATTCCCAATTCGTAAAATAATATCTGGACGAGTCGAAAAACGTTATTGAATCTCCGATACACTTGGTGGTGTCAGGCGTATAAAACCAGGGTTTGGGGAGGAATATATCAATATCATAAGCAATAGAGTCGGCACAATTAAACGTACTGTTATACACAATATGCCACATCCTGTACTTCCCTTCAGCCGCATAAGTGTGTTTGACTGTTTTGGCAGTAGATGTACCACCATCCCCAAATCTCCAGAGTAGTGACGTTGCTCCTATAGAAGTGTCTGTAAACTCTACATCGAAAGGAGCATTACAGAAGTATTTTATTTTTTCTCTTGCCTCAGGAGGATGTACTATAATATCGATGCCCATTGTATCCAGACATCCTAATCGATTGGCAACAAGAACTGTCGTAAACGTATCAGAATGGTCGAAACGATGTTTAAATTTATATGTCGAATCTGCTGTTGTCAAAGTTTCTCCATCACCGAAGGTGAATACATAAACAGTAGATCCGGAGGACTTGTTGACAAAGTATACTGAGTCGTGAATACAAATATCTCTGGGTGCGGCTGTGAAATCTGCCAATGGTTTATTCCCTGCTGTCACAAAAACTGAATCTTTATAAGTACAACCGTTGTGTGTTTCAACAGTTACTTTTACCCACCAAGAACCTTCGGTATAATAGGTATGGGTCGGGCTGTCAACTGTAGTTGTAAAGCCGTCACCAAAGTCCCAGTAATAATTTTTAATCGGATAGGGATGAGGGTTGCTTCCACAACTTGTTTTGGTTGCTAATATATAAGGATCAGCAAAATCATCAGCATACTTATCTGTGGGGTGTCCATCAAACCCGCATACCCAATATGGTGGATAGGTATATCCGGAAGGTACCGGGCAAGGAAAGACGGGATCGTCGGCTGCGGGTAAAAGTGACCTGCCGCACATCGTAGCAACAGGTGTTATCACAAACGGTAAACATCCTCCTGCAGAGTCTATTGCAATATCAACATCACCCTTATGCACACGGATAATAATCGGACTGTTAGCGCTATCATAAGTAGGCAAAGCAAATGTACTGCCTCTTTTTACCGGATATCCCAGCGGGAAATCTTTCATCGTATCTCTTACCCTGAAAGTGTCAAGACAACCAAAACTTGTTTTGGCAACAAGCCATACTGTATAAATGCTATCTTTTGTATAGGTGTGTACAGGGTCTTTTAGTTTTGATGTTGTGCCATCCCCGAAAACCCATAGAAAACTATCTGAGATTTTACTCAGATTATTAAATGTAATAGTCGCAGGCGCAGGACATGGGTAAATAGGAGTATAAGAAAAATTTGGCTTTGGTTTTGGATAAACTATATAATTTTTAATCGCAGTATCCTTACAACCCGGACCAAAAGAATCGATCATCGTAATGGTGTAAGTGCCACCTTTCCAAAAATAGCGCTGAGGATTTAATCCTGTTGATGTTCCTCCATCGCTCCATCCCCAGATTGTTGTTTTGGGTGTAGGAGTTGAAGAATTTTCAAACATTATCAAACTGGTGCCGGGGCAGGAATTTGCCGGTACCTTAAAGTTTGAATTCATTAGTGCAACATTGATATAGCCGACTTTCGTCATGGTATCTTTACATCCATTTGCGTCGGTAATAATCAGACGAACTGTATAAGATCCGACAGCTGTATAGATATATCTTGGGCTGGAGGCTGTAGAAGAGCCTATGCCATCACCAAAATCCCAGGAAAAGGTATAAGGAGCTTTACCACCTGTTGGGGTACTCGTAAAATAGGTGGTATCAGGTACTCTGCAAAGGCTGACTTTTGTGGCAGTGAAATCTACCTCAGGTTTTGCGTTTACAAATATTTTTGCTGTATCCAGCTTTGTGGTCACACATCCCGCACTGTTTGTGACTTTTAAAGCGATATTATAGCTTCCGGGAGTGCAATATACGTGTGTGGTATTGTTTGTTATTGCTGTATTTCCATCACCAAAAGACCAAATGGATGTATATGCTCCGGGTGCATTGGGAACAGATGTATTAGTGAAGGTAACTAAGTCGCAGGGACAAGCTTTTGTCGGCGTTGCTGTATAAGATACTGTTGGACTTGGATAGACAATAACTGTTGCTGTTTTAATACTGGTTGTTCCGGAGCTGCTTTTTACCGTAAGTTTTACAGTATAAGTGCCTGCTGCCAGATAAGTTGTGGATGGATTTGGTAATGTTGAGGTAATTGTATTGCCGAACTCCCAATAATACGATGCAATCGAACCTGTACTTTTATCTTTAAAAGAAACAACCAAAGGATTGCATCCGGTTGCAGGATCCATAGAAAAGTCTGCCGTTTGCGCAAAACCGGCAATTGTAGAAAGGAATAGGGCAAAAAACAGAAAGAGCTTTTTTGTAGAGTTTTTCATAGACTTCAGTTTATTGAAGATGGGGCATAATACTCCCATATATTACTATTAATAGGGTTTTCTATAGCAAGGTAGTAAAAAAATGTTAAATAATTAAAGGGTGTTTCGCGCAAATAGCGATAATTGACATATTTATTTTATTACACATGATATTTTTTCATGTGTAGTTTTGGTGGCAAACTTATTTTTCAGTCTATATCAATTGATTATTTAATAATAGTAACATCCCCTTTGATGAACACGATTTCACCGTTATCGCAGGTTGCTTCGAGTGTGTAGACAAATGTGTCGGGGCTGAGGGCATCACCATTGAAAGTACCATCCCATCCCTGTTCTTTGGTATTGGCATCGAAAGCTGTTTTTTCAAACACCTTTTGTCCCCATCGGTTGAAGATGGTGAACGCTTTGATTTTTCCGACACCTTTACCCTGAGGGTAGAAGTAGTCGTTGAGACCATCACCGTTTGGCGTGAAAGTGTTTGGTATGTAGAGCTGGCTCTGGTCGCAGAAGATCGTAATCTGCACTTTGTCAGAATCAGAACAGCCAAAATCGCTTGTTCCTTTGAGTGTGTAGATAGTAGTAGTCAGCGGTTTGGCCACAGGATTCTGACAGCTGGCGCAGCTTAGTGTTGCCGCAGGCGACCACAGATAATCTTTGATATATTTTCCGTTTCCGCTGAGCTGAACTTCCGTTCCTGCTAATACTTTCTGGTCCGCACCGGCGTCTACTTCGGGCAGCGGATGTACTGTTACTTTTATCATTGCCGTGTCCGGGATACAGGAACCTTCCGTACCGATGACACGATAAATAATCGTGCTGTCCATTGTTGCCACAGGATTCGGGATATTGTCTGCAGAGAGGAAGGTAGCGGGCGACCAGTAATAGTTGTGCGCACCGGAAGCGAGCAGCTGAATAGGGTCACGCTCACAGATTTCGGTATCAGCCGTGTGCAGGAGCGTAGTTTTTATTTTGATACCCACATCGAGTGTATCCTTGTTGGTGCAGCCTCTTTCGTCCGTACCGGTCACAATATATTTAACCGGCACTTTAGTGGAAGTAACAGGATTGTTGCAATCGCTGCAGCTAAGTGTTGGCGCAGGGTTCCAGTAGTAAGAAACACCACCGCTTGCACTGAGGGTTGCCTGATCGTTGAGGCAAATGACAGTGTCTTTTGCTTTGATAACAGGGAGTCCGAAAACGGTAAAGGTTTTCTGAATGGTGTCTTTACAACCGTTTGTATTGGTGGTAATAAGTGTGATGGTATAAGTCCCTTCTTTACTGTAAGTACGCTTGGTTGTTTTTCCTGAGGCTGTTGTAGCGTCTTCAAAAATCCATTCTGAAGAAGCATAAGCGGAGAAATAGCTGTAGGAAGAATCGGTGAAAGTAATGGGTGTATTGATGCAGGTTGGTGTCATCTTAACGACAGCAACAGCAGCATCGACGCGGATGGTATCGAGCCCTCTGCTGGAGGTGGAGCATCCCATACCATCACCAAGAATAAGGCGCGGGATGTAAGAGCCGGGTTCGTTGTAGGTATGTGAGGTGGTGAGTTTTCCAACAGCACTTTCGGTGACCCCATCGGCAAAATCCCAGACCATCACATTAGCCTTAACGAGGTCAGCTTCGAAGGAAACGGTAAGCGGGGCGCAACCACTGAGCGGTGTATATTTAAGCGCACCATCATAGCCAAGCACCCTTACACGGCTGTAAGCCGTATCCGTACAGCCATATTTATCGTAAGCGACCATAGAAATGATATACACACCAGAGTCGATAAACGGTGCTACCGGCGAAGGAATGGCTGCATATCCCTCATCAAAATCCCAGGTGTAGCGTACTGCACCGGTAGAGGTATTAGTGAAAGTGACGAACAGTGGCGGACACAAAGCGACAGAATCACTCATGGTGAAAGATGCTTTAGGTTTTACGGTTTTGACGAACGCAATTTTGGTAATAGAATCTTTACAACCCGTTTCATCAGTGACTACGAGTTTCACATCAAAAGAACCAATGGTAGAATAAGCATGTTCCGGGTCGGGCAATGTGGAGGTTGCTCCATCGCCAAAATACCATTTGTAGGTGAGGCCTTCACCACCGGAAAGACTGACAAACTTTACCGGTTTATATAGGCATGTAAAAGTGTCAAGGGCAGCACCAAAATCAGCAACCGGTTTGCGCGATTCAACGTCAATATCGATAGAGTCTTTACAGCCAAAATTATCAGTGGTGACGACTTTAACGGTATATTTTCCCGGAATAGGGTACAGTTTTGTTGCATTTACGGCTGTGTCTGTTTTGAAAGTTGCGTCGCCCCAATACCAGGTTCTGCTGATATTCCTGACAGTAGAAGTATTCGTACTGTTATCTGTAAAATTAATAGTGGCTGGCGCACACGAAATCACCGGGCTGGCTTTCACCTTCATCCATGGTTTGGCAACAGTAATATAATTGTTTCTGGTAAAAGCCTTGTCGCATTTATGGATATCTCTGGAATAGAGCGTGACTGAATATCTGCCGGTGTCTTGATAAAGGACATAATAAATTTGCCTCGTTGGATCAAAATAGACCGTATCTAATAAAGAACCTGAGCCGAAAGCGTAACCAGTAATATAATTGTAAACCGGATGGGTAAGAAATACCGTATCACCCAGGCATACTGTGGTATCCAGGGCTGTAAACCTTGGTTGTGTATTAAAAATATAAATCGTTCTCGAAGTCGTATCGACGCAGGAAAAAGAATCATTTGTGGTGGTTAGCCTGACTGTGTAAACTCCCGTGTCTGAATAAGTATGGATAGGGTTCCTTAACGTTGAAGTAGCGCCATCTCCAAATTCCCAGAAAGTGGAGGTAGCCCGGTAAGAAGAATCCAGAAATGCTACCTTAAATGGCGTGTCGCAGGAATAACGCATGCCAAAGGATGAAGATGGAGGGTTAATTACCAATAATTTTGACATGGAATCTGCACAACCATAGCGGTATCCCCACAAGTATATTCTTCGTTCACCGGAAACTTTATATTGATGACTTACATTTTTTGAAGTGTCTTCTGTGGTAAAACCATCACTCCAATCCCACACGTATTTTAAACCTCCGGTAGAAAGATTGGTAGCAAAAACATAGTCATTTTTACATATGGTATCAGGGAAAAAGGAGAAGTTTATTGTCGGTTTGAATCCTGCTTCCACAAAAACGGAATCTATAAAAGTGCAACTGTCAGTATGTACAGTAATTGTTACTTTAAACCGACCTTCCGTAAGGTAAACATGTGTAGGTGTATCCGATGTTGAAGTGCCCCCATCACCAAAGTCCCAATGATAGGTGCGGATAGGGTAGGGATAAACATATCCTGGTACTACAGCTGGATAAAGAGGATCGAAATGTTCATCAGGATAGGGATCCGGAAAAGAAGGAATCATACTGCAATACCAGTAAGGAAGGGAATACCCTTCAATCGGTCCACATAAAGCTTTAGGTTTTGTGGTGTCAACTACAGAGGGTAAATGCGTATTAGTTCGTAGACCTGTTTTGAATTTTACACTAAGCGGAATACAACCAAAATTTTTATCCGTTTCGGGAGCCATATAGGCATCAAACACCCTGACTATGACCGGAGAGTTAGAACTGTCGTAGAATTTTTTAGGGTAGCCCAGTGGAAAATCTTTTGTCGTATCCCTTACTCTGAAAGTATCCAGGCAACCAAAGGCCGTTTTGGCAATCATATAAATTGTAAAGACACTGTCATGTGTGTAAGTATGGAGTGGGTCTTTCAGTTTAGATGTTGTTCCGTCTCCGAAAATCCACAGGAAGCTATCAGCTCCGCTGGTTTTGTTGGTAAAATGAATATCAACCGGTGCCGGGCAAGGGTAAACAGGCCAATAAGAAAAATTAGGTTTTGGTTTTGGATGAACAGTGTAGGTATTGACAGCTGTATCCTTGCATCCGGGGCCAAAAGAATCAATCATAGTAATAGTATAGGTTCCTCCTTTCCAGAAATCTCTTTGTGCGGTAAGGCCTGCATATCCTCCTCCATCACTCCAAAACCATTTTGTTCCCACAGGTGTGGGTGTTGAGGTATTATCAAAACGAACCATGCCTACGCCTGCACAAATACTGGATGGAACAGCAAAAGTAGAATTCATCGGCACCGCCTTAATATAATTGAATTTCTCCATGGTGTCCTTGCAACCATTGGCATCTGTGATAACCAAACGTACAGTATAGCTGCCGGCTGATAAGTAGATATGGCTTGGGTTTGCCAGGGTTGATGTACCTGCATCACCAAATTCCCAACTATAAGTATAGGGTGCTTTACCTTTTGTTGTTGAGGAATTAAACTGTGTAGAATCGGGCACTTTACACAAATTTATTTTTGTTGCACTAAAATCAGTTTCCGGTTTCTCAAAAATCTCAACTGTCGATGTATCCAGCTTTGCTGTAATGCAACCAATACTGTTTTTTACCTGTAAAGCCACATTGTATTTTCCGCTTACGCAATAAGTATGGCTGGTGTTGTTTGTTGTGGCAGTATAACCATCTCCAAACGACCACAGCGTAGTGTAAGCACCGGGAGCATTAGCGACAGATGTATTGGTAAATGTAATGTTTGAACAAGGGCATCCTTTTACAGGACTTGCCGTAAAACTGACTTTGGGACTGGGATAAATGACAATGCTTAAAGATTTCGTACTGGGTGTTCCGCCTCCGTTCCGGACAGTAAGTTTTACAGTGTACGTTCCCGGATTATCAAAAGATTTGGAGGGGTTGGGTAAAGAAGAATAGGAAAAATCGCCAAAATCCCAGCTCCAATTGGTTATTGTCCCCGAACTTTTATCTGTAAAAGTAACCACCAATGGACTGCAACCAGCCACTTTGTCGGCAGTAAAATCAGCAGTTTGGCCAAAAGTTGCTTCGGTACAAAAGAGAAGGAAGAAAACAACAACAATTCTATAGGTAAAAATCTTCATGGCATTGCGGTTTTGAAAACAGGAATTTTCAAATAAACTATGGGTTTTCATTACTAAAGTAAGATATTTTTTATGAAATAGCAGAAAAACTAATATTCAAACAAAATCGCAAGGGTATTAATCTTTCTTTTTATGTTGCCGTGAAGTACTTTTGCGCCAATTAAAGAAAATTTCCCCGATGCAAAAGGTCTTCGATACAAGTTTAGAATTTGCCCACACCCAGGATCAGCTTGATATTTTACATCCGTTTCGTGAACGGTTTTTATTTCCGCAACATAATGATAAGAATACGGTTTATTTCTGTGGTAATTCTCTTGGATTGCAATCCAGTGCAGTGCAGTATCTGATGGATGCCGAACTGGCCGATTGGGCAAAATATGGTGTTGAAGGTCATTTTAATGCACGCAGTCCCTGGTTTTCCTATCATCAGCAATTTTCTGAAAACCTGGCACAGATTGTCGGCGCAAAAAAGGATGAGGTCGTGGCCATGAATACGCTTACGGTGAACCTTCATTTGCTGCTAATGTCTTTTTATCGCCCTAAAGATGGCCGATATAAAATAATCATGGAAGCCGGAGCTTTCCCCAGTGATCAATATGCAATAGAAACGCAAGTGCAGATGTATGGATACGACCCTATGGATGCCATTATTGAAATCAGTCCTAGAGAAGGGGCTCATATTATAGAAGAAGAAGATATTATTGCGGCTATTAAAACTGCCGGAGATTCATTGGCAGTCGTATTATTTGGTGGCGTTAATTACTACACCGGCCAGTTATTTGATATGAAAGCTATTACCACCGCCGCTCATTATGCTGGTGCTTATTGTGGTTTCGATTTGGCCCATGCCGTTGGTAATATTCCTATGCAATTGCACGATTGGGATGTGGATTTTGCCTGCTGGTGTTCTTACAAGTATTTGAATTCGGGACCTGGTGGTGTTGGAGGAGCATTTGTTCACGAGCGCCATGGCGATAATCCGGATACATTCCGCCTGGCAGGCTGGTGGGGAAATGATGAAAAAACCCGCTTTAAAATGCAAAAAGGTTTTGCTCCGCAAAGGGGTGCAGCAAGCTGGCAGATGAGCAATGCGCCAGTGTTTAATATGGTTGCCCACCGCGCTTCACTGGATTTATTTCAAAAAGCAACTATGCCTGCGCTTCGTGAGAAAAGCCTTCGGATGACGGCTTACATGGAATATTTGCTGAACCAATTGACTCATTTGTCCTTTACTATTATTACGCCAAAAGATCCAAACAGAAGAGGAGCACAATTGTCTATGCTGTTTCACGAAAAAGGCCGAGAAGTTTTTGATGCACTTACCGCAAATGGCGTCATAGCAGATTGGCGCGAACCGAATGTAATCAGGATTGCACCTGTGCCGATGTACAATAATTTTGAAGATTGTCATCGTTTTTATGAAATTCTGAAAGCGTTGTAATAACTGCTTTTCTTTATAAAGTCCTCTTCCATTTAAAAAAGGAGGAGGCTTTTTTTTCAGCTTTATCATTTGGAATTCCTATTTTCATCACATCAAAAATTTGCGTTAAAGCGATATTTCCACCATGTCTACAACTTATCTTCGTGGATCGATGAAAAGAGTCTATCCACTTATAATATTCCTGATCACCTTTTCCGTATTGGGTATTTTATATATTCAGATGTCCTGGATTAAAAATGCTTTGCATGTAAAGAAAGAGGAATACATGAATGATCTGGGTAAAACACTAATCGAGATCCGGCAGATTGCGCACAATTCTTTTATCAATGCACAAGGTTATAATCCTGCACAATTTGATGATGAAGTCAAAGAACGTTTTTTGACCAACAGATTTACCGCCCAGGCCATACCACCAGACGAAATGAATATGATTATCGTTCAGGCGATGAAAAATCACGGCATCAAACAGCCATTCGAATTTTGTGCCTTGAATATTTTTCACAATCCTATTTGTATCAGTCCGGGCTTTAATAGCTCAATGCTGGCTGAAAGTTTATCTCTTCCTTTTACACCACAGGAAAGCCTGCAATCGGAAGTCTTTTATCTGTATGTGAAAGAGCCACAAAATTATATTATGCGCCAGATGGCGTCCATGATTATTGCCTCAATTCTATTCACTATTATTATTATTTCAGCTTTTGCATTAACCATCAGAACGATGTTGCGCCAGAAAAATATTTCTGAAATCAAATCGGATTTCATTAATAATATGACGCACGAATTGAAAACGCCTTTGGCTACCATTTCGCTGGCCGTAGATGCATTGAATAATGAAAAGGTTATCCACGATACCGACAAAATAAAGTATTACAGTGGAATGATTAAAGAAGAGAACAAGCGGATGCATAAGCAGGTCGAAACGATACTTCAGGCGGCCAAACTGGAAAAACAGGAAGATCTTAACCTCAGTATCCAAAGCCTGGATGCGCACGCAGCAATTGATAAAGTAGCGAAAAATCTCTCCCTGCAAATACAGGAAAAAGAAGGCGAATTGCATTTGAATCTGATGGCCAACAAATCGTTTATTGATGTTGATGAAATGCACTTTTCCAATATCATTTTCAACCTGCTGGATAATGCGATTAAATATTCTAAAGGAGCGCCCATCATTCATATTACGACACAGGTGAACAATGGGATGCTCGCGATAAAAATTAAGGATAATGGTATCGGTATGAACCGCGAAACGGCCAGTCGTGCTTTTGAAAAATTCTATCGTGCTCATACCGGCAACCTGCATAATGTAAAGGGTTTCGGACTTGGGCTGAGCTATGTAAAAACAATGGTTGAGGCACAAAACGGTTATATTAAACTGGATAGCGTTTTGGGTAAGGGAAGTACGTTTACCATCAATATGCCTTTGTCTAAACATAATAACGAGTAAATTTTTGTGGAAATTCTTTCGTTTCTGCGTCTACCATATCAAACAAACATTTTCTTTTGTCTGTACAGGATTTAAAAAGCAAAAGCGACGAAGAGCTGATAATGCTGTATCAGCAATCGGGCGACAACCAATGGTTGGGTTTGCTGCTGGAAAGACATACCTTATTGTTGTTGGGTATTGCAATGAAATATCTCAAAGACAAAGTGCAGGCGCAGGATGCGGTGCAACAGGTTTTTATCAAAACAATTACCAATTTTCCATCGGAACCGGTTCAGAATTTTAAAGGCTGGTTGTATATTTTGATGCGCAATTATTGCTTTGGTGTTTTGCGCAGCAGCAACTATTACGCACCCGAAGAAGCTTTGAACCATCTTGTCGCAACGGAAAGTAAAACACATGAGGAGCTGATGAGCGATGAGCTGATGCGCCGGAATATGCACCAGGCAATTGACAGTCTTAATGCCGAGCAACAAATTTGTATCCGCTTATTTTATATTGAAGAACGGAGCTATAAAGAAATAATGGAACACACTAACTTTAGCTTCGAAAAAGTAAAAAGCTATGTGCAGAATGGTAAACGCAATCTGAAAATTGCTTTACAAAAAATGAACCCCGATATCCAATGAGCCAGTATAACGACATTCATCATTCAGAGCAAGACGGTCAGGAAAAATCTATCCTTACCGACGAGCAGCTGATGGCTTATATGGAAGGAAAACTGAGTCCTGAAGAACTGAGAGTGGTGGAAGAATTGATGAGTGAGGAAAGTGCAGAATCAGATGCGATCGAAGGGCTCAAAATGATGCATCCTGCCGAAACAAAACGCAGCGTAGCGGAATTGCACCGGAAACTGCACACCGAGATTTTGCGCAACAATCCAAAAAGGAAAAACAAGTTTTCAGAAGATTACTGGGGCTGGATTGCAGTTGTGATTGTTCTGCTGCTCATTGTGGTGGGCTACGTGGTGGTCAGGATTGCCAGTTAATTATTATTGCGCCTACTAATGAGTTTGCATTTAAGCTTGAGATTAAATTTGAGATTGAAAAATAGTCGTGATTTGCATTTCAATAAATAAGTAATGAAGTATCAATCTTATTTAAATGAAATAAATTAAAAATGTAAATAAATAAACTTTTTCGTCAAGTATTTTTCTTTCATTATCTTCCGAAACCATCGAATTTCTTACCTTGCAGCTATGTCTGCTATTGAAACCACCAACACTGATTTTGACCTTGCTGTAAAGTATGTTTGCCAGACGGACAAACCTATTTTCCTGACAGGTAAAGCTGGTACAGGTAAGACAACATTTCTAAAATATATAAGGGAACATTGTCCCAAAAAAATGGCCGTGGTGGCACCAACAGGTGTGGCCGCAATTAATGCAGGTGGTGTTACGATGCACTCTTTTTTTCAATTACCATTCGGAGCTTATATCGCAGATCATAAGAGTGAATGGGGTGGTGGGAATATGGAGATAAATAACAAGCACACCTTGCTTAAAAATCTCCGCCTCAATCACAATAAGCGCCAGCTGATTCAGGAACTGGAATTACTGATCATAGACGAAGTATCCATGTTGCGGGCAGATATGCTGGATGCCATTGACCTGGTGATGCGCCACACAAGAATGAAATATGAAGTGCCGTTTGGCGGGGCACAGGTGCTTTTTATCGGCGATTTGTACCAGTTGCCACCTGTTGTCAATCGCGAGGAATGGCAATTGATGAGCCCTTATTACAGAAGTCCGTTTTTCTTCGATGCTATGGTGTTGCAGGAAGCTAAAATTGTGAATATCGAATTGAAGAAAATCTATCGTCAGCGCGACACAGAGTTTATCAGCGTTTTGAATAGCATCCGGAATAATAATGCGGATGCTGAGGATTTGAAAGTCCTTGAACGCCGCTACCATCCTGATTTTTCACCTTCTGAAGATGGCGGTTACATTATTCTTACTTCCCACAATGCAAAGGCAGATGTTGTGAATAAAACGGAACTGGAAAAGCTTCCCAATAAAATTCATTATTTCGATGCTGTAGTGAAAGGAGATTTTGGCGAAAAAGTTTCTCCGGTAGATAAAATGATGCCGCTGAAAGAAGGTGCACAGGTGATGTTTGTCAAAAATGATAAAGGCGAAAACCGTCGGTTTTACAACGGTAAAATTGTAAAGATTTCCCGCATCAATATGGGGAAGATTTATGTGGAACTGGATGATAAAACTGAGATGGAACTGGAGAAGGAAACATGGCGAAATATCAATTATAAATACAACCAGGACAATGATGAAGTGGACGAAGAAGAATTGGGTTCGTTTACCCAATATCCGATTCGTTTGGCTTGGGCAATTACAATTCACAAAAGTCAGGGTCTGACTTTCGAAAGGGCAATTGTGGACGCAGGCGCATCTTTTGCGCCAGGTCAGGTGTATGTTGCGCTCAGCCGGCTTACATCGCTGGATGGTTTGGTGCTGCATACCCGCATCAATCCTTCTCAGGTAATGACAGATGAGCGCGTGGTTCGCTATACAGCACAAATGGAGACCCAACAAAATCTGGAAGCAGAGTTGCAGGAAGAACAAAAGGAATTTGCTGCCCGGAAGTTATTGGAAAGTTTTGATCTGGATAAACTTTGCGAAGCGTATAAAGAAAATTATATGAGCTTTTCAAAATCTGCTATTCCTGACAAGGCAGACGCTGTAATCCTTGCACTGAAATGGAGTGATAAAGCAAATGAACTGCAAACAGTGGCTCAGAAATTTAACCGCCATTTAGTATCGGTATTCAGCACCGGTCAGCGACCGGATTATAAGCATCTGCAGGAAAGAACCACAGCGGCATCAACCTATTTCCTGAAAGAGCTTACAGAATTGGAAACCGTTATTGTCGCCCATATTGTTGAGTTTAAAGTAAAACCTAGAACCAAAAAGTACATTGCCCAACTGCGGTTTATTGTACTGCAATTGCAAAGAAAAAAAATGCAGATTGATCAAGCCGGAAAGCTTGCTGTTGGTTTAAACACGGGAACAGATATCGCTTCATTGCTGGATATGATTGCAGAGGATAAAAAGAAATTTTTTGCTTCTCAAACGAAAGAAGAAGAAAAGGAAGCGAATGCTAAAAAGGATGTGGGAGCCAGTAAAGTTATTACTTTCGATATGTATAAAGAAGGTAAAACGGTAGAAGAAATTGCAACGGCACGAAGTATGGCCATCAGCACAATTGAAGGACATCTCACACAATTTGTAGGAACAGGAGAATTGGAAGTAACAGAGTTTGTGACGCCTTCTGAGTTATCTTTGGTACTGAAGAAAATAAAGGAACTTGATGGCCTGAGCGGCAGCATTCTAAAAGAAAATCTCCCACCGGAAATTACTTACACGAAACTCAGAGCCGTTCTTGCGTACCATCATCGGGTGAAGGAATCCGGATAATTTTTTTAAAAAAAGTTAAAACATAAATTTTAAATTCATTTTTACGGACTAGCTATTATTTTTGGCTTCCGAAAAACTAAAATCACATCATACAATGGAGCAAACAGCTTCTTCAACAGACATCCGCGAACTGAACGAACGCATTCATCAGGCCAGTGCTTTTATAGACTTGCTGATGATGGAATTGAACAAGACAGTAGTAGGCCAAAAGCATATGGTGGAACGCCTTTTGATAGGTATGCTAGCCAACGGCCACGTATTGCTGGAAGGTGTGCCGGGCCTAGCTAAAACACTTGCGATTAAGTCATTGGCTACGGCAATTAACGGACAATTTGCCCGTATCCAGTTTACACCGGATTTATTGCCGGCTGATATTTTAGGTACAATGGTTTACAATCCGCAGAACCACGAATTTGCAGTGCGTAAAGGTCCGATTTTTGCCAACTTCATTCTGGCAGATGAAATTAACCGAGCTCCTGCAAAAGTGCAAAGTGCCTTGCTGGAAGCCATGCAAGAGCGCCAGGTGACAATCAGCGACCAGACTTATCCACTTGCAGAGCCATTCCTGGTATTGGCAACACAAAACCCGATTGAGCAGGAGGGAACCTATGAATTGCCGGAAGCTCAGGTGGATCGTTTTATGCTGAAAGTGGTGATTACATATCCTAAAAAGGAAGAAGAGCGCCACGTAATCCGTCAGAATCTGAATCCTGCAGGTAATCTTAAAATCAATCCTGTTGTGCAGCCGGAAGATATTTTGAAAGCACGCAAACTGGTTCGTGAAGTGTATATGGACGAGAAAATCGAACAGTATATTCTTGACATTGTATTTGCGACCCGTTTCCCTGAAGAATATAAACTGAATAAGCTGAAACCATTAATCAGTTATGGTGCATCTCCAAGAGCGAGTATAAGTCTTGCTTTGGCAGCAAAAGCCTATGCCTTCATCAAGCGTCGTGGTTATGTTATACCGGAAGATATCCGTGCTATTTGTCATGATGTTTTACGTCATCGTATTGGTCTGACATACGAGGCAGAAGCAGAAAATATTACAAGTGAAAATATTATCAATGAGATATTAAATGTGGTAGAAGTACCATAAGGTTTTGCCTCCGGGCAAATATTACTAAGGTGCAACACACGTGAATCAGGCCTTTGCAGGATTTTACGTTGTTGCACCTTTTCAATTAAAACATATGAGTAAATCCTTTATTTTTGAAATAAAAATAAGGATGAACGACCCTAACCTGAATTATTCTTCTGTATGGAATCCTGCAGAAAAGTTCTTATTCCGTTTTGCTTTTCTGTTTTTTTGCCTGTTTATTATTTTAGAAAATAATGGAGCTTATCCCTTGTTTTATTTTGTGAGTTCACTTATCGAAGAGCCACTACATTATTTTATTCCTGGGGTTGGAAAGCACATCCTTCATTTGCCATATGAAATAACCGTTTTTACCAACGGTAGTGGTGATACGACTTACGATTATGTAATTGTATTCACTATCTTTTTGTTCTCAACAGTTGCTGCAATTGTTTGGTCCTTCGCAGACAGAGGACGTACTAATTATAATATTCTATATTACTGGCTCTCCACATTTATCAGATATTATGTAGGCTGCATGCTGATTAACTATGGTTTGGTCAAAGTCTTTAAATGTCAATTTCCAGCTCCGGATCTATATAGGTTAAATGAAACGTATGGAGAATCTTCTCCGATGGGTTTGGCCTGGGCTTTTCTCGGATTTTCAAAAGGATATAACTTGTTTATGGGCATCGCAGAAATGGCAGGTATATTGTTGCTTTTCCGGAGGACAATGACTGCAGGCTTGCTCATAGCCCTGATGACTACAACAAATGTTATGGCTGTAAATTACTGCTATGATGTGCCGGTAAAAATCTTATCTACCATGTTGGTTGTAATGACTTTGTTTTTATTACTGCGGGATGCAAAACGCTTATTTATTTTCTTTTTTACCGGAAGAGCAATCAATTTGCCGGTAATTCCTGCACCTGAATTAAAGGTGAAATTACTTAGGGTACTTAAGTACGTTTTCAAAGGTGCAATTTTAGTGCATGTTATCATTATAGCGGGAATTGAAGTAATGGAAATGGAAAAATTGTATGGCGACAATGCGCCAAAATCAAGACTGTATGGTGTGTATGCTGTAAAATCAATGGTTCATACCGATGCAGATAGCCTTAATAATGAAAAGGACTGGAAGCAAGTAATTGTTGAAGGGGAATATAATTTGTGTGTAAAATTTTCTGACAACAGCTCACAGCGTTATAATATGGAGTCTGTGGATTCCGGTAAATCAGTTACGCTGACAGGAAGGAAAGGAAATAAAGATTCCGGGTTCTTAGAATATGCAACTCCGAAGTCAAATGTGTTGTCTTTCAAGGGCAACATAAACAAGGACAGTGTTTCGATTCTTTTAATTAAAGATAGCATACCGGAATACGAGTTGACAAAAAGAGGTTTTCATTGGATTAATGAATACCCCAACAATAAGTAAGATAAACAACAAGGCATAAAAAAACCACGATTTTTGTCGTGGTTTTTTTTACGTTTATCAGAGAGATTACTTCGTCAGTTTTCCAAAGGCCTCTTTGTCAGCCTCAGCTTCTTTTCCTAAATAATTCCATTGGATTCCGTTGGTGTAATCAGCAAATGTGCTTTGCATTTCGGCCAATGTTACCGCATTTATTTTGTCAAGGAAAGTTTCTTCATTTTTCCAGCTGCTACGGATTTCGGCAATACCAAGCGCCATTGCAATTGCACCATTCGATTCATTTTTCATAAAATAGGATGTAGCAAACTGACTTTTTGCATCACGCAATTCAACAGCCGTAAAGCCATTATTACGCAAACGTTTTATTTCATCAACCATCACCGTTACCGCTTCTTTAGGTTTTGTAGTCGTTACATAAATGCCTGAATACGGCTGAAATCCACCACTGGCAAAAGCAGAAGGTGCATAAGAAAGATTTCTTTTTGTGCGCACTTCTTCAAAAAGTTTATCACTCAGAATGTCAAATGCAAGGCGATAAGCATTGAAGCTTTTGTCGGTGACGTTTGGTGCGCCCATAAAGCCCATAATGTAATTGGTAGCCAGTTCGCGGTTCTCGATATTAGTTGTATTGGCCTGTATACGGAAATCTGCGGCGGTACCAAAACCCATTGGTGAAACTGCAGCAGATGGGATTGTGGCAAATGCTTTTTCAACCTGTGATTTTAATTCTTCTGCAGAGATATTACCAACAACGACCAATAGCATACGGCTTTTATTCAATAAAACACTGTTGTAATAATTCGCAACATCTGCTTGCGAAAATGCAGCAATTGATTCAGGAGTTCCGCTTGGACGAAATGCGTAACGGGTACCTTTGAATGTATTGCTCATTGCCATTTGGCTGAGTTTTGTGTCCGGATCACCTTCTTCCTGTTTTAGGTTAGCCACCAGTTTTTGTTGCAGCATACCCAATTCTTTTGCATCAAAAACAGGGTTGGTTATAGCTTGCGCAAATAAATCCCAACCTTCTTTGAAATAAGGTTTGACGCAACTCATATTGATATAGCCATAATCATAAGAAGAAGAACCTCCAAGGCCAATGCTGTATTTATCAGCAATGTCTTTAAAAGCATCCTTGTTGTACTTTTTAGTGCCACATTCAGTTGTTGCTCCCAGTGCCAGGCTTTCTATTCCTTGTTGTTTTTCGGTGTAATTGGAAGTGCCACCTTTGAAAAACATTACCGCACTTACCGTTTGTTTTGTTGAAGGTTTGAAAATTACTTTAAGGCCATTGACTGTCATTTCAGTAGTTTGGGCTTGAGATGGAAAAGCGATTGCTAAAAATATTAGTGCTGCGCCAATTTTTTTGAGTAACATAATTGTAAAAATATTTTGAGTGAAAAATGTTAGTTCCTGACAATTATTTTTTCCAGAAAGTATCCGGTTTTAATTGCTCTTTTTGCTGTGGATTTAAAAGTAAGCCGGCGCTGTAATTTTTGTCCTTTATATATTTGCGAACATAATTCTGAAGATCGGCACGGGTAACTTTTTTCAGGTTATTGACATAATCATACATATACTGAAGGTCCGCACTGCACCACCAGTAAGCCAGTGTATGAGACAATTGTGAGGTTACATCGAACTGTTGTAATGATTGGATTTCCAGTTGACGTTTTGCTGTTTCAATTTGTTCGTCTGTGATATAATCAGCAGCATCCCATTGTGCAATTTGTTTTTTTAAGGCTTCTATACATGCAGGAACGTTTGCCGGATTTGGTACAACAAATACCTGAATCGGCCCAACATGTTTTTGGGTTTGATAGCTGACGCCTGCTTGCAAAGCAAGACCGTTGTCAATCAGTTCTTTTTGAAATTTGCTTGAGTTTTGTGAAAGAACAAAGGAAAACACATCAGCTGCATACGTTGCAGGACGGTCATTTCGGGTGTCCGGGCCGTGCCATGCCATCATTGCAATGGGAACCTGGGCAATGGGTGATTCAGTAATGAAATAATCAGTTTTGGACAGAGGTTTAAACTCCGGTACAGGAAATTTGGTAAACGGATCAAAGCCTGAAGATTTCCAATCAGCAAATAAAGCTTTAGCCTTTGCAAAGACTTCGTCATGATTTACATCACCGGATACAATCAACATCGAATTGTTTGGCCAGTAATATTTTTCCTTGATGGCATTCATTTTTTCAGGTGTAGCAGTATTGATGATTTCGTGGTCTCCGATAACATTTTTACGGCTGTATAAATCCCCCCAGAGCGAATGATTCATAGCATCCAGCAACGGGAAAAATGGATTCGATTCATTGCGTTGAAATTCGCCATCAACAACAACATTTTCCTTTTTCATTTCCTCTGCAAGAAATAAAGGATGACGAATTGCTGAGTTCATAAATTTCAGGCCATTTTCGAGATTCGTTTTTGGTAAGGTAAAGAAGTAATTCACACGTTCTTCTGAAGTCGTACCATTAAATACGATTCCCAATTCGCGCACACGCGCCATATACGCTTCCTGGCTTGGGTAATCTTTGTTTGCTTTGAAAAACATATGTTCATATAAATGGCTCAGTCCGTTGAATTCAGGACTTTCGGTGTAGGAGCCATTCTTCGTAGTAATTTCTACAGTTGCAAGGGGTACTGTTTTGTCTTCCACTACCAGTATTTCCAAACCATTCGCCAGTTTGGTAGTAAAGAAATTTGCTGGCTTTTGTGCAAATGATGGCAAAGAGATAGCCATAATAGCAGCAGTCAAAATTTTTTGTTTGAGCATGTTTTTTGTTTTTATTGAAAAGAAAGAGATGATTGCTTTTTTAAAAATGAAGTCCAAATATACCACTAAATAACAGTTTCAATTTTTACTTCCTTACTTTTTAAGGTAGAAAATCGGCGAATTAAGTATTTGTATTATTAATTTATATAACTTGGAGCCTATGTATTCACGCAGAAATTTTCTTCTCAATTCAGCCTGGCTTACCGGAGCGTTGGCATTAGGTAATTTTGACCTGTCGGCCAAACCTGTTTCATTAGAGCAAGATGAATCGGAGGGGGAATCTCATTACTGGGAAAGAATACGTGCGCAATTTCCTTTAAGCAACAAAAAGATTTTTTTAAATAATGGAACCATAGGTGTTTCACCTTATCCTGTTTTAAAGGCTGTTCAGGATGATATGCTTGCGGTGGATACACAAGGACGGTATGGGGGCGGAGAAGACGATGTGCTTAGTGCACTATCAAGATTTTTGAATACGCAAGAAACCGAAATTACGTTGACTCATAATGTCACTGAAGGCATCAATATTGTGTGTTGGGGTCTTTCATTAAAAGCAGGTGATGAAGTAATCATAACCAATAATGAACATGTTGGACATGCCAGTCCCTGGTTAAATCGCTGGAAATTGTCGGGGGTAAAAATGGTTGTCATTTCTTTGGGAAAAACAGCCGAGGAAACATTGACTAATATTACTAAAGCCATTACACCAAAAACAAAACTGATTAGTGTTCCTCACATCCCATGTACAATCGGTCAGGTTTTGCCCGTTAAGGAAATCTGTGCTTTGGCTAAGAAAAAGGGCATTCTCAGTTTTCTGGATGGTGCGCATCCTCCGGGCATGATTGTTGTGGATTTAAAAGATATTGGTTGCGATTTTTATTCCGGTTGTTGTCACAAATGGATGTTGGGTCCGAAGGGAACAGGCTTTCTATATGTGGCTGAGGATAAAAGAAATTTTCTGCAAGCCTACTATGGCGGTGCAGGTGTCGACACCGGCTGGGATTTAATCAGCAATCCGCAGGTATTCAAGGGCTATGCAGAAAACGGGCATCGTTATTATTATGGCACGCAAAATTCATCCTTATATAAAGGCATTGTAAAAGCAATTGAATTTCAGGAAGAAATTGGCAGACCGTTAATAGAAAAAAGAGTAAAGTCACTTGCAAATTATCTGCAGGAGAATCTGATGCAACTGAATAAGGATATTGAAATGCTGACGCCAATAGAGAGTATTTCTAAAGCTGCTCAAATTTCTTTCAGGATTAAAGACAAAGACCTTTTGAAGCTTCAGGCACAATGTGCTGAAAAGCATATCGTGGTAAGATATGTTGCTGAGAATGGCATTAATTGCCTGCGTATTTCGTCTCACATTTATAATACCTACGAAGAACTAGATGCTTTTCTGCTGGAGGTGGATAAGTTTATTTTGGCCTAGAAAAAGGGGGCAGAAGACGGGTGATTTTCATTGATTGGCTGGCATATCTGTTCGTTTGCCTGTAATTTCACAGAACAGAAAATTTATCGATTGAAAAAATTATCCCTTCTACTGATTTTTGTCTTTGCAATATTCTTCTCGCAGTATTGTAGTGCACAACGTTTCCCTTTTTTTAATCTTAAGGTAGAAAATGGTTTGGTTCAATCGCAGGCGACCTGTCTTGCACAGGATAAGTTTGGGAATCTTTGGGTTGGAACATTAGGCGGCCTTTCGCGCTACGACGGAAAGAAGATGTTTAATTACACGGTTAGCGATGGATTGAATTCAAACACTATTCTGGACATTTATTTTTTAAAGAATGGTGATCTCCTGGTTGCTACTGCAAAAGGTCTTCAACAATTTAATGGCAGGAATTTTACCGAACTCCTGGATGGAAATAATAATAAAATCAATCGTATCAGTCAGGTTTGTACAGACGGCCACTCCACTATTTTCTTGCTGAAAGACGGAAAGATTCTTCATAAAAAGGCTGATGAGAAAAATTTCAGTTCCATTCAGTCTCCGCACTTTTTTTCAACAATTTCTTTTACGCAGGGCAAGCTAAAAGCTGCCGGGGAAAAGGGATCAATATATACTTTAGATAAAGCAAATCGTTTTTTTGAAGATAGTGTTAGCTCGTCAGATTCTTTCCTTGTTGTATTGAAGATATATGAAGATAGTAAGCAACGTGTTTGGGCTTTGTGTAACAAAGGATTGTTTATACTCAATAATGGGGAAATAGAACCTTACAGGATAAATGGGAAAGCGGTTTTGCAAGCACCCTTGTTGAGCATGGCAGAGGGGAAGAATGGTCAGCTTTGGTTTGCAGGTACGAATGGAGCTTATCGCCTGATAGATAACAATATAAGTTGGTTTAATCAGAAAAGCGGTTTGACAAACAATATCATTTATGAAATCATTTCTGATAAGGAAGGTAATATCTGGATGAGCTCAGATGGAGAAGGTGTCTTCCGTTATTCAGGTGGCCCGTTTATTAGTTGGGATGAAAGTTTTGGACTGTTGAATAAACAAGTGACCGGCATCTCTGGTGATAATAATGGAACGGTATATTTCTCCAGTTATCAGGGTCTTATCAGTAAATTTTCTTTCGAAAATGGCATCACTAATATTCCTACGCCTGAATTAACGCATGAAGTTATTACCGGTATTGTATGGCAGGATAATAAAGGACTTTGGATAGGCACGCGGAGTAACGGTTTGTATTGTCTGGTAAACGGTAAACTGAAAAAATTTAATACTGCTGAATTTGGAAAGGATATCAATCACATCAGTGCAATGTATCTTGACCCTAAGGGAATTTTGTATGTTGGGTTAAAGCGTGATATGCTTTGCATTAAAGAAGGCAAAGCCAGTTTCATTAAACTCAACGAGTCGTCCCCGGTTTGTTTTGCAACTATTGGAAACGATAGTTTGCTTATATCAACTCAGAACGGATTTTTACTCGTCCATCAGGGTATGGCAAACTCCTGGATTAGAAACAATATTGTGGATAGCATCGCTGCACAGTGTATGGTTTTTCAGGATAGCAAACTCTTTATCGGAACATCTGAAATGGGTATTGTCATTCTTGATCTCAAAAAGAATACAGCCCAGATTCTTAATTCAAAAAATGGCCTGAGCTCAGATTTTGTTTACAATTTAGTCAAAGATAAAGATGGTAATATCTGGACAGGAACAGGTATGGGTATTTGCAGGATAAAAAAGGAGGGACAAAAATTTACGATCAAAACTTTTGGAAAAGCGAACGGTATTATCGGTATGGAGAGTAACAGCAACGCAACTTTCGCTGATTCAGCCGGACACCTTTGGTTTGGTACCACAGAAGGTGTCTCCTGTTATTTTTCATCCGCAAAACCAACTGTCCCGCATCCGGTGAGTATTGTTTTGGAATCAGTAAAACTCTTTGGTGGAAAGAAAATTGACAGTGTTTATTATTCCGGAACGAAACCCTGGTATGCTGTTCCTGAAAATCTTGATTTGCCTTATCGTTATAATAATTTAAGTTTTGCATTTCAGGCTATCACTTTAAGTCCGGCAGACAGGATTTATTATTGCTATTTTCTTGAAGGTTCCGGCACCAACTGGTCGGAATGGAGTGAAGAAAATACAATTAATTTTTCCGGGCTGGAGCCTGGTAATTATACCTTGAAAGTGATGTGTAAGGTGAATGATTCAATTCAAAACGGAACTTCGCTTGTTTATTCATTTCATATCAAAACCCCTTTTCACAAAAGCATTTGGTTTGTAGTTTCCATAATTGGTCTTGCAGTTTTGCTGGGAGTTTATCTTCAGTATTCTGCCAATAAAAGAAAATCTAAAAGAAAGCAACGTGAAGATAATCTTCGAAAAGAGGAACAAAGTCGGGTGCGAGAAAGAACGGCAGAGGATTTTCACGATGAGGTAGGAAATAAATTGACCCGAATCAATGTGCTGACCAACGTCTTGAAATCAAAAATAGGAGCACCAAACCCTGATGCAGAGCGAATCATACAACAGATTCAGGATAACTCACAACAGCTTTATGCGGGCACCCGCGACATACTTTGGTCTCTGCAACCTTCAAATGATAATCTGTTTGAAATATTAAATCATGTGCGCGATCTGGCCTTGGAATTGTTGTCGGAAACCGAAGTTGATTTTTCCATTTCAGGAAATGACGAGCGTCTCAAAGAATATAAAATGCCTTTGGATAAAAGTAGGAATTTTATAATGATCTGGAAAGAAGCCTTGAATAATTGTATGAAATATTCCGGAGCAAAGAATGTATTGCTTCAGGTGATGAAATTAAATGATAACGAAATTCAGATCAGGCTCGTTGA
Source organism: Chitinophagaceae bacterium (assembly GCA_041661485.1). Lineage (GTDB taxonomy): Bacteria > Bacteroidota > Bacteroidia > Chitinophagales > Chitinophagaceae > Rurimicrobium. Next base: position 578,430 of record JBAZUJ010000002.1, read on the forward strand.
TGATGGAGGAGGTTTCGATGTGAAGAATGCTCATCAGGGAAATGGGTTGAAAAATATGTATTCAAGAGCTTTGCGTTTAGAAGCAACATTTGAAATTTTGAGTGCACATAACGTAGGCACGCAGGTTATATTGAATTTACCCTTTGTAAATTAAAATTTAAAATTATGAACACAGAGAATATAATAAAAGTATGCCTTATTGAAGATGATAAAACCATAAGAGAAGGCTATGTTTTTCTTTTGTCAAATACGCCAAATATCAATGTGGTAAGTAGTTTCAGTAATGTTGAGGATGCTTTGAAGCGCATTGGTGCAGACCTTCCGGATGTATTGCTGCTGGACATTGAATTGCCGGGAATATCCGGAATAGATGCTTTGCCCAAATTGAAAAAGTTACTTCCGGACACGTATATTCTTATGCTCACCGTTTACGATCAGGCTAATCATATTTTCAGGGCATTGGGTACAGGCGCTTCGGGATACCTTACCAAAAATTCATCTCCTGAAAAAATCATTTCTGCCATTCATGAAGTTATGGAAGGCGGAGGCCCAATGAGTGCCAATATCGCTAGAATGGTCATCAGTAGTTTTCAAAGAAGTGATGCTTCCCCGCTGACACGCAGGGAAACTGAAATATTGGAACACATTGCGGTAGGGAAAAGCAGGAAGAAAATTGCAGAAGAATTATTTATTGATCTGGAAACGGTTAAATCGCATATCAAGAATATCTATCAGAAACTTGATGTCCATTCAAAAGAAGATGCATTGAAAACCGCTAAAGAGCAAAAATTTATTTAGAATTATTCATTAATAATATTTTCCAGGGCGGCTTCAAGTACAGGGTATTTAAAGCTGTAAGCTTCTTCTGTCAGGCGTTTCGGCATTACCCAAAGGCTTTTCAAAATTAAGTCTGATTCAATTCCCATTATTCCTGCACCAATTTTTATGGCAAACGCAGGAGCTGGTAGTCCGATTTGAACTTTCATTACTTTTCTGAGTGTTTTCATTAATTCAGCATTGCTGGCAGGGTTGGGACTGCAGATATTAATGGTTCCGGTTATCTCGGTTTTTGCTGCGACAAATTGAATAATCTGGTAAAAGTCCTCGATATGAATCCAACTGAATTTCTGCTCACCATTTCCCTGCTTTCCTCCCAAACCAAATTTTGTCAGTTTTAGAAACGGGTCAAGAACACCACCATCTTTACCCAGAACAATCGAAATTCGAAAAGCTATTTGCCTTGTTTTTTCAAGCTGGAAAGCAAAGAATGCATCTTCCCATTCTTTAGCCATTATTGCAGGAAAAAAATAAGCGTCGGCGGTATCGTTTTCTGTGTGCGGTTTTTGGTCGTCTGTGCCATAAATGTGGGCTCCGCTGGCATTAATCCAGATTTGGGATGGTGCGGTACATTTAGTGATAGCATTACCTAAAGTCTTTGTAGTACTTACCCTGGATTCAATCAGTTCCTTTTTGTTTTTCTCTGTAAATTTTGAACTGATGGGTTTCCCGGCCAGGTTAATCAACATCAATGCATTACTCAGGGCGTTTGTGATCCCGGAAGTGTCATCCCACGACACGTACCTGTTCCCGCGGGCAATAATTACGACTTCGAATCCATCTTCAAGAAATCTGTTTTGTAAATATTGCCCGATAAATCCTGTTCCGCCGGCAATGACAATTTTTTGTTTCATATCTGCAATTTGCTCTTCAAATGTATCTTATAATGCTAAGCCGAATTGTAAAAGAAACTTAATAATCCTATTTTTGAATAATGACATTCCGGCAAATATTTTGTGCAGCATTTTTGTTGCTGAGCGCGTCTTCTGCTTCTGCCCAGATTTCGTATAAAATTGAAAAAACCAATCCAAGAACAAAATGGGTGGATAGTATTTACAATGAATTGAATCCTGAGGAAAGAATCGGTCAGCTGTTTATGGTTGCTGCCTACAGTGGAGGTAAAAATTATAACCAGGATGCAATTTTAAAACTGTTAGAAAATCACCAGATAGGAGGACTGATATTTATGCAGGGAGGGCCGGTGAGGCAGGCTTTGCTGACCAATAAATACCAGCAAATGGCGCAGGTGCCTTTACTCATCTCAATGGATGCTGAATGGGGACTGGGCATGCGATTGGATAGTGTTATTAACTTTCCGAGGCAAATGATGTTAGGGGCTGCCAGAGATACCAATCTGATGTATCAGGTGGGTATGGCTATCGCTTATCAGTGCAAACGAATGGGTGTGCAGGTTAACTTTTCGCCGGATATAGATATCAATAATAACGCCAATAATCCTGTTATTAACAGTCGTTCATTTGGAGAGCATAAGTATTGGGTTACGCTGTTGGGTAAAGCTTACATGAAAGGCCTGCAGGACAATGGTGTAATGGCTTGTCTCAAACATTTTCCGGGTCATGGAAATACGGACGTGGATTCTCATAAAGATTTACCGGTAATCAATCAATCTTTAACTGACTTGCACAACACCGAGCTGTACCCTTTTAAACAACTGATAAAAGATGGTGCGCAAAGTGTTATGATAGCACATTTGGAAGTTCCGGCTTTGGAAGCTGAACCTCATATTCCTACAACATTATCGAAAAACACCGTAACTAATTTACTCAAGGAGCAGCTGGGCTTTAAAGGATTAATTTTTACAGACGCACTGAATATGGATGGTGTTGCCAAGTATTTCCAACCAGGAGAAGTTGATTTACGTGCCTTCATTGCCGGTAATGATATTTTGCTCTTTTCCCAGGATGTGCCTGTAGCAATTGAAAAGATAAAAGCTGCAATAGAAGATGGTACGGTCAGTGAAGAAGATCTTGAACAAAGAGTGAAAAAGATTCTGGCAGCGAAGTATCGTTATAAATTAAACCGTTTTAAACCAATTCAGACGCAAAACCTGGTCAGCGATCTTAATCAATTTACGATTCCATTACGTAGAAAAGTCGCGGAAGCAGCAGGTACACTTGTCCGCGATAACAATCATCTTCTTTCTGCTTTACGTGTTCCGGATACTAAAGTACAATACATAGGTGTGAACACTACCAACTCTGTATTAGAGGGGGAATTGGTGAAAGAAATTCCTGGTATTGCTACAACCTGGCTTCCTTCCGGTTCAGCTCATACAACAATTGAAGACGTCGAATCTTCATTGAATGAATTTGATGTCAATATTATTACGATTCATTCAACCAGTTTGTATCCGGCAAAAAATTATGGACTGAGTGATGAGCTTCTACAATTCCTGACAAAAATTCAAAACCATCCTAAAGTCATACTTGTTCATATGGGGAATGCTTATCTGATGAAAAATTTCTGCAATGCACCTTCAGCATTGATAATGTATGAGGATGACAGCACAACCCAAAAGACCGCAGCAGCAATACTTTCGGGCAATATTCCTGCAAGCGGCAATCTTCCTGTTTCAGTCTGTACTTCAATGCAAAGTAATTCAAAGCAAATAGTCCAGACGGCTATCCCTTATGAATTGAAGCAAATTGACAAGCCAAAACAGTCAGGAATAATTGCGCCTCAAGCCATCGAAAAGCTGAATGCTTTCATGAAAAATTGTGTTGCTGAAAGAGCTTTTCCAGGAGCCCGCGTATTGGCCTTGCAAAACGGGAAAGTGGTTTATGATGAATCCTTTGGGTATTTTGATTATCAAAAAACAACACCGGTTGACAAAAATACCATTTATGATGTGGCCAGTCTGACAAAGGTTTTGAGTACCACAATTGCTGTGATGAAACTTTATGAGGAACATAAAATTGATTTGAACAAAAGGCTGAAAGATTATTTGCCCTGGGTACAGGGGACTGATAAGCAAAATATCAGTATCCGGAATTTATTATTGCATCAGGCAGGCCTCAAAACCTGGATTCCTTTTTATAAAGAAACGCTTGAACCTGCTACCGGAAATCTTAGCAAAGACCTTTATCATACAACGGCATCAGAGGACTATAATATTCCTGTTGCCAGAAATCTTTATTTGCGCAGCGATTATACAGACACCATTTGGAAACGTATCCTGGATCAGCCTTTGGAGATTGTTGGGAAGTACAATTATAGCGATCTTGATTTTTATTTTTTACAGAAAGTTGTAGAAGAAATTACCGGCAGAACTTTGAATGCTTATGTTCAATCCACGTTTTATACACCAATGGGATTGAAAAATATTGCTTACAATCCGCTAAAGAAATTCTCTCCCAATCAAATCGCTCCTACAGAAAACGATTTGCTTTTCCGACACCAGCAGATCAAAGGTTATGTTCACGATCAGGGTGCCGCTATGCTGGGTGGAGTAGCCGGGCACGCCGGGATATTCGCTACTGCGGATGATGTTGCTGCCATTTTTTCTATGCTGCAAAACAATGGTGTTTATAATGGGAAAAGGTATTTAAACGAATCTACTGTCAGTAAATTTATTGCTTATAATGCTATTGGAAGCCGACGTGGCTTAGGTTTCGACAAAGCCAGTAATGAAAGAAATGATGCAGGTCCTTGCGGGGAAAGATGCAGTGGTTATACATTTGGCCATCAGGGTTTCACAGGTACTTGCGCCTGGGCAGATCCTGCAAATGGAATTGTTTTTGTTTTTCTCTCCAACCGGGTTTGTCCCAGTGCAGAGAATGGTGCCATCAACAGATTAAGTGTGCGGACAGTCGCTCAGGATTATATTTATGAAGCGCTGGGTATCCCGGTGAATAAAAGCAGGCCGGAGGTTTATCAGACTCAGATCAAAAATATCAGATAGAAATATTCTGCAGAAAAAATCCGCTTCTTTAACAGAAGCGGATTTTTTATTTCAGGTAACTCATCGCTAGATGATAGTAGACATTCGGCATGTGATGTTGAAATATTTTCATTTTGTCGTCACTGTACTTTTTAAAATAGGCTTCGTCCCCGACCAGCACAATATAATGACCTGTCCTTACGTAATTGCTGCTGTTATAGAAGATCGGTTTTTTACATCCGGTCATATTTTTTCGTACCATTTTTGACATGATATTGCCAAGGTATTTTTTATAATTTCGTTGGGCTCTTCTGCTTGGTTTGTCCATCCTGTTGTAAGCATAACGCAATGCAATGTTTTTTGGAAACCCTAATTTATTGATGGCTTTTTTTACATCCCGAAATGGATTTATTTCATTGAAATCGTCGGAAGTCTGCACGCTTAGCGGTACTTCAGGAACCCAATCGCTTGTGTTTACTACGTTAAATGCCCAACCTTCCTGTGTCATTGCTTCGTAATCGTAAGCAAAAAAAAGATTGCCCGGTTTTGGTCCCGCGCTGCAATAGGTTTTGAAACGAATGTCTGAAGGCAATAATTTCTGTTTTTGCAATTGATATAGGTAAGCGGTGAGCAAATAGGTTATTCCACCACCCTGGCTATGCCCGACCAGGTAGATATTTTTTATGCCGGCTTTATAGCAAGAGTCAATGTGTTGGACAATATCAGGTGCCATCGAAGCTAAAGCCAGGAGCCATCCTGCGTGTACAGCCGCTCCTGGATTGTCTGCGAGTTTGTATTGAAAATTGCTTGTTGATGATAATTTTATTGTTCCCTGTGCAGGCACCATCGCGGCATAAAAATTTGCCAGCCAGCTAACGGGTTTGGCGGTTGTACCTCTTACACTTATAGCAGCTGCTCCGTTTTTGTCAGTCCAAAGTTCCCATGCATTATCCAGTCCTGTTATTGGAGCACGATATTGCATTTTAAAGTTATCCGGTGCAGGTATATCTTTAAAAAAGTCAGGATTGGTATGTTTGGCTGTCAATTTCAGCAGTTCAATGTATTCTCTCTTGTCAAAGCCAGGCTTTAGTTTTTGTGCGTTAGCACAAAAGCAATTTACAATCATTGAGATTGAAAAAAGAAAAAGTATTTTTTTCATTGAAGTGTATTAAGATCCACAAAATAACTAACTAAATCCGAAGGGTTCTTAAGAATGTTATAAAAATATGGATTGATTTTTGCTGGATTTTTTTTGTATGGGATAAATGGAATTGATCCTTACTATAATTTGTACTGTAAGGTTATGTAAAAATTCCTTTTGTCAGCAGGTAAAATTCCAGGACCGGGATAGCCATCTGCACGGCGTGTAAAGTACTTTTTGTTGGCCAGATTATTGACGCCCGAATAAATAGTAAAGTGGCGCCAATTGTAGCTCACACTCAAATCCATCACCGCAAAAGCCGGTATGGCACCATCTACAGCCGTAGGTGTGATTTCTGTATTTGTGGCATCAGAATATTGTTTGGCCTGATAAGAAAACTGATAGGTGATATTGAATCTTGTTGTGCCAAAAGAGGTGCCGGTGCGGAATAAAATGGGCGGTACATTTTCAACAAGTTTATTAGCTATGGCCGTGTTTTTGGTGTTGATATACCGGGCATCAATAAGTGATAAATTGGTGTACAGATTGAGTTTGTATTTAGACTTGCCTTTGCTGATGGCTTTTAGAATATCACCTTCCACCAGGCATTCAAGCCCTATGTTGCGACTGTCAGCTACATTGGTACGCAGACGGTAAGCCATATAGTTGCTATCCCGGGAAAATACAGAACCAATTCGGTCGTTGTAACGCAGGTAAAAAACACTTGCGTCAATATACAACCATCCTTCAAAATTTCCTCTGAAACCTGCATCAGCATTGTATCCTGTCTCGTCTTTCAAATTGGCATCTACTCTGAAATTCTCATTCACAACCCGAATGTCATTGAAATTTATTGAGCGATAATTCTGCGAAATATTGGCATAGAATTCTCCACCCCATTTTGTTTTGTAGGCCGAGCCAATGCCTAACAATGCAAATGCCCGCGGACTTTCTTTGCTTTCAAATATTTTATCGGGGGCAATAAATTTATTCTGCTTGTAGTAATAGCCATCAGCTTTGGTATTGATATGCTCGGCACGAATACCAGGGGTGATGGTCCAACGCTTATTGATTTGGAAAATATTTTCTACAAATGCCGCCAGGTTAGTACCCGGAAACCGGAAGTTGGAACTATTGGCCGTATCTCCGAGGAAATTAAAATTCGCATCGCTGCCATCCGTGCCATCACCTTGCTGACGCATCGTAAGGCCTTTGTACAAGCGACCACCAATGAGGAAAGTACTTTGCAATTCATTCATCAATTTGTACTGGCGTATATATCTTAGTTCCGACCCGAAATTGCTGTATTGGTCAGTCATGACATCACGGTTACCACCATTGTCAGGGCGATTGATGAAAGACAAAAGTCCTACCGCATTACGACCACCTTGCAGGGTGTAGTTGCGGAAATTGATGCGGGATTTTTCATTGATTTTATAATCAAAATTCAGACTGATTAAATTCCAATCTACGCGAAACCAATTACGTGCCCGAATGGATTGAGACGCATCTTTATTAAAGTCTGCATCTGTAAGGCCTCCAGGCTGTTGCGCCAGGTATTTCATCAAAGTGTATTGCCCTGTAATTTTTAATTTTTTGGTTACATCATAGGCCAGATGCACATAAGCATTATGTTGGTCGTAATGGCTGTTGGGGCGCCAATCATCGCCTTTTTTAAATTGATAGAAGGCATAATAATTCAGTTTCTTTTTGGCCACTGTGCCACCAATACTATTAAAACTATTGATGAAACCAAATGAACCTGCAGTTTGCCTTGAGGTGAATTCGAAAGGCTTTTCCCTTGACCCTTCTTTCATTACAAAATTGATGAGGCCTCCAAACTGAGGACCGTATTGCAAACTGGCTGCGCCGCGAATAATTTCAATTCTGTCGATGGCTTCCGAAGAGGGTGTGTAATAACTTTCGGGATAGCCGAGCGCATCGGCGCTGATATCATACCCGTTTTGACGAATATTGAAATTTGAAGAACGATTAGGACTCAAGCCGCGGCCACCAATGCCAAGCTGGAGGCCGCCTCTGTCGTATTCCCAAATGTTGAGGCCCGGAATACGGGCATAGATTTGGCGTGTGTTATTGGTGGCTAGATTGGCGTTGATATTTTTCAGGTAAATGACTTCCGTTTTTTTGCCGGCATAAATAGCTGTACCCGATACGTCACTCAATTTTCCCGAAGCCGACTCATTTCTATTTCGAATTTCTACAGCATTCAGGTTAATCGAATTTTTAGCTTCGATGTCCACATCCAGTTTGGCGTTTTTATCAATGAGTTCGACATTTCTAACTACGTTTTTTTGTCCGATATAGGAAATGACTAGCTGATACTTTCCGGGCTTCAAATTTGCGAAGCGAAAAAAACCATTGTCGTTGGTGGTTTTAGTAAGTGAGTCGGGGAGTAATAAAATACTGGCATCATCAGCAGCTTCTTCGCCCAAACGAATCGTGCCGCTCACAGCAAATTGCTTTTGAGCAAAGCTGCTGCAAAAAAAGAAGAAGCTTAATATTGTAGTCAGTAATGCTTTTGTCACTGTTAGTTGCTCGTTTTGAGGTAAGGTAAAACCCAATTGTAATGCTGCCGGCCAACCTTTTCGGCCGCCAAATTTACGCTGGAATCAATGAATAATCGTGAACGACTTCCGTTCAATGCCACATAAATTTCGGCATACACTCCCGGCTGCTGCATTCCTTTTTTGCTGTATTCATTTGCCAGATGATGGGCGTATTTGACAATCAAGTCGGGTTGGGTGCTCATCATCTTTTCTTGCAAGGGAGTCAGAAATTCCCGATTATTGACTTCAAAGCTTTGCTTTGTTTTTTTGTCTTTTATAGTAAAATAGGTAGCGCCAGATTTTTCCATCAGCATCACCCGCCACGAAAAACGAAAACCTTCTTCGTGCCAAAATAAATGCCCCGGATACAGCAAATAGCGAAAAGGAAAAATCAATTGAAAGCCAATATAGAAATACAATGCAGCTTTCATCAAAGGGGCAAAATGAAAATGGTAAGGCAAGGATGTTGGCGCTACAATTTTTAATCGATTATTGTAAAATGGCAAATGGGATTGCAACTTTTGGTGAAATTCAGCGGAGAAGAAAATCAAACTATTGGCAATCATTACATAAGGGAACATCCCGATGGCAGGAAAGAAAATAGCTGTAGCGATATGAAAAATCAGCACGAATGCAAAGGCGTAAGGCCTTGTTTTTTTATTGAGTAAAAAGAAGGCAATCAACAAATCGTAAACGGCACCAAACCAAGAGAATAAATAGGCTACCCAAGTCTCGTACATCAGCGAGCCAATTATTGGTAAATGCGTTTTGCCTGGTAACCAGATACGCATGGGCAATGCCTCCAAAAGCCAATCAGGATTGAGCTTAGCAATGCCGGCAAAAACATATACCACTGCCATCTGGAATCTTAAAATACCTACACACCAGGCTGGCACAGTCAATCTTCTTTGCTCAGGATGCAAGCGCATATCCAATGCATAATCTTTGTTGGCTGGTAAAAATATCAGTAGGAACGCCACTAAACTGATGAAGTAGTAATGATTGAGATAGGTGGTAACATCTATCAACTCCACATAAGTAAAACTGATAAAGAAGAGTATCGTGGCGATGCGATAAAACAGTCCAAAGACAATCATCAAGGCCGATAGCGCAATGGATAAAAAAAGAAGGTGCATGCCAATGTTTCCCAAAGGTTGCACCCACTCAAATCCTATATAAGTAAAATGAAATTTTGGCTGAACATAAATACTCTCAATCCAGCCATTCCACCAAAAGCGTACAATGCTCAAAAACATCAACAGTCCAAAAACAATCCGAAACGTAATGAGTGGCGCTATGGATACCGTTTTGTCGAAACTAAGTTTTTGTTGCAGGCTTTTGAACACTATTAAAATGGTTGATGATTAGTCACCGTCATTGTCGGCGTAACTGATTTGTACAGCAGTTGCAGAGGCAACATCGGTTTTCATTAGAGTCACTAATTTTTGAATTTCTTTATAGGCTTCATCAACCTTGGTTGGCTGTGTCAATAGTGAATTAGAAAGTGGGTCGGGAATGGCTTTCAACTTTGCAAGTGCAATATCAAATTGAGTCAGTACATCAGTATTTAACGTCGATTGATTCAGGGCAACTAAATAATCTGAAAGTCCTTTACCACTGATATTATTGCCGGTGTACAAACGTTTGATGCTATTCAGATTTTCAACAGCAAGTGCCATTGAAATGCCTGCGTAGTAGGCTTCGCACTTGGTTTCAAAAACTTTTCCGTTCGACTGTTTGCCCAAAGGCCATCCGATTCTTGGTCCTTTCAAAAGGTCTAATTGATAAGACATTTGATTGACGATATACGCAATCGGGCTGCCTGAATTGGTTTGTGTATTGCTCACAAATGAGGAACGGTAACCGATCCAGTCATTGGCGACTTTGTCTATTAAAGTTTTCATTCTTGCCAACAGGTCGCTGATGTATTTCGCTCTTTTGCTGTCCATTTTAGTGATGGCCTCATTTCCAAAGTATAAATAATTTAGAGCAGGAAACCCCTGACTGTAAAAACCACTTCGCGTCAGCATTTCAAGACTGTAAGAGCCTGAACTGATATTATTGGCAACAGTATTTGTATCTACCGAGAAGCCTGTCAATTCGCCATCGGCTGTGAAACTATAATCCAATCCTCCTGAAAAATTAAGGTAATTATCCAGTAAGGCATTATCAGCAGGACCGAAGTTAAATGTTGCAATTCTGATGTATTGCAAGTTGGTTTCGCTGTAAGCTGTTTTTACGGCTGCCTGTGTACTCGCATTAGGGTTGGTAATGAAGGCATCCGAAGCTGTTTGCAAAGCAGCGATTTTTTGTTGCATTGCCTCATACGCCGGAATAATTAAATTGTCGGCATAGCTGCTGAGCATAGCTGCTTTATCAAAACCATTTGCCGGAATATCGTCATTGGTTTCATTCTTGCTGCAAGAAAACAAGCTGGTCAGCAAAAGTGCCATTGCAATAAATGAAGCGGTAATTTTTTTCATTGAAATTATTTTTCCGGTGCAAAGTTAAGTCAACAGGGGCTTTTTATTATTACTAAAGCGTTCAACAGCTATTTGTGTTGAACGCTTTAGGGTAATTGTTATTATAGCGGTTTATTAAAGAGCATAAGTGGTCTTTAATATGCTCTGTGCATTTTTTAAGTCTGTAAAAGAACCGTCTTTGATTAAAGCATAAAAATCTTTATTCAGAATGCTTTTTAAAATTTCGTAATTTGATGCAGAAAGTTTGCTGTTTGCCGGACGATATTTGAAGGCAACCATAAAGCCAAAACCTTCAGATAAAGCGTGTAGTTGAGAACCTTTATTTCCAACGTTTGCAGTGGTAGTTGGGGATGTTACGTATTCCATTGCGGCAGCGGCAGCCAATTGCTCCCATTTGGCAAGGATAATATCAATTTGTTCGTCAAGAACAGTTTTGTCATATCCACCAATTGCCGCACGTCCTTTCAGGAATGCGTTGAACAAAGTAGAACCTGCACTGATTGCTTTACCTCTTTCGGCAAGGTAGCCACCCCATAGTAAAGGACGATTGGCATCAGCACTGGTATATGTTTTTGCAGGGTCATAATCTGCAGGTACAGAAAGCAATCCGAAGGCAGCATCCCATTTAGCCTGGGCAGCTATCGTGTCTTTAGCATCAATTGATTTAACAGCATTCAGAATATTTACTGCTTCTTTAAATAACATAGCGCCCATTACACCTTTTGTAAAAGCCTGACCATATTCCAAACCTCGCGGACCAACTACTATTTTATTGGTGCCACGCGCTACATATCCCCCTGTACCTTCGCTGGCAGTGTCACCATCATTATAGAGAATAACACTATCGGCATAAGCTTTGTATAAAGATGCTTCGGAAGTAAAGGAAGTAATGTTGATACCTGCACTATTTAACATTGCATCTGTAAAGGGATTACCCGTGTTGCTGAACATATTGTTCAAGGTAGTTTGGTCTATTGTTACTACACTTGTGATACCTCCTGCATTTGGTTTTTTCAGGTAGGCGTCAATTTCCACAGCCATTTTTACCAATTGGGTAGACTGTGTATATTTTGCATTTGCAAAATTATAAGTAGTTGGTACTGTATATGCTTTTATAATAGAACTTGGATTGTCTTCTTTTTTACAAGAAGAAAAAGACAGAATCAAACCAGCTAAAGCAGCTGCAGAAAGTATTTGGTTTTTCATTTAATTGTCGCGTTTTTAAGCTGGCGCAAAAGTAGTGCAGACATTTTCCGTGTCTTTATAAAATCGGGAAAACGTCTTTCAAAATCAGGAATCCTTTCGCCTCAATTTTAGAAAACAGGAATTTTTGAATTTTTAGTATTTCCAGACTGCGTTATACTAAAAATTATTTCAATTTCTATTTTTAAGGTGTATTTTCGCCGCCACAATAAAATCTTTCTTTCAAGTTATGAATTTTCAACTTACCGAAGAGCAATTGGCCGTACAAGCTGCTGCTCGTGATTTTGCCCGTACAGAGCTTTTGCCAGGCGTAATAGAGCGCGATGAACTTCAAAAATTTCCAACCGAGCAGATAAAAAAGCTTGGCGAACTTGGTTTTCTCGGAATGATGGTAGATCCAAAGTATGGCGGATCGGGTATGGATGCTGTATCTTATGTATTGGCAATGGAAGAAATTTCAAAAATTGATGCTTCTACCTCCGTGTGTATGAGCGTTAATAATTCGCTTGTTTGCTGGGGATTGGAAACTTATGGTAATGAGGAGCAAAAGCAAAAATATCTGACTGAAATTGCATCCGGCAAAGCGATTGGCGCATTTTTGCTTAGCGAACCTGAAGCTGGTTCTGACGCTACTTCTCAGCGTACAACAGCAATAGACGCCGGTGACCATTATGTGGTAAATGGTATCAAAAACTGGATTACCAATGGTAGTTCTGCAACTTATTATTTAGTAATTGCACAAACTGATATCGACAAAGGACATCGGGGCATTAATGCTTTGATTATTCCTAAAAATACGCCTGGTGTTGTAGTAGGCGCTAAAGAAAATAAAATGGGTATCCGCGGTAGTGATACACACAGCATTATGTTTCAGGATGTAAAAGTTCCAAAATCTGACCGTATTGGCGAAGATGGATTTGGTTTCAAATTTGCTATGAAAACACTGGCCGGCGGCCGTATTGGTATTGCTTCTCAGGCATTGGGTATTGCCAGCGGAGCATATGAGCTTGCATTGAAATATTCTAAAGAGCGTAAAGCTTTTGGTAAAGAAATTATGAACCACCAGGCAATTGCTTTCAAACTGGCTGATATGGCTACGGCTATTGAAGGTGCACGTTTGCTTTGCCTGAAAGCTGCATGGTTAAAAGATACACACCAGGATTATGAGCAAGCTGCTGCAATGGCCAAGCTTTATGCTTCTGAAATCGCTCAATGGGTGACCAATGAAGCGGTGCAGGTACACGGTGGATATGGTTATGTAAAAGAATTCCACGTTGAGCGATTGATGCGCGATGCAAAAATTACGCAGATTTATGAAGGAACTTCTGAAGTGCAGAAAATCGTTATCAGTAGAAATGTATTGAAAGCCTAAAACTGAGGAAAATGATAGTTTTTCAGCGCCACTCTTCTTTAATGTAAAGAGTGGCGCTTTTTTGGTTAATCATATTATTAGCCGGTTTGCTTTGGCAGTAGTTTAAAAAAACATAGAACTTGAAAAAGGTACTGATTACAGGAGCTTCTGGGGGTTTGGGTAAAGAGTTGAGTAGGTATTTTGCCGCAAACGGATGGCAGGTAATTGCTACCATGTTGAGTCTTGATCTGGCGGAGGAAATGAAAGGGTGGAGTAATGTGCAATGTTATGAGTTAGACGTGAGTTCTAATGATAGTATCCTTAAAGCTAAAAAGGATATATTGGCTGACCACCAACATATTGACACCATTATCAATAATGCAGGTAGAGGATACAGAAGTTTTGTAGAGTTGGCTGATGACAAAAAAATAGAGCAGATTATCGACATCAATTGGATGGGTGTAATGAGGGTTTGCCGTGCTTTTATTCCACTATTCAAACGGCAGCAGTATGGGCAGTTTATCAATATCTCATCTATTGCTGGTTTGGTCAATCTTCCCTTGGGCAACTTTTATCATTCTACTAAACATGCAATAGAGAGTTTTTCGGAATGTATGGCATACGAACTCAAAGAAGCCAACATCAAAGTATGCACTGTACAGTTTGGTAATATTCCCACAGATTTTCAAAAAAGTACTCATTACTCCGATGACACTAATATCAAATATTACAAAAGATTAATGGCAAGAATTACACATTTTTTAACCAACAGAACCCAAAAGAATACTCATCTTATTAGTGCTATTAGCCACAAGGTATTGCACATCGCAGAGCATCCTGCTCACAACTTCAAAAGATATACTATCGGTTTCGATGCCCGATTATTGATAACATTATATAAGATTTTGGGATACCAGTTATTTAGTGCTATAATTCGTTGCAAAATATTGAATTATAAACAATTGGATTAGGCTTATTGTTTCAAATCTTAATGTTAGTCCAAAACCTCTTCTCATTTATCAAACTACATATATAGCAATATAAAAATCAGGAAAAACACCCACTCAAAATGGGTGTAAAATCGTCTGCCTTTATTTGTTGGCCTAATACCTTTGCCTAAACCAAATAAAATAAAATATTATGGCAACAAAAACATTCGCAGTACAGCATTATGTACTCAACGTAGGACACAAAAACACTGCTACCTGGGCTGGTGTCGTTATTCAAATACAAGGCTATGTAGCCTGTTATGGTGCAGATGGCTCTCGCTTTATAGTTTACGGCCTGCATCCTGCCAGTCCTGTACCTCCGACCCCTGTGTATAATGTAGCAGGCAATGTTGGAGCAATCTTTGTTCCTTTTGAGCGTCTGCCACAATACGTAGATATTGTGCGCAACGAAAAGCCTGTTTATGCAACACTCAATTCAGACAATCCAAACTGGATGGCACTGGCAACTAGTAATGAACCTATCGGAGAAGGAGAATAATCCTGTTAGATCCTCAAACAACAAAGCGGATATTCTCAGGAGAATATCCGCTTTGTTGTTTGAAAATTATAGTGTTTTTATTGAGGTTTCGCTTTCTCGTTTTTTGTTTTCATACTGTCAAATACCGGCATAATATTGGTATAAACTGTATCGAGTAATTGCGGATGAAGGCTATACCATTTCAATGCTTCTTCAAACTGGCTGACAGAGGTTTTGTGTTTCGCCAATATTTGGGCATAAAAATAAATGAGCGAGTCAATATTTTTATTGGATGTTTGTTTCTGAACAGAATCTGTTACTATCAGGCTGCTGTACGCCTCTGCCAGATGAATATCTGTCATGATGGCCTGCATTTTTTTTGCATCAACAGGAGGTTTCTCTTCCTTTATCCCGCACGAAAATAAAAAACAGCTTAGTAAAATAAAGTAAACCTTACTTGGAGAGATTTTGGTATTTCTGTGCATTCGTGACATCGGCTTGTGAGAGTAGGGTAATGTATTGCTGTCGGTCGGCAACGGGCATGTCGGCCAAAAGGTTCATGATTTCTGTACTTTTCGAATTGAAGAAAAACTGAACCAGAATGGCATTCGGATTATCTCTGTTTAGCTTTTGCAATGTGCTGATACCTCCGAGGATATTGCGTTTTGCTTCATTTGGTTTATCATAATACATGTCATAACCAAGCCGGTGCATCGTGAACCAATATTTATGAAAGTCTGCGAAACGCGGATTTAAAATTTGTTCGGCCAGCCAATATCTGTTTTTGGTACCATCAACTGCTTTCCATCCGCGGACACCTTTTCCTTCAGGTGCATTGTTGACCACATTCTGCGCTTTTTTAAAATAGTTGTTACCGCCGTTCATTGCAAAACTATCATAGTCAAGACCAAGAATAATATAAACGTAGTAAGCAAGTGTTGCAGCAAGATTATCGGTGATAGCTTCTCCGCTGCTGCTCACTCTGTTGTCGTCAAAAACCAGAGGGCTGAATTGGTTGAATTTAAAATTGGCTTCTTTGTCAATAAAATTAATCAGCGAAGTATTGAAACCGGTATTAAAAACAGGCCGTGTAGCCTGAATATTCATGGTTGCTTCATATCCGTCCTGAACACCATCCAGCTTAGCCGTCAGGTTGAACATGATTATGCAATCGATTTTTTCCTGTACACCAAATTCGTCTGAAGTCCATTTGCGGGTATTCAGAAAGGTAGTAATCGCACGTTCCATATCTGTAAAAACCTGTTGGTCTACATTCGTAATCCGGTCGTGGCGCACACTTACTTTACAGTTCAATTCCTGGCCATTGCTGGTATAAAAACCGGTAAGGAGGAAAATTAAAAGGAAAATTTGTTTTACTCTGAACATATTTTATCAATGAGTTATGTATTCTATTATTTCTTCTGCAGTCGCTTCTTTGCTTTGCAGAGGCAGATTCTTTTGTTTGCCGTTTTTTGAGAGAATGCAAACTTTATTTGTGTCGCCACCAAATCCTGCGCCTGTATCCTGCAATGAATTAAGGACGATAAAATCAGCGTTTTTTGCGCTTAATTTTTTTTGCGCATTGGCCAGTTCATTGTTGGTTTCCAATGCAAATCCAACCAAAATCTGATTAGCTTTTTTTATTGAACCCAGATGCGCCAATATGTCTTTATTCTGTTCCAGCAGTATACTTAACGTGTTTTCAGTCTTTTTTATTTTTTCGGTGGCTATTTCTTTTGGTTTAAAGTCAGCAACAGCTGCAGACATTATTGCAAAATCTGCATTCGCAAAATTTGAAACACAGGCCTGAAACATCTCTTCCGCACTTTCAACCAGAATTGTCTGTATGCCGGTATTTTTCGGGCGCAGATGGGTTGGTCCCAACACCAGCGTTACTTCTGCTCCTCTTTTTGCAAGACTTTCGGCTAAAGCAATCCCCATTTTTCCGGTTGAAAAATTACCAATAAAACGAACAGGATCAATTTTCTCAAATGTTGGCCCTGCGGTGATTAAGGCCTTTTTTCCGTTTAAGGGTTTTAAATTAGTTGAGTTGAGGTAAGTGGTAAGCAATTGTACAATAAAGTCGGGCTCAGCCATTCTGCCATCTCCGAACAATCCGCTGGCCAATTCGCCGTTTCCCACCGGAATAATATGGTTGCCAAATGATTCAAGTGTTTTAAGATTGTTT
Organism: Chitinophagaceae bacterium; assembly: GCA_041661485.1. Taxonomy (GTDB): domain Bacteria; phylum Bacteroidota; class Bacteroidia; order Chitinophagales; family Chitinophagaceae; genus Rurimicrobium. Next base: position 595,568 of record JBAZUJ010000002.1, read on the forward strand.
TTGGTGCTTGGATGATGCCACATATCTTCATCCATTGCAGGAGCGATAAAAACCGGACAAACAGCAGAAAGATAAACAGCATTCAAAAGGTTATCGCAAAATCCATTGGCAAGCTTAGCTATTGTGTTTGCACTGGCCGGAGCAACAAGGATGACATCGGCCCATCTTCCTAACTCCACATGATTATTCCAGTTGGATCCGTCACTGATGTCACTGAGCACTTCATTTTTTGATACTGTGCTTAAAGATAAGGTGCTTACAAATTGGGTGGCAGCTTTGGTGCAGATAACTTTAACCTCTGCGCCTTCTTTTATTAGCTGGCGAACCAGTTGAGGTGTTTTATATGCAGCGATGCTGCCGGAAATGCAAAGCACAATTTTTTTTCCTGAAAGTGTCATTAAGTATAAATCCAGTTAGAACGGTAAAAGTACATTTTCTTAAAATGACAAATGCTGTTAATATAGTTTTATCATAAAATTATTTTCTTATATTTTTTCATTGGAAAAATCTGCTATTTTCGCAGTATCATTTTTTCAATGAGTTAGCAATAATTTTAAATTTAACATGAGATTTTTTATAACATTTTTTGTTCTGTTTTTTTCATTTTCTTATAATGCGAAATCCCAGCTGGTTGGAGCAGATGTTTTTTTGCAGGGAGATTACGTTGAAGTTGGTATTGCAACGAACGGATCTTTTGGTACGGGCGGCAATGCTCCAAGCGGATATCATCCAAGGCCGGATATGAGCCTTACCGCAGGCCCCTTAGGGTTTGTTGCTGATCCTTTGAAAGATGGCTGGGCAGTTAGTTCTCCGGGTTTTCCCGATTATTTTGGCGACTACTTTTTTCCCGGTACACCTCAGGAAGGTTGGGATGTAGAAGTAAATGGCAGCCGTGGCAGAGCATGGAGAGGTTCGGGTGCAGCTTCCTTTACTGGTGGAATCACTGGTTCGAATACTGGTTATACCTCTACGTCTGCTCAGGCGACTGGTGTTTGGGAAGGCTCAATGGGAAATCTTTCTATCAAACAAACCGTTACCCAAAAAATCGATAAAGTATATTTTGTTTGCAGGGTAGAATTGAAAAATACCGGTACAACCACACTTAATAATATATATTACAACAGAAGCCTTGATCCCGAACCTGATGCAACTGTAAGTGGTAATTATTCTTCTGATAAACGCATTATTTACCAACCTACTTTATTGTCTAAAAATTGCCTGGTAGTGGCCACTGGACAAGATTACGATTCAGCCTATGTTGGTCTGGGTTCGAAAGACTGCCGTGCAAAATGTTATATAAGCAACACCTACACTCCGGATGCAGGCCTTAGTAGTACCTATGCAGGTAATGGTGCAGCCAGCCCATATATTTATACCGTAAACGGATTTTCATCTAACAATACTTCTATGGGTATAGTATTTAATGTAGGGAATCTGGCTCCGGGAGAAACGACTGAATTAGCGTATGCTTATATTTTGAAACAGGCAGATTTGGACTCGGCACTTTCCGAAACAGCGCCGAGTTTCGAATCGGATTCTGTCAGCTATGCTGCATACACCACATTCAGGGTTTGTCCGGGTAATAAAGTGCCCTTGAAAATTAAAGGTGGTTCTGCTTATAAATGGATATGGACTCCCGGTACCGATCTTGATGCCGACAGCTTAATCAGCTCCGGTTCCCTTCCTCCGGCAGGTGGCGCATTTGGCGATTCTGTTTCTGTAACAGTAAATGGTCCAAGAACTTATCTTGCCAAAGGTGTTTCCATTTGCGATACGCTAAATCTTGTTTTTTATGTAGATACAATAAGTTTTAGTGTACCTCCTTTTGTCACTACTCCTGTCAAATATTGTCAGGGAGCGACTCCTGTTGCTTTGGTAGCTTCCGGTGCAGCTTCTGCAAAAATACTTTGGAGCACAATAATTGGTGGTACTGAAACTACAGTCGCACCGACACCAACTACAAGCACAGTTGGGACAACGCGTTATTTTGTTCGTCAGCAAAGTACTGCAGGATGTTATTCTCAATATGCATTTATCGACGTCATTATTATTGCAAAACCTGAGCCCCCCGGGGTGCGTGATACGGTGTATTGTTTCGGCGCACCTGCGGCGCCAGTTTCGGCTGTCGGCAGCAATATTCAATGGTATGATGCTTTAACAGCAGGTTCTAAATATATTTCAACACCAACTCCTTCTACGACCGGTACAACCATCACTTATTATCCGTCCCAGACCGTGGATGGTTGTGTAAGCGACAGAGCAGCATTAAAGGTGGATATTTCAAAAATCCAGGCTTTGTTCGATCGTAGTAAAGACTCTCTGTGCGGTACTGAGTTAATTACATTTACAAACAATTCAACCTATACTTTAGGCGGCCTTACCACGCCGTTTTATTCATTTTGGTCTTTTGGGGATAAGGATACATCATCCTCAGCTTCACCTTCCCATTCTTATGCAAACCTTGGAATTTATGGAGCAAAGCTTAAGGTTTTTGATAATTATAAATGTGCTGACAGTATTGTAAAACCTGTTTATGTAGCCCCTAAAGCAACAATTTCATTTGTTAAGAGTGATTCGATTATTTGTGAAGGAGAAGCCATTGACTTTGAAGGAAAAGCGACAAAAGGCCATTATCAGTTAGTTTGGGATTTTGGTGACGGTGATGCTAAAATTTTCGATGAAATGAATGTACGGCAGGCATTTAAGGATGGCGGTACATTCACTGTAACCCTGAAAGCATCGTATACCATTTGCGGAGATATTGAAGTTTCACAACCTGTAGTCGTAACAGGTGTGCCGCTGGTAAATATTGGAAAAGATACTACAATCTGCCCGGGCAATCCTGTATTGGTTTTGAAAAATTACAGCACCATTTCTTCCGGTAAATTATCATACAAATGGAATACCGGGGATACGGTCAGCGAAATCAGGGTGAGAAAAGAAGGCGCTTACTGGTTGACCGTTAATGACAGAAATTGTACTGCTTCAGACAGTTTAGAAGTTACAAAAGGTTGTTACATTGACATTCCTAATGCTTTTATGCCCGGAGACTCCGAGCCGTTAAATGCTTATTTCCTTCCAAGGTCTTTATTAAGTAAATCTGCAGTTTCTTTTGATATGCAAATTTATGACCGTTGGGGAATGAAAATTTTTGAGACACAAAATGTTGATGGCAAAGGTTGGGATGGAAAGTATAATGGACAGGATCAGCCTCTTGGTGTATATATGTATTTAATAAAGATCGGTTTCTCAAATGGATTAATTGAAAATTATTCAGGAAATGTGACTTTGATAAGATAATTGGAATTTGCTGATAAAAGGAAGGTCCCGCAAATTATTGCGGGACCTTCCTTTTTTAAATTATAAGGAGTTAATTATCTTCTGTTGGAGGAGGCGATGTTGGCTTTAATTCTCCTTCGGGCCTTGGCCTTCTGTTATTGTTGTTCGGCCTTTTGTTAGGTTTAGGGGTATTGGGTTTCATTTGTTGACCTTCTGCCGGAGGTGCTGCAGCGTTTCCTTGTGCTGTCACGTTTTGCTGAGGTTTGTTTTTAGGTGGCCTTGGCGAGTTACTATTTGGATTATTAGTTCCTTTGGCTTCACCCTGAGGACGTGGCGGGCGAGGCTCACCTTGTTGTGGACGAGGTCCTTTTTGTTCTCCTTGCGTACGTGGAGGTCTTTGTTCCCCTTGTGGTTTCGCTTGCTTTTGTCCTTCAGTTTTTACGGAGCCCAGTTGTGGCAGCCCAGTTTTCGACTGCTTGTTCTTATTCTTGCTTTTGGATTTTTTCTTTTCCAGATTTTTTAAAGTGATTTGACCGACGTCATTTACAAAACCGACATCAATTTTCAGTTTCTCTTTAGCTTCCAGTTCTACGGCCTGCAATTCTTCAGGGAAAATGCCGTCTTTATTAAGCACAAGAATTTCCTTCACGCGCTCAATTGTCAATGGATAATGCTTACTGCTTCCCGGAAATGCATACCACATCAGGTTGCGGAAAATATCCTTTTTAATCAGGTTGGCTTTTCCGTTTGCGGTTTGGATGTTGTCGGCATTGGTTGGAAAATGACGCAAGGCATCCATGTAAGTATCCAATTCGTAGTTGAGGCAACATTTCAGTCGCCCGCACTGGCCGGATAATTTGGTCTGATTGATAGACAATGATTGATAACGGGCTGCAGTTGTATTGACAGATTTAAAATCCGTAAGCCAGGTACTGCAACACAATTCGCGGCCGCAAGAGCCAATGCCCCCAACTTTTCCGCTTTCCTGGCGAGCGCCAATCTGCCGCATTTCCACTTTTATTTTGAAATCTGCTGCGAAAACTTTGATGAGCTCACGAAAATCAACACGATGTTCGGCAGTGTAAAAGAAGGTTGCTTTTTTACCATCAGCCTGCAATTCAACCTCACCGATTTTCATATCCACTTTCAATTCTTTGGAGATGGCACGGCTACGCACCATTATTTCCTGTTCTTTCTGCTTATTGAGGTTGTAGGTTTCCAAGTCTTCGCTGGTAGAAGGCCGCATTACGCGTTTCAACGCGCTTTGATCCTGGACACCATATTTTTTCATTTGAAGTTTGACCAATTCACCTGTAAGGCTTACCTGGCCCATATCGAAACCACCAACACCTTCCACGGTTACCCATTCGCCTTTCACGATGTTGTAGGAAGAGTTGTTTTTGAAATATTCTTTACGGCTTCCGCTGTTGAAAGAAACTTCTATAATAGGGAAAGGCTTTGCTCCGCTCGGGAGTGGGATAGTACCCAGCCAATCAAATACATTCATTTTGTTGCATCCGCCACTACTGCAATTTCCATTGCTTTTGCAGCCGGATGGTTTCCCGTTGGCACCAGAGCCACAGTTACCACATCCCATTCGTTATATATTTTATAGTGACAGCCTTCCCGTATATCTTTTAGAATAGATATATTTTACATTAGAATAAAATATATTATTTAAAAAAATGGGTTAAAGCCGGATTTTTTGTTGAATTCTTAATTTAGCGAAGATACTTTTTTATTCTGAATAGCGTACATCATTTTGATGCTTAAGGATTGTAATTGGATTTTTGCATTCGCATTCCGCTGAATAAAATAGCTGGTTTTGTTCAAACCTTCTATCATTCCGCGAATTGCTTCGAAGCTCAAATTCATTGCTGCCAGTTTTTGAACGAAAATTAATTCTTCATTTGCAAGTTTGCATTGGCCTGTATAACGTTGGCGAATGGTTTCTTCCAGAAGATGTTCAACGTATAGTAAAAAGTTCTTTTGAGGTTCGCGCCCGGTTTTGGATAAATCTTCAACAAATTTTGAAATACCGATTCCGTTATTGGTAAACAGCATATTAAACCATTGTTTTGCTATCGGGAAAAGGTCATTTTCGATATGCTCCAGCAAGCTGAGTGCTTCGGTAAAGCTACCATCAGCCATCATGGCTATTTGCTTTGATTTGGCAACATCAATATTGTGATGTGTAACAAGCGCCTGCTGAATATCAACCGCCTTTGTTGGTGGTAGTTTTATCAGTTGTACACGCGATAAAATGGTCGGCAATATATTTTCTACCGCTTCGGCCACCAAAATGATTACAGTGTCTGCCGGTGGTTCTTCTATTAATTTTAGTAAGATGTTTCCTTCTTTGCCCAAAAACTCAGGCCGCCACATAATCATTATTTTCAAACCGCCTTCATAAGCCTTAAGATTCAGTTTTTCAATAACAATTCTGCATTCTTCAGCGGTGATATTTCCTTGCTTGTTTTCGGCATTGATATATTGCAACCACTCGAATGCAGTGCCATAAGGCTGTCCTTTAACAAATTTCCTGAATTCTTTGATGTAATTATTGCTCAGCGCTTCTCTTTTCTTGTCCGAATCTTTAATAGTTGGAAAGGAGAAATGGAGATCTGCATGCTCCATTTTTGCAGTTTTACTGCAATTAGGGCATTGTCCGCAGGAGTCAGTTGTTCCCTTATTTTCGCAAAGCAGGTATTGTGAGAGTGCTAAAGCCATGGGCAAACCACCTGTTCCTTCCTGCCCGCAAATAAGAAGCCCATGAGGCAAATGGTTTTGTTGCCACATCCCCAAAAGGTGCGATTTTGCCGCTTCCTGCCCTACAACTTCAGAAAATAACATTCAGAAAAATATTGAGGAACAATAAAATTATTGCGCCTGACCAACCATACGCAAATGTGCAACGTGGGATGCAATGGCGTTCACCATTTTTGGATATTCGATATAGCCTACGCCAAATTCTTCGCAGGTTTTTTTCACAATTTTGCTGATGGCAGGATAATGAACGTGAGAAATTTTAGGGAACAAATGATGCTCTACCTGAAAATTCAAACCGCCAACGTACCAGCAAATAATTTTGTTGTTTGTGGCAAAGTTTGCAGTTGTTTTCAATTGATGAACAGTCCATTCATCGTCAATTTTGTGGGTAACAGCATCCGGAACCGGGAAACTTGCATGCTCCACAGTATGAGCCAATTGGAAAACAATACTCAATACAAAACCACCTGTAAGTGCCAGGGCTAAAAAGCCAGCCAGCCAGGGGAAAAAGCCGAATTTTATGATCGGAAATACAATGATGTAGGAATAGAAAAATGCTTTTGAAGCCCAAAAAATAATATGATCTTGAGTACTCATTTTTTTTAGTGCAACATCGCCTACTTTCTTGCGGAAATATTTTTTATAATCGGTAAAAAATACCCAAAACATATAAAGCAATGAATACAGGAACCAGAAATATATGTGCTGGTATTTGTGCATTCCTAATTTTGGTTGTGTAGGGGCCATTCTCAAAAATGGTTTTGCATCAATATCGTCATCCAGACCATCAATATTAGTGTAAGCGTGGTGAATCACATTGTGCTTCATATTCCACATAAAAGCACTGCCACCCAGTAGGTTCAGAGAAAAAAATGCGAGGCGATTCAGCCATGGTTTCGTACTGAAACTTCCATGTCCGCCATCGTGCATCACATTGAACCCGATAGCAGCTACGACAAGTCCTAAAAATGCACATTCAAGGATGGCCCAAACTGGTGCAGGAGTGAAGAAAACGATATGAACGTATGTGCCAATATATAATAATGGAAGGAAAATTGCTTTAAAATACAATTCTGCATTGCCTGTACTGGCAATTTTATTGTCCTCAAAATATTGATGGACGCGCTCTTTCAGCTCATGGCTGAAAGAGTTGGTTGATTTTGAAAATTTGGGTAATGCCATAAGGGTGCAAAGATAAAGTTTATAATCGATTTTCAGGCCTGTATAGTATCAAAAGTGTCTATGATTCCTGTCATATTCCCAATGGTTTTACCTCATAAATACTTGGGAATAAGTACATTTTTTCTGTTAATATTTCCTTGCAGCGAAATCTTGTCCTGCGTTTTTCAAGTAAGATATATTGTTTGCCACCTTCAATGCTAAATGTTGTACCCAAAGCCACATCTTCCAACAAAGTCCAACCTTCTTTACTATTAGAATAGCGGTATAAAGCTTTATATAAGTTGGTATCGGTGCAGGTACTCGCTTTCGGATTGTTCAGATATTTAATCAATGCATGCTCGATGTCCTTCGGGAAAAAATTCTTACCGATGTAAGGAATCAACATTTTCTGAAACTGCATTTTCCATTCTGTACCGTGTGGCATAACACTGCCTTTATGTTGTATGAAAACCAGCATATGAGCCAGCTCGTGCAATAGTGTTATTAAAAAACTGTACTGGTGTAATGTGGCATTAACACTTATCCGGTGATAAGGTGCTTCTCGTGTAGGGTGGCGGTAATCTCCCAACACACTTTTGCGCTCGCGGGTAAGTGTGAGGTGAATGGTATGATCCTGAAAATATTGCGCTACCTCTTCAAATGTGTCTGGTGGCAGGAAAGGGATAAGTTCCGAAAAAGGACGTTCCTTCTTCATAAAATTATAAGGTGGAAATTGTTTGATTTATTTTTTCATCTCTTTTGAGGCGGTAATTGTCTCCACAAAAGTGTAGAGTACATATAATCCCATCATTGCAAAAATACTGGGTTTGTGTAAATGTCCTTTATTCATATACAGATAGATGAAAATGCTGCCCATGCACACCATCAGGCGTAGTAGGGTAGCACCATAAACGCCATTCACAAAAGCCTGCGGGCGTTCTTCTTTTGCTTTCTTTTTCAACATAAAAAATGATACAACACTTAATACGGCCAGTAAACCATTGGCAACCATAAGCGCTTGCATATCATATTCCGGATGAAAATTGCACCAATAAAAAATTATGGCAAAAAGCACACTGCATAAAACGGCAATAATGGCTAAATAAAATTTTCTCATTTTTTTGGTTTGTTGAGTTTTTTGATGAGCTGCCACAAGGAAACTGTCAGGGCAAGTAACGGTAAAGCAATCGTGAAGATTCGGGAAGTTTCACTGACTCTTTTGTCAATCATTATTCCCGCCCATACGGCAAGGCCGAGCATTACCAACCATTGTGTGGCCAACCCTGCATATTGCATCAGTTCGCGGTTACTGTCTTTTTTGTCGCTCATTATTGGTCTTTCAATTGTTTTTCCAAAGCGCTGATTCTTTGGGCGAGATTATCGAGGTTGCGGAAATGCACAAACGCTTTTCGATATTTATTGGCGTCAAAAGCCGGAGAACCCATCAGTACTTCGCCACTTTTGGTGACACTTTTTGAAAGTCCGGATTGTGCGGTAACGATGGTGCCATCTGCTATTTGCAAATGACCAACAATACCAACCTGACCGCTGGTCATACAGTTTTTGCCGATTTTTGTAGAACCCGCTACTACAGTATGCGCTGCGAAGTAACAATTTTCGCCAACTTCTACATTGTGTGCTATGTGAACAAAATTGTCAAATTTTACACCTTTTCGCAAAATTGTCGAACCTAATGTTGCACGGTCAATCGCACAATTGGCGCCAATCTCTACATCGTCTTCAATAATTACATTGCCAATCTGAGGGATTTTTTTGTTCCCTTCGTTTTGCGGATTAAAACGGAAACCATCGCTGCCGATTACAGTCCCAGAATGGAGAATACAATCTTTTCCTATTACACAATCCGAGTAAATTTTTACTCCGGCAAACAGCGTCGTGTTATCACCAATCACTACATTATCACCAATAAAAACCTGCGGATATATTTTTACATTGTTGCCAATTTTTGCTCCATCGCTAATCACGGAAAATGGACCTGCATAGATATTTTCACCAGTTTTTGCTTTGTCTGAAATGTAAGCCTGGGCAGCAATTCCGGTTTTATTCAGCTTGATTTGATTATACATCTCCAGCAGTTTGGCAAAAGCCTGCTCAGCGCTGGCGACACGCAATAATGTCGTGGAAACAGGAGCTGTTAATTCCAGATTTTCATTGACAATCACCAAAGAGGCCTTTGTGTCATAGATATATTGGGTGTACAAAGGATTGGCAAGAAAGGAGACAGATCCGGGAGTTCCTTCTTCAATTTTAGAAAGGGCACTTACTTTCACATTCACATCACCTTCAATCTTTCCCTGCAATAAGTCTGCCAGCTGTTGAGCGCTAAATTCCATCGCTTAAAATTTTGCTGCAAAATAATGCTTTTATTGCTCGCTTAGGGTTTTGACAAGCCAATTATAATATAAGGTACTCGATATTTTTTATCTTATCTTTTTCCATCAGGCTGGCAAATTGAATCTCTGGAATGCCACGAAGCTTTTTGAGGTATTGCATGGCTGTAAACTCCGAATCATCGCTGGCCACAAGCCATATATAGTCAATATTCTTAAGGCCGGGCAGAAGCTGGATTTCGTCAATTTTAAGTTTGTACAACGTATAGCAATAAGCAAAATTCTGCGCAGGACTTTGGTAAACGGCAAAAGAAAATTGCTCATGATTTTTTTTGCCGATTGTAATATCCAATGAAGGGATTCTGGCAAACGAAAGCTGAAATGCCTGGTTTAAAATATGGCATAGGGTAAAAATGGGTTTCTCGCAGGAAATGCCTATTAATGCTGCATTCTGAAAGAAATCATCTTCAATGGCAAAGGTGTCAAGCTTTAATATTTTTTTTGCAGTGGCCAAATTAATACTACTTTTAATGCATCAAATTTCGTTGAAAAAACAATAACAATTAAATTCATTTTTATGGCCGGAGGAATTATTCTTGGAATTATTTTAATCATCATTTTATTGGGCCTTGTTACGGTGAATCAGGGTAGCGTGGCTGTGGTAACGGTTTTTGGTAAATATCGCCGCATCCTTCGTCCGGGTTTAAGTGTCAGAATTCCGTTGATTGAAAAGATATACAAAAGAATCTCTATTCAGAACCGCTCTATGGAATTGCAATTTCAGGCCATTACGCAGGATCAGGCGAATGTCAATTTTTCTGCAATGATGCTCTATGCTGTTTTAAACCACGATGACAATACGATTCAAAATGTGGCTTTTAAATTTGTTGATGAGCGGAACTTTATGCAGGCGCTGGTTCGTTCTGTAGAGGGATCTGTACGGGCATTTGTAGCAACAAAAAGACAATCAGAGATTCTTCAGTTACGAATGGAAATTATCCAGCACGTTAAAGAACAATTGGATCAGCAGCTGGAAGAATGGGGATTTCATTTGCTCGATTTACAAATCAATGATATCACTTTTGATGAAGCCATTATGCGTTCAATGGCACAGGTTGTAGCTTCCAACAATCTTAAAGCTGCGGCTGAAAATGAAGGCCAGGCTTTGCTCATCACAAAAACTAAAGCTGCTGAAGCTGATGGTAATGCTATTAAAATTTCAGCAGAAGCAGAAAAGTTGGCTGCAAAATTACGTGGGGAAGGTGTGGCGTTATTTCGTGAAGAAGTGGCGCGCGGTATGGCGCAGGCTGCCCGCGAAATGGAATCTGCAAACCTGGATGCATCATTTATTTTATTCTCGATGTGGACAGATGCGATTAAACATTTTGCAGAAAACGGCAAAGGAAATACTATCTTTTTGGATGGATCAAACGACGCGATGCAGCGCACAATGCAGCAAATGCAATCGACCATTAAAGGATCAAATATTATTGAAAGGAAATAATTCACTCATTAACTATACTAAAAAATCCCGCTCCATATGGAAGCGGGATTTTTTAGTATTAAGATGTGTAGGACTTATTTAATAATTCCTGCGAAGTATTTCACTGTACGAACTAGCTGAGAAACATAGCTCATTTCGTTATCGTACCAGCTTACTGTTTTTACCAATTGATAATCTCCAACAGTCATTACTTTAGTTTGCGTAGCGTCAAACAAAGAACCGTAAGAAATACCAATGATATCGCTTGAAACGATTTCATCTTCGTTGTATCCGAATGATTCATTTGCAGCAGCTTTCATTGCAGCGTTAATTTCTTCTGCAGATGTTTTCTTACCCAACACAACAGTCAATTCAGTTAAAGAACCGGTTACAGTTGGAACGCGTTGCGCACCACCATCCAGTTTGCCTTTCAATTCAGGTAATACTAAACCGATTGCTTTTGCAGCACCTGTAGAGTTTGGAACAATATTTTCGGCAGCTGCACGTGCACGGCGAAGATCACCTTTTGCGTGAGGAGCATCCAAAGTATTCTGGTCGTTAGTGTAAGCATGAACTGTTGTCATCTGACCAACTTTGATCTCGTAATTGTCGTGCAATACTTTTGCCATTGGAGCAAGACAGTTAGTAGTGCAGGATGCGCAGCTGATCACTGTTTCAGTACCGTCAAGGATATCGTGGTTTACATTGAAAACAACAGTTTTCAAATCACCTGTAGCAGGAGCAGAGATTACAACACGTTTTGCACCGGCTGTAATATGAGCTTTAGCTTTATCAGCGTCTGTGAAGAAACCTGTACATTCCAATACAACGTCTACATCATGTGCGCCCCAGGGAATTTGAGCAGGATCTTTTTGAGCGTAAATTTTAATTTCATTGCCATCAACAGTGATAGAACTTTCACCGTGGCTTACTGTTGCATCGAAACGACCTTGTGCAGTATCATATTTAAGCAAGTGTGCAAGAACATTTGGCTGTGTCAAATCGTTGATTGCTACAACGTCGATACCTTCCATTTTGCTGATTTGACGAAAAGCCAAACGACCAATGCGTCCGAAACCATTAATGGCAACCTTTACTTTACTCATGTTATTTTGTTGGGTATTAAAAATGATTAAATAGAAATTGGCTGCAAAAGTAAGGGATTTTTATGGTTAGATTCGGGTAATTTCAATAAGCATTGCTGCCTTTTTAGTACTTTCACAGCGTATTTTAAGAAAAATTTATGCGTAAAATTTTATTTATATTTCTTCTGTGCTCTTTTTCATTGGTTCAGGCTCAGTCTAAAAAAAGACGAGCCAATCCAACACCCGTGATTGAAAATAATTCTTATCGCAATAGCAGCAACATCTATTATTGGAAAAACCGTAAACCGGACGCTGCTTATTGGCAACAGGATGTGCATTATACTATTTCTGCTACAATGGATGAAACAGATCATCGCATTGACGGAATTCAGGAGTTGGAATATTGGAACAATTCCCCTGACACACTGCGCTTTGTCTATTTTCATTTATTTCAAAATGCGTTTATAAAAGGCTCTCACCTGCACGAGCTGGAGGAGAATAATAAGATAAAAACCAGGCTGGGTAAAAAAGAAGCTGAAGGAAAAGGCATTATTATAGAGAGTATTTCCAATCAGGACCAAACACTTCTGGTGGAACTGGACAACACCATCATGAAGGTCTTTTTGCCCAAACCTTTACTGCCGGGTGCAAAAACTACATTTGATATTGAATTTAAAACTTATTACGACAGAGGTGCCACGCGCCGCCGTATGCAAATGTATGATGCCTGGGGCTTTATGCATTACAATGGTGTGCAATGGTTCCCGAAAATCTGCGTGTATGACCGCAAGTTTGGTTGGGATACTTACCAACATCTGAACAAAGAATTTTATTCTGATTTTGGTAGCTACGATGTTGCCTTGGATTTTCCAGGCAATTATGTTTTGGAGGCAACTGGTGCTATTCAGAATCGTGATGAAGTATTGCCGGCAGAATTGCGCGAGAAATTAGACGTTAAGAATTTTGCCAATAAACCATGGAATGAAGCACCATCCATTATTACTCCTTATGTAAAGGGTGAAAGAAAAGTGTGGAAATTTCATGCAGACAATGTGCACGACTTCGCCTTTACTGCAGACCCGTCTTACCGTATCAATACAGAATATTGGAATGGCATTGAGTGTGTTGGAATTGTACAGGAGCCCCACGCCTCGGGCTGGCAGAAAAGTGCAGAGTATGTAGCCAAAATTATCAAGACTTTCTCTGAAGATATTGGTTTGTATGCTTATCCAAAAATGGTGGCAGCGGATGCCCAGGACGGAATGGAATATCCGATGCTGACATTAGATGGCGGGCGTGCACCAAGTTATAACGGATTACTTGTTCATGAAATCGGGCACAATTGGTTTTATGGAATGGTAGGCAGTAATGAAACTTACAGAGCCTCAATGGACGAAGGGTTTACTCAATTTCTGACAGCTTGGGGATTAAGCAGAATTGATGGTAAAATTACACCCGCACCTAAAAAGAAAACATGGAGAAACCGTTTCGCAGAACCGGTAGATGTGGTAGATAAATCAGTTTTCAACGCCTATCATTTTGATGCATTGAATAAAGAAGAAGTGCAGCTGAATACGCATTCCGATGATTTCAACAGTGCTCTGGGTCACGGGGGCGGTTATCGTTTGGTGTATTATAAAACGGCCTCAATGCTGTACAATTTACAATACACTTTAGGCGATTCTTTGTTCAGCGAAGCAATGAAGCATTATTTCAGTCAATGGAAAATTGCGCATCCATATTTTGAAGATTTCAAGTCTTCGATTATTCAATTTACTCATGTGGATTTAAATTGGTTTTTTGACCAATGGTTTGAAACAACCAAGACGATTAATTATTCGGTGAACAGGATAAAAAATATTTCCGGCACCAATAATTTTGAAATTCTGTTTAAACGCAAAGGCGAAATGCAAATGCCCGTTGACTTTACCGTCACAGCAAAAGATGGACAAAAATACAGCTATAGCATTCCCAATACCTGGTTTGCGAAAAGCACCACTGCAACTACTTTGCCAAAATGGTATGGCTGGGCAAAACTTCATCCGACTTACACGGCAAAAGTTTCTATCCCAAGCGGCATTCGTACTGTGCAGATAGATACATCAAACCGACTTGTGGATGTCAATATGCTGGATAATTACAAAACACGCGGATTGCCTTTTAGTTGTAAGGCGATTAAAACAAAATTTGATGGTGGTATCACTAATCCATGGGACAGAAATCACTACAGCTTGTATGTTCGTCCTGATCTTTGGTGGAATGCTGTTGACGGCGTTAAAGCGGGCATTCATTTTGAAGGAGATTACTTATTCACACTTCACAAATTGGATGCAACATTTTGGTGGAATACCCATGCTGGCCAGCTTGACAAATATCTTGTTTTCAAAAATCAGGATTGGTACGACCGCTATGCGCCATTCAACTATTCTGTCAATTATGCAACACCATTATCACTGAATAATCCTAAGCTGCAGCTTCAAATAAATTCACGTTTTCTGGATGGACTATGGTATCACAGAGGAGGATTTAACTGGGCAACCAATAGAAATAATACCATAGAATTATATGGCCAAACGATGTGGCGCCCATTAAGCTATGACAAAGATTATTTACTCTTTCCACGTGAATGGAGCAGCCGCAAAGCCTTAGCCAACAGCTCTCTTAATGCCGCATGGACGCATACTTACAATTACAAAAATGGTGCCGGCCGGTATAAATTCTCTCTCCGTGCACCCATTACTACGGGTAACAGTGCTGAAGCATTTAATTATGGTTATGCACAGGTAGAAGCAATTAACAGCAATCATTTTGGCAAATTTGAACTTCGGACCCGTATATTCGGGCGCTATGGTGTGGGTAACAATGTTCCATTCGAGTCTGCACTTTTTGCTGCCGGTGCCAACCCCGAAGAAATGATGGAAAACAAGTACACACGTAGTGTAGGGCTTGTGCCAACTGAGTGGACCAGCGATGTTTCCCGCTACAACACAAACCATTTTCAATATGGCGGCGGTTTAAATCTTCGTGGCTACAATGGATATTTTATGGCTGACGAAAGAAACGGTGAAGTGTTGATTGCCTACAAAGGCCGCAGTGGTGCTGCTTTCAATGCAGAACTTGATTTTGGAAATTATATGAAGTTGCGCCCGAAATTTACCAGAAACTGGTTGAGTGCAAATATCTATCTCTTTGCTGATGCCGGTGTAATGCAATTGAGCCGTTATGATAGTATCTCTAATTATTGGAATGCAAAACCTACAAACATGCTTAGTGATATTCGTGTAGATGCGGGTTTAGGGTTGGCATTTACTATTCGTAAGTGGGGAGTGTTTGATAAAGCGAAACCATTGACACTTCGTTTTGATATGCCTTTCTTCCTCAACCGCCCGCCATATGCCAATGCACAATACTTCGACTTGAGGTATCTTGTAGGGGTTAGCCGTTGCTTCTAAAAAGTATAAGAATATTTAAGTAATCCTGATTTTGACAGAAGAAAAGCAGTACAGCATTTGGCAGAAATTATGTCGCAAACCTGCGGCTGTTGCTGCAATGAGCTTTATTGGGTTAACGATCCTTGTTGCTGTTTTTGCTTTTGTTTTAGCGCCTGACGCTTCACCCGATGCCAACAGGATGATAGTGGAATTGGGAGCAAAGAAGCCAGGATTCTCAAAGCAATTATTATTATTACCCAAACAACAATCCGTGGAATCGAAATCAGGCAGTATCTGGAGTGGAACAAAAGATGCGTTTAATTATTTGCCGATTAATAATTATCATTTTGACACTGGTAAAATCGTAGTTGAACACTTTATTGATGAAGGATTGCAGGATACGCTGGTGTTTAATTTTAGCGAACTTTTACCAACTGAAATGGCAGGTAAGACAATGCCTGAGCAACAAAAATTTATTGAGACTGAGCGACTGAAGCAGCACACTTTTTATTTAGGAAGTGACCGTTATGGCAGAGATATACTTTCGCGCTTGCTAATAGGGTCCAGGGTGAGTATTGCAGTGGGTTTAGTCGCTGTTTTGCTTTCTTTATCTATTGGTGTTTTCCTTGGTTCCATTGCCGGATATTTCGGTGGTTGGGTAGATAGTTTTGTAATGTTTGTTGTCAATATTTTCTGGTCTGTTCCAACATTGCTTTTGGTATTTGCGCTTACGCTTACACTTGGCAAAGGCTTCATGGAAATATTCGTTGCCATAGGATTGACAATGTGGGTTGGAGCTGCAAGGCTTATAAGAGGGCAGGTATTGGTGCTGCGCGAAATGGATTATGTGATTGCTGCAAAGGCAATAGGAGCAAGCCATACAAGAATTATCACCAAACACATTTTACCTAATATTGCTGGTCCTATCATAGTTGTTGCAGCCAGTAATTTTGCAGCTGCAATTTTGATTGAAGCGGGATTAAGTTTTTTAGGAATTGGCATCCAGCCACCACAACCTTCCTGGGGATTGATGATAAAAGAGCACTATAATTTTCTGATTACCAACCAGCCGTTAGCCGCTATCATACCGGGATTGGCTATTATGTTATTGGTATATGCGTTTAATATTTTAGGCAACGCTTTGCGCGATGTTTTTGATGTCAGAAGTTAATTTTTAGTTTTAAATGCTATGAATATTACTATAAGAAAAGCTCTTAAAGAAGATTGCGCGGCTATGATGGGCCTGATTATGGAACTCGCCGTTTTTGAAAAAGCGCCTGAACAGGTTTCGGTTACTTTGAATCATTTCGAAAAAAGCGGTTTTGGTGAGAAGCCTGTGTGGTGGGCATTTGTAGCGGAGTTGGAAGGAAAAATTATCGGAATGGCCCTGTATTATATTCGATACAGCACCTGGAAAGGGCAGCGTATGTATCTTGAAGATATTATCGTCTCAGAGGAATATCGCGGTAAAGGTTTTGGTTCTCAACTAATGGATGCGCTTATTGCAGAAGCTAAAGAAAAATCATTTAGTGGAATGCTTTGGCAAGTATTGGATTGGAACGAACCCGCCATTAATTTTTATAAAAAATACAATGCGGATTTTGACGGTGAATGGATAAACGTAAGCCTTAATTTTTAATATTGCGTGCGCCAATAGCTTTGATTGACGGGGCATTTATAAGTTTTAAGCTGAAAGGATAAATGCAGCTGAACCATTAAATATTGATCTTTAGTAGCACTGGAACCTCTTTGTTTTCCCTCTCTGCCTAATGGTGCACCCGGGTTTTTAATTAAGGAAGGATCTTGAATATAATAAACTGCATTTAATGCACTTGGGTCCGGTGCAAATTTCTCTGCTCCTACGTAAGTGGTGCTCACATCATCAATGTAATCAGTGTTGGTCAGTCTGTCCGTAATTTCAAGTCCCATATTGACACCAGGCAGCAACCACCATTTTACACCCACGCCAATAGGAAAGCATAAAGCAGTATTTCCATATACACGATCGGAGTATTGTCCGCCAAAGTTTTGACCTTCTGTACCCAATGGTCTCAGGTAGTATTTATCGCCTTTATAGAGGGTGTAGGGGTTATAATAAAATGCCCCGATACCACCTGTTATATAAGGTGTCCACTGGCATTCCAAGTTGCCTGTTTCGAATCGAAAAAAATTGAATTCTGCCTGTAACGTTGCTTCAAAAATATTACTGCGGAAACTCAGGTTCCGCATATTCTGGTAAGCATTTTTATTATAGCTGTCATCATATCCCAACTGTGTATAATTGGCTGATAATCGCAGCGCCAGATAATGGTTTAAGTGATATCTCCCGAAGACACCAAAGTTGGCCTGAATATGGTGAAATCCGTAGTTGTCGTTTAAATCACCAAAGTATTGTGAAGCACCGCCGGCAGCACCAAATTCTGTCCACCTGTAAAATGTTTGAGCGGAGAGTTTGCTGAATGAAGCAAGAAAAATCAATATAAAAGCAACTATTTTCGGCATGTGGTAAATGTACAAATTTTATTTACTCCTTTCAGTAATTGGAAATTCTTCCATTTCAGGTTTAACTTTAAAAGTAAAAAACCGTTGTACTAAATAACTGAAAATAGCGAGAATTATTATAGTTAGCGTTTGAGAAGGTGTAGGGTAGATGTGCAACACATTAATAAAGAGCTTCAGCATCCAATAATTGAGAACGAAACAAACACCGGTAAGGACTACATAACGGAAAAGCTGGATTCGCCCTTTCAGGTTTGATTTTTGGAAAACAATGTATTTGGATAATAAAAATCCAATGGGAATGGTGATGGCAGATGCAATAATGTAGGATGCAATAAACCCCGCAATTGGTCCACTGTTCGGCACAGGAATATCTCTTTTGTCCAGCAGAATATTAAAACTAAACCAGTAGATAAAGATATTTAAAACCTGATTTGACCCGCCACAGGCGAGGTATCTGAACGTTTGCTGATCTATCAGACGCGCAAACGGCGGATGAAAAAAATCAATAAATCGAAGTATAAAATTGCGAGTTTTGAGCACTATATTTTTTTTGAAAATAGCTGTGCAAATGTAGCAGGAAAAAATTAATGAAAAGATTGTTGCAAAAAATGAAAAAAAAATTTGGAGAAATAAAATACTTATCTACTTTTGCAATCCCGAAAACAAAACGGGTAGTTCTTTAAAACCAAATAAACATAAGCCACTTTAGCTCAGATGGTAGAGCAACTGATTTGTAATCAGTAGGTCGCTGGTTCGATTCCGGCAAGTGGCTCTGTAAATTTCTTTGGAAATAAGATTAGGTTTGCCTTATCTTCGCCAACTGAAATTTATAATAACCGGGTAGGTGGCCGAGTGGTTAAAGGCGGCAGACTGTAAATCTGCTCACTCACGTGTACGTAGGTTCGAACCCTACCCTGCCCACACGTAACTGTAAAATTTGGACTTTGATTATTTTCGAAGTCCAAATTTTAACGTTAGAAAGTTTAATAAAAAATGCGGGAGTAGCTCAGTTGGTAGAGCGACAGCCTTCCAAGCTGTAGGTCGCCGGTTCGAACCTGGTCTCCCGCTCATTACAAAAGCTGTTGTAGCTCAGCGGTAGAGCACTTCCTTGGTAAGGAAGAGGTCGGCAGTTCAATCCTGCTCAACAGCTCTGCGAAAATTGAATATTTAGTAATGGAAATTATTAATTTTCAATTAAAAAAGGACAATAAGGTTAAAGGGTTTTTTTTAATCCGATAATTAATAATACATTTGCGCTCGTTTCGGTAAAAATTCTGAGAAATTTTTGCTGAGAAGAACGCAAATCAACACAAATAAAAATTTAAACAATTTCTTAAAAAAGAATAACAATGGCAAAAGAGACCTTCAAACGGGAGAAACCCCACGTTAACATCGGTACCATCGGTCACGTCGATCATGGTAAAACTACCTTGACTGCAGCGATCAGTACTGTATTGTCGTTAAAAGGTTTGGCTGAGAAAAAAGGATATGATGAAATTGATGCAGCTCCGGAAGAAAAAGAGCGTGGTATCACTATCAATACAGCACACGTTGAATATCAAACTTTAAGCCGTCACTATGCGCACGTTGACTGTCCAGGTCACGCCGACTATGTGAAAAATATGATTACTGGTGCTGCCCAAATGGACGGTGCTATCCTTGTAGTAGCTTCTACAGATGGTCCTATGCCACAAACACGTGAGCATATCCTTCTTGCTAAACAAGTAGGTGTTCCTAAAATTGTTGTATTCATGAACAAAGTTGACCTTGTTGATGATGCTGAGATTTTGGAATTGGTTGAAATGGAAATTCGCGAACTGTTGACTAAAAACGGTTTCGATGGTGACAACACACCAATTATCAAAGGTTCTGCTACCGGCGCTTTGGCTGGTGATGCACAATGGGTTGCTGCAATCGACGAATTGATGGATGCTGTAGATTCTTACATTCCATTGCCTCCACGTCCGGTTGACCAACCTTTCCTTATGTCTGTAGAGGACGTATTTACGATCACTGGTCGTGGTACAGTTGCTACAGGTCGTATCGAGCGCGGTATAATTAAAGTTGGTGATAACGTTGAAATCGTAGGTTTCAATGAAGATCCAATGACTTCTACTTGTACTGGTGTTGAGATGTTCAAAAAATTGTTGGATCGTGGTGAAGCTGGTGATAACGCTGGTATCTTGCTTCGCGGTATTGAGAAATCTCAAATCCGTCGTGGTATGGTTATTTGCGCTCCAAAATCAATCACTCCGCATACAGAATTTAAAGGTGAAGTTTACGTACTTTCGAAAGACGAAGGTGGTCGTCACACTCCATTCTTTAATAAATACCGTCCTCAATTCTACTTCCGTACTACAGATGTTACTGGCGAATGTATGCTACCAGAAGGTGTTGAAATGGTAATGCCTGGTGATAATGTTAACTTGCACGTTGTTTTGATCGCTCCTATCGCGATGGACAAAGGTCTTAAATTCGCAATCCGCGAAGGTGGACGTACAGTAGGTGCTGGTCAGGTTACAGAAATCATCAAGTAATTAATTTGATTATCATTTAGTAAGAATACATTGTAATTAGCTAATTAGCCTTTGCTAATTAGCTAATTACTTTAAATTACACACGGGCATGGTGCAATGGTAGCATACGGGTCTCCAAAACCTTTGATCTGGGTTCGAATCCTAGTGCCCGTGCAAAAAGTTTTTAATGAGCTTTTTTATTAGCTTTACAAAACAAAAAATATTTTTATGAGCAAATTTGGTAGCTATATCCAGGAAGCCTACGACGAAATGGTACATAAAGTAACCTGGCCAACCTGGGATGAATTGCAGCAAACTACTGTAATCGTTTTGGTTGCACTTGCCATCACAACCCTTATTATGTTGGGCATGAATGTTGCATCTGAGAAAGTAATCACTTTGATTTATAACCTACTAGGCAACTAAATAATACCTTTTCAGAGATGAGTGAAGAAATTGTAGTCAATCAGGATACCAAATGGTACGTACTACGCGTAGTAAGTGGTAAAGAGAAAAAGCTGAAAGAACATATTGATAAGGAAATCAGATTGAGTGGCTGGGGTAAAATTGTGCTGCAAGTGCTTTGTCCGGTTGAAAAAATCTTTAAAGTAGTTGGTGGTAAAAAAGCTTTGCGTGAAAAAATCCTTTTTCCGGGCTATTTGATGATTGAAGCTGCTGACGGAAAATTGAATGACGAAATTGTTCAAACGATTAAATCTTTGAACGGTGTTATTCACTTCTTAGGAAAAGACAATCCAACTTCATTGCGCAAAAATGAAGTAAACAAAATGTTCGGTAAAATGGATGAGGTTTCTGAAGCTGGTATCAGCTATGCAGATCCGTTCATTGTTGGCGAAACGGTGAAAATTATCGATGGTCCATTCAACGATTTCAATGGTACTGTAGAAGAAGTAAACGACGAGAAGAAAAAACTGAAAGTAACAGTAAAAATCTTTGGACGCGCTCAACCGGTAGAATTAAACTACGGTCAGGTAGAAAAAGAATCCTAGTTTCAAAACAAATTATATTTAAAGGCTGTTTCATTTTTTGAAGCAGCCTTTCTTTTTTAGCTTTGTATCATATATGGCTGTAAAGGATCATTATAAAATTTTAGAGTTGCCCGTGCAGGCTTCTGCGGCCGCAATAAAGCAAGCATACCGTCGGCTTGCCAGGCAATTTCATCCTGACAAAAATAATAATGACGAGCGTGCTACCAGGATCTTTCAGGAAATACAAACAGCCTACGAAATTCTGTCAAATCCTGCCAGAAGAAAGACTTATGATAATGAGTTAAAACACGCCGGGCAGTATTCCGCATTTAATAAAGACCATATTGTATCGTCCGAGCAAATAATAAAGCAATCAAAGGATTTGCTACGCTATATAAATTCAATGAATCAACGTTCAATTAATTATGACGCGTTGACAGACTTTATTTTAGGAATATTAAACAAAGAAAATATGGCCTTGCTTCTTAGAGCCAACGATGCAGCTAATAATGATCTGATCACCTTTAATATTATTCAGGCCTCTAAAGGAATTTTGGCAATCCGTTCATTTGCTGAAATAGCACGGCAACTCGAACTGCTGCATCCTGATGAGCATTCTGATTCTTACAAAATAATTCGAGCAGAAACGAACCTTAGGGTAAAGCGGGAAGAACAAAACAAACTTGTTCCTTATGCGGCTTTTGGGATTATTCTCTTAGTCATTATTATTATGTGCTGTATCCTGTTTATTCAATAAAAGTTTAGGATTCGTTCACATAAACCCTTTTAACCCTCTGAGAGATACCAGTCATTATTTCATACGCAATTGTCCCTGCCCATCCAGCTACCTGTTGTATAGGTAAGGCATCACCAAAGATAATAACCTCGTCCCCTTCGTTTACGGAATCAATATCAGTTATATCAACCATACACATATCCATCGCAATTGATCCAATTATTCTGGCTGGTTTGTTATTAATGATGACATAAGCATCACTTTTGATCAGTGATCGGGGATAGCCATCGGCATATCCGATGCAAATGGTTGCAGTCCGCATATCTCTGTTTGCGACTCCACGTCGGCTGTATCCAATTGTCTCACCTGCAGGGATATCTTTTATCTGAGCTATAGTCGTTCGCAAACTGCTGATTTGCTGCAGTTGATTTTCCAGTCCTCCACTGGCATCAATCCCATATAATCCAAGACCAAGCCTGACCATATCAAAATGAAATTCGGGATACTGAACAATTCCGGCAGTGTTGCATAAGTGCAAGAGAGGTTTGTATCCTAATATTTCAATGATGGTTTGACTCATTTGCATAAACATTTCACCCTGTTTGTGCGTAAATTCTTTGTGAACGGCATCGTCGGAAGCAGCAAGATGACTGAAAATACTGGCTATGCGGATTGTAGGTTCATTTTTAACAAGCGACAATAATGCGTGAATTTCATTTGGCATAAAACCTAAACGGTGCATTCCGGTATCCAGTTTAATATGCACAGGATAATTTTCAACACCGATATTTTTTGCCACTTCTATAAACTGTTTCAAAGATCGGATATTGAACAGTTCCGGTTCCAGCTTCCAGATAATCATTCTGTCAAAAGAATTGGTGGAAGGGCTCATCACCATTATTGGTAATTCAATCTTTGTTTTCCTTAGCGATACGCCTTCATCAACATAAGCAACAGTCAGATAGTCTACTTTGGCTTCCTGTAACGCATTTGCTATTTCAAAGCCACCGCTGCCGTAAGAGGAGGCTTTTACCATGGCCATTGTTTTCACTCCCGGATTTAATCTGCGTCGGAATGCATCGAGATTGTTCAACATAGCAGTGAGATTCACCGTCATGACAGTCTGATGAATTTTTTGTTCCAGTAACAGGCTGACTTTTTCAAAAGAAAAGCTTCGCGCACCTTTTAGCAGGATAGCTTCATTATCAAAATTCAAGTCCTGGATGTTTTGAAGAAGGTTTGCTGTGTCCGGAAAGAAGATACTTTCCAGGTTTTTATTCTCTTCAAAAAGATATTTAAAATGACCGAGCGCATCTCCAATGCCAATGAATCGGTTAATGTTCCTTTCTTTTAATACAGAAGCGAGTTCCGTATACAAAGCCAGGTCATCTCTGCCTGTCTGCTGCATATCGCTCAGTATAACTGTCTTGGAGTGTTGCTGCTTTTGCTGGTCTAATAAATCTAAAGCAATGTGTAGCGAGGTGAGGTCCGAATTATAGGAGTCGTTTATGATGATACAATTATTTTCACCCTGCCGTAATTCAAGTCTCATGGCGATGGGCCTTAATGCAGCCATTCCCTCCTTAATTTGTTGTTCATCAATATTAAGGTGTAAAAGGAGGCACCAGCAATTTATAGCATTTTCAATAGAGGCAGCATCGGTAAATGGTATTATTATTGAAATTGAATTCCCTTTAAAAAAAGCAATAATTTTTGAACGCCCGTTATCTTTTTCCACGGTTAAAATCCGAAGGGTAGCTTCGTGTTTGTAGGACCATGAAAATAGCTGAAGCTGATGATTGGTTTTGATTTTCAGACTTTGTGCAAACAGGGCAATTCCTTCATTCAATTCCAGGTAATCATGACAATAAATCAGTAATTCAGCCTTTTTGAATAGTTGTAATTTCTCATTTATTTTTTGACGGCTATTCAGGAAACCCTGATTATGCGCTTCTCCGATATTTGTGAAAATACCGATAGTAGGTTGAATCATTTTCTCCAACTGTTCCATTTCTCCAGGCTCCGAAATGCCTGCTTCGAAAATCCCTAAAGTATGTTCATCGTTCATTTGCCACACAGACAATGGAACGCCAATTTGAGAATTATAGCTTTTGGGACTGCGGACAATATTATAATTTCTGTGTAATAGTTGATAAAGCCATTCTTTAATAATCGTTTTTCCATTGCTGCCGGTAATGCCAATCACAGGAATCTGATTTTGCTGCCTTATATAAACAGCTATTTGCTGCAATGCCAAAACGGTATTTGGCACTTTTAAAAAGGACGCACCTGGAAATGCTTTTGCAGGTATATCTTCCGATACTAAAAAGCAACGCACACTATTATCGTAGGCAGTTTGAATAAATTTATGTCCATCGCTTCTTTTTGTCGTGATGGCTACAAAAAGAACGGATTTAAGTGGTCCAGGCTGTCTGGTATCGATAACAATGTTTTCTAAAACAGAGTCTTCAACAGAGCCTGTTACCTGCGCTTTGCAGACAGAAATAAGAGTAGAGGTATGCAACATTTCCGGGAGTGTATAATCTTTGATAGTCTATGCAAATGTGCAAATTGTTTTTAGCAGAATGCTATTTGTTTTAGGTAAAGTTCAGGAGAATTTTCATTTTAACAAAGAAGTAGGATATTCGTTAGGATTTTGGAATAAGCTTTGCATTTTATATAGAGAACTAAATTATTTTTGCTAAAATTTAAAATCGATGAAAAAGTACTTTCTATTATTCGCTGCCGGTGGTCTTTTGACACTTGCATCTTGCGGAGGTGACACTACACCTGCTGAAACAGTTAATGTTGACTCCATTGCTGCTGTAAAAGCTGATTCTATTGCTGCTGTATTGAAAGCACAAAGCGATTCTGTGGTTTTGGCTGCCGCTCAGGCTTCTGCTGATTCAATGGCAGAAGTGATGAAAATGGATTCTGTCGCTGCTGCTACTAAAGCTGCTGCGAACAAATCAACAGGAAAGAAAACTACAATTAAGAAGACAGGAGCAGTTGCTGAAACAACGGGTCCTGTAAAGGTTGAAACTAAACCAGGCGGGTTAAAAGGTAATGCAGATCAAAATCAGGATAACGGTGGTTTAAAATCTCATTCTGATCAAGCCAAACCAAAAGGTGGTTTAAAATCTCATTCTGATCAAAATAAATAAAGTTTGTATTAAATTAAAAATCCTGTCTTACTTCGGACAGGATTTTTTTTTAAGTAATAATTCCTTTGGCTTGATTATTATTAAGCTTGTTTTCAATTAGATTATAATAAAAAGGCTGCCAATTATTTGGCAGCCTTTTTATTATAATTATGTAGCAAATTATTGTTTAACCATATTGCTAAATGTAATTGTTGTAGTTGTTGTTACACCTAGCACAACATCTTTTTGAGTCAAAGTAAGAGAAACTGCTGATGGGCTGATAGTTCCGGTTCCGGTAGTTGTAATAGAGCCATCAACTTTTTGATCAACATTGAAAGATGTATTTGTTGTCAACGTAACAGTAAGAGCTTCAACTGAAGCAAGTTTGTTATCTAAAAGCTGAAGATTCATTTTAGTAACATCAGTTCCTAATTCAGTAAACTTCGCTGTCCAATCAGTGTAAGTATCACCTGAATTATCTACACCACTGCCTTTATAAGAGTTATAATAAGATGTTCTTACTACAGTTTTACAATTATCGCCAGAGTAACCTGTCGTACATACTTCTGGATCTTTGTTGCAGGAAGTCATAGTTACAGCTGATAATGCCGATACTGAAAGGAAGGCGCTCAGAGCCAGTTTGCGTAATGTGCTTGTCATAATTCTTAATTTTAAGTTTAGTTAATGATTCAATCCAAATTTCGTGACAAAGATAATTATTAAGTGACAACAGTTTGTTAAGGGTAATTTAAACCGTCTGTTCCAGCTCTATATCTTTTGTATTATTCTTCTTCACCTCCTGTGCGTCTTTTGCTGCTTTTACAAAAGATACAAACAAAGGATGTGGGTTTTCGACAGTACTCTTATATTCCGGGTGATATTGTGTGGCGATATAAAATGGGTGAGACGGAATTTCCATAACTTCTACCAATCCCGTCTCTATATTCTTTCCAACCGGAATCATTCCTGCTTTTTCAAACTGCTCCAGATAGTCGTTATTAAACTCATAACGATGACGATGGCGCTCCGAAATATGTGTTCTGCCATATGAAGTTGCACTCAGGCTGTCACTATTCAACACACAATCGTAAGCACCAAGGCGCATTGTACCACCCATGTTTACAATTTTCTTTTGGGCTTCCATCATGCTGATTACAGCATCTGATGTTTCTGCATTCATTTCAGTAGAGTGGGCTTGTTTCAATCCCAATACATTCCTGGCAAATTCAACACAGGCCATTTGCATACCCAGACATATTCCAAAGAAAGGAATATTATTTTCCCGCACATAACGGATAGCATCAATTTTCCCTTCAATACCTCGGTTTCCAAAACCCGGTGCCACCAGAACCGCATCTATATTGTGCAGTTTTTCCAGCACATTTTCCGGAGTAAGGTATTCGGAGTGGATATTACGCACTTCTACTTTACACTCGTTAATAGCACCTGCATGAATTAATGCTTCCAGAATAGATTTGTAAGCATCCTGCAGTTCTACATATTTACCAATCAGACCAATTGTAATCTTTGACTTCGGGTAACGAAGTTTATTCAGGAATTCTTTCCAGCGTAGCAATTGAGGCTCATCACCCAATGGCATACCCAATTTATTCAGGCATATCACATCCAGCTTTTCGCTCATCATTTCCAGTGGAACACTATAAATAGTATCCGCGTCCATGGCTTCAATTACCGCATCTTCTGTTACGTTGCAGAATTGAGCAATTTTACGCTTCAGGTCTTTATATAATGGCTTTTCGGTACGGCAAACCAGGATGTCCGGATTGATACCATTTTCGCTCATCAGTTTTACAGAGTGTTGCGTAGGTTTTGTTTTAAGTTCTTTGGCTGCTGCCAGGTAGGGTATCAAAGTAAGGTGAACAACAATAGCGTTCTTCTCGCCAAGGTCCCATTTCAACTGACGAACCGCTTCAATGTAGGGTAATGATTCAATATCTCCGACTGTTCCACCCAATTCCGTAATTACAAAATCAAACTTCTTGTCTTTACCCAACAAGGTCATCCTGCGTTTGATTTCGTCTGTGATATGAGGAATTACCTGAACAGTACGACCAAGATATGCACCTTCACGCTCTTTGTTAATTACATATTGATAAATACGGCCTGTTGTTACATTGTTTGCCTGCGAGGTGTGCGTGTTCAAAAAACGCTCGTAATGCCCCAGATCAAGGTCTGTTTCTGCACCATCTTCTGTCACATAGCATTCACCATGTTCATAAGGATTCAAAGTTCCGGGGTCTACGTTAATGTAAGGATCAAATTTCTGAATGGTAGCTGTGTAACCTCTTGCCTGTAATAGTTTTGCAAGAGAAGCCGCAATGATTCCTTTACCCAGTGAGGAAGTCACACCACCGGTTACGAAGATATATTTTGTCATATTGTTGGTATTATAAAATGTCTGGCGACCGATGAGCAAAGGGAGAGAACTACCAAACTTTTAGAGGTCGGGCAAAGGTAATAAAAGAAAGGTAAAGAGACAATTTGTTCTTGGTCAAATTCGTCCGCTCAGCTCCTAAATAAATGATAAGAACAATCTTTTTTATAAAATAATGGTCAAAATATTTGGTTATTACGTTTTGTAACGTACTTTTACGTTATGAAACGAAAAGAAACGTTACAGCAACTTACAAAAGCAGAAGAAGAAGTAATGCAGGCCATCTGGAAGATAGAAAAAGGGTTGGTACGCGATATTATGAACGAGCTGGGTACACCCGATGTTCCGCATAGTACCATTTCTTCTGTGGTGCGCATTTTAGAGAAAAAGGGCTTTGTAGACCACAAAGCTTACGGCAAAACCTTTGAGTACTTTCCAATTGTCACCAAAGACGAATATGCCGACAATGGCGTGCAAAGCCTGATGGAAAAATATTTTGGTGGTTCACCGAGGCAGCTGGTCAGTTTCCTGGTGAAGAATAAGGATATCAACATGAAAGAGCTCGGCGAAATCATGAAAATTATTGAAGACCATAAAACCAAATAATTATGCTGTACTATCTCCTCAACTGCTCAGCCATCTGGCTCCTGTCTTTGTTTTGCTTCGATGTGTTTTTGCGCAGAAGCACCTTCCACAGCTACAACAGGATTTATTTGTTGGGCACACTGGCGGCAGGTATTATTGTTCCCTTGCTTTCTTTTCAGATGGGCAATACTATAAATGAACCTGCATTGCAGAATAGAGTTTTGTATGCAACATTGAGCGCAAAGGAAAATCTGATTCAGTCGGCAAATGATGTTCAAACCACCATACCACAGGGAATGGAATGGGTGACGATATTGCAAGCCATATACCTTTTAGGTGGACTCGTCAGTTTTGTATTGCTTTTGCGTAATGCCTTTAAAATTTTCTGTTTGTTCCACCAGGGAAATAAAGTGACCATTGATGGTTTTTCTGTCATCGAGACACAACATACACATGGTCCCTTTTCCTTTTTAGGGCAGATTTTTATTTCAGCTGCAAAATATTATTCTCCCGACCAGTTGGCGATGATACTGGCTCACGAAAATCGTCATAATAGATACTACCATTCTTTCGATTTGCTTTTTGCCGAATTGTGCAAAATCATTTTCTGGTTTCATCCGCTGCCATATATCTTTAAACACCGATTACTGATGGTGCACGAATTTCAGGCAGACAAGGCGGTGAAACAACCTTTGGCCAATTATGGTGCCTTTTTAGTTGCTCAATCTTTTGTACAAAATTCATCGGGTCTTTCCCATTCCTTCTTTCATTCACCCCTTAAAAAAAGAATCCTTATGCTTACCCGCAAATCGCCCACATGGGCAAAAAGTAAAATGCTGATAGCTATTCCTGTAATGGCGATAGCTTTTGTGTGCTGTTCTAAAAAGCAAACAGTAACCAACAATGCAAGAGTCGTATTGGGCAATAAAGTCACGTACAAGGGCAACACTTTCGAAATGTATGCTCCACCTGCAGATACAGTTATAATGCAGAATCCTGAAACAGGAAAGGTGGATACACTCTCCTTTCAGGCACTTCCATCTCCTGTCAAAATGAATGGTGAAAAACTTCTTTCCGGCAATGTAGAGAAAGCGCCAACCTTGAAAGAGAAAGAAAACAACACACTTATTTATGGTGTGTTTGTAAAAAATAAAACCCTGCTGGAAAAGCTGGACGACGGTGTCTATCGCATTAGTGTCAACAACACAGTAGTGGGCAAAAATGGCGAAGTCCTTTATTACGATTGGGATGGCATCACCAATATAAAATGGGATGAGCAGAAGAAGGGCTATGTGCCGGTAATGCCTCAAAATGTAAAAAGTGAATTCGATGCCAATCTTGATGAGTTCATAGATAAACTCGAATTTAACCCTGCACAACAAGATGGTAAAGCAGTTGTTTATGTCAATGGTTTGTTGATGCCAATCCGCCTGAAAGTGGTGGGTCATAAGGCTACTATGATAGATGACGTTTCTTCTCCAAACTAACCTGAGAATTGCGCAATAACAATAAGTAGTTTTTCATACAAGCTTAATTCTAGGAAAATTTCAGACTTAAAATCTAATACTCATGCATTATCTCATCAACTGTTCTGCTATCTGGCTCCTGTCTTTGGTTTGTTTCGATTTGTTTTTGCGCAGAAGCTCCTTCCACAGCTACAGCAGGTTTTACTTGTTGTGCACACTGGCAGCCGGTATTTTCATTCCCTTACTGTCTTTCCAATCCGGTAGTGATGCCTATCAACCTGCTTTGCAGAGTAGTGCGGTGTATGCCACATTGAGTGCAAAAGAAAATCTGATTCAATCGGCAAGTGCTGTGCAAGCCAATGGTTCAACTGGTGTCGATTGGCTTATGATTTTAAATGCTGTTTACCTGTTGGGCGTGCTCATCAGTTTGGTATTCCTGTTGCGTAGTGCTCATAAAATCTATCGTTTGGTCCGCAAGGGAAAGAAGGCGTGCATTAATGGTTTTTCTGTTATCGAAACTGAACAGGCACATGGGCCGTTTTCATTTTTCGGATTTATCTTTATCTCCTCGGCAGCTCATTATTCAGCTGCGCAATTGTCGATGATACTGGCGCACGAAAACCGACACAACAGGTTTTTCCATTCTTTCGATTTATTGTTTGCCGAGCTGTGCAAAACCGTTTTCTGGTTTCATCCACTGCCATATTTCTATAAACAAAGATTGCTGATGGTGCACGAATTTCAGGCCGACACAGCCGTACAGCAGCCCATTACAGAGTATGGTGCTTTTTTGGTTGAACAATCTTTTGTGCAAAATGCTCCTGGCCTTTCTCATTCCTTTCTTCATTCACCCCTCAAAAAAAGAATGCTAATGCTTACTCACAAATCGCCCGCATGGGCCAAAAGTAAAATGCTGATTGCTATCCCCGTTGTGGCGCTGTCCATACTCTGCTGCTCCAAAGACGGTTTGTCGCGCGACAGAAAAGTACAGAATGGTAATAAGGTTACTTTCAAAGGAAATGTTTTTGAATTGAAGATTTCTCCAAATGACACGGTAATGGTCGAAGATTTGGTAACCAAAGAGTTAAAAACTGTTATTGGCACAACCGTCCCTTTCCCTATTATAATGAACGGAGACACTTTGCCAACGGTGAAAACGGTCGATAAGGTACCGGTAGAAAAGGTAAAAGGGCAGGAACTATTGGAAAAAATGTTTGCCGAAAATGTGGCTCTGTTCAGTAAACTCGACGATGGAGAATATCGCGTCCATATCAACCAGGTAGTGGTGGGAGCAAATGGCAAGCTCCTCTATTATAAGTATGATGGTATCGAACACACAAGGATGGTGAGGGATGAGCAAACCAAGCAATGGACTGCCAGACCAGTAACACCAGTCGACGTAAAAGATAGAATCAATGATTTGGTAGAAGCTATTATCAATAAAATGAGCTTCGAGCCAGCAATCAAAAATGGTAAAGCTGTCCCTTGCTACCCTGATTTCTATTATTTTATACAAAACAATGCCTTTACCATAAAGAATCACGAGCTTGTTGTAAAATAAGTGATATTTCATTGCCGAAAATTTTTGTTTCATTTAGCCGCTCCGAATATTTCGGAGCGGTTTTTCTTTATGGCGGTATGAACATTCTGTTCTGCAGGGGTGTTTTGTACTTTGGGAATGAAATAATTCTGTTCTGCAGGGGCGATTTGTACTTTCGGGATGAAACAATTCTGTTCCGCAGGGGTGCTTTGTACTTTCGGGATGAAATAATTCTATTCAGCAGGGCCGATTTGTACTTTCGGGATGAAACAATTCTGTTCCGCAGGGGTGCTTTGTACTTTTATAATGAAATTATTCTGTGTTGCAGAGGTGAATTGTACTTTTAAAGTGATTTTTTATTATAAAAATTAATAAATTATAATAATGCTATTGCATTTAAGGCGCCTTAATAGTAGTTTGGTGCAAATTTTATGCAAATGACCTCAACTTTTCATACCGGACAGCTGATTAAGCAAAAGATAAATGGACAACTCAAAAGCCGGAGCACGTTGGCAAGAGAAATGGGTGTTCCGGGCACCTCTATTTATGCTTATGAAAAACGCCCATCCATACAAACCAATAAATTGTTGCGCATGTGCACTGTTTTACGGCACAATTTTTTTGCAGATCTGGCCAATCTGCTTCCTGCAGATTATACTGTTTCGGTGCCCTTAGCCCGCGAAGAATTGTTGCAACAGCAAAGCAATGAAATAGAAAAGCTGAGGCTGGAAAATAGATTACTGAAAGAACTGCTGACCGGCAGGAAAGATTAATTATTCAGCTTATTCCTTTTCTGCTTCAAGATGGAGAAACATAAAAAAGGAGCAACAAAATCTGTTGCTCCTTTTTTATAAAATTAAACTATAAAACAAAACTTACCGAAGGTCTACTACTTCCACACCTTTATAGGCTTTTGGGTCGAAGCTGAATAGCTTATCATCAACCGGTGCATTACCTGCAAAATTGCTGATGGTATACGTGTAATGATTGCCATTCTTTTCGGTGATGCTGCCGCCTGCAATCGTGCTGGTCGCTTTGTCTACCAATATTTCTACTTTGGAAAATTGCTTACCCGCAGTAATAGGTGTCAGTTCGATGGCATCACAGTTTTGGCTGCCCGATTTCTTTGTGCCTACATACCTGTATTTATATTCTTTATCGTAGAAATTAGTAATCAGTTTAGTAGGCGAAATTGTTTGTTCGTTCGGGTTGTAATTGTTAATCTGCACTTCGTTGCTCTCTTTGATATAAGTCCATACCGTTTTGTTATCAGAGATGATTTCCTGGCCGGAAATGCTGATACGGTATTTGCTGCCTTTCATATAAAAAGTACCACTCTTGCTTTGTTTTGTTTTTCCGTTGGCACTGCTAAGGTTCAGGCTGAAATTAGCTTTCAGCGATTTAAGGCTGTTCACTTTTTTGGTAGCGGCGTCCAGTATAGCTTTTGCTTTGGCGTCAGTTTGTGCCATTGCAGGTTGTACGATTGATAAAAGTCCGAGGCTAAAAATTCCGATTAGTTTTTTCATCTGTTCTGTATATAGTGAGTATTAAATTGAGTGAGTCATTCTGACAAGCAAAGATGCGTCAAGTTTAAAGATATGTCTCCAGTTCAGCTTCTGTTTTAACATAGACTTCACGGGGCTTGCTGCCTACCGCGGGTCCCACAATGCCTGCTGCTTCTATCTGATCCATTATTCTGCCCGCACGGTTGTAGCCCAGGTTCAGGCGGCGCTGCAGGTTGGATGTAGAGCCACTTTGCGATTGTACAATCAGGCGCGCACATTCTTCAAACAGTTCGTCGCGGTTGCCGATGTCAAGCACCTTTCCGCTTCCTCCACCTTCTTCGCCTTCATATTCAGGCAGCTCAAATGCTGATGGATAGCCACGTTGCTGGCCGATGAATTCTACAATTTTTTCTACTTCCGGTGTATCTACAAAGGCGCATTGGATACGCAGTAATTCGCTGCCATGGCTGATCAGCATATCTCCGCGACCTACCAGTTGCTCTGCTCCGCCACTATCAAGGATGGTGCGGGAATCCACTTTTGCCGAAACCTTAAACGCAATACGTGCAGGGAAGTTGGCCTTGATGGTACCGGTAATTACATTCACCGAAGGGCGTTGTGTTGCTACAATCAAATGGATACCCACAGCACGGGCAAGCTGCGCCAGGCGGGCAATCGGCATTTCCACTTCCTTGCCGGCAGTCATAATCAGGTCAGCAAATTCATCTACTACCAGGACGATAAACGGTAAATATTTATGTCCTTTTTCAGGGTTCAGCCTGCGGCTGATAAATTTCTCATTGTACTCTTTAATGTTACGTGTTCCGGCTTCTTTCAGTAATTCGTAACGGTTATCCATCTCTATACACAAGGCATTCAGCGTATTGATCACCTTTTTGGTATCGGTGATAATCGCTTCTTCTTCATTCGGCAACTTGGCAAGGAAGTGTTTTTCAATCATCTTGTAAACCGACAATTCCACCTTCTTTGGATCTACCAAAACGAACTTCAGTTGCGAAGGATGTTTTTTATACAAAAGAGAAACCAGCACCGCATTGATACCAACAGATTTACCTTGTCCGGTGGCTCCTGCCATCAGCAGATGGGGCATAGTAGCCAGATCGACAATGTAGTTTTCGTTATCAATTTTTTTACCCAGAGCAATCGGCAAACTCATTTTATTGTTGATGAATTTTTCGCTGCTCAACAAGGCTCGCATGGATACAATTTGCTTGTTGGCATTGGGAACCTCTATCCCAATTGTGCCTTTGCCAGGTATAGGAGCGATAATACGGATGCCAAGCGCAGCAAGGTTCAGCGCAATGTCATCTTCCAGATTTCTGATTTTGGAAATACGCACACCTTCTGCCGGAACAATTTCATATAAGGTAACAGTTGGACCTACCGTAGCGCTGATTCTTTGTATTTCTATCCCGAAACTGCGCAGTGTGCTGATGATTTGATTTTTGTTTTTTTCCAGTTCTTCTTTATCAATGGAAATGATTTCCTGCGCACGGTCTTCCAGTAAATCCAGTGTTGGAAATTTATAACTTGGCAAGTCAAGTTCGGGTGCATACGGCTCATTGCTCTGTATGCTGATATGCCCGCTGACAGGTACTTCCGGTGCTCTTTCAGGTTCCGGTGCTTTCACTTCAAAAGAAAGATCAGTTTCTATTGGTTTGGGTTTTTCCTTTTCAGGGATAGAGAAATTATAATTGGCATACGCTTGCTCTTCTTCATCCATTTCCTCTTCGATTATTTCAGCAGCGGGCTGCAATATTTCATTGGTTAATGGTGCTTTTTCAGTTACGGTAAATGGCGTATTGTCTGCATGTCCTGCATTTGCAAATCTATCATTGATACTCCCGCTGAAATTGCTCTCTTCTGCTGTGCCTTTTTCTTCAGGAGTTATTTTTGATGCAGTCTCTTCAAACGGGCTTATAATAGGTTCCGTTTCAAATTCTGCTTTTTCTTTTGTCAATGCACTGGCAATATTGCTGCTCACAGATACGGCCTTAGTTTTGGCTTTGGCCAGCATCGGGCGGATATCCAGCGAGAAAATGATAAACAGCATCAGAGAGACAGTAGCAAAAAGAATAAGACCGGTTCCCATTTTACCGATAAAACCGTTCAGGTACGCAATAGATTCATTGCCCCAGGCTCCACCCCAGGAAAAATTGGAATCAGGCAGCAGGTAAGATAAAACGGGAGTTGCGATAAGTAACAATAAACAAACCCAGCGCAGGTATTTGGCAAGACGGGATATTTTTTTATCATAAACAAGGTATAAACCCATCAGGCTAATCCACAGGCCGATAGTAATGGAAAGGATTCCCACACCTTTATAAACCAAAGTGTGGCTGGTTAGTGCACCCAATCTGCCACCCCAGTTGGTAATGATACTTTCTTTATCTGTCAGAAAATTCCAGTTATTCCTGCTGGCCAGCAGTTGATCCTGGTCTGTTTGCCATGTAAAAAAATAACTAACTATAGAAAAAGTGATAAACGATCCTATCAGTAAGATTATCGTACCTATTACAAGACGAATTTGCCTTTTTGTATCGGCGGGGGCAATAGGAGTATCTTTCGGAGTGATTTTTGTTTTTTTTGAAGTTGTCGCCATACACTAAATTATAGGAAGCGCAAATGTAAAACTATTGTGGAGTATTGAGGCAGTTTTGCAAGTCTGAAAAAGCAAATTTTGAATTGCAAATTTTGAAAGCACAATCCTGTAAAATATTTCCGCAAAACAATTGTCTGTCAGAATAAAAAAACTACTTTTGAAAAATCCTTGCGGAAACCCAACCATTTACGGGTTATTGGATGTCTTCTTGATTAAGAAGCCAGAATCTTAAAAAAAAGTAAAAAAGTCAGGTAATAAAATACCTGATGAAATGCCCGTTTATCGGGTAAATTAATGAGTACAAAGAAAAAATATTCGACATTTCATTGCAACTTTCAAAAAAAGCCGTATTTTGAACCGCAGTTGTGTATGGAAATGTTGAATTTTAGCAAAATTAAAAGTTAAAATCGAAGTATTGTAAGTATTGATTTCATTGCACTTTAGCATTATTTGCTGTTAACAAAATTAAAAATAGTAAACACTTTTTGTAGTTATATTTTAAGGAAGAAACCATGACAAAGAAAAACATCATCAAACGAGTAAGTCTTACAGCCGCTTTGGCTATTACTGCCTCTTGCGCTTTTGCTCAAGACGTGCATTTCACTCAGTTTAATGCTACTCCACTTATTCTCAATCCTGCCTTTACGGGAAGTTTTGAAGGACCAATACGTGCTTCTGCTATTTATCGCGATCAGTGGAGAAGTGCTCAGGGACCTGCTGCATATCGCACTTTCGCCGTTTCTGCTGATGCACCTATCGTTCGTGACCTGAGTGGTGATGATTTCCTGGCTGGTGGTATCCAATTATATAATGACGTAGCTGGCGATGGTAATCTGAGTAATTTTTCAGGATTGCTTTCTGTAGCATATCAAAAATTCTTAGGTACAGACGGAAATAAAATTCTTGCTGTTGGTCTGCAGGGAGGTTATACTTCCAAAACGATTGATTTGAGCAAATTGTATTACGGCAATCAATTTAAAGACGGTACTTTCCAAGGTGCTGGTGGTACTCAGCTAAACAGCGCTCCAATCCGCTACTTTACAGTAAATGCAGGTATTAGCTACTCTCAAAATGTGAGCCAGAATTTCAGCTATACCTTGGGTGTTGCGGGAAACAATCTGAATCAACCTAAAGAAACTATCAGCAAAAGAGAAAACAGCGATGTAGGATTGGGTATGCGCCTTGCAGCTCAGGCTGGAGCAATCCTTTACACAGGAGAAAGATTCAGTCTTCGCCCTGCTGTATTGTATCAGGCACAAACTGCTACTACAGAGATAATCGCAGGTAATGAGTTTAACTACATTATAGGTAGCGATCCTGAAATCAGATCTCTTGCAACAAATATATTTTTAGGTGGCTGGTACAGAAATAATGATGCGATTATGATTTCTGCCGGTATTGAGCACAGAGGTTTGAGGGTAGGCGTTGCTTATGATTATAATACTTCTGATTACAAAACTGCCACAAACGGCAATGGTGGTTTTGAAATTTCATTACGTTTCATTGGATTAAATCCAATATCAGCAGCGCGCAATCTGGTTTATCCTTGCTCACGCTTCTAAGTTTAAGTAGCATAAAACAAAACAAAATCAAGGTAGCTTTTTAGTTACTTCAATACTTTTATACATTTTACAAGAATAATAACGAACAAACGATATGAGAAAAAACTGGCTTCTCTTTGTACTGGCAACATTTATGGTAGTGTCTCAACACGATGCACAAGCTCAGGACATGGCAAAAGAAAAGTATAGGAATAAGGCCAATGATCCTGTCAAGGATTTGCCTTTCGACAAAAAACTCAAATGGGCAGATGGCTTGTACAGAGAAGGTAGCTATTTTAATGCTATTGAATACTACAAACAACTTAAGCAGGAACAGCCTCGTTTGCCGTACTTAACATACCAGCTGGCAGAATGTAGCTATGCTACCCGCGACTATGTACAGGCAGCGGCTTATTTTCAGGAAGCTTACGCAACAGCAAAAGCTCTTTACCCTGAAGCTAAGTATAAAGAAGCAGTGATGTTGAAAATGTCTGGCAATTTTGATGGTGCAATTGCTGCATTTAACCAGTTTGTAGCAGATAATCCAAAAAAGTTTAAAAAGCTAAAAAAACGTGCACTTACTATTGATGTTGTGGGTTGCGTTATGGCAAAAAATTCAATCAATTCTCCTCAGCCATATACTGTGAAGAATGCCGGTCCTAATGTAAACTCTTCTTATACAGAGTCTGCACCTTATCCATTAGGAGATACAGCCTTGCTTTATTCAACAATGGCGCAAAATAAAGTTGTAGAAGTTGATAAACGTAATCCAGGTGCATACATGTCACGCTTCATGACTTCTACCAAGGAGAAATTTGGTGCTGATGTTGATTCATTCCAATGGGGTTTGGAATTTAAAGATGGTAATTTCAATAACCCTCGTTCGCACGTTGGTAATGGCTGCTATAGTCCTGGTGGAGATCGTTTTTACTTTACCCGTTGTAAGGAAGAAGATTCAATGAAAGTGATCTGCCGTATTTTTATTTCCAAATGGGATACGCTTAAGAACAGATGGGCTGAACCTAAAGAGTTGGAAGATGGTATCAACGAAGAAGGATCAAATACACATCCTTTCATTGGAAAAGTGGGTAAAAAAGAAGTTCTGTTCTTCTCTTCTGACCGTAAACTACAAAGCCGTGGTGGTTATGATATCTGGTACTCAGTTTATGATCCTGTAAAAAGTACTTACCGCCGTCCACAAAACGTAGGTAAACAAATTAATACAGATCAGGACGAGCAAACGCCTTATTATGATAGCCGTGTGAATAAATTGTATTTCGCTTCTAACGGATGGGTTTCAATGGGTGGTTTCGACATATTCTCTGCAGATGGTGGTCCATCGCGTTATACCAATCTTCAAAACCTCGGATTTCCAATTAACTCGCAAGCAGATGAAATTTATTACATCAAAGATCCGATAGGCAAACCAGATGCTTATGTTGTTTCCAACCGTATCGGTTCAATGGCTTTGAAAAACCCAACTTGCTGCGATGATATCTGGAGAATTCAATCAGAACCAAAATTAAGAGCAATCGGTAAAGTTGTTTATCGTGCAACTGGTGAATTAGCAACTGAGACTGTAGTGAAAATGCTGGACGAAACCGGTGATCTGAAAACTTTTGATTCTCCTGATGGTAAATTTGCTTTCAACACTGCGCGCAGTCATAATTATGTAATTACAGCAGATAAGGCTGGTTATACATCTTCCCGACTGAATGTAAATACAAGCGAAGTAAAACGTACTGACCCGGATGATGACGTTGAAGTAACTATTTATCTTGATGAAATTATTGTTTCTAAACCATTTGAAGTTAGCAATATCTATTACGATTTTGATAAAGCAACTTTACGTCCGGAGTCTGTAGCTTCATTGGATACTTTGGTTAACTTTATGAAAGATAACCCATCTTTGAGTGTTGAAATTTACTCTTTTACTGATGCTAAAGGTGACAATCCATACAATCAGAAATTAAGCCAGGACAGAGCAACGTCTGTTATGGAATATTTGAAAAACAATGGAATTGACGCCAGCCGTATGATGCCAAAAGCATTAGGAAAAGAAATGCCAGCAGCTCCAAACCAAACTGCTGAAGGAAAAGATAATCCTGAAGGTCGTCAGTTGAACAGACGTACTCAATTCAGAATTGTAAAAGACGATTCGAAAAGCCGTATCATCTATGATAGCAGCAAACCTGGTAACATTGACGATCAGCAAAATCTTAAAATTAATGAAGATAACAGTCCTGAAGAACCAGCTGATCCGGAATCAGCCCTTGGTCAACCAGGAAGCCGTGTTAATAAAAAATAGTTAGTAGTTTAGTGAATAACCTTAAGTAGCCTCACAGTTTTTGTGGGGCTACTTTTTTGTCCTAATTTTTCAGAAAATTTTAAATGTTAATCCTTACACTCTTAAGTGCTATAGGTTATTTTTGTTGTTTAAATAAAATAATTAAATGCCAGGATACGAATTGTTTGGCGCCGAAGAGCGCAAAGAAGTGAATGATGTTTTAGAAACAGGAATTTTAATGCGTTATGGCTTCGACGGGCCAAGAAAAGGTATCTGGAAAGCAAGAGAGCTTGAGCAGGAAATTTGCAAATATTTTGGCTCCAAAAATGCACAATTATTAAGTAGCGGAACCGCAGCACTGACAACTGCTATGGCAGCACTTGGTATTGGAGCAGGCGATGAAATTATTATGCCGACTTTCACTTTTGTAGCCAGTTTTGAAGCGGTAATCAGTGTTGGTGCAATTCCGGTTTTAGTAGATATTGATGATACTTTGACCTTAGATCCAAAAGCAGTAGCTAATGCCATAACCCAAAAAACAAAAGCCATTATGCCCGTACATATGTGTGGGAGTATGGCTCAGCTTGATGAGTTAAAGGCTATTTGTGCGACTAATAAATTGTTTCTGATAGAAGATGCCTGTCAGGCAATCGGAGGAAA
This sequence comes from Chitinophagaceae bacterium, assembly GCA_041661485.1. Taxonomy (GTDB): domain Bacteria; phylum Bacteroidota; class Bacteroidia; order Chitinophagales; family Chitinophagaceae; genus Rurimicrobium. Next base: position 635,615 of record JBAZUJ010000002.1, read on the forward strand.
ATATAAAGGGCAATATTTAGGTACAATAGGCGATGTTGGTGCTTTTTCTTTCGACTTTGTAAAAATAATGACATGCGGCGAAGGCGGTGTGGTGCTTACAAACGACGCTCAGGTTGCAGAAAAATGTGACCAGTATTCTGATCATGGACACGATCATTATGGTAAGGATCGTGGTGCAGATTTGCATCCGTACCTGGGGTATAATTTCAGGATTTCAGAATTGCATGCTGCTGTTGGTTTGGCGCAAATCAGAAAAATGGATTATTTTCTTGAATTGCAAAAAAGAAATCACACCATTATTTATAATTGCCTGAAAGATATTCCTGGAATCAGCTTTCGTAAAATTCCTTATCCAGAAGGAGATACAGGTTCCTTCCTTTCTTTCTTTTTGCCAAAACCTGAACAGGCGAAAGAAGTAGCCGAAGCATTGGCACAGGCAGGCATTGCCGGAAATCCATATTGGTACGATAATAACTGGCATTACATCCGGAAGTGGGAGCACCTTATGAATGCAGCGTTTATGAATAGAATTCCAGAGGAACAAAAACAAGCTATTATGCAGCATGCCAATAAAACCTTTGCTGTGTCGGATGAAATAATGAGTCGCTGTATTTCTTCTGCCATTAATCTGGGCTGGACTGAGGAGCAGGCTAAGGAGCGCGGGGATAAAATGGCACAGATTATTAAGCAAGCTTTGCTGTAATAAAAACCGGGCAGTTATTTTATTGAAATGAGTAATACAGATTTATCATTATAACTATGACCACCGCCGAAATTCTTAAACGCGTACGCCGGATAGAAATTAAAACAAAAGGATTAAGCAATCATATTTTTGCAGGAGAATATCACTCTGCCTACAAAGGACGTGGAATGTCTTTTAGTGAGGTACGCGAATACACTCCAGGTGATGATGTGAAGTCAATCGACTGGAATGTTACCGCGCGTTTCTCACACCCTTTTGTGAAAGTATTTGAAGAAGAAAGAGAATTGACTGTAATGCTATTGGTCGATATCAGTAACAGTTCTTTATTCGGTACTTCAGAAAGAATAAAGCGGGAGCTGATAACTGAATTGTGCGCTGTTCTTTCATTTTCTGCAGCCACTAATAATGATAAGGTTGGCATTGTTTTTTTTAGTGATAAAATTGATAAATACATTCCACCTAAAAAAGGTAGAAGTCACATTTTGCGCATCATACGCGAACTGCTGACTATAGAACCTGTAGCAGGCAGCAGTACAAATGTTTCTGTAGCCTTAGAGTTTTTAAATTCTGTTTTAAAAAAGAAAACCATTTCGTTTTTAATGAGCGATTTTGTTACATCAGCTTTTGAAAAGCCATTAATGCTTGCTGCCAGAAAACACGATCTGGTAGGAATTCATGTGTTTGATAAATCGGATAAAGACTTGCCTGACGTAGGGTTGCTGCAGGTGCAGGATGCCGAAACGGGAAAGGATTCATGGATTGATACTTCAGATAAAAATCTGCGTTTGCTTTATGCCAAAAATTTTGATCAGCATAAAAAGTATTGCGCACAGGCTTTTAATAAAAGCGGAGCTTCTTTATTGGCCATCCGTACCGATCAGGATTATGTCAAATCATTGCAAGGTTATTTTAAAGGAAGATAATACACGATGAACAGAAAAATTTTTATCAGCATTTTTAGTGTAATAATCAGTTGTTTTTGCTCAGAAAAAATTATCGCACAAACAACTGTGAGTGTAAAAACAGACGCACAACAGATTACCGTTGGCGACCAACTCCGGTATTTTATAACCGCTACGGTTGATACAACCAAAGCACAGTTGAGATGGGTGAATTTGCCGGATACCTTTAATACGTTAGAACTGGTAGAGAAAGGTAAAATTGATACTTCACGAAATGGTGCAATCGTTACTTTAAAACAAAAATTACTTATTACCGGTTTCGATTCGGGTAGTTTCCTTATTCCAAGATTTTCATTTTTGTCTGTCAATAAATCAGGAATAGTAGATTCCCTGTTTACTGACTCGTTCAGATTGCTTGTAAATACGGTTCCAGTTGATACGACTAAACCTTTTAAAGCAATTAAAGGTGTGGCCGAAGTAGAAACATCCTGGATGGATAATCTCCCTTTAATTATTGCGCTGCTTGTTGGTATTGGATTGATTGTTTGGATTGCCCTTTATTTTGCAAAAAATAAAAAACTGGCCCAGCAGAAACGTGAGGTTGCTCGCGAAGAAACATTCCATGAACGAACATTGCGATTGTTGAATGAACTGGATGCAAAACAATTGTGGCAGCAGGACAAGCCAAAAGATTACTACACAGAATTGAGTGAAATTGTCCGCCAGTATATTGAAATCCGGTTTCAGACCAATGCAATGGAGCTGACAACAGACGAATTGCTGAGGAAAGCCAAAAAACATCGGGAAATGGCTGCATTCAGTAAATCTTTGCGACCATTGCTGGAAGCGGCTGATCTGGCTAAATTCGCAAAAGCTAACCCATTGCCGGAAGAACATATTGAAGCCCTGGAACTTGCCAGAAATTTCGTGCAGGTTTCAAAACCAAAAGAGCAACCTGTTATCAATAATACAACCCCAGTACAAACCCGGAAAAAATGATAAAAGCATTATTGGATGGGCAACACATCACCTTTGCACAGCCCTGGTATTTCTTATTTTTATTATTACTCCCAATCATTTTGATTTGGGAATGGAAAAACAAAACACCTCAGCAACCTAATTTCAGGCTCACCAGCCTGGCGGGATTGGGTGCCGTAAAGCCAGGTTGGCGCGTACGTCTTCGTCCGGCGCTGAAAATCCTGCGTAGCATAGCCTTTGTCTCGCTTGTGGTTGCTCTTGCTCGTCCTCAAAGCAGTAATGTTACCGAGTCTGTTGATAGTGACGGAATCGATATTGTCTTGTCTGTGGATGTGTCGGGAAGTATGCTGGCCGAAGATTTAAAGCCAAACAGGATTGAAGCGGCTAAGCAGGTGGCGCTCGACTTTGTGAATAAAAGAGAAAATGACCGGATTGGTTTGGTTATTTTTTCAGGAGAAAGTTTTACACAATGTCCGATTACAATCGACCATAACATTGTAAATGAGCAATTGGCGGCAATAGAAAGTGGAATGCTACAGGACGGGACGGCCATCGGGATGGGCCTTGCGACGGCTGTTGACCGGTTGAGAAATTCGAAAGCAAAAAGTAAAATAATCATTTTGCTGACGGATGGTGTCAATAATACAGGTTTGATTGACCCAAGCACAGCCCTCGAAATAGCTAAGGCTTATAAAATACGGGTATATTGTATCGGTGTGGGTACACGGGGAGAAGCGCCATATCCAATGCAGACTCCGGGAGGGATTGTTAAACAAATGGTTCCTGTTGAAATTGATGAACCACTTTTGAAAACTATTTCAGGTCAAACTGGTGGAAAGTATTTCCGCGCAACGAGCAACAGTTCTTTAAGTTCTGTTTATAAAGAAATTGATCAGTTGGAGAAATCGAAGGTTGAAGTAAGCTCATTCAAGCATTTTACAGACTTATTTCTGCCATTTGCCATACTGGCTTTAATCTGTTTTTCACTTGAAATGCTGCTTCGATATACGGTTTTGAGGTCGATTACCTGATTTTTTGACTATTTTTTAATTTTCTTTGAATCAATTTTTGATATTGTCAATAATTCCCTTACTTTTGCAATCCCAATTTTAAAATTAATACTGCTCTTTTGAAAAGGGCTACAATACAAAGCTTATGAAACGTACATACCAACCCAGTCGTCGCAGTCGTAAATCAGTACATGGTTTCCGCAAACGTATGGAATCTGCTAATGGTCGTAGAGTATTAGCCTCACGCCGTGCAAAAGGTCGCAAAAGATTGACTGTATCTGACAAGAAATTGTTGAAATAATCACTTTTTAACTCCTGCTGCTATCCGCTATACTTTTACAGTACACGAGCGGCTAAAACGCGAGCAACATATTAAAACGCTTTTCCAGACCGGGAAAGCGTTTTCTTCATTTCCGCTCAAATGTATTTGGCTGCAAATGCCGCGCGGCAACGAATTGTCGCCTGTGCGTATTGCTGTGTCGGTACCAAAGAAAAGAACGCCGCATGCAGTTGACAGAAACCGCATTAAGCGCCTTATCCGCGAAGCATGGAGGCTGAATAAACATTTGTTATACCAGGAAACACCCACTGGGCAGCACTTACATCTGTTTTTTGTTTTTACCGGTAATCCTGATCCGGATTTTCCGCTTATCGAACCTGCTGTTATCAAGCTTATTGAATATTTGCGTAAGCAATTAACACCTGTCGCTGATGCGTAAGATTTTCTCCATCCTGTTTCTGGGTATTATTCGTTTTTACCAAAACGCGATTTCACCATTTCTTGGTGCAAACTGTCGTTATACACCTACCTGCAGTGCTTATGGCACAGAAGCTATCAGAAAGTACGGACCGTTCAAAGGCGGATGGATGGCTTTGAAACGTATTCTTTCCTGCCACCCCTGGGGCAAAAGTGGTTATGACCCGGTGCCTTAAATTTCACTAATTGTCTACCTTTACCTTATGCCGCTTTACAAAGAATGGAATCCCGACCTGCACAGCCTTGCTGCTATCTGGCATATCACTGAAGTGGAGTCATTTTTTGCCGATCAGCTGCCGGTAAATGGGGAGCATATTGTACATCCCAAAAGGCGTATTGAGCATCTGGCAGGTCGTTTCTTACTGCAATTTTTAAATAAGGATTTCCCCCTGCATGCCATTTCGCCCGACGAACATGATAAACCCCAGGTGCCGGATTTTCATTTTTCTATTTCTCATTCTTATCCTTATGTAGCCTGTATTATCAGTACAAAATCGTCCGTTGGGATTGATATTCAATGCTGGCACAAAAACATTCTGGTCTTGCAACACAAATTTCTGGCACCGGCTGAGCAACAATTTTGTGGTAATGATGCTCAGAAAATAACGCTTGCCTGGAGCTGCAAGGAAGCAGCTTACAAATTTCAGGGCAGGCGTGGTGTTGATTTTATCGAGCATTTACCTATCCATAGCTGGCAGCAAAATGATAGTCTATTTGAAATTACGATTAATTTGCAATTGTCAGAGCCCAATTTGCTTTTAAATACTAATGCCTTCATTTTTCCTGATTTTGCATTGGCGTTTGCTCTATAATTAATATTTAATTTGAAATTATGTTTTAATTTTCCACAAAAAAGTAAAAGTTTTTTAGGTAAAAGCGAAAAATATTTTAGTTTTGCAAAAAATAATATATTATGTCGCATTTACGCCAAATTGCTTTGGAGCAAGTTATCAAAGGTGACGATGATAAGAAAATCGGTCACTACAATGGCAAACGTATCACTGCCATTTTCAACAGCAACGTGTTTACAGAGCGCATCATGCGCGAATTCCTGAGCGATGAGGCTTACAAAAGCCTGATGAACTCACGCAAAAACGGAACTCGCGTAGAGCGTCGCGTAGCCGACCAGGTAGCTAGCGGTATGAAAGCCTGGGCAGAAGATCGTGGTGTAACGCATTACACACACTGGTTTCAGCCCCTTACCGGCACAACTGCAGAGAAACACGATTCCTTTTTTACGATAAAAAGTGACGGAACGGCTATTGAACTTTTTGACGGCGACACTTTAATACAACAGGAACCAGATGCATCGAGCTTCCCGAACGGTGGTATCCGTGCTACTTTTGAGGCTCGTGGGTATACTGCCTGGGATCCTTCTTCTCCGGCTTTCATTATGGAATCTGGTTATGGTAAAACACTTTGCATTCCTACTATCTTCATCGCTTACAATGGCGAATCGCTGGATTATAAAGCTCCTTTGATCAAATCGGTTGCTGCATTGGATAAAGCAGCAGTTGATGTGTGTCATTATTTTGATAAAAACGTACAAAAGGTAAATGTTACCCTGGGTTGGGAACAGGAATATTTCCTGGTGGACGAAGCCATTGCCAATGCACGCCCTGACCTGGTGATGTGCGGACGTACTTTGGTTGGTCATGCTCCTGCAAAAGGACAACAACTGGAAGACCATTATTTTGGGTCTATCCCTGACCGTGTGTTTGCTTTTATGCAGGATTATGAGCAGGAAGCGTACAAACTCGGTATTCCATTGCGCACGCGTCATAATGAAGTGGCACCAAGCCAGTTTGAATGTGCTCCTATTTTTGAAGAAGTGAACATTGCTGTAGACCACAACACATTGTTGATGGACATTATGGCCAAAGTTGCAAAACGTCATAAGTTGAAAGTATTGCTACACGAAAAACCATTCGCCGGTGTAAACGGAAGCGGTAAGCACAACAACTGGAGCCTTGCAACAGACACAGGTGTAAATCTGTTGGCACCCGGCAAAACACCAAGGACCAATCTGATGTTCCTTACTTTCTTTGTAAACGCCATTAAAGCAGTACACGACAATGCTGATTTGCTACGCGCTGTGATTGCTTCTGCAAGCAATGATCACCGTTTAGGAGCCAACGAAGCGCCACCGGCAATCATCTCTGTTTATTTGGGTAAATACCTTTCTGAAGTACTGAACGAAGTGGAAACACGCGTTGGTGATACATTCAGCGAGCAGGATGAGCAATTGCTGAAACTGGATATTCATAAGCATATTCCTGAAGTAATGATGGACAACACGGACCGCAACCGTACCAGTCCTTTTGCCTTCACTGGAAATAAATTTGAATTCCGCGCAGTAGGTTCATCAGCCAACTGTGCTTCGCCAATGACGGTGTTGAACACGATGATGGCTGAGACTTTGAAGCAATTCAAGAAAGACGTTGATGCCCTGATTGAAAAAGGTGAAAAGAAAGAGGTAGCACTGATGCATGTATTGCGCAACTACATTTCTGAGTCTAAAAAAATTCGTTTCGAAGGCGACAACTATAGCGACGAATGGGCTGCAGAGGCGAAAAGCCGTGGCCTGAATAATTTCAAAACAACGCCTGAAGCTTTGGATGCGTTGGTAACACCGCAAGCTAAAAAACTGTTTATCGAAAACGGTATTTACAGTGAGCGCGAACTGGATGCACGCCACGAAATTATGCTCGAAGATTATGTGAAGAAAGTACAGATTGAAGCGCGTATTCTGGGCAACATTGCTACCAACCACATCCTTCCGGCGGCAGTGAAATATCAAAATATCCTGGTACAAAACGTACAATCGCTGAAAGAGATTGGCGTGAAAGAAGCCGGGTACAAGGCACAAATGAATATGATCAACGTTATTGGCGGACATATCCAAACAATGAGCGAAAACGTTGAAGCAATGATTGCAGCACGGAAAGTAGCCAATGAAGAACCAAGCATGCACAAACGTGCAGAAATGTATTGCAACAATATCAAATCGATGTTTGACAATATCCGTTATGCTGCTGACAAACTGGAATTGTTGGTAGACAACAGCCTTTGGCCTTTGCCTACGTATCACGAAATGTTGTATTTCGGATAATAAAAAGAGTTGATTTATTTATAAAGAAGGCCGTGTACAATTTTGTACACGGCCTTCTTATATCATCCATTTCAGGAAATAAAAAATTTATTGCTACTTCAGCGCGGCTTTTATGATATGCAAATGTTTGTATTGCAAAATGTAATCAGGTAATACGTGACCTTCCCTTGATTCAAAAGCTGCAATAGGTAAATTGCTTCGAGCGAAAATCTTAAACTCTTTTTCTGAGATATCCAAATGGTAAGCTTCAATTCTATTGCTGTAGAACATTATATCAACGTGTTCAAATGGATTTGAATTGATAACAACATTGATATTTTCGGGTAATAGAGCATCTAAACTTTTGTAAATGTTTGTATTGTAAATTTTACTTTGACGGTAATTTTTATCATTGGTATAATTATTTATCTGATGCAGATTAAGGCTTAAGTAAATACAAACGGGTAACAAAATTAAGGCTGCCCAATTTTTATAAGATCCAGATAAATCAACTACTTTATTTAATCCTAAACCCATTAGCACAAAGCAAAGTGGAGCAATCATAAAAAAGTAACCTTGCATTTTGGTTTGCACTATAAAGCTGAAAAAACTGAAAACAACTATAGGTGCAACACTTAAAAGTATCTTGTATTTAAAGGGGATGCTATTGCTCAAAATCAAAAGGATAAACCCAAAAGGAATCAGAAAATTAATATGCCAGCCAAAATAGGAAGGGAAAAAATTAAGGTAAGTCCAGATATCACCTCCATGACCATCTATTACCTCCCCAATATGTTTTGCATTAAAGGCGTATTCATATTTTGCTATATCCGGAAATGTCGAGAGTATATAAAATTGCCATGGGGCGAAAACAATACAGCAAGTTGCAAATGCAGCGGTAATCGGGAAAACTGATTTTATTCTCTTTGACTCTGTAAAATCTTTTATTGACAAAATACCCCAGGGAGCAAAAACAATCAAACCCGTCAGCCATTTATTCAGCACAGCGCAACCGGCAAAAAGGCCAACCATCACAACCCATTTCCAGGTCGGTTTATTTAAATATTCCGCTAATGCCCAGAAGGAGGCTAAAACATAAAATCCAAAGGCTATGTCGTTGTGATCCATTCCCTCCCTACCGGAGATGAGATTGAGGTAATAATTATTAAAACAAAGCAGGATAGCAGACAGCAAAGCCGCCATTTTATTGGAAGTAACGAGAAGGGAAATACGGTATACCAACACAATCATCAAGGTTCCCATAACAACACTGGGTAGGCGGACTGACAATTCTGAGACGCCAAAAATTTTCATGGACATAGCCATTTGCCACAAAAAGAAGGGTTGCTTGTGTAACCAGATATGATTATAGGTCCAGTTATATAGGTCCGTAGAAAAATACTGATGTGTGTAAAGCATTGGTTTAAAAGGATGCAACATCATGTTTTTTGCTACCAGAGCATGATACTTTTCATCCCAGTCGTGCAGAAATGGGTCTAAAGCAGCCATGTAAAGTCTTAATACAAAACCTGTAATTGCAATGAGTATAATCCCGCAATGTGCTTTTATTTTATTCACCATTACCAATAAAAAATCTATGTGCTTAACATCGTGTAGTTGAACGCCCTTTAATAAAAAAAGCGGTCTCAAAAGGTTGAGACCGCTTTTTTAAATGAGTATACTTCAGGATTATTTTCTTGCTTTATTACAACCGTTGTAATCCCAGTATTTTTTGAATTGGGTTCCGAATACACGATAACAAACTTTATGTGGATTGTCCACACGGTTAATCAAATCAGTGAATACACGGCGTTTATCGTAGCAGTCATTGCAAAAACCCTGAACTTCAACATTGTAAGCATCTTCAGGAATCACCCACTCAAAACTTTGACCAGTTATTACAACCGGAGAGTGGTACGTTTTTTCAACACCTTCCAGTTCATAACGAACCAGGAAATAAGCATTGTAGGCTGCATCATTGTATAACGAAATTGTCATTTCATCAGTTGGTTCAATAAAATCATAGCCTGTGCCAAAATAAACAACAGGGCGGGGATTCATAGATGTACCGCGGAACGCGATATAATCCCATTTTTTATCACCATTCACATCGGCAAAGCCATTGGGCATGTCTGCTAATCCACGTTCTACCTTGCGGGCAATGTTTGGTTTTTCTTCAAAAGACTGGCCAAATGAATAATGGATGTAGATGTTTGGTTTTTCCTGATTGCCGTGGAAGGTTACATAATCTGCTCTATGGTCGCCATCAATATCATAGTATCCACGTGGCATATCATCATATCCGCGTGGGATTGGTTTGCTCAGTTTGTTTTGATAGGGGTACAAAAACTGAAAATTATATTCAATTTTGTTTCCCAGGTAAGTGTTGATATTATCCCCATCATAAGAATCCATATAATCAGCCATTCCATCAGCATTAATATCAGCAAAAGCCTTTGTTACACCATCTTTTGAAGGCTCCAATAAAGAGGCACTTTTATAAGATTTTGCATTAAATCCTGTTCCGGTAGACAAATAAGCCACAATGTAAGGACGGTTTTTGTCGCCACGGAAGGTGATATAATCCCAGCGACCATCGCCATTGATATCTGCAAATCCACGGGGAAATCCATCATATCCACGATCAAAATGACCGCTCATGACTACATAATTATTTGAAAATCCATTATTTGTATAAAGGTAAGCTACAATGCGCGGTGTCTGTGGGTTCCCTTGAAAAGTAACATAATCTGCTTTGCCATCTCCATTTATGTCAGCAAAATAGCTTGGGCCAACAAGGCTTCTGTAAAGCGAAGGACGGCTAACAACATTCGGTATCTGGTCAAAAGTCAAACCATTTGAAAAACGGACATTTACAGTCGGATTATCCTGGTTTCCGGTCAATATGATGTAATCGTCTTTGCCATCGCCATTTACATCTGCAAAGCAACGATTATTTTTTACCTGGTAAGTTTGCGCAAAAGAAGTTGCTGAAAAACCCGAAATCAAAAGGGCTGTAAGCGTAATTATTTTTTTCATTCCGAAAAAAGTTTTTTGAATAGATTATTTTTCAAGCTATCGTCAAATGTACTCTCAGACGACTGTAATTTATAATTTTTAGCCAATTATTTTTTCAATATTCAGTAAACAAACAATTACCACAGCTGATTTTTGATAAGACATTAGCGAAGTGGTAAGTGGAATTTGTTTTTTGAAGGCAATTATTCTTGTTTAATTATTCCTCTTCAAGTATTATTTTTAGCGAATGAAAAAACGGTTACTCCTTTCTACAGGTATGTTTTGGGTCCTGACTTCCAATGCCCAAATAAGTGATTCCCTGGCTTTTAAAACGATTTCTGATCAGGTATTGACCCGCGGTAAATGTTATGAAGATCTCAGGGTTTTGTGTAAAACAGTCGGAAATCGTATCAGCGGTTCACCTCAGGCTGCCAAAGCGGTAGAGTGGGGTGAAAAAACAATGCGCGAAACAGGTTGTGATAAAGTGTGGCTACAACCGGTTGTGGTGCCTGTCTGGAAACGTGGCGAGGAGCATCTGGCATTGAAGTTTTCTGCTTCAGGAGATTACGAAGATGTGCCAATGACCTCTTTGGGTAACAGTGAAGGAACCGGCGGCCGCTTGCTCAAAGGAGATATTGTGATGATAAAATCATTTGAAGAATTCGAAAAAATGGATAAAGCTAGTGTGGAAGGGAAAATTATTTTCTTCAATTACCGTTTTCGCCAGGATTTCCCCAACTCATTTCCAGGCTATGGAGATGCGGTAAAATATCGCTGGCAATCGCCCGTCATAGCCGGCAAGAAAAATCCGGCTGCCATTATTATCCGCTCCATTTCTACTGGCGATGATGATTATCCACATACCGGCAGTACAAAATATGAGGAGAACGGGCTGAAGTTTCCCATTGTAGCAGTAGGTAACAAAACTGCCGACAAACTGGAAGATGCTTGTTTGAGAGGAAATGGTTCGGCAATGTTGCGCAGCAATTGCAAAATGGAAGGAACAGCAATGTCATATAATGTAATTGGTGAAATAACGGGAAGTACAAAACCCAATGATTATCTTATTGTTGGCGGGCACCTGGATTCCTGGGACATTGGTGAAGGTGCGCACGATGATGGTGCGGGTTGTGTACAATCGATGGAAGTGTTGCGCACGATGAAAAAACTGAGCATTCGTCCGAAACGCAGCATCCGTGCAGTGCTGTTCATGAATGAAGAAAATGGTTTGAAAGGCGGAACGGCCTATGCCGATTCTGCTTTGGCACGTAAGGAAAAGCACATTCTGGCTTTGGAAAGTGATGCCGGCGGTTTTTCTCCACGTGGTATAGAAACGACCATGAGCAAAAAGCAAAGGGATAAATTCAAAAAATATGCGCCGTTATTCCTGCCTTATGGTGTTTATAATTTTGACGAAGAAGGTGGTGGCGCCGATGTAAGTCCGCTGAAAAAACAAGGTGTGGTCATTGGTGAATTATTACCGGATTCGCAACGTTATTTTGATGTTCACCATACGGATAATGATGTGTTTGAAACTGTGAACCACCGTGAACTAAAACTGGGCGCAGCTGCAATGACAATGTTCATCTATTTGGTAGATAAGAATGATTTGCTGGATTAATTAAAAAAAAACAATGAACTCGCAACTCCACACCCAAATAGCCGAACAATGGTTTGCGGCATTCAATGCCCACGATCTGGAAGCATTGCTTGCACTATATGCTGACGACGCCCAACATTTTAGCCCGAAACTAAAAATACGCCAGCCGGAAACGGAAGGCTGGGTAAAAGGAAAGGATGCACTCCGCAATTGGTGGCAGGATTCGTTTGATCGTTTACCTACATTACAATATATCCCGACTAGCTTTACCGCAAACAATGAACGGGTGATAATGGAATATATCAGAAAAGTAAGCGGCGAAGCGGATATGCTGATTGCCGAGGTGCTGGAAATTAAAGACGCTCTGATTGTCGGTTCAAGGGTTTACCACGGATAAAATATCTAAAATTCAACAATTTAAAGAACCCTCCATTATTCCTATCTTTGCCCAATGTCTGATTTGCACATCTATAACTCATTCAATCGCCAGAAAGAAAAATTTGAATCGATTACCCCGGGCCACGTTGGTCTGTATGTTTGTGGCCCTACCGTTTCCGGAGAGTCGCATTTAGGTCATGCGCGTCCTTATGTGACCTTCGATGTTGTAAATCGTTATCTGCAACATCTGGGTTATAAAGTGCGTTATGTGCGCAACATTACCGATGCCGGCCATTTTGAAGAAGAAGGTCGTGAAGCGGAAGATAAAATTGCCGGCAAAGCTTTGCTTGAAAAACTGGAGCCAATGGAACTGGTGCACAAATACACCGAATTGTTTCATTGGGGAATGCGTTTATTCAATTGCCAGTCGCCAAGTATCGAACCAACGGCAACAGGCCACGTCATCGAACAAATCACGATGATTGAAGACATTATTGCCAAAGGTTATGGCTACGAAAAAAACGGTTCTGTTTATTTTGATGTCAAAAAATACGCTGAGAATTATCCTTATGGAAAATTGTCCGGCCGTAAAATTGACGAACTTTTAGAAACAACCCGCGACCTCGACGGTCAGGATGAAAAAATAAATAAAGTAGATTTTGCTCTTTGGAAAAATGCACCACCGGAGCATCTCATGCGCTGGAAAAGCCCTTGGGGTGAAGGTTTTCCGGGTTGGCATATTGAATGCTCGGCAATGAGCAGTAAATACCTGGGTACAGAATTTGACATTCACGGTGGTGGTATGGACCTTCAGTTTCCGCACCACGAAAGTGAAATTGCACAGTCAACTATCGCACACGGACATGCTCCGGCACGCTACTGGATGCACAACAATATGATTACCATCAACGGGAAAAAGATGGGCAAAAGCTACAATAACGTCATTAAAATGACGGAGTTGTTCAGCGGAAACCATCCGATTCTTGAGCAGGCTTATCACCCGATGGTCGTCCGCTTTTATATTTTGCAAACCCATTACCGCAGCACCTTAGATTTTAGTAACGAGGCGTTGCAGGCTTCTGAGAAGGCTTTGCGCAGACTCTGGGAAGCGTATGAATTATTAAAGAAAACTAATCATCCCGGCAATGCAGTTGCAAAAGATGCTGCATTAAATGAGCAGGTGAAAAACTTCTGTAATGAGTGTGCCGATTTTATGAATGACGATTTGAACACGGCTAAAGTAATTGCCAGCTTGTTTGAATTGGCTCCCATCATCAATGGTATGAAAGGCGGACAAGTGAGTGTGGATGCAATTGATGCTGAAACTTTTGCTCTGCTTCAATCCACATTCAAAACGTACCTTGAAGACATTCTTGGTTTGCAGGCTTTGCAGGCGGAGCAGAACAGCAATAAAATGGATAAAGTTTTATCAGTATTAATTGGCATCCGTAAAGATGCCAAGCAACGAAAAGATTTTGCCACCAGCGACCAGATACGCAATAAGCTGACTGAATTTGGTATCCAACTTAAAGATGAAAAAGACGGTACGGTTAGCTATACCATCGAATAAATAACATGAAGAATATAAAGAGATTAATTTACTACATAGCCGACTACAAAGGGAGCATTGTGCTCTACTTTTTGTGCAGTTTGCTGGCAGTGATTTTCTCTGTTTTTTCAATGGGTTCTTTGATGCCCGTGTTGCAGGTTTTGTTTTCGGGCGATGAGAAACCAAAGCCAAAAGCCAATCCAAGTGCCATAGAGCAGTTGCATACGTACATATTTGAATTAACTGAAAAGAATGGAGCGATTAATGCTTTGGCACTTATTTGTGTGGCAATTGTGGTTTTTGTTTTTCTGAAAAATATTTTCCTTTATTTGTCCATTTATATTTTGGCACCTTTGCGAAATGCCATTCTTCGCCGTCTGCGCAATGAACTTTTTGTAAAGATATTATCCTTGCCTATCGGCTATTTTACCGATGAGAGAAAGGGCGATATAATGTCGAAAATGACAAACGATATCAATGAAGTAGAGGTTTCGGTCATCTCAGTTTTGGAGGTTTTCATTCGTGAGCCATTAATGCTGATTTTCTTTTTGGGCACGATGATTTCTATTTCTCCGAGCCTTTCTCTTTTCATTTTTGTTTTCCTGCCTGTAGCGGGTTTGATCATTGGATTGGTGAGTAAAACTTTGCGTAAATCCTCCAATATTTCACAACAGTATCTGAGTGATATTCTTGCAGTAATAGATGAAACACTTACCGGCATGCGCGTCGTGAAAGCGTTTAATGCAGAGCGTCATCAGCAATTACGTTTTACAAAAATGAACAATGATTTGTTTCGTATACGCAACAAGATTTCGGCACGAAAAGAATTGGCGTCGCCAATGAGTGAGGTAATGGGCATTATAGTGGTGAGTGTAATTTTATGGTTTGGTGGTCGTCTTGTATTAAGTCATCAGGGATCTTTGACCGGCCCTGCTTTTATAATGTACCTCGGATTATTTACCCAGATTATTAATCCTTTCAAAAATCTCTCTTCTGCATTTTCAAACCTTAAAAAGGGTAGTGCTGCTTTACAAAGAATTGAAGATATTTTACAGGTTGAAGCAACGATTAAGGATTTGCCCAATGCCAGGCCAATACACACTTTCGACCATCAGATTGAGTTGCGGAATGTGACTTTTGCTTATGGTGATAAAGTGATTCTGGAAAATTTAAATCTGGTCATTCCAAAAGGCAAAACGATAGCTTTGGTTGGAGCTTCAGGTGCAGGTAAATCAACTTTGGTAGATCTTATTCCACGTTTCCATGACGTGAGTTCCGGCAGTATTTTATTAGATGGTGTAGATGTTAAAGAATACAAAGTTGATAATCTCCGCAGATTAATGGGTGTTGTAAGCCAGGACCCCATACTGTTTAACGATACGATTTATAACAACATAACGCTTGGCACCGGTGGTGCGGATATGCAACGGGTTGTGGACGCAGCAAAAGTAGCCAGTGCCCATGATTTTATCCAAAGAAAATCTCAGCAATACGAAACTGAAGTAGGCGACAGAGGGACCCGATTGAGCGGTGGCGAGCGCCAGAGAATTACCATTGCCCGCGCTGTTTTGAAAAATCCACCAATCCTTATTCTCGACGAGGCAACATCTTCTCTTGACACAGAAAGTGAAAGAATGGTACAAGTTGCCATCAATAATCTGATGCAGAACCGAACTTGTATTGTTATCGCTCATCGCCTGTCGACCGTACGCAATGCTGATGAAATTATCGTGCTTGATCATGGGAAAATCGCAGAACGTGGCAACCATGAAAGTCTGTTGCAACATGGAGGTTTGTATAAGCGCCTTGTTGAAATGCAGGAGTTGAAATAATTTTATTAATTTCATTGCAATAATTTATAAGCGATGAAAATTCAATTATTTATAGCAATACTTCTGTTTCCTTGCCTTAATAACTTTGCTCAATGCAAGCAAAGATGGCTGCACTTTAACGGAGCGAAAAGTGATACCGTTAATGTAATTGTGAATGCAAATACTGACAAAAGTTCAAATCCTATTCTTGACATTTCCGGTAAGAAAATTCCCAAAAAATTCCTTGATTCAGTTATCGTTTTTCTGGAAGCAAAAGAAAACAGAAGGAAGGAAAATGGCGCACTTTTTCTGAATAACAGAATATTTCATTCCGGACCTTTGGAGATTATTCTTAAAAATGTCACAAGCCCATCTCCGGATTCCGCTGCGATTAAGTTTTATAATTTTTCTTTGAGTGATGGTTTTAATGGAAGTGATTGGGATGAAAATGGTTACTATTTCTTTACCTATACCAAGCAATATGGATTGATTTTTAAAAATCATTGGGAAAAAGGAATGAACCCAAATTCTTATTTCAAGGAAATTCTATTGTTTGACGAATGTACCAAAGGCCAGTATGCAAAGGATAGAAAAGTGGTTTTTGGATTTTTTTATCATTAGAAATAATTAGTATTTCGATCCTTCGCTTTGGTTTATCTTTGCTGTAATGAACCTGCAAGTCTTGCTGGGATTATATCAAAACGATATCCGCTTGAAACAATTAGCGGCCGCTATCTCATTGCCCAGCCCCAAAATTCGAGTACAATTAGATAATCTTTTCGGCTCTTCGCTCAACTTTATTGCAACTGCTGTCTGGCAAATGACATCTTCTTCTGCGGACGTAGTTGCAAATGGCGCCAACCATGTTTTTGTGTTGAATGATCACGAAGAAGCCGCTTATTTTCATAACGACCTGGAGCAATTGACCAAGGCTTTGGACATTTGCTATTTCCCGGATTCTTTCAAAAAAGTTGGCGAATACAAAGATTTGAACAGTAGCCATGTGATGCTGCGGACAGAAGCTTTGACCAAATTTTCCAATGAAAGGAAAGGCGGTGTTTTAGTGACCTATCCGGAAGCTTTGATGGAAAAGGTGGTCAATCCGAAAACGCTTTCGGGGAATATGATCAGTATTAAAGTCGGGGAGAATTTAAAAATTGATCCATTGCTGGAGCGATTGACCAGCCTGGGTTTTCGCCGGGAAGACTTTGCGTATGAACCAGGTCAGTTTGCGATGCGTGGTGGTATTCTTGATATTTATTCTTTCGGAAACGAACACCCTTATCGTGTTGAGTTGTTTGGGAATGAAGTGGACAGCATACGGATTTTTAATCCCGAGACGCAGCTGTCTGAAAGAAAATTATTGCAGGTAAGTATTTTACCCAATGTCGAAACAAAGTTTGAAGCGCAGGAAAAAATACCCCTGATGGATTTTCTGCCGGCAAACACTGTTTTCTGGTTTAAGGATCTGGATTTTACTTTAAGCAAATTGCATAAAATGCGGGATGATCTTCCGGGAAAGATTGGCAATGAAACTGTGTCAGTTGATCACGACGAAGATTGGATAAGATCATTGTCAATAGAAGATTTTGAAGATATTGATGCCTGGGAATCGAAGCTTTCAAACAGACATGTTATTGAGTGGAGAAACCGTTCACTAAATAAAATTTTTAACGACACCGAATCAATTGCATTGCAATTTGCAACAGAAGAACAACCTGCCTTCAATCGTCAGTTTGATATGCTGATTGCTGATTTGAAAAAGAAATCTGCCAGTCAATACAGTTGTTTCATTTTCGCTGAAAACCCCAAGCAATTGGAGCGCTTACACAGCATTTTTGAAGACCTGAATGCCGGTATACAATTTGTGCCGATTCCGAATGCAATCAACAAAGGTTTTATCGATCACGAAAAGAAAATAGTTTGTTATACCGACCATCAGATTTTTCAGCGTTACCACAAGTATAAAGTCAAGCAAGCCTATACAAAGGGAAAGGCGATTTCGCTGAAAGCCCTGCGCGACCTGCAACCCGGTGATTTTGTAACGCACATCGATCACGGAGTTGGCAGGTATAGCGGTTTACAAAAAATTGAAGTGAATGGTAATATGCAGGAGGCGGTAAGAATCATTTACCGCGACAATGACGTCCTGTATGTGAATATAAATTCGCTGCATAAAATCAGTAAGTACACCGGAAAGGAAGGAACAGTTCCAAAAGTGCATAAGCTGGGTAGTGATGTTTGGGAGAAATTAAAAAACAAAACTAAACGCCAGGTAAAGGATATAGCTGCAGATCTTATCAAGCTTTATGCTAAAAGAAAGGCATCTCAGGGATTTGCACATACACTCGACAGTTATTTGCAAACGGAATTGGAAGCATCTTTTATTTATGAAGATACACCTGACCAAAGTAAAGCTACCGCAGATGTGAAACGTGATATGGAAGCGCCTGCACCAATGGACAGGCTGGTGTGTGGTGATGTTGGTTTTGGAAAAACAGAGGTGGCTGTGAGAGCGGCTTTCAAGAGTGTGACAGACAGTAAGCAGGCTGCGATTTTAGTGCCCACTACCATTCTCGCTTATCAGCATTATCAGACTTTTAAAGAACGTTTGAAAGATTTTCCCTGCACAGTGGATTATGTCAATCGTTTTAAATCTGCTAAAGAGAAAAAGGAAACGCTTAAGAAATTAGAAGAAGGGAAAATTGATATTATCATCGGCACACATGCTTTGCTTGGTAAGGATGTAAAATTTAAAGACCTGGGATTGTTGGTGATTGATGAAGAGCAAAAATTTGGTGTCGGCGCAAAAGAAAAGATACGGGAACGAAGAGCCAATGTAGATACACTTACACTAACGGCTACACCCATTCCTCGTACGCTGCAATTCTCTTTGATGAATGCCCGCGACCTTAGTATTATAAATACGCCACCACCTAATCGTCAGCCGGTAAATACAGAAGTAATTGTGTTTGACGACTACACCATTCGTGACGCTATTTATTACGAAACCGAACGTGGTGGCCAGGTTTACTTTATTCATAATCGTGTTCAGAGCTTACCCGAAATGGCCGCGAGGATTAAAGATTTATGTCCTGACCTTGAAATTGTTGTGGCGCATGGACAAATGGAAGGGGCTAAGCTGGAGAAAGCACTGTTTGATTTTATTGCCCACAAATATGATGTTATATGCTGTACCAATATTGTGGAAAGTGGTGTAGATATCTCTAATGCAAATACCATTATTATCAATAATGCCCATCAGTTTGGATTAAGTGATTTGCATCAATTGCGTGGTCGTGTCGGACGAAGTAACCGGAAGGCCTTTTGTTATCTGATGGCACCACCGTTAAGCACTTTGCCAAACGACAGCCGTAAAAGATTACAGACACTGGAACAATTTACAGAGCTTGGAAGTGGCTTCCAGATTGCGATGCGAGATCTTGATATCCGTGGAGCAGGGAATATGCTGGGTGGAGAGCAAAGTGGATTTATTGCCGATATCGGATTTGATATGTACCACAAAATTCTGGATGAGGCAATCAGAGAATTGAAGAGTACTGACTTCAAAGATGTGTTTGCTGAAGAGATGGACCGCAAACACGATTATGTAAGTGACTGTACAATCGATACTGATTTGGAAATATTAATTCCTGATACTTATGTTGAAAGTATCACAGAACGATTAAGCCTTTACACTCAAATTGATAACGTAAAAGATAACGAGGAACTGGAGAAATATACGCAGCAATTAATTGATCGTTTCGGTCCTCTGCCTACACAGGTTGTTGATATGCTTACAGCAATCCGTTGCAGGAAAGTAGCTAAAGAGTTAGGTTTTGAGAAGTTAATTCTTAAAAATGAACAACTGCGTTTATACTTTATCAGCAATCCGGAATCACCTTATTTTGAAAGTGAGGTGTTCAACAGAATCATGCATTATATCCAGACCGGAACCAATATTGCGAAGCTTAAACAGGTTGGAAAGAATTTTATGCTTATCGCTGATAAAATGAAATCGATGAGGCAAATTGAGAATTTCCTGAATGCAATGACTTTATAACTTTGTAGGATAATGCAATTAAGTTATCAAAATAAGGAAGCTGATTTAGCTTCCTTATTTATTTTCTATTAAATGAAAAAATATCAGCATCATTATTTTTCTTACCACTAATCAGGTCGGTAATCATTTTTGCTGCGATAACACTGAATGTGATACCATTTCCGCCAAAACCAAGAGCAAAATAGCTGTTTGGAAATTTGGGATGCGAACCAATATAGGGCAAGCCATCTTTCGTGCTGCCAAATGTTCCGGTCCAGCTAAATTCAGTTTTGAATGGTATGTCAGGGAATAATTTTTGAAAATCAGCAGCCAGTTGCCTGGATTTTCCTGGCAAAAGCTTATCTCTTTTGTACTTGTCAAAAAAGTCTTCATCTCTGCCCCCTACAATAATTCTGTTATCAAATGTGGTACGTAAATAAAGGTATGGATCAGCAGTATTCCACAGCAAAACATCGTCTTCCCAAAAGTCGGGTTGATTGAATTGTTCGCTTACAATGGCATAGGTCGACTTTAAATCCACAATCTTATCTTTCAATATTTCCGTCACTTCATAACCTGTAGCGTAAATAAGTTTCTTTGCCTTTATTTTATATCCTCCTTCCGTGTTGAGTTCCACGCCGGACTTTGTTTCCTTTACTTTTGTAAAGGGACTTCGGTCAAATACCTCACTTTTATTTTTTCTGTATTGCAATAATTTGTGGGTAAATCCATAAGCGTTCGTTTGTGCGCCGTGTTTGGATAAAATAGCGGCAGGCGAATCAATTCCATATTTTTGTTTGATCGTTTCTTTCTCTAAAAAAGAAACGTCAAAACCTGCATTTTTTCTTGCTTCGAATTCTTTTTCCAGAAATGATTTGTCTTTTTTAAAGGCAGCAAAATAAAGGCTGTTTTTATATTCGAACTCTTCAAAATTCAGTTTATCTGCAATTTTTCCCAATGTTGTAATCGCATCATTGCAAAGATGGAAAGCTTTTTCTGCATTTAATTTCCCAATCATTTCGCACAACTTGTGAAGTGGTGTGTCAATCTCGTATTGCAGTAAGGAGGTACTCGCAGAAGTACTTCCCAGTCTAGCAGTACGGGCATCTACAATAACACAATCAATCCCGGCTTTGAGTAAATAATATCTCATCAGTGCGCCGGATATTCCGGCACCCATTATTGCTACATCCGTGGAAATATCCTTGTCCAATTGCGGATAGGAAAATGGTAAACCATCCTTTATCAACGGATAAGGCAATCCTGATTTTAAATCCATGTGATTCCTGTTTTGGTGTTAAAAGTAAAGATTATAGAACATGGTAGTATCTATAATGGAAATCATGTAAGCCTCATTTTTTTCGGTATAACAATGCCTTAATATTCGGTTCATTTCTTTGCAACAGATTCAATTCTTTAAAATGAAACCTATGAATATCGAGAATATCAAAGTGATGAGAGGCCCCAATGTCTGGTCTAATTACAGACAGAAGTTAATTGTGGTTAAACTCGATATTGGTGAATTAGAGGAAAGTCCTACGAATACCATTGATGGTTTTTCAGAAAGGCTGGAGGCCGCAATGCCCGGAATGTATCTTCATCGTTGTTCAGAAGGTCATGAGGGCGGTTTCTTTGAAAGAGTGAGGTTGGGAACCTGGATGGGACATGTTATTGAGCATGTTGCGCTTGAAATGCAGACCTTGGCGGGCATGGATTGTGGATTTGGACGAACAAGAAGTACTGCCAGGAAAGGCGTGTATGATGTGGTGTTTGCTTATCTCAGTGAGAATGCAGGACTTTACGCGGCAAAGGCTTCTGTAAGACTTGTTCAATCACTCATTGATAATACTCCGTATAATCTTTCTTCGGATATTGAAGAACTGAAAAAGCTTTATGCAAGAGATTGCTTTGGTCCAAGCACACAATCTATTATAGATGAGGCTGCCCAGCGCAACATTCCCTATACAAGGCTCAATGGTGAATCTTTAGTAATGTTGGGGCAAGGTGTTCATCAGCAGATTATCAGGGCTAGTATGACCGGCAACACAAGCAGTGTTGGTGTTGATATTGCTGCGGATAAAGAACGGACAAAACAGATTTTGAGCAAAGCTCATATTCCCACACCAAATGGAACTTTGGTGCTGGATCAAGATGAATTGGAAGAGGTTGTGAATGCAATTGGTTTTCCCATCGTTATCAAGCCTGTAGATGGGAATCATGGAAGGGGAATAACAACAAATATTAATAATCTTGAAGCTGCACGATCGGCATTCCATCTGGCTAAAAAAGTATCCCGGTATATTATTGCAGAGCGATTTGTAAGGGGATGGGATTATCGCTTTCTGCTGATTAATTTTAAATTGGTTGCAGTCGCAAAACGCACACCCGCTATGGTTATTGGTAACGGGGTTTCCTCTATTCAGGAATTAATTGAAATGGTGAATCAGAATCCGGACAGGGGTGAAGCACATGAGAAAGTATTGACTAAAATAACAGTGGATGAGGTTACGGAAAAAATTCTTTCCGATAAAAAACTAACGCTTCAATCCGTTTTGCCTGCCGATGAAATTCTGTTCCTGAAGGATACAGCAAATCTTAGCACAGGCGGTACGGCTACAGATCTTACCCATTTGGTTCATCCGGCCAATGTGTTTATGGCAGAGCGTATTGCACGATTAGTGAATCTGGATATTTGCGGAATTGATATCGTAGCAGAAGATATCAATGTGCCGATAACTGATAAAAATGGCGCAGTAATTGAAGTAAATGCTGCTCCCGGTTTCAGGATGCATCTTACACCATCAAAAGGTATTGCGCGAAATATCGGCGAAGCCGTGGTAGATATGCTTTACCCGAATAATGCACCTTCAAGAGTTCCTTTAGTTGCTATTACCGGAACAAACGGAAAAACCACAACGACAAGGCTTGTTGCGCATATAGCCCGCACTGCCGGGCATAATGTCGGATACACGACCACTGATGGTATTTACATAAACGGAAATATTGTTTGTCAGGGCGACTGCAGCGGCCCGTCGAGTGCTGCAACAATTCTGCGTGACCCTTTAGTTGATTTTGCCGTACTGGAATGTGCGCGTGGCGGCATTATTCGTTCAGGTCTTGGTTTTGATCAATCCGATATCAGTATTGTGACAAACATTACTGAGGATCATATCGGGATAGACGGAGTGGAGAGCATTAAGGATTTAGCAAAAGCAAAAATTGTTGTTC
This sequence comes from Chitinophagaceae bacterium, assembly GCA_041661485.1. Lineage (GTDB taxonomy): Bacteria > Bacteroidota > Bacteroidia > Chitinophagales > Chitinophagaceae > Rurimicrobium. Next base: position 658,682 of record JBAZUJ010000002.1, read on the forward strand.
CCAGATCAACAGTTGCAAATGGAATTGCGATTTTAAATGCTGACGATAATTTGGTTTATAAAATGAAAAATGAACTGGATTGCCGTATCGGACTATTTAGTATGAAGCACGATAATGAACGGGTTATCCGTCATTGCGAAAATGGTGGATTGGCTGCATTTATAGAGCAGGATTATATTGTTGTTTCAAAAGGGAAATGGAAAAACAGACTGGCAAAAGTTAGTGATTTACCGATCACATTTTCCGGAACAGCCGAATTTATGATTCAAAATCTTTTACCGGCAGTATTGGCAAGTGTTGCCCGGAATTTCGATTTAAATCTAATTTCAGATGCTTTAAAAACCTTTATTCCTTCACCTCAGGTTACGCCTGGCAGAATGAATTTATTTCAGTTTAAACATGCAGAGCTAATGGTGGACTATGCTCATAACGAAGCCGGTTTTATTGAGTTGAAGAAGTATGTGGAGAAACATCCGGCTGAATATAAGATAGGGATTGTTGCTGCTACAGGGGACAGGCGTGATGATGATATCCGTAAAATCGGTTTTTATGCCGCTCAGATGTTTAATGAAGTAATTATCAGAGATGATTTGAACCCGCGTGGAAGAACCAGTGAAGAAATGTCCCAATTGATTTCCGAAGGGATTAAAAGTTTTAGTTCTGAGACAGTAATTCATATTATTCCCGATGAGCAGGAGGCGCTGACTTATGCGCTCGCATGTGCTCCGGTTGGTGCTTTTATATTAGCCTGTGCTGATAAGGTGCATCAAACACTTGAATTTGTAATGTCTTTGCAAAAGAGTGAGCTATTCCCAGTCAAAAAGGATTTTAATTTCCGGAAACTAATATCGTGATAGCTCAAACAACCGCAGGACAAGCCCACTTTGTAAAGGATGATTTTCGCACAAATGAATCAGTACTGATATTAGTCCTTTGTAAAAAAGATGAAAGGGCATTTTGTTTTTTATATGACAAATATGCTCCGGTTCTTTATGGTGTTATTCTTAAAATAGTCAAAAGTGAGGATGTAACGAATGCTGTCTTAAATGATGTGTTTTGTTCTATCTGGAAAACTATTGACCAGTTTGATGAGAAATGCAAACTGCTGACCTGGTTGTTACGCATTGCTAATATTCAGACCATAAACAGAATCTGTGAATTGAAAAATTATTCAGCATAACCTTGCTGCTGAAATAAGCTAAAATGACATAATCCTTTTTAACGTTAATTGACAGGAATATAAAGCTTCACAACTGTATTCGCCGCCTCAGTAGAAAATTCAATTCTGCAATTTAGTTTTTGGGATAATTCCCAAACCAGTTTCAGGCCCAGGCCGGACAATGATGCATCCTCGCCACTTTCCGAAATTATTCTTACAAAATCCTGTTGCGTAAAGGTTTTTCCTTCATTGCTCAAGCGCAGTCTGATGCATTCCTCCTCCCGTTCGATTTCAATATTCAGAAGACTTTCTTCCGGTGCTGCTTTAATTGCATTTTGTAATAAATTCCTGATAATCGTTAACAGAAAATTCGGGTCAGAGTTTAAATTAAGATTCCCTGAAAACTGATAGTCAACCTGCAATTTTTTTGATTCCAGGTTAAGTGCTAATAAATCAAGGCATTCAGTTACAAGCTTGGATATTACAATCTGCTCACGCTCTGGTTTTATATTGCTGACCTGTGTTTTCGACCACAATAAAAGGTCTTCCATAGTTTCCAGCAGCGAGCCTGTTGCCGCCTGTATTTTTTCGGTCAGTTTTTTCTTTTGTTCGTCATTTAGTAATTCAGGCCTCATTTGTTGAAGTTTCAAAAACTGGTATACCTGACTGATAGGAGAGCGCAGATCGTGGCTGATAATACTGAATAGGCGTGCTTTCGTACGATTGGCCTCGTTCAGCTGCTCATTCAAGAGAGACAAGGTTTTATTTTTTTCATCTAAAATTCCGGCCGTTCTTTTTTTATTTCGGTAGATATTAATCAACAGAATAATTACAATTATTAATAAAGCAAGCGATACAGTCAGAATGGTTTTTTGTTTTTGTACTTCTACAAGCTGTTTGTTTTTGAGTGTAATTTGTTCCTGCTTTTTTTCGTTTTGATAATGGGCTTCTTTTTCAGCGATATTGGCTGAAATTTTTTGGTTTGTAATAGAATCCGCCAGGCGTGTATAAACCGTAAAATAGGCTGTTGCTTCTTTGTAATTTCCGTTTTGTGTACTAGCCTGTGCCAGCAAATAGTTCAACTCACTGAAAACAACAATATCACCTTTAGCAGCTATGTCATGCCATCTTTTCAATTCAGCAATTACTGTTGCCGAAGTCCCTTTTGCAATCTCAGCTTTACCTTTCAACATCCACCATTGCAACTGTATTTCTTCAATCTTTAGCTCGTTTACATATTGTAATGCACTTGTAAGATATTTATCAGCAGAATCAAGTTGATTGTGGTTCAGCGCTGCATCTGCAATGGCCATATTAGCTGCTGCCATTATCATCGGATTACTGGAGGAATCCACAGCTGAGCGGTAAAGTTTATTGTAGTAATAGGATACACTGTCCGACATTCCCTGGCTGCTGAATGATGTTATCATGCCTTTCCAGCTATCTTCCACAGCTGCCCGGTAATCTTCAAAGTAAAAAAGAGATTCCCGGTAATACTCAAGCGCTTTATTTGTCTGTTGCAGGTTGATATACAAATTGGCGATATGGTTTAAGGAAACACCATAGTTCGTTTTCAGGCTGCTTCCCTCTTCCTTGCGAACGGTATCTAATTGAAGTTTGCGCAGTTTCAACATTTTCAATTCATAGTCCAACGCCGTTTCGTACCAGCCGATATTTTCATAATAGAAAGACAGGCCATAATAGATTTCGCATTTCAGTTTATCATTTTCTATTGTATCCAGGATATTAATCAAAATGTTTCTGTAGGGCTCGGATGCTTTAATATCATCTCCATATTCCGATAAAATGGCAGAAGTAGCGGTAATTATTTTTTTTGTTTCATTTCCCTTCTGCCCATAATAAATGGCCTTTTCATAATGTTTTCTTGCGCTGTCTCTATCTTTATTGCAGGCGCCCAGAAAGTAATTGAATGTAGAGAGGAACCAGTATTCGTTTGCAGGAGTAATGGCTAATCCTTGTCTGGCTGCAACTTTCAAGCCTTCGTAATCTTCTGCATACCCTTCCTGATTGCCAAGAAATAAATCGCAATAGCTTACCCAGGCCATCAATTTTTCCTTTATTGGTTTTCCTGCAAACGCTTTGTTGTCCGGTGCTATTGGTTTTTTGTCTTCAGCATGGGCATTCAGAAAAAGGGAAAGGAGGAGAAGTGTAAAAATTGATTTCATATCAGGAGGCTTTTTATTGTTTTTCGATATGTTTTTCCAATTGGTAAGGTGTAACCTTCAACGGATATTTCATCAGTTCCCAGTTTTTTTATTTTGCTGTTGGCAACAGCAAAGCTCCGGTGAATCCTGCTGAAATGATCAGATGGTAATTGTTCCATAAACTGGCTGAGCGCCATTAGCGTCATATAGCGTGCATGTGTGGTAAACAGTTTGGTATAATCGCCCATGGCTTCCATGTAGATTATTTCCTGTAGTGGGATGCGCAACTGCTCATGCCCTTGTTTGATTGTTATAATCTCTTTTTCAAAATGGATCGTATAGGCTGTGGCTTTTTGTTTCATTTCCCAATATTCTTCTATGCGCAATATGGTTTGATGAAACCGTTCTTCAGTTGCCGGTTTAAGGATAAAATCGAATGCCGCCAGCTCATAACCTTCCAGTGCAAACTCTCCATGGGAAGATACAAAAACGGCCAGAGGCACCTTGTTTTTTACACTTCGCAAAAGCTCAAGCCCTGATCCCATAGGCATTTCAATATCCAGAAAAACAAGGTCAGGCTGTAAGGCAATAATGGCATTCAGGCCATCCAGTGCATTGGTAAATGTGCCCGCATACACAAGGGTCTTATGCTCTTGAGCAAATACCTGCAACATTAATGCTTCAACTTCATTGTCTTCTATGATAATATATTTCAACCTGTTCACATTCATCCTGAAATAAAGATAATGGTATTATAAGAGATTAATGCTCCCTTTCGCTGCGGATTCATGTAATTTAACCTACGCAAAAACTTTGTTTCCCAGTGCTTCGACTCAGATTATGCACCTGACAAAAAATTATTCGCTGATAGTTGTATCTTTAAATTGAAAAAAATAATTTTACCATCACTTGTTCTTCAAACTAAAACTAAACCGCAACAAGTATTAAAATGTACAGCTTATGAAAAATTTCATTTTTGGCCTGATAGTAGGCGTTGTAATTGCAGGCGCAGGCGCTTACCTGTCATATCCCAAATACAAACAAGCTTCTTATGATGAAGGCTTCGCTGCCGGGAATAAAGAGGGAATTACAAAAGGAACAGCAATTGGTATGGAAGAAGGTATCGCCAAAGGTGAAGCCCAACAAAAAGCTGTACTCAACAGTGTAAGCGATAGTATGAATAATGTGTTGGCTCAAAAGCAGGAAGCCTTGGCCAAAGCCTCACGCAAACCGGTTATTAAGGAAAAGCTAAATCAAAACTGGCGCGTATTGGGCGGCAATATTGCTGAACCCATTCCTGAAGGAACAGTTGACGTTCCGGTTCCGCCTCCAACACCAGACACTCAGGAACAAAAATAAATTGGCCATCATTTAACGAACCGGCCAGTCCTTTTATAAGTATTCAATTCCTTAAAGCAAAAACCCATCGCCTTAAAGCTGCGATGGGTTTTTATTTATACTTGGTCCTATTTATGCTTTTGGAATTCTTTTCAGGGTTTCCAGGAAGTATTTCCAGAATTTCTGCACAGAAGAAATCTGAACTCTTTCATCCGGAGAGTGTGCTCCATAAATATTCGGGCCAAAGGAAATCATTTGCATACCGGGATAATTGGTGCCCAGGATTCCACATTCCAACCCTGCATGAATAGCATTCACATGCGCTTTTTCACCAAACAACTCTTCATAAAGATTGCTCATCAACAAAATAATGGGAGCATCCGGTCTTGGTTCCCATCCCGGATAAGCGCCTGCATAAGTCACTTCAGTATCTGCTACCAATTCAAATGCTGCGGTAATGGCATTGGCAAGGTCAGTTTTTTCACTGTCTACAGAACTGCGGGTAAGGCATTGGATTGTGCAGGTGCCATCTTTTACCAAAACACGCGCAAGGTTATTGGAACTTTGCACTAAGCCAGCAATGGCAGGGCTCATTCTGTAAATGCCATTCGGGCAAGTGTATAGTGCAGCCAGCAATTGTCCCTGGAATGCTTTGTCCATAATGGTTCCGGATGTTTCGCCTGCATTTAACTGGATGTCCAGATTTGCATCTGTGATGCCATATTCTGCTTTAATATCTTTTGTCAATCCACTGAAGATAGACTGTAATTTACTTTCGTTATCCGGAGAAACCGATATTGATGCACTTGATTCGCGGGGAATTGCGTTGCGCAAGCTGCCTCCATCAATGCTGCTGATGCCAACACCGATTTCTTTATCAATAGTATACAAAATACGGTTCATAATTTTATTTGCATTGCCGCGGCCGAGGTGAATATCTGCACCGGAGTGCCCACCGGTCAGGCCTTTGACGCTGATGGTAAAACCTTTCATGCTGCTTTCCGCTGTGCTGGTTTTATAAGTACCATTCGCTGTTACATCCACGCCACCGGCACATCCTATCGTCAGTTCGGTATCTTCTTCTGTATCCAGGTTTAATAAAATATTCCCGTCCAGCAAACCGCCTTCAAGATTCAGGGCGCCGGTCATTCCTGTTTCTTCATCAATTGTAAATAGCGCTTCAATAGGTGGATGCGAAATGTCAGTGGAGGATAATACAGCCATAATGGTCGCCACGCCGATTCCGTTATCAGCGCCCAGGGTTGTGCCTTTTGCCTTTACCCAATCACCATCCACAAACATTTCAATTCCCTGCGTATCAAAATCAAAATTGGTATCACTGTTTTTTTGGTGCACCATATCAATATGGCTTTGCAATACAATCGTCTGATGACCTTGCATGTCGCTTGTAGCAGGCTTTTTGATGATTACATTTCCAACTTTGTCTACTGTAGTCGGCAGGCCAAGGCTTTCACCAAACGCTTTCATAAATGCGATGACTCTTTCCTCTTTTTTCGAAGGACGTGGCACGGCATTCAAATCTGCAAAGTGGCTCCACAGTGCTGTCGGCTGCAATTGTTTAATACTATCGCTCATTGTGTTGAATTTGATTTTTAGAGAGCACGAAAGTACTGAAAAGGCGCAAGAGCCATAATTGGTCTTCTGAAATGTTTTTTACAGAAAAATTTGGCAGATTGAAAATTGCTCGTAACTTTGATATCATTTTAATATCAAAAAACAATTATTATGGAAAAAATTCTTAAGCCTGTTAATGGCTATTTAGCCCTGGTTATTTCATTGCTTTGTCTTGCAGGTGGCATAGCCTGTTTTGTTTCGGGAGCGCAGGAACAGTCACCCCTTATCATCGGGGCAGGTGTTGTTTGTATGTTCATCAGTATGATTATCTGGAAGGGCCTCATTATTATTCAACCCAACCATGCACGCGTCTTCAACTTCTTTGGTAAATATGTAGGAACTGCAAAAGATAATGGCTTGTTTTTTGTGAATCCATTATTCACCTCTATCAAACTCACCCAGCGCGCGCAAAACCTGGCGATGCCTACGCTGAAGGTGAATGACAAAATGGGTAATCCTATCGAGATTGCCGCTGTGTTGGTTTGGCAGATTAATGATACTTACAAAGCGGCCTACGATGTATCTGATTACATGGCTTATGTCAAAACGCAAAGTGAGTCAGCACTGAGAATAATGGCTACCTCCTTTGCTTACGACAATATTGAGGATGAAACGGCAGATACCACTTTGCGTGGCGGTGGCGATAAAGTGAATGAATTGCTGGAGCATGAGTTAACCAAAAGGTTAGATAATGCGGGTATTATCATCAAGGAAGCAAGAATCAGCCATCTGGCCTATGCTCCTGAAATTGCCGGTGCGATGTTGCAGGTGCAGCAGGCTTCAGCCATTGTTGCTGCAAGGACAAAGATTGTGGAAGGTGCTGTGGGAATGGTGGAAATGGCACTGGATTTGCTCAGCAAAAAGGAAATTGTGGAACTGGATGAAGAAAGAAAAGCCGCCATGGTCAGCAACCTGCTGGTGGTATTGTGCGGCGAAAGAAGTGCGCAACCTGTGTTGAACACAGGCACGATTTATCAATAGAATCCCGAAAGAAGTTTTTAAATTTTAAACCTGATGGCAAAAAAGAGTTTCGTTTTACGGCTGGATGAAGAGGTCTACAAAACCATTGAAAAATGGGCTGCTGATGATTTCCGTAGCGTGAATGGCCAGATGGAATGGCTGATCGATAAGGCCCTGAAAGAAGCCGGAAGGAAAATTATTGCTTCAAAAAAAGTGAAAGATAAAACAGAGGATAAGGAATAAGCGCTGTATTATTTTAGTAAAATTAAATCATTTAGCACCCTGGCAATCATTCTTGTCAGGGTGTTTTTTTAGGTATTAATGCTTGAAAAGCAGAATGTATAATTTAAAAACCATTGCATAAAGCATTTTATTGTATAATTTAGTTGCCATATTAATCAGCTTACTATGAAAAACCTCCTTACCCTTGTCTTCGTTTGTATGGCAACTTTTGTGTTTGGCAATAAAGCCACTTTTCAAAAATTAGTTGAAGTCAATAAATGCTGGACAGAACAGCAGGATGTGCTTGTCAGCTCTGTTCCGCTTTATGATCAAAAAACTGAACACGATTGGATTGGTATTCACCTTGCCCTGGTAGAACAAAAATTAAGGGAAAGGAATATCAAAGCGCTGAATGGAAATCAGCAGGCCAAAAGACTGCATTGCCTTGATATTTTGCACCGCTATTGGCAGGAAGGAAACTTCCCGGTTAATGAAGACTATAATTTCCGGACACCGATATTTATAGACCGGCACAATAATTTCTGTGCAGTAGGATTTCTGATGAAAGAGACCGGTAATGAGGCTGTTTGCCGAAAAATTGCTGCGCAAACCAACCTGGCTTATGTCAAAGAAATGAAATACCCGGAGCTCGTTGCCTGGGCGAGTGAAAATGGTTTTACCATTGATGAACTGGCCTGGATACAACCTGGATATCTGCCAACAAGTAATTGTGCGCCTATAGGTCGTGGGGTGGATGGAGGCGTTCATGAATTGTATGTTGATGAGGGAAGAGAATATCTTTATATAGGAGGTCAATTTGCAGAGGTTGATTCGTCAATTACCGCTAATAACATTGCGTATGTAACTGAAGCCTCCGGAACTTACACCTGGCATAATCTGGGCACAGGAGTAAATGGTAAAGTGAATGCGATTGCAAAATTTGAAGATAACATTTTTGTTGCCGGCAGCTTTGACAGTGCGGGTGGTAATCCTGCCGCTAATGTGGCTTATTGGGATGGAAGCACATGGCATAATGCAGGTTGCCTCGATGGAGAAGTAAATGACCTTTTGGTGTTCGGAGGAACCTTATATGCATCGGGTTCGTTCAAAAGTTGCGCTGCAGAATCCGGTATGAATTTTGCCTCTTGGAATGGCACATCATGGCACACCATTCCCGGGCTTGAAGGAAGGATAAACACGATGGAAGTTGTAGCGGATAATATAGTCCTGGGCGGACAGTTTAATTATGATACGGCTGCTAATGTGAACGCAATCAAATGGAATCCTATCAACTCTTTTAAAGCTTTTTCAAATAAGGTGAATAATGAGGTCATGGATTTTGAAATGTATAACGACACCTTGCACGCTGTGTGTAAAAGGCTGATTGAAAAAGATACTTTCAATCTTTTTCTGAAACTGAAAGATGATGCGTGGATGTCTGCCTTTGATGCTTATTTTACTAAAAGAAGCTGGTTAAGTTCAGATGATACGCTTTCATTCAATACACTGTGCAGCGAGCCGAAGGCTTTGAATATCGGAGGCCGGTTTATCAACAGGCCAATGCTGGGTTCTGTTTCAAAGAACAGTATGAATTATTATGGCGGTTATTCTACTATAGTTGACAGTACTGTTAATAAAATGATTTTGTTTAAAAAGGAATTGATAATGGGCGGATATTTCAAAACAGGAATGGTATCGAATGGAGAAGGCGTAGTACCTTATTTCAAACGGGTAAATGGCATTACAAAGCGCATTGCTTATCCGGTCAGTATAACCACTTTTTCAAAGGAACCTGAAGCTTTTACTGTCTATCCCAACCCCGCTCAATCAGCTAGCCTGGTAAAATTGGGAAACACCAATGCTTTTACAGATTATACCCTCAGTCAAACAGACGGCAAAGTGATTATCCGTGGACAACTGAATGCCAGGACGGAATTGCGTTTACCCCAGGTTCCTGCAGGTATTTATTTTATTACCCTCAGCAATGAAGGAGGGGATAAAGTATCAAAATTACTCGTGGAATAAAATCATAGCCTCCAAATAACACCTACATTTGGCCGAATAAATGAGTCTTGAAAATTAATCATCCTGATGGAATTACACGGTAAAGAATTGCGTCTCGCGGTATTAATAGATGCCGACAATGTCCCCTACGCCAACATAAAAGAAATGCTGGAAGAGATTGCCAAAAACGGTACTCCAACAATTAAACGCATTTATGCCGACTGGACAAAGCCCACCGTCTCCGGATGGAAAAGTGTGCTGCTCGAAAATGCAATAACGCCCATACAACAGTATAGCTATACTACCGGAAAAAATTCCAGCGACAGCGCATTGATTATTGATGCAATGGATTTGTTGTACTCCGAAAAAGTAGAAGGTTTCTGTATCGTTTCCAGCGACAGCGATTTTACACGCCTGGCAATCCGCCTGCGCGAAGCAGGAATGAAAGTAATCGGTATCGGTGAAAAGAAAACACCCAAGCCATTCATCACCGCCTGCGATAAGTTTATTTATATCGAGATTCTGAAACCCGCTGCTGTGGTGGCTGAGGTGTCGAAGAGCAAAGTGAAGGGAACAGAAAAACCGGAAGCGCTGCCGCTCAATACCATTGATGCAGAACTGATAAAATTATTAAGGGAAAGTGTGGCAGACCTGGCCGACGAAAGTGGCTGGACCTTTCTGGGTGAGCTGGGGAATTTTATCCTCAAAAAGAAAACTGATTTTGATCCCAGGAATTATGGTTTCACCAAATTGCTGGCATTAATTAAAAGCTGCGGTATTTTCGAAATCGATGAGCGCGAGGCTGGCAAAAGTAATGTCCGCCATATTTATGTCCGCATCAAGCACGTGCAAAAAGCGCATGTACAGAAAGCCAGAAAAAGTTAAACAGCTTATGAGGTCTCTTAAATGAAAAGACGCCAATCAAAACCGATGGAATGGTTGATTGGCGTTCTGTTTCACAATTAAACAACAATTAGTTAGTAGTAGTGGATTGTTTAATTACTTAGAAATAGTGAGTTTCTAATTACTTGTGGAAAGGTTGTTGTGCGCATTTTCTAAAATTTTACGCATTTTCTTTCCGCCTTTCTTCAATGGTTCAAGACCATCTTCAAGGCCTTTCAGTTTTTTTCTTTTGTATAGATTCTGCAAAATCAATCCGCCGGCTATCAGCAATGCGGCGCTCAATATTCCAACTGTTTTCTTGTTCATAACCTTTTAATTTATGGGGTTGACAAATTCTGAATACAAAGATGGGCTTAATGATTGTTCTCCCTTTTACAGGATAATCGTTTGAGTTTACATTATTTCCGCATTTAGCTTTTGAAGTCTTTCGGAAAAACCTTGTTTCAGGGGCTTGGAATAGCTGTATCACAGACAAAATATGAAGTTACTTTTATAGGAGGATATTTATGGAAGTTATATTGGGGTTCTGATAGTCTATATGCTAATCCTGACAATGCTTAATTTATTCGCTTAAAAACAACTGATGGTGCTACCATATCCATCGACAGTACAACTGCAGGAGGTACAGAATGCCCCGCCGCGATTGTGACAGATAGGAGAGGAAATTATTTTTAGGGGATATTTCACAATGTCTTTGAAAGTGGGTTTATTGCCTTTGTTGAGCAAATATGGCGGAGATACCGATTTAAATATGGCGAATCTGATTGCTCTGCTCCGGTATCCATTTCAGAACAATTGCCAGCTTATGCCACAGTAAAAATTTATCCTAATCCGGCAAATGATAAGCTTACGCTTGAAGGATCAGAGAATGGGACTGACATCACTCTGATTAATATTGTAGGTCGTCAGGTGTATAGCGGTAAAATTGAATCTGCAGTACATCAGATTTCGTTGAGCGGACTGGCAGAAGGCATATACTTGTTGCAACTGAAAGCTGCTGATGGAGCGGTTTATTCTACAAAAATAGTGAAGCAGTAAACATGTGATTGTGTTTCTATCCCTGAAAAAGATAAACCGAAAGCATTAATGGTTATCGGACAAGAACCATTCTGCAAAAGAAGCGGGGGTTTCGTCGAGACGAATACTCACCAATTGTACAGAAGGCGGGAATAAGAATTGAATCGAACGTACAAAATGAAGCAACAGGTTTTCGCAGGTCGGTTGGAAAGGAACCAGGATTACTTTTTCAAATTCGTTTGCAATAACAGCTGATTGGGAATAGGGTGCCTCTTCGTTCAACAACAAAGCGTGGTCGTAAACAGCAATAATCTTTTCCCTTACGATTTTTTTTAAATCCCCGAAATCAATCACCATTCCCAGTTTGGGGTCCTGCCCGTTGGTATTGGGCTTGCCCATCAAGGTAACACTGAGATGGTAAGTATGTCCATGGATGTTTCTGCAGGGGCCATCATAACCATAAAGGGCATGGGCCATATCGAAAGTAAATTGCTTGGTTACTCTTATTTGTTGTGTGTTCATAAAAGCAAGAGTTATAGATTTTCTCCCCAATGTGCTAATTCATCTGCACTCCATAGTTCAGGAAAGAAAATTCTTCTCTGGTATTTTGGATGCATATATTTTCTCCAGTCACTTCCGCCGGTTGCCTCGGCATTGCCCAGATATTTTGCGGCAGCATGATAGTGCGCCATTACCCAAGTCACATTAACGGTGTAATCATAATGCCGCATAGCCTCAATGAGAGCAGTATCCAGCTGTACAGCCTCCGGCAGTTGTTTGAATTTTGTCCACAGATTACTTGTGTTGTATCCTCTCATCTTTTCCAGAAACATGTCTTTGTATTTTTCTTCAAACAGGCGAATGAGCGTGCTCTTATTACCACTTGTGTGATCTTTTCCTGCGGCCTGCCAGTAAAGATGATCGTAGGCATGTTCGAATGGAGTATCGCGGTCAATTGTTGCACGGAAACGATAGTCAATTAAATTTATCAACTCCGTGGAGGCGAATTCGATGACACGGTATTGCGCGCTTTGAAAACCACTGGCCGGCGTCAGTGTGTTGCGGAATTTAAAATACTGGTCGGGTTCCATTCCATCTCCCATAATGTCAAATGAAGTGGACAACATATCGAAATAACGGCTGATACGGCGAAGCTTTTCAGTAAAGAATGCAGCCTCCGCCAGCTCGCTGTTGCTTACCTGGTCTATTTCCCATAACACCATTTTGAACAATAGTTCGTTGATCTGATGATACATAATAAACACCATTTCATCCGGTAGGGTAGTGCGTTGCGTTTGCAGGCTCAGCAAAGCTTCGGGCATGATATAGTCCCAGTAGGTAATGGGTTTTGCCCATACCAATCCTTCCAGGTGCACATCAGGGTTTTGGTCGATGGCTGTATATTTTTCGCTTATGCGAATTAGTATTTCTTCTTGTTCGCTGTTCATTCTGTGGTATAATATTGGGATTGTTTAAAGTGTACCCCTTCTGGCTTGCTCTGCTTCTATACTTTCAAACAAGGCCTGGAAATTGCCTTTGCCGAATGATCTGGCACCTTTGCGCTGGATAATTTCGAAGAATAGCGTTGGGCGGTCTTCCACGGGTTTGGTAAAGATTTGCAGCAGGTAGCCTTCTTCGTCGCGGTCGACCATAATGCCAAGGGATTTTAATACCGCCATGTCTTCAGCAATTGTCCCTACCCGGTCCACCACAGTGTCGTAGTAAGTGCCGGGTACATGCAGAAATTCCACTCCTCTTTTTCTCATTTCGCTGATGGTGAAAACAATATCATCCGTGGCTACGGCAATGTGCTGACAACCTGCGCCTCCGTAGAAATCGAGGTATTCTTCAACCTGTGATTTTTTCAGGCCGTGTGCAGGTTCGTTAATCGGGAATTTGATTCTTCCATTGCCATTGGTCATCACTTTGCTCATCAGCGCAGTGTATTCAGTGGAAATGTCTTTGTCGTCAAATGTGATAAGATTGGCAAAACCCATTGTTTCGGCGTAAAATTTTGCCCATTTATTCATCGTTCCCAATTCCACATTACCAACCATATGGTCAATATATTTTAGTCCTGTTGAAATAGGTTCATATTCCGATTCCCATTTTTCGAAACCAGGCAAAAAGACTCCCCTGTAATCTTTTCTTTCTATAAAATAGTGAACGGTATCGCCGTAGGTTTTTATTCCGGCTTTCACTACAATGCCGTTATTGTCTGAGTAGACAACAGGTTCCAGAACGGATTCCGCACCGCGGCTCATCGTTTCCTGGTAAGCTTTTCGGGCGTCGTCTACCCAAAGGGCAATCACTTTTACGCCATCTCCATGCAGGCGGATATGATCTGATATGGCACTGTCCGGATTGAAAGGAGTGGTGAGTACCAACCTTATTTTATCCTGCGCTACCACATAAGAACAAAATTCTTTATTTCCTGTTTCCAATCCGCAATAAGCCAGGGATTGAAAGCCGAATGCGGTCTTGTAATAATGGGCGGCCTGCTTGGCATTGCCTACGTATAATTCTACGTAGTCGGTACCATTTATGGGTAAGAAATCCTGTGCCAGGTCAAATATTTTTTCAATCCCGTAATTGAAATTGTCTACCTGTGTGAGATTTGTTGTGGACATCATCTTTGATTTGTTAGTGTTTTTACCGGTTGTTTTACGGTTCGACGCACCATTTTTATTAAATGTTTTGAATCTTGTTTTTGGTCATTAATCCAGCCAGGATTTATAATAGTCCTTCACCTCGATATTCAGCGCTTCTTCAGTTATCATCATCGGTTGGAAGGGATCAATCATAACGGCCAGTTCTTCTGTTTCTTTTTTGCCAATGCTTCTTTCGATTGCGCCTGGATGCGGGCCGTGTGGAATGCCTCCGGGATGCAAGGTGATCTGGCCTTTCTCTATGTTATTGCGGCTCATGAAATCTCCGTCTACGTAATACAGAATTTCATCGCTGTCAATATTGCTGTGATGGTATGGCGCAGGAATAGCATCCGGATGATAATCATACAGACGCGGTACGAACGAGCAAATCACAAAGTTTTTACTTTCGAAAGTCTGATGGATAGGCGGCGGCATATGAATGCGCCCGGTCAATGGTTCAAAATTGAATATGGAGAAAGTATAGGGATATAAATATCCATCCCAGCCTGCCACATCAAAAGGATGATTGGCATAAACATAAGGAAACATAAATCCTTTTTTCTTGATGAAAATGTCAAATTCACCCTGTTCGTCGTGCGTTTTCAGGTTTTGAGGAATTTTGATGTCACGCTCGCAAAAAGGGGAATGCTCCAGCAATTGTCCGAAATCATTCCGATATCTGCGGGGCGTAAAGATGGGGTCGAATGATTCTACAAAAAGAATGCGGTTTTCGCTTGTGTTAAATTCAATTTTATAAACAGTGCCTCTTGGGATATTAATGTAATCGCCATACTGAAACTTTAGTTCGCCAAACATAGTGTGAAGGGTGCCGCTTCCTTTATGTATAAAAAACAATTCATCCGCGTCGGCATTTTTATAAAAATAATCCGGAGAACTACTTGGAGCTGCCAGTCCGATTTGCATCGCCGTATTCACCATGAGTGTTTTTCTGCTTTTTATGTAATCTGCTTCAGGCTGAATATTAAAACCTTTAAAACTCATCGCATCCAAACCATTTTCGATGGCTATTTTGGGAATAACAGAATAGGCTTTGTCTTTTTGTTTTACTCTGGTTGGCGGATATAAATGATAAACCAGGGAAGATAAACCAGCGAAACCCTGCGTGCCTACCAGCTCTTCTGCAAATAATGTTCCGTTATCCTGACGGAAAACAACATGGCGTTTGTCGGGTATATTTCCTGCTTTATGATAGAAAGGCATTGTGTGAATTTTGTTTGTGCGGCAAAAGTAATGTTGTGCTATGCCGCAGAATGTGATGTCTGTCACAGTATGACCAAAGTCATTTTTGCGCTGTTTTTTGAGGCATGGAAAAAGCCTGTTTATCAAATGAACAGGCTTTTCCAGATTTTGTTTTGTTTGTTTTAGTTTGTTATTAGTGGCACTTGAAGTAATCAAAAGGTTCCTGGCAATGGTTGCAGCTATATAAGGCTTTGCAGGCTGTTGAGCCAAATTGTGAAATCAGTTTTGTATCAGTTGATTCACATTTGGGGCATTTTACTTCCACATTTTTCGGAGACAACCAATTGCTGCAGGAAGAATGAACAGGCGCTGCAATTCCAAACTGAATTAATTTTTCTTTTGTGGTTTCACTCATCCAGTCGGTTGTCCAGGCGGGGGCAAATACCATCGTTACTTTTGCATTCTCGATTCTGGCTTCCTTTAAGGTGCTGAGGATATCCTGCTCAATAATTTCCATTGCCGAACACGCGGTATAGGTGGGTGTCAAAAGTATTTCACAGCCTTTATCCGACAGGATTACATCCCGCAGCATTCCCATCTCTTCAATCGTGACAACCGGTATTTCCGGGTCTTTGATTTCAGATAGCAAGGCCAGTATTTCTTCCCGTTGATAAGATTCCTTTACCATATTGCGTCGGGATAAGCCCGCTGTAAGTATTGCATTTCTGAAAGGATGTGACCCATGTTTTCCGTATGAATCCCTTTTCTTCCCCCTGTCTGACTATAGGTATCTGCAGGTGTTTTTATGTTGGAATCGGTTAAAACTGTTTGTACCATTTCCAGCCATTTGTTTTGCAGAGCCTTGTTGTCACAACCGATACCTTCATTTGCCATCAATATTTCTTCTGCTCCCATCTCAAACTGTTCACCGGTATACATCCATAAGTCGTTTACAGCTTGCTTCAATAAATCGTTGCTCAGAACAGTCCCTTTTCCCAGACGGTAACACCAGTCGCGGGCATGTGTCCAGTGGTAACGAACTTCTTTGATTGCTTTTCCGGCAATACCGGCAAGTGTTTCATCTTTTGAATTGCACAATTCTGTATACAGCAACAATTCGTAAGTTGAGATAAGCAATTGTTTTGCGATGGTAAATGCGAAGTCTCCTTTCGGCATTTCAGCAATCAGATTATTATAGTATTGATGCTCCGGTCTACGGTAAGCCAGGTGGTCAGCTGATTGCCCATTTCCTTTTACTTCACCGGCATATTGCAACAGATTTTGCGCACGACCGATATAATCCAAAGCGATATTGGTTAATGCTAAATCTTCTTCGAGTATGGGTCCTTTGCTGCACCATTCGGATAGACGATGGCTTTGGATCAGTGCATTATCTCCTAATTGCAACAGATACTTATATAGTGCTTCCTGCTTTGTCATTGATGTTGAGTTTAGATTTGTTTCGCACCTTCCGGCATTACATAAAAAGTAGGGTGGCGATACATTTTATCATTTGATGGGTCGAAGAACATGCCTGCATCTTCGGGATTGGAAGCGGTAACATACTTAGCAGGAACAACCCATATGCTGGTTCCTTCATTTCTTCTGGTGTAGATATCGCGGGCATTTTGTAGTGCCATTTGATTGTCTGATGCATGAACACTTCCTGCATGCGTATAGTTGCTTCCCGGGCGGCTTTGGATAAAAACTTCCCAAAGATCCAATTGTGTATCTGTAGACATATTTATCGTTTTAGTTGAGTTCATTAATGTGTTTCTGATAAGCAGCGGCAGCTTCTCTTACCCATGCACCTTCGTTGTGGTATTTGACATGATGAGCCATCCGCTGTTTGTTGCATGGTCCATTCCCATTAATGACCTGGTTGAATTCTTCCCAATTGATTTCACCATGATCGTAGCATTGTTTTTCTTCATTCCATTTCAGGTCTTTGTCGGGAATGGTTAATCCGATAACCTCAGCCTGTTGCACGGTTTTGTCAATGAAGCGCTGACGCAACACATCGTTGCTCTGACGTTTTATTTTCCATTTAAAAGCATTTCCTGAGTTTGGAGAATCACTGTCATGAGGGCCGAACATCATGAGTGAAGGCCACCACCAGCGGTTCATTGCATCCTGCGCCATTGCTTTTTGTTCGGCTGTTCCTTTCATCATATTGGCCATTATTTCGTAACCCTGGCGTTGATGAAAACTTTCTTCCTTGCAGATTCTCACCATTGCTCTGGCATAAGGGCCGTATGAAGTGCGTTGCAAAGAAACCTGATTCACTATGGCAGCTCCATCCACCAACCAACCGATAGCGCCGATGTCTGCCCAATTGAGTGAAGGGTAATTGAAGATGTTGGAATACTTGGCTTTGCCGCTATGCAATTGCGCTATCATTTCTTCGCGCGAAATGCCCAGTGTTTCAGCGGCGCTGTAGAGATAAAGGCCATGACCACCTTCGTCCTGTATTTTGGCCAGTAATATTTGTTTTGAACGCAAGCTGGGGGCACGGGCTATCCAGTTGCCTTCCGGTTGCATACCGATTACTTCGGAGTGGGCGTGTTGAGAAATCTGCCGGATAAGGTGTAGCCGGTATTTTTCCGGCATCTGGTCTTTTGGTTCAATATTCAGATCCTTGTCAATCTTTTCCTGAAAAGAATT
Source organism: Chitinophagaceae bacterium (assembly GCA_041661485.1). GTDB lineage: Bacteria > Bacteroidota > Bacteroidia > Chitinophagales > Chitinophagaceae > Rurimicrobium. The sequence goes on from JBAZUJ010000002.1 coordinate 676,600, forward strand.
TTCAATTGCTATAGCATCCATTATCATGATTTTACAAACCAAAAGTAATTTTGGCTGTTACTGTAAAATGTGATGATGCTCACAATATGATTAATGTCAGTTTTTGTACCCCTCAGTCCTCCGGACAGCTCCCCTGAAATGGGAGCAGAATTACATCTCAGTCCTTCGGACAGCTTCCTTATATGGGAGCAGAGCTTATTTTGTTTTGTTACTCTTCCCCTATTTAGGGGAAGTACCCGAAGGGGGAAGGGGTAGAATTACAAAATGTGATTTTATTTCATCTAGTACTGTTTCTATTTGCTTTAGAACTCTATTGTTTTCAAAACGAATAACTTTTATGCCCTGCAAATGAAGGAAGGAATCTCTTTCTTCGTCAATCATTCTACCTTCAGGGGTGAAATGATGTTTGCCATCAAGCTCAACTGCAATTTTTTCTTCAGGACAATAAAAGTCAAGAATAAAATTTCCAACGCTGAATTGCCTCCGAAATCTTCTTCCATCAAGTTGTTTGTTTTTTAAACATAACCAAAGTTTAGCCTCAGAAGGAGTTAAGTTTTTTCTCAAAATTTTCCTGAACTCTTTGAGATGCTTTTGGTTGTTGATGTTTTTGAAATTATCCATTTTAATTTTTTTAATTACCCCTCAGTCCTTCGGACAGCTCCCCTAAAATGGGAGCAGGGTTAGCCCTCTGCCCTTGACGCAACTCTAAAGGAAAAACAATTAATGACCTGCATTTGCCAGGATATTTAGCAAACTTTCGTTGAGGATTTTGATTTTTTTGCCGCTGAGCTCAATCAACTTTTGATCCTGCATTTCGTAAAGCAGGCGGGTGGCGGTTTCGCGGGTGGTGCCGGCCAGGTTAGCCAGTTCTGCGCGTTTGATACTGATGTTTATTGTTTTGTTATCAGTTTCAACACCATAATTTTTTTTGAGCGCCAGGAGTGATTGGGCCAAACGGTTTTTAACAGGTTGCTGCGCTGTATTGGTTATTTTTCGTTCGGCTTCTTTCAGTTCATCGCTGAGCAGATGCACAATTTGTAGCGTCAGTTTGCTGTTGTTTTCTACCAGATTATTGAAGTCCGGTTTGGGAATGAAACAAACTTTTGAATCTTCGAGCGCCATAGCGGAACAAGAATAGGTGTCTTCTCCAAGAATGGCTCTGTAGCCCATTATGTCGCCATCATGTGCGAGATGCACAATCTGTTCTTTCCCGTCAGCACCGACCTGGCTCAATTTTATTTTCCCGGATTGGATACAGAATAAACCCCGCGGATAAGCCCCTTCATTAAATATTACTTCTCCTTTTTGGTATTGTTTGCAGGATTTGCTTTCTTCCAGTTGTGCCAATTCATCACTTTTCAGCTCTTTGAATATGGAGTTGAATCTTGCGGAACAGGCACTGCAATCGGTATGCTGATCAATTTTCAAAAGGAGCAAAAATTAAGAAATACAAATATATCGCAAAAGAGTGTGATGAACTTGATTTTGTCTGGTTTAGGTTTTCAAATGTCCTGACAAGTCACCGTTTCTTAAAGACAGGAATAGCCCTGTTGAAAAACAGGGCTATTCTATGCAGTATTACCGGTAAATTTTGTTTGCTGTTTATTCGTTAACCCACTTTTCCATTTTAGGTACCCAGCCTTTTACAGGATCAAACAGTAATGCTTTAGTACCGTTTTCTCCTTTTGTATATTCCATCTGTATTTTGCCTGAAGCCATCGGAGCAATATTCTGACCATCTTTAAACGCCCAAACGGTGACTACCAGGTCATAGCTTTTGCCTTCCTGTATTTTGTCTTTTATTTTTCTAAGTAATTCCAGGTAAGCATAATCGGCTGAGCCATTATTATCTATAGGCCCGCGACCGGCAAAGAAGTAATATTTGTCTTTGTCTTTTTCCATCATTGGGATATTTGAAGAAAAGAAAGTGCTCGTTTTTCTCAATACTTCTCTATCTGTTTTTTCTCCGGCCATCTCGTAAGTAATATTAAACCATGCTCCGGGATGCGAAATCATTAAGGGTTGTTCAAAATAGGGTTTGAATGCAAGCGTGTTGCCTAATTCAGCTTTAATGATAAACCATTCCAGCTTTTCTTTTGGCTCATTATCTCTGTCATTTCTGAAATAATTGGTTCCTTGTGCAAAAGCAATTTTCCCATGATAATTTTTGTAAGAATCAAATGTCATCAGCGTTGCTTTGTCTTTTTCCAGTTTTTCGGAATTCAGGCTGGTCATTATCTCACTGACTTTCGCTGTTGCAGCATCAATGCTCCACGTGCTTAGTTTGCTTTTGTCTTTTGCTAAAACATCAAATACTGTCCGTTGAGCATCTGGTGGCACCGCATTGCCATTGTTTCCATAGCTGGACGTGATTTGAGCCAGCACTCCCGGCTCCATTTCAATTAATTCGACATAGGTGTTGTTGACTACTGTGTAGAATAATTTCACCTTGTTTTTGTTGAAATAGTTTTCTTTCAAAGCCAGCGAAGCCTGAATTGTATTTTTCTTTTCGTAGAAATCGATTTTGTTCACCAGCTTTCCACCTTCTTCTTTTACAAACCGAAGCCCAAAGGTATTCTTGTCTTTCAGTGCAAAGTATTCGCCGGTAATACCCATTTCGTCGGTCTCTTCGTTGAAGGAGGAAAAGCTGCCGCCTTTACTTTTCTTTCCTCCGCCATCTTTTGAGTCTCCGATTTTTTCCGCCAGTTTTTTCCCGAATTGGGCACTTGCATTTTCGCTGCCTGATACTAAAGCCAAAAGCGCAGCTGCGATAAGTAGATGTGTTTTTTTCATTGTTTTGTTTTTTTGAATTTGGAATAATCTGGATTTTATTTTTTCGATTTGATGTAGCTTTTTGTTTGCTGATACAAACATATTGGCGTGAAGTACAGAATCTGTTATATACTTCAGGAATGGCCAATTGGCTTTAGGAATGGACAATATTGCCTGCAGATCGGGTATGTTGTGGCATTTATTATTTATAAAAAAAGCCCGACAAATATTGTCGGGCTGAATACTGTTTTGGTAAGAAATAAATTATGGAATTACTTTATGGCCTGTTCAAATTCTGCTTTCTTGTACTTGGAGAGTTTTGCTATTATTCCGTTTTTCAGCAGAATGGAAAATTCGGATTTTGAATAATTGAGAATAAATTTTGTGTTGATTAACCAGGATTTATGCACCCTTATAAACTGCGGCAAAGTTTCCAATATGGTTTCGAAATGCCTAAGGTTTTTTGAAGCTATATATTTTTGGTCCGGTGTATTAATGCAGCAATAAGACTCCTGGGCTTCTATGGCAATGATACTTTCAATGGGGATAATTTGCTGGAGTCCTTTATCTGTAATCACAAGATTTTTGAGCTGATTACTTTGCAGTGTGTTGCTCAGAAGCGACATCCGCTGCGATTGATGTTCTGCGTTGCGATTCGCACTGACGCGGCCAACTGCATTCTTCAGCCGGTCGATGTCAATCGGTTTCAGGAGATAATCTATGGCTGCAATCTCAAATGCTCTGATGGCATACTGGTCATAGGCAGTAATGAAAATAATGTCGAAATTAATCTGCTGAAAGAAATTGACGATTTCATACCCTGCATAGTTGGGCATTTCTATATCCAGAAAAACAAGGTCGGGTTGTTCAGCTTCGATGAATTTTACGGCCTGTTTTACATTTTCACATTTCGCCACCAGGTTTACATCCGGGCAAAAGCGAAGCAGCAGGTTGTGGAGCACATCTCTAGCGCTTTCTTCGTCGTCGACCAGTATTGCTTTTATTTTTTTCACAGGTTGTAAATCTAGGGATTGAGGTCTTTCTCTCTTCATTTAATTCAGCAACTCACCGATTTTCTTCAGGAATGGACTAAAATTTGTGTTTAATAGGAATCGTTAAAATGACCTTTGTGCCGATTGGGGTTCCGTCCTGGTAAAGGTCTTCGTATTCAAAACCGAACTCTCCTTCAAAAATTTTACTCAGGATTTCAAACCGCTTCCGGATTGCTTTTCCGGAAAATGATTCGTGTTCCGAGCGCTGCCGCTTTTTGATTGATTTAGCTTTCTCGCGACCTATTCCATTATCCTCAATCGTACAAATCAGGTTGTCTTTTGCTTCAAAACTTATTTTAAGTTCTTTTGCCCCTTCTTTGTGTAAAAGACCATGTACCAGTGCATTTTCAATAAAGGGCTGGATAATCAAAGGCGGCACCATAATGTCTTCTACGTTTTTACTTTCTATGCTGTAATTAAGATTCTTTTTGAACCGTAATTTTTCCAGCGAGAGGTATAATTCCAACAGTTTTATTTCCTGTTCGAAATCGATAAATTCCTGTTCTGAATGGTTTAAAGTGCTACGCACTAAATTGGAGAACGTGGTAATGTAAGAATAGGAATTTTCCACATCGCCTTTCAGGATGAGGTCCTGAATGGAATTGAGTGAATTGAAAATGAAATGCGGGTTCATTTGCGATTTAATTGCTGTCAGTTTGGAAGTGTTTAATTCTGTAATCTGCTCATTTTTGATGCGCTGTTGTTTTAATTTCCATCTGTACGTAAAGAGAACAATCAACACAAACAATATCATTACACCAGCGATAAACCACCATTGGGAATAGTAGGGCTGGGCAATGCTGAAAGTATAGGAAACCATAGGGCTGAATTTGCCCTGGTTTTCTGCCTTTACCTGAAAGATATAATCGCCATGCGAGAGGGCATTGTAGGTAATGATATTGGCGTCGTAATTGTTGGATTGCCATTTGTCATCATAACCCAGCAAGCGGTAATGATAACGGATGCTTTCGCGATTGCGCAAAGTCGGAGAGGTAAGTGCAAAACTAATTTTCCGTTCCCTGCTAGTGAGCTGAAGATGGTCTGAAACCGTCCTGGGGGTATCATTTACGAATATTTTAGTGATGTGGCAGCCAGGTTTATGCAGGTTGGCATGATAATATTTCAGGTCAATCTGTTGTAATCCGCCCGAATGGCTTACCCATAACATGTCCTTGTGGAAAGTAAAGTCAATTACTCTTTTATTAGAAAATCCGAAAATGTTTTGAATGGATTTTGTCCTATTCCCATTCATATCAAATTGGTAGAAACCACTTGAAGTTTTGGCAAAAATGCTGCTGTCTTTTATGATGATTTTACTGACAATTTCCTTCTGGCCATTTACTACAGGGTTGATAACCTGTAGTATTTTATTCTGCGCGATGACAAGTATTCCGTTTTTTCTTTCTCCTGCATATACTTTTCCTTTCTGGTAATACAATCGACTGGTGGGGTAAATGCCTTCTTTTTTGATTTCAATTTTTTGTACTTCTCCTTTTTCATCAATACTGACAAGTCCTGACGAAGTCGCAGCATAGAGTCGTTTTTCTTCCTCGTTATAGGCAAGCGAATAAATCCTTGAATAAATATTGCTCAGGGCCAGATAACTAATGCTGTGGTCGGGCTGCAGTTCACATTTATAAATCCCGGTATTGGTTCCGATAAAAAAGGATGTAGCGGTTACAAAGGCTACATCCTTTAAGGGTCGCTCAAAAATTTCAATTTTTTGATGCGTCTTTTTGTGATAAGCCTTCGTTTTTCCATCATCAAAAATGATAAGGTCGCTTAGTTCGCTTCCGTATATTTTATCAATAGAACGCTTGCCTTGCAGATTGATTGGATGCTCTGCCGTATTTTGAAAGGTGAAAACTTTTCCTTTTGAAGAGCCCATCAGCAGGCCTATACTATTGTCTGAATAAAGAGCGGTGATCGGATCGTCACGAAAGGACTGAATGACTTCCGGTACCAAAAGGTCGCGGATGACCAGTATTCCTTTATCAAAAGTGCTCAATAAATAATTTCCTTCCTTATCTCTGAAGGCATTGGATATATAATAGTTCTGATAGAGATTGCTGACATTAAACCTGTGGGCCGAAGATTCAATTAAATTTACTCCCGGTAGCAGGTCGGCAGCCCAGACAACATCTCCGGTGCTGTAGAACCTTGTACTCCGGTTCGCTTTGAAAGGAAGGTTTTCTGTAGATGCTAAACTGAAGTTTTTTGTATCGAAGAGATAAGTTTGGGAAAGGAATAAATTAATTGCATAATCCTGATTATTTAAGCGGAAGAAACGTAAGGATTGCGCTTTCTGGTTTCCGGTAACATTTAATTTCTGCTTGTTGAATTTCTGGTGGGTATAAATAAGGATGGAATCTGAACCTTGAATCGGATAAATTGTTTTGTTCTCACCAACGCTAAAAGGTTGACCGATATATCCTGTTATCTTTTGGGATTTTTGGATAATCTTCCCTTGTTTATCCAGTACAATAATGCGATTGGTACCAATCAACAGATTTTCATCATCTCCAACCGATAAGCTCATATCAGATGAACTCTCCTCTGAATTGATTTCATGAAAAAGTTTGAATTGTTTTTGTTTTATCTGAAATACCTGGTTGTTCAGATTGTGGCAATAGATAGTCCCTTCCTGATTTATCACAAAGCCAAACACTGCATTGCTTTTCGATTCGTCACACTCTACTTTGCGTATGCTGTGATAATCATACATGTAAAGCCCTTCGTCTGTTGCAATCCAATAATTCGATTCCTGATCCTGTATGACATCATAAATCTGAATGCCCCTGAATTGGTCTTCGCCCAGGATAAAGTAAGCTGGTTGCTGCGCCCGGGTGAAATGACCTGATAGCAGCATTGCCAACACCAGGATATAGTGTGAGCGCCTCAAAATATTTTGAGAACAAAATTGAAATATGAAAAGTAGCCTTTTGATATGCAGGAATTATTTGCAGTGCAGAGTTGTTCAAATGTAAGAATTAATTTTTCCGGTTACATTATTTGGGATGCAGGAAAGTCTTTGAGCAAATACCTGTCAAAGTTCATTTCCAGAAAAGTATTATTAACTGAACCGATACACGTTCCGGAACTTTCAGCAATCATTGTTCATTCCTGAAATTTAACGCATTGAAATATTTATTCTATATTCGTTTGGTTTTCTGAACTCTTTCCATTCAAATCCTATGTTATGAAAAAACTATTTTTCTTTCTCCTTACCTTTTGCTGGATAAGCTTAAGCCACGCCTATTATTATAAACTGGATTGGGCAAATAGCATTGGTGGTAAAGGTAATAATGTGGGAACATCGTTGGTGGTAGACGCTGATGGCAATGTATATACTTGCGGTTATTTTAGCGGGACTGCTGATTTTGACCCGGGGCCGGGCGTTTTTAATTTAACATCACTGGGTTCTCTGGATATTTTTATTACTAAGTATGATGGTTCGGGGAATTTTAAATGGGCAAAATCTTGCGGAGGTCCTGATAATGAATTTGTAACTGGTATTACAATTGGCATCACCGGTAATATTTTAACGGTTGGTAATTTCAGAAATACAGTCGATTTTGATCCGGGACCAGGAATGTTCAGTATGACTTCGGCCGGAGGAAGCGACATCTTTATATTGAGCCTTGATTCTATAGGAAGATTTCAATGGGCGAAACAATTCAGTGGTTCGATGGAGCAAAGCGGATCATCAATTATAACAGACATAGCAGGCAATATCTATACCACGGGTTCCTTTTCCGGCCCTACTGATTTTGACCCCGGAGTAGGCGTTTATTCACTCAATACAACAACAGGTACCGGACCAGGCGATGCTTTTGTGCTAAAGTTAAATTCGACCGGGGATTTTATCTGGGCTAAACAGTTTACCGGTACAGCCAGTAAAGGAGGAGTCAGTGTAAAAGTTGACAAGAGGCAAAATGTATACTCTACAGGATCTTTTCAAAGTACTGTAGATTTTGATCCAGGCTCTGGTATTTATAATCTGAAGTCGGCGGGCAATAATGACATCTATGTTTCTAAACTGGATTCTTCGGGAAACTTTTTGTGGGCGGGTCAAATTGGTGGAAAGGGTTCTGATGGGGGCGCTTCATGTGCTTTGGATAGCATGAACAATCTTTTTGTCACAGGTAACTTTGCCGGAACGGTTGACTTTGATCCTGATTTTATTAAATCACATACGATTACATCTACACTGCAGGGCACTTTTATTTTAAAATTGGATAGTGCAGGAAAGTTTAAATGGGTGAAAAAATTCGAAGGCTTTAGCGGCGGTACATCCATCACCTTAGATCCGGACGAAAATATTTATACCACCGGTTCTTTCAGAGGGGACGCCGACTTTGACCCCGGCCCCGGTAAGTATGATCTTCATGTAAAAGGTGGCGGCGCAACGGACATCTTTATCTCCAGGCTTAATCCTGCGGGCGATTTTGTTTGGGCACAAAGCTTCGGATCTACACAATATGATGACGGACGAAGTATTGTTGCAGATGGATGGGGTCATATTTATTTAGCCGGAGATTTTGGGGATAGTGTAGATTTTGACCCTTCAAAAGATACGATGTACCGGAGGGCAAATGGCACAACAGACGCTTTCGTATTGAAGATGCAGGAATGTTTTGATTATAATTTAAACTTCATTAAAAGAACCTGCAAGCCCTACCTTTTCAACAGTAAGTTATTAACCACCAGTGGACTGTATACCGAGGTATTCACTTCTTTAAGTGGCTGTGATAGTACGGTGACGGTGGACCTGGACATTACACCGGTGAATGCAGTGATTACTTCTTATGGGCTTACGATGGGTGTAGGGACCGTTCTTGGTGCCACCTATCAATGGGTGGAATGTCCATCCTATACTGCAATACCCGGCGCCAACAGCAGAATTTACGCTGCACCTGCAAAAGGAAGTTATTCTATTATTATTACCCTGGGAGATTGTTCTGACACGGCCGACTGCTATAGCCCCACTCCGCTCAGTATCGAAAGTTATACAGGGAACCAATCTGTTGTGAGTATAACACCCAACCCAAGTACCGGAACGATAAGAGTACTAAGTACCGGGATGAAGAATGCACGCCTGAATATTACAAATATGATGGGGTCCCTGATGCTTACAGATGATTTGCTTACGGGTGATGACCAGTTTGATATTTCAACATTCCCTTCAGGCATATATCTGGTAAAAATTCTTGATGACGAACAACATCAACACATACAAACCTTACTCAGGCAATAAGCTTTAGTTGGCCGCACGCTGAATTTCTTCGACATTTTTAATTTGTTTAGCGCTGATGTTTTTGTTGCCAAACTTGTAGCGTAAAGAAATTGTGTTTAAAATCCCGGCATTAAAAAAGGAGCTACGAACGATCGTAACTCCTTTTTTAGTGTTCATATCAGAAACAGAACCTAAGTTCCCTTTTCGAATACAAAGTAGTGGCAATTAGTACGTGCAGTCGCCGCCCGATTGTGACTCACAGTTTGCACGGATTTCACTGGCATCGTTGCCGTTTACTTTTAGTGTTTTGCCGGTATAGCATTCACATTTAGTGAGTTTGATACAAGAAGTCAGTGACAGGGAGCCGGCAAATAGAGCCAAAAGGATAATTTTTTTCATAGCGTTTTTTAAATTTGGGGCAAACGTAATAAAAGGGAAATGGGAATCCTAGTGTTCTGCTTTTTTTTATTTTAGGCAAATGGGAAAATTACTATCAAAAGGAATTAGTCAGTTTATTTTACAAGGATTGAATAGCTGCAAGTAGATTTTTCCGCAACACTCAGGAGCAACTATGTATGGATGTAATACTACGATCTGTTCCTGTTGAGCTCCTATCTGTGTCGGGAGAGCAACTATGTGTGGATGTAAGACTACTATCTGTTCCTGTTGAGCTTCTATGTGTGTCGGGAGAGTAACTATGTGTGGATGTAAGACTACTATCTGTTCCTGTTGAGCTTCTATGTGTGTCGGGAGAGCAACTATGTGTGGATGTAAGACTACGATCTGTTCCTGTTGAGCTTCTATGTGTGTCGGGAGAGTAACTATGTGTGGATGTAAGACTACTATCTGTTCCTGTTGAGCTTCTATGTGTGTCGGGAGAGTAACTATGTGTGGATGTAATACTACTATCTGTTCCTGTTGAGCTTCTATGTGTGTCGGGAGAGCAACTATGTGTGGATGTAATACTACTATCTGTTCCTGTTGAGCTTCTATCTGTGTCGGGAGAGCAACTATGTGTGGATTTAAGACTTCTATCTGTTCCTGTTGAGCTTCTGCGTGATGAGCAGAAGTTTCCCTGTTCTGTTTTCATCCCGATCAATTAAAATCCTGTTTGATGGATACTGACAGCAACAGTTGCGTGTTGTGTTCCATCAAACAGGATAGGGATGCCGGGTGGCGGTTTTGTATTAAGGTGTGGCCGGTCCTGACTTAGGAGCCGATTGGGCGTGGTTGTTAATTGCTTTCTTTATTTTACTGAAATTGAACTGGTCTTTGATGTGCGGTTCATCTTTAAAGAATTTTGAGGCAATCTTGCAGATACTGATGACGGTTTCATACAGGTCGTTGAACTCGGTGATGGTGGCAGCCGTAATCTCTTTGCGGTTACCCTTTTTGTTTTCCTGCTGCACATTGCCTTCTTTGAGGATGGTAGCATAGGAAGCGACCTGGTTGAGCAATACCGCATCGGTGCCTTTGTTGATTATCTCAGCCATGAGAGATGGGGTAAGGCTCAGCTTAAACTGGTACAGGAGGTTGATGAGGGCTTCCTGATCACCTTTGCGGGCGGCGGGCAGATAGCTTATCAGTCCCAGTTGATTCAACACCTCATCGCGGCGGGCTTTGTACCTTTTAAAATCTTCACTGATCTGCACCTTGACTTCGGACAGTTTTTCCAGTGCCTGTTTTTGTAGGCCCAAAACGAGCTGTGTAGACTCCCTGACCTGCCGGGCACTGTCCACACCCAGGTATTGGTGGATGGACGTGTCTATCCGGTTTTTCAGGTTGGAAAAATAAGGGTCGGCCCAGCTGCTTCGTTTGCTGATCAGGAAATGCTTGTGGGCGATGGCGGATTCGATAATGGTGGAGGCTGCTACCAGCATATCCACATCTTTGCTTGTGTACGTACGCATCATCTTAAACATCATTGTTTCGTTTGTTTGTGATTGAAATATTTCAAGATAAAGTGCGGAAAAAACATTGATATTTCAAAATAAAAAATCTAACAAATCAGAACGGTACTTTCACAAAGAAAAAGATGTCATTCACAAAACAATGGGGCTTTCAAAACTTTGAGGATACTTGTGTGTTTGGTGTTTTTGGGGGGATTTTTTGGAGAAATTTTTTATGGATTGGGGTTTGAAATTTCGTTTGGAGGGGCTTCGATTGGGATTTGGGAGGTAGGGATTTGGGAGGTAGAATTTTGCGGAGAGGGGAAGAAAGATGTTTGCCCTGATGCGCTATCTGGCATAATTTTTATTGCAAGCTGAACTACTTGAAAAGAAAAGGAGTTACGAATATTTGTAACTCCTTTTTTTCAGTGTGCCCAGAACAGGAATCGAACCTGCACAACATTTCAAATATGATTTTGAGTTGCGTCTATAAATGCTATATATATAAACAAACACTTTTCAAATGTTGTAAATTGAAAATTTGTCTTCTAATACTGAAATGCTATATTAGTTAGTCAGCCTATTTATGTAACTCTGATATTGCCTTTGGTAAAGGATTTCCATGTTTTAAAGCAATTTGCTTGAATTCCTCTCTTTTAATTTTATTCCTTTCAAATAAGATATTTAGGCTTTTTTGTAAGAATAACGCGAAATATGATTCTTTTGAAAGTTCTTCGCAGAGAACCTTTACAGCTTCATCTTTTAAAGGATAAGCTTCAACATAGTCAGTACACATCTCGACATTATTGTTTAGAAACTTCCAATATTCACGGGCGGAATTATTATTCTTTACAAATAGTCGATCATAAATCGAATCTCCAAAACCATTTTCTTTTAAAATAAGGTGATCATTAACGTTTACTCGATATCGTTTCGCCTTAACAAATAATTCATTTGCTTCATTGATTTCTGCCTCATGAATTAGCTTATTTCTAAGAACCGCAGCGTATACTGGAAGAGGATTGGAGTATGTAGGGAGTTTTACTTTCCAAAAATTCCTAACCTCTTCTTGGCTCCATTGTAAGAATGAAATTAGACTTGGGTGAGCCTGAAGGTACACTTTCAAAAAGTACTCGTTACCTTTTAAATATTGTATCAGGGATTCTGAGAGCTCTTTATCTCCAAGTCTTAAAGTTGCATGTATAAAATCAATTTCATGCTTGTTTTCAAAAATATCTTCAATAGCATTTAATGAATCATTCCAAAAGTCTTTCAATTCAGTTTTGTCAACTGACCCTTTAATTTCTTTGCATAAAGGAGTGACATCTTGATTAGCGAGAGTAAATGTCGGGTCGTAGTGCCGTTGTAATTTATTTATTAGCGATGCTTTGCCACCTGTTGTTGTTATTTTTTGAAGATTTGATTCGAGAAAAGCATAAAATGATTCAACGTGTGAATTTAGAATCTCATTATCCTTATAATGTACGCAGTCATTTCGTCTGTCTTTCCAATACTTAATTTGAAGACGCAAATTGTCGTTTATTACAAATACAGCATCTTCGGTTTTGGCGTGTGTTAGCTGATCATATTTTACCAGTTGCTGTGTTGCGTCAAATACAGCTTGCTCCCATTTATCTTCATTTTGTAAATTCCCAATCATTGGATTCCATTTGTAGTCGGGCAATAGTGCAGGTTTAGTCGCTGCCAAAATTCTTTCTTTAAGAATCACAAGAAACCCCAGGTATGCCATTAATAGCGCGGCAGAATTTGCCTCCGCTTTATAACAAACCACCGAAGTATTAAATAGGTAATTGATGTGGGATGGGAATTTTTTATTCTCAAACCATTCTTCAAATTTTATTTTCATTCTGTTATTTTGTTTTAGAATTCTATAATTCTGCAAATTTTGTAACTCTGGAAATACAACCACCATCTAATATCGCAGAATAGCCGAAATGATCATGATTAAACTTCTTAAGCGTAGCAGGGAGAATCAAATACTCATTATCCCTTTCAGCATTTTCAATGGCATCGCAATACAAGTCAAAATTATTTAATGACAATAAATATGTCACTACATCAATAATAAGCATCCTATACTTAGAATTGTGTCGCGCAAATTCTTGCACTGTAGGTACAAAGTATGCCTCATAAATACCTGTTTCCAGAGGATTAATATCAATTAATCTTGTATCAATTTCCATTAGTGCAAAGTGCCATTCGCAATTACTTTCGTAATATTCAGTTAACTCATTAAGCCTTTTTTGTAAATCCCTTATTTCACAGCCTATACCAAACCGCTTTGCAGTTTGTTTGTCTGAAGAAAATGATAGGAAATGAGTTTTGTTCCAGCCATACCCAACATGCCTGTTTACAAGATTCTCCAACGGTAAACTAATAATATCTTTACCAATCCCGCCACTAATTAGATTAGTCTGCCATTGACCATAATCAATAGTAGGTTTTAATAGCCTGACCCCATTTAAGTCTGCATCACCTCTATATAGTATCGATGGTATCAAGGGTTTGCAAAATTTGATGGATTAGAAAAAAAGTCTTCTGCGATTTTTTTTGTAATTCTGATTTTAGAGTTACCTAAAATATTTTCTTTAAATGATTTAAGGAAAAGTTGATAGCCTGCCTTATCATACCCTTTTCTCCGCCTTGGTGTTCGGAAATCTAAATATTTAGCTCTATGAGCGCGAGAACCTCCGTGATGAACAGGCTTAGTTACAGGCTCTAAATCAAATCTAGCATAGGTGTTGTCTGGTGGATGATAAATATGTTCTATTTCCAAACTCATATCGTCATTATCAGGTATTTTAACTGAACTTGCTCTTTGCTCCACAATTTCCGCCTGCTTCAATAATAATTTCGTTGAACTAAAAAAGTCATTTTCAATTGCCCAGTAAAAATAGTCCGGGTCATTTAAAATAATCTGAGGTATGCTTTTCCCTTCATGTTTCCCTTTTGTTATTATAGACCAGTTCATTTGTCCAATTAATTTTTGTGGTGAATTATTGTCATTCTTTGATCTGAAATAACTCTATCATATCTGCGGACAAATTCCTCAATCTTTCCTTCTTCAATATTAAAGGTAGTTGCCCACTTCATTATTGCTACTGCTATTATGTCGATAAGAGATTTGAAGTTGAAATGTTTGCCTTCATCTGATTTCTTTATCGCATCAAAGTTCGGAGACGCAACATAGAAATGTAGCCTTGTAACCTTGTTTGAAGTTACCTTTCTTGAATCTAGATTTGTCATATGAAGTATTGAATTTCTAAATTCCCACAACTCCTCTGGAGTTATATCAATCTTATTTAGATCAGCAAAGGTCGAAAGCCACTTAATGAAATTACCTGGTACATCTCCAAATTCAAGATAGGAAATGGTATCTATACATATCAGCATCAATTTCATTGCTGAAACATAATGCTTGGCGTTAAAAAGTATTTTAATAGCAGCAAAGAAGTCGTCATTAATAAGCTGGTCGAAGTGAAAGCCCTCTTGATCGCAGTAACCAACAAACCAATCATCTTGTTTGTCCACATGAATATGGCTAGGGAAAGGCGTTTGGGTTTGTACATTTTCTGCTGTACCTTCTATGTGTATCATTCCATTTTTCACAGGAGTAATAACCATTAAAGGAGTAGCAGAATTTTTGTAGTAATTAAAGATGTTTTCAAAAATTAATATATCATGTCCTTTTCCTGAATGTTGTCTGTAAGTATCGTGATCGATGCCAACGGAGATAATATTATTTTTTTTTATTTTAATATTGTCGGGAATAGGAAATCGTATAGCTCTTAAGAAATCGCTTTCAACATTCTGTTGTAAGAAAGCAGTTTTTTCATTGTCGCTTCCCGACATTTCATGTACTACTACTCCTACTTCTTTAATGATTCCTTCAAAATTGACGTAGTAGAATAAATTGAAAATAGATTCTGTTTCTTCCATCTTATCCTGTCATTAATGTATTTAAAATTAATAGCAATGTCGTTTAGGAGCGAAGCTCCCTTTGAAAATAAAGTGCCTGCAAAGGACTTGGCATAAGTAATTCTAGATAACGAAGAACAAATTGAAGAGAGGAACTCTGAATTAACATACTCGAATTCTTCAATCTTAAATGTTGGTTTGCATATACAAGACAATTATTTTGACTCACCTAGTTTATGCTTATGCAGCTTTAAGTCTGGATGTTTAGTTTCGTTTCTGGTAAACCACGTCTTGTTTTATCATCAGTGCAATCATCTTTCTTAGGTTTTGTATCAGGTTTAATCGTTTCTATTTTTTCATAGCTTAAATATCTAAATTGTGAGTCGATAAATTAAAAATATACAAACATTAGTAAGGATTATTTTTCTTAGTTGTGCACAAAATGTGCTAATCCTAAAGGTAGGAACTGTCGAATGTACCTTGTGTTTTAATTTTAAGACCGCTGTTCGGCTATATTCTGAATAACCCGCCCGGGCCGAACCGGACGGGCATCCGGAAAATAGAGAAACCCTGAAAAGAGAAAAGCTCAATCGGGTTTTCTCAATGCTTCATTTATGATACAGGGTCAATATCCGTCTGAATTAATAGAAGAATGAATTATGATACACCCTGCTTTGCAGCTCTATTTTTTTAATGTTCTCGGCGCATAGCAGCAAATAGTCGGTAAATTCTTTCAGCCAGATGATATCGTTTGAAACACTGGCCATCTCTTCGTAAAGAGAACTGGTGAACTCATAAACGGTTCTTTCGAGAAAAGAGATCGCCATAACCAAAGGCATATCATTTACAAACACCTCATCCCTCAAAAAAGGATTTTCGGAAAGGGTCAACAGATTGTTGTAAGTGTGTACAGAAATTTCTCTTGTCTTGTGGAGTTGGATTATAAAGGTTGCTCTTTTATCTGCAAGCTCTGTTTCATTAAAAATCATTTTGCCGGGATGGCAGTTTGGTGCTGCAAAGAAGTTCATAAAATTGGTTTTTAGTTTTTATAAGGCAGTGCACAAAATTTGTTTTTCCCTGCACCGCAAAATGTAATAATGGTGATGGAACAGGGGCGTTTTGTTTCAAATGGTTGTTGCAAATTTGCGGATAAAGCAAGTGGCCTGCAAGAGAGTAAATACTGTAATTTGAGTACCGTATAAATCACACCCGTTTTGGGTACTTCTACCGGATTTTATGCGTATAACTACGTATTCTCCTGCAAGGCTCATTTCTATTTTGCTAAAAATGAATACTTTCTGTCACTCTTTTTGAATCATATGTTGTATGGCTATAGCTTTTCAACGAGTGCGGACCTATATTTGCGGTTCAAATTTTTTAATCAAAACAAACAGAAAATGAAAAAAAAAATTTACACAGTAATGTCAGTTGTAGCGATGGGCTTAAGCCTGGGCAGTTGTGAAAGCAGTAACAAACCGGCAGCCGGAGATAATCCAGGCACCTTTGATCCCAATACTTGTTTTGTACCCAATGCAATGGCCATGTGCACACCGGAATGTCTGGAGGTAATTGTGGATACCCACAAAATATCCATGCAGCAATCTATTGTAGCCAGGGCAGGCATCACAACGCTACCTTATGAAATCTCTACGCCTGCATTGAAGGACAGTATCGGAAGCCGCAGCTGCCGCGATCAGTGGAGAATTAGACTGGATACGGCAAACCATCAGGTCACCTTTGAAATTCAAGATTCTGCCAATGCTCCGGGTTATTTTTCGTCGGCATTGATTACGGGTATCTTATATGACCGTCGTACCGAACCGGAAGAACCGGTTAAATTTACCTTTTACGAATCAAGAGACAATAATAATAACTTACATTTTATCTTTGATGTGACGTACCCTAATACTCATGTACAGTTTTACAATGTCAGTGACTTACCCACTTCTCACCTGTAAATGACCATACAACCTTACATTGTTGTTTCTGCACTTTCTCCCTTATTGGCGGTGGTGATCGGTATTGTATATAAAAAGAAAAGTCTGCTTTGGTATTATGCCATTGCAGACTTTGCTTTTGATGCGGGCATCATCTTATTAAAACGGGTTTGGAAAACGAATTATAGTCTGGCAGGCAATTTGTTTTTTCTATTGGAATTTCTGTTTTTTGCGTTTGCATTCCGGAAGCGGATTTTCAGGAACGATAAAGAATTCGGAGTCATCATTTCCGTTTTGATCATTGCCTATCTATACTATACCGTCATTTGTCATTCTCCTTTTGAGCATCATTTAATGGGGGCTGCTCTTTTCTTTTCGGTACCTTATATTTTGTGGTGCATACTGGGCTTTCATTCTATTATGTTCCAAAAAAACAACAGAATTATTGCGCTTGAAAAATCTTCTTTTTTCTGGTTCAATACCGCTCTGATATTATACGCCTGTGGCAGTATTATACTTTTTCTTTTCTACGATTATTTAACCGCATTAAAGGGTAATAAAGAGTTTTTGAGTCTGTGGCTGATTGTATTTATTTCTGTTAATATCCTGAAGAACATTCTTTTAGTTCCTATTGTCTATTTTTACAAAAAAGAGGAATATGAATGTACTTAACCTTATTGTTGCCAGTATTGCAATAATGTTATCGTTGGCATTCAGTATCGTTATTTTTGTAGTGAATTACCAGAGAAGGGTTATCCGCCATCAGGACGAAATCAAAAGCATCAACGAACAAAAGCAATTAGAATTAATTCAGGCTTCTATTCAGGGGCAGGAAGAAGAAAGGATGCGTATTGCTATAGAATTGCATGACGATGTTGGTGCAACATTATCTTCAGTAAGGCTCTTTCTACATTCTTCTATGCAAAAAGATGCAGATGAGTCAGTGATCCTGCAATCCAAACAACTTTTAGATCAAAGCATCAGGAGCGTCAGGAATATTTCTCACAAATTGCAACCGGCTATTTTGAATCAACTGGGCTTGCATGCCTCACTTGAATCTTTAGCCTCCATCATCAGTCGTTCTTCTACCCTTAGTCTTACTTATCGCTCTTTGTGCCCCTTGCCCAAATTAAGCGAAGCCACTGAATTGTCTGTGTACAGGATGCTACAAGAGCTGACAAGTAATATTATCAAGCATTCCGGAGCCAGCTCTGTTGATATTGAAAGTTCAGTTCAAAATGGTTTTTTACAAATCATTATGGTGCATGACGGGCAAGGGCTTACCAATGATATGTACCAGGAACTGATTTATAAAAAAGGGGCAATAGGATTAAAGAATATTGTCAACAGATTAAAGTCAATTAATGCTACCATTGAATTTTCTTATGCAGAAGAAGGTAATTTTCGTACCTGTATTTTAACCCCAATCGTATCCTGAAATATGTCACCAATTCAATACATCATTACCGACGACCATAAAATTTTCAGACAAGGCTTGCGCCTGGCACTCAATAATTATCCTGACTTAGAATTTGCAGGGGAGGCAGCAAATGGTTTTGAGTTGCTTTCACTGTTGGCAACGAAAAAACCAGATGTTATTCTTTTGGATTTGAAAATGCCCGAAATGGATGGCAGGCAAGTGCTGAAAGAAATAAAATCAAAATACCCTGAAATCAAAATATTGATTTTGACCATGTTCGAAGAAGAGCATTTTATTTTACAACTTATCGAAGAAGGTGCCAATGGTTATCTGCTGAAAAATGCTGAACCAGATGAGATTAATCTGGCTATGCATACAGTTACAGAAACCGATTATTATTTTAATGATCTGGTGAGTTCTGCCATGCTGCGCAATATGATGCAAAAAACGAAAATAGCAAGCAGAGTGAAGGTAGGTGTTAAGCTCACGGATAAAGAAGAAGAGGTACTGAGAATGATTTGTGCAGAAAGAACTGCTGCTGAGATAGGCAAAGAAATTTTTCTCAGTCAAAGAACTGTTGAAGGCGTTCGTTCTCTGTTATTAGAAAAAACCGGCGCACGAAATACAGCAGGATTGGTGTTGTACGCAATCAAAAATGGTATTTATAATGGATAGTTCGTTCGGAATGTTCTGAAGGGTGCGCCCGTGCCGGATTGGACGGGCATCCCTAACTACAAAGAAATGAAGATTTTTCAGAGACTGAAATGCAATGTTGGTTTAGTGCCAATATTATACCGGAGGTCTAAAAATTGAACCCCCAGACTTCTTAAAAATTTTTACTTCCCTTGTAAATTTATAGCCTCGAAGAATTTCTTCCTGTAAGTTTCCGAAATCGGTATAAGAACATCCCCGATCTTTATCCTGTCCTTTTCTATTGAATCGATTTGAGCCGGGGCAACCATAAAAGACTTATGTACCCTACACAGTAAACTTGCCGGAATTTCGGCTTCGAAATCGCTGAACGTCTGGAGTGTCATTACCTTCTTATTGACCGTATGTACTTTTCGGTAATCGCGCATCCCCTCAATATACAGGATTTCGCTGAGGCGGTACTTTTCGAGCCTGTATTCAGTTTTGATAAAAATGATCCGGTGATCGGATTCCATATTTCCCAGTGATTGCACTTTCACCCTTTCAACTGCTTTTACAAATCGTTCGAAAGTAAATGGCTTAAGGAGATAGTCGGTAACGTTGAGCTCAAATCCTTTAATAGCATGTTCCCCATAGGCTGTTGTAATAATAATATCGGCAGATATATTTGCAGCTTCCAGTAACTGAAGGCCGGAGAATTCTCCCATATTTATGTCAAGGAAAATCAGGTCAACCTTATTGGCCTTCAAAAAAACAAGGGCATCAATCCCGTTATCAAAACTTGACAGCAAATTAAGGAAAGGAAGCTTTTTGACGTAAGAGGTGATACGCTCCAAAGCAAGCGGTTCATCTTCAACAATAATGCAGCTAATTGGCATTTCGGTATAGTATTAATGTTACAGTATAGGTAGAATCTAAATCTTCAATTTCTAAATCATGCTTATCAGGATAGAGCAATTTGATGCGTTTAAGTATAAGGTCGTTACCTAAACCGCCGGCATCCTGATCGTGTTTTTTATGCACAGTATACTTATTGCTGCACCGGAAAAGAAGCCGATCCGCCGAAGCTTTAATCGTTATTTCAATCGCGCTTCCCGATTTTAAATGCTCTGCATGTTTAAATGCGTTTTCTATAAAAGGGATAAAAAGCATCGGTGCAATTTGCCAGTCCTCTTCAAAGATTTCCAATTTACAGGTTACAAAGTTTTTGTTGGGAGTCCTTATTTTTTGCAGCTCAATGTATTTTTCAACGTAGGCTATTTCTTTCGCTACCTCCACTTTTTCACTTTT
The DNA here is from genome assembly GCA_041661485.1 of Chitinophagaceae bacterium. GTDB lineage: Bacteria > Bacteroidota > Bacteroidia > Chitinophagales > Chitinophagaceae > Rurimicrobium. The sequence continues at coordinate 696,786 of JBAZUJ010000002.1, forward strand.
GGTTTCATATAGCATATAACGCATAATATCCGACAGCTTATTCAGGTATAATGATGCAAGAACCTGATCCTTCTCAATAAGCACATCGATATTGTTGATCGTATTAAAAAGAAAATGCGGGTTAATCTGTGACTTTACTAACGCAAGTTCGATTTCAAGATTCTTTTTATAAAGATCTTCTTTCAGCCTTATATCATTATACCAGCTGACAAAGCCCCTTGATACAAGGCCCATCCCACCATTAAGCAATCCGTTGATACAAATAATTATCGTGATAGGTATTGCGGAATCAAGGCCTGCTGCAAATAATCCGGGACTAAGGTGAAAATAATGAAGGACTGTCACGTTAATAACACCAATCATCCCGCAACATAAAGTAAGAATGATCAGCCCCAAGAAAAAGTGGAACTTTCTCTTGGGTTTAAGGTATTGCGTGAACAGGATGGTGTAAAATGTATAGAACCCGAACACGGCGGGAAGGATGGCAAATCCACCCATGAAAAAACTAATATCTATCCATGGGATTGGGACTGGACTGGATTTCGGGATCCGGTCAATCCACATAAATAGTTGCAGAAGGACCAGTAAGAAAAGATACAGGCACCAGTATAATATATGCAGCGAAACTACTATTGACTTTTTCATTCTATCGAGATTAAAATTAAGGGTACTTGCTGACGATCCGATAATCAACCTTTTTCTTTCCTGCTTTTATACAAAACATATGCTGCAATAGAAATCAAAATAAAGTAAGCAGTTGAAATAAGGTCAAGGTTCACTTTAGCCAGTTTATTCGCATCTCCGGAAAGAAAAAGAATGGTGTAGGTATAAGGGCACAGCCAGGCGTAGGCAGTTGTCTTGACAAGTATAACAGACGCAATCACCATCATTATCCCAATGCCCACAGGAATTATAAAATTCTTCAATTGTAGGCTGAGCAGAAATTGCAGGGCGATAACAGGAAGGCATCCTATAAACATATGTCTGTTGATGTTCCAGAAAAATCTCCAGGGTAATGGCTGTCCGGGCAAAGTCTTTTTGAATACTAAAGAGGGTATAAAACCGGATAAGATAATACCAAGCTGAAAAAGGATGAAAAATAAAACAGTCATGAATACAATTGCTGCAAGTTTAGCAAAAAATATTGTCGAATAGGTTTGAGGAGTCGTATGCAGTTGTTTCCAGGTGTTGTTCTTGTATTCCACCTGGGTCATAAGTGTTCCTGCCAGAACAATACCCAGTGGCAACAGCAGGACGGACATCAGTTCCCATTGTTGCAGAGTAAAGGTTTTCCAGGCGGTTTCGGTAATGCCATAATCATTTAATGTTCTATGTTTCACTAAAAGACCTGTCAAAAATATAAATGGCATGAAAAGGCCTCCGGCCAGGCATAGCCAGGACGCTGCACTGCGACGGGTTTTGAGCCATTCACTTTTAAGGCTGTTGACAAAATTCATGTAGATTATTTTATGAGGTTGATAAAAATGGATTCGAGGTCGTTGTGCTGTATGCTAATAGAATAAACATCTACCGAAGCTTCGTTCAGAATCCTGTTAAGGAATGCTATTTTCTCTTTTGGAACAGGGGGTATCAATACCTTGCCATCTTTGCTGCCAAGGGGGGTGATGCCATTCTCAACGAACATTGAAAATGTACTGCCGGCATCGCCTGTTTCGAAACAAATTGCAGCGCTATTCTCTTGTTTAATTTTCAATTCCTGCAAAGTGCCCTGAAACAGCAGGCTTCCATTGTGTATGATCCCAACATCAGATACCAGCTTTTCAACTTCACCTAAAAGATGGCTCGATATAACAATTGTCATCCCTTGTTCTTTATTGAGTTTTTTCAGCAATTCCCTTATTTCGATGATTCCATTAGGATCAAGACCATTTGTAGGTTCATCAAGAATGAGCAATTCCGGGTTGTTCAACAATGCCATAGCAATACTCAGCCTTTGTTTCATTCCCAATGAAAATTTACCGGCCATCTTATTTCCTGTGCCATGGAGACCTACCATTTTAAGCACGTCATTGATCCTGCTCTCAGGACATTGATAAATATATTGTAAGGCTTTCAGATTTTCTGCAGCGGTTAGGTTTGCGTAAATTGAAGGAGATTCGATAAGAGTGCCTGTACGTTTTAGGATTTCAATCCTGTTTCCCTCAAAAGGCTTACCGAAGATTGTGACCGACCCGTTTTGTTTGCGTATAAGTCCCAGTATTAAGCGCAATGTTGTTGTCTTTCCTGCACCGTTCGGCCCGAGAAAACCATATATGGAACCTTGTGGAATTTTAAGGTTAAGTCCATTAAGGATGCGTTCCTGCCTGGAGTAACTGTAGGTTAAGCCGTCTGTCTGGATGCAATACATAGATGCGTACTTGTTTAAATTAGAAAATTATTCCTGAGTGTTTTAATTAACTTTTTTCAATCGCTTGTTTTCATCTTCCTGATTATTTTCTACTTTCCTGGTCAGGTTTCTGCTTCCGAATTTCCATGAGAAGTTTATCCTCAGCCGCCGCGAATCATTTTGCATATATAATTTGTAATGCTGGCCTGGGAGTTCTGTTTCTATCCGGTTTACGTTTGTATAAAGCAAGTCGTATAAGCCTACACTTACAGAGAGCTTATCTTTGAGGTATTTTCTCTGGATGGCTATATCTGCGGAGCCTCTTGGCTTATATGACTGGATCGCGTCCTTGTATCCTGAAATAAAGGAGCCATTAACCTGCAGGCGATAATTGCCCGGCAAGTAAATCTCATTATTTAAGGATGAGTAAAAGGCAAGGACAGACGATCCAATAGATGTTCCGGTGATTATACCACCAAATTGTGAATATGCCCCCGTAACAGATAACTGGCTTCTGAACCACTTAGAAAACTGGAGCTGGTAGAATACAGATTGGCTGACAATATTGCGGTTGCTCAAATTGATGATTGTATCTATCTGCACCTGGGAATTGGTTTCAGCAAAAGGAAAACCGTAAATGATACCAATTATATGCGTATAGGAAAAGCTAAAGGTCAGCCTGTCATTAAAGGTATAATCAACCCCTGTATTATGGCTGTACTGTGGTCTGAGTTCAGGATTGCCCGTACTATATTCCAGTTGATTGCTGAATGTCCTTGAAGGGTTCAACTGATCATAGGATGGCCTGTCAAGACGGTAACTGTATGTAAACTGGAAATTATTTTTTGGGCTTTTATGGTAATCTATGGAAAGGGATGGGAAGAAATTTATGTATGAACGCTTTAGGATGAAACCGGTGGTCGTGTTTTTTGCATCGACGGAAGTATGTTCTGAACGCAGGCCTAATTTTATATCCATCTTAGCCAATGATTTTGAAACGTTGGCATATGCCGCGTAGATATTTTCAAAGTAACTGAAATGATTTGAGAAGGTGGTGTCTTTATAAAACAACTCAGTCCCGGGTTTGTTCCTGTCGAGTATGGCTTCGCTGTTGTTGTTTACCTGGCTAAATTTTACACCGGCTTCCAATTGGGTTGTCTTATCAATTACCTTTTTCCAGTCAAGCTTTTCCGTCAGTATCTTAAAGTCCAGTTTGGTGGTATTGTTGTATGCTGCCATGGGAAGTACTTCAATCTCGTCTTTATTAAAGAAGCGGTTCTTGTTTTGCCTTAAAGCATCATACCGGAAATTTGTAAAGTCGGCTGAAAATGATAATTGTGAACCCATGCTATCCAAATAGTGCAAGCCATAAACATTTACTGAAGGGCTATTGTACTTTTCCCGGTTTATAGTAATGAAATTAAAATGGTCAAAGGGCAATGCCAGGCCTTGGGACACCGATGTTTTTGCCTGCTGGTTGTCCCAGGAATCTGCAGGAGAAAAATTCAGATTTATCCCTGCAGTAGTTTTGGCATTCAGATCGGTTTCAAGGCCTGCTTTAATATTTGTGGCATAAATTCCTGTTTCTGTTATTGCGTTTTCTTCCACTTCTGAAACTTCATTTGGCGCGCTTGAAATAGTTCTTTTCAACCGTGATATAACAATAGGGTTCCTGTACAAGAATGACAAATTGCTAAACATCCTTAGCTTGCCTGATTGGTAATTGATTGCGGTATTTGTTCCTGTTCCAAACCTTTTTCCCTGTCCTATGCTTTCGGAAACCGAACCGGACAATCCCTTCTTTTTTGTTTTCGCGGTAATTATATTAATTAACCCTCCGCTTCCTGCTGCGTCGTAATTGGATTGGGGATTTTTGATCAGTTCAACTGATGATACCGCATCAGAGGGCATGTTACTCAACAGGTTTATGATTTGCGGCAAAGGAATTTGTTGCATGCGCCCGTCAAACATAATTGCAACACCTGGTTTTCCATTAACGGAAACATTGTTCTGGCCATCTACAATTATCCCGGGAATTTGCTTCAATAACTCTAAAACAGTAATTCCGGTTGCCAAAGGATTGTCTGTGACCCGTAAAGTCATTATACCGTTTTTTAAAGTTACGGACTGATATTTTGCTGTGACTGAAACCGTATTCAGTTCCTGGGGAATCGATGTTAGGGTAATATCAGCAAGGCGTAACTCCTGATTAGAATCAGTGGTAAAGTTTGAAGTGTAAAAATCGTTAAACCCTTTTTGTTTAATGATTATAAGAAACCTTTGTTTTTCTAAAACCGGTATCGAAAAATAACCACTGCTATCCGATATTTTTCTGGTTAGAAGAATATGGCTATCAACAGCATTTAATAGAGATAGATCGTATTTAATAACCGGACGATCCAGTTCATCTTTTACAAAGCCTTTTACGAAAACCTGTGCATCAGTTTTAAAAATGCAAAAGGAAAAGAGAACCAGGAGTGTAAATCGGAACATTTGAATTTGTTTATTTGAATCAAAAGTATAATTGCATCGAATGGCTAAAAAACGTAATCTGCGATGCTGATTTTTCAGTCTGCAAAGTGGAGGTTTTGACCTGCGAACTGTAAAAGAGGTTCATTTAAACCTCCTTCAATCGCTGGAGTTCTGCAAGAATTAAGCACCAGACTTCATGGTTTCAAAATGATCTGATACACTTGCGTATAAGATCAAAACAATGAAGAAAATAATAAACTCAAAAGCAGGAAGTGCGTATCCATTCCTTGATGCTCGAACACCAATGGCAGATAGCGATATGCTGCCTGTGAAACTTACAATTACTTTAAACAGCGCTCAATTCCCACTTGCAAACCAAAAGATGTTCACCAATCTTTTCAAATCGGAAGCTGCATTAAAGAGTAATATGAAAACAGATATGTCAATCCTGTTTCAACGAAAAATAGATGAACTGACAGCTGAAGACAATGCAGGAAGCAAGAGCTTTTACGAACAATCATTGGTGGCATTTAATCGCTGCAAAACGAGCTTCTTTTTAGAAGATATTACACCAGCCTGGCTAAAAGGGTTTAAGGCGTGGTGGCTAAGTATTGACACTCAGCTTCTACAGCACAAATACATTTCAGGAGCTTAAGGCACATCTACAACAGGGCAATAAAACAAGGATTGATTTCATCAGGCCATTATCCTTTCAAAGAATTTACGATTGGCTCAACTACAAAATCTAAAGACGTTTTATATCCTGAACAATTGAAAAAATTATGCGAATATTCACCAACGAGAAATGGAGAAGAGCGATCAAAAGATTACTTCATTTTTCTCTACCTCTGCAATGGGATGAACATCAAAGATGCACTGAACCTGAAAGGCAGTAATATAAAAGGTGATAAAATTGTTTTCATCCGTTCAAAAACTGCAAATACAAACCATGAAACCAAAGAGATAGTTATTCATCTTCATCTTGAAATAAAGCGCATCATAGAAAAATGGGGAGACCTACACACGAAGGATTACACTTTTCCATGCTTACGTGGAATCGATAATAACATTGAACGGAAAAGAGTAAAAGATATTTTCGCAAGGAATCTCAACAAAGACTTACGGTCCTATAGGAAAGAAATTGGGATTTGAAGTTGTGTTGAACCTTAACCTTGCACGACACTCTTGCCACTCGTTTAAAAATTGATGGTATTCCAACCAAAATAGATTTTAGCACTTTGCCATGTCAATATAGACATGGCACATACCTTATTAAATATGTTTAGATGACAACTTTGGGCAGTCTTAAAATAGAATAAGGTTAATCTAGTGAGTCAGACATTAATTTCAATAATCTACTCTGAATTTTTTGCTCTCCATTTTCCACTGTCAATTGCTGATTTTATTTGCCTAACCTCTTCTTAGGTAAAACCGTGTGCATATGCCTGATTTCCTTGATGAAAGATTGTTACACTTGAAAAGCCGATAAGCGGAGTACTTACGTTTACCGCAGAAATATTCTCATAATTTATAAATCTGATTTCACCGCTAAAGAAACCAGGGATTCTCTCCTTGATGCCTGAATGTTCTATATGTATTTCCGCAGGAAATATTTTATTCCCATCAGACAGTCTCGACGCTGTATACTTCATATTTTTGAAAAGAGATCAATAGTTATTTAAATAGGCTTCTTTCCTGCTTTTTATTTCCATTCTTTTGACAACTCTTGAATCCCAAATCTGATTCACGATTACAGCTGCAACTTTGATTGTAAGTTTTATGGGCTCAAAGGAGTTGTCATTATAGAACGCCAGATAAACTTTACCTTTTAGCGGATACTTCATTTGAGAGGCTTCACTGATTACATCACCTGATTTATAATGGGAGTATTGTTGGCCAGCTTGAAATAAAGCTGCACTATTCCCATCCGATAAAAACCAATACTTCACATTATCCTCCCCTTGCACAGAATTGAAATAGGAGAATCCGGTTAAAGCAAGAGCTCCTAATGCTCCATAACCTGGAATGCTGGAAACAGCTGATGCTGCAGTTTCAACAAATTTCCTCTTTGCATTTTCATACTCTTCCTTACCGTTATTACCTGTCGCCAGATAAAAACTCCAGGAAACTGTATTTGCAGGCAAAACAAAGTCTACTATTTGATACGGTTTATTTCCATTAAATGCGTTCTTTGAAGAGACTTGAGGCAGAGCAGAATAAATTTCTTCAATAACAGTGTCGCTGCTTACCAGGAAATTTTCCTGAATGGGTATATAGCTCGTATCCTGAATTTCGCGCCAATAAACTGACGTATTAAATGCTTTAGTTTCTTCTCGTCCGGGTACACGTTGAATCTTTACTTTACAAATTCGTCCCCCAATTGAAGAATTGGCAAAGCGAAATTTGTAAATACCTGTTTTAGGAACACTAATAATTTTATTTGAAATAGCTTTTGTCTTGTAATCCATAAACGTGGAATTACCTGGCATTTCTGCAATTTCCAACTCTTTCAATTCCTTATTGTTTCTTTCTTCAAAGTTAAAAATGAGCTGATCTCCTTCACAAAAGCCATAGTAGAAAACCTCTTCATTAAATGCTGCAACTTTAAATGTGTTTTCTGAAATATCTATTGGTACTTGTGCCAATGTTATTGTTGAATAAAATAAGAAAATTGCCAGTGCCGTACATTTCAGCAAAATTATTTGTATAAACTCTATATATCGCATATAAATTCTTTAGGCAGTTAATTAATATTATTGCTGAGCATTCGTTTAATAAATCATTTACATACACCACAACTGCCACCATTCTTTGAGCAGTTTTTGCAATACTTACAATTTTTGCAACCAGTGCAGTACTTATCTCCGGAGCAAGTTGCCTTCACGGTACAACATGCTGATGCAATTATTTGATCTGGTTTTTGATTTTTAGATGTATTCGTGCAACTACCACATATTAATATAAAAATCCAAAAGGAAGCGAATATCTTTTTCATATTTAAATTGAGATGTTGATTTGGTAAATTATTTATGTTGCCAGCACATTGTACAATCTGCCACTTTTCTTTGGCAGGGAGTTCCATCCTTAGTTTTGGCACCGCAAATGCAGGATGAAGAAGGAGAGGAAGAAGATGATGAATTACCAGAATAATTATCATCATACTCATTTTTACTACAGGATGTGGCCATTGTAAGGCATAATAAAAAAATAGATATTTTTCTCATAATAAAGTTTTTTGACGTAAGATAAAAGTTAGTAAGGGAAACTATTTAAGAGCGGCATTTGAATTTAGTAAATACTGATTAAGCATTTTGGTCGGCCTCTATGATCTTTGTATTTCCTTTTACAATGTCATAATTCAACACTGTATTCAGCAAAATATCTGAATAAAGAAAAATATCATCTACCTTTAGGATTTCTCTGCGTGTTTCTTTTTTTTGCTCATCGAAAGTTCCGATATAATGCTTTGAACCATTCAGGTATAAACGGCATATACTTTTGCGGTTATTGTCATCTAGTAAAACAGCGAAGTATGATTGAGCGTCACGGTATATAATACGGTCAGGTTTTATTTTTTGTCTAAGTATCGTTTTGACAATAAAGAAAGCTTCAATTTCTTCCTGTGTAGTTTCAATCTTTATATCATTTACAAGAGATGAAGAAATTTGCTCCTGATTAATTGTCTCTTTTTCGTTTTCTTTTTTAAGCGCTGATTTCAGTCGTTCGGTAATCAAATCATTGATATACTGCTGAATTGATTTTTTTGTGAGTAAGCCAAATTGCTCTATTAGTTTTGCAGTCAGCATCCCCTGATAGATTTGTTTTGCAAAGTGTTTTACAAAACCTTCGCTCGGGGTCAAAAATTCAATATTGATAAGAGCTTTTAACTCGTTCATATACTTAAGTTCACTAGCCGTATTTTGGATGTTACTTATGTCGAAATACGATTTATGAAATTTTTTGAGCTCTTCAATCTGGTTGTCTTTAATATCAGTTACATTAAACTCAAAAAATGGTTTTTCATCCATCTTATTGATTTCAATAAGATCAGTATAGAACCGGTAAACAATACCGTTTGAGAGTAAGCCAAATTTTGCCTTTGTAGTATGGAAATACCGGAAGAGCTGAGAATTGTGAGGGTCTAATCCTTCACCCCAATGCTTACATTCTATTAAAATTACAGGTTGCCCGTTCTGTATAATAGCGTAATCTACCTTCTCTCCTTTTTTAATTCCGATGTCGGCAATAAATTCAGGCACCACCTCTAGCGGATTGAATACATCGTAACCTAAAGCATTTATAAAAGGCATTATGAAAGCATTTTTAGTAGCCTCTTCAGTTGTGATCTGAGCTTTAAGTTTTTCAACACGCTCCCCAAACTGTTTAATTTCATCTTTGAAGTCCATAGTAATTGTTTAGTTTATTACATTATTGATAATTGTTTATGCTTTCAGTCCCTACTTCTTTTCTTTTATTGTTTTTGAAAAAAGGTTGCCAGGATATTAGATTTAAACCATTCATTTCATAATCTTTTTTTTCTTTTTGGAAAGCAGGTGGTAGATTAAATTACCGATACCTATCGTAAACCAAAATGTAAAAAGGAAAATCAGCAAATGCGTTCCTTTACTCGCTTCGTTTCTGGTCAACAAGAAATATTCGGGCGTTTCTTCTTTAAGCTCCCAATCATTCGCCATATACATTTTTGCATCGTTCAATGCCTTTTCACGCTTTTGATCAATGATGATTTGTTGTGGTGTATCCATTTTTAGAATTGTTGTTTTTTAAATATTGTTTTAATGCTTTGAATGATAATACTAATCTGCTTTAATTCATAAAGTCAGCTATATGCTTTTCTACATTTTCCGGAAGATCTGTATTGTAGATTTTGAAGTGTTTAACCTTCATGTCAGTAAACCATTTTTGTAAATAGAGCTTGATGATGTCCTCATCGTTTTTATGATTGTCTTGAGAATTAATCTCAAGTACTAAAATCTCGAGTTTATCCAGGTCATTTCGGGTGGTTATCAATCCGCAATTTTTTGCTTCAAATACAGATTGATAATTTGGATTATCTCTTAATCCTAATGAAGAAAGAAGGCTTGGTAAAATGTATTCGCTTTGGTTACCTTTTTTCCTAACGGAACTTTTTTCGTAAACGTAACCATCTGTAATTACCACCAAAATATTGCGGTAGCTTGTATCTTTATTTACACAATAGTCTACAACATTATTTTTAAAAAACCTGTAGATGTCTGCTCCCTGCCAGTTCGACGTTTGAATACTTGTTTCTGCAATTTTTTGCCCTGTCTGCTGAAAAGTGGTGGAAATATTATCGTAGACCAACTTCTTCTCTTTTATATCTTTTGCCGATAAGTCAACTGCCAATTGGGATGCAAGTGTATTAATATTTCTGTCGGTAGGATTGGGTGAAAAAAATACTTTCAGTTTGCCTTTTGAAAAGTAGGCACCCTTTTTATCCATGTCTGCTCTAAAGTAATCAGCGAAGTATTTCAATATGGCAATATCCTTTTCTGAATGGCTTGGCAGCTCTTTCTGTTTGCCTGGGTCTATACGATCAGACAAATCCCATAAGATGGAAATGTTCAATTGTTTCCCTAGCTTTTTCTCTGAGGTTATACCTGAACTTTTGCCTTGGTTTTCACTTTGACAAGAAAAAAGTAGAAAACTAAGTAACCCCATTGTATATGATCTTTTCATTGCTAAATATTTATAGGTTCTATTCGTTTAATATTCTCATTGATGAACAGGGTAAGGACATTTTCGCATTCCCTCTGCTTAGTTTGATTTTGCAGGTTCGCAGACATCCAGTGTAACCAGCCTTGCATAAAATGAAATAGAAATTGCTCGAATTCCTTCGGAATAATTGTAGTGTGCTCTACCAGATCATTTAATTTATTGATTTCTCCGATATTCTTATTTTCTTTTTCTTCTAAGGTGTTAAGCTCGGCATTCAGCTTATCAATATTTCCTTCTGTACTTTTTATTTCTTCTTCAATATTTTTAATTGCCAATCTCACTTTATCCAATTTCTCATGAGCCTCCATTATGAAGTCGAAAACAAAACCCCAAATAAGATAAACAACAAAACCTGCAAATATGATTAACCAAAAATTGATCGACTGAAATGCCATGTGCATTGAATAGTCAGGAATATTCTGGAAACTGTTAGACTTTTTAATATTGTAGATTTTTTCGCATATTTCATAAGCAATGATCATGTCAAATATGAATGTCAGTAAAACGAGAGAGCCTATAAAGAGAATTTTTTTAGCGCCTTTTTTTTCTTGATTTTTATGGATGAGGAAACCAAGACCCAGAAAAACTGCTGGAATAGTTACGATTAGTACTAATTCAGTAATACCATTATTATAGGCATTAGACAATGCATTCGGGTCAAATATTGAACTGGCTAGTCCTGTTTCCGACATCTCGAATATTTTAAAAAATGAAGAATAGGATGCAGAACTGTAGAATATAAAAAGATAGACTGTCAGGAAGACAAGAATAGTAAATCCAATATAGAAGCTTGCCTTCCCGGATTTATCGCCAGTCAAGCGCTCTGGATTGGATCGGATTTCCAAAATGTCTTTTCGTAGCTTCTCTATCTTAGCATTGCAACCATTGATCTCATCAACTTTTATCCTCTCCCTCCTTTTTACAAAACCATCATTCTGTGATCGGATTTCGTGAAGTTTTAGTCGATAAGGCTTTTTTAATTCGGCTTGTTTTAAAACATCATCGGTCACTTTTTTCTTATGATCCATATATATCCTGTTAAGGCATATAGATAAACCTATTGAAGATCCATTTGCAGATTTTGCACTATTAAACCCAAATCGTTCAACAGTAACATTTTCATTATGAAGAAGACTATTTTCACTTTGGAAAACTTCAGTATTTTCAGATAAGGGAATATCTGCTTTTGAACCGTTTAACGGATTTTCAATTTGCTTTTTTAGTTTAAAAAGCCCTTTGGGTATAACTCTGATGGCCATATTAATTGACGTTTTCATTAATTAGAAATAAAAGATCAGACAACTCCATATTCTCTTTTGCAGATACCAGTAAGAATTCTGCAATACCGGATATATTATCTTCTTCAAAACCAAATCGCCTGCAAAACAATTCAAGTGTATGCCGTTCACCCGAATCAATAATTCCGTCAGCCAGAATGATTTTTGCAAAATCGTACAGGTAGCTGATTTTCTCGTCCAATGTATCCGGAAGTGTAAATTTTATTTTATCTGGGTGCAAAATGATAACATCTATTTCAGATGGCTCAATACCTTTTTCCTCCCCGATTCTATATAGCGTTTCTAATTCAATTGTATCAATTTGAGCATCTGCTAATGCAATTGAATAAAGATTAAGAAAATGGCTTTGTAAGTCCTTAGTCATAATTTTTATTAGTTGAAATTTTTATTTGGTTTAGTAATGTGGCAGAATTCGGAATTGTAATTACCATTTTTGTAAAAGTAAATTGGTGATTGACGATTTAATAACCTATTCAGAATGTTCCCTTTCGTCGTAATCCAATATCTCCAGGCGTTCATCTGATACTACGTATTTTAGTTGCCCCCTTGTGCCAATGGAAAGATTACTTAAGAATGCAGAGCGTAGACCCATAACACGATATAAGGGCGTAATTTCATTCTGAGCGATGTATTTAAATGTGCTGCCTTTTTCGTGGAGTACAGAAAGTCCCAGGGCAGCATCGGTCAGCGTTAAGGTGCCTGTGCCTAAATTTGCACTTGCCTTCAGTTCCAATATCCCGTTGCTGCTGTTTGAGATGATGATTGTTGCAGTATCTGCTTCAATAAGTTCCGTAATAATTACCCAGTCTTTATCCCAATTACCCTGATTGTATTTTTCAAGAACTGCATGCTCTATTTCTGCAAGGTTGATCAACTGGCATACCTGATGATTACTTGTTTGAAATACAATACTATTGTTTCCTTTAAAATCAAAACTGAAACCTGCATCTAATGTTGTGAATTCGCTTCCGGTAGCTGGTACTGTTCCTTTTAATTTCACTTTAATGGTTACACTTTCGTGTGAAGTATAATCCATAGCTGCACCACGGCTTCCTTTCGACATTTCTATAAGAATGCCTTCTTTGTAAAGGGAAGTATAAATATTCAATACTCCTTGCTCTAGCTTCCCGATATCGCCGACTTTAAAACGTTTAGTTGGATCCCAGGTAGCACGGTATTTCGTTTTATTGTGCATATGAGCCAGATAAAATTTACTTGGATTACTCATTGTTTTTGATTTAAGGATTTTAGTGTGCTTTTTATTGGATTAATTAAAGATTATTGGCCCCGTAATTTGAAAGTGCACATTGACTGTTCCCTGCATTGCTCTTTTGTATCACCATACACCACAGTATCAACATAATGATCGATGCCGCGATGACCGGAACAAGTTCCGCTACCTTGAGATTCGCTTAACCATCCGTCTTTGCATACAGCTTTAAAGTGCCACTCCTTAATAGCTTTAAATAATTTATTTGAGTTCGATGCGGGAATAATTTTCGATGCGGTACGTCCAGTACTAATTTGCCCTGAGTCTGATACAAAACGAGGTCGTTCTGAAAATTCGCTCCTTGAAATGGTTATCAATCCTAATGCTACTACACTGAGAGTAATCATAGCGAAAAAAAAATTGCCTGAAAGAAATTTATTTTTGGCTTTCTCCTTGCTTATTTTATTGAAAATGGCTTCTGCCAGCTGTTCCTCATTGAGTTTCTCTGCGGTGAGATAAATAATCGTGTCTGTTATCCCGGCGATCTCTGTATTATCTAATCTGAATGGTAAAATATAAGCCTGCTTGTTTTCTGAAAAAAACGATTTGGCCTTAATTCTTTCCTGCTCGAATTGAGTCCAGTATTTTTTTTTGTAATGTTCTGAAATAAATATCATGCAGAACCTGGCCTCATTTAGATAGACATTGTGGATATGCGCGCGTAAGTCTTCTCCCCAGTTTTCAATTCTTTTATTTTCATCATAGTAAACATTTACTGAAAGATTTTGCAAAATGTCAACTACACGGCTAACAAAACTCCGGTCTTCTTCTGCAAAAGAGAAAGCAATATCATACTCAAATCCCCGGATTCCCATAGGTAGTTGTTATTGATTATTATTAAGAATTATGAGTAATGGTTAAATTCATGGTACTCAAATCGTTGGCGATAGCCATTTCGTCGTACGTAGTCAGTACACTGTTGTTTCGTAATGACTTATAGTATACTCGACCTGCTTCGAGAGCTTTTTTTTTGTCAATTCCGTTTAAGCACTGTTCATAATATTCCTTCAGGTCAATATTGCTTTTACTTTTGCTCAAGCAGTAAATAATTGCCCAAATAAGAGCAGCGCCAGCAAGTACAATAAATATGATGAAGTTTATTGCTTCCATAAGTTGATTTTTAGGTAAAGCAGTAGCTATAAGGTGTGATCCATCACCTTTAATTGTTCCCTGCAACTACCTGTGTTTATAAGTATTTAGACCTTAATTTGGTTTTCCTGGATAAACCTACTCAATCCCAGTGCAGTCTTTGTACTGGCTTTGTTCATAATTTTCTTTCTGTGAACATCTACTGTATGTTGGCTGATACACAATGCCTGTGCTATTTTTGCTGAAGTGTATTCATCCAGGATCAGTTTAATAACTTCCAGTTCTTTCGGTGTAAAAACAGATTTATTTAGATTGTCCTTTCCTGGTTTATAGTTTGGGAAATAAGTCCCTCCATTCAAAACAACAGACAAGCATTTCATCAATTCGGTTTTCCCTATATTTTTCAAAAGATAACCGGAAGCTCCACTATTCATTACATCCTTTATATAGTTTTGCTTATCGTGCATTGATAATACAATGAACTTAGTATCCGGAACTGTTTTCCTAAGTGTATTGATCAACTCCAAACCGTTTAATCCGGGCATACTAAAGTCAATGAGGGCCAGTGTTGGTCTCTTGAACTTAATCTCTGCGCAGGCAGTATTTCCATCAATTGCATAGCCTATAATTTTTATAGATTCTTCCGTACTGATCAAAAGTTTCAATCCATCAATTACTATTTGGTGGTCATCAGCAATATACAAGGTTATAGGGGGTGTCATGCAAGCAGGTTAAGAGGTATTTCAATAATTACAATTGTGCCATTTTGTGAAGAATCTATATTAATAGTACCCTTACATACATTTACTCGATTATTTATATTCTTCAATCCAATGCCATCAGAATTAATCATCGCGTTCTCCATTCCGATACCATTATCTTCTACTACAATTTCCATTAAACCTCCTTCCATGCTAATCTGAACCGAAGCAATTGTTGCTTTTGAATGTTTATGAATATTGTTGAGTAATTCGGCAATGATTCGACAAATGTGTATCTTAATTGTTTTCTCGACATCTCTTGCTGAATCATTCATAAACAAGTCGTAGCTACAATTGTCATAGTTATTGAATTCGTCAATGCAGTTTAATATTAAACTCCTCAGATCTTTTTCGTTTAACTGGTAAGGTGAAAGATTATGTGATACCTCTCTTACTTCTTCCAGGGTTTCTGTTAGTCCCAGAAAAACTTTTGCAATCAGATCTTTATATTCTGTGGCATTCAGATTTAAATATTCAAGGTTCATTTTCAGACCTGACAGTTTTGCACCTATTCCATCATGCAGTTCCTGAGCAAGACGTGTCCTTTCTTTTTCCTGGCCATCCTGCAAAGCGTCAAAAACCGCTTGTCTGCGTCGAAGTTCCTGCTCATGCAATTGCATTGTCAGTTGAACGACTTTTTTTTGATATAGAAATGCATAAGCGATTATAGCCACAACCAGCAGCAATACTATTGTAGAAGCAACAAAGTAATAAACTATGATTCCGTTTCCCATTTACTGAAGCATCTGAAGGTTTGGGCATACAAAAAATGAGCGACAATGTTAAGACTGAGGTACATGTAGTAGCTAAGGGTTTCAACATCTTTTGCATTTATCAAAAGATATCTTCTGAGCATAAAGTAGAGTAAATTATTTCCAAAGTAAACTAATACAGCTATCGTAAACCAGAACACCGGATCATATTGGTTATTGTGCATAGTGTCCTGATGAAATAACTGATAAAAATAAATCAGTGTATAAGCAATCATGGACACTGCACCATAGCTACGACTCAATGTATTACTCTGCATAATCCCATCAATAAACACCGCGTCGGCCACAGCAACAATAAAAGCGGCTATTCCATTAAACAAGATTACCTGACGCAACACACTACGCTCACTGAAATGGTAATAATACACTGTTGAAAAAGCCAAAAACTGTACGATTGAATACAGATGCAGGCCAGGCATATTGTTATTGTAAATAATCCTTGTTGCAGCTGCCAGTATTTCAAATCCGATACACAATAAGAAATAAAAGAACAATAAGCGAAAAGGTAAAGTCAACTTTTTATAATAGACCCCACCGACAATAATGGGCAACAATACGCTGGCCTGCGACACTATTACAAACAGATCTATAAATGACAAAACGAGAAGATTTAGGTGCCAAAGTAATAATATTCCCAGTTTATTTATAGACCTAAGATGTAACGGCAACCTGTACTGCTGTGGCAGGACCGTTCATGACGCGAAGACTTCCGCTAGTGCTACAATGGCTTGGACACATATCAGCATAGTCATAGTAAGGATAATCATCTGCAAGAGTCAGATCATCATTACCATTAATGCCGTCAGTTGTTGAAACAGCAATAAGGGTTAGATAATTATCTCCATTAAGGCCGCCATAAAACCTGACGCCATTAACTTCAGGATAACCCTGATGACTAGTAATACCTAACAGATTTAGCAGGGCTGTTTTAGTTAAAGTCCACGAAACGGGAATATAGAATGGATCCGTCGTATTCCTGAAACCGTCTGTAAAGTCTTCTGCAACTTCACAGTCTATGATGTCGGAAGTTCTGCCTCTCTTATAACTTTCCAGTGCCGGTCTGTCATGGTTACGTGGCAAAGATTTGAGATATTCAAATGCAGTCCCGTTTGGTTGAGCATCTGTGTTAGAGTTGTTTACCTGTAAGTTATCCTCAGGTTGTCCATTGTTAATGGTTTCTTGTCTCATAATTTGTTTTTTTAGAAATAAATGATAATGCAAATGTACCCGTGTGTTTTGCGCGTTCCTATACCTATGACTAGGTATTTAGTTTAAAAGGCAACTGAAAAGTTGATCTTAGAAAAATACCTACAATCAGGTATAGGCGGTAATCAGGATACTTAAAACCTTTGCAAAAACAAATTGACGATACATGAAAAAAGCTCTTGTAATAGGAATCAATAAATATCCATCAGCACCACTTTATGGATGCGTCAGAGATGCCACCGAGTTTGGCAGCCTTATAGCATACAACAGTGATAATACAGTCAATTTTGATGTGCTATTGCAAACGGATATTCAGAGAAAAAGTAAGCTTCGTGAATTGATCCAGGATCTTTTTTCCGGTAAGAACGAAACTGCGTTATTTTACTTTTCAGGCCATGGTTTTATTGATGAACTTGGCGGGTACTTGCTTACTCCTGATCACAGGAGATATGATGAAGGTGTTTCAATGAATGACATTCTTACACTGGCAAACAATTCGGCCAGCACAAATAGAATCATTATCCTGGATTGCTGCCATAGTGGTGCAATAACAGTCCCATTATTAACGCATAGTGCTGTCGGGCATATTAATGAGGGTATCACAATTCTCACCGCCAGTAAAAAAGATGAGGTAGCAATGGAGGTAAGTGGTAAAGGTGTTTTTACTAATCTATTAATAGAAGCTCTTAAGGGTGGAGCAGCAAATATTAATGGTCACATCACGCCAGGGGGCATCTATGCTTATATAGATCAGGCATTGGGGGCTTGGGAACAAAGACCTGTTTTTAAAACAAATGTCAGCAAGTTTACTGTGCTGCGGAATGTTAGTCCAATTATAAATAACAGTGTTTTAAAAAGAATAACCGAATATTTTTCATCACCAAAGGAATTCTATCCTCTTGACCCGTCCTATGAATACACCAACAGCCCAGAGTTTAAACACATCTTTATTGCACCTTTTGCCGAAGAAGGGAAGGTGATGGTTTTTACTGACCTGCAAAAGATGCAGGGTGCCGGGCTTGTCGAACCAGTTGACGAAGCGCATATGTACTGGGCAGCAATGAATACAAAGTCTTGTAAGCTTACTCCATTGGGAGAACATTATTGGAGATTAGTGAATGAGAAAAAACTATAGTCTTCTACTGAGATTGAATTTCTTTAAAAAAAACTCCAGCAAACAAATCTGAACCTAAAATAGATTTTATGATAGCACATCTGTTTTGAAGCCTTTGTTAGTTATGACTAACCTAATAACAGTGCGGGGGAGTTGTTTACCCACGCCTATGACTGGTTTCTTTGTTTTATATAAGAAAATAATTTTTCGAATAATTGCTATCAGGGTGCAGCAACCTGATTTTAAACGCTGAGTTATTAAAACATAAAACAATGGCAGTAAAAATTACTTGTATTAAAAAGGCGAATGGGCAGCATGAAAATGCTTATACCGCTATAGAATCAATGAAATGGTTAGAAGATGGTTCAGGTAAAACCGGAAGTTCAACCAGATTAGAAATGTATAATTGGATCAAGAATGACAAAGGCGAAGCTTATGTCAAGGATGCTTTTGGTAACAAGGCTGTTTTGATTACAGCAGAAACTTCCAGTGGAACAAAATACGTGAAAACAAAATCTGATAATGTCAAGTCAGATAATTTATTGAATCTTCCGGAATGTAATTAAATCTAAGACAGTTTCGCATAATTTCTAAGGGAAGGTATTATTATCCGCATTTTTTTGGCGGTAATAATACCTTTTTCTTTTCAATAGATAATAAGTTGTGAACCTCTTGATATGCTGCATACAGGGAGATCATTATGTACTTGTATGAAATGATTTTCTGAATTATAATTACTAAACGAAATCGACTCGCAAAATCAGAATTATTTACTTTTAAAAAATAATTTGAGTTATAATCTTATAGTCAATGAGTAAAAATTCAGGTACTATTTTAGCGCCAATAGGTATAGGGTAGTAATATTTATTTAAATAGGATTACAGAAACCTATTCATTTTGTGCAATTTTTAGTGCAAGAAGAAAAAGTGGAAAAGAAAAAGGAGTTGCACATATGTACAACTCCTTGATAATCAGTGCCCAGAACAGGAATCGAACCTGCACATCCTTGCGAATACAAGATTTTGAGTCGCGTCTATAAATGCACTATAGTGCTCAAAACAAACACTTTTTAATTGAGGCAAATTCAAAAGTTGTCTTTCTGTGACTGAAATGCAATATGAGTTTAGTGCAAATTTTAGTGCGAAAAAATATTCTCATCCTACTTTATTAAAAGCCTCCTCAAATTTTTTGTCAATAGATGGCATCAATAGAACTAAATCAATTATTAAAGTTGGAGGAAATGACCTCAATTTATCCCAAGCATATTTATTGCTATACGTTTCTTCAATTAAGTCCGCAACTTCAACTCCCCAATAGCCTTCAATAATAGCATTCATTCTATCAAGTGGATGCGGATGAGAATCGCTTTCACCTTGTTGAAGGCATGACATAACATCGAATAAACCTATAATTGATGACATAATAAATAAACCCTGTTCATCATCAACCTTACCTTGTATAGAATGTTGACGTAGAAGTAATGCAAAAGCCAATAAGTCCGCAAGGTGTTCTCTTTGATGGTTTAAATTTAAAAACGGGGTTATTAATTTTTGGTCATCGCGATCCTGAAATAAATCGCCATTAAGAAAATGTGCAATTTCATGAAAAAATATGAACTGTTCTTGAATATGAAGTCTGGAAAAATGAGTATTTGCTTCAGGACCTTCAATAATTATGAACGGACCATGGGACATCTTATATGTACTAAAATATTCGAACTGTTCATCCCTCATTTTCTTTATATCTTCCTTATTAGGTTTTGTCTCAGGGAATCGGTTGCAAAACACAACACATTCAGGATTTGATAGAGCAGCGTCAAGTTTGCCAATTTTTGTCAATAGGTTTATCAATGAAGAATTAATAAAAACACCAAAGAAACTTTTGTTAGAAGACTGTCTGATATGGGCTTTAATGCTTTTGTTATCAATTGTTGTGAAATAAAAATGTTTCTCAAATTTGGCTTTGATATTGTTGGGTAGATGTGTGTAGAATTCTTTCAGTAAATTATCAACAACATTTTGAAACTTAGTGTTGATTGCGTCAAACTCTTTTTCAAAAGTGAATTCTGGAAGATCTTTTGCAATTTTTTCATACTGAACCTTGATAGCATTTAGACGCTTTTCTAAATCATCGGTTTCTAACTCATATTCATAGAAGTCTTTTTTTATTGCATTAGCAAACTCTTTAGCTGTTAGATACATATTGATTGTTGAATGAAATTTATGAGATGGTTAAGTGATTTCTATTGGATTTAGGGCAATTGATCTTCTAATTTATCAAGCTGAGAAATCAAATTCTCAAAATTTTCTGTGGGGTTAAAATCTCTATCTCTACCAGAAAGGTCGAGATTTACATTATTAGAAAGTAAGATAAAATTTTCCCTTGGCAACCCAGATGTTGAAGCAAAATACTCATAGTATTGTGCCAAGCTTGTTGAATATTTTTTTCTATGTACTAATTTTAATGTGGGCAAAAGGAAGAAAATGCAATCCGTTTCAATACCAAAATTTTCGGAATATTTGTGAAGCTGATTTTTAGATGTGTTTATCAAATCATTGGGATTAAATATTGAAGCGCCGCTATTGTATTTTTCAAGATCAACTTGAAATCTAACTGGGGACAGAAATTGCTGTATCCATCCTGCCTTAGCCTTGACTTCAATAATTGCAAATGTTTTCTCGTTTTTACTAAGCCTTATATCAGGAGCAGTTCTATTTTCTTGTCGGCGTAAATAAACTTTCCACTCTTTATTCTTGAGAGTCGAATAATGGAATAATATTCGAGCTATAAAAAATTCCAATTCCCCAGTGATAGGTGAGTGGTAAGCAGTCTCAAAATGAGCATCTTCAAAATATCGTTCGACTTTCGCACATTCATATAAGGTAACTATCGTAGTAAGAATTCGCTCGGTGATTCTCTCCCCTGATATATATTCTGTGGCCAATAATTTTGAAAAATCATCAATCTTAATCAAATAACTGAGTCGAGTATCGTACATTGGTTTTATTTCTCTAAATGTTTGTTTTTCTTTTTGAAAATCCTAAATGCGTTTTGATGCCACATACCAAAAGTATTGAATTGATTACTTAATTCTTATCAATAATTTCTTACTTTAAAGCAAAGTATTTTTAGTGCGGTTAAGGTTTTGTCAGATTGGCAAATTTTACTAATTGGTTGTAAATACCTTCACCAAAGTTGGATAAAGCCTCTTGGGTATACTATTTTTAAATGTCAGATTCCATATCTTATTAACTCTTTTACCCCCTAACTATGCCTGAAACTTTTATTGCTTCCTCTTACCAACAAATAATTTTCGATTGGATTTTAAACGGTCAGGGAAATGGCATTATAAACGCTGTCGCAGGGTCAGGAAAAACAACTACTCTGGTTCATGCAGCGAAGAGAATCCAAAGTAACAGGCTGTTGTTTACTTCTTTCAATACCCATATCGTAGATGAATTGAGACTGAGACTTCCTCATAATTCCACGTGTAAAACGATACACTCAATTGGAAACACTTGCATAAATCAAAAATTGAAAGTCGCTAAATGTACCGTCAAAGAATCGAAGTACAAATCACTATGCAATGCTGCTGCGAAACAAATCCATAATAATCTCCTGATACAATATGAAAATAAATTGGCTATATGGGGGACTACACAAAATGGAGAATTTCCAGATGATGTACCAAAATTGGAATTGATAAAAGAACAGATAAATTCAATTGTAAGTCTTTCCCAACTCACACTTACGGAGGCTTCAGATATTTCCCAACTTAGGGATCTGATTGCCCATTACACAATAGATTGTCCGATAAACCTTGAAGACATAGTAAATGATGTTGAAGCAATCTTTCATGAAGGGGAAAGAATTGCGTTAGAGGAAAATGTAATTGACTATAATGACATGGTTTGGCTCCCATACAAATGGAAATTGCTTCCGGAAACCTATAATTGGATTCTGGTGGATGAAGCACAAGATCTGAACCGTGCTCAATTACACCTATTATTAAAAATGGCTAATGAAACCACGAGGATGTTATTCGTTGGCGACCCGAATCAAGCGATCTACGGATTTGCAGGTGCAGATAGCCGATCCTTTGACAATATCAGAATCCAGACCAAAGCCCAGGATTTCCTTTTGTCAATTTCATATCGGTGCCCATCAAAAGTTATTGCCCTTGCCAAATTAATTGTCCCAATAATTGAAGAAAAAGAAGGTGCTGAAGAAGGGGAGGTTATTACTGTTTCTGAAGATAAAATTATAGGCGAACTCAAAGGAAATGATCTTGTTCTTAGCCGCGCCACCAAACCATTGGTCAGATTGTGTACACAATTAATTGCGCATAAAAAACAGGCTTCGGTTAAAGGAAAAGATATTGGAAAGTCGCTTGTAAAAATGATCAATGAAATCAAAGAGGTAGAAAACTTTAAGTTTGCTAATTTCATCACATTCCTTGAGGTGTATAGAGACGAAAGGATAAATAAATTAAACGCTAAGCCTGATACTGAAAAGCAAATCCTTGATTTTATGGATAGGATTGGTAGCATTGAAGAGTGCTACAATTTTTACAATCCTAACTCTATAAGTGAACTTACAGGCGAGCTCGAAAAATTATTTAGTAATGACAATCCAGGCATTGTGCTGAGTACGATCCACAGGGCTAAAGGATTAGAGGCAGAAAGGGTCTTTATACTATCATTTGGACGCTTACCGTTAAAATGGGAGAACCAAAAAGAGTGGCAGTTTGACCAGGAGAAAAACCTAAAATACGTTGCAATTACGAGGGCAAAAAAATCACTTTATTTAGTTTCTGATAGCGATAGCAATCGATAAGAGTATTTTTTACAGCTATGATATTGCTTAAGGGGAACCTGAAATATCGAACCGCCGTAGGGTAAAAATTATTATTATAAATTCATATGTGAATACAATAATGAATAAGCATTAAATTTTTTATCATTCTGTCTCTGACGTTTCTACTATTTTTTACAAATGCAAAAAGTGGAATTTTGGAGTGTCAAATTTTTGGTTGAATTACTCCGGAAGTGTTTCGCTTATCAAAATTTAAAGGGTAGATTTGGATACCCAAAATCCATTTAAACTTATTTGAGATCTGCTTCAAGATATTGCACAAAACATTTATCATCAAAAAGGCGTTAGCAGACGGTTCATTTGCAACAATCGCATGTAATTATCAGAGGCCTTCAACGGAATAGAAAATTTGTGGAAGGCTAATTATAAACGAATTGAAACCATAAATTATATAATTCTCGCTGAAGCTCCGCTTTGGGGTATTAATCTAAAGTACATCTACAACCTACACACAAAAATTCAGGTGGCTTTTATTGTTCAAAGTACTTAAGCAATAGATCAAAACGACACCATTTGGTACTGTTAGTATTACTTAATAAAATTACCTAATTTGTGCAGGGCAATATCTGTGAATTTAAAACTTTTGCAATGCAGTCAAAATGGAAAGTGTATCTATCGTCCACCTTTATAGACTTAAAAGATAAGAGACAGGAAATAATTAATTATTTTCATAAACAACTCAGAGATAGTTTTGAATTGACTACAATTATGGAACGAATGTACGATGATGGCTCCCATACTGCATTCGAACTTGATTGTAAAAGTGCAGTATCAGCCTGTGACATCTATATTTTAATTCAGGGCAACAAGGTGGGATCTTACCCGCCAAATTCGAACACAACTTACACTGAACAAGAACTTGACACTGCAATAAACGAAAAGAAGAGCATTTTCATTCTACAACTGTGTGAATTTGATGATGATGAAATTGGCGCTGAAAATCTTGAAAAGCACCGAGAAATTCTGTCAAAATTTAAAGGCAAGCCCGTCCATTTATTTTCGGATGTCACATCTATTAAAAATTCCTTTCTTGAATTTCTCACCCCTTATATAAATACAAGCCCCGTTAACAAGCAAAATCCTTATAAGGGGCTATCATCTTTCAATGTTAGTGATAATGCCTATTTTTTTGGACGAGCTAAAGAAAAGGATGACTTTTTAAGTAGAATCATTCCTCGCACCAAAGCCAATCGTTTTATTTCAGTTATCGGAAATTCTGGAGTTGGCAAAACATCTTTTGTTCAGGCTGGCATATTATCTGAGTTAAAAACCGATCTCAGATACAACTTCAATCAGTATAAACAAGTCATTGTTACTCCGGGAAGTACCCCTTTCACTAATTTAAAATTTCAAATCAATATAAATGGAGTTGAGGGGATTTTCACGGATAATGAAATCAGGATCCATGAAGATGAAAAAGTAATTATTTTCTTCAATCAGTTCGAGGAGATTATTACCCAATGCCATACCGATGCAGCTAAGGAAGAATGTAAAACCCTGTTTTCTTTTTTGAAAGACATTACCGATCAAGAACAGGCATCTTTAAACATACTCATTATTACTACTTTCCGCAGTGATTATTTCTCTGCACTAAGCAATTTTGATTTTATAAAGCATCATCAGATTTACTTTCCAATGGTTAGTCTCGATTATTCGATTAACGAAGCTAACTGGCGCGAATCCATTGTTGAAATTATTACCCGTCCCGCCTTAAAAAACGGTGTGACTGTAGAAAAAGAGTTAGTCAATAAACTTTGCACAGAGCTGCAGGAGATAGATGGCTCCTTACCCATACTACAATTTACCTTGCATAAACTGTGGACCAATGAGAATATTGCGGACAGAATAATTACTTCAACAGAATATGAAATTTTATCGGGTGGTAAAGGTATGGCCGGCGTTATCGAAGCGCATGCTGA
This sequence comes from Chitinophagaceae bacterium, assembly GCA_041661485.1. Taxonomy (GTDB): domain Bacteria; phylum Bacteroidota; class Bacteroidia; order Chitinophagales; family Chitinophagaceae; genus Rurimicrobium. The sequence continues at coordinate 721,667 of JBAZUJ010000002.1, forward strand.
AAACGTGTTTAAACTGATCACAAACAATTCTAAAGAAAAGGAAAATGTTATCCGCACTATTTGTCTCAATCTTGTAGAGGTCACAGAAAACAAGCTTGATGTGAGAAAAACCATGCTGAAAAAAGACCTTTTTCAAAAACTATCCACTTACAATAACGCAATTGTACAAGAGGTTTTTGAGGCATTGGTAAATGAAAAAAGCAGGATAATTTCCATTTCCGAAACTAAAGACCAAAACTATGCTGTCGATATTGTACATGAAGTTTTGATCAGGAAATGGGAGCGGTTGAAGCAGTGGGTCAATGATAGAAGGAGCAGCCTTGAAAAGGAAAAGGAATTTGAACAATGGGTAAAAAAATCGGAAAAAATAGAAGGGAAAACTTCTGTCTTAAATAACACACAGATTGCGGAAATCAGAAATTTTAAATCAGAAAATAAAGATATTTTGCTGAATGAAAGTGTTGAAAGATTGTTTTTAAAGAGTAAGAAGGAGAGAAAGAAAAGAATTTATTTAATAATCAGCCTTTCTTTTATTTTTTTTACGAGTATTCTATTAGGCATACGGCCCTATCAAAAATATAAATTCGAACAGGATGTAAAAGGTCTGAAATCAATCCGGGATCAAATTGATTCGTCCGGAGGGAGCCTTAAGAATGTAACAGAAATTCGGTTGGAACATGATAACTGCGAAAAGGTATTGGCAGGTTTACATAACTTCTATAATCTGAAACGGTTGAATATAACCACTGACATGAAAGATCTCTCTGCGATCAGCAACAGCTCCTCTGTATCAACCCTTGTGATCAATATCACTAATAACCTGAAAAGACTGAAAGGAATAGAGAGGTTTAAAAATTTAAGGTGTTTAGAGATTAGGGATATTCCGAATGATTTTCGAATTGATCTATCCCTTCTGAATAATATGCCAAGTCTTGATACTTTAGTATTGTGGAACCGTGGATATGTTGTATACGACACTACTAAAAATTTGCTGGAACAATCATTATCAGGTATACAGACAAATCGTTTTATCAAACACATATCTATCAATAACGAAATGCTTCCTGCAATAATGAAAGTTGGCAATCTACCTGCTTTTAAAAGCCTTTACATTTATGGATCCTTCTACCTTGCTGGTTTGGAAGATTTAAAAATAAAAGACCAGATTACAGCTCTGGAAATCGATGATAATTCTTACTTAGAAAGCTATTCTGGCATCGGATCAATATCGAACTTAAAAGTCTTTAAAAATTTGCATATCCTCAAGCTCACAAATTCTATCGAACTGAGTAGTCTGTATGGAATTGAAAATTTATCGCTGGACGAATTACACTTACACCCCGCTTATATGATTAGGTGGTATAGCATTGAGTTGATGGAAGTCAAAACAATTAAAAAGCTTTATTTATATTCTGGGAAGAATGATGTTGACCCACTTAAAGTAAATGATATTGATCCTAAAAAGTGGAAATTCGAGACTATTATAGTGAAAGAATGAATTGTACAACATAATGATAGTTCCTAATGCCAAGAATAGTTTAAAATTGTTCCTCCAGGATAATATATCCTTACTTTAATGTGATTTGTGCTGTAAATAATCGCTGGAGTTCTGCAAGAATTGAGCACCAGACTTCATGGTTTCAAACTGATCTTATACACTTGCGTATAAGATCAAAACAATGAAGAAAACAATAAACTCAAAAGCAGGAAGTGCATATCCATTCCTTGATGCACGCACACCAATGGCCAACAGCGACATGCTGCCGGTCAAACTTACAATCACACTAAACAGTGCTCAGTTCCGCATTGGCCTTAAATTATACGCAACACCTGATGTGTTTGAAAAAGCAATGTCAGCAAAAGGAACAATCACCAAAGAAGCCAAAGCATTAAGAAATTCAATTGAACAATATCTTGAAAAAGCAAACAATATTCTGGATGAATTCCCACTCGCAAACCAAAAGATGTTCACCAATCTATTCAAATCGGAAGCTGCACTAAAAGGGAACATGAAAACAGATATGGCAATCCTATTCCAACAAAAGATTGATGAGCTGACAGCTGAAGACAATGCAGGAAGCAAGAGCTTTTACGAACAGTCACTGGTGGCGTTTAAGCGATACAAAACGAGCTTCTTTTTAGAAGACATTACACCAGCTTGGTTAAAGGGTTTTAAGACCTGGTGGCTGAGTATTGGCAACTCAGCTTCTACAGCACAGATACATTTCAGGAGCTTAAGGCACATCTTCAACAGGGCAATAAAACAAGGATTGATTTCATCAGGCCATTATCCATTCAAAGAATTTACAATTGGCTCGACTACAAAATCTAAAGACGTTCTGTATCCTGAGCAATTGAAAAAATTATGGGAGTATACGCCAACAAGAAATGGTGAAGAGCGTTCAAAAGATTATTTTATTTTCCTTTACCTGTGCAACGGGATGAATATTAAAGACGCGCTGAACCTTAAAGGTAGCAACATAAAAGGCGATAAAATAGTTTTCATCCGTTCAAAAACTGCAAACACAAACCACGAAACAAAAGAGATCGTTATTCACCTTCATCCTGAAATAAAACGCATCATTGAAAAATGGGGAGACCTAAACACCAAGGACTATATTTTTCCGTGCTTACGTGGGATTGATAATAACATTGAACGAAAAAGAGTGAAAGATATTTTTGCAAGGAACCTGAACAGGGACCTACGTCCGATAGGAAAGAAATTAGGATTTGAAGTAGTACTGAACCTGAATCTTGCACGTCACTCCTATGCCACACGTTTAAAAATTGATGGCATACCAACCAGTATGATAAGCGATGCTCTCGACCACTCTTCATCAACAGTTACAGAGCATTATTTGAAAACTATACCGAATGCAATGGTTCAGAAAATATCAGAATCACTGTTGAATTTTTAGTCTTTCATTTCAATCAAATAAAATTATGAGGTCAAAACAAATGAGAACAACTTTCTTCCAAAATTACTCCATTGCTACTTTGAATGCAATGTTTCAAAAACGATGCAACATATTACAGGAGTTGTATAGAGTGATGGATATTGTAATGATAATAGCTACTCAAATAACTTTACAGAATCGAAGATTGCAATATCATTATTGTAACTGATTACATAACCTTCTTCCTGTAATTCTGCTATTGCTTCCATTATTTTTTCTTTCGGAGATTTGAACTCAGAGAATATTTTATCCAATGGGATTTCAAAATTATCTTCCCCATATTCGTCTTCATTTCCGAAAGTAATTTTCTCTACAAAATGCAAGAGCCATTGTCTCAATTCTTTTGTTGGCATGAGCTGTAATTTTTAGAATCTAAAGTAAGTACAATTGTTGAGTTCATTATGCAATAACGGAGTTTCAGTATGCCAAATTCTTGTCCGAAATATATTGCAAGGTGTATTGCTTATTTAGTCGAACATTCAGAATTTGGCAGCTTAAAATTATGTTGTTGAAAAGTGCTCTTGAACAACCCGAAGTGCAATGTTTCAAAAACGATGCAAAATATTACAGGATGTAGTAGGTAGATGATATACACAAGTATGTAACTATGGTATTGTGTATGCAAAATTCTCTTCTGTAAAATAATTTCCAACTTAATTTGGGTTTATGATAACTGACAGAAAATTTAATCTGAATCCAATATTAAATTGAAATAATAATACTTTTTAATGTAACAATGACTTCTGCTTTATTTAGACTTGTACCAGTACCTCAATAATATTCCCCGTCTTCTATTTCATGTTCAATTTCACGTACCCAAAAGTGACCGGTTTCTAAAACTACACTGTTCAAGCTTTTTGGGGCTTGGGAGGTCGTACCGTAAATGCAGCGTTATTTTTAAAGTGCTGCAATGGTATTAGTACCTACAATATTTGCTGGCACAGATTTATTTTTATATTGTTGTGTTACTTAAAGCAAAGGCTATGGATCTGTTCTCAGTTTTAGTAAGAAATCACCCCAAATCGCTGGAATCAATCCGTGAATATCTTATCAGGATTGACGCCAGTGAAGAGATTTTAGAATATATCAATTACGCAATTGAGGTTTGGAATAATTATCAACCTTTGGATGATGGATTTATTGATTTGACTGATTGGTCATTCGATGATGAGCCGGTGCGCTCAGAAAAAAGCATAATGTGCGAAATTGAATTCAAAATTGAAAATTTGAAAAAGGCTTACCATGATTCCGGGAACGAAATTTGGCAAGAAGAGATTAAATATTGGGAGTCTTATGACATCTCTCAATATCCTAAGCCCGAAAAAGATAAGGTTGAAATAGCTCAGGATAAGTTTTCAATGATGATTGATTTTGCAGGCGAAATTTGGGTAGCATTACGCAAAATCGATTTTCTACTACGGAATAAAAAGTGGGGAATTGAAAATGTCGAAGCAGAATTAACTTCCATTGAAACGTTCAATTCTTATGTTTATTCTCTTCCCGCGGAAATTCTTTATTCTGTAGAAGAGGAATTATCTGTGGAGGAAGAATATGCCAGGGAGCTCTTTAGAATTAAAGAAGGTTTCTATCGGTTTAATCAAATAGAAAGAATCGGTATCAACGATACCACGAGTTGGGTTTACGGTCGGTACATTGGTTATCACTATTTTCTTGCCGGTAAAATAAAACAATTAAAAGGGGAAGTTACGGTTAGGCAGCATGCTTTATTATGTTATTATAAGCAGGAAGGAGATATTATAGCTCCCTTTGGTGCTTTTGAGAAATCAAAATTTCAGGACATTGAAGAACATGCTCTTAGTAACGGAATTGATCCACTTGAATTCTTAGAACTTTATAATATTGTATCGCATATTAAAACAGGGAAAAATGTTAGGGCAGCGGGCAGTATTGAAAACTTGAATGATCTTAAAACAGTTCTAAGTATTATGTCAATTACGCCTGATTTAGGTTACATGCAATCAGCGATTAGCTTGATAAGTGCTGATATAGAATTAGCGGAGCAAAAATTTAATCACATTAATGGAATTAGATTTTCAGTGAAAAGTATCCCCAATTTACATGAAATCCTTAAAACTTACTTTGTAGAAGATGAGTGGGATAAGCTACTTACTTTATTAAAGGGTCAGAATATTGAACAAAAATTGCTTTTTCGTGCCTTGCAAAAGCAAATTGCTGAATTGTTTAGAAGAGTTAAATATAATGGCCTATTGACAGGACAAGAAACAAATATCGCAGATTGGATTGTAAAATCTTTTCAATGTTTGTCTATGGAAAATGAAATTGTGACTGATTTAAACAAGGATTATATCTATAGTGTATTAACAAAAGCAAAAGAAGATATTTCTGATAAAAGAAAAAGAATCTGCAATGTTGAGGAGCTTCCTTACAAGTCACATGTAAAACTGGAAGACGAAAGAAGAAGTAGTTAAAATTCCTATCTATAAAAAATAGCTACCACTATACAACCCCTAACTGCTAATTATCTCATATAGGTATCGGATGGGGCAGACTGACTATATATTTTTGTTTTCAAATAGCAAAATATATGACAATAACTACGAAACGGCTGAATCAGCAAGCCCAAAATAATGAGCTGAACAAAACAAAACCACCTGTGCGCTACTCTCCCGCCTTCATGGCTTCCGCGTATGGTAGTTTGCCCAGAACTGACACGGGGTTCTCTTCAAATGGGAACGCGCTTTTGGATGAATTGTCTGTAATTCCAGGGTTAAGGGTAGACCACTGGTACCCTGAATATGAAATAGTCACTGGCTGTGGTAATAAAATATTAGAAGAGCAGCGGTTTGAAATCCATTTTAAAGATAAGCAAATTATCGTAAGTTTTATCTGCAAATTTCCCTCGAATGACGATAGTGATTACCACATCGTTTCGAATGTAATCGGAGAAGGGTTCATACATCAGTGCAGATGTGTGAATGGATGGGTAAACTGGTTCAATAGTCAGTTTCAGTACTTAAAAGTCACTGCTCCGGAGACCTCTTAAGATGGGCTAAGGAATGCAAGTAATTTATCAATTTATTTTCCACCTTAAAATAAAATACATGACAAATACGTCAAAAGAAAACCGTCATTACGGTCGCAGGGGGTCATTGCTCACTGCAAATGAAAAGTGTGCTTCGCCTATTACAGGGAAGCAAAAGAAGAACGACCTTCTAAATCGCAATGAAATTTGCGATCTGATGTTATGGTCGCAGTCTGAATTGACCTGGCATATAAAGCATGCAGGTTTGCCAGTATTTGGCAACAAGTTTTCCCGTTCAGCGATACGCGATTGGGAGTATTTGAATTCACCAATAAGGACTGCATCATAACAGTCGCAGGGTAATCCTTACCCATACCTGCTGCGAAGTCTTCGTAGACCAGGTAAAACCCCAAAATAAAATTAATCCGGATTTTTAAAACGCCTTTAGCGCGTAACAGGATTTCTATGTCCATAAGGAAGCAGTTTTTGGGGTTTTGCCAGGTATCAAAAAAATGAAATGCGCTGAAATATGCGTGCGTATTAACCCTTAAAATTATTAACAGACGTTATGTCAAAAACAAGTATCGAATGGACGGGATTAACGTGGAACCCAACCACGGGATGTAATAAAGTATCCGCAGGATGCAAATTTTGTTACGCAGCAATAATGTCAAAACGCCTCCAGGCGATGGGGCAGCTTAAATATGTGGACGGCTTTGAAGTGAAAGTACATCCAGAAGAGCTATACAGGCCGTACACCTGGAAAAAGCCGCAAGTTGTTTTTGTGAATTCAATGAGCGACCTCTTCCATGATAATGTACCATTTTCTTTTATTGCTGAAGTATTCAGGGTGATGGGAGAAAATCCGCGCCACATTTTTCAAGTGCTTACAAAACGTTCGGAACGCCTGAAGGAACTGAATGAAAAACTTGAGTGGGCACCAAATATCTGGATGGGAGTTTCCGTAGAAAATGAAGCTGTATTATCACGTGTAAGTGATCTGGCTGAAACGGGCGCGGCTATTAAATTCCTATCCTGCGAACCACTGATTGGCCCTTTGCCTAATCTCGACCTCAAAGAAATTGGTTGGGTAATAGCCGGAGGTGAAAGCGCAAGAAAGCCGAGGCCTATGTATGCTTCATGGGTCAGGGAATTACGCGATAAATGCGCAGAGAACGATGTGCCGTTCTTTTTCAAGCAATGGGGAGGAACAAATAAAAAGAAGGCTGGAAGATTACTTGATGGTGTTATCCACAACGATATGCCTGACCTAAAAGCCCACCCTGTTGAAATTAAAAATACAGTCTTCTAACAGGTTAGGCACATTGTACCCCAGAATTATAATCCGGCATATATAGTAGAGCCGATATTTTTTTAACCACTATTAACCCCCTTTTTTTAAAAGCCTATGAGTAGAACAATTACTCTTCGCAGAGAAAACAGAGACCTTATATCCCTGTCTGCACACCCGATCGTCCAAGCGCTCGGATACATACGCCCAGATGACCTTTATATAGGTGAACTAAAATATTTTGGGCTAATTAAACCAGTTATCATTACTGATGATGACTACTATATTTCCAACCCTGATTACATAGATGCAGCGTTGCAGCTTGGGGAGAAAAATATTGACGTTGTTGTTATCGAAGGTGCTTCGATCAATGATATTATCAGGCTGATCAATTTTGAATCACGCCTGGCCTACCGTGCAAGCAAGACCTTGTTGTATAAGATCATAAAGGTGCTCCAGGAGCATTTATGGAACACACCTGAAGGCAGAGTTTGGGCGGAGACTATCGAAGGTGAAAACATCGATAAAAAGATTGGCTTAATCGTTGGCTATAGTGGCTCTACAGTTGCATTGGTCAAATCGATTGGCAAAAAAGACCCTACGTTGTTGGACCGTATTGATGATCCTGATGGGGATATGACCCTTACAAAAGCCATGAATCAACTCAAAGCAGAAGAAGATCTTAACAAGCGTAACGATAATTACGCTAATGAGCGCTTCACGAACCTACCTCCTGGATATGATCCAGAATTGGAAGAACTAACGGGTGATGACGTTGAACCGGATGGAGATGGTGGTGACGGTGAACCTGAGTTTGATAGCATTGGCGGGACGTTAGAAAAAGATCCACCAAAGGCAAAAAACAAAAAGCCGGCGCCAATCAAGATACCATGCGATGCGCAATTGACGGGATTTTCAGTAGGTTTCGGAAAGTACGGAGACTTTAGCCTGAACCTTGACAATGGCACCCCTGCAATTTTGCTCAATGACCAATTTGCTGGTCTGGTAGGAATAACTTCAAAGCAGACGAATGACCTGAAGGAAGGACTTCATTTCGTGATTCAGAACGCTGAAGTAGGATGGAGTTTCCAGGTGATCGCGACCCGAATTTCTAAGCTTATTAATACGCAGGAGGTGGACAGCAAACAAGCATAATTACTCGCACCTTGAACTATTCGCCGGCAGCGGTGGATTTGGGATAGGGGCGAATGAAAATGGGTTTGGAACCATTTACGCGTGTGATTGGGAAGAAAATTCAGAGCAATTTTATAAAAACAATTTTCCTGAAGTGCCATTCGATTGTACAGATGTACGGAATATTTCATTGGAAAGGATAAATGAAGTGCGGACGTTGCGTGGCCTTCCTGAGCTTTTAAGAGGTGAGCTTGATGTGTTGAGTGGTGGTAGCCCATGTGTGAAGCTCTCACCTTCAAATACTGTAGACGCACGCGATTTTGCAGAGGAAAATATGCTTATGATCGAAACGCTTCCGAAACTTGTAAAAGACCTGCAACCGAAAATTGCAGTTTTTGAAAACAGCGACAGGCTTCTTAGTAAGGACAGGGCTCCGTTATTGATGGAATACATGGCAAGCATACAGAACCTTCTGCCTAATTACTATTTTGACATCCGAGTGTTGAATGCAAAGCGCTATGGGGCGTTCCAGAATAGGAGCCGTGCTATTGTTATCCTTGTGAGGAAAGATGTTTTAGGTGACAGGAACATACCATTCTTCCCGACACCTGAACCTATCAACCTTTCGGTGCAAGGAGTCAGTTCGCTGATGCCTTGGGTAAAAGAATTTTCTCCCGGGCAATTCGGAGACAAATTCAAACCTGCAGATGGCAATGTATTTTGTACAATAACTGCCAGTACCTGCCAAAAGGTTAAATATGCTGATGGGGTACCCAGAAAAATCTCTATCCTTGAAACTAAAATTGTATCAGGGATGACGAAATATGATTATACCGGCATCTGTGATACTGAGGTTTACAGGCTACTGGGAAACATGATCATGCCCCAGCTCACCAACAGATTGTTTAAAAATTTCCTGAATATTTTGTAGAAAAGTGGCCGGTAATTATTCCGGCCACTTTTTCCATTTTCTGATATTTAAAAGAAAAAAGAATGGTACAGGATAAGAAATTAAGAACAGAAAAGAAAGCCCAGGAAATCGATCCTTCAAAAGGTATTTATTACGTTGGCCACGAAATTGATGATACAGAACTATTGCTGGATTCATCTGAGCCAGGGGATGCCCTGGTAAATGTCATCACTGAATATGCCTACTACAACAGGCTGGGAAAGCTCTCAGAAAACAGTATCACCTACTTCCCGAATGAGGATATTGTTTTTGCAGAACTGGAGTTGATGAGCACAAATGATTATGGAGTGGATCTTGGTCCTGCTTTCAAAGATTCATTTGCGGGAATAAACATCCCCAAAGAAAAATACACGCACCTGATCAGCGTAAAGAATTTGTTTAACCTTATTGAGAATTACCACTACAGCAGCTACACTAATGGTGAAGGAGAAAAACTTACACACACGGTTGTAATTAGGATAAAAAGGGCTGAGCTTCTTGCGCTATGCGAAAGGAACTAAAGGATTCAATATTCCTGTATTGGAAAAGCCGGCAAACTGTAAAAAGTTGCCGGCTTCATTATGCGTCCATTTTCGACTTTAATTGATTCGTCTGGCATTTGTACTAATTCAGAAACCGATCAAGAATTTGGAGACGTATGGCTTGCCTGTGTGAGCTTTCATTTCTTTCAATCAAGAAAAAAATGTCAAAAATTCTGCTTCATACTCTGTTTTATCTTCTCTCTGTGTTTTTCGCCCCAGTCACTTAATTCACCAATAAGCCCCTTTAAGCTTCTGCTATATTCTGTGGGTTCATAAATGATGTTTGCCGGAGCTGTTGGATGGACTACCCGTTTAATAAACTCATTTATTTCAAGATGCTTTAATTCACTGGCCAAAACCTTGGAAGATATGCCGGGAATTTCCTGAAGGATTTCATTGAAGCGCTTGGGTGATTGTATCATGCAGAGTATCAACGCAACTTTCCATTTGCCGTTCAGAGCATACTGTGCATCCAAAACATTCCTTAGCGAACCCGCACAGTCCTGTTTGTTTGGTATCACTTCTTCAGCTTCCTTTTCCATAGATGCAAAGGTAAACACTTACCATAATGTAAGCGCTTTCCTATAGGTAATTCGCGACCTAAGGCTTGATGCCATTTCTACTTTTGCTGTGTTAAAGTGACGCCTTTCCAAATTAAAATAAGGGGTTGGGTCATAATTCTAAAAAATAAAAACAATTTTTCAATGAAAAACATCCTGCATTTAAAATCAAGTTTGCTCGGAGCGGAATCTTACAGTATTAAATTAGGGAACGCAATAATAGAAAAGATACAGCAAAAATATCCTGAAAATAAGCTTCAGGAGTTAGATTTGGTTGAAATGAATATACCTCACCTGACACCGCTTTCTCTTCGCCCGATGTTTACTCCTCATGACCTACTGACCGGGGATGATAAAGAATCAATCCGGCTGTCAGACGATCTGGTAAAGCAACTCATGTCAGCCGACATTATTGTAATCGGTGCACCACTCATCAATTTCACCATCCATACATCGCTAAAAGCATGGATTGACCATATTACACGTCCCCGCATAACTTTTGGATATAGTGAAAATGGGATGCCATTTGGCCTGGTAACAGGTAAAAAGGTCTATGTTGCAATGTCTTCAGGTGGGATCTATTCAGAAGGGCCAGGTAAAGCAAATGACTTCGTGGCTCCATACCTCAAGGCTTTCCTTGGTTTCTTAGGCATGACAGATCTAACTGTATTCCGTGCAGAAGGACTGAAGGTTCCTGGTGTTCAGGAACACGCTATGGAAAAGGCAATCAGTAGCATAAAAATTGATTAGTTATTCCTGATAAGTGTTAATCAATAATTCAGACTAATATTAAGAGGCCCGCACAGTGAAGAAGTGGCGGGCTTCATTATGTTTCCTTTTTTGACTTCAATTGTTTTGACTGGCATTCATCCTACAACATTATTCGGACAAGAATTTGGAGAAGTATGGCTTGCTTGTGTTAGTTTAATTGTCCTGTCACAAAGACGAGACATCTTGCTGCTTTCATCCCGTCCCCCCACTCATTCTAATGCACCAAAAGCAGTTCCTCAACCACATCCTCATTATTCTTCCAACCAATCCATCTTCCTGTTTCTATATCAAATCCCCTGTTCTTCAATTCGATCTTTGCAAACTGTACCGCATCAATTTTTCCATTGACCAAATCCATTAAAAGTTCTTTCTCTGTTTGCGAGAAAAGGAAGATTGGATTCATATCATCAGGTATCAATCCTAAACTTGCTGCTGCCTGGTAATCTTTGTATTCTGCTGTTGTCATAATTGTGGATTTAGAGTGAAGGATTAATGTTCGTTTGGTAATAAAATAACGCCGTTTTCAAGCCATACTGTTGCAGTATCGACACTGAAATCTGTAAATGGAATATGCTGTGATTTCAGGATATTGTCATTGCCATCTTCGCAAGTAACTGTCGCTGAATTATCAAGGTTCTTTACCAGTTTCCAAACCTGGAATTCGTCCTTCTTAAGTTCATTCTGGTAGCTTGCAACAATGTCTAAAAACCAAAAGCATTGAAACTTTTCGGCGAGTGCTTTTGCTCCATCAGTAATCATTAATCCGAAATTATAGCGATAGTAATTGTCTGTACAATTGTATTCCCTTAGCTGGTCGTTCGCGTTCATAAAATTTATCCTTTGTTTTATGAAGCAAGTGTATGTGTTCCTTGATTCCCGCAGATAGTTCCCCCTGCAAATGTTGCGCTAATATGGCGGTTGCGCATTTTCTGTTTATTACTTTCAGTCAAATTATTTACAAAGTGGATGAAGCAAAAAGCAATGAGATTTCAGATGAAGTATTGGAGCAATTCAAAATATTTGTTAGCGACTGCGATACTTTGAGGATTAGCAGAAACCTGAGAAAGGTATATTTCGATTACCTCAAATTCCAGCAAGGAAACATCGATAATAATTTTGACGAAATACTTTCTGATGTGGAACATACAATCAATTTCTTTGAGGCAATTTCTGACGGTCAGGGTTAATCTGAATCCTTTATTTTATTGCTTTTATCCGCAGGAGTTATGCTGTATTTTCTTTGCCTGAATTTCCCTGGATATTTTGATGTGCACAATCATCTATTATGGTCAGGATTTCTTTTGAGAGGGTTTAACTCCAGAAATTAAAAACCACTGAAAAGAAATAAGAAAGAGGCTCAGCCGATATTGTTGGCTGAGCCTCTTTTGGTATAGTGTAATACAGTTTTCCTTTAGTCATCAGGATGTAAGAACCTCTTTCTCAAGCTGTGCTTGCTTTCTCTCTGCTTCACGCTCCTCCCTTTTCTTGATTTCCTCTTTTTGCATTTCCTTCTGTTTGTATTTACTCTTGATCCTGTAACCGAAAAAACAGAAAGCTGCTGCAGGAATGAAAGCAGCTTCTTTTCCGTTGAAGAAGAAATAAAATAAACCTACAGCAATGATATAGCAACCTGCACTAAACCATTCAATGTGTTTAGGATAAATAATAATAGGTTCTTTCTCGTCAAACTTTTTGGGCGGCAGTGTTTTTTGAAATTCCCTTTCTTCTCTTTTCATCAGTGCAGCATTAAATTCTGCAAGACGTGTGGTTTCAACTGTTACAAAGTCTTTTACCGTGACCGATATTGCTGCAATGATGGTTTTGATCTTGTTGTTGAGTATCCTCATTTCAGTGATTGTTCCGCCTGCCTGCACATAACTTGTGAAGCTTGCTGCTGTGATTCCTGCCGAAGCAATCGAACCAAAAACTTTTCCTTTGTTATTTTCCTCCATTGTCATCATCGTCCCAACAACTCCAGAGATAGCTGCACCAATCTTTTGGTTCTTTGCACTCGCCATTTGCTTTTGGCATAATGCAAGTGCCCCATATAAGTTTCTGATCACTTCAAGGGATGATTCCAGTATCAACCTTTCAAGGTCTGGAACTGCATCAGGATTTGCAATCTTTGCCTTATTGAAGCAATAAAATACCTCTTCCACAGTGACGTCTTCCATGATCAATCCATATTTAGAAAGGCCCATCCCGCACCAGGCTTCAGCAGTTTGGTTTTCCAATGCAATCTTTGTGAACTTTTCTTCCGCTTCCCTGTATCTTTTTCCTTTCAAGGCTAATGTTGCCATATCGTATTCGAATGATAATTGAGTGTCCATTGTTTTATGATTTGGCGCTAAAATAGCCAAACCCAACGAAATAGCGCAATTCTGCGTTAATTTAAATGGATACTTATTTATCCCTTTGACCTGTGGTAAGAAAAGCCAAATACAGGGACGAAGAAGGCATCAAGGCTTTCGGGAAAAGATTGCGTGAGATACGCCTTGAAAAAGGTGTTTCGCAGGAATCACTTGCCTATTCCACAGACCTGCACCTTTCCCAAATAGGAAGGATTGAACGAGGTGAGATCAGCACCAGCATTAGTTTCATTTATCTTTTTGCAAAGACACTTGGTGTTGAGCCAAAGGAATTCTTCTGATATTTTGTACTTCCCAAAATGAACGTCAATAAAATGAAAGAGAATAATGTGTTTCGTAACGAGCTTAACTCAATATGGAAAGACTTTGATATTGTAGAATGGCGAAACCCAGCTTTTTCATTTAAGAAGGCCTTAGTCTGCGCAACTTTTTCTAAGGTTACGTACTGGCACATGACCAAATTTGAGCTGAATAATAATAGTAGGGTAAATATTATTCCTTCCGGTGACTATGTTCTTCACAAGAAAAATAAAATTTGCATTAATGTTGTGGAAATGCTGAGGCAAGCCGACTTTGATAAAACATTTTTAATAGAAACTGAATTTGCAATTTTAATAGGTATTGTGGTAAATGAAATTTTATTCATCGCAATAAGAGGAACTGAAAATTTATATGATTGGATAACCGACTTCAAAATTTTGATGAAAAAGGGTGGCTCAAAAACAAGAATTAAGTATCACAGAGGTTTTTATAATGCTACGTTAGAAACTCTTCCGAAATTGCAAGAAAAACTGGACAAACTTAATGGACATTTTAGGTCTATATATATAACTGGACATTCGTTAGGAGGCGGTATTGCTGCTATTTTAAATTCTATAATGGGCGACAATTCTGAATTTAGAATTAAAAATACCTCCACACTAAAAAATTTCATATCGCATTCATGCTACACTTTTGGAATGCCTAAATATGGAAATATCCATGCAATTAACTTTCGATCGCCATATCACATTCATCATCTTAATGATTTTATTACAAAAGTTCCTCCAAGTTTTTTTGGATATAGAAGAAGTAATTTCGAATATTCTTTAGAAAACCCTGATCCAAAAACTAATAAATTAAATTGGTTTTCGTGGAAGAAGAGGTTAACTCGGACACGAAAAAACCATTCCATAGATAACTATCTCTTATCAATTAAAAGCAAAATACAGGAGCATCAATAATATATTGGCATGCTCCTGTATTTTACTACTTGATCTTATATCCCACGGATTTCACCGCTTTTAAAAATGGCTGGATATTCGCAAATGTAAACTGGTTACAGACCACAACAGATTTATCTTTCAGTTTGATTGTCTGCTCAGGTTTTGTAAAGTAGCGGTTACCTTTTCCCCCAATTTCCTTTGCCATTTCTATATCCTGAAAAATACCAAATCTTTTCAGCAAAGTATCTGGGAATACTTCTTTCAATTTTTTGAAAGTAACAGGTGAATTGTCTTCAACATATTTTGCAACAACTGCACGGACAAGCGGGCCTTTTCCATACTCTTGGTTGTTGAATTTGTACTTGGAATTATCCCTCCCATTCGATTTTACAACTGCCTCTTCAATGTCTTTTTCTACTTCCTCGATATGCTCTTCAATTTCAGCTTCCTGTTCAAGGATTTTTTCTTGACCAGAT
Source organism: Chitinophagaceae bacterium (assembly GCA_041661485.1). GTDB lineage: Bacteria > Bacteroidota > Bacteroidia > Chitinophagales > Chitinophagaceae > Rurimicrobium. Next base: position 736,925 of record JBAZUJ010000002.1, read on the forward strand.
TCATTTGTCATAGAGAATTCCATTTCAGAGCCTTCACCTTCAGAAATGATCAGTTCTTCTTTCTGAAGTTTCTTAATAGCATTGAAAAGCACAAGCCCATTGATTCCTGTGGCTTCGCTGATTGTTGCTTTACTTGAGTTCGGATTATTTTTCAAGAACTCCATTAATTTTTCATTTACTGTTTGCATAAAAATTTGTTTTTAGATTTTATACAGCGAGTGTAGAGCGATTCTATGGAACCGGGAAATATTCTCAGTGATAATGGGAGAGTTTAGCGTTTCTCTTGAAAAGTAAAAGAGACATGTCAATATTGACATGTCCTTTGGTAGAATACACCTTAAAGGTCAACTTCCGCAAAAGAGTGTAATGAAAAATATTTTCTTGAAAATTATTTATCCTACTAATTTGGTAGGATAAATAATTTGCTTTACGTTTGCAAAAATTAAAAGTTTAAAATGTTTGTATCAAATATACATATTGGCTGTTGTGTAACAGAGCAGATGCTCTGGTGACAGGCAGTTGGTATGTGCCCATATCTAAGCTTCCTGCGCCAATTGCTCAGGAAGCTTATTTTTTTTAATTAAAAACGCAGAAAAATGTTACGTAAAATAAAATTTCAATACTTAGAAAATAGTTGTTGTTGTTGTTACCGACATCAAATGATGAATTGTCCTCCACCATAAATATACTTAATCCGGAAGTATGGAAATAAGAAATTCAGGCTTCCAAAAACAAAAAATATGTCTCAACAAATATCCCAAACAAATGCCTCCAAAAAACTTGTAGGATTTGCATTTATAAATATCTTCATCATTTGGGGATCCACTTTTTTAGCCATGTCCTATGGTCTTAAAGGATTCCCTCCATTCATTTTATCAGGTTTCCGTTTTTTAATAGCAGGATCAATACTTTTTCTTTGGAAACTCAGGCGGGGAGAATCGCTTCCATTATTAAAGAGCTGGAAAAGAAACGGCATTACCGGAATTCTGATCCTTACCGGAGGAACTGGCCTGGTAGCCTGGGGAGAACAATATGTGTCCGCTACCGAAGCAGCGATTGCCATTGCAAGCGGGCCATTCTGGTTCATTATTATTGACAAGTCCAACTGGAAAAATTACTTTAGTGACTGGCGTATTATTGCCGGCCTTATTGCAGGTTTTATTGGACTGATTTTGTTTTTAAATAGCAGTATCGTCACAGGGCACAATAGTAGTAACCATTCTCTTCGCGTAACTGCATTTGTTATTTTAGCCCTAAGTTCTGTTTCCTGGGTTTTAGGGTCTATCTATTCCAAAAACTATCCTGCAGGAAATTCAACAATAATGAATACTGCCCAGCAATTGCTGGTAGCAGGTGTTGCCAGTTTGTTGATTAGTTTCTTAAGAACGGAATGGACAAATTTTGAATTTAACTCGGTACCCATCCAGGCGTGGGTAGGATTATTGTTCCTGGTTTTCATGGGTTCAATTGTTGCTTACCTATCTTATATATGGCTTTTACAGGTAAGACCCCCTGCTGTTGTAAGCACGCATATTTATATCAATCCGATAGTTGCTGTTTTTGTTGGTTGGTTTTTTACTAAACAGATTATTTCAACCACACAGTTAATTGGCCTTTCAATCATTATCGTCGGAGTAATTCTAACTAATTCAGGGAAATACAAGACCAGCATCAGAACAAAAGTAAAAATCAGGAGAGGATTCAGGATTAGTCTTCAAAAATTGTCAGTGGCATTTCATCCAAAATTCTTGCATAAAGCGCATTAAAATCAACTGTAAAATGATCATAAAATCTATTGAAAGGCTACAAAGCGAGGCTGCTGATACAGGTGCTAATGTACTCAAACGCAACTTGAATGGAATATCCCTGATCGCTATTGGCATTGGAGTAATCATCGGTGCGGGGATTTTTTCCTTAACAGGCATTGCCGCAGCCAATAATGCGGGTCCGGCTGTCATCATTTCTTTTCTGCTGGCAGCGGTTGGATGTGCTTTCAGTGCCTTGTGCTACGCTGAACTGGCATCAATGGTTCCTGTATCGGGCAGTGCGTACACCTACACTTATGCTACGCTGGGAGAAATGTTTGCCTGGATTATTGGCTGGGATTTAATCCTGGAATATTCTGTAGGTGCTGCAACTGTTGCGATAAGCTGGTCACAATATCTGATCAAATTTTTAAGCAGATTCAATATTCATTTGCCTGCACAATTAGTATCATCGCCTTTTGAAAAGATTACTTTAAATGATGGTACCACCAGTTACGGAATTATTAATCTGCCGGCAGTTTTGGTTGTTGTCTTTGTTACCTCTATTATTATACGTGGAATTAAAGGTTCGGCAATATTTAATGCCATTGTGGTGGCTTTAAAAATTTCAGTCATTCTTGCATTTATCATTCTTGGGTGGAAATATATTGACCCGGCAAACTATTTTCCTTTCATTCCGCCCAATACCGGCGAATTCGGGCATTTTGGCTGGAGTGGCATATTTCGCGGAGCCGGTCTCGTCTTCTTTGTGTTTATTGGTTTCGACATTGTGGCAACCATGGCTCAGGAAACCAAAAATCCAAAACGAAATTTGCCTCTGGGAATTCTTGGCTCGCTCATTGTTTGTACCATACTTTTTATTCTGTTTGCTTATGTGCTCACAGGATTGGTCAACTATAAAGAATTTTTGAATAATGCTGCACCGGTTGCGTTGGCAATAGAGAAGACCCCCTACATTTGGTTGAGTTTTGCTGTGCTTAGCGCCATTCTTATTGGTTATACTTCTGTAATTCTTGTTGATCTCCTTGGGCAGTCAAGAGTATTTTACACAATGAGCAAAGATGGTCTTCTTCCCCCTGTATTTTCACGGCTACACCCAAAATTCGCAACGCCTTATCAATCAAATATTTTATTGTCTGTTTTTATCAGTTTGTTTGCCGGATTTGTTCCCATTAGTGTTGTAGGAGAAATGACCAGTATAGGTACGCTTCTGGCATTTGTGATGGTGTGCGTGGGTGTATTAATACTAAGGAAAAAGCAGCCGCATATGCCAAGGTCGTTCAAAACACCTTTCGTACCACTGGTTCCGATACTGGGTATTCTAACTTGTCTGACTTTAATGGTTTCGTTACCACTTGAAACATGGTTGCGATTGATAATCTGGCTGGCTATTGGTTTTATAATTTACTTTCTCTACGGCAAAAAAAACAGTGTGATAGGCAAAGAAAGCAAACAACGAAATATAATTGATTGAAATAATTGTCTTGAGGCTGAAAGGTTAGGCTAAGTCCACAAAGACTTATATGGTGGTTCGAGTCCACCCAAGACACCAAAAAGTAAACGCGTTTGTTTTAGTTTCAAAGATGGAAGGGTGAATATGAAAAATGGCTGTACAATACTGTACAGCCATTGTGCGTCTACAGAATTATTCAGGACAATGAATAGTTTAATAAAGAAGCGCCTTGAATTGAAAATCCAAAAGACCCATTCAGTATAATAACCTCCCTCCCTTCTACTTTTTTATACCCTTCCAATCGCACTTTGATCTTATCTTCTCTTATAATATCAATATACGAATTCAGTGTTATTACGTCATTGAGCAAGGCATTGCTTACTACATCCAAGCTGAAATGATCAATGGATATTTTACCAAAATCGAGATTACCAAGGAATGCTATTATCACTTCATCATTAATATTTGTAACAGCACTAAGCATACTGCAGATTGAAAGTACATTCTGCTCATTGATTTTTTCATTACTTACTTTAAAGGTTTGCGATACGATTTTTTTATAGAGAATATTGTTTGTGTTCATTGGAATGTATTTAAAAAAGAAAATAAAAAAAGCCTTTCGAGTTTATTCAAAAGGCCGCATCAATTTCATCAAAAAGACAAGTCAACATCGCGCTTTGGAATACGAAAGGATCGTACAACAATGTTGTATAGAAAGAATACTGAAAATGGCAAATTGTTTTCTCATAAAAAAATAAACATAAAAAATCGCCCTCCGGTGTTATACTGGAGGGCGATGGAATATAATAGATACATAGTCACGCACTTCAGCTAAGAAATGTACAACAATGCGTATTTTTACTTGATAAGTTCATATTGCAATAGTACGAATTATTTGGATTATTAACTACAACGTTTTTTTTAAAATTAAATCAGATCCCTGATGCTTTTCTTTTCCAGCACCTTAATAGTAGCATCCCTAACATCAATGAATACCTTGTTGAGCGAGCAATTAATTTCATCACAATCATCGCACTTTTTATAGAAATATAAGCTGACACAGGGCAACATTGATATAGGTCCATCAATTGTCCTGATTACACTTGCAACAGATACTTGCTTAGGATCTTTATCAAAGAAATAGCCGCCACCTTTTCCTTTCTTACTGGCTACTATTTCGGCCTTCCTCAATTCCAAAAGAATATTTTCAAGAAATTTCAGCGGAATTTTTTTCTGCTCTGCAATCTCTGCAATTTGTACAGGTCCGTGAGGATATTTCGCGGCTAAATAACCTAACGCCCTTAGCGCATATTTTGCTTTGTTCGACAACATAATTATATACTCTACTTATTTGGTAGGATAATAAATCTACAATACTTTTGCGCAAGTTACCATCTAAAAATCTATGGAATGAAACTAAATATTATTGCTTTTGCTGTGCCGCTGTTCCTTGCTTTCATGGGATTAGAATATTACTACAGCAAAAAAAGGGGCAAAGAAGTATACCATTTCCAAGATTTCATAGCAAACATCAGTGTAGGCATAGGCGAACGCCTTGCAGATCTTTTTACTACAGGGATTTTTTATTTAATTTTTCAATACATATATGAGAACTGGCGTCTATTTACTATTGAAACAGGATGGTGGCAATGGATTACGTTGTTTGTCTTTACAGATTTCATCTGGTACTGGTACCACCGCCTGGGCCACGAAGTAAATATACTTTGGGCAGCCCATGTAGTTCATCATCAAAGCGAAGACTTCAATTATAGTGTTTCGGCCCGTATCACTGTTTTTCAGTCTATGGCGCGCGGGGTTTTCTGGTGCTTACTCCCTTTATTGGGCTTCGCACCATCAGCTACTTTTGTTATGTTGCTGATACATGGCGCCTATCCATTCTTCACACATACGCAGCTTATCGGGCAACTGGGATTTCTTGAATATTTTTTAGTAACCCCATCTCACCATCGGGTACATCATAGCAGCAATCCCGAATATTTAGACAATAATTATGGTGATGTATTGATTATTTGGGATAAACTTTTCGGCACTTTCGCAACGGAGAATACAAAACCGGTTTATGGATTAACGAGTCCGTTGAAAAGCTATAGCTTCTTATGGCAGCATTTCCATTTTCCGTTGGAACTTTTCATTTCCTTCAAAAGAGCAACCTCTTTCAAGGCAAAATGCAAAGTGCTTTTCGGTAAGCCAGATGACTTAGACCCTTCTATACGGGCATATCTGGAAAAATTGCTTTTACTCAAAAGACCGGTTAAAAATCTTACGCCTCGCTTAAAAAATTATGTAAGCATTCAAACAATTATTTTATTGATCACGTTATTCTGCACCCTATTGTTCGAAAATTATCTACACCAATCAGTGCTATTTTTGTTATCAGGATTAATACTATTAACGGTAATATTGAACGGAGCAATTTTAGAGCAAAAGAAATGGATTTTTGACCTTGAGTTTGTTCGATTTGCAATTATCCTTATTTATACATTTCGTGTTGTCAATTATGACATTCAAGCAATACTATTGGTTTTTCTATTGTCAGTAAATTTTATTTATCTACCCCTGAAAGCTAAATACGATAATTTTTTATTAAATGATAGTCAATAGTAAAATTTAACCTTGTTTGGTTACTGCATTGTAATATTATTTTCTGAAACCCAATAATGTGTAATACCAAGGTCTTTAAGGAAAGGTACCATGTGCGAGATTGACCGTTTAATATCTTCGTCATCCGGATGTGCTATTGCCAACATAGCATCAGGGTTTAACGACTTTTCATGTAGCATTTTGACAATCGCTTTTCCAAAATGCGTCTTTATCTGGCCACTATCAAAGTGTTCCCTAACTTTATTTGGAGACGCATCGCCAGCCTTTGCACCTTTCACTTCAACAAGCATTACATCATCTCCTTTTGTTGCTTTGATGTCAATCCCATGCTTTTGTCCTAAACAGAAATTTTCACCGACATGCCAACCAGAATTTTCAAGGTAATTGATAAGATATTGAACAGTTTGGTCTTCGGTCAATTTGATTTTCATTAATGGTATTTTTCTTTATGTTATTTCAATATTAGATTCTAATAATCATAAATCAAAATATGATAGAGCCACTCACAAGTACCACGTATTTTTTCGCTACAACATTTCAGGATGCACTATTGACAATCCGATTAGGTAAATATCTTCATGTACTTCTTCACAAACTTCAAAGCATAAATTCATTACTTCATTTAGATATTTCGCTTCTTCTTTTGAAAAAGTTGCAGCACCTGTTTCAATGCTGACATAATCCTCAAATGGATCGTCAGGATGGAATGCCAGTTGGTAATCTTGATGCAAGATTTTGAAAAATGATTTGACGTCATCTACAGTTTTAATTTTGAATTCCATGTGCTGTAATTTATCACAAGGATGCAATGATATGACGGAAAGAAATGCAATTGAACCGCTAAATGAGGAAACAACTTCTTTCAATATTCTACTTGTAAATTTCTCCATTGTGGAGTTTGGGAAAAAATTCCCAAATACTTTTCAATGGCATTCCATCGGTCTATTTTCGATTCAATAAATTATTTACCACAATTCTATTTTTTACTATTTAAAAGAATGGTACGACCAAATTATTTACCTGGCGGTTAAAATCTGGTTGAACAAAAGATATTGACTCCAAAGTCAAGGCCACTATTCTAACTGCCAGGTTTAAAGAATAGTGGTTTTATTTTTCACAAACAATCATGTTGCATCAAAACAGGGAAAACGATGCAACAATAAACCAACTTAAATCCTGGCATCGATGAAAAAAAAGAACAAGAAAAACATTTGGGTTCTGCTTCCCAAAAAGCTAAACGAAGACATCAACAATTTAAATCTGACAAAAACCAACAGGAATAATGCAATAAAATTCGTTGCACATATCATCAAAGAAAACGGCAGGGACAATTATGATTCACTGAAGTTCAGGGAAAAGCCGTCAAGTTATTTCAGGAGCGTATATGGGGGAAGATATTTTGCCGGTTTTCTCAATCCGCTCATAAAGAACAACATCATTCAATGCAATGAATCATACACCAATTTCTCAAAAAATACTGAACAGAACCAATCAAAATCCTACAGGGTCAATAATGATTATTTCTACAAGAACCTTGAATATATCAATACCAATTATTCTACCACTAACCACCATTCTCTAACACATATCAATACCCATATTCCCATATCATTCTCTCCCATATCTACTATCTCCTGTAATATGTTACATCGTTTTGTAACCTTGCACAATCGGACACTGAGATGCAATTTTTCATTATCAAAACAATGTCAGGATATGTGGTTGTCTGTCAGGAAAAATTTGCAAACACCTGTGTTGTTACATCAAAATTGTCGAAGCAATTTAATCCTGCGCACTTTTGAAAAATCTACATTCGAAGACCTATTCGATTCCCTTACCTACAACTATAGAAAAATGGAGGCAACTGTAGCTTATGTCATTTCGAAGATCAATGTCAATAGCTTCCGGATTGATGCACAGGTTGAGGGTATTACTTTTGAAGTGTACGACAGGATGAAAAATAGATCGTACTATGTAACCAAAGATAGAATCTTAAATGATGTGAAGAAGAAGGGGCTTACCTTAATCCAGGATAAGGATAAATATTACATTGATGATCTTGACCGCTATGTTGAAACCAAAAAGAGGAACATTGAACTATCATATAAAACGTCTATCTCGGCGCTTAAAAAGCGAATCTACTCTGTAAACAGGAATAAGACCAATAGAAGATTGGATTCGGTTTTTACCTCCATGTGCAAACATACTTTTGACATCATCAAAGTAGATAATGACCTGATTGAAATCGATCTTGTAAATAGCCAATATGCCATCTTTGCTAACTGGTTGATGCAGGAGGATTGTTACAAAGAAACCGACGTAAGGGAGTTCTGCTCGCTTGCAATCAACGGAGGCCTTTATGAGTATATCGTTGAACAATTAAAATTAGACGACAGAAAAAATGCAAAGAAAATAATGATGACAATTGCATTCAGTTCCTGGAAAACAAACTCGATAAATAAAGTTTCATTCAAAAAAGTATTTCCCACTGTTTACGATTTTATCCATGCCTACAACAAAAACACCAAAGATGGATTTGCTGTAGAATTACAGAATAAAGAGTCTGGGATTTTCATTGATGGAATAATGCCAATTTTGCTGGATCGTGGTTTCTTTTTTCTGACAAAGCATGACTCATTGGTTATTCGCAATGAAGACAAAGAGGCGGTCGTAAATATCGTTAAAACATACTTTGACCTTATCAGCCTGAAGTCTTCAATCAAAGTTGATGGAGAATTAATACATAACGGAGTTTCGGAGTGCCAAATTCTTGACGAAACTGAAAAAGAAGGTATTTGCCAGGCAACAGAACCACAAGAAGAAATTGGCTTTGAAAGACAATTTCCAAAAAGAGAAGAGCCAATCAACAGAAAACCATTCTGCAAGTGGACTGCAACTGAAGCTGAAAAACAAGCAGAATGATTAGGGAATTTCGAAGGAAGATTGCGAATTTGGATTAATCAATTACTGGAGGCATAAAAGAAAGGGAGCCACATTTGTAGCCCCCACTTAAATTTCATTAATTCGTTTTAGCTATTGAAACTCTCAATAAAAGATTTCAGATCCTCTGCTAATACAGTGAGCGTATTTATTTTGAAGTAATCGTAGTTTGGTTCCCTTCCAAATGCCTGAGCTCTTTGCAATTCAGAAATCCCACAAACTTTTATAAGGTCTTCTTCATTTTTCAATTGTGGAATTTCAATGATCAGGTATTGTTCGGCAGTGTTTTCATTTGCCAGTGTTCTTACAACCTGTCCTTGCTTTGTTGGGATAATTTGATTGTCCATGCTTTCCATTTATATTGCAAGTATAGCCGTTTCTAACTTCCCTTTTCCTTTCAACTCCGCTAACCCCTTGCTAAGCTCCGGTGCAAATTTATCTTAAAAATGTAAGCTATTGTAAAATGAGATGTATTCTAAAGTAATTTTATCATCTACTGCAATACCATGAAATTCGATTTTGAAACTACACCTGAGAGGAGTGCATTGATGAGCAAGATTAAGGCTAAAAATACAAAGCCTGAATTGAAGCTTAGGAAGGCCTTGTGGAGTTCAGGAGTCAGATACAGGATTAACTATAAAAAACTTCCTGGTTGCCCGGATATATTCGTTTCAAAATATAGGATAGCCATATTTGTAGATGGGGAGTTTTGGCATGGCAAAGAATGGGAGCAGAAAAAATTGAAGTTAAAGGCCAATCGAGACTATTGGATAAAAAAGATTGAACGTAATATTGAAAGGGATCGCGAAATAGATTATCGCTTAAACACTTTAAATTTTACAGTTCTTAGATTTTGGAGCTTGGATGTTGAAAAGTCATTAGGCAGATGCCTTAAAAATGTTTTTGACGCTATATTTTATAATATGTATCAAAACATTGATGCAGATAATTAAGCTGTTTAGGATTATTTTAGGCTTATTGAATAAAATTATTTTTTTGGCGTTGATTTGGACGCTAAATTTGTAACCACTGTATAAGTTTGTATAATTTGGTTATGAAAAAAATAATTTCTCTTGAGGAGGCATCAATTAAGGCTGGGAAAAATAAGGAAACTTTGAGGAGGTGGGATAATTCTGGGAAATTGCCAGCTTTACGTGAGCCTCGAAGTAATCATAGAGTTTATGATGAAGACGAATTGGAAAAGGCTTTAGGAGATTTTGTTCTTGATGTTGACGGCGAAGCTACTATAAACTATGTGACACCCAAAAAAGACTTTAAAGTCTTAGAGCTTTTTGCAGGAGCAGGGGGATTAGCGGTAGGTTTAGAAGAAGCAGGATTGAAATGTGTTGCACTTAATGAGTTGGATAAATATGCTTGCCAAACTCTGAGGAATAATCGACCTGAATGGGAAGTCCTCGAAGGAGATATTAAGGACTTTAGTTTTAAGAAATACAAGAATAAGATTGATGTTGTTACAGGTGGGTTCCCTTGTCAGGCATTTAGCTACGCAGGAAAAAAATTAGGTTTAGCCGATGCCCGAGGGACGTTGTTTTATGAATTTGCACGTGCAGTGAAGGAAGTTAACCCTCTGGTTTGTATTGGAGAAAATGTGCGCGGGCTTCTTAGCCATGAGAATGGAAAAACATTGGAAGGAATGGTTTCCATCCTTGATGAAATTGGCTACAATGTAGTTCCAGTTCAAGTTCTAAAAGCAATAAACTTCAATGTTCCTCAAAAGCGAGAACGTATAATTGTAGTTGGTATCAGAAAAGATGTAAATGTAGAATACAAATACCCCAAGCCATTTAAAAAGGTATATAACTTATCCGATGCGTTGAAAAAAGGTCCGCTTTTCAATTGTGATGTTCCTGCATCAATAGGGGTTAAATATCCTAAAAGTAAGATTGATGTCCTTAAATTAGTACCTCCAAAAGGCTACTGGAGAGACTTGCCTGTAGATATTCAAAAGGAATTTATGGGAGGTAGTTTTTATTTAGGAGGTGGCAAGACTGGCATGGCAAGAAGGATTGGTTGGGATGAGCCTTGTCTTACATTGACTTGTAGCCCTGCGCAAAAGCAAACAGAACGTTGCCATCCAGATGAAACCAGACCTTTTACAGTAAGAGAATATGCCAGAATCCAAACCTTTCCTGACAATTGGGAATTTTCAGGATCAGTGGCTCAGCAATACAAGCAAATAGGAAATGCCGTACCTGTTAATCTTGCTAAGGAAGTTGGGTATTCAATAATTACACTCCTTAACTCATATTATAAGTAAAAATAAATTTAATAGTTTGTTTTCTTGTAGCACAGATGTAGCTTTGGCCACAAATCATAAACTATATGAGCTGGTTACCATGGATACGCGACGAAGCTTTAGAAGAGGCAGTTACACACCTTTTAAAAGTTGCAGCAGATGCAAAAAAGAGGGCAGTAGAAAAATTTGATTTAAATGTAATCGACCCATTTTCTGCACTATTCGAAATTGCAGGATTCCAACTTGATTATAATGGTTGGATTTCATCAGAACAAAACCGTAAAGCGCAAAAAACATTACAAAACCACATTGGTGATTTTCACCAAAAAATATTAGGCTCTATTGACGGTTGGCAGAACTTAAAAACTGGTGCTGTTGTAGACCTTTGTTGCACTAAAGAGAAAATAATCGCTGAAGTAAAAAATAAGTTCAATACAATATCTTTCGGTAATCTGGCGGAATTATATGAGGGCTTAGAAGCTGCTGTAATGCCTAAGATGAGTACTTACAAAGATTATACGGCGTATTATGTAGCAATTATACCTTCATCAAAAGAAAGGTACAACAAGCCATTTACCCCTTCGAATAGAAAAGTTGGAAATAGGTGTGCATCGAATGATTTAATTAGAGAGATTGATGGCGCAAGTTTCTACGCCCTCGCAACAGGTGACAACAAAGCCCTTGAAAACCTTTATGATGTATTACCTAAGGTTATAAAAAAAGTTACAAACGGTGTAATAAATATTGCAGATGGTGATAAAATAAAAGCTTTCTTTACAACAGCCTATGGATAGCATGCAAATGATAGAGTAATTAATTAGAACATTAAATCGAGAGCAAATTTTCTTACTTAAATCTTTTTCCAAAATTCTTACTGGCATTACCTTTTGGGTAACCAAGGGTCGTGAATACCCTTGTAGTTTTCAGGATCATCTGATAAGCCTTCCCAAGTCAACGACCCCACACTATTTGCTGAAAATTTTTCAACAACAATATGGGAGAAATTATATCCTTCCTTTTGCAATAGACTGGATCCTATTTTAATGCGCTGAGGCAATCGAGATAGCTTTGCGAGATAAGCCATTCCATCCATAGTTAGATCCTCGAATTTAATCTCAACAAAAAAATCTCCATAGGGTGCAAGCCCAATGGATAGGTATGCTTGAAAATGATGTTCATCTTCAATCGAAACTTCTGCCCACACATTCTCAATACTCATTACTACATCATTCTTGTTCGTCATAATCTCTTTATTAATTAATGAAATTGGAGATTAAGTTACAGCTTAAGCTCATATAATTCTAATAAAGAACCTATTCCAAGTTTTATGAATTAATTTTAGGTACTGAAACAATGACAGGAAACCGATACATATCGCTTTTAGAATTGACCGGAGAAATCCAGTCTGTTGTATCGTCTTCGTTTAAAAATAAAAGTTATTGGGTTCTTGCGGATATTTCTGACCACAAATATTATTCCCAGAAAGGATACCACTATTTCTCCCTTGTCGAAAAGAATCCTAACAACCATTCTGTCATCGCTAAAATGCAGGCGGCTGCATGGGGAGATGGCTCCCAGTCAATACAGGTATTTCAAAATATTACTGGGCAGAGTTTCAAGAATGACATCAGGGTATTGGTAAATGTTTCCATTACTTACAGTCCGTCATATGGGCTTCAATTAGTCTTGAATAGCATTGATGCCTCTTTTACCATAGGACAGCTTGAACAGCAAAGGCAAGCAACATTACAAAGGCTATTAGATGAGTGTTCCGATTTTATATGGAAGTCAGGAAGCCAATACGTCACACGTAATAGCCAGCTGCAATTAAAACCTGTCATTCAGAAAATTGCCGTTGTCAGTTCGATGAACTCTGCAGGTTTCAAGGATTTCCAGGATACGCTTGAAATAAATAAGCATAAATACTTGATCAGTATCGATACTTATTTCACGATGGTTCAGGGAGAGTCTAACGCGGATGCACTTTTCAAGACCTTGCTGAGTGTTTACAATTCAGGCATAGATTACGATGCTGTGATAATAATCAGGGGAGGGGGAAGCCAGACTGACTTATTGATATTTGACCAGTTCAATGTTGCGAAAATAATTGCCAAATTTCCAATCCCTATTATTGCCGGTATCGGGCATCAGGTGAATGAAACAATTGCTGATCTTATGGCTCATACTTCTGTCAAAACGCCGTCAATTGCTGCTGAATTCATTATCAGCCACAACCGACAGTTTGAAGAAGATGTCCTGAATTTACAGAAGAGTATTATCATTAAATCACAGCAATTATTAAATTCTAAACAGCAGAAATTGGTAAAGCTGAATTCCCTATTAATCAATACAACTAAAGACCTAATACAGGACAACAAGAATGAGCTAACTTCTATTAAGCAGGGCATCATCAATAGTGCCAAATCAATCTTGTATGAAAGCCGAGTTCAAATAAATAACACGACAAGCCAATTATTCACAATACCCAAAATGATGATTGGTAATGAAAGGAATAACCTTGCCAACGAAATTAAAAACCTGGAATCATACAGCCGAAAGTTCTTTGTGAACAAACGCGGATACATCGGTCATTATTCTTCTGTTTGTAAATTAATGGATCCTGAGAACCTGTTGAAGAAAGGATTCGCGCTACTTTATAAAAATGACAGGATAGTTGTGGATGGCAAAGAAATTATAAACAATGACCAAATTAAAATTCGATTACATAATTCAGAAATCCAGGCTATAGTAACATCAAATAAAACAAAAAATGGAAACGAATCTTAACTACGAATCAGCTTATGCTGAACTAAAAGAAATTACCGAAGAGATAGAATCAGAAACTATCTCAGTAGATGGGCTTGCAGAAAAAGTAAAACGCGCATCACAGCTGATTGAATTCTGCCAGACAAAATTGAGGACAACAGAAAAGGAAGTAATGAAAATTATTCAACAAATGGAGGTGTCTAAAAAGAAGACAGAATAGTCTTTTCTCAACCATATTCAAACGCACAGTGCTTTTGTATTTCAAAGAAAAAAGATCTGGTCAATTAGTAAAGTGAATTTCAATAACCTAAATCATTAAATTCGCTCTACATATAATTTTATTTTATAGAAAAATCGTCGTCATTTCAATACTTTACATTGAATGATTTAGTTAAACTCATAGACAACCATGGAAATCGCCTATATAACAATTAGTAATTTTAGAGGAATTGCAAATGCTAAAATCTTTCTTAAAGGTCATTCGGTTATTATTGGTGATAATAATGCAGGAAAGTCAACTATTGTTGAAGCAATGGATCTTGTTTTAGGTCCGGAAAGACTTAGTAGGATGCCAGTTGTAGACGAACATGATTTTTATAATGGAAATTATTTGGGCGAAAATGCTTGTACTATAGAAATTGAAGTTGCAATTATTGGATTGTCCGATGAGCAAATTGCACGCTTTAAGTCTCATCTGGAATTTTGGGACTGCGCTACTGAGACAATTCTTCCCGAAGGAAACATTGCGCAGATTGACAAAGCAAATATTAGGGAAGCTTTGAGGGTAAAATTTGTTGGGGGGTATAATTCAGAAGAAGATGATTTTGAAGGAGAAACATTTTTCGTGTCGCCGCTAATGGAATCTGGGACTCAACCTAAATTTACTAAGAATGATAAAAGAGAGTGTGGCTTTCTTTATTTAAGAGCACTAAGAACTGGTTCAAGAGCATTAAGTTTGGAACGTGGGTCCTTACTGGATATTATTCTGCGAATTAAAGAAATACGACCAAAAATGTGGGAGGATGTTCTTACCCAACTTAGAGATACAAGTTTAAAGTCTGAAAACTCAATCGGTGTAGATGGGGTACTTGAAAGTCTCCAAACTGCTATGAAAGAATTTGTTCCAGTGGATTGGGGAAGCGAGCCCCACCTTAAGATTTCAGATCTCACGCGCGAACATCTAAGAAAAACACTAACTGTATTTATGGCAACAGGTGAACAGGGGTATGCTGCTCCAGTTCACCATCAAGGAACAGGAACAATTAATACAATGGTTTTAGCCTTACTTTCTTTAATCGCCGAAGCTAAAAAAAGCGTGATTTTTGCAATGGAGGAACCAGAAACGGCTTTGCCTCCTTATACTCAAAAAAGAATTAT
The DNA here is from genome assembly GCA_041661485.1 of Chitinophagaceae bacterium. Classification (GTDB taxonomy): domain Bacteria; phylum Bacteroidota; class Bacteroidia; order Chitinophagales; family Chitinophagaceae; genus Rurimicrobium. Next base: position 752,106 of record JBAZUJ010000002.1, read on the forward strand.
TGATAGCGTCAGATCAAAAGCTTCACAGGCCATTTTTACTTCCCACTCTCCATTTGTACTCGAAGAATTTGCTCCAGAGCAAATAATAATGGTAAATCGCGACTCAAATGGAAAGATGTTAAGCAAAGCATTAAACTTCCCTGCTAATATTAGACCAAAAAATTACAACATGGAATTTAGAACAAGGTTTACTGAAGCATTATTAGCAAAAAGAGTCCTTGTTACAGAAGGTACTACAGAAGCTTTGGTTTTTTCTGCAGCAAGCCGAAAGTTGAATGAATTAGCTAATACAAAATACAAATCTCTCGAAGGGTTGGGAGTGGCCATTTTTAATGCTGGCTCTGAAAATTCGGTATCTATATTTGGGGAGTATTTTAAAAATATGGGCAAACAAGTGTTTGCTGTATTTGATAAACAAACTCCTGAAAAATTATTAGGAATTCAACAAAGTGTTGACCACTCCTATGAATGTCAATATAAGGGAATCGAAGACATGCTAATTTCAGAAACAAGCTTTGAAGTTTTGGAGAGTTTTTACAATACTTTGAGTAAGGAATGGCCACATCATTTAAGCAAATACAAAATCGCCGTTGATGAGAATTTTAGCAATGAAAATGTCAAGAAAGCTATCCGCCAATATCTGAAATGGGACAAGGCTGGGTCTACAGCAGTCGATCTTTTGGCATCTTGTGGCTCTCCAAAAGACATGCCAAAATTTGTGAGGGATGTTCTAAAGGACATAAAAATTCATGTAGAACCTATTGTCGAAGAAACTGTTCCTGAAAATGGCAATTAAACTCGAAATTGATGATCAGAGAAAGGAAATACTAACCGCAAATGGACATTTGCTGGTAGAAGGAGGGCCTGGGTCTGGAAAAACTACAATTGCTTTATTAAAAGCAATGAAGTTAATTGACGATGGAGTAGTAGGCTCAAATCAAAAAATTCTTTTTTTAAGCTTTGCACGAGCAACAGTCGCTCGCGTGGAAGAACAAGCATCTCACCTTTTCAATTCTGAGCATAAGAGGAAAATTGAGGTAAATACTTACCATGGGTTTTGCTGGTCTGTCATTCAATCATTCGGCACTCATCTGATACCTCATAAGATATTCAAACTAATAACACCTCCTGCTCTGAGTAGCCTAACAAGCACATTGTCGCGAGATGAACGGACAGCATTTGTCGAAAGGCAGTTCGTTGAAAAAGGTGTAGTTGGATTTGATTTATTTTCAAGAATAGCTTCAGACATTTTCGAAAAGGGCATAAAAATTTGCTCTATTTACAATAAGGCTTATCCGATTGTTATTGTTGATGAATTTCAAGACACTGATGACAATGAATGGCGATTGATAAAGCTGTTGGGCATTAATAGTTCAATAATTGCCTTGGCAGATTTACAGCAAAGAATATTTGAATTTCGTGGAGCATCTGTAACACGGATACCAGAATTCAAAGATTATTTTAAAGCCAAAATGTTTAATCTTGGGAAGGATAATAATCGTAGTGCCAATACAGATATTGCAATTTTCGGGGATGATTTGCTTACTGGAACTAACAAAGGTAAAGTGTATACTGACGTAACAATAATACCTTACACTCCATTTCAAAATGACCCTAAACAGCAATTAAAATACGCGGTTTTTACAAGTCTCAAGAGACTAAAAAAATCAATGCCAGATGGTGGTTGGTCAATTGCCATTTTAGTAAAGACAAAAGCAGAAACACTACAGGTCTCTAATTATTTTACTTCAAGCAATATTAATCATGATGTAATTATTGATCCGGCGGGACCCTCTTTGGCAGCATCTTTCATAGCCAAATTAATGGAACCTATTAATGACGGAATTATCTCGGTTGATAAGATTATCAAAGAACTTCTCAATCATATTAAAGGTAGAAAAGAAAAGCTGACTGGTGCCGATGGGAAAATTTGTCAAGTATTAGAGCAGTTTTTAGAGACGCAAAAAGTCAGGGGTAAAAATAACCAGCAACTAATAAATGACATTCTAAAACTAATTGAAGGACGGCAAGAAATAATATTTAGTGGTGTACCAGAAGAGGATTGGTTGAAGGTTAGAAGTATCTTTCAAAGCTTGACTTCACAATCCTTAAAAGATGTCTATGAAGACGCCAAGTATCTCCGACTGTTAAATAAGGGAGCGATTTTGAGAGAGAAACTTGCAAAAGTGTGGCGAGATAACCAATGTTATCAAAACGCTGCACAATCAGTTGATGAAGCCTTGACGCAAGAACATTTCGCAATGTCTTCGCGGAAGTACAATGGCATTTACGTTATGAATATACATAAATCTAAGGGTAAAGAATTTGATGAGGTGATTATCTGGGAAGATGCTTTTAAATCTCTCGTATATCAGAATGCTAATCCAACACCAAATGACAGAATATTACTACGAGTTGCTATAACACGTTCACGAAGTCACTCGACAATTCTTACCCCTCAAAGAAATCCTTGTATTTTATTATAAGGCCGAGCATAGTCTTTTTCTTTAGAACATTTATCACTTCAAATAATTTATAAAAACTAAACTCATGAGGGTCTGTATCCTCAGTAGTTTTTAATAATTCAATAGATGGGATTTTTTATTGACAAATTGAAATACAATTTTCAAATGGGTAAGACTTTTTGCTCTGAATTTATTAGATTTACTCTCAATACATAATATCTTCCCCTTATGATTTCTGTTGCTGACATTTTTGAAAAGCCAAAAATTGTATTATTTACCAAAGGCAACAACGATAAATTTTATGTGTTTTGTCAAAAAAGAGAGAAAGAATTAAAGGATGAAATACAAATAGCTCTTTTTCATTTTAATACTCATGTTACTATTTTAAACAAAAGTCGTAGTGAATTAGCTAAATGGAAAGTAACAAGGATAGGTGAATGTATTTATAATATTGGAGACTATATTGAACACTTAGTCGAAGAATTAGATAGGCCAAAAATTGAGCACTATTGTAATGCAATGATTCAACATGATTCCGATTTGCCAATCATTAAGGACATTGTTTTATTAATGACAAACTCATACTACTCCGCTATAGAGATTGATTTACATTGGATCTATGATTTGCCAATGATTGATTCATTGAAAATTTCAGAAGGGGATTTTAATTATGACCTACTTAAAGATTATTTACCCAAAAGATTTGTGGAAGTTGAAAGTTTAATTCAGCAACTTAATAATACTTATGTGAACACATATGCCGCTTCTTTCTTCGAGGCTAAAAATTCTTTTGTTGCAGGATATACAAAAGGAAGTAGTTTATTGTTATTGACAATTATTGAGGGTTTGGTCCGATGTCTTGGCGTCGATTTAGTTAAAAAACAAAAACTCACAATAGATCCCCAAGATAAAAGGAAATACGCTTCATTAGAAAGCTTTATTAATAAAATTCCATGGAAAAAAGACCTTAAAATATCATATATCAAATATGGGTTATTGACTGGAAATATTGCTCTTTATAAATCATCTAATCAGGAAGAAATTTTTGTAAACTTAAAAGACAGAGTAGGCTTTTTATGTAGACGTTATAAAGAAAATAGAAATACAATATTGCATGGAGAGAAGAAAGAATACGGAGATACTTTGAATTCTTTTTTAAATTTTTCTGCTTTAAAAGAAGTGTTACTTACAATTCAAGAATATTCTCACGTCTACACAAACCAAATGGATGAAGCTTCGATTGAGACATCAAAGGTAAAATAGGTAAGTGAATTAGTTAATGACAGTTAAAGATTTAAACTACCAAATTCTTCCATTGTTACATCAACAATACTCTCTTTGATAAACGTTGCTCCGAATTCATCTAATATTGAAGTATTAGGTTTATAAGGGTCTATGACAATCATTTTTCCACCGCGAGAAAGGAATTTTGTAATCAAAATATCATTTATGCCGCCATCTTGGAACCCATATCCGATTACGATTAGGGCTTTTGATTGCTCAAGATTTTTTTGAAAATGATTAAATAGATTTATGTAGTGACTATCAGCAGCATATCTGGTAATTTTATGTGTCGTACCGCTTAAAAAATCAGGTTCCACCTGTGAATGTAAGTAGTCAAAATAGGGTTTTGGACTTTCTTCGTCAGTATATCTTTCCATTGAAAATTCTCCAGCACCATAAGAATATTTAATTCTTTCAATTTTTTCATCGACATAAACTATGTGAGTCATTACACTACCATGTAATTTATAAAAACAGATCGAAGAATTAAAGCTATCCGTAAACTTAGGTAATTTTACTTTATAGCTTTTATGCAAAGTTTCTTCTCCTGCTTTTTCATAGTTAAATGTTATGTTTCCATAAAATGGAGAACCTTCTAAAGTATATCCGTCAGAGAATTTCCCAGCAATTCTGTTATCATTTTCGCCTATGTAATCAAAAAACATGTCGTGATTAAGAGTATGAATTTTGACATTATTTTCTTCAGATAATGATGCAATAAATTTTATAAATTCATTGTATTGAGGATAATATTCAAAAGTTATTTCCTGGAAATATTGACGCTTCTGTAATTCGCCCGCTATTAATTGATTAAATGTTCGATTGAAATCCGCAATGCAATTAAGGCAATTTTTATAATCGATAAAGGAATGTTTTTTTACAAAGTCTGAATAAAAGCCTTCAATCTCCTTTATATTTTTTTGTCTATATAAATAGTCGGAATAAAAGTCATAAAACTTTTCATAATGGAAGTGTTCTCCTTGATCTAAAATTTGTTCACTGTAGAAATCTAAAAAATCTTGTAAAAATAATCTTTCATCACGGTTACTATATCTATTATTGTCTTCCTGACCATTTAAAAAAAATGACACTTGACTGGAATGAATTAGAATTTCGGTCTCTTGAATTTTGCTTAGTCGTTGATTCAATTTTGTTACACTTGGTAGGCCTTCAGGTATAGAAAAACCTGAACCCAAAAGAAAAGAAATTTGATTTGTCATAAATCAAAAATACAAATTAGAATTTAAGGTCAATTCAAATAAAATACAGCAAGAGACTGTAATTCAAATCTGCGAATCCAAGTTTTCCCTATATCAACTTTAAAGATGCATACTAACCAAATGACATCAGTACAGTTGTATTTATAAAGCACATAGCACGGCATTAAAACTGGAATAGTGCAATTTTTAGTGCAAGACGAAAAGGTAGAAAAGAAAAAGGAGCTGTACGTTTGTACAACTCCTTGATTTTCAGTGTGCCCAGAACAGGAATCGAACCTGCACATCCTTGCGAATACAAGATTTTGAGTCTAGCGCGTCTACCAATTCCGCCATCTGGGCATTTTATTAAATCCTGTTTACAGTGTTTTGAATGGTAGCTGTAAACTTCCTGCCTTTTCTCATTAGCGGGATGCAAATGTAGTAAGTCTTTCTCTAATTCGCAACAAGTATTTTTTCCTGAAATAAAAATCTTTTATTCTAATCAGTAATTCTTTGTCAGGGCCTTCTTTTTCAAATGCATCGACCAGTGGAGCAAGTTCTCGGTTCCAGCTGTCCAATTGTGCTGCCAGCTCCTGTTCGGCCTGATTTTTAAACAAGGTATTCTCCGGATCGTCTTCATAATCTGAAACAGATTCGTTCAGTTCCATCATTTCCATCAGGAATTCCGGCGGCAGATTATATTTTTCTTCCTCTTCCAATACATTATTTATATGGAGGATATAAGCCATTGTTTTGTCTGCGTCACCCAATATTTTGTAGGCTTCATTATTCATGGCAGCTTTTCGCAAGGCATCTTCTTTTGCACTTTCATCTGCCTGCGCGAAACGGTCCGGATGAAATTGCTTGCTCAATGCATAGAATTTTTGTTTTATTGCAGCAGCATCCGGATAAAAGGTCTGCGGCATTTCATATAATTCGAAATAGTTTTCCATCTTATGTTTAGTAAATTCTTTGAAGGCTAAAGTCAGGCCTGATATTCACAATTCCGGGTGTTTTGTCTGGTTCAAAACTACCCGTTACCTCTTGCAGTTGTAAAGCGCAGGCTCCATTGTAAGTTGCCCAGCGCAATAATTTTTCCCAACCGATTCCAGCGAAATTTTTATCAATGGTTAATAATTCTGCCATCACCGAAAGCTGATGATTGGAAGCCAGACTATCCGTACCGATGCAGAGTGTTGCGTCACTTTTATCCAGTAAATCAATATCGGGTAAACGGTTTTCGATATACAGATTTGCATTCGGGCACAGGCACCAAAACAGCTGTGGGAATTTCGATTGTACAAACTTTATATCTTCTTCATTACTAAAGGTATTGTGTACCAACATCAGCGGACTATCGCTTGAAAGCCAGTCGGAGTATGATTGTAAAGAAGTGTTGCCGGTTGGTAAAAACATTTTATCATCTATTCCGATCTCTTTAAAAAAAGCTGAAAAGCCACCGCTTTTATTTCGGTAGTAGCGATTTTCATCCTCCGTTTCCTGGTTATGCACAGAAAGGGTAGCACCACTTTGATGAGCGGCAATCAATTCAAACAGTTTATCGGAAACGGAATAAGGTGCGTGCGGAACAATCGATTGTTTTAAGGATGTCTGGCTACTTGTTTGCGCAGCAAACGCGGTCCAGGTTTTTAGGGCAAACTCAAAACTGAGCGTCGCTCGTTCTGGTACAAAGCCGATGCTTTCCACAAAAGTGTGCCAGTGCAGGTTTTGTTTTTCCCGGAGTGAAAGGGTATCGATAGTATTCGCAATATCACCTACCGCAACTATTCCATTCTCAATCATTTCCTGCAAAGCACTTTCTCGCGCAAGCAGTTTTTGTTCTTCCGTATAATCGTTTCTTTTCCGCATGACCTGCAGCAGAAAGCCTGTCAGACCAGTATGCTCAGGAACCGCAGCTTTCATATGATTGAGTTCGACGTGGCAATGTGCATTCACAAAACCAGGACAAAGAATCCCCTCGTAATGAATGACATGATCAAAATCACCGTTCAGATAAATGTCAATTATCCTGCCATTTTCATCTACCTCAAGCACGGTTTTTTCAGGCAGCCATTTTTTGCCGTCATGAATTTTATCGGCACTCAGCAAAATCATTTTAATACCGGATTATGATTTAAAATGTTTCAGCAAAATCACTTCACGATCGGTCAGCAAACGCCATTTTCCGCGGGGAACATTTTTCTTGGTAAGGCCGGCATACATTACCCTGTCCAGTTTTTCCACCTGATAGCCCAATGATTCAAAAATGCGTCGTACGATGCGGTTTTTACCACTGTGAATTTCAATTCCAACTTCGTTTTTTTCTTCCAGCATGGCCAGGGAATCTACGGGTGCCAATCCGTCTTCAAGCGTTACACCGGCTAGTATTTTTTCAAAATCAGCTTTAGTGATGGGTTTGTCCAGCGTGACCTGGTATATCTTTTTGATATTGTATTTTGGATGTGATAATTTTTGAGACAGTTCGCCATCATTTGTCAGGATGATCAAACCGGTTGTATTTCTGTCCAGTCTTCCGATAGGGTACAGGCGCGGCGCATCAGCACTGGCAACAAGATCCATAATGGTTCTGCGGCCTTTTTCATCTTCGGTGGTAGTGATAAATCCTTTCGGTTTATTCAGCAGGATATAGGTGAGGTTCTTTTGAGGAACTATTTTTTTTCCGGCAACGGAGACCGCATCACCTTCAGCAATTTTTAAGCCGGGTTCGGTGGTCAATTCACCGTTTACTTTTACTTTTCCCTGTTTGATAAATTCTACCGCATCTCTTCTGCTGCAAATGCCGCAATGGGCGATATATTTATTCAGGGGCATTTTTTCAGGCTCTTTTTCAGGAGCTACAAAGTCGTCCTCAAAATCATCTTCATCATCAGAAAGACGATTTTTGTTAGGTTTCAAATGCGCACCAATTTTGGTATTTTGAACCTGGTTGTCCCTTGTTATCGTTGTCTGATTATCTGTTCCGCGTGCAGAAGGGTTTGATTTTTTTGGCGCTTCTGTATCATTTTCGCGTTTGCCGAAAGGCTTATCCTTTTTATCAAACGATTTGCGCGGAGAATCTGAACGCTCTCTTCTTTCGGCTGGTTTTTCCTCATTGTTGTCGAATCTTCTGCGTGGTGCATCGCCGCCATCCCTGTTTTTAGGGAATGATCTTCTTGGCGCATCTCCATCTCTTTGTTCGAAATTTTTGCGGGGATTGTCTACACCTTTTCTTTCCTGACCTTCTTCATTATCAAATCTTCTGCGGGGTGCCTCGCCATCTCTTTTCTCAAATGGTTTGTGCGAACCTTCAGCACGGTCTCTTTTTTCAAACGGCTTGCTGTCATTATTATCAAATCTTCTGCGGGGCGTTTCGCCATCTCTTTTCTCAAATGATTTGCGGGGACCTTCTGAGCGGTCTCTTTTTTCATAAGGCTTGCTGTCATTATCATCAAATCTTCTGCGGGGTGCATCACCATCTCTTTTTTCAAATGGTTTGCGGGGCCCGTCAGCGTATTTCTTTTGTTCAAATCTTCCTTCAGCACCCGATTTTCTGTCTTTGGAGAAATCTTTTTTCTTGTCTCCAAAAGTTTTTTTATCTCTTGAATCGCCTGATTCACGGTCAGGTTTTTCACCGGCTGGTTTTCCGAAAGTATTTTTGAAATACGAATTTGATGTGTCTTTTTTACTCATTTTTATAATGTGTGCCTTTGACTTTAAAAATTATAATGCAGCACCGCGTGCGAAGGTACGAGATGAACCCCGATAAATGTACCTTTGCGCTCAGTATAGCACAATATTTCACAAGTAAGAGCAAATGCTTTCGGCGTATTTTAAAAAAGGAATTCTAGAGGCGGGATGTGACGAGGCAGGACGCGGATGTCTTGCAGGTCCTGTATTTGCTGCTGCCGTTATCCTGCCGCAAGATTTTTATCATCCTTTGCTCAATGACAGTAAAGTACTGAATGAATCAACCCGCTTTTTGTTGCGGCCCATTATCGAAAAGGAAGCGATATGCTTTGCTGTTGCCAATATCGACAATCATGAAATTGATAAGATAAATATTCTTAAAGCCTCTTTTAAAGCCATGCACTGTGCAGTCGATCAGTTAAAAGACAAACCTGAACTTCTGCTGATAGACGGTAATCGGTTTACGCCATACCTGGGAATAACGCACCAGTGTATCGTCAAAGGTGACAGCAAATTTGCCTCTATTGCTGCAGCAAGTATTTTAGCCAAAACTTACCGGGATGATTATATGGAGTCACTTCATGAAGAACATCCTGAGTATTACTGGCATCAAAATAAAGGTTATCCAACGCTGTTTCATAAACGGGCTATAGCTCAGCACGGCATCACAAAATATCATAGAATTACTTTCAGAAGTGAGCTGTAATGGTTGTATTTTAAAAATTCTGTTTCGATTATTAAATATATTTAATAAAAAATTAAATCGATTATTTTTGGCTTAAATCTTTTTTATGCTGAAAATAGTTGCCACCATTTTCATTCTGTTTTTTGGAATTAGTTCACAGGCGCAATGCCCTTATATCAGTGGGGCATTAATGGATGCTGCAGATGTAGGATTACCCGCAGGAGAAGGTAAAAATGAATTTATTGCATTTACCACCGGTTCGTCATCTCTGGCCGTCAATACATTCAGTGTTGGTTATGGAACCACCACTGCTGCTAACGATATGACTATTGATGGATCAACAATTACCTGGCAAACATTAGCTGTTTCGCCAGCTATAACCAATTCTGCGGGTACGATAACGAATATAACTTCAGACTCTATTCCTGCAAATACACCTGTTGTAATCCTGAATTCAAACAATACAATTTCTTATGATTTGGCAACTTTTGGACCAAATGTTTACGTGTTAGTATACTCATCGGCTGGCGCAGGTGTTTCAGGTTATTTTGCTTCCGGAAGATTTGCCAACAAGTCTGCTCCCAGTGGTCTACGGTATTTTAGAGTCACTGCCGGTGCTTGCAATAATGTGGTGTCCTATGATAAAAACGCTGCAGGGTATTCTTCAATTGATGGCGCAGGTGCTAAATGGAATAGTTCCGGCAGCATCACTTATATCAATACAGGATCATCAGGCATAGTATTACCAGTTAATTTAATCAGTGCCAAAGCTTATAAAGAGCAGGAAAAAACAATCCTGGAATGGAAAACATCAGGAAACAGTTCTGCAGTTTATTTTGAGATTGAAAAAAGTAAGGATGGTGGATGGTATAGAAATTTGGGAATAGTAAATGCGAATCCTGAACATACAATTGCTGAAAAAGCGTATTCGTTCATCGATCAGGAAGAATCGCAGGGTATTAACCTGTATAGAATTCACCTTATAGATTTTGATGGTTCGCAAAGTTATTCTCCTGTTTTACAATTAAGGGAACGGTCACAGGATGGGAGAACAAAAATTTATCCTAATCCTGTTCTGAATGAGCTCAATATCCAAAATACAAACGGAGAGCTCGTTTCATTCTGCATTTATGATTTGATGGGTCGGCTGGCGCTTCATCAGAATCTGACTTCAGGAGAAAATGTGATTGATGTTGCGGCATTGGCGTCGGGTACTTATATGCTTAAATTGAACGGAAATGCGAAGCCTGAATCGTTTAAAATTATCATACACTAATTAGTTCAGCGGAATTGACTACCTTGCTTTTCTTTTTTTACTGCTGCATACCTTCGGGTGTGTAGCAGTTTTTCTTTTTTGATTATGAAGAAAGCTCTGATACAATTACATCTGGCAGTATTGCTCTGGGGACTCACGGGAGTGCTCGGAAAATTAATCAGTCTGGACGCGCCAATGCTGGTTTGGTACCGGATGTTGCTTACCGCTTTATTTATGCTTGTCATTTTAATCGTGAGTAATAAATGGTTACGGGTGCCGGCAGAAGGTATTCGCAAGCTCGCAACCATTGGCGGCCTGATGGCGGTACATTGGATTGCATTTTATGCAGCCATCAAATTTTCGAATGCCTCAATTGCACTGGTGTGTTTGTCCACTTCCAGTATATTTACATCCATTTTGGATCCTCTTCTCAATAAGACGAAATACAATATAAAAGAACTTTCTTTAGGGATGCTTGCCCTTGCAGGAATGTACCTGATTTATCATTTTCAGGAGATATATGGCATTGGTATTTTGCTGGGAATTATTGCTGCTTTGCTCAGTACAATTTTCACCATTTACAACAAGAGGATTGCTCATTTATATCCAAGCCGTACCATGGTTTTTTATGAAATGACAACCGGTTTAATCATCATTACAGCAGTTTTGCCAATTTTGTTTTACTACCTCCCAGATACTGTTTTCATTCCTGCACAGGACAACGTACTATCTGTTTTCGACAACTTTCCGGGCAGTTTAATGAAAATGAAAAACGACTGGATCTGGCTGATTATTCTGGCTTTATGCTGTACCGTTTGGGCTCAGACACTGGCGCTGAATGCACTGAAAAAACTGAGTGCATTTACGATTACGCTTACTGTAAATATGGAACCCGTTTATGGAATCTTACTGGCAATTCTCATTTACCGTGAAGACAAGGAATTGAATTACGGATTCTTTGCCGGAATGGCCTTGATTTGTCTGTCTGTTATTCTGCAGACCAGAACATTACTATTACAAAATAAGAGAAAATCTGAAGCTTAAGATTTTACACGGCGGTTATATTTCCACCAGACAAACCCTAAAATGCTGATGAAGGTGATGGGTAACATGGCCAAATAAAGAATGCCGTTATTCAATCCATCAGCGCCTTTTTCGCCCAGCTGATTCGCTGTTTGTGTACACACAGAGCAACCTTGAGCCCACAGATTTGATAGGGGCAAAGTCAGCAAAATAAGCAGGGCAAAAAATCTTTTCATTGTCGGATAATCAGAATCCAAAATTAAGCACAAATTTTCATGTGCTGATTTTTATTTAAAATTAAAATTCCAGGTTACAGAAGGTACAAAGCGGAAAAGACTATACTGTACAGCCTGCGTCAGGTTGGGATTGTTCGGGTCTTCGCGGAAGTTGATAATATAAGCATTTTCGCGGCCATAGGCATTGTATACGCTGAATGCAATCTCTGAAGTGTAATGTTTTTTATCACGCAATTTCCAGGTAGCGCCTAAATCCAACCTGTGATAGGCAGGCATTCTGTAGCCGTTTCTTTCAGAATAAACAAAAATTGCGCGTCCGTTTGCATCTGGATATTTACCGGTAGGAAAGGTTACTGCATTGCCGGTATTGTAAACAAAAGTTCCGGAAACAGTCCATTTTTTGCTCAGGTGATATATTCCCACTACAGCAAGATTATGTGTCTGGTCCTGGCGTGCGGCATACCATTCATTGTTATTAATACCGTTTATCTGGCGTTCAGTTCTTGCTAAAGTATAACTGATCCAGCCCGTTACTTTTCCTTCTTTTTTCTTTACAGAAAATTCGGCTCCGTAGGCTCTTCCTTTACCAAACAACAATTGGCTTTCCACCAGTTCGTTCACATTAATTTCTGCCCCGTCTTTATAATCAACCTGGTTTTGCATCGCTTTGTAATAAGTTTCAAAGCTGCATTCGTATTTGTCCTGTTTGAAATTACGGTAATATCCTATCGAAACCTGGTCTGCAATTTCGGGTTTGATAATATTACTGTTGGGTATCCAACGGTCGGTTGGACTCGTAGAAGTTGTATTGGACAGCAAGTGCATATGCTGTGTGTTTCGCGCATAAGAAGCCTTGAACGAATTGGCATCATTAAGAATATAGGACGCAGACAAACGTGGTTCAAGGTTCACAAATGTCTTTACAAAATCACCTTTGTCATAACTCATGGTGTCGATTGGTTCGCCGGCCGGATTAAAATTATAATACTTGCCCGGTCCTAACACAGTGTAGGCACTCAAACGCAAACCGTAAGACATACTGAAATGTGGTGAAGCTTTCCAGTCGTTGTTAATAAATGCAGCATTTTCCCATCCATATCTTTTGCTGACAGAGAAATTGTTGACACCCGAGGAGGAAGAAGCCCTGATTTCTCCCGGAACGATATCGTGGTAAATGGAATTGAACCCGAACTTAACGGTGTTTTTAGGATTGGGGTAAAATTGAAATTCCTGTTTCAGGTTCCAGTCTGCAATCTTGGAAATGATTTTGATATCATTTTTATCTACCGTCAGTCCGATGTTGTAATTGTAATTACTGTAAATAAGAGAGGTATTCGAGAATAATTTTGAATTGAAAACGTGGTTCCAGCGCAGGGTTCCCGTTGCATTTCCCCAATCAATGCCGAACAATTTGCCTACCCCAATGACATCTTTACCGAAATAACCGGAAAGGTATACCCTGTCTTTTTCGCCAAGTGTATAATTCGCCTTCAGATTAAGATCATAAAAATAAAGTTTGTTATTGCGCTGATCAGGATTGTTGGATAGCTTGAGAAACATATCCGCGTAAGTTCTGCGACCTGAAATCAGGAAAGAACCTTTGTTTTTTACAATCGGGCCCTGTACCATCAATCGTGATGCAATCAGTCCCAGCCCACCTGATACTTCATAATTTTTGTTATTACCATCATTCATTCTCACATCCATCACACTGGCCAACCTCCCACCAAATTGTGCAGGCATATTTCCCTTATAAAGTGTTACATCTTTCAGTGCATCCGAATTGAACGTAGAAAAGAAGCCCAGTAAATGCGAAGCGTTATAAACAGTGGCTTCGTCCAGCAGAATGAGATTCTGGTCAGCAGCACCGCCACGAACATAAAAACCACTGCTTCCATCACCCGAGGACTTTACTCCAGGCAATAACTGAAGTGTTTTTAAAATATCGCGCTCTCCGAATAGAACAGGAATGTCCTTTATTTGCGCCATATTCAAACGTTCAACCCCCATTGAAGTAGAGGTAATGTTGTCGTTTTTTGCCAAAGCACTAACAACTACTTCGTTCAGCTCATTTCCTTTTTCTTCCAGAGAAATGTTTTTAGTCACATTTCCTTTCAGTGATATTTTTTCAATAATTGTTTTATAACCCAGGTAGGTGTAAACAATCGTGTAGTCGCCTTCTTTAAGAGATAAAGAATAAAAACCATATTCGTTTGAAGTCGTGCCAATGTTCTTTTGTTCAGCTACCTGAACGACTACATCGATTAATTTTTCTCCATTCGCATCATCTTTGATCGTTCCGCTAATGGTATGATTTTGAGCATTTGCACAAAAAGAAAGCAATAAAAGAAGGCCGGATAAAAATTTAGTTTTCATAATACCTTGAAAGGCGTATATTTTAGAACCGCAAAAGTAGGCGTCTCCGCTCAATTTTAAACTTTTGAAATACAATAAAAAGCTAAAAAAATAATTTGTTAAGGCACGCTTTCGATTAAATTTGCTGCAAAGAACCTTACCTGTGCAAGTATATAATAATAAAGCCTGGCTTACATCTCTGTTTCGGATTTCCAAGGCAGATACCGTACGCAAACTTTCTCCCTTAATCATTTTTGTGGTTATTTATTCGCTGGCCATTGCTTTCTGGGAGCTGGAATATCTTCATCTTGGCGACAAAAGCTGGGTTAAAAATATTCCTACTTTGCACAGTCTGCTGGGTTTTGCAATCTCTATTTTGCTCGTTTTTCGTACCAATACGGCCTACGATCGTTGGTGGGAAGGCCGCAAGCTTTGGGGCTCTTTAGTGAATAACAGCCGGAATCTGGCCTTGAAACTGAATATTATGCTGGAAGAAGAGGATAAAGCGACCCGTTCTTTTTTCAGAAAAACTATTCCTTTGTACGCTGATGTTTTAAAAACGCACCTCCAGTCAGAAGTTACACGTCTTGCCCTGGATGAGAATGAACATCCTGAACTGGGTAATATTGATACCAAAAAGCATGTCCCTAATCAAGTGGCTCAGTTATTAATGCAACGGGTTAATATGCTATATAAAAACAAAAAACTCACCGGTGAACAAATCATTATTCTCAATGGAGAATTGTCTGCGTTTACTGAAATCTGTGGCGCCTGCGAGCGGATAAAAAACACGCCAATCCCTCAGTCATACAGTGCTTTTATCAAAAAATTTATCTTCTTTTATGTAATGACTTTGCCTTTTGGCTACGTCTTTACGCTAGGATATTACGTTGCGCCTATTGTTGGTTTTGTGTTTTATGTATTAGGCAGTATGGAGTTAGTTGCAGAGGAAATTGAAGATCCGTTTGGCGTAGATGATAATGATTTGCCGATGGAAAAGATGGCTTTTAATATCCGGAAGCATGTTGCTGAGATTTTATAAACGCATAATTGATCCGGTTGAAATTTAACACCTGAATTTTTTCTTCAACTCTATCTTTGCAACAGAGAAGTAATTATGATGAATCGTGCAATGATGGCGCTTTTCCCTCTTATCTTATTATTGGGAAGTTGTGCAAATAAAAAAGAAAATGTGTTGACACCTGCCCAAAGACAGGCAAGGCTGGATTCTGTAATTAAACTGCAACAAACTGAAATTCGTGAAATGGAAGCACAGGCTTTGCGTGACCGGCTCAGCATTGAAGTAAAAGAAAAAACTGATTCAATTATGGCCGAACGTCAGAAAGGCAGGCTTGCAATAAATCCTGTTCCTCAGGAAGTGGTTGTACCTGCAGATACAAATTCGAATCCTATTGATACTACCCAAAACCAATAAACCATGACCCGTATTTTCCTTGCGTTTCAATTCTGCTTACTCGCATTTTTTACTCCTGAAAGTAAAGCCCAGCGTGTAATTTACTCAGATTATTCAGACTATGACGTTCGTAACGGCAACATGACTATTGTTGGCAATGTCAATGGTACACTCTACACTTTCAGGTCTTATGGCAAAGAATATTTCCTGGATGCCTATAACGAAGGCATGGAAAAGAAAGCCACTGTTATACTCGACTTTTTCCCGGATAAAATTTACAATATCCGCTTTGTTCCTTTTGATAATCAGATGCTGGTTTTGTACCAAAGCCAGGACGGAACACGGATAACCCAGTTTGCGGCAATGCTAAGCGACAAAGGTATATTGCAAAAAACACCTTTAAAAATTGACGAGAAGCGCAGCAGCTTTTTTGGTTCAGGCGATAAAGAGTTTTTTGCTTCTGCCGTGTCGGAAAATAAGGAACACATCATGATTTACAGCGCAACCAATAAAAACCGTACACTTGAATTTTCGGGTTACCGTCTGGATGCTGCGCAGATGAAAGTGACCAAGAAATTAAAATTGAAATATAAAGCGGGGAACATCATCGCGAATAGCAGTGCATTGATGAGCAATAACGGAGATTTTTATTTGCCTGTTTATACGATCATTGGCAGCAGGAATTATTCGGATGAATATGCCCTGCTGACTATCAAAAAGGAAGAAACCGTGTTCAGGAAAACTGACATGCAAATTGGAGAAAATTACCTCGAATATCCTTTTCAGAAAATTGATAATGCAAACGGGAAAATCCATTTCGCTTCATTTTTTTCAGCAAAAAGGAACGGGAATAATGAAGGGGTAGCTGCTGCCACTTTTGACATGAATTCGCTTGTTTTTACATCACCTAATTACATTCCGTTCGATGAACAAATGAGAGGTGAATCCGGAGCGCGTAAAAAGGAAAGAGCCTTAAATGAATTTCGTATTAATCAATTGATAATCAAAAATGATGGTGGCTTTGTTGTTGCTGCAGAAGAAACTTATGTAACAACACAAAGTACTTATATGCCAGGCATGGGATTTTATTCTTTTTATGCTTCGCCAATGATGTCTCAGTATATCAGGGAGTATCATTATAACGATATTCTCTTGCTTTCCTACAATGCAAGCAACGAAAAGGAATGGCATACTTTTTTGAGAAAAGAACAGTTTTCGCAGGAAGATGCAGGAATATTTTCTTCTTACAGTTTGCTCAATACCGGTGGTGGACTGGGATTTTTGTTTAATGATTTCAACAGCCGCCGCTCACGGATTCAGTTGTCATCTGTAGCTGCTGACGGTAAAGTGAATGTTGGTTTTATGGATGCCGGAAACGAAGACGACCCGGACTGGATGCCACGCCTGGGCAAGCAAATTGATAGTCGTGAAATAGTGGTGCCATGTTTGCGCAAAAAGCAAATATGCTTCGCTAAAATTGTACTTTAGCACAAATTTTCTGAGTGTTACATCTGGTTCGGAACAATAGCCCTTACACTGCTATTCTATTATTTATTTTTACACTTTGCACACAGTTGCAGTCCTTGATGCACCCGGTTTTGCCGGTGGCAGATCAATCACAATTACTGTACGGCTGGCTGATTTATATATTTCATTTTGTAGTTGGTAAATCTGCATTTGGATATAGTTTTATTGCTGTTTTGCTGGTGTACGTTCAGGCGTTGTTATTGAATGGTATCGTCAACCGTCATCGTCTTTTTAAGCAAAATACTTATCTCGTTGCTTTTGCATTTTTGAGTTTAGGGGCTTTGCATCCAGCATTGGGACAATTTAACTCAATGTCTTTTGTAAGTCTTTGTATTCTGTTTATTATTAACCAGTTACTACAGCTCAAACAATCACTGAACGCCAGTAAACAGTTGTTTAATATAGGTTTTGTGTTGATGCTGGCAGTTCTGTTGCAGTTTTCCGCTTTGTTTTTGGTGTTTTTTGCATTTTTTGCACTGGTTATTTTGAGGCCTTTCAATTTTAAGGAATGGATGATAATGCTTGTGGGTTTGACTATGCCTTTATACATGTTATTGGTTTTACTGTTTTGCACAGATAAGTTATCAGTAATGCATTTCTGGCCGGATTTAGGTATTTCACTTCCCAGAAAATTGCAACCTGAGCTTTATTTCGCTGGTTTTTTTGCAGGAATTTTTATCTGGATGTGCTTTAGTTTGTTCAATATGCAAAGGCAATTGCCCAAGGCACCAATTTATATCCGCCGGTGCTGGATTGCCTTTACAGTTTTGATTTTTGTGTCCCTCATTTCGGCCATTTTCAGTGACCCAAAGATAAATTCAGTTTGGATGATAGCCTTGCCAGGATTGAGTTTGATGCTTGCCCATGCTTTTATTAACGAAAGAAGCAAGAAAATGAACGCAATAAGTTTTTACTTTGCACTCGCTTTGGTAGTATTCTGCCAGATATTTTTACCCTTATAAAGTTTTATTTTAAAAGAAATGAAATTCGGAGTTATTGTTTTTCCCGGGTCGAACTGCGACCGTGATATGTACAACGCTTTGCGTTATGATCTGGAACAGGAAGTGGTGATGCTGTGGCACAAAGACCGCGACCTCAGCATGTTCAGCAAGGATGATTGTATTGTATTGCCAGGTGGCTTTTCTTATGGTGATTATCTTCGCTGTGGTGCATTGGCACAGTTTAGCCCTATGATGGAGCAGGTCATCAATTTTGCCAACAATGGCGGGAAAGTACTGGGAGTTTGTAACGGATTTCAGATTCTTTGTGAATCAGGCTTGTTGCCTGGCGCCTTGCTGCAAAATGACCATCAGAAATTTGCCTGCAAAAACGTTTATATCAAGAATGAATTCAGCGATAATATCGTGAGTAATGCGGTACAGGGAAGAACACTTCAAATTCCTATAGCACACGGTGAAGGACGTTATTATGCAGATGCAGCCACAATGCAGCAGTTAAAAGATAATAACCAGATTATTTTCCGTTACGCAAACGAAAAAGGGGAAGTACATATAGATGCCAATCCAAACGGAGCAATGGATAATATTGCCGGAATATGCAATACCGGAAAAAATGTCTTCGGAATGATGCCGCACCCTGAAAGGGCTTGCAGCAAAGAACTGAACAATATAGATGGCCGTTCGATTTTGAACGCGTTTTCCGGTGCATTTTAATCATATTTTCCATTGTCGCAGTTAATGAACCAGTCCTTTGCTCAGAAAATAGCAAACTATCTGTCGCTGATTAAATTCAGCCATACGGTATTTGCATTACCTTTTGCGTTTATTGGTTTTGCATTGGCAATTTTTAAAGACCATTATAAGTTTGAGCCGCGACTGCTCCTGCTGATGTTGATGTGTATGGTTTTTGCACGCAGCGCGGCGATGGGCTTTAATCGCTGGATAGACAGACGTTTTGATGCATTAAATCCGCGTACAGCCAATCGCGAAATTCCTGCAGGGATTATCCAGCCTGGCAGGGCTTTGGCCTTTGTCATTATCAGCAGCATTTTGTTTGTCACTACTACCTGGTTTATCAATCCTTTGTGTTTCTACCTTTCATTTGTAGCACTTTTTGTAATCCTTTTTTATAGTTATACCAAGCGTTTCACAGCGCTATGTCATCTGGTTTTAGGATTAGGTCTAAGTCTTGCGCCGATTGGTGCTTATTTGTCTGTTTCAGGTACTTTCGACATCATTCCGGTTTTGTTTTCTTTACTTGTCCTGACATGGGTTTCCGGGTTTGATATTATCTATGCTTTACAGGACGAATCTTTTGACCGTTCGCAAAATTTATACTCGATACCAGCTATGCTTGGCACTAAAAATGCGCTGAATGTGTCGAACTTGTTGCATATAGGGTCTGGAATTCTTGTTATTCTGGCAGGTATACTCGGTCATTTCAATCTGATTTATTGGGCCGGAGCGGGCATCTATATTTCAATGCTTGTTTATCAGCATCTGCTGGTAAAACCAAACGACCTTAGCAAGGTGAATATCGCCTTCATCAACACCAATAGTATTGCCAGTATTTGCTTCGCAATTTTTACTATTCTATCTCTTATTTTCCAATAATTATTGTATGAAAATAGCATTGATTGGCTACGGAAAAATGGGTAAAACCATTGAGCAGATTGCCATTGAACGAGGCCACGAGGTTGTGTTGCGCATCAGTCGCAGCAATCAGAGCGATCTGAACGCTGAACACCTTGCCAATGCAGATGTGGCAATTGAATTTACCAATCCTGAATCCGCTTTTGAAAATGTGCAAAAATGCCTGAAGGTAGGCACTCCGGTAGTTTGTGGTTCAACCGGCTGGAACGATAAGCTGGATGAAGCCTATAAAATTTGTACCGAATACAATACTGCCATGTTACAGTCATCAAATTTCAGTATTGGGGTAAATGTGTTTTTCAAAATCAATGAGATTCTGGCGCAAATGATGAACCCGTATCCCGAATATGAAGTCGGAATTGAAGAGACGCATCATACACACAAAAAAGATGCACCTAGTGGCACAGCCATTACTATTGCTGAAAAAATCCTTGAAAACCTCCACAGAAAAAAAACATGGGTAAAAACCCAACCAAATGCTGCTCATGAACTGTCTATACTAGCACATCGTATAGACGAGGTTCCCGGGACTCATGTAGTGAAATATAGTTCTCCGATTGATGATATTGAATTGATTCATACTGCTCACAATCGTGATGGTTTTGCCTTGGGCGCAGTGGTTTCAGCTGAATTTCTGAAAGGCAAAAAGGGGATTTTTACAATGAAAGATGTTTTGGGATTATAGAATGGATAAAAAAATATTGAAAATGTTTTGTGAAAATTCAATATTTGCCTATCTTGCCCATCAATAAAGATTAATAGAGTTATAATAGTAGAATTATAAACCCCAAAGCAAGATGAAAAAAATACTATTCTGTTTGGGTGCATTTTTAGCACTTACACCTACTTCGAAAGCACAAGACGTGCATTTTTCGCAGTATTTCACTTCGCCAATGACGCTTAATCCTGGTTTGACGGGTTTAACACAATCGGATTTCCGTTTTGCTGCAAACTACCGTACTCAGTGGGGTTCTGTAAATAATACGCCTTATACAACAGCTACGGCTTCTTTTGATATCGCATCTTTGCGCGGTCAGTTTGCCAATGGCGATTATCTTGGTTTTGGTGGATTGTTCCTTTATGATAAAGCCGGTACCGGTGCTTTGCAAAATGTAAGTTTTGGATTGTCTGCTGCTTACCACAAAGCTTTTGGTGTGGATAAACAACACACCTTGTCACTAGGTCTTCAGGGAACATTGGTTCAAAAAAGCATTCAACAAGACAAACTGGACTTTGAAGATGAGTACGACCCTCGTAATCAAACCTTTACAATCTCTACCGGTGATCAGTTAAGCAATAAAGATCTTACCTATCCTGACTTTGCAGTAGGTTTGATTTATAGTGGTAAAATCAGCGAACATGCTACCTTATTTGGCGGTGGTTCAATGTATCATCTTACCCGTCCGGTGGAAACTTTCCTTGGCGGTAAACACAAATTATACAGACGTACTGCACTTTATGCAGGAACTCAACTGGATATGAACGATCGCTCTGTATTTTATGGTAGTGCTTTGTTCCAGTCTCAAGGTCCAAACACTTCTATTATGGCGGGTGGTGCAATTGGTTTTGTTCTGAATCCGGGTTATGATAAAGAATATGCAAAAGCTTCTATCTTCTATCTTGGTGCCTGGTACCGTTATGGTGATGCTGTTATTCCTTACGTTGGATTTGAGTGGTCTAAAGCTCAGTTGGGTGTAAGTTATGATGCCAACCTTTCCGGCTTTTCTCCGGCTACAAACGGAAACGGAGCTTTCGAAGTTTCATTGATTTTCAATGGTACGATCAACAGAGCAGATCCGGTTCAAAGGTTTATTACCGGCTGTCCTAAGTTCTAATGATCTTTTTTAATATTTTAGCCCCGTAATTCTTTTACGGGGCTTTTTTATGGCATAAACTTAAATTTTCCAACCTGGAATTGTAAAAAGTGATACAAATGTGGCGGCTTTAGACCTGAATAAACTTGTGTTGAAAAAAAATTATGCTTGCTGGTATTTATGAAATGAAAACCAGTATCTTTGCACAAAATTTAGGGTCATTTTATTGCTTATGAATCGTCTGTTCTCCTTATTGGTATTGGTTTTTACGCTTTTTGTAGCATCTTTTAATGCAGTTGCACAAGAGGAACATATTGCTCCAACAGAAGCTACTCACGAGCGTGAAGCAGCTAAAGAGCCTTTAAATATCAAAAAAATAATTTTTGATCACGTAGGCGATGCGCACGAATGGCATTTTATGACGATTGGTCATACGCACGTTACGGCGCCACTCCCTGTAATTTTATATAGCCCTGCAAATGGCTTGTCCATGTTTTCATCTTCAAAATTCGGTCACGAAGGTCACCGTGAAATAGTTGATGGTCAATATATTCTAGTTGACGACCATTATAAAGCAGAACAAGTTGCCTTAGGAAAAGATCCTGTTGAAGTAGAAAAAATAAAAGGTGGTTCTATTGTTACTGTTGATGGTTCTCCGGTTTACGACTTTTCTATAACAAAGAATGTTCTGTCAATGCTTATTTCCGTAGTCCTTTTATTGTGGATTATGTTGAGCGTTGCAAAAAAATATAAAATGAATGGTTCGGGTAAAGCGCCAAGCGGTTTTCAAAATGCTTTGGAGCCCGTTATTACTTTCGTTCGTGATGAAGTTGCTGTTCCAAACCTTGGTCATAAAGCAAACCGTTTTATGCCGTTGTTGTTAACGTTCTTCTTCTTTATCTGGATCAATAATCTTTTAGGCCTGATTCCTGGTGGTGCAAACTTTACCGGTAATATTGCTGTTACAGCTTGCCTGGCTTTAATCACCTTCATTGTTATGATTATCCGTGCAAACGGTCATTTCTGGGGTCACTTATTGAATCCTCCGGGAGTTCCGTTGGGTATCAAATTCCTTCTGGTTCCTATTGAGATCATCTCTCTGTTTATTAAACCGGTTGCCCTTACGATTCGTCTTTTTGCAAACATTCTTGCAGGTCACATCATTATCCTGAGCATTGTTTGTATGATTTTTATTTTCGGTGCAATGTCTCCTGTAGCAGGTTGGGGTTTCTCTCCTGTATCAGTTGGTTTCTCGATATTTATGTTCTTTCTTGAATTGTTGGTTGGTGCAATCCAGGCTTTTATCTTTACTACACTTACGGCTGTATTTATTGGCCAGGCGGTAGACGAAGGTCACGGCCACGATGACGGTCAGCATTACACTTCATCTGAAAACGAACTTATAGCTTAGTTTTTTAAATCCCCTTATATATATGTCTATCTTAAACACAATCTTGTTAGATGGTAGCGCCGCAGGTCTTGGCGCAGTAGGTGCTGGTATCGCTGCATTAGCTGCAGGTGTTGGTATCGGTCAAATTGGTAAAGGTGCAGTTGAGTCTATCGCTCGCCAACCAGAAGCAGCCGGTGATATCCGTTCTGCAATGATCCTTACTGCAGCCTTCGTAGAGGGTGTTGCCCTTTTCGGTGTTATCGCAGGTTTGTTGGCTGTTTTGAAATAAGCAACCTTCAAAGACAAAACATTGAACTGCATCTGACGCAAAGGGCAGAGGATGCAGTTCTTTAAAAGAAATTTTATCAGTACTTACTTACTGACTTAGTATAGATAAACATTATTCCCACAAAAAAGATTCAATTTTATGGAATTGCTCACCCCCGATTTAGGATTATTTGTCTGGACGCTGATCGCGTTTTTGCTTGTTTTTGTTATCCTTGCAAAATTTGCCTGGAAACCAATTCTTTCTTCACTGAACGAACGTGAAAAAGGTATTGCTGATTCTATCGCTACAGCACAACGTGTAAAAAGTGAAATGGCTGCAATGCAGGCTGAAAACCAAAAGATAATGGCTGAAGCGCGTGAAGAAAGAACACAAATGCTGAAAGAGGCGAAAGAGTTGAAAGACAAAATTGTTAACGAAGCAAAAGATCAGGCTAAGAATGAGGCTTCAAAAATTATTTCTGATGCACGCGTGCAGATAGACCACTTGAAAATGGCGGCTATGACAGAAGTGAAAAATGAAGTAGCGTCTTTGGCACTGCAGGTGGCAGAAAAAGTATTGCGCAAAAATTTGTCAAACGATGCAGAGCAATCCAGCTTTGCTAAGAAACTTGCAGAAGAAGTAAGCCTTAACTAAGTATTACTGAATTGCCGAATTTACTAATTTTCAAATTGCCCAATTACAATGCTTAATCCACGTCTTGCCTCCCGTTACGCCAAATCTTTAATCGACATTGCTATCGAACAAAATAGCCTTGAAGAAACCCTTAAAGATATGCAGCTGATTGAAGCGATTTGCCAGCAAAACCGCGAATTCGTGGCTATGATGCGCAGCCCGATTATTAAAGGAGATAAAAAAAATGCCATCACGGATGCTATATTTCACAACCGTGTTTCTGTATTGACCATTAAGTTTATTAAATTATTGATCAATAAAGGCCGCGAACAGAATCTTGATGAAATCGCAACTGCTTTTATTGCTCAATATCGTTTCAATAAAAAAATAAGAATGGTGAAATTGACTACGGCTGCTCCGGTGGACAGTTCAGTGGTTGATACTTTGAAAGCCAAACTTTCTGCAGCATTTGAAGGCAGCAGCATCCAGATCGAAAGTGCAGTTGACCCTGAATTATTGGGTGGATTTATCCTCGATATGGGCGACAAACAATTAGATGCAAGCGTACTGCGCGACCTGAATGATATCAGGAAGCAGTTTTCAAAAAACCTGTACGTTCCGCAGTTCTAAGCTTAAATAATATTAATACACAACAATTTTAGTTTTACATTTTTTAATTTTTCTACAAAATGGTTGACATAAAACCCGACGAAATATCGGCGATACTACGCCAGCAGCTCAGCAACTTTAATGAGTCTGCTTCCCTTGAAGAAGTCGGTACCGTACTCCAGGTGGGTGATGGTATTGCATTGGTTTACGGCCTGAACAGCGTACGTCAGGGAGAGCTTGTTGAATTTGAAAATGGTGTTCGCGCCATCGCACTGAACCTCGAGGAAGATAACGTAGGTGTGGTATTGATGGGTGAGAGCGCTGGTATCAAAGAAGGCAGCAAAGTAAAACGCACTGGTATGATTGCTTCTATTAAAGTAGGGGAAAGTATGCTGGGCCGCGTGGTAAACACTTTGGGCGAACCTATCGATGGTAAAGGTCCTTTGGCTGGCGAATTGTACGAAATGCCATTGGAGCGTAAAGCACCCGGAGTTTTGTTCCGTGAGCCTGTAAAAGAGCCATTGCAAACTGGTATTAAAGCGATTGACGCGATGATTCCAATCGGTCGTGGACAACGTGAGTTGGTTATCGGTGACCGTCAGACGGGTAAAACCGCTATCTGCGTGGATACCATTATCAATCAAAAAGAATTTTACGCAGCCGGCAAACCGGTTTATTGTATCTACGTTGCGATAGGTCAAAAAGCATCTACTGTTGCCGGTGTTATCAAAACATTGGAAGAAAACGGTGCAATGCCTTACACTACCGTAGTATTGGCTTCTGCTTCTGACCCTGCTCCACTGCAATTCTACGCTCCTTTCGCAGGTGCTGCCATTGGCGAGTTCTTCCGCGATACAGGTCGTCCTGCATTGGTTATTTATGACGATCTTTCCAAGCAAGCTGTGGCATACCGTGAGGTGTCCCTGTTGCTTCGCCGCCCTCCGGGACGTGAGGCTTACCCTGGTGACGTATTCTACCTGCATAGCCGTTTGTTGGAGCGTTCTGCAAAAGTTATCAATAACGATGCGATTGCTCAAACAATGAATGATTTGCCACCAAGCATCAAACACCTGGTAAAAGGTGGTGGTTCTCTGACTGCATTGCCAATCATCGAAACACAAGCTGCTGACGTATCTGCATACATTCCTACAAACGTTATCTCCATCACTGATGGCCAGATCTTCCTGGAAACGAACTTGTTCCTTTCCGGTATCCGTCCGGCGATCAACGTAGGTATCTCTGTAAGCCGTGTGGGTGGTAACGCTCAGATCAAATCAATGAAAAAAGTTTCCGGTACGCTTAAATTGGACCAGGCGCTTTTCCGTGAGATGGAAGCCTTCTCTAAATTTGGTGGTGACCTTGATGCTGCTACTAAAAACGTTATCGATAAAGGTGCCCGTAACCTTGAGATCCTGAAACAACCTCAGTTTGCTCCATACAGTGTGGAAAAACAAGTTGCAATGATTTACATCGGAACGAATAACCTGATCCGCGAAGTACCGGTGAAAAACGTGAAAGCGTTTGAAGCAGCCTTTATGAGCGAAATGGAATTGAAGCACGCTGATATCCTTGCTGAATTCAAAAAAGGAAACTTGCCGGAAGAAGGTCTTGCAAAAATGACTGACCTGGTAAACAAAATGATTCCACAGTTCAAATAGTACACAGAGTAAATATACAGCAAACAAACCCGGACCGAAAGGACCGGGTTTTTTGTTTTTGAAATGCAAAAGTTCTTGAATGTTTTGCTCTTCAAACTGATTATCCGATAAATTTTGCGTGGATGCCTTGATGCGCACAAATGATTATAACACCAAATCTCCAAAAAGTTTCTTCAGCGTTTCCTGAGGGTTGGCAGTAAAACCAGGGTGAACTTTGGAGCATTGAATAACAGTACTGCGCGTGGCTGTCAGCCACCTAAACCGAGCAGCCATATCGTATTGACCAATAGGGCCGGAATCTTCTTTTGCAGCAGTTATCCGCTGAAACGATGATAGGTTTGCTTTCAAAGTTTCGATATCTATTTCGGCTGAGAAAGTGACAATTCTTTGTTCGTTGACAAGAAACAAAGTTTCCAGAAATTTTTGTTTCGGGCAATAAAGAATGATACCAACATTTAGAAATTCTTCTCTTTCTACTTTTGGCATTACCCTTATTACAGCGTACTCAAATAAGTGTTTGTCTTGCATGCTGGGCCTCTTTTACAAATAGTTCGGAATGTGCCAATCTGCTTTTCAAAAACTGAGCATAGGCTTTTTTATGTTCTTCAATGGTGGGAAAAATAGTTTCTTCTGCAAGCCATTCATCGGGTATAAAGCTTACAATCATTTCTATCATTTCTGTGGTCAGCATTTTCCGGAAAACTTCGTCCACTTCGTTTAGCTGGGATGCCCAACGAAGTAAAACATGGTCTTTTATCAGCGTGAATGGCTTTATGGCCTGCTCTTTCCAGTTTTGCCAGGTGTGGTGAAAGTATAAGGACGCCCCGTGGTCGATGAGCCATAGTTCATTGTGCCACATCAACATATTTGTGTTTCGGCAGGTACGGTCCATATTGGTCAACAGGCAATCCAGCCAAACAATCTGAGATGCCAGTAAAGCATTGGGTTGGCTGACTGTCGGATCGAAAGTAATGGCTCCGGATAAATAATGCAGGGCAAGATTAAGGCCTGTACTGGCCTTCAAAAGATCTTGTATTTCTTCGTCCGCTTCTGTCCTTCCAAATGCTTCATCCAGATTGGCAAAAACCAGTTCCGGCATTTTGATTCCCAATAGCCTGGCAATTTCTCCGCCAATCAATTCTGAAATTAAAGCTCTTGGCCCTTGCCCCGCTCCGCGAAACTTAAGCACGTATAAAAAGCCATCATCCGCCTCTGCAATAGCAGGCATCGAACCTCCTTCGCGCAATGGGGTTACATAGCGCGTCACGTTTACAGTTCTCAGTTCGGCAACACTCTCGGGCATAATATTTTTGTCAAAAATAGTTCTTTAATGTTAGCCTTCAATATTTGAAATGGTGTTGAACTTGATGGTGTTTTTCTATTTTGAAAACAAAAAAAGGGTTAATCAGACTTATTGCCTGATTAACCCTTTTACTAATTAACTTTTAAAAGTTCTTATTGTTTCACAAATTGCTGAGCAAATACTTCCTGCTGTGCATTGTTTACCCGAAGCACGTAATTGCCGCTTGACAGTGGTGCTGTAGAAAAACTGAAATTGTTTTTTCCTTTTTTTACACGTTCGCGCAATAGAAGATTCACCAGTTTGCCATTCATATCGAAGAGTTGAAATTCGAGATAATCAGCTTTGTCCAACACAATCTGAACGGTCATTCTATCGCTGGTGGGATTGGGATAAATGCTCAATGAATTTTGTTCACCAGCTTCTGGCTCAGGAATGTTGACCAAGGATGTTTCTGCCAGCTCAGCTATCCAGGTTGTATTTTGTTTGGAAGTGTTACCGAAAAGTCCGTTCACCCATACTCTGCCTGGTTGGTTGTATTTCCTTTGAGAACCGGAATAGTCGCCCCAGCGTTCGTTACCACCCAAAACCCGTACATAGGCCACACCGGGTTTTACTGTCATTATAGGGGAGTAATCGCCCGCGCCATCCGTTTTTAGTGCAGAAACTCCGGGAAACACAGTTGCCGCCGAGTGGTCAAAATTGATAATAGCACTATTGTCTGTGCTGCTATTCCCCATGTAAGAAATATTCGCATAGCCAAATTCGAGCAGCGGATCTCTGATAATGTGGTGTGCAATAATTGGTGATGTGCTCACATTATTTATAACGCCATGATAAACGGCAGCGTTGCCACTGGCTGTATCCAGTGTATTGTGAACATATTGTATTTTATCGTTTTCAATAAAAGCGCCCATCATCCGTGCATCGTTCGTGGCCAGGGTTTGGGTGCCGCCGGGGCCGGGTTGCAAGGCATTAGGCGGAGCAAAATAAGCATGAGGAGCTATTAAATGCTTTACATCAACAGCCAATCCCGGTGCACCAATCGTGTCTGTGACGTGCACCATAAATACGGTATCATTTTGGGCGTCAAGGTTGCGGTTGGAAAGGAAATACATATCAGGTCCGTAGTTTTTTGAACCACCTTTAACAGGGCAAAGATTGCGTACTGCACGCCCGTTAAATTTTATATCGTGGTGCAAAAGGGAATTGAGTGAAAGCCCGCCATAGCCGGTGTTTTTATCTATTTGCCAAATCAGGGTTTCATTAAATCCCGTTTGCCAGCTGGAGTCGGGGTACAGTAAATTGATGGTAATAAATAATTCTTTTTCAGTAACAGCAAACATCGGAAAGTCGCTCCACAAGCCATTGTTCAAAGGATTTCCCGGCAGTTCATACAGACTCCAGGTGCCGTTCGGGTCATTTGTATGCGAAAAAGCAACCGAAATACTGCTGGTAGAATCAGTGAAACCATTCAGGAAAAGTATGATAAACTTATCGCTGGAAGGATCGTATAAGGCCTTTGGATCAAATTTTGAATGTGGGTTGGGTAGTTTATAGGCAAAAGCCGATAACGATAGCGAGCGGTAAGTGCCTGCATAATCACCTGCGTCACAGGTATAAATTGTTGTGTTTTGGACGGATAGTAATTTGTTTCCGTTGGACACCGCAATATCATTATCGTTTGGCGTACTGTTACTGAATAAATTACCCAAAAAATTGCGCCCCATAAAAGGCGCAGTCAATGCTGTTGTTTTCTTGGTGTTTCCTTTTTTAGATGGACTTTGCTGCGGAGCATCCTTCATCTGCGACTTTTTAGGATACACTTTGCTGAGACTGTCTTTTATTTTTTGCAAGGTTGTTTTATTGCCATCAGGTTTCGGTGCTTCCACATTTTGCAATACAGGGTTCCAATCCACATAAATTTCTGAAAGATTAACTGTAGCGGCTTTGTGTATTACAAAAGGTACCTGATTGCTATTATGTTGAGCAAAGCTTTGAAGACAAAAAAAAGTACAGAATATGGTTACGACGCTTAATTTCATTGGAAGTTGTTTTTTCGATAACGAATTTAGTATTTAAAACGGATAATGTTTTAAAATTCTCATTTAATGACTAGTACAAAAAGGCAGGCTTTTGGTAAAACATGTTTTGTCGTAAGAAAAACGCCTATCCGTAAAATAAGCTGAGCTTTTCAGTAATATCAAATCTATGTTTTTTAGGATGTATTTATTTTATAGGCTATATTTGATAGTAATAATATAAATCTTTGACTATGAAAACACTTTACTTCCTGATTGTTTTTTGCTGCAGCGCATCTTTCGGGTATGGACAGGAATTTTTAAATGGCAGTTTTGAAATTAGTACTGCCACCGATTGTAAACTTAATATCAATAATGCCAGTTACAATTCGTACATGTCGAATGTCAAAGGTATAGGCGTGTATGAAAAACTGGATATATTTTATGATACAAAGTGTTCCATTTATGGCTTGGCACAGGATGGACATTATTATTGCAGTTTAGAGAATCCTGTAGATTATTACATACCGACGGCTCTTTCATTCGAGTTGACTACAGCTGTGGTAGCTGGCAAAAGCTACACATTTTATTATTATGATAAAGGGACCTCCTGGGGAGGGGGGGCTATAGATTTTGGTGTATCAGCAACTGATACAGGCTTTGGTACGCTTATTCACACCCAGCCAGATTCGTCTTCTGAAGCCACCTGGATCAAGAGAAAAGTAACTTTTACTGCTCCCATTACCGGAAAGTATATTACTGCGCGGTACGGTGAAAACAGGGACAGCTATATAATAATAGACAACTTTGCATTCGAAAAAAGTGCTTCAATCCGTGAAATCGATAATGAACTTAAAGTTGCCATATTTCCTAATCCCTCGTTTGACGAATTGAACATTTCTGTAGGCCAGAACTTTGAACGACCCGAAACGACCAGAATATTTAATCAGTTCGGGCAATTAGTTTACGCATATTCTTTCAGTAATAAAATGGATATTTCATCTTTTCCTGCGGGTATTTACCTTCTGGAAATTAAAACAGAAAACAAATCATACTCCGTTAAATTCTCCAAACAATAGAAGTGTTTGCCTGATGAAGTACAGGCATAAAAAACCTCAGAAGTGTAGTTCTGAGGTTTTCTCTTCAGGCGGGGATGATTATAAACCAGCCTCCAGCGTATATTTCAATTGTACTGTGCAATGAAGCGATTGCGTTGTCATTTTACGGTTTTTGCCCGACACCTTGATGGTAAAGACATTTGCATTCAGGAAATAATCTTTCAGTTCGATGGATTGGTCCACAGGCATTTCAAGCGCGTAGGCTTCCACATCAGGATTATTTATTACGGATGCCATTTGGACATAATCTGATTTTTTATTGGATTTAATTTCGAGTTTGCACGATTCCAGCGCGGAAAAATTATTAATTGCAGTACCGTTTGTCAATACCAAGGTGCAGGATTTCATATGCACAGAGCGGATATTATTGGCGCTCACTTCGCTGTTTTCTGCTTTGATAAGACTATCCAGGTTGATGTAAGTGTCTGCTGTGCCCAGGTTTACTTCGCCAATAGCGGTTAATTCAGGTATGTCGAATTCACCTTTTGCATTATCAAACGTAAGGTTGACTTTTGCCAGTTCTTTCAGCTTATTACAAGCCGGCAATACAGTAAAGCCCATTAAAAGAAGGGCAACAGAAGTGTAAATAATTTTTTTCATTGTCTTAAATATTTGCGCAAATATACACTTATGTTTTTTGAATATTTAATAACAAACAACAATTCACAGCCTGTTGCGTTTATATAATCCATCTGGAGTGCCAATTAAATCCGTTAAATTCGCCCAATATTATTATTTCAATATGCGTTTTCTTCAAATTTTGTCAGTGGTATGTTTTGCTTTGTTAATGATGACCGGCAGTTCATGCAAAAAAACACAATTGCTGACGAATGGCGGTGCTTTAAGATTTTCTGCAGATACATTATTGTTCGACACTGTTTTTACTTCATTAGGCAGCGCCACTTACAAGATAAAAATTTATAACGAACAAAATCAACCCGTTACCCTTAGCAGTGTGCGCCTCGGAAAAGGTAATGCTTCGCCGTTTAAAATTAATGTGAATGGTATATCCGGAAGCGATGTAAAAGACCAGGAGCTCGCCCCACGCGATAGTATGTATGTATACAGCACAGTCACAATTGACCCAAACTCTGCACTATCTCCCTTTATTGTTGAAGACAAACTGATAGCCACTTTAAACGGGAAAGAATTTTCGGTGCCGCTGGTAGCTTTCGGGCAAAATGCAAGATATATTGTGGGTGGAATCAACGACAGTATCGCTACACAAACCTGGGATAATGTTTTGCCTTACGTTATTTTGAACGACCCCAATGTGGCCAAAAACCAAACCCTTACAATTAATCCGGGTTGCAGGATTTATGTTCATCCGAATTCGCGTTTGTTTATAGAAGGGACATTAATTATAAACGGTACGAAAACGGATAGTGTTATTTTTCAGAGCGACCGGATTGATCGCAGTTATTTTTCTTACCTCGATTTGCCGGGAGAATGGGGGGGAATCTACTTTACGCAAGACAGTAAAAATAATAAGTTGAAATGGACCGTCATTAAAAATGCGGGTGCCTCAACAATACTAACTTTTACCAACGGAAATCAGGCTTATGTTCAGCCGGCTGTTATCCAGGTAGATAATAACCCAACCATCACCCGACCGGAAGATGGTGTGCAAATTGACAACTGTGTTATTCAGAATTCTATCGGTTATGGCTTGTTGAGTTTTGGTGGAAAAGTGAGGATGCGCAACACTTTAATCAATAATTGTGGTGCACAAAATGTGGGTGTTTTCCAGGGTGGAAATTTTGAATTTGACCAGTGTACGTTTGTAACCTACGGAACCCGGTTTGTCAGCCATTCTGATGCGCCTGTTATGTCATTGCTCAATTACCTGGATACAAGCCAGACTGGTTTTATTCCCGGTTCATTAACTGCCAGCGTGCGCAACTGTATTATATATGGCACCTTGAAAGACGAACTGATTTGCAACAGTAAAGGATCAGGTCCGTTTTTGGTTCAGTTTGAAAATTGCCTTATAAAAGCGGAAAGTGTGAATGCGAATGTATTTTTCCCGGGTTGCAAATTTTTGCAGGATCCATTGTTTGAAGATACCGAAAAATGGAATTTCCGTTTGAAATCAGGATCGCCTGCCATCAATGCCGGTGCAGCTCCTTTTTATGGTAATAATCTGGATGACAAAAGTGGCTCAACGAATATTGGTGCCTATTAAAAAGCAACCCTGAAACTTCCGAAAATTCCGAACCGTTTTTCAAGTGGTTCATTCGCCAGCGGGGCAGGCGCCACACGCCAAACGAAGTCTATGCGGAATAATTGAAAAATATTATCTACTCCGGTTCCTATTTCTACATAGGGAGTCGATTCCAGTGTTTTAAATTCAAAACCTTTATTCAGATTTAGCGCCTTGTTCTCATCTGAAAGCCGGCCGATTGCTGTTTTAATCGTCCAGAACTGCCGGAATTTTATTTTCTTTAAAAGAGGAACATAATTGAACAATCCTCCACCTACATTATGCTCAAACATTACTCCGGCATATGTATCGCTAAGGAATTCAAAACGGTTCATCATACTGAAAGCAAATGGGCTGTAATAATAATAATCGTTTCCCGGATGTACTTCCAGAAGCGGGTAGGGCAATACGCCAAAATGTTTACCGGCGAAGACATTATAAGTGATGGTGCCCAAATGCGGCAAACGTAAAATGTCAGAAACATTCAGGGTTACTTTTTGATAATCATATCCGCTGTTCAAAACATTCTTCAATCCAAAGGCCACGCGTAACGACACGATTGGGTATTTGCTGCCGAGGCTGAGGCGATGATAATCTCCTTCCAGAAATTTCTCTTTGTAGGCAAAGCGGACTTTCATTCCCAGCTCGGTGCTTACAACATCGGCTGATGGATTACCGTCCAGATTTTTAAAAATGGTGGATGAAGGTAAAGGTGTATAAGGCGCAAATTCTCTCCGGATAAAAGTAAACTCGTGGCTAAAGCCATTGTAATATTCTTTGTAATGCTCAAGATGGGCATTTTTTACAAAAGCAAGTTTGAATGGCAGATAACGTTTGCGGACAGAATTGCTCAGGAAATTATCTGTAGCCGCTTCAGAATAATAGCTGATGCTTCTGTCGATATCGCTGCTGTAGGAAGCATATATGCGATGCCGAGGGTGTCTTTCCAATAAAAACAAACCGGATACTTTATATTTGAAACGCTGGTCCAGCGTGCCATAAGCTGCGTAGCCGTTCAGGTAAATATCCTTGAAAAGTTTTGGATTTGTTCCCATTGAAAACCGGAAGCGGTTACCTTCAATCGGATTTCGGTTGAATACAGACCAATAAGGTCCGAACTCGAACGGTCCGAAATTCTGCGTTCCTTTACTCAGAAAAAGAATGGTATTTTTCGTTCTGTTGAAGATGGGCATTGTATTCAAAGTATCAATCATTGAATAAATGGCTTTCTCATTTTTGTTTAAAGAATCGTGGCGTGCGTTGCTCCAATAATCTGCATCTTTCGCACGCGCACCATCTTCAACTATTACATCAGGCTTCAACTTTTTATTGTTCACAAATTGCGCGACAGTACTGTCGTTTAGCAAAACGCTTTTGTAGGAAGTTGTTTTTCGTCCGATGAAACCGGGGATTTTTTTTCCTCCGTAAGGAATAGTGAAATCTGCGATAAACTTATCTTTCACGTTGAACCAAAGCGAATCGCCTACCGGAGCAAATTCCTGGTAAAGGCTTACCCTGTTCACCAGATTGATATTGGCATTGGGCGAAATATCAAGACTCATTCGCTGTATGGCGTAAACAGAATCGGCTACCCAAAAATCACCGGTAAAACAATTTTCAGCATCACGTTTTGGGGCAAATTGTACAAGGATGATCCTTTGGCCGTAGGCGAATTGGGTGTCTTTGATCTGGTATTTGTAATAGAACGGTGCATTGCCATTGATGGGACTTACAAACTGTTTCCCGAATATGTCGATAAAATTATCGTACATATTGATTTGCTGATACATCCCACCAAGAAACTGAGTTACACTTTCGTTTTCAATTCCTTTTACCTGGCTGGCTTTCACCACTTCCTTTGTCTTTTTGGGATGCCGCTGAAAATAATAATCAGATAATGTTTCGGTTAGAAAAACCGGGAGAAATGGTTTTTTTTCTGAAAAGGAATCCACATTATTGAATATAAAACCAAAGGGTTTCATCATGGGAAGCTTTTGGAATTGTTCCCTTGTCATACGCACAAGGTCCAGTTCCAGCTTATTATACAGTTCGTATTTATAATTGCCGTATTTGTCAGGATTGTTTTGTGGCTTCGCCTTGATGATTTTTTTTACTAAAGCTACTGCAGGATCTTCTCCAGGTTTGATAATCACTTCCCGCAATAAATTGTCAGACCTTGAAAGTTCGAATTCAACAATATTCTCAAGGAGGCTTGTGTCAAATTTTCGATATAGTTTTTTATAACCCAGCGCACTTATCAATAAACTGTCTGATGGAGTATCATTATATTCGAATACAAAAGTACCATCCAGTTCTGCACTTGTGCCAATTGTCGATTGTGGAATTAAAATCTGCGCAAAGGGAATTCCTTCGCCGGTATTTAAATCGCGGATAATTCCTCGAATTGATTTTTTGCCGGGTTTAAATTTGGAATTAGTGTCAGGAATGAATGTCGATAATAAAGAATCGACAAAAGATTTTACTGCACTGTCAGCTGATTTTCGAATAGCCTGTTCTGTAATCTTCTCAGCCTCTTTTTGAAGTTTTTTATCTATGGACTGTTGAGCAGCGCTGTCTTTTATATTGCTATCTATGGTTTGGGCATCAACATTAATGCTCAATGCCAAAATACATATTAAAACGATACTCCGGATTCCAATCATATTACCTTCACCCTATTGTCTGTTTTCTATTTCAAATTCTATGCCAAGATAGGTTTTTGAAATCAATAATTTGAGGAAAGCGGCAAAATGTAAGATCTCATTTCTTTGGTAATCTATTATTTAGAATAATCTCTGGTAATATTATTTCTTTATCGAACCTGCAAAAATTATTTCACATAATGAATACATTGGCCGTGGTTTTTAAAATCTATTTTTGAATTTAAGTTAAACTATCACAAACAAAAACGCGTAGGCTTCGGAATGATATTTTTTATCGGGATTTTTATAGGATTGATTGGGTATGTGATGGTCAATAATATTAACCTGTCTATCATTGAAATTTCAGGACAGGGCAAGCCGCTGAAATTGTGCCTTTTTATTGGAATGACATTATTTATGGAAGGTGTATACAGTTTCTTCTCTTTGTATGGTTTAAAGATGCTGATGGATTACCCGATTATTATTTCTGTCGCTCAATATTTGTCGGTTGCTTTTCTATTTATTATTGGTTTTGCCGGACTTTTCGAGCGTAAAAGCTCAGAAGCCGTCATGCAGCAAAATCTTATCCGCCGTGGTTATTGGTCCATCTTCATTCATCCTCAGCAAATTCCTTTCTGGTTTTTTTGGGGTATCATTTTGATTAAAAAAGATTTGCTTCAAACAGATATTGTTGCTCTTATTTTATTTTCTCTGGCCAATATGTTGGGTGCATTTATTATCCTCTATTGCTACGCAAAATTTGGAGCAAATATTGTTTCCCGGCTTAAGGTAAGACGCAAGCAGCTCAAAAATCTGGTTTCCATTATTTGTATTATTTCCGGTGGATTGCTGCTGTATGATATTTTTGTTGCGTAGGACGCTTCGATATACCTACTTTAGTTGCTCAAAATCATTCAGGTGTTAAAATGAAAGCAGTGATTCAAAGGGTTGCCGGTGCAAATGTTTCAGTGGATGGACGGGTTTGCGGGCAGATCGACCGAGGTCTTTTGGTCTTAATTGGTATTGATGAAAATGACCTTCAGGCTGATGCAGATTGGCTTTGCACTAAAATTGCAGCAATGAGAATTTTTTCTGATGAGAATGGGTTGATGAATAAATCTGTTACTGACGTTAATGGCGAGCTTTTGCTTATTAGTCAGTTTACCTTAATAGCTTCCACCAAAAAAGGTAATCGCCCTTCTTTTATAAAAGCTGCCCGACCAGATAAAGCCATTCCATTGTATGAATATTGCAGTGAAAAATTGAGTTTCCTTTTGGGTAAACCTGTTGCGAAAGGTATCTTTGGCGCCGATATGCAAGTGAGTCTTCTGAATGATGGCCCGGTAACTATCATAATCGATACCCAAAACAAAGAATAGAAATGCTGGATGATACTCATTTTATGAAGGAGGCTTTGCGATTGGCACAGGATGCTTATAAGGCCGGAGAAGTGCCGGTAGGTGCCGTTGTGGTTTGGAACGATAAAATTATAGGGCGTGGCAGCAACCAGGTTGAACAGTTGGCCGACAGCACAGCTCACGCAGAGATGATTGCCATCACAGCAGCCTGCAATACTTTAGGCGCAAAATATCTGATGGAAGCAACTTTGTATGTGACGCTCGAACCTTGCCTGATGTGTGCAGGAGCAATATACTGGAGTAAAGTTGGCCGTATTGTTTTTGGTGCTTCCGACCCAAAAAACGGCTACAAAAAAACGGTTGGTACTCAGAATCCTTTTCATCCGAAAGCATCATTATCCTATGGCATTTTAGAGCAGGAATGCGCTCAGCTGATGAGAGATTTTTTTGCAGAAAGGCGGTAGTTTCGTTTATAAAACGGTGCTGTAATATCTACAAAGCTTTGGCTTCAGCATAATTTATGTTCCAACAATTTTCTTAAATCTATAGTAATTTTAGTCTATGATATCACTCGATTTATCCGGTAAAAATGCCCTGATAGCAGGTAGTACACAAGGAATAGGATTGGCTTCCGCGCAGTCATTAGCCGATTTAGGTGCAAATTGCACACTGATAGCCCGCAACGAAATTGCCCTGAAAGAGGCTGTCAAAACCCTGGCTACAGATAAAGGTCAGCAGCATCAATATCTTGTTGCAGATTATTCCAATCCTGAGCAGGTTCGCACAGTTGTAAGTGATTTTGTTGCCGCTAACAAAATACATATTCTGATAAATAATTCGGGCGGACCAGCCGCAGGACCAGCCAACACAGCTACAACTGATGCGTTTCTACAGGCTTTCAATCAGCACCTTATTTGCAATCATATTGTCACAGGTTTGGTTTTGCCAGCTATGAAAGAGGCGGGCTATGGCCGTGTTATCAATATTATTTCCACTTCTGTCAAAATTCCGCTTAAAGGTTTGGGTGTTTCCAATACCATTCGTGGAGCGGTGGCTTCGTGGGCCAAAACAATGGCCAACGAATTGGGCACCTTCGGAATTACTGTAAATAATGTTTTGCCGGGAGCGACCTCCACAGGCCGTCTTAGTGCTATCATCGAAAATAAATCTGCAAAGTCCGGTATAGAAAAAGACGAAGTGACGCAGGAGATGCTGGCTGAAATTCCGGCCGGACGTTTTGGTTTGCCTGAGGAAATTGCTGCTATGGTCGCTTTTCTGGCCTCACCGGCTGCAGCTTATGTCAATGGTACCAGCATTCCGGTAGACGGCGGCAGGACAGGGAGTATTTAATGATATCATGAATGATTCACAAGATTGTATGTTAACTAAATGAGTGAACAAGATGTTGTGATTAAAATAATATTATCGAAACCTTGATTTTGGTTAGTATAATTACCCAACTTTTCGTGGAAAATTGGTGTCTATAAGATGATTTTGGGCGGTAAATTTATTTTGCAAGTATGCGATTTTTTCGTAAACTTGTTATTCTAAAAAACCGTCTGTTAAAGTTATTTTTTAATTAAATCATTTTATGAAACAAATTTTACGTGTCTTTTCTCTTCTGATGTTAACAGCAACAGTTTTGTCAAGCAAAAATTCTATCGCACAATTAGTAGGGACTGAAGTCTTTTTACAAGGAGATTATGTTGAAGTTGGGATTGCTACAAACGGTTCTTTTGGAACAGATAATAATGCACCTACTGGATATCATCCCAGAGGTGTGGGAGCATTATTAGGTTTTGTGGCAGATCCGGATAAAGATGGCTGGACATTAGGTACACCTAATTACATCGGCGATTATTTCTTACCCGGCACACCTCAGGAAGGTTGGGATATGCAATTGGGCGAGGTCTGGGCCAGAGCCTGGCGCTTCCCTACAGGAACTTCTTACACGGGTGGATTAACCGGTGCAATGACTACTTATACGAGTGTTGGTGATATTAAAGAAGGCACTTGGGAAGGAACCCTCGGA
Source organism: Chitinophagaceae bacterium (assembly GCA_041661485.1). Taxonomy (GTDB): domain Bacteria; phylum Bacteroidota; class Bacteroidia; order Chitinophagales; family Chitinophagaceae; genus Rurimicrobium. Next base: position 790,894 of record JBAZUJ010000002.1, read on the forward strand.
GGCTTGAAGATTACAGCTGTAACTAGACTGAAAAAAACCAAACTGTATTTTACTACGACAGTAAAAATAAAAAATACTTCCGCTTCTACCATTTATAATTTCTATTACGATCGTACGGTAGATCCTGATAATGAACAGGCAACTCCAGGAGGCGGTTTAGAATTTACCACGGATAATAAGATTGTATATGCCTTACCAAGCCCTAATAATAAAACTTTAGTAACTGGTATCGGTATATCTTCTATCAAAGCTTATTTAGGGCTTGCCTCAAGAGATTGTCGGGCAAAACCATATATCCTTAGGGGTGGGTTAAGTCCGAGTGATTCTTTAAGTCAGCTCTATAGTGGAAATGGTGCTACGAATGCCATCTTTAAAGTGGATAGTAACTATAGAAGTGATGTAGGTATTGGTATTGTTTTTAAAATTGACTCTCTTCGCGCAGGAGATAGTACACAGCTTTCATATGCCTATGTTTTGAGTGAGGCAGATGTAGATTCTGCATTTGAAGACTTAAAGCCGTCGCTGAATGCCGGCGGAAAAGTTTTTCTGTCCGGCGATACAATTAAAGCCTGTAATGGTAAAACAGTAAAAATCGACATTGTGGGTGGAGATTTTTACCAATGGAAATGGTCGCCCACTACTGGCTTGAGTGATACTATTGGTTCCCGTACAACTGCTACAGCAGGAACTGTCCCGATAACCTATACTGCTACTGCAATAAGTACATTGTGTCCTATACCACCTGTTGTAATAACGATTGATCCGATTGCCAATCCGTTAAAGCCAAAAGTCATTACGCCACTATATTATTGTCAATATGATGCAGCAGCGCCTTTATCGGCAGCAGCTACAGCTAGTCCGGGTTCAAGTTTATTGTTCTATAGTGCAGCAACCGGAGGTTCACCTGGTACAACAATGACACCTAATGTGCTTGCTGCCGGCTCTAAATATTATTATGTAAGCCAGATAACAGGTGAACTTTGTGAAAGTGAAAGAGAAAGGATTGAGGTTATCACCCGTGCGATACCTAAGCTTGATAATTTCACCTTTACCGACCCTACATATTGCGGTGCGAAGGATGGGACGATCACGTTTACGACAGACTCAGCGAATAAGACCTACACTTTGACTTT